>NZ_CP128606.1:1562500-2762500 GCF_051132405.1 Tabrizicola sp. M-4
ACGGAAAGACCCCATGAACCTTTACTCCAGCTTTGCACTGGCATCAGGATTGTGATGTGCAGGATAGGTGGTAGGCATCGAAGCAGGGACGCCAGTCTCTGTGGAGCCTCCCTTGAGATACCACCCTTCGCACTCTTGATGTCTAACCGCGGCCCGTCATCCGGGTCCGGGACCATGCATGGTGGGGAGTTTGACTGGGGCGGTCGCCTCCCAAACAGTAACGGAGGCGCGCGAAGGTTGGCTCAGAGCGGTCGGAAATCGCTCGTTGAGTGCAATGGCAGAAGCCAGCCTGACTGCAAGACTGACAAGTCGAGCAGAGACGAAAGTCGGCCATAGTGATCCGGTGGTCCCAAGTGGGAGGGCCATCGCTCAACGGATAAAAGGTACTCTGGGGATAACAGGCTGATGATGCCCAAGAGTCCATATCGACGGCATCGTTTGGCACCTCGATGTCGGCTCATCTCATCCTGGGGCTGGAGCAGGTCCCAAGGGTATGGCTGTTCGCCATTTAAAGAGGTACGTGAGCTGGGTTTAGAACGTCGTGAGACAGTTCGGTCCCTATCTGCCGTGGGTGTAGGAGACTTGAGAAGAGTTGCCCCTAGTACGAGAGGACCGGGGTGAACGTTCCACTGGTGGACCAGTTGTCGTGCCAACGGCAGTGCTGGGTAGCTATGAACGGACAGGATAACCGCTGAAGGCATCTAAGCGGGAAGCCCCCTTCAAAACAAGGTCTCCCTTGAGGGCCGTGGAAGACCACCACGTCGATAGGCCGGAGGTGTAAGCGCAGCAATGCGTTCAGCTGACCGGTACTAATTGCCCGATAGGCTTGATTTGATCCAGAAACAGCAAGGCTGTCTGACATCAAAAGCAATCTTGGAACAATGAAAACACTGATGAAGCGCCGCCATGCAGCGACAGCTGCATGCGTGGGGCGTGTTTCTTCCTCGGTTTGGTGGTCATAGCACGAGCAAAACACCCGGTCCCATCCCGAACCCGGCCGTTAAGTGCCGTCGCGCCAATGGTACTCCGTCTCAAGACGTGGGAGAGTAGGTCACCGCCAAACCTAGAAAGAAACACATAAAACTCCCTCCAAACGATCACAAAATCCCCCAATCAGACACCACCTGTCGCGGGGTGGAGCAGCCCGGTAGCTCGTCAGGCTCATAACCTGAAGGCCGCAGGTTCAAATCCTGCCCCCGCAACCAGTTTTTACACCAAGATATCAAAGGCTTATTCCGGGGAAGGGCGCCCCACGGGGCGCTTTTTGCGTTACAACACAGCGCAACACATTCCCCAAAGATTCCAAACCTTTACGAACATACCCGATTCCTCCGTGCAACACCCATGCGACACGGGACAGGGGCCTTGTTCGCGGGACGTTCGTGGCCAACGGCGCTTGCCATCCGCTCCTACCGGAGCCGTCTTGATCCCGGACACCATGTCCGAGACCGCCC
This sequence comes from Tabrizicola sp. M-4, assembly GCF_051132405.1. Lineage (GTDB taxonomy): Bacteria > Pseudomonadota > Alphaproteobacteria > Rhodobacterales > Rhodobacteraceae > Paragemmobacter. The sequence continues at coordinate 1,563,955 of NZ_CP128606.1, forward strand.
CATGCCTAAGACCAACGACGCCGCGCTCGCCGCCTTCATCGCGCGGAAGGCCGAGATTGACGCGGCCCTCGACCGCATCCGCGCCGCCAGCGACGACCACTTCTTCGCCAGCCCAGAGGACGTGCACTGGGGCCATGTCACGGCCCTCGCGGACCATGCTGCACTGCTCAGGCGGATCACGGACGCGATCTGCGCCGAGGCGGAGCACGCCGTCTGATGGCACTGTATGTTGTGTGCGTGGTGCGTCCGACATACAATGACGCCGATTCCCTAAGTGGAGGCGGTTGGCGAGTTCACGGTGACGACTGACAAGGACGATCTGCCAAAGCACCTGGAGTTCATCCTGGACGTGGTCGAGCGCCACGCGCGCAACTCGTTTGTCCTGAAGGGCTGGTCGGTCACGCTCGTGGCTGCGGTCTTCCTGTTGGCCGTGAGGGGAGCTGAACCGGCGCTCGCCATGGCCGCGGGACTTCTGCCATCCCTGACCTTCTGGGCCTTGGACGCATACTATCTGCGGCAAGAACGAATGTTCCGCGCGCTCTACAATCACGTGCGAAAGGCGGAGCCGAGCCCTGACAACCGCTTCAGCCTCGATGCCCGGCCATTCGCCGGTGAGGTTTCAAGTTGGTTCCGCACGTTGGGTGCCACCCCCGTGCTCTGGTTCCATGCGGCTGTCCTCGCAGTTGTCGTCGTTGCGCTGGCATTCTTTTCGTTGAGGCCCCCCGATGCCCCGTAAGGTATTCTTCAGCTTCCATTACGATGACGTCACACGCGTCAACGTGGTCCGCAATTCCGACCAGATCACAAGGCGGTATACGAAAGCTGCCCGGTTCCACGACAAGAGCCTATGGGAAGAGGTGAAGAAACAGGGGCCGCTCGCGATCAAGCGGATGATCAACGGCGGTCTCGACGGCAGTTCGGTCACGTGCGTCCTGATTGGTGGCCAGACATGGCAACGCCCATGGGTGCGCTACGAGATCATCAAGAGCCTTGCTCGCGGTAACGGCATACTCGGCGTGCGGATTCACGATGTGGGTTTCAAGCCGGGGCAGCCGACAAACGCTCTTGCCGGGTTCTTCGGACCATCGCCGCCTTCGAACGCGCTCGCAGGCTACGCATCCCGTCCGGAGCCTACACTCGGTGGGCTACTGGGCCTCGCCACTGAGCGGCAGGCGCCACCGCATAACTCTCTCCTCGGCGCCCTGCTGGCTGGCGATCACGGCGCGGCACCAACGCCGCAGCCGGGACCGAACCCGCTTCGCTATCTCGGTTACACGGTCGACCGGCGCTACGAGATGGTGCGGTTTCATGAAGTCGGCCCAAACGGGCAGTGGCGCGAATACACGGAGGTGCAGGCTGTTCCGCTGCGCTCGCTTCCCTGGCTCCCGAGGCTGAAGGATGCCGACAACCTCGAAAACCTGTTCCGCATCTACGACTGGAAGCAGGACAATGGCTCGTTCTACTTCCCGACATGGATCGAGCAAGCCGCTGCGCAGGTCGGACGCTAAGCCGCCGCCGTCGCGTTCCCATCCAGCCGCACCGCGACGCTGGTGATGCCGTTTCCGGCCGCCTCGGTCGCGATGCCGACAGGGAAGCGCCCAGCGCCCGGCACGTTGATGTTCTTGGCCGTGTTGTCCCAGGCAACGCGCGCGCCGACCGTCAGAACCGCGGCGGTGGCTTTCGGCAGCTGATAGACGCCGGTGGTGGCCAGTTCGACCGGATCGCCCACAGCGGCCGAGTATGCGGCGATGCCGAAGATGTTGCCGATGATCGCCCCTTCGCCAGAGGCGACGCCGCCTGCAGGAGCGGGCACGGTGATGATGTCGCCTTTCTGAATGTGGTTCTTCATGGTCAAAGCCCTTTCGAGGATTGGATGCGGACCACGGCGATGCGTGCCGTGGTGCCGGTGATCTGGCGGTTGAGGTCGCCCAGCGCGGCGGCCATTTCCGCATCGCTGGCATAGGTCACCCGCTTGCCGTCGTATTCGACGGTGCGGATGCCCTGATAGCGGGCGGCCATCAGGGCGTCGCGCCAGGCGGTCAGTTGGGCGAGGTCGGCCACGTCATGCCCCGGGATTCTGGAACCAGCCGCGGTGGTCGATGAAGCCTGCGCCGAAATCGAGGATCACCCGGATTTCCACGCCGTCCACGTCCCAGCCCGATCGGCTTTCCACCTGGGGCCCTTCGTTGCCCGAGAGATAGGCGAACTCGAGGCCGTCGATCTCGCCGGGGTCTGCCGTCACATACCAGCGGGTGGCGCTGGTCAGGCGCGGTTCGACCACCAGCGACATGGCTCCCGAAAACGGGTTCACGTCGGCGGCGGTGGCAGGCGCGATGGTTGCCAGCCACTTCTCGGCCACGGTCTCCAGCGCAGGCGGCACCAGCAGGTTCTTCGGCGTCACGCGGATCACGCGGCCCTCGATGCCCTTCTGGGTGCGCAGGGCAAGACGCGCGGCGGACAGAGTGGCGTCGGAGATCACAGCGCCCGTCGTCGCCCGGTTGCCGTGATCGACATGGAACAGCGCCTTGTTGTCCGACAGGGTCGGCCCGCTGCCGCTGTTCGCCTCCAAGAGGGTCACGAGGATCCGCGCCTCTGTCTCGGCCGCGCCCTGGCCCATGCGTCGCGCGAGGTCTGCGAAGGCGCCGAGGTCGTCGTTCACAAGCACCTGCCGAGTGATGCCGATCTTCTTCGCCCAGGTCTCGATCTTGTAGGCCTCGCGCGCCTCGGCCATGGTCCCGGCCTTGATCTCGCCCGCCTCGTTCAGCTTCTCCAGCAGCGGCGCCTCGCCCAGCATGATCTTGTTCACCGCCCGGAAGTCGCGCGCCGAGGTCTGGCGGCCAAGGCGGCGAACTCCCGAAGGCGCGGCCTGATAGGCATCGCGCAGCACACGGCCTACGGTGTTGCCGAGGATGATCGGGAAGTCTGATGTCGTGTGCAGCGCGCGGGTGACAAGGCTTGCGGGCGACAGCGCCATGGTGGACTCGCCGCGCAGGGTCAGCAGTTCCTTGGCCATGTCCACCGGCGTGGCATAGGCATAGCGGCGGGCCGGTTCGCTGAGGTCATGGCGCGGGTTGATGCGCGCATAGAGAGCCTCGCCCATCTGACGGGCGCGCAGGGCCGGGTCGTCCTGGCTGTCGCCCATCTCGACGCGGACCTGTTCGGTGCGGATCGTCGGCGCGCTGCGGATCGCCAGCGTCTCGAAGGCGGCACGGCGGGCGCTGTCGGCATCGGCGGCGGCGTCGATCTGGCCGTCGATCCAGGACTGATCCAGCCCGGCGATGCGCGCGATGGAACGGATCTCGGTGTTGATCGCGGCGCGGGTCTGCGTCTCGGGCTGGGCAGGCGTGCTGGTGGTGTCGGTCATGTGGGTCTCCATGCGGATGTGGGCGCCGGGGTCGGCGGGCGTCGGCACCAGGGAAATCTCGTGGGGCGTCCAGTGGATGGCAGTCAGCACCCGCGCGCCGCTCTCCGTCGTCTCGGACCATTCCTCGACCGAATAGCCGACCGAGACGTGCCGCAGGATGCCTGACAGCACGTCCTGCCAGATCGGTTCAACCTCTGGGCGGGACGAGAAGCGGATCAGCGCCGTGCCTCGTTGACCATCGACTGCGGCGGATTGCACGCTGCCAAGGACGTCGCGGACGGCGGATTGCCGGTGGGCATCCAGCACGCTGGCCCCCTGCAGCCGCGACAGGTCCACCGCATCCGGCGTAAGGCTGAGGCGTTCGACATAGGGGCCAGCCATGTCACGGCGGCGCACGGGCGCGCCGGTGGACCAGATCACCTCGACGGTGCGGGCGTCGCGATCGGCGCTGGCTGGGGCCAGGTCGGCGCGGTGGGTCAGCAGGGTGACGGTGTCAGTCATCGGGGATGTCCTCCTTCTGGACAGGCGGCGCGCCGAAGCTCAGCCCCAGCGCATCCGACCGCGCCGTGTCGGCGGCAATCTCGGCATCGACCTGTTCGGCGTCGTAGCCCCGCTCGGAAATCGCCTGCGTCCGGCTCTTGAGCCCGGCGTTGATGGCGAGGATCTCTGCTTCGACGTCCTTCTTGGGATCGACATAGTCGAACTTCGGCGGGAGCCATTCGCAGGCGAGATAGGCGGCCGGATCGCGGTCGAAGTCCCGCGCGGGCAGATCGCCTGACAGCACCGCCAGCCGCACGAACCGTTCCCAGACCGGGCGGCAGAACAGATGGACGACCACGTTGTGCTGCAACTGCTCGACGCGGCGGCGAAACTCGATCAGCCCGGCGCGGATCGAGGAATAGGTCACGCCCTCCAGATCGCCCGAGACCAGTTCATAGGGCAGGCCCATGCCAGCAGCGACGGCGCGAAGGTGGTTCTTCACGAAGGGCGCGTAGGCGTCGTGCTCGGTCGGGTTGGAAAATCGGATGTCGGTGCCGGGCGGCAAGGGGATCAGGCTGCCGGGCTCCATGCCCACGGTCAGTGCACCATTGGTGTTCGTGCCGGAAAGCCCGCCTGCCGTGCCGTCGGGATCGGTGATGAAGCCGGTGAACAGCGCAGCGACCTTGGCCTTGACCAGCGCCGCATCCTCGAATTGGTCCAACTCATGCAGCCGTAGCAGCACCGGGGCCAGCCAGGTGATGCCGCGCAACTGCCCAGCCGCCAGCGGCTTGAACAGATGCAGGCAGTCGGCGGCAGGCAAGCGCAGCGGTTCCAGCCGTTGGGAAGTCAGCGGATCGCCGGGCCGGTCGCGCATCACCCAGTAGGCGGCGCGCTGCCCAGCGCCGTTGAATTCGATCCCCGCCCGGATGCGTGCGCTACCACCGATGTCGCGGTGCAGGTCCAGCGGTACCTGGTCCCGGTCCAGCAGGTCGATGTGCAGGGGGACAGTGACTGCATCCGGCACCACACGCAACCGCGCGAAGCCCTCGCCGCCCTCAACCATCGCCCGCACGGCCATGGCCTGAAGCCCATAGAAATCCGCCAGTCCACCGGGATCGGCATGATCTGTCCAGCGCAGCCACAGCATCTGAAGCCGTTCACGCACCGCACGGTCAGGATGGGTGGACTGCGGCTTGATCCCGGCCCCGACGACATTGCCCACGAGGCTGTCCACCGCCGCCGCGACCCAAGGGTTGTTCCGCGCATACCATCCCGCCCGTCGCGCTGCTGTGGTCGCCCCCGCGAGGATCGCCGTGTTCAGCCCATCGACCGTTCGCGCCCCATCCCAACGCCGACCGCGCCCCGCAGCGTCAAACGTACGGGTGCCGAGGCGGCTGAATAGGCGGTGGAGCAGACTGGGCATGCGGGGAGAGTCGCATGGCAGGGGGGAGGCAAGCTATTGGGAATGTTTGGGAATCCCGAGCGGTGCCTTTCCGTCCCCCGTACGCCCTTTCGTCCGGATTGTGTTTGGAGAATGCCGCCAGTAGAAAGAGGTATGGCGAGGCGCAAGGCATACACCGAAGTCAAGAAGTTCGATCAAGTACGGGCTGCCCATGTCAAAGACATGGGAGACGTCGTTTTCAAGGTATTTCAGTGCTTCAACCCAGAGTGCCAAGAGATCATAGCAGTCCGAGAGGACACACTGGGTGAAGATTTTGAGCTTCAGTGCCCTGCGTGTGGGTACGTGCATCGGATGGGCGACGCTCAGAAGTTTTACGACTATGAGCTCTGGAATACGACCACGAACAGCAAAATTGAGGATGGGTCGTTCGAAATCCTGATCGACGACTATGTTGCTGAGGCGATGCAGTACAAATATTGCATTATCTGCAATGCCCTGAAGCCACTAGAGGCATTCCATAAGCATGCCCCGCGGAAGTCAGGTAGGCAAGGCGAGTGTCGTCTCTGCAAGACAGTCTATAATGGGATCAAAAACCAGACGCGGATAACGGACCAGCATCGAGAAGCGGCGCAAAAGAGACGCTTGTACTTGGACATCACTGGACCAGGTAAGATCGATAGCGGTCTAGTTCGAAAGAGATTCGACAACAAATGCTTCAAGTGTGGATGTGATCTCAGCAATCCGAAGGAAGGTCATTTGGATCACACGCTGCCGGTATCACTCCTTTGGCCGTTGACGACAGACAACGCGACGCTGCTGTGTGGACTTCACAACGGTCAAAAGTCCGGAAGCTGGCCAAGTGACTACTATTCCGATGCTGAATTGAAGCGTTTGGCGATAAGTACGGGCGTACCTTACGAGACGCTTCGGGGCCCTGCACACATTAACCCAGACGCTCTCAAGGCACTGAACAACAAGGTCTTCGTCGATCAGCTGCTTGCAAAATACGCCGCTTACATCGACGAGATCATCAAGGTCAGAAACCGAATCCTCAAGATGACAGGGTTCGATTTCTTTTCTGTCTCGACATCAATCTCGAAGAGCATCATCGAGCAAGCTGACAAGCAACTCGGCAGCGCCGCCAGCTAGCTCTGAAGCACTAGATACTGGTGGGCTGTCACGGATCCCTTGTCTCGGAGGCCGTGTTTTTCACAGTGCTCGACACTCTCCGAAAACACGTCGAACGTCCTGAAGAATGGCTGCGCAACCTTCGCAATCTCTTCGGCCATGTCGCACTTTTTGCTTTCTCCTAGGTGAAGCACCATGAAGCCGCCAAGCTTCAGTCGTTCACGGGATTGTCGAATGATCGGCTCATAGACATCAAACCCGGTCTTCTGGCGTTCATCGATGTACTTCTGTGGTTGAATTTTGAAGTCTTCAACCTCCCATCCGGAAAACCACAGGCGCATCCAATTCCCAAGATAGAAGCGAGTGCTATCAAAAAACGGCGGGGAGGTGATGACCGCATCGAGGTCGTTGATCTCATCGGGCCAGGGATCGGTAGAGTCCATCTGCCAGATGTGACCTTCGCGAAACTTATCTCCGCGGTCAACTTCAAGGCTTCGTTCGATCTTGGTACGAAGTCGCTCCATTAGGCTCCGATATTCGAAAGGCCCGGTTGGAGAATATGGCGTCAGTGGGTGCGACCGTCGGCTGAGAGCGTAAGGTCTGTTTCCATGCAGGATGTGTTGCAACGCAGCATGCACCATGGATAGAGCGGGCGACGAGCGGGTGTTTAACGCCATGAACTTCCTGGCGCCGAGAACTTCATTGAAGGTGTCTGGATGAAAATACTCATCCAGTTTCTTGTTGAATTTGATCTGCAATGCGCGCTCGATTTCGGCATCGCTTGCCCGGTAGTCTCTCAAAAAGGCTTCGAGATTCTCAAGAACCTCATCAATTTGAGCGCGACTGGGAGAACTAAGTTTAGCGTGGGAGATCCGAAATGCTGACGGACTAATCTCGAGCGCGAACGATGTCGCGCCGCGCAACGATGCCTCAAACGGAATAGTGCCCACGCCGGAGAACGGGTCCAGCATGGAACCGCCGTCTCCGACGAAGATATCAACAAGGCTGGATGCAATGGCAGGTTTCAGCTTGCCCTGGTACGAGCAAAGTGAGTGGAGCTTGTTTCCCCAATTGCGCGCGGCCATTCTAGGTTCCCGATGTGGCAAGCTCGTTCTAAATGACTGCCATTTCGAGCGTGTGGATATGCGCTCCACACGACCTTTGGACGGCTTCTCAAGGACAAGAAGGGACTGCCGGAGTTTTTGTCCACTTCGGGAAATGCGTTCGCGAAGCGTCACGTCGTCCTTCAATTCGAAGCCAAGGCGTTCGCCAATCTCAACGATCAGTTGGTCAGTGGGCACATGGACGCCACCATAGACGCTGTCTCCAATATCAATGCAGACACGACCATGCTCCGGTAGCGCGGCGAGGGCGGGACGGAGCGCCTCATGCATGTCGTTAAAATAGGTGCGTACCATTGCTGGTATACGTTGATCGTAGGCGCATTCATTGATTTCGCTAACGATCTGGTCGAGCTTCCCAGACGCAAACCTACCATCGCGCCGATTAGACTTGGCTTTTGTAACATCGTTGATGCCTGCCGTAATCGCTTGGTCTCGAAATGCGCTCAGGTCGGCTCTTGAATTGAGGTGCCCGAGAAACCACAGTTCGACTTTAGTGTTGCGGAAGTAATTTGTTCCATTGAGATACGGTGGAGAGGTGATGATGGCATCTAGGCCGTCGTTGTATCGATTTTCAAGTGCACTCATCCCCACCTGAAGGATTGAGCCGTTCGAAGGCTTCAATTCATGGAGATCGTTCGCGATCAGTTCGAGAGAGGAGCCGAAGGCCTCGATGAAGTCGTCGGTTCCGCGTCTTTCCTCATCCTCGCGCTTGAAACGGAGATCGCCTCTGCGAATGAGGCGCGAGGCCGGAATGAGGCTGCGGATCGCTGCTACCTCAGCGAGTTGGCGAACAGCGGAAATGTCCACTTGATCTAGGATGCTGCGAACGCGAAGAATGGATTCGTACTGCTCTGGCGAAAAGAACTCGCTCTTTCCGAAGGTCGCACGGTAACTGCCATCCAACTTTTCATGCCTCGGGTAGCTCGCCGTTTTGTCCTTGGCAACCTTTGCGAGCGCCAAGAGCTTCTCGGAGTATTCACAACGCTTCCCGTGACTGAGGGTTCGCGCTAGCGACTTTGCTTTGATCACATGGATGCACAGTGGGTTTACATCCGAGAAAAGCCCTGTTTTTCCGAGGCCCATGATGGTCATTGGCGTCGTTCCAGATCCAGCGAATGGATCGAGGACACGCTCTGCTCCATCGCAGTATCGGCTATAAACTTCCCATACGAAATCAGGGGAGTACCCTTCAAGATAAGGAAACCAGTTGTGCAACGGATCGTGGCGGCCGCCTGCGAAGGTTACCTGGAGCTGGTCTTTGAACGCCCCTTCGTCGGTCAAGAGACCGGACGCTACATGCTCGCTGAGCCGAATCTTGCAGAAATGGTTGATGTTTGTCCGTGCATCCTGTGCGGCACGTTCGAGGTCATCGAAACTGTCAACGCCTATGAGTTTTCGCAGCCGTGCACTGCTTAGATGCTCTATACTTTGGAAAAGGTCGGCGTCGTCAGGGCCAAAGGCGACTGTAAGCCCGCGACGGCCCCGATGATTTCCCGCCAAGTCGGAAAAGTAGATCGTCTTGTGATGTTGCACCGCCCGCCCCACTTTTCCCGGGTTGTTCATTTTGGTTGTAGGTACCATTGTAGACCTGAAGCGTCCACTGAGAAAATGCCTTGCAAGCTACCGCATCCATGCCGACCGGATCACCCGCTCCGCCTCGCGGTCCTGCCGCGCTGACGCCGTCTTCACCCTCTCCACCTCCTCGTTCAGCCGCATCCCCATGCTGATTAGCCCATGCAGGGCGGCGTGGGCGTAGACGAAGGTGTCCAGTGCCTCGTTGCGTTCGCCGTCGCGCTTGGGTTGCCAGGAGCGGATGGGGCGGCCCTTCTCGAAGCGGGTGACGACGCGTTCGGCGGTCAGCTGGCGGAAGTAGTCGGCGTCGAGACGGCGGGGGAAGTGGATCGCGCCGGGGCCGGGTTGGGTCAGTTTCAGACGCGCGTAGACGGCGTCCTTCACGGCATCGACGCCGACGATGAAGAGCGGGATCTTGCCCTTGTTCGTGCGGGTGGGGCGGCGGGGCCATACTGGCAAGCCGGGACCGCCGCGGCCCTTGATCGCCCAGACGCGGCGGGCGAGACGGGTGCGGCAGAACTCATAGGCCATCTTGGTGTGGTGGCCGCCGGTATCCACCGCCACGGCGCGCACGGGCAGGTCGCCCCAAGTGCCGTTCAGTACGCCATCGAGATCGGACCAGAGGCGCGGGCCCGAAGGATCGCCCCACAGCACGCGGTAGTCGGTGACCCACGCCTCCTCGTCGCGGCCCCAGCCGACGATCTGCACCTCGATCCGGTCGCCCTGAACATCGACACCCGCCGTCAGCACGGCCACGCCGGGGGCGAGGTCGCTGCCCCAGTCCTCGCGCCGGGCCATGAGAGGATCGGCAGGGACGGTGTCGCCCGCCTGGTCCTCCCAGGACTCGCCCAGCTTGGTGTTGACCCAGACCTGCAGGCGGGCGGGATCCTTGGCCACGCGGGCATGCTCCTGCGCGATCTCGGCCCAAGTTTCCCACGGCGAGTAGAGCGACGACAGGTGGAACCCCGCGGTGCGTCCATCGCCCGGTGCGGTCGGACGCCATTCACCAGCGGCCAGCAGGCGGGGCTTGTCGTGTTCATGATGCACGCCGCCGCAGGCCTCGCAGACCAGATAGGCGGCGTCGCGTTGCCCGTCGGGCCACCGGATGCGCGCCCAAGTGATCGGGGCCATGTCGCCGCAGTGCTGGCAGGGGACATGGAAATACCGCTGGTCGCTGTCGAGGAACGCAGCTTCGATGCGGGAGTGGCCTTTCAGCGTGGGCGTCGAGACCATGTAGATTTTGCGCCGCCCTCGGAAGGTGGTCGTGCGCTGGATCGCCAGATCAACCGGATCGCCCTCGCCGTCGGCATCGCCGGGATAGCCATCCACCTCGTCCAGGAACAGGTAGCGCACGGGCGTGGACCGCAGCCCCACCGCGCTGTTGGCGCCGGTCATCACCAACTGGCCGCCGGGGAAGGATTTGCGGAACAGGCTGTTCCCGGCGTCGCGTGACCTCGGGGCCGACACCAGATCGCGCAGGGCAGGGGTCGCCTCGATCAGCGGGTCGATGCGGACGGTGGTGTTGCGCCGCACCATGTCGAGCGAGGGCATGACCAGCATGGCGATGCCGGGGGCGTTCTGGATGATGTAACCCAGCCAGTTCAGCCCGGCCTCGGAGCCGCCGGTCTGCGCGCCCTTCATCAGCACGACCCGTTCATAGGGGCTGGAGGTGGACAGCGCATCCATCACCGCCCGCAAGTATGGAGTGCGATCCGTGCGCCAGCGGCCCGGTTCCGCCGAGGTCGGCGGCAGGATGCGGTGGCGGTCGGCCCAGTCCGATACAGGGATCGGCGGTTCCGGGCGGATGCCGCGCCGCCAGGCAAGGTCAATCTCAGGCACCATCGCCAAAACTCCCCAGCGGCATGTCGGCCAGATGTTCGAGATGCTCGCGCATCATCCGGTCCATTGCGGCAAAGGTGGCGCGGGGATCGGCCCCGACCTCGGCCGCCAGCAGCGGGGCGGTGCGCTGCACCCATGCCATGTGCGCGTCGCGTTCGGCACGCGCGCGGGCGAACACGGTGCGAGTTGCGGCGGCGGTTTCGACCAGCAGGCCCTGTTCCTTCTCGAAGGCCAGCTTGGCCCGCTGGACCTTGACGATCTCATGCAGCCGCTTGGCCTCGGCAAGCGTGGTCGAGACGCGCGCAGGGGTCGCAGCGGTACCGCCCCTGTTGCGGCGGGCAGGCTCAAGGTTGTCCTCGATCCAGGCGAGTCCTACCGCGACGTCGATCTGGCCGTCCGGGCGCACCGGCAGGCCCTCGGCCACGAGCTGCGAGATGCGCCCCTTGGTCAGGCCGACCCGTGCGGCGAAGGCGGTCTTGGTCTCGGCGCTGTCGAGTTTAGTCATTTCCGCCCCCTGACGCTGGCAGGCTTATGCGCTGCGCTCCCCCGCATACGAATTGGCCCGGGAGGAACCGCCCGGCGATCCCGACCGTTCTGATAATTCCACGGACCGTCCCGCGCCCTGCCGCCCGTTCCCGATCCGTCTGGTTAGGGTGGGTGGGATGGGTGAGGTGATCTCGGCCCGTTCTGGTAAATGTCATCACACACGCATCACGCGTGGCGTCGTGTCGGTACGGTGGCCATGCCACGTCACCGACAGTTTTGGTGACAAACATTGTTCCCGGCGGGGAGCACCTAACCCAACCCACCCAACCTAACCGGGCTACTCGGGAAAGAACGTCACGCATTGGCAGCCATCCGGAACGGATCAGAACCGTCGGGAGCCGCAGTTGCCTCGGTCGTCACGATGTCCAGTTGCCACCGCGCCCGGTTGCCGGTGGTGCCCGCCGCGATGATGCGGTGGCCCGCGACGACGCGGTTCTGATGCTGCGACAGCCACTTGCCGAGCCGCGTGCCGTTGATCGCGCCGCCCTCGCCCGCGACGCGGAGCAGGGCCTCGCGGAACTCGGGGTTCACGTATTCCGCCTTGCCGAACAGCTGGGTCTGCTGCGCGGCGGCCCGCTCGATGATCTCGCGCACGGTCACGCGGTCGGTGCCGATCACCGATCGCCATTCCTCCAGCGCCGCCGTCAGCGCCTCGAGCTTGGGATCCGCGCCGCGCATGCCCTCCATGGTCTCGCAAGGATCGGCCTCGCTCAGCCAGATCAGCGCATCGCGCACCCAGCCCGACCAAGTGGTGAAGGAGCCCAGCGGCACGCTCTGCTCAGGGCGGCCCGCGAGGTGGAAGGCGCGCAGGAGGGTCAACCCCGCCGTGACGTAGTCGCCGCGCCGGGCCGCCACCAGGGCGAGGGGATCGCGGTCGAAGGCGCGCAACTCGGGCCGCTCCACCCCGGCATCCAGCGTGGCGCGGATGGCGCGGCGGGTCATGTCGCCCACGAAGGTCAGGTTGTTGCCGGTGGCGAACATCGTCGCGTTGCTGGGCACCTCGGCATTCAGCGACGTGCCGAGGATCCGCACCTTGAGGCTGGTCTGCGTCATCGCCTGGCAGAGCAACTCCCCGCCCAGCGGTTCCTCGCAGTTGTCGATGGCGATCAGCACGTCGCCTGCGATCAGGGCCGCGCCGAGGCGCTTTTCCATCTCCTCCTCGGTCTTGCCCTGCGCGATAACCGGCGCGGGTCGGGCGGTGGCGATCATGCTGGCGATATCGACCAGCATGGATTTGCCCGTCCCCGCCGTGGGTGCGTTGAAGCCGTGCAGGGGTGCCGTGGGCAGCGAGCGGCGGATCAGAGTGGTCAGGATGGCCGACAGCGCCACGGATCGGTCGGCGGGTGTCACGAAAGGAAAGCTGTCGATCAGGTCGCGCAGGAAGGCCAGCGCGCGCAGCGCCGTGTAGCGGTCGGGCTCGCGCGGCAGCAGGGGGAAGCGTTCGCCCTGCGGATCGAACAGGAGGCCCGTCTGCGCATCATAGCCGGGCTGGTCGAGGATCGATCCATCCTCGCGCAGGGTAGGGGCATTGATGATCCCGGTCAGGACCGGCAGGCGCCACTGGCCCTCGCGCGCCAGATAGGTTTCGGCCAGCCGCTGCGAGCAGTCGGTGGGGATCCAGTCCCCGGCGCGCATGTCGTAGCGTTCCCAATAGGCGGCCTTGGTAAAGGCCTCGGCCATGTGATGCGCCCGGACGTGGATCAGGCGTGGCGCGTCGATCTGCCGGCCGCCCGAGATCGCCACCGGCACCATGGCCGGACGCACGACGATGCTGCCGCGCTGATAGAGGCCCAGCCCGGCCCCGAGCAGCGCCTGTTCGGCCTCGTCGATGGTCTCGGGCATCATGCCTGCGCGGATGCGGATCAGGGGACGATTGCCCTCGGCCGCGCCATCTTCGGATGCTTCCCGGCTTGGGTGGGTCGTGCGCGCCCGGCGAGGCTTCTCGGCCCGCCAGCCGTTCTGCCGGGCCAGCCAGAACAATGTTCCGACCGTGACATTGCGCACACTGGCGAAGCTGTCCCACTTCTGCGCCGTGTGGGTCGGGTCATTCTTCGCGGCCTCGGCCGACCAGGCCTCCCAAAGGGGGCGGCCATCGGGGCCAAGCGCGGCATAGAGGGCGAGACCCACCTTGATCCAGTCGTCATAGGGCAGGTCGTTGTTCGGGATATGGGCGATGGCCTCGGCGATCAGGTCGTGCGACGGGGCTTCCTTCGGCTTGAGGCCCGCGACCTTGCGCCCCTCGCGGTCGATGTCTCGGCGTTCGGCGCTGGTCTGGCCGCCTGCCTTGCGCAAGGCTTCCTCGGCGGCGGCGATGAAGGCGGCACAGGTGTCGCGGGTGACCACGGGCAGGTCGGTCAGCGGCACATCGAGCGGCGAGCGGTCCGGCCAGTGATAGGGCGCCTTCGTGCCAGGGTGGATGCCGAAGGCCACGAACTGCTGCCCGGTCGCCAGCACCTCGACGCGCGCCACCGTGCCGTCCGGCATCTGGAATTCGCTGGTCTGCACCTTGTCGAACGGTGCCTCGGTGCGGAAGGCGAGCAGGCATTTCGGGGCCTTGCCGATGCGCAGGAGCGGCGTGGGGCCGAGCATCGCCATGGCCATGTCGCGCAGCCGGTCGGCAAGGTTCACGTCCAGCACGTCGATATCGACGCCGACCAGATCGCCGCAGAGAAGACCGGTGTTGGTGCAGTTGCGCTGCGCCTTCGACCAGCGGGCGATCTCGCCCTCGTCGGCGCTGGCGCAGACCGTCTCCCATCCCTTCATCATCGGCCGCTTGCCCGCCGCCTTCATCGCGACGTGCGCGCCAAGCACCGGCACCGGGCGATAGCCGTTGCGATGAAGCGCCAGGCGCAGGTCGGTCGGATCCTCGGGCAGGGCCATGGGGAACGCGCCGCCTGCGTCATCGCCGGTCGTGTCGTCGGTCAGGCGGATCGCGTCCTCCATGGTCAATCCTCCTCCACCAGGTCCCACATCGCGAAGTCGTCGTTCCAGCGTTCCTCATACCCGGCCAGGCTGCCGATCAGGCGCTGCGGCCCGTAGTAGACCCGCTCGGCGATGTGGCGCGGATCGCGGTCCCGCGGCGTCGTGACCCGGAGCGTGCAGTCCAATTCCGACCGCAGCCGGTCCAGCGCGGCAACCGCCTGTCGCGCCTCGATGTGGGGCGAGGTGCCGGGCAGGGACTGCCGCACGACATACATGAGCACATCGCGACAGCCCCGGATGCGATTGCCCAGCACCACATGATCGTCGGTGGTGATGTCGAGAAGCCAGTCCTCGCTCATTGCGCGCCCTCCTGCATCTCGATCCAGCCGAGCAGCCGGGATTTCCGCGCACAGATGACATTGCCCATCCGGAAGACCGGCAGCTTCACCTTGGCCTCGCTGGCGTAGTAATAGACCTTCCGTCGCTGCCCCGCGTCGCCGAAGACGAATTGCGCAATGGCGTCCGCACCGCGCAACAGATCGTCGGCCAGCGCCGGGCAAGCCTCTCCCGTGGCGGGACGAGCCCGCATTCCTTCCTGCATGTCCTGTCCTCCTAGGTGCGGATCAGCGCGCCCAGCGCGTTGATCGTTCTGTAGCCGACGGCGAAGGTGATCATGGCATCTCCGCCGACACTGAAATCCTCTTGTTCCCTTTGCTCCCGCTCGGGACCTTCCGGCAATTCGAACTGGGCCAGAAGCGCAAGTTGTGGGTAGCCAAGGCCCGCATTGTCGTTCTGGAAAGCGATCTTCCCTGTCAGAAATCGCCGCTCGATCTCGACGCGCAGATATGGATCGCGCATTCCCGCCATGGCTTGGGTCAGGGTGCCGAGACGAACCCCTTCAATCAGGGAAGCCACGGTTTCCCCGAAGCTCTGCTCTTCGTTCCCATCAGGCATTAGGATGTCGAGGATGGCTTCGGGAAGATCGGCCCAGCCCTCACGCTTTTCGGCTGGCAGCCCAAGTTTCGTGTCGATTTCCTCCATCACCAGCGGCCAGTATGCTTCGACGGCACTGGCAGCGTCCTTGACTTGGTCGGCCGCCATGATCGCGATCAGCAGCCGCGCGCAGTCCGTCGCGGTCATCTGCGCTGCGCCCGGTCCTCTTCCCCCCGACGAGATCAGTTTGGCCTCACGCAGGTGCCGCGCATACATCGCCACCGTCTGCTCCGGCATTGGCAGAACCTGTGCCAGTGTGGGGATGAGATCGCTCAGCTTGGCCATCAGCGCAGATGTCTCCTCGGGGTGTTTCGGACCATAACTCCAAAACTACTGGCGCACAAGATGGTTTCAGAGTAAAAGTCCAAAACAGGTATCCGGCCCGGTCTTTCCCCTCGCCAACTCGGCAGACCCATGGCAACACCGCAGGCTGACCGGATCAACCCATTGTTAGAGCGAGGAAATCATGGCCACGATCCGCAAACGCACGCTGCCCTCGGGCCTGGTTCGGTGGCAGGTGGATTTCACCGACCAAGCGGGCAAGCGGCGGTCAAAGCTGTTCCCGCGCCGCAAGGACGCCGACGTCTATCTGGTCAAGGTCCGCTCGCTGGTCGCCAACCACACCTACCTGGCCGACAGCGACAGCACGACAGTGGCCGATGCCGCGAAGGCGTGGCTCGACCATTGCGAGGTGCGCTGCAAGACGGGGCGGCGGATGGAGCGGTCCACCCTGCGCGGTTACAGCGATTATGTGCGCCTGCACATCACCGCGCCCGACATCGGTATCGGGGACAAGCTGATCGCCCAACTGACTCGCCGCCACGTCAACGAGTTCCGCGACCGCATGCTGCTGAACGGCCGGTCCGAGCATCTGACCCGGCGCGCGCTGTCGGTGCTGAAGCTGTTGCTCGACCACGCCATCGATAATGGCCAGTTGTTCACCAACGCCGCCCAAGGGGTGCGGGTGATCAAGTCCAGCCGGATCGAACACAAAGCCCCGGTGCCGACCAAGGAAGCGATCCGCGCCCTCATCGAGGCGGCCGACGAGGATTTCAAACCGCATCTGATCGTGTCGGCGCTGGGCGGCTTGCGCGCCTCCGAACTGCGGGGTCTTCGCTGGACCGATGTGGATTTCGACAAGGGCTTCCTGCACATCCGCCAGCGCGCCGACGCCTACAACCAGATGGGCGAGCCGAAATCGCGAGCAGGTTTCCGTGACATCCCGGCCGGGCCCATGGTGCTGAACGCCCTGCGCCGCTGGAAACTGCGCTGCCCGAAGAACGCCCTCGACCTCGTCTTCCCCGCGCCGCAGGGCGGGATCCTCCAGCACACCAAGACCCAAGCCCGGTTCCGCAAGCTGCTGGATAAGGTCGAGGTCACGATGCGCTGGCACGACCTGCGCCACTTCGCCGTGTCGCTGTGGATCGAGCAGGGCTTCTCGATCAAGGAGGTGATGACCTTCGCGGGCCACTCCTCCATCCAGATGACCATGGAACGCTACGGCCACCTGTTCCCGTCACCCGACCACCAGAAGGCCATGGCGATGGTGGAGGCGAAGCTGCTGGGGTGACAGGGGAGAATACGCAAGGTATCCATTGGGTTAAAGTCCTTTGGAAATCGCCTGACATGAACATTGCACCCGATGCGCCCGATGAAAACGACGAGGACGTGGTCCTGACCCGCGAGGAACCTGCTGGCGACTCCGGATTCATCAAGTTCTATGGGCTGTATTGGCGGAAAGATCTGATCGAATGGAACGCGCGGGAACTTCTCGGCCAGCCGGGAGGCTGGATGGGGAAGGGGAAGGTTGCTGCGAACTTTGACAGACGGAAGCTCCAGATGAATTTCTGGGGTCAGAAAGGGGTCTATGTACTCTACGACGACTCCTTGCATCCAGTTTATGCCGGCCAGGCAGGATTGACCCGGCGCGATTCAGCGGGCGGTCAGGCGATTGGCGACCGTCTCAACATGCATCGGCAGGGCGTGTATCGGAACGGCTGGAGCCTGTTTTCGTGGTTCGGCTTCATGGAAGTCGACAAGTTCAACCTGAAGACCGAGAAGGATGAAGCGCGACGACTGTCGCCAAGGTGGGAGTTCAAGGCGCAAGGGGAAAGCAATCTGAACTTGCTGCTCGCCTCCTTCGAAGCGATCTTGATCGAAGGGTTCGCGCCACGGTTCAATGCACGCGGCGGAGATTTGAAGAAGGCGGTCTTGGTGAACCAGTTCGAGAACTGAGCGCGGTCTGATTCCCGTTTCGTCCCAATGGTTTGCGGCTGCTCCGTGCGACACGACGCCGACGTTGCGACTTCGAAAATCGTCTAACAAACGGAAATCACGGGCTTATTTTAGAGGGATGGGTAGCCCTCATAACCTGAAGGCCGCAGGTTGATACTGTAGGTCGCCCAAAACAACAGAAGTTCGGCACAAGCCAAATCCCGCCCCCGCAACCAAAATCCCGAATAAGACCAAAGACTTAAATGTTGAGCGTTTCGCTCACGTATAAGCAAACGCGTTTACCTCAACAACAACTCAACGTTACACGAGGCCCCCATCGAGGGCCCAGATGATCGCCGGGAAGGTGGTCAACACGCGGCCTCGCTACATGCGGATTCGAGCCACTCCCAGATCTCCGCGGTGACCTGCGCAAGTGGCCGTCCTTCAAGAGCCGTGCCCTCCGAGTAGGCCTTCCACTGCATCATCTTCGCCGGATCGGTCGAAAACTCCGCGGACAGCCCGACAGGGCAGGCAGCTGGAACAATCGTGTCGCGTCGAGCGAAGGTCCCTCGGATCGCCACAGCGAGGTCGTCCATGTCGATGTTGACGGACTTCGGCAGCGTCCAGAGATCATAGAGATCCTTCATCCGGCTGCTCGCCAAGCCCAGCGCGACCACGGCCTGGAACTTCTCTGCGATTACGGTGGCCGGTGAATAGGCGCGGATCGATGCGGCAGGAAAGTCCAGCAGCGAGCCATATTCGATTTCGAACTTCGGATCGGCCAAGGCATCGCCGAAGCCGAGGTCCACGGTGATCGGAATGCGCGTGCTCCCGAGATATGCATCAGTCCGGAGCCGCATCCCGCCATAGATCTGGTCTTCCCGAATAGCGACGGCGGTAAGGCTGGCGACGTCGTAGACCAGCCCATCGCCTCCATCGATGGCGAGGATCTGCGAGAACGCGGTCTTGAGTTCGGCCTCTTCATCTGAGCCGAACGCCAGGAAGTCGATGTCCCGGGTGAAACGCCCGGTGTCGGCTGTCCACAAGGTGACGAGCATGCCCCCCTTCAGGACGAAGCGGTTGCGATACTCGGAGACCGACAGCCGGTACACCAGTCGTTCGAGACCGAAAGCCACCAGGACGACATCGAACAGCTGACCTTCCGCGCGGGCGAGGTTCAGCAGACGCTGACGCACAGATGCCGCGATATCCCTGGGCTGCTTAGCCATTGGATGTCAGGGCCTCCAGATAGGGGCGCATCTGGTTCCATGCGCCGTTCTCGTGAGCGGCGGCGGCAAGTTGGCCTGCCGTTGCCTTCCTAGCGCTCAGGGCGGCCTTCATCGCTTCAATGGTAACCGACCGGTCCACCAGCTTCGGGTTCCGAAATGCATCTGCAATTGTCTTGGCGATGGAATAGACCCGCACCTCCACCTCCCGGATGCGGTGGGTCTCGACGCCATTGGTCAGGTAGGGTTCACGGAAACGCACGACGCGGACGCGGGGGTATTCGATCTTTGGCGCCCAATCCTTGGCACCGATGGCGATCCACACCCGCCTTGGGAGTTGGTCGGTCAGCTGATGAAAGGACAGTGCCGAAGTCAGGCAGATGACGGCCTTGGGAGCGAGTTTGGCGATGTCGATCAGGCCTGCATGCAGGTCTGGTTCGCTATCGGGAAGCTGGTACAGTCCCCGTCCGATCCGTACCACCACGCCATCTGCCACCGCTCGCGCGATGGTGGTTCCGCTCACGCCGATGGATGCCAGATCCCTTGAACGGGCTGGCGCATGGGCTTCCATGTAGTCGACCATGCGGGCGCGCTGGCCCTGATCCGTAGTGAGCATCGTTACAAAACCTCGGACGTGAGTGCTTATTGTCCTGGGTTTTGTAACATGCGGCTCAGCTTCAAGCAATCTGCGCAGACCCGCACCCAACGGCGTCATCATGTTTAATCACTGCAGATTTTGCGGAGATTAGACCTGCTATTCTCCGCACGACTGTTCCATAGGCGGATTTTGCCGTTCGATGAACCTTGGAACGGATGGCACCCGGAGCACGAAAAACGGCTGATCCGTCAAATGCGATTGCGCGCGATCACCTCCGCGGCGGAGGAAGGATGGTAGCTGGATTCCGGCGCGGTGAACCCAGCGACAAGTTCCACCTGCAGTTGCGTAAAGGCCGCCACTTCCTGACTTGCCATGTCACGCCGGATCAGGTCTTCAACATAGGCGCTGACGGAATGGTAGGGCCCTGCGTCGCTCACCATGGACGCCAGGAACGCGTGCAGCTCCTCATCGATCTCAATCGTCATCGTTTTGGGTCGGGCCGTCATCCCTCTCTCCCTCTGCGCTGTCAGCTTGAGCCTCGGCGACCTCACGGCCGCAGTCGGGACACGCAGTCTCGGTCCTTGAGAACGCAAATCCGCACTCGAGGCATGGCTTCAGATCAGTCATGTCCTCCAGGAAAGCACAACGCTTACACAGCGTCTTAGTGTGCTTCAGCGACAGATACTCCCTGAAATCAACAAGCCAAGCGAGAATCGCTCCGCGCTTCCAGTCTCCGTCCCAGTTCGTCGCCTTCTCGCGCCAGGCCATATATTTTCGCGCGCGGATCCCGCGCTTCTGGGCCGCGGTCAGGGCTTCCTTTTTCGCTGGAACCTCGAAGACGTGACCGCAATAGCCCCGCCCGACTGGACTGTTGCAGATCCACGTTCCCGCCTTCTTGCGAAACTGAATCGACAGGCTCGAGCACAGAGGGCAGCAGTCGCGCATTTCCGGGACGACGGCGTCACGGATCGCATAGCATTCCTCCCGCAACTCAGCGCGATAGTCGTGGGCAGGTTCCCGTGCCTCATATTCGGCTTTTGCCTTGTCCAAATAGGGCTGAACGCGGGGTATTCTCACCGTGTGCTGAAGGACAAGCACAGCTTCATGGTCGGCGCCGCATGTTGCGCATTCCGAACCAAGGAACTGAACCCTGGTGCGCTTCTAGTTCTTCCAGTGCCAGGGCGGGCCATGCTTCCGCCTGGCGACGAAGATTTCGCGCGCTGCTTCCTGGCCCGTCATGGTCCGCCTTTCGAGGGCGTCTTGAACACGCTGGAACTCAAAGGGCCATTCAATCATGAGACAGTACCGCTGATCGAGAACAGTGCGCCTCGGCTGAGAAATTGGTGCCGAGGTCCACGCCGTGGCTCTGTTGCACAAATCAGCTGAAGGCCAAGGTTCCCCTTACCCCGGACAGACTCATCCCACGGCTTCCGTGACGGGGATGCCGAGCGCGGTGAAGCCGTTGAGGACGGCGACACGGACCTGGAACTCCGCGACCTGACGGTCGAAGTCCCGAGCGGATAGCCGCTGCCCCAAGAGCTTGACGCAGTGCATCTTGGTCTCTGCACGACTTCGGCGGTGATAGCCGCTCCATCGTCGCCAGATGGTTCGTCCGACGCGTTTTGATGTGCGCAGGATTTCATTGCGTGCGATTGCACCGACGGTGTCAGGTTTCCAAGGTTTGGCGTTCTTCCGCGGCGGGATGATGGCGGCGGCACCCCGGTCGGCGATGGCGTCGTGGCATTTGCGGGTGTCGAAGGCGCCATCGGCGGTGACGGTCGCGATCTCCTGGTCGGGCGGGATCTGGTCAAGCAACTCGGGGAGCATGGGCGCATCGCCCACGTCGCTGGTCGTGAACTCGGCCGCCCGGATTTCCAGAGATTTCTCATCAATCCCGACGTGAATCTTGCGCCACACACGTCGCTTCTTGCCACCATGCTTACGGGCGTTCCACTCGCCTTCCCCTTCGACCTTGATGCCCGTGCTGTCGACCAGCAGGTGCAAGGGACCGTCTGACCCGCGGTAGGCGATGTTCACCTGCAGGGTCTTCTGGCGCCGTGACAGCGTACTGAAATCCGGAACTGCCCAGTTCAGGCCGATCAGTTGCAACAGGCTCTCAACGAACCCGGTCGTCTGGCGAAGCGCCATGCCAAATAGAACCTTCATCGTCAGACAGGTCTGAATGGCGGCGTCGCTGTAGTCGGGCTGCCGCCCGCGCTTGCCGGTCGGCGCGGCCTCCCACGTCATGGCGGGATCGAACCAGATCGTCAGCGAGCCGCGGCGCTTCAGCGCCTTGTTGTAGGCTGGCCAGTTCCGGGTCTTGTAGGTTGGGGCTGTGGGTCTGCTCATGTACCCCAGCTATCACGCTGGATTCACAACATGAATCCTCACAAGCGATTTGTGCAACAGAGCCAGACGAAGCCTGTCTCGTGCAACCAGCAGAAAATGGGACGGGGCGGCCCGGTGGTGCTGGGCCGCCCCTCTATCTCGACTATGTTTGAGCCTATTCGGCTGCTCGCAACGGCGTCTGGTCTAGCAGCGTCTCGCGAGCGACGCGGGCCTCGGCGGCAGTCAGGCTGCGGCGTGCTGCCGGACCATAGGTTTCGAAGCCCAGCTCTTCCAGTTCCGGGAAGAGGGACAGGATCTCATGCCGTGCCGCTTCGGCAAGCGCGCCCCAACCGACGTGGCCGGGATGGAAGCTTTCCGATGGCGCGCCCTCCGCGAGAACGATTTCGTGCGCATCGAAGAGCATGTGGAAGTACTCCACCTCTGCGCGTTCCTCCTGTCGGATCGTCCGATCGTTGATGAGCATCTTGGCCGCGACCAGAACTTCGGCTTCGTCGAAGAGCAGTTCGGCCTGCCACCCGGAAAGCAGCATCCGGTGCTGTGGCGAGACAGCGAGGCGATGCGTGTTTCCGAGCGCGCCTTCCTCGATCACGATCGGGGCAAAGCGACCTTTGCCCGCGACGGTGCTGGACCCGATCCAGCGGATGGGCTGGTAGCCGTGATCGAGTGTCATCACCAGGTCGCCGGGATGAAGTTCCTCGATCCGGCGTTCGCCTTCTGCTGTGAGGATGCGTGTGCCGCGCACGAAGCAGACGACCGCCGTATTCTCGACGTTCAATTGGTTCGCTGCCACCGCAGACCCACCGTTTTGCAGGCGCAGGTTGGCCGCCCCTTGCAGCACGCCATCGGCCTGATCCGCACGCAGCCATTCCAGCGGGTTGGAATAGGTCGCGCCCGGATTGGCAAGGTTGTAGGCGGCAAGGGTCATGTCGTTGTAGAAGGCCGACAGATCGACGAAGTCATTGTCGTTCGTCGCGGCCCCCGGAGTGCCCTGGATTCCTGTAACCGCATCGAAGTCGGTGATCAGGTCGGCCCCCTGCGCGACGAAGACATCGGCACCGGAACCGCCGGTGAGCGTGTCGTTGCCCTCGCCGCCGCGCAATGTGTCATTGCCTGCATCGCCTTGAAGCGTGTCGTTCTCGGCCCCGCCATCAAGGAGGTCGTTGCCCTGACCGCCGATCAGCCGATCCGTTCCGATCCCGCCCGAAAGCGTGTCATCGTCGATGCCGCCATCCAGCACATCGTTTCCGTCTCCGCCAACGAGGCTATCATTGTCATCGAAGCCGAAGATGATGTCATCGCCTTCGCCGCCGAAGACAGTGTCGGCATTGTTGGTGGGCAGCGGGTCGGCCCCGGTCACATTGACCAGATCGGCAGGAGAGTCACCATCTGCGCCGCCGTAGAGAAGGTCGTTGCCCGCGTCGCCATAAATCAGGTCGCGACCCTCATCTCCGATCACAGTATCGTCGTTCTGGCCACCATAGACGGTATCGTTGTCGACACCGGCATCGATCGAGTCGTTCCCTGAGTCACCATAGACGAGGTCTGCGTCATCGCCGGTAAGGACCACGTCATTGCCCGCGCCGCCAAAGACCGTGTCGCGATCATCATTGGGGTCGGGATCGGAGAATGGACCGGCATCGTCCGGCGTCGCAGCGGTGGCGCGAGTATTGATGAAATCCGCCCCATCCCCACCGAAGGCAAGATCCCGCCCGTCGCCACCGACGATGCTGTCGCTGTCGCCTTCGCCCAGCAATTCATCATCGCCGGAATTGCCAAAGAGGCTGTCGGCACCTTCACCGCCGGAGAGGGTGTCTTCGCCGTCGTTCCCTTCGAGCGAGTCGGCACCTTCCCCCCCGAAGAGTTGGTCGTTGTTGGCTCCGCCGATGAGGGTGTCGTTATCGTCGCCGCCTTCCAGCGTGTCGTTCCCGGCCATGCCGGAGAGGGTGTCCTCACCGACCCCGCCGACGAGGCTGTCTTCGCCGATGCCGCCTGAGAGCACATCGTTGCCGAGTCCGCCGAAGATGTCGTCGTCGCCGGAGGCACCGTTCAAGTTGTCGTCGCCGCTGCCGCCGAACACGCTGTCATCACCCTGACCGGCGTTCACCGTGTCATTGCCGCCGCCGGCAAGAATCGTGTCGTCGAGGCCGTCCGTGCCGTCGATCTGGTCGCCCTGCGGATCGGTATAGCCGACGGGCATGTCGTCATTGCCGTCGGTACCATCGACAGTGCCATCGGCCGATAGGAGGACTGCCTCGATTTGGCTGAACTGGATCGTGACCGGCTGGTTCTGATCGTTAAGATAGGTGGCCGTCCCGGCTTCGGAGCGGGTGCCGTCCCATGTAGGATCGGTTTGGTCATAGGTGACAGTGACACCCGTCAGGCCGCGCAGATCAAGCACGTCGCCGATGCGACCCGACGGGTTGTTCGTCGGGTCGATAAGGGGTTCTTCTTCGGCCTCGCCACCCGTTACGATAACGGTGCCAGCCCCGGACAGGGTGGGATCAAAGCGGAATTCGTCATCCCCGGCCCCGCCGGTTGCCACATCGCCTGCGGCAAGGAGGAAGTCGTCATCCCCGGCTCCGCCCTGAAGCGAGTCATTTCCTGCACCGCCCACAAGCGTGTCGCTGCCATCACCGCCGAAAAGCGTGTCTGCACCGCCACCGCCGATCAGGCTGTCATTGCCATCCCCGCCGTCCAAGAGATCGTTGTCCGCCCCGCCGTCGAGCGTGTCGCGACCGTCGCCACCCGTCAGGCTGTCATTTCCGGCATTGCCGACAAGGCTGTCATTGCCGGTGCCGCCATCGACGTCCTCATTTCCGCCGCCACCGTTGACGGTGTCGTTGCCTGAACCCAGAAGGATGTTCTCGATTTCGGAGAAGGTGACCGTGCCGGATGCGCCGGTGATGGTACCTGCCTCGGGCTCGGAAAGGGTGACGGTGAGGTTCTCGGTGATTGGACGGGCGTCGATGGTGTCGCCGTTCACTTCGGAGGTTTCGCCGCCAACGATGCTGTCGGTTCCGAAACCGGACTCGATCAGAAGCGTGTCATCGCCGCCATCGCCGCGCATGGTGTCATTGCCGGCTCCACCTGCGAAAGTGTCATTGCCGCCCCCCCCAGAGAGGGAGTCATTGCCAGACCCCGCGATCACGCTGTCGTTGCCTGCCGCCCCGACAACCGTGTCATTGCCGGCGCCGAGTTGCAGCCGTTCGATCTCGGAGAAGGTCAGGCGGTCGCCGGTCGCGACTTCGGTCACGGTGCCGCTCTCGGGGGCCGTGAAGTCGACGTTCAGGCTTTGCGTGCTGCCGGAGAGATCGAGGAGGTCCCCCGTTGTCTCGTTGGCTTCACCGCCGACAACCACTTCGAGGTTCGTGTCGGGGGAGACGCCTACCCCGGTAAGGCTGCGTACATCGATCGGGCCTGAGGTGTAGACCCCCGAGCTGGCACCGTCGCTCTGGCCCACCCAGCTTACGGTGAAGGAGCCGTTGGTGGGGTTGTACAGAACATCCACCTGATCCCAGTCGAAGAAATCAAGGCCGGACAGGCCGGAGTCGGCAAGGGCCGAGGTGAGGGAGACATCTCCGGTGACGGGCTGACCGTCCTTGTCGAAGATGCGGAAATTCAGGCCCGTCGCCCCGCCGGAGAACTGGTCGCCATCGGCATAGACGGCGACGAAATAGCCACTGTCGCCCAAGGCCTCGATCACCGGGGGCCCCGCCCAGGGATGATCGGGCGAAACGGGGATCTGCACATCCGATACGATGGCCGCGCCGGTCGCGGAATCGAGGATGGTGAAGGTGGGAAGCGTCGTCGTGCCGGTGGCGTAGGTTTCGACATAGCCGATGACGACGCGGCCGCCGCCGATCTCGGTGATGGAGAGGTTCGGGTTGTCGAAGCCGTCGCTGCCATCGACGGCGGTGTTGCCAACGCGGATATCGCCGGTGGCGGGCGTGCCGTTGGCGTTGAAGATCCGCGCCTCGATCGTCATGGTGTTCGAGTCGTCTGAGTAGCCGTCATTCGCCCAGGTCGCCATCCAGCGGCCATCGGAGAGGGCGGTGATCTGGGCCGGGGATTCCCAGACGGTGAGTTGGGATTCGTTGTCGTTGCCCTCGACCTCTGTCGTGCCGAAGACGGTGTTCCCGTTCTGGTCAAGCACGGTGTAGACGGGTTCGTTGAAGCCCGTCTCGGCATTGGAGCGGGCCCAGGTGACCACGATGTTGCCGCCCGCAAGCTGTGTGACGTTCAGGTTGGGGACATCGGCGCTGTCGGTGCCGTCGACGGCCACATCGCCGATGCGGAACTCGGTCGAGATGAAGGTGCCGGTCGTGGGGTTGAAGATGCGCCCCTGCAGGGTCATCGTGGTGATGTCGTCGAGAGTGGCGTTCTTGGACCAGGCGAAGAAGATGTTGCCGTTGTCCAGCACGGTTGTGACCGGCGGGCTTTCGAAGGCCGTGGTGTCGTTGGACTGGATCTCGGTGGTCGGGGTGACGACGTTCAGCGCGTTTGCCGTGGGCTCGAGGATGGCGAAGACCGGTTCGTCGCTGCCGCTCTCGGCGGTGTTGCGGACCCAGCTGATGACGACATTGCCATCCTGCGCGCGGTCGAGGTCAAGGTTGTCCCAGTCATAGCCGTCGAAGCCGTCGATCGCGCCGAGGGCGCCCAAACTGATCTGCCCCGTCGCCGGGCTTCCGTCGGCGTTGAAGATGCGCGCCTGCAGTTCCATCGTCTGCAGGTCGTCGAAGATGGCGTCATTGGCCCAGACATGCAGGATGCGGCCATCCTCCAGCAGCAGAAGCTTCGGCGGGGACTGGAAGCCCCCGGTCGAGGTGTTGACTGCGGTCGGTACGGGGATGTTGGTGTCGTCGAAGGCTGGGCCGCCGGTGGGAAGGTCGGACGTATTGTCGATGTCGGTAAGGACGATGCGGTCGTCGCCTGCGCCGCCGAAGATGGTGTCGGCCCCCGCTCCGGCGGTAATCGTGTCGTTTCCTGCGCCCGCAAGAACGGTATCGGAAAGGCCATCGGTGCCATCGATCTGATCACCGTCAGCATCCACATAGCCGACCCCGATGGACTCGGCCGCGTCCGTACCGTCGACGGGACCGGGGCCATTGCCCGTGAGGGTGCTGACATCGATCGGGCCCGAGGTGTAGACCCCCGTGCTGGCACCGTCGCTCTGGCCTACCCAGCTTACGGTGAAGGAGCCGTTGGTGGGGTTGTACAGAACATCCACCTGATCCCAGTCGAAGAAGTCGAGGCCGGACAGGCCGGATGCGGAGTTTGCCGAGGTCAGCGGTACCTCGCCGCTGACCGGTTGGCCGTCATTATCGAAGACGCGGTAATTCAGGCCCGTCGCCCCGCCGGAGAACTGATTGCCATCGGCATAGACGGCGACGAAATAGCCACTGTCGCCCAAGGCCTCGATCACCGGGGGGCCCGCCCAGGGATGATCGGGCGAAACGGGGATCTGCACATCCGACACGATGGCCGCGCCGGTCGCGGAATCGAGGATGGTGAAGGTGGGAAGCGTCGTCGTGCCGGTGGCGTAGGTTTCGACATAGCCGATGACGACGCGGCCACCGCCGATCTCGGTGATGGAGAGGTTCGGGTTGTCGAAGCCGTCGCTGCCATCGACGGCGGTGTTGCCAACGCGGATATCGCCGGTGGCGGGCGTGCCGTTGGCGTTGAAGATCCGCGCCTCGATCGTCATGGTGTTCGAGTCGTCGGAGTAGCCGTCATTCGCCCAGGTCGCCATCCAGCGGCCATCGGAGAGGGCGGTGATCTGGGCCGGGGATTCCCAGACGGTGAGTTGGGATTCGTTGTCGTTGCCCTCGACCTCTGTCGTGCCGAAGACGGTGTTCCCGTTCTGGTCAAGCACGGTGTAGACGGGTTCGTTGAAGCCCGTCTCGGCATTGGAGCGGGCCCAGGTGACCACGATGTTGCCGCCCGCAAGCTGTGTGACGTTCAGGTTGGGGACATCGGCGCTGTCGGTGCCGTCGACGGCCACATCGCCGATGCGGAACTCGGTCGAGATGAAGGTGCCGGTCGTGGGGTTGAAGATGCGCCCCTGCAGGGTCATCGTGGTGATGTCGTCGAGAGTGGCGTTCTTGGACCAGGCGAAGAAGATGTTGCCGTTGTCCAGCACGGTTGTGACCGGCGGGCTTTCGAAGGCCGTGGTGTCGTTGGACTGGATCTCGGTGGTCGGGGTGACGACGTTCAGCGCGTTTGCCGTGGGCTCGAGGATGGCGAAGACCGGTTCGTCGCTGCCGCTCTCGGCGGTGTTGCGGACCCAGCTGATGACGACATTGCCATCCTGCGCGCGGTCGAGGTCAAGGTTGTCCCAGTCATAGCCGTCGAAGCCGTCGATCGCGCCGAGGGCGCCCAAACTGATCTGCCCCGTCGCCGGGCTTCCGTCGGCGTTGAAGATGCGCGCCTGCAGTTCCATCGTCTGCAGGTCGTCGAAGATGGCGTCATTGGCCCAGACATGCAGGATGCGGCCATCCTCCAGCAGCAGAAGCTTCGGCGGGGACTGGAAGCCCCCGGTCGAGGTGTTGACCTGATCTGCGTCGGCGGGGGTGATGGGAAGGGTCATTGGGAGGTACTCCTGTGTCGCGCTTGCGGCCAATACCGGGCGGGTCAGATCATTGGGTCAGGGTGGCGTGGGTGGCGGTTCCGGTCGTACCGGGAAGGCAGCGGCGTATTGCAGGCTCGCTGTCTTTGGGCCCAACAGGTCTTGGGCCGGATCGATTCACCACGGGGTGCAACGGGGGGAAGGCGAACAGTCTGACCATAGGGATACTCGTGAACATGCAGGGGGTCGGCGCGTTCCGACCCTGGGGGGCTGATTGGCAAGGGACCCCGGTTGGCGGGGGCCGATGCCCGGTTCCATGACCTTCTGTCAGGGAAGAGTGGGCAGTCGATGACGTTGGACCGCGCGTTCTGCGCGGTTTCGCCAAGGCGGCGGGTTCGCCGAACGGCGCGTGTTGGGTATGGAGTGCGACATGGCAGTGTGCCTCAACCTATCAACTCGAACACAGTGCGAGGCGCTTTGATCAGGCCCCCCACCCACGAACCCGCTGGCGGTGGACCGCCACGCGGGAGGGAGACGGTGCCAAAGCCCCCACTCGGCACCTTCTCCTACGCCACCAGCCCATGAGGGATGGCGGGCCTTGTGCGAAGAGCTTCCGCCCTTGCCATCATTCCTTGCGCTGCCCTGACGAGCCTTCGCGGAAGAGATGGCCAGACCCGCCGGGTCGGGGCATGCGCTTTTCGCCCTGTCCGTGTCCGGCCCTGTTTCCGCCCACGGCCTGCGCTTCGGTGCCCCCATCCGTGCGGATCGGTCCGCCGGAATGCCGGACCAACCTTCACAGTACACCTTGCGCCGCATGGGGCAGGAATGTCGCCCGATACAGACAGAGGGACAGTATCAATACTTTTGAAACTTCTGGGACCTGTCCGGGCCCCAGACCCCATAAGAAACCGCAAGAAAGTCGGGAGTTGCGCTTTGCGTCTGCTGACAGGCGTGTCCCGCGCTGGTTGTCGCCGGTAGAGGCTGATTGGCGCAGAGAGATTGTTTCCGACCGACACGTATCGGCGATCCGGCGAAAGGCAGGCGCGGATTGTCGTTTGCTTTGGCGGCGAATGGCCATTCACGACAGGCTTGGCGCCGATGCGGTGGTCCGGCATGCTGTTATCAAGGGCGAAAGGCCGATCATGGCGCAGGCGATCAACGGCCCCGTTGATAACCCGTGGTTGCATTAACTTCCGATGTTGCGCGCTAAGGTTCTCTGGGGGGCGACTGTTTCCAGAAAGTCGTCGTGCGAAGGGCTGGGAGTGATCGGGAAGTTCATCAGCGATTCGGAAGGATTGCGCCGATGTGAACAGCGATCTCCGTTCGAACGCTGGTGCTCGGGGCGTTTATGCAGGTGCGCTTCCCGATGGAGGCGTCAGACTTTCGCTGTTCACGCCGGAGGTCGGCCATGGCCAAGATGCCGTGACCGGTGCATTCCCGCTGTCGAAACGCGAAGGGCAGCCGCAGCTTGCCTATGCCGTGACAGCTCATTCGAGAATGACAAAGCCTTGCGCCGCGAATTCTGCGTCGCCCCTGTCAGAAGTGATTGCTTCGAAGAAGGCCCGGTCGGACGGGTCTGCCGCATTGGTCAGGACTGCGCCGGGATAGACGATTGGCGCGTGGCTGCTGGTGGGAAATTTGCCGACGACCGTCACGCCCGCTTCGGAGATCGCGTCCGAGGCATAGACGATACCAAAAGGGGCCTCTCCGGTGGCCACCAATGCCAGCGCGGCACGGACATTCTCGGATTGTGCGACCGAGGCTTCGATGCTTGACCAGATGCCGAGGTTTTCCAGCGCTTCTTTGCCGTACTGACCGGCGGGCACGGCATCGACCATGGCCATCGACAGCTTTCCTTCGCCGACAAGGCCCGCAAGATCGAAACCGGGCACGATCTCCACAGGGTTTGCGGCGATCCCATGAGCGACGAGGACGAGCGCGTTGCCGAACATGTCCTTGCGGCTCTGATCGGCGATGAGGCCGGCTTTCTCGACCTCATCCATCCAGTTCTCGGCAGCGGAAAGGAAGATTTCCGCCGGTGCGCCTTCGATGATCTGCTTGGCGAGGGCGTTGGAGCCGCCATAGCTGATCGTCACGGTTTTGCCGGTTCTGGCTTGGAAATCCGCTGCTACGGCGTCAAGGGCGTTCTTCATGGATGCGGCGGCGAAGACAACGACCTCCTCTGCGGTGCCCGGCGTCGCCAGGGCCAGGCCTAGCGCGGTTGCAAGAGTGACAGGGCGCAGCATCGAGATCTCCGATCGATATGTTTGTCGAAACATATTGCGCGGATTACGCCTGTGCAGGCAAGCGTTATTGTTCCTTGGCTATATCGCCTGATTGGGGTGTCTGCAGCATCGCCTCGAGTGTGGAGACGCTTTCCGCCGTGGCTGCCTGCGCGCTCACGACGATCTGGCCATAGAGCGCAAGGACGCGCGTGCCCGCCTCGGTCAATTGCGCGCCGCCCCCGCCGGGGCCGCCGCGCGCACTGGTGACTAGGGGGTCGCGGAATGCCGCGTTCATTTCTTCGACCAACGACCATGCTCGCTTGTAGCTCATATCCATCCGGCGTCCTGCGGCGGCGATAGAGCCGGTTTCGCGGATATGTTCCAGAAGTTCCGCCTTGCCGGGGCCAAGCATCGCGCCATCGAACAGGATCCGCAGGCGAAGTCGGGTCATCGGGGTGCCTTTCACAGTGACATGTGATCTTTCCGCGCCGGGGGCGATGGTGGCAAGGATGCTTTTGCCCGCGTGACCGGACGCGGGGCGGACCTACGCCTAATGTCGCGTTGCGGCATCCGGGGCTATGCGGTCTGCTGTGGCGGACATTCGCATCGGCATCCCAGCCGATGAGGTGTTCTACGCGTGGTCTGGAGGGCGGAATGCCGACACCTGTTGCACAGCATGTTTCGCGTATCGAAGCGGCGATCACGGCCGGGATGGCCGTGAAATCGGCGATTGCGGCAAGCTGGGCACGCTCGGCGCAGCTTTATCGTCTGGATCCGTCTTCACGTCGGGCGGAGAGCCGGATCACCGAAGCGGAGCTCTCGCTTGCGCGGGAGCGGATGGGGGCCCTGCTTCCGGCTGCGGCACCGCATCTCGACCGCCTGTTCCAGATGGTCGGCGGGCTTGGGGCCTGCATCGTGCTGGCCGACCCGCAGGGCGTGGCCGTGGATCGGCGCGGGGCGGCGGCGGATGACCGTGACTTTGCGGGTGCGGGGCTCTGGACGGGGACCGTCTGGGCCGAGGCGAATGTCGGGACGAATGGGATCGGCACCTGCCTCGCCGAAGGGCGGGCGGTGACGATCCATCGCGATCAGCATTTCCTTGCCCGCAACATCGGGCTGAGCTGTTCCTCGGCCCCGGTCCATGGGCCGGACGGGCGGCTTGCGGCGGTGATCGATGTTTCGACGGCGCGCTCCGATGTGGCGGATGCGGTTGCGGGGCTGATCGGGGGGACCGTGGCAGAGGTGGCTCGCAAAGTGGAGGCGGACCTGTTCCATTTGGAGTTCCCGCGGACGCGCATCCTTCTGGTGCCGGGGCTTGACCGTGGTCTGGGCGCGCTATTGGCCGTGGATGCCGATGATCTGGTGATCGGCGCTACACGGGCGGCGCGGCAGCATTTTGGGTTGGTCGGGAATCTGGTTGAAACGCCTAGGCTTGTGACGGATCTTCTTGGGCTGGAGGGAAATGACAGCCTTGATGAGGCAGAGCGGGCCGTCCTGACGCGGGCCTTGGTGCGGTCGGAAGGGAATGTCTCAGTGGCGGCGCGGGCACTTGGGCTGAGCCGGGCGACCATGCATCGGAAACTGGGTCGCCGCTGAGCGTGTTTTGCCTCGGCGACCTGTCGCAGTTCTGAGACAGATCAAGCCGGGCCAATGCCCGCTCCCGGATGTGCGACTCGGATTTTAGGCGCAGGGTTCCTTCGAGGCCGCGAGGGGGCGGCCATTTCCGGAGGAAGAAACCCATGAACGAGATGACCCAGCAGGCCGGCCTCATCGCTTCGCCTTTCAAGACCCGTTATGACAACTTCATCGGTGGCAAGTTCGTGCCGCCGGTCAGCGGTCGCTACTTTGACAACGTCACGCCGATCACCGGGGCCAAGATCTGCGAGATCGCGCGGTCCGACGCGGCGGATATCGCGCTGGCACTGGATGCCGCCCATGCCGCCAAGGAGGCATGGGGCAAGACGAGTGCGGCGCATCGGTCGAACATCCTGCTGAAGATCGCGGATCGGATCGAAGAGAACCTAGACCTCATCGCCACCGCCGAGACATGGGACAACGGAAAGCCGATCCGTGAGACGGTCAATGCCGACATTCCCCTTTCGGTGGATCATTTCCGTTACTTCGCCGGTGTCCTGCGCAGTCAGGAAGGCACGATGTCAGAGATCGACCATGACACCGTTGCCTATCATTTCCACGAACCGCTTGGCGTCGTTGGCCAGATCATCCCGTGGAATTTCTCCATCCTGATGGCAGCTTGGAAACTGGCGCCGGCGCTGGCGGCGGGGAATTGCATCGTGATGAAGCCTGCGGAACAGACGCCCGCAGCCATCATGGTGCTGGTGGAACTGATCGCCGACCTGTTGCCTGCGGGTGTTCTGAACATCGTGAACGGCTTTGGGGCCGAGGCCGGGGATGCGCTGGTCCGGTCTGGCCGGATCGCGAAGATCGCCTTCACCGGTTCGACTGCCACGGGCCGCAAGGTGGCCGAAGGGGCGGTGGCAAGCCTGATTCCCTTCACGCTGGAACTGGGTGGCAAGTCGCCCAACATCTTCTTTTCGGATATTATGGCGGCGGATGATGCCTTCCTCGACAAGGCGGTGGAGGGGTTCGTCCTCTTTGCCTTCAATCAGGGCGAGGTCTGCACCTGCCCGTCGCGCGCCCTGATCCAGGAAGATATCTATGAGGAATTCATTGCGCGCTGCATCGCACGGGTGAAAGCCATCAAGCAGGGCGATCCGCGCGACATGTCCACTATGGTGGGTGCGCAGGCCAGCAAGCAGCAGCATGACAAGATCATGTCCTATTTCACCATCGGCCGCGAAGAGGGGGCCGAGGTTCTGGTGGGCGGGGATGCCGCGCGGTTCAATGGTGATCTGGCGCAGGGCTACTATATCCAGCCCACGATCCTGAAGGGTCACAACAAGATGCGGGTCTTCCAAGAGGAGATCTTCGGCCCCGTGGTCAGCGTGACCACCTTCAAGACTGAGGAAGAGGCCCTGCAGATCGCCAATGACACCATGTACGGCCTTGGTGCGGGGGTCTGGACGCGTGACGGGACCCGGGCCTATCGCTTTGGCCGCAACATCGAGGCGGGGCGTGTCTGGGTGAACAACTACCATGCCTATCCAGCCCATGCGGCCTTCGGTGGTTACAAGCAGTCGGGCATCGGGCGCGAAACACACAAGATGATGCTGGATCACTATCAACAGACCAAGAACATGCTGGTCAGCTACAACCCCAACAAGCTGGGCTTCTTCTGAGGGCTTCGCCCCGGAAGATCGGGCAGGGGCGCGGGCAATCCGCGCCCTTTGCTTTTGCGGGATTTTCGTTTCATCGTATGGCCTTGCGCCAGAGGAGTGGCTATCCCTTCTTCGGGCGGAGCGCAAAAGGGGAGGGGGCCGTGAAGAAGATCGTCGTGGCCGGGGAGATACTGGTCGAGATCATGGCCGACAGTCCGGGTGATGGGTTCCGCGTGCCTATAGCCCTGACCGGCCCCTTTCCGTCTGGTGCGCCTGCGATCTTCATCGATCAGGTGGCGCGGATGGGGCAGCCCTGCGGGATGATCTCGATGGTGGGCGATGACGATTTCGGGCGGGTGAACCTTGATCGGCTGGCGGCGGACGGGGTGGACGTGTCGGCCATCGGCATCGATCCCGACCGTCCGACCGGCAGCGCCTTTGTGCGCTATCGCCCGGATGGCGCGCGGGATTTCGTTTTCAACATCCGCCACAGCGCCTGCGGTGCCTTGCCGAAGGGGGCGGCGGTGGAGGCCTTGCTGAATGCGGCCGATCATCTGCATGTCATGGGATCGTCCTTGTCCAGCCCGGACATCATCGCCTTCAACATCGCGGCGGCGCGTGCTGTGCGGGCGCGGGGGGGCACGGTTTCCTTCGATCCGAACCTGCGCAAGGAGATCCTCGGTGCGCGCGGTGTGGCCGAAGCGATGCGCAGCGTGCTGTCCTTGACCGACCTCTTCCTTCCCAGCGGGGAGGAAATCATGCTTCTGACCGCGGCGCAGACGTCCGAGGGTGCTGTGGAGGAATTGCTCGCCAGCGGCATCCGCGCCGTGGTGCATAAGCAGGGCGCGGCCGGAGTGACATACCATGACGCAACGGGGCGCCGCTTTGTTCCCGCCTTCCGGGTGGACGAGATCGATCCCACGGGGGCAGGGGATTGTTTCGGTGGGGCCTTCGTTGCGCTTTGGCTGCGGGGTGAGGGTATCGAACGCGCTCTGACGCTGGCGGCGGCGGCGGGGGCACTTGCGGTGACCAAGCGGGGGCCGATGGAAGGCGCCGCGCATCTGGAGGAGATCGCGGCCTTCGCCACTGCGCAGGGGAGGGCTGTCTGATGGTGCAGGCCTTGCAGGAGATCGTCGCGGCACGGCGTCAGGGGCGGCGTGCGGGGATCACATCGGTCTGTTCGGCGCATCCCGTGGTGATCGAGGCCACGTTGCGTCATGGGCTTTCCCGGCAAGGGCCGGTCCTGATCGAGGCGACCTGCAATCAGGTCAATCAGGAGGGGGGCTATACCGGCATGACCCCGGCAGACTTCCGGGATTTCGTCCTGACCATCGCTGCCCGCGTGGGATTTCCGGCGGAGCGCATCATTTTGGGCGGGGATCATCTGGGGCCGAACCCGTGGCGGCATCTGCCCGCGGATGAGGCCATGGCCAAGGCGGAGGCGATGATCGCGCAGTTCGCGGCGGCTGGGTTTGGCAAGCTGCATCTTGATACGTCCATGGGCTGTCTGGGGGAGCCGGACGCATTGACTGATGGTGTGACGGCAGATCGTGCGGCGCGTCTGGCCGCCGTCGCGGAGGCCCATGCTCCAACGGGTCATGCGCCGGTCTATGTCATCGGGACGGAGGTGCCGGTTCCGGGCGGGGCGACCGAGGCGCTGGATCATCTGCAGATCACCAAGGCGGAAGCCGTTGCCGCAACCTGTGCGGTCCACAAGGTGGCTTTTGCGCGCGCCGGGAAGACGGCCGCCTTTGAGCGGGTCATTGCATTGGTGGTGCAGCCCGGCGTGGAATTCGGGCATGATGCCGTGATCCCCTATGCCCCTGAAAAGGCGCGGGACCTTTCGTCGGCGCTGGGCGGGCTGCCTTCGGTCGTGTTCGAGGCGCATTCGACGGATTATCAGAGTGCTGCCGCCCTGCGGCATCTGGTCAGCGATGGCTTTGCCATTCTGAAGGTGGGCCCGTGGTTGACCTTCG
Source organism: Tabrizicola sp. M-4 (assembly GCF_051132405.1). Classification (GTDB taxonomy): domain Bacteria; phylum Pseudomonadota; class Alphaproteobacteria; order Rhodobacterales; family Rhodobacteraceae; genus Paragemmobacter. Next base: position 1,599,717 of record NZ_CP128606.1, read on the forward strand.
CTCTGCGCGAGGCGCTGTATGGTCTGGACGCGATTGCCGATGTTCTGGAGGGCCAACCGCCGCGACACGGCCTGATGCGACGGATGGAAGCCCTGATGCAGGCCAAGCCTGCGCATTGGCTGCGGCACTATCAGGGGAACGCGCGGGACCTTTGGGTGCAGCGGCATTTCAGCTATTCCGACCGTATCCGGTATTACTGGCCGGAGCCGGAGGCGGAGGCCGCGGTGCTGGAGGTTGAAGCCCGACTTGCCGGACGCAGGATTCCGGTGCCGCTGTTGCGACAGTACGTTCCATGCGTTTCCGCATGGGATGAGGGTGGGGACGGGTTCCACGAAGTCTTGTTGCGGGCGGTGGCGGCGGTACTGGACGTCTATCGCAGTGCTACAGAGGGTTGAGACAGGCTGGAACGCAGCCCGGGTCTTGAAGGTGTGTTTTACAAATTGTTTGCAACTTTACAGGCTATCGGATTAAGTCGAGCTCTGAGGAGTTGCCCCGAATGCCGGTCCCGCAGGTTGCATTGGTATCCGACGATCTGACAGGCGCGCTGGATGCCGCCGCTCCTTTCGTTGCGGTCGGCAAACACTGCGTCGTCGCGACGGAACCTGCTGCCTTGCCAGCGGCGCTGGCGGCGGGCGCCGAGGTGGTGGCCGTTTCGCTGAACAGCCGTGAGGGGACGGCGGAAGAGGCGGCCCGGAGGGTTCATGAGGCGGCCGGGACGCTTGCAGGGGTTCCGCTGCTGTTCAAGAAGATCGACAGCCGGATGAAAGGCCATGTCGCGTGCGAGGTGCGGGAACTTGCCTTGGCGCGCGGGATGCGGCGTGTTGTGCTGTGCCCGGCCATACCGGAATTCGGGCGGTTGGTGGAGGCGGGGCAGGTGATCGGCCATGGTCTGGCCGAGCCGCTGCCGGTTGCGGTGGATTGCGGTGCGGGGATCGCTGTTGCTGTCGCGGATGCGAGGACGGATGCTGATCTGGACCGCATCGTCGCGCAAGGTGGCGATGCCCTGTTGGCCGGGGCGCGTGGCTTGGCGGCTGCGCTGGCGCGCAAGGTAACGGGGGCGGACGGACCCAAATTGGCGGCCTCAAGACTGGAGCCGCCCTGCACCTTCGTGATCGGATCGCAGGACCCGATCACGCTGGAACAGGTTGCTCGGTTGAGGCAGGCGTTGCCTGCGGCAGTCTGGATCCCCGCCCCGGACGGGATGGCCCGGGTTACAGGTCCGCTTACGGATGTGGTGATCCTTCAGGCGGTCCCCGGTACCGGGGCGGAAGGTGCAACGGTTGCGGCGCGGCTGGCCGAGAGCGTCGCGAGGGATTTCGTGAATGGGCGAAGGACGCTGCTTTTCACCGGGGGCGAGACGGCTGCCGCCTGCCTGCGGGCAATGGGCGTGGGCGTTCTGAAACTTGTCGGCGAAGTCCATCCCGGAATGCCGATCAGCCTTGCGCTGGATTTTCCGGGAGCGCTCCATATTGTCACCAAATCGGGCGGTTTCGGGCATCCCGACTGCCTTGCCAATCTTCTGAGGGACCCGTGCAACGAGAGAATCGGCTCATGACGCCCGCGAACGCCATCAGGAAGGACAGGCAGGCAGGCAGCGGGGCAGAGCGGCCGAAGTCAATGCTCTTGGCCGATGTGGTGCATGATCGCTTGCGCCGCGCCATCCTGAACGGGGATTTCGGTCCCGAGGAACGCTTGCCGGGCGAGAACCTTCTGGCCGAACAGCATCAGGTTTCGCGGCCCGTGGTGCGGGCTGCCCTGATGCGGTTGCGCGAGGAGGGGCTGATCACGTCGCGTCAGGGGGCGGGGAGTTTCGTGAACGTGCCGGTTGCGCCCAAGCCTCTTGCCTTTCAGCCGCTGGAGACGATTGCCGATCTGCAGCGCTGCTATGAATTCCGCCTGACGATCGAACCGGCGGCGGCGGCGTTGGCGGCACTCCGGCGAGGGGACCGGCAGCTTGCCGAGATCGCGACCAGCCTGCAGATCATGCGCGATGCGACCGAGCGGCGGAGCCACCGCGAGGATGCGGATTTCGATTTCCATCTGGCGATCACGACGGCGGCGAACAACCAGTATTTCGAAACCTCGATGCGGGCGCTGCGCGAACATATTGCGGTCGGGATGAAGTTCCACGGCCTGTCGCTTCAGACGGTGCGGGGCGGTCTTGACCACGTGCTGGAAGAGCATTCTGCCATCCATCAGGCCATCGCCAATGGCGAGCCGGAGCGGGCGCGCGAGGCCATGCTGACCCATATCACCGGATCGCGGGACCGGCTGTTCGAGGGGCGTCTGCTGGATCTGTCGTCGCGCGGATAGGCGGCCCGGTCAGTAGGCCGCCTCGTAGATCGCCAGAACATCCCCGACCGACATGTCGCGGGGGTTGTTGTCCATCAGGCGGCGGATCCCATGCGCCTCGGTCGCCCATGCGGGAAGGTGGTCGCGCGTGGCGCCAAGGCGGGAGAGGTGCATCTCCACCCCAAGGTCGCGGCACCAGCGGGCGGCATCGTCACGCAGGGCAGCTTCGCTGTCATGGCGCAGGCCGAGGGCGGAGGCGATCTCGGCGGTCTTGGTGGCGACGACGGGTTGGTTGAAGGCGAGGACATGCGGAAAGATCACCGCATTGGCCAGCCCATGCGCCAGTTTCAGCCGCGTGCCCAGCGGATAGGCAAGGGCATGCCCTGCGGCGGTGTTGACAGGGCCAAGGCAGATGCCACCGTAATAGGCTGCAAGGAGGAGAGCCGCTCGCGCCTCGGCGTCGCTGCCATCGCGGACGGCGCGCGGCAGGTAGCGGGCGACGAGGCCGAAGCCCGTCCGGGCGTAGGTGTCGATCAGGGGATGGGCCTTGCGGTTGGTGAAGGCCTCCACGCAATGGGCCATGGCGTCGATCCCTGTCGCTGCCGTCACAGCGGGAGGGACCGAGAGGGTGAGGTCGGGGTCCAGTGCGACCATGTCGGGGATCAGGAATGGACTTTCGACGGCAACCTTGTTGAGCGTGGCCGCATCGGTGACGAGGGCGCGGATGCCCGCCTCGGACCCGGTTCCCGCCGTGGTGGGAACAAGGGCAAGGGCGTTCTGCCGCGCGGTGACGCGGCCCGACCCCACGATTTCGGGAAGGGTCTGGCCGGAGCGGAGGACGCTTACCAGTTTCGCCACATCCATCACCGACCCGCCGCCGAAGCCCACGACCAGATCAGGCGCTGCATCCGTTGCGGCGGCAAGGGCTGCGGCGAGGTTGTCGCTGTCGGGTTCGGGCTGGACCGCGTCGAAGACGGTGACCTTGCCGCGTAGGCCAAGACGATCGATCTGCGGCAGCATCGGGGGCTGCGTCAGAACGAGCATGTTGCGGAAGCCTTCAGCCTCGGCCCAGAGGCCAATCTGCGCCGCGCTGCCCGCGCCATAGTCGAAACGGCGTGGCTGGAAGATGCGGAGGGGGGAGGCGTAGTCGGTCATGCCGGGGCTCCGGGGTGGTTTGCGTCGATCTGGTCGAGGCGTTGAACAAGTTGCGCCTGCTCCTCGGGCGTGGTGGGAAGGAGGGGCGGCCTTGTGAGGGCCCAGCCGGGATGGCCGTGGCGGCGGGCGATCATGGCCTTGATGGCCGGGATCTGGACGTAGGAGTTCGACAGGTCGCGATAGGCGTTGATGCGGGCCTGAGCGGCGGCAACGCCGGCCTCCTGCGCGGGGTCCTGCGCGTGGCGGAAGATGAAGGCAAGGTCGCGGGCGACGAGGTTCGATGTGGCGGTGATGCAGCCCGCCCCGCCCATGCGCCGGAGCGGCAGCAAAAGCGGATCGGCCCCGGCGAGGATGGAGAAGCCGGGGAAGCGCGCGAGCATCGCCTCCATGTTCTCCAGCTTGCCTGCCGAGTCCTTGATGCCGATAACCGTATCCGGATAGGCGGCAAGGAGGCGGGCGATCAGGTCATGCCCGATGGCAAGGCCGGTCATCTGCGGGATGTGATAGAGGATGACGCGCAGGCGCGGGTCGGCGACGCCGTCGATCACGCGGGCATAGCTTTCGAAAAGGCCGTCATCGCTGACGCCCTTGTAGTAGAAGGGCGGCAGCATCACGACCGTGGTCACCCCGCAGGACAGGGCGTGGCGGGTCAGCGCGACGGTTTCGGGTATGTTCGCAAGGCCCGTTCCGGGCAGAAGTTGCGACGGCGCGAGGCCAGCGGCAAGGGCCGCCTCGAGGATGGTCCTGCGTTCGTCCGAGGAGAAAGAATTCGCCTCGCCCGTGGTGCCCAGAAGGGCCACGCCGTCGCAGCCATCCGTGATGAGGGCGCGGCAATGGGTGGCGAAGGCGTCGAGATCGGGCGACAGATCAGGAAGGAGGGGGGTGGCTGCGGCGCAGAAGACGCCGGCAAGGGCAGGGGACATGATCAGGGCTTCCGATGGGCGATGAGGCGCGCGGCATAGGCCAGCGCGTGGTCGAGGTTTCCGTTATCGGCGATGCCTTTGCCGGCGATGTCGAAGGCTGTGCCGTGATCGACCGAGCAGCGGTCGATGGGCAGGCCGACCGAGACGTTAACCGCCGTGTCGAAGGCCACGAGTTTGACCGGGATATGGCCCTGATCGTGATATTGCGCGACCACCAGATCGAAGGCCCCGGTATAGGCGCGATGGAAAAGCGTGTCGGCCGAGATCGGGCCCTGCACGTCGATGCCTTCGGCGCGGGCCGCGGCGACGGCGGGGGCGATCTGGTCGTCATCTTCGGTGCCGAAGAGGCCGCCCTCGCCGCAATGCGGGTTGATGCCCGCGACGGCGATCCGCGGGGCGGGGTTGCCAAGGCGCAGGAAATGGCGATGCCCGGCGCGGATCGTGGCCAGCACGCGTTCGGTCGTGGCCCGCCCGATGGCATCGCGGAGCGAGACATGGGTCGAGTTGTGGATCACCGACAGACGTTCCGAGGCCAGCAGCATGTGACAGGACGGGATGCCGGTCAGATGCGCCAGAAGGCCCGTATGGCCGTCATGGTGATGCCCCGCGGCATTGAGAGCGGCCTTGTTGATGGGGGCCGTCACGATGCAGCCGATGCTGCCTGCCAAGGCATCGCGGACGGCATGGGCGATGAATTGGTAGCAGGCCTCGCCGCAGCGCGAGTCGAGCTTGCCGAAGGCGGGCAGGGGGCCGGGGATGTCGACATGGTCCACGTCGAGGGACGCGATATCCAGCCCGGTGCGCAGGACGGTTTCGGCGGCGCCGAGGCTTTCGCGGTTGCCGTAGATGCGGATTCCCTGCCGTTGCGGCGCGGTCATCGCGGCAAGGGATTTCACGATGATCTCGGGGCCGACGCCGGCGGGATCGCCCATGGTGATGCCGATGAGGGGGGCTGTCATGCCGGGGTTTCCTCCCAGTTCGTTGCGGTGGGCGAGGTGACGGCGTGGCAGGCGGTGGCATGGCCCGGTGCCACTTCGCGGAGTGCGGGGACTGCCGTGCGGCAGAGGTCCCGCGCCTGCGGGCAGCGGGTGTGGAAGCGGCAGCCTGACGGCGGCGCAAGGGGCGAGGGCACCTCGCCCTGCAAGCGCTGCCGGGTGGTCGCGGTGCGCCGGTCGGTCGTGGGCACGGCGGAGAGGAGCGCGCGGGTATAGGGGTGCAGGGGGCGCGCAAAGAGCGCCTCGGCAGGGGCGAGCTCGGCAAGGCGGCCCAGATACATAACGCCGACCCGATCCGAGATGTGGCGGACCACGGCAAGGTCATGGGCGATGAAGAGATAGGTCAGCCGGTATTTCTGCTGCAGGTCGAGGAGGAGGTTCAGGATCTGCGCCTGCACCGAGACGTCGAGCGCGGAGATCGCCTCGTCGCAGACGATGAAGCGGGGTTGGCAGGCCAGCGCGCGGGCGATGGCGACGCGTTGGCGTTGGCCGCCGGAAAGTTCGTGCGGATAGCGGGTGGCGAAGCGTTCCGAAAGGCCCACATCGGCAAGCAGTTGGCGCAGCCTTTCGGGCAGCGCGGCCTTGGGGGCGAGGCCGTGGAACAGGATGGGTTCCGAGAGCGCCTCGCCGATCGTCATTCGGGGATTGAGGGTGGAATAGGGGTCCTGGAAGACGATCTGCAGGTCGCGGCGGAAGGGGCGCATCGCCTCGTCATCCAGCCGCGCGATATCGGTGCCCTTGTAGACGACCGACCCGGCGCTGGGCCGCTGGATGTTCAGCAGGCAATAGCCCGTCGTGGATTTGCCGCAGCCGGATTCACCCACGAGGGAGAGGGTCTCGCCCTCCACTATGTCGAGGCTGAGATCGTCGAGGGCATGGACGGTGGCCGCCCGGTCGCCGAAGGCGCCGAGGCGGACGGGGAATTCCTTGCGCAGGCCGCGCACCGAGAGGAGGGGGGCAGTCATGCGGCGGCCCCTTCCTTGGCGGTGACGAAGCAGGCGGCGCGGTGGCGCGGGTCGGACCCAGCGACGGGGCGCAGCCTTGGAACCTCGGTCTGGCAGGCAGCGACGGCGAGGGTGCAGCGCGGGGCGAAGGGGCAACCTGCGGGTCGGCGGCCCGGTTCCGGCGGGGTGCCGCCGATGGAGGGAAGGCGCGACATGGGCCTGTCGGTGAGGGTGGGCAGAGAGGCGAGGAGGCCGCGCGTATATGGATGCGTGGGGCGTTCGAAGATCAGGTCGACCGGCGCATCCTCGACCACGGTTCCGGCATAGAGGACGGCGATCCGGTCGGCCAGACCTGCGATGAGGGCGAGGTCATGGGTGATCCAGACCACCGACATGCCGAGCCTGTCCTTCAGGTCGCGCACCAGATCGACGATCTGGGCCTGTATCGTCACATCCAGAGCCGTGGTCGGTTCGTCCGCGATCAGGAGGCGGGGGGAACCGGCAAGGCCGATGGCGATCATCACCCTCTGGCGCATCCCGCCCGAGAGTTCGTGCGGATAGGCCATGAGCCTTTCGCGCGGCGAGGGGATGCCGACCAGTTCCAGAAGGTCGCCCGCCTTGGCCATGGCAGCGGGCTTGTCCAGGCCCGTCTGGTAGATCAGCGCCTCGGCGATCTGGTCGCCTATGCGCATGACGGGGTTCAGGCTGGTCATCGGGTCCTGGAAGATGAAACCGATCTGCGCGCCTCGGATCTTGCGCAGCTCGGCCGGTGAGAGGCGGAGCAGGTCGCGCCCGGCGAAATGCGCCGTGCCCCCGGTGGCGCGGATGCGATTGGGCAGCAGGCCCACCAGCGACAGCATCGTCAGGCTTTTGCCGCAGCCGGACTCGCCCACGATTCCAAGGGATTCCCCTTCGAGGATCGAAAGGTCGATGCCGTCGACGACGCGGGCGGGGCCGCTGTCGCGGTCGATGTCGATGGTCAGGCCGTTGATGTCGAGAAGGGCGGTCATTTCTGCCCCTTGGGATTGAGGGCGTCGTTCAGCCCGTCGCCGAGGAAGTTGAAGGCCACGGTGACGATGGCAAGGACGGCGGCGGGGGCCAGCAGCAGATGGGGGTAGTTGGTCCAGACCCGAAGGCCGTCTGAGATCATGTTGCCCCAGCTTGGCGTGGGCGGGTTGACCCCGATGCCAAGGAAGGAGAAGGCGCTTTCCAGCACCATCGCGGTGCCGAGGCCCGCCGAGACGGCGACGATCAGGGGGCCCACCGCATTGGGCAGGATGTAGCGCATCAGGATGATCCGGTTCGTCAGGCCAAGGGCGCGGGCCGCCGTGACATAGGGGCGGTTGCGGATCGACAGGACCTGCGCGCGGACGAGGCGCGCATAGGGTGGCCACGAGATCAGCGCCATGGAGCCGAAGACAAGCACGAAGTCGATGATGGCCGAGTTGCGGTAGATGGGGTTCATCGTCTCCATGTAGCGGGCCTCCATCCACAGGGTGATGGGTTGTTTCAGAGAGGCGTTGATCACCACCACGAGAAGGAGTTGCGGCACCGACATCGTCATGTCCGTGACCCACATCAGCGCCTTGTCGAAGCGCCCGCCGTAGAAGCCCGCGATGGCCCCGAGGACCACGCCGATGAACAGCGCCACTGCCGTGACGAGGACCGCCACTAGGAAGGCCGTGCGCGCGCCGTAGATCACGCGAGACAGGACGTCCCGGCCAAGGTCATCGGTCCCGAAGGGATGGGCGAGGGAAGGGGGCAGGTTGCGGGCGTCGAGGTTCTGGCTGAGGAAATCATAGGGCGTGAGCCATGGCCCGAAGGCCGCGACGAAGACCAGTAGCATCAGGATGGCAAGCCCTGCCACGGCAAGGCGGTTGCGCCGCAGCCTGCGCCATGCGTCCTTCCACAGGCTGGTGGGGCGGTCATCGGTGGGGGTGATCACGGGTCCAGCGGTCACAGCCTTGCCCCCTTGGGATCGGTCGCGCGCGGGTCAAGGACGGGATAGAGCAGGTCGACCAGCAGGTTCGAGGCCATGACGAGGAAGGACCCGATCAGCGTGACCGCAAGGATGACGGGATAATCGGAATTGATCAGCGCCTGCACCGTCAGCCGCCCGAGGCCGGGCAGGCCGAAGACGAGTTCGACGAAGATCGCGCCATTGACGATGGTGATCATGATCAGGCCCAGTTGCGTGACCACCGGGGTCAGCACGGGCCGCAGGATGTGGCGGAGCGCCACGACATGTTCGGGCACGCCCTTGGCGCGGGCGGTGCGGACGAAATCCTCGGTCATCACGTCGATCACGGCGGCGCGGGTCTGGCGGATGATCAGGGCGATAGGCTGGAAGGACAGCACGATGAGCGGCAGGATGATCTTGACCGAGAAGAGGCCGCCCCAGCCATAGGGCACCGCGCCGTCGGGCAGGATTGCCAGCAGCATCACCATGAGGAGCGGCCCCGCGACATAGGCCGGGATCGCCCAGAGCGTGACCGCAGAGCCGAGGATCAGGTAATCGATGCGGCTGTTCTGGTTCATGCCCGCAATCATGCCCAGCGGGATGGCGACGAGGGCGGTCACGACCATCGCCATGAGGCCGAGCAGGAAGGAGACGGGGGCCGCGGCAGAGATCATCGCCCAGACGGAACGGCCTGAAAACAGGGAGTTGCCGAAATTGCCCTGCACGAGGTTCAACAGGTAGTTGCCGAACTGTACGAGGAAGGGCTGGTTGAGGCCCGCCTGTTCGCGGATCGCCTCGATCTTGACGGGGTCATAGGCGACGTCACCGGGGGCGCGCAGGAAGATCAGCTTGATCGGGTCGCCCGCCCCGTAGAAGGCCAGCGCATAGACGCCCAGCATCACGAGGATGACCGAGGGAATCCACAGCAAAAGGCGGCGGAGGATGTAGAGGATCATCGAGGCGGCATCCGATGCGGAAAGGGGCGGGCAAGGACCGGCCTTGCCCGCCGCGCTGTCGTTTCAGGCTCAGGCGATGGAGATCGCCCAAGGGGCCACGACCTGCCAGTCGAGGTTCTTTTCCATCCCAGCGACATTGGCCGAAGCCCAGCGCGACATGGTCTGCTTGTACCACGGGATGAAGCAGAAATCGTCGCGGAACAGACGCTGCGCCTCTTGCGCGAGGGCGATGCGGGCCGGGTCGTCCGAGGGCTTGGTCAGGGCCTCGGCGATGAGGGCATCCACCTTGTCGTTCTTGTAGGACATCTTGCCCGTGGCGTTGCCGGAACTGGATGCGATGGAGCCTGCCAGATAGCTTGCCGCATCCGGGACGCGGGTGCCGACGTCGTCGCGGAAGATCTGGATCGCGTTCTGGTCGGGGCCGGAATACTGATCCTGCTGGGGTTTCATGTCGACGGCGGTGATGCCGAGGTTCTGCCGCCACTGTTCGGCGATGTATTGCGCCGCCGCCTCGTTCGCGGGGCTGGAGATGCCGACGAACATGATCTTGGGAAGGCGTTCCGGGCCGCCATAGCTCGATTCAGCCAGTAGTGCCTTGGCGCGTTCGGGATCGAACGGGTAGGGGGTGAAGGCCGGGTCATCGGCACCGGGGACGGCGTTCATCACGCTGTCGGTCTTCTGGTGCGGGCCATCGGGGAAGGAGGCCTTGATCAGGCCGTCACGATCCACGGCAAGGATCAGCGCCTCGCGCACCTTGGGGTCGTCCATCGGGGCGCGGGCGGTGTTGAACCAGAAATGCTGCGAGGTCGGGATTTCCGGCCCGGCGGCGAATTCCGGCCCGAGGTCCTGCACGATGGTGGAGGTGACGAGTTCGGTATGGGCCTGATATTCGCCCGAAGCCAGCATCTGGGTGGCGGTGACGTTGTCTTCCACCGCGGTCAGTTCGATGCGGGCGAGTTTCGGGGCGGGGCCGAAGAAATTGGGGTTCGGCAGCCAGACAAGTTCGCCGGTGTCGAGATTGGCGGAGTCGAGCATGAAGGGGCCGGAGGTCGCGCCATTGGCGGCGAGGAAGAAATCCGGCACCTCGTTGCCGTCGGCGCCGCGGGCGACCGAGACCTTGACGATCGGGGCGATGTGGTTGGCCAGACGCTGGAAGAAGATCGGGTCGGGCGCGGCGAGGGTGACGGTGAGGGTCGCGTCGTCATTGGCGACGATGCCCGAAATGTCGGTTGCCGAGCCGTCCTTGACCGCGCCATAGCCCGCGACGCCCGCCAGCACCTGATCGATGCGCTGGTTCTGAGTGCCGGGTATGGCCGAGAGTTCCCACGACCCTTTGACGTCGCCCGCCGTGATGGCGCTGCCATCGGCGAATTTGGCGTCGGGGTTGACCTTGAGCGTCCAGGTCAGGAAGTCGGCCGAGGGCGTCCATTCCGTCAGGACATAGGGCTGGATTTCGCCTTTTTCGTTGAAATACATGGCGCTGGCGTTCCAGACGGAGTTCCAGCGATAGGGCACGCCGCCGCCGCGCAGGGGCGACCAGTCCTGCGAGAAGGCGGGGTTGATCGCCTTGAGGACCTGCCCCTCCTGCGCCATGACGATGCGTGCGCCGGGGCCGAAGGCCGCGATGGCGACCGCAGAGCCGAGGCCAAGCTTCAATGCGCCACGACGCGTCAGGCCGCTGCGCTCTCCCTTGTTGGTTTTCATTGGTTCCCTCCCAAACGGTATGCCGACGGCCCGCGCCACGATGGCGACTCCTCCGGTCCGGGTGTCTGCGGGGAAAATGGAACAGCTTCGGGGTATCATGTCAACTTGTTAATAAAAGATTGCCGTCTGTCTGTTTGCCGGGAAAGGGAGAAGTTAAAAATGAATTAAAAACAATATTTTGTGTCTGAATCTGTCTTGATGGTGGTCGATCCGCATTTTGACAACTTGTAATTTGAGTCTTGCGCGGTCAGGGATTCATCGGCTGAATTCATTGCCAAAGGGTTGATGCTGAGGGCGGCGAAGATGATGCGGGCGATGCGTCCGGGTGAGCTTTCACCCGCGGAAACAGAAGGTTACATGGACGGCCACCTGCGGCTCCATGCGGTGGAGGGCGACCGGGTGGAGGCGATGTTGCCATCGCCCTGCGTGCAGAATCACGCGGCCAACCTGTGCTGGCTGCCGGATGGCACGCTGGCCTGCGTCTGGTTCGGTGGCACGATGGAGGGGATGGGGGATATCTCTGTCTGGATGTCGCGGCTGGCACCCGGATCGGCACAGTGGAGCGAGGCGGAGCGGCTGAGCGACCGGGCGGACCGGTCGGAACAGAACCCGGTGCTGTTCGTGGCACCCGATGGCGATGTCTGGCTGTTCCACACCTCGCAACCCGGGGGGCGGCAGGATGAATGCGAGATCCATTTCAGGCGGTCGCGAGACGGGGGGCGGAGCTTTGGCGCGGCGGCGCGGCTGGGTGAGTTCAAGGGGATATTCGTGCGGCAGCCGCCGCTGATCGGGCCGGGGGGCGAGTGGCTGCTGCCCGGTTTCCGCTGTGTGACGCCGCCGGAAGGGCGGTGGAACGGGTCGCTTGACGGGGCGGTGATGTTGGTGTCGCGGGATGGTGGCGCGACATGGGAGGCGCGGGATGTGCCGGACAGTCTGGGGGCGGTGCATATGAACCCGGTTCCCGCGCAAGGCCCTGTGATGCCTGCCTTTTACCGGGACCGCTTTGCCCGTTGCGTGCGGCGGAGCCTGTCGCGGGATGGCGGTCTGACATGGTCTACGCCGGGGGATACGGACCTGCCGAACAACAATTCCTCGGTACAGGCGGTGCGTCTGGCGGATGGGCGGGTGGCGCTGGTGGGCAACCCTGTGAATGCCGCGATGTCGGATCAGCGGCGGGCCTCGCTTTATGACGAGATCGAGGGGGAGGAGGGAGCCTCGGGCGGCGCGACGGGCGGTGGGGCGGTTTGGGGCGTGCCGCGCGCGCCGCTGGTTCTGGCACTGTCATCGGATGACGGGGCGAGCTTTCCCGAGCGGCGGGTTCTGGAGGAGGGGAGCGGCTATTGCCTGACGAACAACTCGAAGGACGGGTTGAACAAGGAATATTCCTATCCGTCGATCCTGCCCGGCCCGGACGGGGCGCTGCACATCGCCTATACCTACCACCGGCGGGCGATCAAGTATGTCTGCCTGCGGTGACGGCGGGGGTTTCCGGGGCAGCGCGCTGTGGGTTAACCCTTGGCCTTTTCAAGGGGTTGCCCCTGACGGGACCGTTCCGCGAGTTGTGCCGTATTCTGTGCCGCAAACTGTACATACGCGCGGCGGCGGAAAAGGGCGTTAACCAATCCGTGCCGCGCGGGCGACTCAGAGCAGGGGCGGGTTGGCGCTGCCGAAGAATTCCACCGTGGTGAAGCACAGGACGCCGTCGCCGATATTCTCCAGATCATGGGTCATCGACTCGCCCGCTTCGAAATGGAAGTGGCGGGTGTCGCCCAGTTCATAGGTCACCTCGGCCACCCGCCCGTCGGAATAGCGCGAGCGGGCGCGGCCCGGCGTGGTGGCCGTCCAGAAGTAATCCTGCACATGGGTGTGGAAGGGCAGGCGTTCGCCGGGCTGCAATTCGATCAGCCAGACGCGGACGCGGTCGCTTTCCGACACGATCCGGCTGCCGACGCGGCCATTGCTGCGGCCTTCCTCGAGTTCGGCCAGAAGGGTGGGGGTCCAGTGCGGGCCTTCGAAGGCCGTGGTCTGAGGGGCGGTCATCGCATTCTCCGGTTGGACATTGCTTCTTGTCTCTGGTTTCTTATTTATAGTGCGATAAATAGTGTGTGGCCAGAGGAAAGGGAGGGACGGGATGACGGGGAAGGCGCTGGTCTGTGGCGGATCCATCGGCGGGCTGTTCGTGGCGGCGGCGCTGCGGCGGCGCGGCTGGCAGGTGGAGGTGTTCGAGCGGACGGCGGTGGAGCTGTCGGGGCGCGGGGCGGGGATCGTGACGCATGACGTGCTGAACGCGGCGCTGGAGGCGGTGGGCGTGGACATGTCCGATCTGGGCGTTGCGGTGGAGGACCGGGTGACATGGGATCTGGCGGGGCGCGAGGTGGGCCGGATGCGCCTGCCGCAGGTGGTGACGTCTTGGGACCGCATTCATAGGGGGCTGCGGCGGTTGATGCCGGAGGGGACACATCACCTTGACCGGGGGGTGACGGGCTATGCGCAGGACGCGGATGGTGTGACCCTGCGCTTTGCCGATGGGTCGGAGGCGCGGGGTGATGTGCTGGTGGGGGCGGACGGGTTCCGGTCGGCGATAAGGGGGCAGATGCTGCCCGAGGTGCAGCCCGTCTATTCCGGCTATGTCGTCTGGCGCACGCTGGCGCATGAGGCCGATCTGCCCGCGCAGGTGCGCGACGAGGTGTTCCCGCATTTCGGGTTCCATCTGCCGACGGGCGGGCAGTTCGTGGGATATCCTATCGCGGGAGTGGAGAATGACCTGCGACCGGGGCATCGGCGGTATAATTTCGTCTGGTACATGCCTGTGGAGGCGGGCCGTCTGCGCGACATGCTGACGGATGGCGCGGGGGTGCTGCATTCCGTGTCGATCCCGCCGCCCTTGGTGCGCGAGGATGTGGTGGCGGCGATGAAGGCCGAGGCGGAGGCGCGGCTGGCGCGGCCCTTTGTCGAGATCCTGCGGGTGAGCGAGCGGCCTTTCTTCACGCCGATCTATGATCATGTTTCGCCGGTGATGGCGGAGGGTCGGGTGGCGCTGGCCGGGGATGCGGCCTGCGTGGCGCGGCCCCATGTGGGGATGGGCGTGACCAAGGCCGCCTGCGATGCGCTGGCCTTGGCGCGGCATCTGGACGGGGCGGGCGATGTGGCGGCGGCGCTGGCGGCCTATTCCGCCGAACGGGTGCCGGAGGCCGAGAAGGCGTGGTCGCGGTCGCGGCGGCTGGGAACCTATCTCTTCGACGAACCGCCGGGGGGGAATGCGGATGGCGCGAACAACCGTCATCTGGACGCGATCATGCGCGAAACGGCGGTTATGGTGGATTGAGGAGGGGGTGCGGGGGGCCGGATGCGGCCCCCCCCGCGTCCGGTTCAGACGCGGAGTTCTTCGTAGCTGGTGGCGATATGGGCCTGCCAGTGGGGGCGCGCCTGAAGGCGCGCGACCCATGCGGCGACCTTGGGTTCGGCCGCGATCAGGTCGGGGGCAAGGTCGTTCAGGCGATACATCAGGCTGCCTGCCGCCACGTCGGCCATGCTGAAATCGGCACCGGCGAGGCGGCCTTGATCATCGATCCCCCGGGCGAGTTCGGTCAGCGCGGCGGCGATGTCCTTCTTCGCCGCCTCCTGTGCCGGGACGCTGCGCTGATCGGCAGGGGTGCGGACCAGTTGCCAGAACAGCCGGATGAAGGGCGGTTGCAGCACGGTCGCGGTGAAGTCGAGCCATGAGTCCGACGCGGCCATGGCGGCGGGTGTGGCCAGCGACAGGGCATGGCCCTTGGGCGCGTGATAAAGCCCCAGATGGCGCAGGATGGCATGGCTGTCCCAGATGGCGAGGGGGCCGTCCTGCAGGACCGGCACCTTGCGGGTGGGCGTCAGGGCCGCGAATTCCGGGCTGTCGGTGCCGCCGTAGCGGCCACCGACGATGCGGTGTTCGTAGGGGATGCCCAGTTCGGCCAGCGCCCAGAGCGGTTTTTGCACATTGGCCGAGCTTGCGCGGCCCCAGAGGATGAGGGTCATTTGATTGCCTGCGGGTTGATGGGAGAGCCTGCCGCGCCCGGGATGTGCAGGGGCGGGGCGGTGAAGAAGAATTCGTAGACGCCGTCGGCGGCGCAATCCTCGGCCAGTTCCTTGACGTAGAAGATTTCGCCCATGGAAATGCCGATGGCGGGGATGACGACCCAGTGCCAGGGCTGGTTCGCCTCGTCGCATTCGTTGGGGCGGACCTCGCAGCCCCAAGTATCGGCGCAGATCGCGGCGATGTCGTGCTGGCGGATCCAATAGGCGGTCTCGAAGGCGAGGCCGGGGGCGTCACCGCCGGCATAGCCCGTCCAGTCGGCGGCGGCGAGGCAGCGTTCCTGATGGCCGGTGCGTATGATGACGAAGTCGCCCTTGCGGATTTCAACGCCCTGCGCCGCCGCGCAGCCGTCGAGATCGGCATTGGTGACGGGATAGCCGTCGGGCAGGCTGTCCAGCCCCTTCCAGCGGGCGATGTCCAGCAGGACGCCGCGACCCACCATCTTGTCGCGGACATGTTCGATGCCGAGACGGGCGGCACCGGCGACCGTCACATCGGTGGCCGGGTAGCCGTTGTACATCTTGTCGTCGAGGAAGATGTGGCAGAGCGCGTCCCATTGCGTGGAGCCCTGACAGGGCAGGTTGATCGCGTCATCGGCGTAGCGGAGGTATTTCTGCCCGTCACCATCCTGCGCGCCATGGACGGCATCGGTGCCGGTGGCGAGCATCTGGTGGATCATGTTCCAGCGCCCGCCGAACAGGCCGGACTGGATCTTCTCCTTAAGGTTCAGGCCGAGGGCGAAGGTCTTGCCCTTGCGGATGAGGCCCGCCGCGCGGACCACATCTTCGGGCGTGATGTTGTTCAGCGTGCCGATCTGGTCATCCGGCCCCCAGCGGCCCCAATTCGAAAGCTCTTTAGCGGCCTTGTAGATATCGTCGCGGGTGTATTTCGCCATGGCCATCCTCCCCTTGTCGTCCGGCGTTATTTATCGACTGAAAAATAAAACGGAGGGCGCGTCAATGGGGGCGGGGCGGCGGATGGGAAACTTTCCCCGAAACTTGCCGGGTGGGGGCGGAATTTGTTATCAAATGATAAAAGGTGGCCTGTGCGGTCTGTGCGGAAGGGTGTGGTGCGATGAAGGATGAACGGCCGGAAGGGGCGGAGAGGCCGCGCAGGCGGCGGCTGCCTTCGGACGAGCGGCGGCAGGAATTCGTCACGCGGGCGGTGGAATTCTTTGCCGAGGAGGGTTTCGAGAGTTCGACGCGCGGTCTGGCCAAGCGGCTGGGCGTGACGCAGCCGCTGCTCTACCGCTATTTCCCCAGCAAGGAAGACCTGATCCATGAGGTCTATGAGACGGTCTATGTGAACCGGTGGCGGTCGGAATGGGCCGGGCTGATCGGGGATCGGTCGCGGCGGCTGGAGGATCGGCTGAACGAGTTCTACAACGCCTATACGGATGTGATCTTCAACCGGGAATGGATGCGCATCTATCTGCTTTCAGGGTTGAAGGGCGTGGATATCAACCGCCGCTACATGCAGTTGGTGCGGCAGCGCATCCTTGAACCCATCGTGCGCGAGGCGCGGGCCGAGGCGGGGTTGCCGGAGGCCGCGCCGCGCGATGACGAGGTGGAATTCGCCTGGGTCATGCACGGGGGCATCTTCTATTACGGGGTGCGCGACCTGATCTATGAAAGCTGCGTCTCGGCCGACAAGGCGCAGGTCATCGCGGATGCGGTGGCGGCCTTCCTGCATGGGCTGGCGGCGAAGCGCGGCTGAACCTGTTCCGACCTGACCGAAGGGCTGGCCCGTTTCCGGGGGTGGAAACGGGCTTGCCAGATGTTGCGCGGCGGTTAAGTTATAGGTCGATAAACAACGGGGAGTCGTCGCGGCAGGAGGGCTGCGGGTGGTCCCCGGCCGGGGAGGGCGCATGAAGGCGGCGGATTTCGGGTATCGGCGACCGGGGCGGCTGGAGGAGGCGCTGCGGGCGCTGGCCGAGGGCGAGGGGGGGGCCATGGCCCTTGCCGGGGGGCAGAGCCTGATGCCCATGATGAATTTCCGCGTGGCGGCACCGGAGGTGCTGGTCGATCTGGGCGGGATCGCGGAGTTGCGGGGCATCCGCGACGCGGGCGACCGGCTGGTGATCGGGGCGATGACGCGCTGGGCGGAGTTGATGGCCTCGGAGGTGATCGCGGCGGAGGTGCCGCTTCTGGCGCGCGCCTTGCCCGAGATCGCGCATCCGGCCATCCGCAACCGGGGCACGATCGGGGGGTCGGTCGCGCTGGCGGACCCGGCGGCGGAGGCGCCTGCGGTTCTGCTGGCGCTTGAGGCGGAGGTGGTGTTGCAGAGCCTTGCCGGTGAGCGGCGGGTGGCGGCGGCGGAGTTCTTCCTTGGCCATTATGACACCGCGCGGGAACCGGAGGAGTTGATCGTTGCGCTGGAGGTGCCGAAGGCGGGCGGTCTGCGCTGCGGGTTCCATGAGATCGGGCGGCGGCATGGGGATTTCGCGTTGGCCGGTGCGGCGTTGGCCGTTGCGGTGGCGGAGGGGCGGATGACAGAGGCGCGGATCGCGCTGTTCGGCGTGGCCGACCGGGCCTTGCGCGCAGGTGCCGCCGAGGCGGCGCTGCGCGGGGCCGTGGTGGGGGATGGCACGGCGCTGGACCGGGCGGTTGCGGCGCTGGGGGAGATTGATTTCGCGGGGGATATCCATGCCTCGGCCGAGATGCGGCGGCATTTGGCGGGTGTGGCCCTGCGGCGGGCATGGGCGGAGGCGGTGCAATGACGGCGGCTGTGGTGACGGGGACGGCGCGGCTGACCTGCCGGGTGAATGGCGAAGAGGTGCGGGCCGATGTGCCGGTGCGGCGGAACCTGCTGGATTTCCTGCGGAACGATTTGGGCCTGACGGGCAGTCATGCGGGCTGTGAGCATGGGGTCTGCGGGGCCTGCACCATCCTTGTGGATGGCGTATCCGTGCGGGGCTGCCTGATGCTGGCCGTGCAGGCCGAGGGCTGCGAGGTGGTGACGGTGGAGGGGCTGGCCGATAGCGGGCGGTCGGCGGCACTGGCGGCGGCCTTCACCGCGCGGAATGCGCTGCAATGCGGGTTCTGCACGCCGGGGATGATCGCCTCGGCGCTGGAATATATCGAAGGAGGCGGGGGGGCGGATCGCGCGGCGATCCGGGCGCATCTGTCGGGGAATTACTGCCGTTGCACGGGCTATCAGGCCATCGTGGATGCGGTCTGCGACGTGATCGGGGGGGCGGGGAAATGACGGGGCCTGCGACGATCTTCGACCGTCCCAACCGCTATATCGGCAAAGCCGAGCCGCGCGCGGATGCGGCGCGGCTGTTGGCGGGGCGGGGGCGCTATGTCGATGACATCCAACTGCCGCGCATGGTTCATGCGGCCTTCCTACGCAGCCCCCATGCCCATGCGCGGATCGTATCGCTGGACGTGGCGGAGGCGCGGGCGATGCCCGGTGTCCTGGCGGTCTGGACAGGGGCCGAGATGGCGGCGCATGTGACGCCTTGGGTTGGCGTGCTGACCCATTTGGCGGGGCTGCGGTCGGCCCCGCAGCACGCGCTGGCGGTGGATGTGGTGCGCTGGCAGGGGGAGCCGGTGGCGATGGTGGTGGCCGCCACCCGCGCCGAGGCGGAGGATGCGGTGGAGCGGATCGAGGCGGAGTATGAGCCGATCCCCGCCGCCGTGCGGATGGAAGAGGCGCTGTTGCCGGATGCGCCGGTGATCCACCCGGAATTCGGTTCGAACCTGGCCTGGGAGCGGCGGGTGGAGACGGGGGATATGGCCGCCGCCATGGCGGCGCCGGGGGTGACGGTGGTGGAGCGGACCTTCCGCTTTGGCCGCCATACGGGTGTCACGCTTGAACCCCGCGCGACGGTGATGGAGTATGATCCGGCGGAGGATCGGCTGACCATGCATTATTCGGGGCAGGCCCCGCATATGATGCAGGTGATCCTGTCGCGGCATCTGGGGATACCGGAGGAGAATATCCGCATCGTCGCAAACGATGTGGGCGGCAGTTTCGGGATCAAGATCCACACCTATGGCGACGAGATCGCGGTGGGGGCGGCGGCGCGGCTGCTGCGCCGTCCGGTGAAGTTCGTGGCGGACCGGATGGAGAGTTTCCAGACCGACATCCATGCCCGCGACCATGTGGTGACGGGGCGGATCGGCTTGCATCCCGACGGGCGCATCGCGGGGCTGGAGATCGACGATCTGACGGGGATCGGGCCGTTTTCGATGTATCCCCGCACCTCGGCCATCGAATGCAATCAGGTGTTGAACCTTACCGGGGCGCCCTATCGGATGGAGGCGTATCGCGCGCGCGGGCGGGTGGTGTTCCAGAACAAGAACCTGATGTGCCAGTATCGCGCGGTGGGGCATCCCATCGCCATGGCGGTGGCGGACGGTCTGCTGGACGAGGCGGCGCGGGCGGCGGGGATGGACCCGGTGGTGATCCGGCAGCGGAACCTGATCGCGGATGACGCCTATCCCATGACCTCGGCGTCGGGCATGAAGCTGGATGATCTGTCGCATCAGAAAACGCTGGCCAAGCTGGTGGAGGTGATGGGCTATGATGCCCTGCGGGCCGATCAGGCGGCGGCGCGGGCGCGGGGGGTGCATCGCGGCATCGGCATCCTGTCGATGGTGGAGGTGACGAACCCTTCGCCCATGTTCTATGGGGTGGGCGGTGCGCCGATCGCCAGTCAGGACGGGGCGACGGTGCGGCTGGATGCCGGGGGGGCGCTGCATATCTCGTCTTCCGTGACGGAGCAGGGGCAGGGGACGAATGCCATCCTTGCCCAGATCGCGGCGGGGGTGTTCGGCGTCGATATCGGCCGGGTGAAGGTGACGACGGGGGACACGGCGACGGTGCCTTATGGCGGCGGCACATGGGCATCGCGCGGGGCGGGGATCGGCGGCGAGGCGATGCTGCTGGCGGCCCATGCGTTGAAGGAACAGGTGCTGGCGGTGGCGGGCGTCATGTTGCAGGCGGGGGTGGAGAGCCTTGATATCCGCGAAGGCCGCGTCGTGGATGCCGCGACCGGGGCCGAGCGGATGGGATTGGCCGATCTGGCGCGCACGGTCTATTACCGGGGGAACGAACTGCCTGCCGACCTGGCGCCGGAACTTGTGGCGACGCGGCATTACCGGGTGACGGATATGCCCTTTGTCTTCACCAATGGCGCTATGGCGGCCTATGTGGAGGTGGATACCGACACGGGCTTTATCAAGGTGCTGGGGTTCTGGGCGGTGGAGGATTGCGGGCGGGTCATCAACCCGATGCTGGTCGATGAACAGGTGCGCGGCGGCGTGGTGCAGGGGATCGGCGGGGCGCTGTATGAGGAATGCCTTTACGACGACGAGGGGCAGCTTTTGAACACGACGATGGCGGATTATCTGGTGCCGATGGCCGCCGAGATGCCGGATATCGTGGTGGCCCATGTGGAGACGCCCACCAAGACATCCGTCCTTGGCGCGAAGGGCGCGGGTGAGGCAGGGACGGGCGGCGCGCCGGGGGCGATCCTGAACGCGGTGAACGATGCGCTGGCCCCGCTGGGCGCGAGCGTCTGGCAGATGCCCATCACGCCGGAGCGGGTGCTGCGGGCGCTTGGGACGATCTGACGGGTGGTGTGTTACGGGGCTGCCCTGCCGTTGAGGCGCGCGCTGTGATCAGGCGCGGCGGGGTGAGGGGAGTGGGCGGTCATCGCGCGCGGGCGCGGATAAGGCCGGAGCTTGTGGCAAGGATCACGCTGAGGGTGGGGCGGGATCAACCGCCCCTTCCCAGTGATGCGGGCGGATCACTCTGCCGTCCAGCCGCCATCAACAATCAGGTGGGTGCCGGTGATCAGGGCGGCGGCGTCGGAGGCGAGGAAGGTGATCGGTCCCATGAGATCCTCCACCTCGCCCAACCGGCCGAGTTTGATCTTGGACAGAATCCACGCCTTGCGTTCGGGGTTTTTCAGCGTCTGTTCGGCAAGGGGCGTGCGGATGAAGGTGGGGCAGAGCGTGTTGACGCGGATGCCCTGGGCCGCCCATTCCAGCGCCATGGCCTTGGTCATCCCTTCGAGCGCGTGTTTGTTGGCGCAATAGACAGCACGATCCGGGCCGCCGACATGGCCCATCTGGCTGCTGACATTGATCAGGCTGCCGGGTTTTCCGGCGGCGATCAGGCCGCGTGCCACCTCGCGCGTCAGGAAATAGGCCGCGCGGAGGTTGAGGGTCATGGCGGCATCGTAATCCTCGGGCGTGGTGTCGAGCGCCGGGGAATGGCGGGCAAGGCCTGCGGAATTCACGAGGATGTCGAAGGGGCCGCTGGCCGCCACCATGGCGGCGGTGGCGGCAAGATCGGTGATGTCGAGCGCGGTCGCGTCCGCCTGCGCGCCGGTGGCGCGGAGCGCGTCGCGGAGCGTTTCCAACTCAGCCGGGCGGCGGGCGACGAGGTGGACCTGCGCCCCCGCCTCGGCCAATGCGGCGGCGGCGGCGAGGCCGATGCCGGAGGATGCCCCCGTCACCAGCGCGCGACGCCCGTCAAGGCGGAAGGAGGGGGTGCGGGGCAGCGCGGTCATTCCGCCGCCGCCCCATAGGCCACATTGCGCCCGCCATAGCGGCGCACGCGGATGTTGCACTGTTCGGCATGGCCGACGAAGCCTTCGAGCATGCAGAGACGCGATCCGTAGGCGCCGATCATGGCCGCCGCCTCATCCGTCGTGACCTTTTGATAGCTGTGGGTCTTCAGGAACTTGCCCACCCAGAGCCCGCCCGTGTAGCGGCCCGCCTTTTTCGTCGGCAGGGTGTGGTTGGTGCCGATCACCTTGTCGCCATTGGCGACATTGGTGCGCGGGCCGAGGAAGAGCGCGCCATAGCTGTGCATGTGCTCGAGGAACCAGTCGTCGCGGTCCGTCATCACCTGCACATGTTCGGAGGCGATGAAATTCGCCTCGGACAGCATTTCTTCATAGGTGTCGCAAAGAACGACTTCGCCATAGTCGCGCCAGCTTGCCCGTGCCGTTTCGGCGGTGGGCAGTATGGCCAGCAGGCGGTCGATTTCGGCCATCGTCGCCTCGGCCAGCTTGCGGGAATTGGTGATGAGGACGGCGGGCGAGTTGTAGCCGTGTTCGGCCTGACCCAGAAGGTCGGTGGCGCAGAGTTCGGCATCCACGGTGTCATCGGCGATGACCATGGTTTCGGTGGGACCGGCGAAGAGGTCGATGCCGACGCGGCCGAAAAGCTGACGCTTGGCTTCGGCCACATAGGCGTTGCCGGGACCGACGAGCATATCGACGGGCTTGATCGTTTCGGTGCCGATGGCCATGGCGCCGACGGCCTGCATCCCCCCCAGCACGTAGATTTCATGCGCGCCGCCCATATGCATGGCGGCGACGATGGCGGGATGGGGTTCACCCTTGACCGGCGGGGCGGATGCGATGATGCGCGGCACGCCCGCGACCGAGGCGGTCAGCACGGACATATGGGCGGAGGCGACCATAGGAAACTTGCCCCCCGGCACGTAGCAGCCCACGGATTGCACGGGGATGTTGCGGTGGCCGAGGATCACGCCGGGGAGGGTTTCCACCTCGATATCCTGCATGGAGGCGCGCTGGGCCTGGGCGAAGCGGCGGATCTGATCCTGGGCGAAGCGGATATCCTCCATGTCGCGGGGGGCGACCTTTTGGATGGCGGCGTCGATCTCCGACTGGGTCAGGCGGAAGGAGGGGGGGCTGTATTTGTCGAACTTCGCGGACAGGTCGCGGATGGCGGCATCGCCGCGCTTTTCGATGTCGGACAGGACGGATTCGACCGTGGCACGGACGGCGGCGTCGTCTTCGGCGCGCTGGTCGGCGGGCTTGCCGCGTTTCAGGTAGGTGATGGTCATGGGGTTCCCCTTTCGACGGTCAGGGGGCGCCCCGCGTCACATCATGACGCGGGGAAGCCAGTTGGCGAGCGGCGGGATCAGCAGGACGAGGAACGCCGCCATGAGGATGAGGAGGAAATAGGGCGTGGCGCCGGTGAAGATCTTAGACAGCGTAGCTGTGGGATCGCCCACTGACCCGCGCACGGTGTAGACGAGGATGCCGAAGGGAGGCGTCAGGAGGCCCGCTTCGATCACGAGGATGCCGAAGATCGCGAAGGCGAGCGGGTCGATCCCCATGGCCATCGCCAGCGGCGCGAAGATCGGCACGGTGAGCAGGATGATCGAGACGGAGTCGATCAGCATCCCGAGGACGAGCCAGATCAGCGCCATCAGCAGAAGGATCATCGTGGGCGACAGGTCGGCCCCGAGGAACAGCCCTTGGATGTAGTTGACGCCGCCGCCCATGGCGAGGAGGCGGGAATACATCTGCGCGGTGATCAGCAGGATCATGATGGGCGCGGTGGTGCGGCCCGCCTGAAAGAGCGAGTCCATGAACTCCTTGCCGCGCATCCCCTTGATGAAGCCGATGATCAGCGCGCCGACCGCGCCGAAGGCGGCGGCTTCGGTGGGCGTGAAGGAACCCGTCCAGATGCCGCCGATCACCAGCAGGACAAGGGCGAGGATGCCGAGGCCGCCGACCAGTTCCGACCGCCTTTCGGCGGGGCTGGCCGGGGTGGCGGGGGCCTCGAAGCTGGGCGCGATGGCGGGGTTGCGGCTGGCCGCTATGATGACATAGGCCGCGAAGAGGGCAGCGAGCAGCAGCCCCGGCACGATGCCCGCGACGAAGAGGGCGCCCACGCTCATTTCCGTCAGGATCGCCCAGACGATCAGGAGCACGGAGGGCGGGATCAGCATGCCGAGGCAGGCCGATCCGGCGACGACGCCAAGCGCGAAGCTTTGCTTGTAGCCGGCCTTACGCATTTCCGGATAGGCGATGCGCGAGAAGGCGGCGGCGGCGGCGATGGAGACGCCGGTGACGGCGGCGAAGATCGTGTTGCCCGCGATGGTGGCGATGGCGAGGCGGCCAGAGACGCGGCGGAGCGCCCGGTCGCAGAGGCGGTAAAGGTCGCCCGCCGCGCCGGAGCGCGAGATGAAATCGCCCATCAGTACGAAGAGCGGGATGACGGCGAAGATGTCCTTGCGGATCGCCTCATAGGCCGTGAGGCCGAGGATCGACAGTGCGATGTCGAGATTGCCCATCATCAGCCAGACGCCGAGGAAGGAACAGGCGGCCAAAGCCACGGCGATGTGGAAGCCCCCGAGGATCAGGAGGATCAGGAGGCCGAGCATCCAGAGAACGATATCGCCACCCATCACGCATTCCCCCCGCGTTCGGAGCCGCGGATGGCACCCGCGGCCTCTTCTTCGTTCAACAGGCGACCGGCGAGGTCGAGGGCGATCATCCACAGATAGGCAAGGAGTGTGAGGGCCGAGAGGACGATGATGATGCCGCGCACGGGCCATGTCGGAACGCGCAAGGCTCCCTCGCCTTCATATTCGCCAATGCGATAGGCTGTGAGGAATTCCGGCCAGCTTGCTGCGACGAGAGCGGCGAAGAGGGCGGCGCCCAGAAGGGCCGCCAGCACGCGCATCAGGCGGCGCAGGACGGGCGGAAGGAGACCCACGAGGATGGGCGTGCGCAGCATGGAGCCGGAATAGACGGCCAAGGGCAATTGCAGGAAGGTGATCGCAACCACCGAATTTTGCAGGATTTCCTTGGTTCCCGGCACGGGCGCGTTGAAGAGGCCGCGCCCCAGCGCATCGGCGCAGACCGTGAAGGCCAGCGCGAGAATCCAGAAGCAGGATAGGATATGTAACCCCCGTGCGAGGGTGATATTCGCGTTCATGGAGCCCTCCCCGACCCTGACGCTATGCGCAATGGCGTTGGACGCTAATCCAAGATCGGAGCGGGTCAAGAGCAAATTAGCGTTCGATAAATAAGATTGCCAATCCGCGAATCTCAGTCTTGACCGGATAGCGATTCTGTGTGGAGATGCTTTCGTTTAGCAAACGATAAATAAGCGGTGCGAGGCTGGCAGGGGCGGGGAGGCCCCTTCGCTTCCGCTTGTCTGCAAAAGGGAGGACTGCTGGATGACGACGCGTTTTGCTGGGATGATGCTGGGTGTTGCGGCGCTGGCGCTTGCGGCTCCGGCGGCGGCGGAGACGTTCACGCTGCGGATCGGGGCGGGGCACCCGAACGGGCCGACTGTCTATGTCAACGACATGGCGGATTTCTTCGTGCCCGAGGTGAAGCGCCGGGTGGCGGAAGAGACGGAGCACGAGATCGAATTCGTCGAAGGCTATGGCGGGGCCATCGCCGGGGTGGCGGATGTGTTCGAATCCGTGCAGAGCGGCCTTCTGGACATCGGCGGGTTCTGCATGTGCTTCGAGACGTCGAAGCTGTTCGTGCACAACTTCCCCTATTACGCGCCTTTCGGGCCGCAGGATTCGGTGCAGGCGATGCAGACCGTGCGGCAGGTCTACAACGAGGTGCCCTTCCTGACCGAAGCCTTCGAGAAGGATTACGGGCAGGTTCTGCTGGGGCTGCATGGCTGGGACAACTATCACCTCGGCACGGTGGAGCCGTGGTCCACGCTGGAGGACCTGCAGGGCGTGAAGATCGCGGGGGCCGGGCCGAACCTGCCTTGGCTGGAGACGGCGGGGACGGTGCCGGTGCAATCGGCGCTGCCGGATGGGTACATGTCGATGCAGACCGGGGTCTATTCCGGGTGGATCATGTTCCCGTCGGGCTATCTGGGGTTCAAGTTCCATGAGCCGGCGCCGAATTTCACGCTGATCGGGTTCGGCGCGATGGGGGTGAACGTCCTGACGATGAATTCCGCTTCGCTGTCGCGGCTGCCGGAGGATGTGCAGGCGATCATCCGTGAGGTGGGCGCACAATACGAGGCGAATGCCGGCGCAAACCTGAACGCTGCGCAGGAGCGGGGTCTGGCGGGTCTGGCCGAGGCCGGGGCGAACATCGTGGAGTTGGCACCCGAGGCGCGGCAGGCTTGGGCCGAGACGCTGGCCGATTTCCCGGCGCGGATGGCAGCGGATGGCGACAGCCGTGGCCTGCCGGCATCGGAGGCGCTGAAGGCCTATATCGCGGCGGTGAGTGCTGCGGGCTATGACTGGCCGGTGGATTACGTGATCGAGTGATCCGCAACAGGGGCGCGCGGGCCTGTGGCAGGCGCGCCCCGTCCATTACCCCCTGACTGCCAATAACGGATGGAATGCCCATGATCCTGTCGGACCGTATCCCTTACGTCGCCGCGCCGGACCGGCCACGCCTGACGCTGCCCGACGGGGCGCGCGTGGCGGTCTGGATCATCGTGAATGTCGAACATTGGAACATCACGCGGGCCATGCCGCGCACGGTGCTGCCGCCACCCATGGGCCAGCCACTGCTGCCCGATGTGCCGAACTGGTCATGGCATGAATACGGGATGCGCGCCGGGTTCTGGCGGCAGCACAAGGCGCTGACCTCGCGCGGGATACCGTCGGTGCTGGCCCTGAACGGGAAAGTCTGCGACAGCTATCCGCGCATCGTGGAGGCCGCGCTGGAGGCGGGGTGGGAGTTCATGGGCCATGGCTATGAGCAGGGGCCGATGCACAAGCTGGAGGATCAGCATGACGCGATCCGCCGCGCGCAGGACCGGATCGAGGCATTCTGCGGATACCGCCCGCGCAGTTGGGAAAGCCCCGGCCTGACCGAGACGGAGGCGACGCTGGATCTGTTGCGGCAGGAGGGCGTCGAATATCTGGCCGATTGGGTCATCGACGACCTGCCGCAGCGGATCGACACGCCGCATGGGGTGATGACGACGGTCCCCTATACGGTGGAGATGAACGACATCACAGTCTTTGCCCTGCAACAGCACAGCGCCGAGGAATTCCTGACCCGTGGCATCGCGCAATATGACCGACTGCACGCGGAAGGAGCAGAGAATGCGCGGGTGATGGCGATTTCCATCCATCCCTACATCACCGGGGTGCCGCATCGGATCGGCGTGCTGGAACGGCTGCTGGATTACATCGGCGAGAAGGGAGGGGCCAAGTTCATGACCGCCTCGCAGATCGGCGATTGGTACGGGGCCGAGATGGCGCGGATCGGCGGCTGATCCCGGCCCGTTGGCCCCGCCTGATGTCAGGCGGGGATGAGGCCGTGGAAGGCGCCGCGCTGGAACACGAGGGGCGCACCGTCGCGGCGGCGCAGGGTGACGACCTCGGCGACCATGATTTCGTGGTCGCCGCCGGGATGGCGGGCCACGGTGCGGCATTCGACATGGGCCAGCGCGCCGGAGATGAGGGGCGCGCCGGTGGTGCCGGTTTCGGTGGTGATGCCTGCGAATTTGTCATCCGACGGGCGGGCGAATTGCAGGGCGATGTGGCGCTGGTCGTCGGCAAGGATGTTGACGGCGAAATGGTCGGTGGCGCGGAAGGCGGCAAGGCTGGGGGCCTTGAGCGCGAGGCTCCAGAGGATCAGGGCCGGGTCGAGGGAGACGGTGTTGAAGGAGGAGGCGGTGACGCCGAGGCGCGTTCCTTCGGGGGTGGCCAGAGTCATCACGGTGACGCCCGTTGGAAAGGCCCCCATCACGTCGCGGTAGAGCGCGGGATCGGGGGTGCGGAGGTCGCCCATGGGCGGGGTGTTCAATGTCGCGGGGTTCACCACCTGCATGGTGCTGCTCCTGTCTGGCCTGTTCTGCACCTGCGCAAGATAGGGCAAGACAGTGATCGCAAGTAACAATAAGATTTTTACCCAGCCATCGTGAAGGGTGATAGCCATGAATTTCCGCCAGCTTGCCACCTTTGTCGGCATCTATGAGGACGGATCGTTCAACAAGGCGGCGCGGCGTTTGAATGCCACGCAATCGGGCCTGTCGGTGCAGATCCGCAATCTGGAAGAGACGATGGGGACCGTTCTGTTCGAACGGTCGGCCAAGGGGGTGCAGCCGACGCTGGCGGGGCGCAGGCTCTATGCCACGGCGGTCGAGGTGCTGCGGCAACTGGACCGGGTGGGGTTGGAGCTGCGCGATCTGTCGGGGCAGATCACCGGGCCGCTGCGTGTCGGGCTGATGCCGACCTTCACGCGGGGGCTGCTGGCGCCGGTCCTGAGCGGTTACATGGCCGAGCATCCGAATGTGGAGGTTTCGGTGGTGGAGGCCTATTCGGCGGTGCTGATGGACAAGGTGGCCGAGGGCGAGGTGGATTTCGCCGTGGTGCCGCGCAGTGCCGAGCGGGATGGCATAAGGGCAAGGGATCTGGGCGAGGACCGGGAGATTCTGGTCACGCGCGCGGGGGGAAGGCTCCGGCATCTGGAACCGGCGCGGCTGGCGGATATGGGGCCTTTGAACCTTGTGCTGCCGCTGCGGGGGAATGCGCGGCGGGACCGGCTGGACGAGGCCTTTGAGCGGGTGGGGGTGAAGGTCAATTCCATCCTTGCGATGGATGCGATGATCGCCACGCTGGATTTCGTGGCAAGCTCGGACTATGCGACGATCCTGCCGCAGACGATCTGCGGCAAGGATCTGGAGGGGCGGCTGCGCTGGCTGCATCCGATCGAGGGGCCGGTGCTGACGGTGGGTTATTCCATCATCGAACCCGCCCGCCGTGCGCCCACCCCGGCGGCAACCGAATTCATCGCCCATCTGGAGGCCGAGTACCGGCGCAGCGCGCGGCAATGGGATGAGATCATCGCATCGATCCCACGCAGATAGGGTATCATCCCGCGCGATGGGGCATATCGAAAATTATCGTTTCTTCTGAATATCGCTTTCCCGCTAGCCTTGGGTCCCGATGCTTAGCGGAGAGTCTCAGATGCAACTTGGCTTTTTCACCATGCCCATCCACCCGCTGGACAAGGACTGGCGGCAGTGCCTGCGCGAGGATCGGGATGCCTTTGTCCTGGCCGATGAGCTGGATTTCGCGGAGGCCTATGTCGGTGAGCATGTGACCGACAAGGCGGAGAACATCACGTCATCGGTCGTGTTCATCGCGGCGCTGGTGGACCGGGTGAAGAAGATGCGGCTTGGCACCGGGACGGTGAACCTGCCCAACACGCACCCGGCGCATGTGGCCTCGCAGATCGCCATGCTGGACCATCTGCTGGAGGGGCGGTTCAATTTCGGGATCAGCCCCGGCGGATTGCTGTCGGATGCCGAGATCTTCGGGAACCTCGACAATGACCGGAACGCCATGTTCCTTGAGGCCATCGACATGGTGCTGGCGCTGTGGCGGGAGAAGCCGCCCTATGCGTTGAAGGGGCGGTTCTGGAACATCACGACGGAACGCACGATCATGGAAGAGATCGGGCAGGGCATCGTGGGGCAGCCCTTGCAGCGCCCGCATCCGCCCATCGTGGTGACGGCGGTCGCGCCGTTTTCCAAGGGCGTGACGGCGGCGGCGGCGCGGGGGTGGGATCCGATCTCGGCCAACTTCCTGATGCCGCGCTGGGTGGCGACGCACAAGGACAGCTATCTGGAAGGCTGCGCGCAGGGGGGGCGGGTGGCCGACCTTGCCAATTGGCGGGTGGCGAAGTCGATCTTCGTGGCCAAGGACATGGAGACGGCCCGCGACTACGCGCGCAACCCGAACAGCCCCTATGTCTTTTATTACCGCCAGCTTTTGACGAAGCTGAAGAAGAACGGGCGCGCCAACCTGTTCAAGGAAGACCAGTCCATGCCGGACGAGGACGTGACGCTGGATTACGTGCTGGATCGGCTGGTCTGCTATGGCACACCGGACAAGGTGGCCGACGAGCTGCTTGCCTTCCGCGAAGAGGTGGGGCGGTTCGGCACGCTGCTTTATGCCGGGCATGACTGGGCCGATGAGGGGCTGGCCCGCACCTCCATGCGCCTGTTGGCCGAAGAGGTGCTGCCGCGCGTCAACGATGCCGAAAAGGTGGCGGAGGCCGCGGAATGACGCGGTTCACCGTCGATGCCGGGGGCGTGGCCCTGTCGGCGCGGGTGGATGGCGATGAGGGCAAGCCGTGGTTGCTGCTGTCCAACTCGCTGGCCGCCGATCTGACCATGTGGGATGACCAGATCGGGCTGTTGACCCGGACCCATCGCGTACTGCGCTATGACACGCGGGGGCATGGGCAGAGCGGGGCGCCGGTCGGGCCATATTCGTTCGACGATCTGGTGGCGGATATGGTGGCCCTGCTGGATCATGTTGGCGCGGCGCGGGCCGATGTGATGGGCCTGTCGCTGGGCGGGATGACAGCGTTGGGCCTTGGCCTTGCCCATCCGGGCCGGGTGCGGCGGATGGTGGTCTGCGATGCGCGGGCCGATGCGCCGCCGCCCTTCGTGCAAAGCTGGGATGACCGGATAGCCACGATCCGTGCGGGCGGCATGGCGGCGGTCGTCGAGGGCACGCTGGCGCGGTGGTTCACGCCCGCCGCCGATCCTGCGGTGCCGGAGCGGGCGCGGGCGATGATCCTTGCGACCTCGCCCATCGGCTATGAGGGTTGCGCGGGGGCGTTGAAGCGGCTGGATTACCTGCGGCATCTGGGGGGGATGACGGTTCCCGTCCGTTACATCGTGGGGGCGGAGGACATGGGCGCGCCGCCCGCCGCGATGCGGGCGATGGCCGAGGCGACGCCGGGGGCAAGTTTCGCGGAAATCCCCGGCACGGCCCATGTGCCGAACATGGAGAACCCGGCGGCCTTTGCGGCGGCCTTGGGCGATTTTCTGGGGGCGGCATGACCACGGTCGGGTTGATCGGGCTGGGCATCATGGGGATGGCCTATGCGGGGAACCTGTCGCGCAAGGGGTTTGCCGTTGTGGGATATGACCCGGTGTCAGAGGCGCGGGCGCGGCTGGCCGCGTTGCCGGGGGCGGTGGCGGTGGACAGCCCCGCCGAAGTGGCGGCGCGGGCGGATGTCATCCTGATGGCGCTGCCCAGCGTGGCGGCGCTGGAGGCGGTGGTGTCGGCGATGGAGCCTTCTCTGCGGCCCGGTCAGGTGGTGGCGGAGATGGGGACGCTGCCCATCCCGGCGAAGGAGGCAGCGCGCGAGAAGATGGCGCAGGCCGGGGCGGTGCTGCTGGATTGCCCGGTATCGGGGACGGGGGCACAGGCGGAGAAGGCGGATCTGGTCGTCTATCTGTCCGGCCCGGACGAGGCGGGTGCGCGGTTGCGGCCGGTGCTGGAGGCGATTGCGTCGGATGTCCGGACGGTCGGTGCGTTTGGCAACGGGATGAAGCTGAAGCTGGTGGCGAACCTGCTGGTATCGATCCACAACCTTGCCACTGCGGAAGCGTTGATGTTCGCCGAGCGGCAGGGATTGGACCTGCGGATGGTCTATGAGGCCATCGCGGGAGGCGGCGCGGCGACAAGCCGGATGTTTCAGGTGCGCGGGCCGCTGATGATCGAGGGGCGGTATGAGCCGGCCACGATGAAGATGGACGTCTACATGAAGGACGTGGCGCTGATCATGGATCAGGCGCGGGCGGTGGAGGCCCCCGTCCCGCTCATGGCGGCGACGGTGCCCTATTACGAGGCGGGTCTGGCGCAGGGGCGGCACAAGCAGGACACGGCGGCGCTGTTCGCGGTGCTGGCACAGATGGCGGAGGAGGGGGCGTGATGCTGACATTGGAGATTGCGGACCGGATCGCGGATGGCACGCTGGCGGCAGGGCGCGAGAAGGGGGCGCAGCCCCTGACCGTCGTCGTGCTGGATGCGGGCGGGCAT
This sequence comes from Tabrizicola sp. M-4, assembly GCF_051132405.1. Taxonomy (GTDB): domain Bacteria; phylum Pseudomonadota; class Alphaproteobacteria; order Rhodobacterales; family Rhodobacteraceae; genus Paragemmobacter. The sequence continues at coordinate 1,631,281 of NZ_CP128606.1, forward strand.
GTGGTGGTGGCCAAGCGGGCCGACAATTCCGGTATCCTGCGGATCGAGATCGCCACGGGCAAGGCCTATGGCGCGCTGGGCTTTGGCCTGCCGAGCCGGGTGCTGCACGGGCGGGCGGCGGACAACCCCAACTTCTTCAACGCGGTGGCGATGGCCTCGGGCGGGCGGGTCGTGCCGAACCCCGGCGGCGTGCTGCTGCGCGACGCGGCGGGGCGGATCGTGGGCGCGGTGGGGGTGAGCGGCGACACAGGCGACATGGATGAGATCTGCGCGCTGGCGGGGATCGAAGGCTGCGGTCTGACGGGGGATGTCGGGCGCGGCTGAAAGGGGGGGCTGCCGCCCGCGCCGCGGAGGAGGGCGCGGGCGGCAGGAAGGGGAAAGGGAAGAGACGATGTTGAACGTGGCCGTGGTCGGCCTTGGCTGGTGGGGGCGCACCATCACGAAGCGCCTTGCCGGTTCCGGGGAGTTGCGGGTGGTGCGGGCGGTGGACCTGTTCCCCGAGCGTCATGCGGATTACGCCGCCGAGCATGGCATCCCGGTTGGGGCAAGCTATGACGAGGCGCTGGCCGATCCGGGGGTGGATGCGGTCGTCCTTTGCACGCCGAACAGCCTGCACACCGCGCAGGTCGCGGCTGCGGCGCGGGCGGGAAAGCATGTGTTCTGCGAAAAGCCGCTGGCCCTGACGCGGGCGGAGGCGGAGGCAAGTGTCGCTGTCTGTGCCGAGCATGGGGTGATGCTGGGCATTGGGCATGAGCGGCGGTTCGAACTGGCGATGCAGGAGATCGAGCGGCTGGTGCGGTCGGGCGCGCTGGGGACGATCATGCATGCGGAGTCGAGTTTCAGCCATGACAAGCTGATCAACGTGCCGCCGACCGACTGGCGGCGGAGCGCCAAGGAAAGCCCGGCGGCGGGGATGACGGCGATGGGCATCCACCTGTCGGATGCCTATGTGAACCTGTTCGGCCCGGTGGCCGAGGTGCAGGCGATGACCGCGCGGCGCGTGCTGGAGGGCGAGAATGGCGATGTGGTGAGCGCGCTGCTGCGGCATGAGAGCGGGGTCACGACCTATCTGAACGCGATCCTCTATACGCCGCTTTACCTGCGGTTCGCTGTCTTCGGCACGAAGGCCTGGGTCGAGTATCGCAACGAGACGCATCCGGACACGCCCGGCCCATCGACCCTTGTGATGCAGGTCACGGGAGAGGCGCCGCAGGTGACGACCTATGAGTGGACCGATTCGGTGCGGGCCAATCTGGAGCAGTTTGCCCGCGCGATCCTGGGGGAGGAGGCCTATGCCTTCACCGATGCGCAGAAGATCGGGAACATCGCGGTGGTCGAGGCGGTGGTGAAATCGGCGGCAAGCGGCGAAACCGTGCGCCTTGGCGGGGGCGGGGCGTGAATGGGGCTTGACGGGTGGCGGCGGGGTCGCAAGAGTATGTGATATATCACGAAGGGCTGAATGCAGTGAATCTGGCGCGGAACAGGGTGTTTCAGGAAATGCGGAGGGATATCCTTTCCTGCCGCCTTGCGCCTGGCTCTGAACTGCGTGAGCAGGATCTGGCGCAGCGGTTCGGCACGTCGAAATCGCCCGTGCGCGACGCGATGCAGAAGCTGGAGCGTGAAGGGCTGGTGGAGATCGCGCCGCGGCAGGGGCACCGGGTCGCGCAGGTGTCGATGGCGGATGCGGGGGATCTGATCGACCTGCGGCAGGTGCTGGAGGCGGCGGCGCTGCGCATGGCAGCGGAGCGTGCGGCGGAGCGCGACCTTGTGGCGCTCGACCGGTTCCGGAAGGGGGACACGGCCAGTCTGCGGGCCTTCGCGGAGTATAACCGCGCCTTCCATTCCGAATTGGCGTGGCTGTCCGGAAACGGGCGGATTGCGTCGGAATTGGCGCGGCTGATGGAGGGATATGAGCGGATGTGCGTCGTCTCGCTGTCCGGTCCGACCGATCCGGAATGGTGGGCGCGACCTTTGGCCGATCATAACGCCATAATCGATGCCTTGCAGGCGCGTGACGCCGCGCGGGCGCAAGCTGCCTCACGCCGCCATGCGGCGTGGTCCGAAGCGGCGATCCTGCGGGGATTGCGGAGCCGCGCCGTCACCGAGTGAGCTGTGCAGGGTATGCGTCAGAGGCGCGGAAGTCTGTTTTGATTGGTGAGATATCAGAAAGACAAACGAAGATACCGACTGAGATCGGAGGCGACAATGAACATGATCGCGAGGGAGGTTGAAACCCAGATGTCCAAAGGGGGCGAGGGTGCCGGGATAGTGATCTCGGGGCGGGGGGTCGGGAAGACCTTTGCCAATGGCGCGGTCGTGGCGCTGGAAGGGGCGAGTTTCGACATCCCGAAAGGGGATTTCGTGTCGCTGGTGGGGCCGTCCGGCTGTGGCAAGTCCACGCTGTTGCGCATGGTGGCGGGGCTGATCGAGCGGACGGCGGGCACGCTTACCGTGCATGGCGAGCCGGTGAAGGGGCCGCGCCGCGACGTGGGGCTGATGTTCCAGAAGGCGACGCTGCTGGACTGGCGGACCTCGCTGGAGAATGTGCTGTTGCCGACCGAGATGGTGCGCAAGCCCACGGGGGCCGATGAGGAGGAGGCGATCGAACTTCTCAACATGGTGGGTTTGAAGGATTTCGTCTTTTCCTTTCCCAGCCAGCTTTCGGGGGGCATGCAGCAGCGGGTGGCGCTGGCGCGGCTTTTGAAGACCGGGGCGGATATCCTGCTGCTGGACGAACCCTTCGGCGCGCTGGACGAATTCACGCGCGAGCGGTTGAACATCGAATTGATGCGGATCGTGGCGGAAGTGAAGGCCACGACGCTTTTCGTCACCCACAACATCGGCGAGGCGATCTTCCTTGCCGACAAGGTGATGGTGATGACGCCGCGACCGGGAAGGTTGGCGAAGATGGTGGAGGTGCCCTTTGCCCGGCCCCGCCCTGCGGAGTTGCAGTTGACGCCGGAGTTCAACGCGCTGGTGGCAGAGGTGCGCGACATCCTGGGGACGCATTGATGGTGGGGGCGGCAACCATGACGCCCGATGCTGCGCGCCTGAAATTGCGGCGGCGTGCCAACCATGCGGCGATTTTCCTTGGCTTGATGGCCCTGTGGCAGGCGGGATCTTGGACCGGGTTTCTTGACCCGCTGTTCTTTCCCGCGCCGCTGGAGATCCTTGCGTCGTTCTGGCGGATCTATGTGACGCAGGGGAACATCTGGTATCACCTTTATGTGTCGCTCGGCCTCGTGCTGGCTGGGTTCACGATGGGGTCGATCCTTGGCGTGGGCCTTGGCGCGGTGGTGGGGATGAACGCCACGGTGCGGCGGTTCCTGCAACCCTATGTGATCGTGCTGGAGGCCACGCCGCGCATCGCGGTGGCACCGCTTCTGATCGCGGCGCTGGGGTTCGGGCCGCAATCGAAGATCGCCATCATCATGCTGGTCTGTTTCTTCGCGCCCTTCATCAACACGCTGTCGGGCGTGCTGAACGTCAACCGCGACAGGATGGAGCTGATGCGGTCGCTGGGGGCCAGCAAGATGCAGGTGCTGCGCAAGCTGGTGCTGCCGGATGCCATTCCGGTGATCATGGCGGGCGAGCGGCTGGCGATGACATCGGCGCTGTCGGGCGTTCTGGTGGCGGAGTTCATCCAGCGCGATCAGGGGATCGGGGCGCTTATCCTGACCTATACGCGCAACCTGAATATGGCCTCGGCCTTTGCCTGCATCCTCACGCTGACGGCCATCGGGTTCCTGATCTTCAAGGGGATGGAGATGGTCGATCACCATGTCGCCTACTGGAAGAACGAAGCGGGGCTGAAGCGGATGACGGAAAAGCGGGCGCGGGCCTTTGCCGCGCGTCGGGGAGGGCTTGCCCATGCGTGACACGGGTTTTGGGGCGATCTACTGGGCAGGGCGCATCGCGCCGCATCTGGTGATCTTTGCCGCACTGCTGACGCTGTGGGAGGTGGCGGTCGCGCAGGGCTGGATCACGTCGATCATGATCCCGCGCCCGAGCAAGATCGGGGCGGCCGTCGCCAACCTCTATGTGATCAAGGGCACGATCTGGGAGCATTTCTTCATCACGCTGGGCGAGGCGGTCTTCGGGTTTCTGATCGGGGCGGTGGTGGCCATCCTTCTTGCGCTGTTCTCGTCGCTGTCGGAGCGGTTTGAACGCTATGTCTCGCCCTATGCGGTGGTGTTGAACGTGACGCCGGGGATCGCGCTGACGCCGCTGATCATCGCGTGGTTCGGCTATGGAATGGGATCGAAGATCGCGCTGGCGGCGGTGATCTGCTTCTTCCCGATCTTCGTCAACACGCTGACGGGGCTGCGCCAGATGGACCCGGACCGGGAGGAGCTGTTCCGGTCGTTGGGGGCCAGCAACAGGCAGGTCTTCTTCAAGGCGCGGGTGCCTGCGGCGCTGCCCCTGATGTTCGCCGGGATGAAGATCGGGCTGACAACGGCGCTGATCGGGGCGGTGGTGGCGGAATTCGCGCAGGCTACGGCGGGGGTGGGCGTGCTGATGGCGCGGGCGTCCTTCGCGCTGGACATGGCCGGGTCGCTGGCGGCGCTGCTGAGCATGACGCTGATGGGGCTGCTGCTTTTCTACGGGATGGAATTGCTCGACGACAGGGTCGTCTTCTGGCGTCGGGAAGCGCGCATGTCTGCGGTGTCGCGCGCAAGGGCCAAGGCGTGGAAGGCACGCCGCGGCCAAAGGGACGAAAAGAACAACATGGGAGGAGAGACCAAATGAAGACGTTCAAGGCGCTGACCGTTTCCGCGCTGCTGGCGGCTACGGCCCTGCCGGTGGCAGCGCAGGAGATGACCACGGTCAACATGATCAACCCGCTGCCGCGATCCACCAACTTCTTCCCGCTGGTGGTGGGCGAGGCACTGGGATATTTTGCGGAAGAGGGCATCGAGGTGAACCTGCTGCCTTCGGATACCTCGATCCCCTATGTGGCCTTCGTGCAGAACGGGCAGGCGGATCTGGCGATGCTGGACCCTGTCGAGACGATCAATGCCGTGCTTGCCGGGGCGAATATCGCGACCGTCTACGAGGTGATGCAGAACGCGCCCGAAGCCATCGGCGTGCTGGACAGCAGCGAATATGACTCGGTCGACGATCTGGTGGGAACGACGGTGGGCCTCGTGTCGGACCGTGACCGGTCCTTCCTGCAGGCGGCGATGACGGCGGTGGGCAAGTCCATCGACGATGTGGAGACGGTGGTTCTGGGCGAAAGCGGCCCGACGCTGGCTGCGGCCATCCGCGACGGGCAGGTTTCGGCCATCTCGGGCGCGGCGCCGGACTGGATCGCGCTGAACGCGAATGGGATCAACGTGCGGCTGATCACGCCCGAGGAGCTGCTGGCCAGCCCCGCCAACACCTTTGCCGCCAGCGTGGACACGCTGGAGGAGAAGCGGCCGGCGATGGAGGGCTTTCTCCGGGCATGGTCGAAGGGGATGTATGTCGCGAAGGTGAACCCCGAGATGGTGGCGCAGGCCCTGCGCAAGGGCGTTCCGGCGGAATGGGAGAACGAGGCGGCGGGCCAGTTGTTCCTTGACATGTCGATCGGGATGAACGTGTCGACGACGGAGCGGCTTGGGGACCTGCAGACCGATGTCTGGACGGCGCTGCAGCCGCGCCTCGTCTCGTCGGGGGCGGTGCCGCAGGAGGTGGATGTGACCACCTTCCTGAACGACACCTACATCGCGGCCGCCAATGATTTCGACCGTGCCGAGGTGGAGGCCGAGGCCGCCGCATGGCTTGAGGCGAACAAGTAAGCACGACCTTCCGGGGCGGTTCCTGACCGGGCCGCCCCGTCTTCCTGCCCTGACCGGTGGCCCGCTGCGGCGCACCGCTGGGGTGTTTTTGCAGATATCGACAAGGACAGCACATGACGCATACCGTTATCGACACGCGCGACCGCGGCGACAGCCACAACCGCTATGGGCCGACGGCGGGCCGGGCCTTTCCCGATGGGAAGAAGCGGCTGGACAGCCGGACGATCGACATGCATGCGCATGTGCTCATCCCCGAGGCGATGGCCTATGTGGCCCCGCACAGCGACCCGATGAAGATCGCGATGGTCAAGCATTCGAATGCCGAGACGCGGGCGATCAACATGGCACAGGACAAGGACCGCACCATTGCGATGACCGATCTGGATGACCGGATGCGGGTGCTGGATGCGATGGGGATCGATTTCCAGCTTGTCGCGCCGCCGCCGCCGCAATGTTTCTATCATATCCCCGTGGAGCATGCGGTGGTCGCGTCGCGCATGGTGAATGACGGGCTGGCGGGATGGGTGGGCAAGCGGCCCGACCGTCTGGCCGCGCTGGGCACGGTGCCGCTGCATGACCCGGCCGAGGCGGTGGTGGAACTGACGCGCTGCATGGGCGAGTTGGGGATGAAGGGCGTGGAGGTCCTGACCAATGTGAACGGCAAGGAACTGGCCGATCCGGAATTCGCCCCCTTCTGGCAGAAGGCCGAGGAGTTGGGCGCGCTGGTGATGATCCATCCGAACGGATTCACGGGGGGCGAGCGGTTCAGCGACTACTACTTTTCGAACGTGATCGGGAACCCGCTGGAGACGACGGTGGCGCTGCATCACCTGATCTTCTCCGGCACGCTGGAGCGGCTGCCGGATCTGAAGATCCTCGCCGTGCATGGCGGTGGATACCTGCCCGCCTATTCGGGCCGGATCGACCATGCCTGGGGCGCGCGGAAGGATTGCAATGCGGGCCTGCCCAAGCCGCCCACGCATTACCTGCGGAAGATCTATTTCGACAACGTGGTCTTCAGCAACCATCAGCTTGAATACCTCGTGAAGGTCTATGGGGCGGACAAGATCGTGATGGGGACGGATTATCCCTATGACATGGCCGATTACGACCCGGTGGAACATGTCATCAGCACCGGCCTTTCGGCGGAGGATACCGCCAAGGTCGCGGGCGGCACGGCGGCGCGGTTGCTCGGGCTGGAGTGAGGGTGTCGTGATTGGAAAGGGCCCGGCGGAGCGATCCGCCGGGCCTTTTCACATGCGCGAGAGCAGAAGGCCCGACATCACGAGGGCGAGGCCCGCGACGCGGGGCCATGTGATCTCCTGCACCGGCAGGCCGAAGGCGCCGATGCGGTCGAGGATGAGGGCCATGGCCAGTTGCGCGAAGATCGTGGCGGCGGCGGCGGTGAGCGCGCCGGTCTGCGGGATCGCCCAGATGAGCGAGACGATGTAGCAGGCCCCCAGCGCCCCACCGACGAAGGCCCAGAGCGGGGTGAGGGTGAAGGCCCCGTCCTGTGGCCCGCTGCCCCGGATCAGGTTCACGATCAGCAGGACGAGGAAGCCCACGAAGAAATTGATGCAGGCCGCGACGACCGGGTCGCCCAAGCCGCGTGCGAGGGCGGCGTTGATCGGGGCCTGGATGGCAAGGACGGACCCCGCCCCCAGAAGGGCGAGGACAGGCAGGAACTGGGCCAGTTGCATGGGGCTAGGCCTGTGGCGGGAAAGGATCGGGCGCGCCCTCGGGCAGGGGCACGTGGAAGGCGTTGATCGTCATGGAGATCAGCGTGTAGTAGCCGAGAATCCCCACCAGATCGACCACGCCCTGCAGGCCGAGCGCGGCCTCGGCGCGGGCATAGGTGGCATCGCTGACGGCGCGGTCGCGGTGCAGTTCGAGGGCGAAGTCATGCACGGCGGCGGCGGTTTCGGACAGGCCGTCGGGGCGGTGGCCCTGACGGATCGCCTCGATCACCTCGGGGGCAAGTCCGGCCTTGGCGGCGATGGGGGCATGGACCGCCCATTCGAAGCCGGAACGCCAGAAGGCCCCGGTGACGAGGATGGCCAGTTCGCTGAGGTCCGGGGGCAGGGTGGTGCCGTAGCGGCAGAAGGCCCCCAGCGCCTGCGCGCGGTCGGCAAGGCCGGGGCTTTGGAGCCAGACGCGGAGCGGGCCTTCCACGATGCCGCGGGGGCCGTTCAGGATGGCGTCGTAGATCGGCTTCTGCGCGGGGGTGAGGGCGGTTTCGTCAAGAATGGGGGGGCGTGGCATGGAAGGTCCTTGGCCTGTCAGGGGCGTGCAGCGCGCTGGGCGGCCCAGTCGAGCGCGGTGATCGTCATGGCGTCGCGTCCGGCGATGGGGCCTGCGGCGGCGGCGGTGAAGGCATCGCGGGCGGCGGCGGTGACGGGCATGGCCTGCCCCTGCGCTGCGGCCGTCGCGACCATGTGCGACAGGTCCTTGGCGGCACCCTTCGCCTCGAAGGAAAGGCTGGGTTCGCCGGTGCCTGCGAGCAGGGCGGCGAGTTCGCCCGCGCGGTGCTTGACCGCCATGCAGGCGCCGGAGGTATCGGCCATGAGGTCGGCAAGGCGGTCGGGCGGCATGTCTAGATCAGCCACCAGACCCATCGCCTCGCGCAGGGCCTGCCAATAGACGAGGAGGGGCAGGTTCACGGCGAGTTTCAGCCGCGCGCCCGCACCCAGAGGCCCCGCATGTTCGATGCGGCGGCACAGGAGCGAGAGAATGGGCTGCGCCTGCGCCACGGCATCCGCGCTGCCACCGACGAGGCCTAGAAGGCGGCCTTCGCGGGCAGGACCGATGGTGCCGCCGACGGGGCATTCCACCAGATCGGCCCCTTTGGCCGTGACGGCGCTGCCAATCGAGAGGATGGCCTCGGGGCCGATGGTGGACATCTCGATGAAGAGTTTGCCCTTGACCGGGCCGGAAAGGAGGCCGTCGGGGCCGGAATAGACCTGATCCACGGCATCGGCGTCGTAGAGCATGGTCAGCACCCGGTCGCATTGGCGGGCGAGGGCGGCGGGGCTTTCGGCGAGGGTCGCGCCCTTGGCCAGCAGGGGGGCGGCCTTCGCCGGATCGCGGTTCCAGACCACCAGATCGCAGCCCTGCGACAGCAGGCGTTCGGCCATTGCCGCGCCCATGCGGCCAAGGCCGCAAATGCCGGTCTTCATTTCTTGTTCCCCCCGTATCCTTGTTCCGTGCCGGTCAATCCACCACCGGCTTGCGGGTCAGCCCCCGCATGATCTGCGCCCGTGACCGTTCGACGTGATCGCGCACCAGTTTCGCGGCGAGGCGACCGTTGCGGGCCTGAAGGGCGTCGATGATGGCATTGTGGTCGGCAAGGGGCGTTTCGAAGCCGCCTTCACGCGACAGGAGCGTCAGAGAGACGATGGCGAGGCGGTCGTAGAATTCCATGACCCGGACGGTTTCTTCGGTCAGGCGGCGGTTGCCGGACATGCCCGCCAGCGTGGCGTGGAAGCGGCGGTTGTAATCGGCGAAGGCGCGGATCGTGTCGCCGTCGCAGGCGCGGAGCGCGTCGAGCGAGGCGAGTTCTTCGGGTTCGGCGCGTTTGGCGATCTTGGTGACCACGGCGCATTCGAGGACGGCGCGGAGTTCGAGGATGTCCTCGGCATCGCGCATCGAGACGGGGCGCACGCGATGACCTCGGCGCGGTTCGATCTCGATCAGGCCTTCGAATTCCAGTTTCTGCATCGCGTCGCGGACCGGGGTCTTGGACACGCCGTAACGCAGGGCGAGATCGGCCTCGCGCAATTCCTCGCCGGGTTTGAGTTCGCAGGTGAGGATATCCTGCCGAACGAGTTGGAACACCCTGTCACGCTCTAGAATCATTGTCATTTTTCACTTGGTGATATTTCACCGAACTATGGCATGGCTGCCGCTGGGGTCAAGCGGATGCGCCGCGCCGAAGTGGCGCGGGGTGGCGGCATGCGGGGCGTGCGGGGAGCGCGAAATCGGCAGGAGACCGCCTGCCTAGGGCCGGGGCTGCCGCTTTCCTTGCCGGGGTCGCAGCGATTGACGCAGATTAAGGACTTTGCGTCGAACAGGCGCGAGTCTGGGCCGGATGGTCCGCCGAAAGGAAAGGAAAACCTCATGGCGAAGGCTGCAAGCAAGGTGACGGAAGCCACGGCCCGCGAGACGGCGGGGCGCGAGATCGAAGAGGAGATCCGGGCGCTGCGCGCGGATGTGGCGGCGCTGGCGCGATCGGTGGCCAGCTATGCCGGGGGCGCGGCAGAAGAGGTGAAGGAGAAGGGGCGCGCGGCATCGGAAGAGACGGTGGCGGAGGCGTTGAAGGCGGTGCGGGAGTTGCGGACGGAGGTTGCCGGGATGCAGGGGGAGCTGGAGGGGAAGGTGCGCGCCAACCCTTTGGCATGGCTGGCCGGAGCGGCCGGTCTGGGCCTGCTGCTGGGCGTGCTGTTCGGGCGGCGGGAATGAGGGCGCAGGTGGCCGGGCTGGCGCTGGGGGCGGGGATCGTGCTGCTGTGCCTGCTGGTGGCGCTTGGGCTGCTGGTCGCGGCGGCGGTGGCGGGGCTGGTGCCGGTGATGGGCGTGCCGCTTGCGCTGCTTTCTGTGGCGGGGGGCGTGCTGGCCGTGGCGTTGATCGTGGCTGTCGTCCTGCGGCGTGCAGCGCGGCGGATGCTGGCGCGGCAGCGGCAGGCGGCGATGGTGACGGGTGCCCTGCGGGTGGGGTTGGCGGTGTTGCCGCGTGGTGCCCTGCGGCGGCTGGAACTGGCGGCGCTGGCCGGGGTTGCGGTGGCCGTGGCTGCCTTTCGCTTGCTGCCGGGGGATCGGGGGGCGTGATCCGGGCGGGCGGATCGTCAAGGCTGCCGCACTGCGGCAGGTTGGCGCGCCGGGGGGCAAGGCTGCGGCTTTTGCTTGTCCTGTGGCGCGGCTAGGATAGGAGGCGGGCAGGGAGGCTTTGCGCCGGTGTGGCGGGGGCCTTGACCGCAACTTGCGAAGGACAGGCTTTCATGACCGCAGATTCCACACCCGACATCATCTACACCAAGGTGGATGAGGCTCCGCAGCTTGCCTCGGCCTCGCTCCTGCCGATCATCCAGTCCTTTGCGGCGGCGGCGGGGGTTTCGGTGGGGGTCAAGGACATCTCGCTCGCGGGGCGGATCATCGCGGCCTTTCCGGAACATCTGACCGAAGCGCAGCGCCAGACGGATGATCTGGCGGAACTGGGCCGTCTGGTGACGACGCCGCGGGCGAATGTGATCAAGCTGCCGAATATCTCGGCCTCGGTGCCGCAACTGGTGGCGGCCGTGAAGGAGTTGCAGGCGCAGGGTTACGCGCTGCCGGATTACCCGGAAAACCCGCAGGGCGAGGCGGAGGTGGAGATCCGCCGCCGCTATGACGCGATCAAGGGGTCGGCGGTGAACCCGGTGTTGCGCGAGGGCAATTCCGACCGTCGCGCGGCGGTGGCGGTGAAGAACTATGCCAAGGCCAATCCGCATTCGATGGGCAAGTGGAGCGCGGACAGCAAGACGCGGGTCGCCACGATGGCCGCCGGGGACTTCCGGTCGAACGAGACCTCGGTCACGGTGAGCGCGGCGCAGGCCGGCAAGGCGCGGATCGAACTTGTGGCGGCGGATGGGTCGGTCACGGTGCTGAAAGATGGGGTGAATTACCCGGAAGGCACGGTGGTGGACGCGACCTTCATGTCGGCCAAGGCGCTGCGGGCGTTTCTGGATGCGGAGATCGCGGCGACGAAGGCGGAGGGGATCCTGTTTTCGGTTCACCTGAAGGCCACGATGATGAAGGTGTCGGACCCCATCATCTTCGGCCATGTGGTGAAGGCCTATCTTGCCCCTGTCTTCGACCGCCATGGCGCGGCACTGGCGGCGGCTGGGGTGGACCCGAATGCCGGGCTGGGCGTGATGCTGGACCGGATCGCGGCGATGCCGGAGGGCAAGGCCATTCTGGCCGAAATCGATGCGGTTCTGGCCGAGCGGGCGCCGCTTTACATGGTGAATTCCGACAAGGGGATCACCAACCTGCATGTGCCGTCGGATGTGATCGTGGACGCGTCCATGCCCGCCCTGATCCGGGCGGGGGGCAAGGGTTGGGGGCCGGACGGGAAGGCTGCCGACACGAATTGCGTGATCCCCGACAGTTCCTATGCGCCGGTCTATGACGAGACGATCCGCTATTTCAAGGCGACCGGGGCGCTGGACCCAGCGACGGCAGGGACGGTGCAGAATATCGGCCTGATGGCGCAGAAGGCGGAGGAATACGGGTCGCACCCGACGACTTTCGAGATTGCCAAAGCGGGCACGGTGCGGGTGATCGCGGCCAATGGCGATGTGCTGCATTCCCATGCGGTGGAGGCGGGCGACATCTGGCGCGCGGCCTCGACCCGGAAGGCGGCGATCGAGGATTGGGTGCGCCTTGCCATCGACCGGCAGAAGGCCGAGGGCTGCGAGGCCATCTTCTGGATGGACGAGACGCGGCCGCATGACGCCCAGCTTCTGGCCTATGTGCGACCGATCCTTGCGGCGGCGGGGGCGGCGGACAAGTTCAAGATCATGGACCCGCGCGCCGCGACGCGGGCCTCGCTGGAGACGATCCGGAAGGGGGCGGATTCCATCGCAGTCACCGGCAACGTGCTGCGCGACTATCTGACGGACCTGTTCCCGATCCTTGAGCTTGGCACCTCGGCCAAGATGCTTTCGATCGTGAAGCTGATGAATGGCGGCGGCATGTTCGAGACGGGGGCGGGCGGTTCCGCGCCCAAGCATGTGCAGCAGTTGATGGAGGAGAACCACCTGCGCTGGGATTCGCTGGGCGAATTCTGCGCGCTGGGGGAGAGCCTGAAGTTCCTTGCCGATGTGACGGGGAAGGCCTCGGCCCGCGTTCTGGGCAAGGCGGTGGATGTGGCGACGCAGGGGGTGCTGGACCATGACCGGTCGCCCAAGGCGAAGGTCGGGCAGACCGACAACCGCGACAGCCATTTCTACTTTGCGCTGTACTGGGCACAGGCCTTGGCGGCGCAGGGCGAGGATGCGGCTCTGGCTGCGCATTTCGCGCCCATCGCCAAGGCTTTGGCCGAGAATGAGGCGGTGATCCTTGCCGAGCTTGGCCGGGATCAGGGCAAGGCGGTCGATCTGGGCGGGTATTATCACGGGGATGCGGCCAAGACGTCGGCGGTGATGCGCCCGTCGGAGACCTTCCGCCGGATCATCGGCTGAGGCCGGGAGAGGATGGCGCCCCTGCCTTGCGGCGGGGGCGTATCTTGGAGAAGGGACAAGGCATGGCGTTTCGGACGATGGAATGGATCGCGGCGGAAGCCTGCCTGCGGCTTCTGGACCAGCGGCATCTGCCGGGCGAGGTGCGCTATCGCGACCTGAGGACGCCGGAGGCCGTGGCGGGAGCAATCCGCGATATGACGGTGCGGGGGGCGCCGGCGATTGGCGTGTCGGCGGCCTATGGCATGGCGCAGGCGGCGATATTGGCCGAGGCGGAGGGGAAGCCCCTTGGGGCCGCGCTGGAGGCGGCGGATGCGGTGCTGCGCGCCTCGCGGCCCACGGCGGTGAACCTGTTCTGGGCGCTGGACCGGATGGGGGCGCTGTGGCGGGGCGGGGCGGATGCCGCGCGCCTGCTGGCCGAGGCGCGCGAGATCGAGCGCGAGGATATCACGGTGAACGATGCGATAGCCGCGCATGCGCTGGCGATCCTGCCGGTGGAGGAGGTGGTGTTCTTTCACCACTGCAACACTGGCGCGCTGGCGGCGGGAGGCGTGGGCACGGCGTTGGGCATCATCCGGCGGGCGCATGAGGCGGGGCGGAAGGTCTTTGCCTATCTGGACGAGACGCGGCCGCGTCTGCAGGGGGCGAAGCTGTCATCCTTCGAGTTGATGGAATATGGCGTGCCGCATGCCATCGTGGTGGATGGTGCCTCGGCCCATGTTATGCGGCGGCGGCGGGTGGATGCGGCGGTGGTGGGCTGCGACCGGGTGGCCGCGAATGGGGATACGGCGAACAAGATCGGGACCTACAACCTCGCGCTGGCGGCGCAGGACAATGGCGTGCCGTTCTACGTGGCCTGCCCGACATCGACCATCGACATGGCCACACCGGACGGGGCGGGGATCGAGATCGAGGAGCGGGACGGGGACGAGATCCTGCAGATGGGGGTGACGCGGATCGCGCCGGAGGGGGCGGGTGTGTTCAACCCGGCTTTCGATGTGACGCCGAACCGTCTGATTTCAGGGCTGATCACCGAATATGGCGTGATCCGGCCACCTTTCGACGTGAACCTCAGGCAGTTGTTTTCGCGGGAAAAGGCGCTTGCGGCGCGGTCGGGCGGGGCATAGTCTGCCTCGCGGAACGGATGTGACCCCGAGGGAGGAATGGCACGGAGCCGTTGCGACCGCGAGGCGTTTGATATCATTGATGGATTGTTCGGGTCCGGCCTGCTTTCCCTTGAGGGGGGAATGGCCGATCCTGCCGCTGCCGAGGGCCTGTTGGCCGTGCTGGGCGATCCAGATGCGGGGCATGTGCTGACGTCACTGCCGCGCGGGAAGCTGGAGGTCGGGCAACTGGTCGCGGCGACGGCGGCCCTTGCACAGCGGCGCTGGCAGGAGGGGCGGCTGGGGTTCGAGCAGGGCGTCGCCCTGTTCGCGGGGCTGGAGCGGCTGCTGCGGCAGGCGGAAGGGGTTTCGCCTGCGGTGGCGGGTTTGCGCGGGCGGGTGCTGGTCGTGGTGCCGGAGGGCGCGGGGCATCTGCTGGGGCCGCGCTTGCTGCGTCGGGAACTTGGGCTTGCGGGTGTGGATGCGGTGCTTGCTGCTGGTGAGCCGGTAGAGGGCTGGCTGGACCGGGTGGCGGGTGCGCCTTTCGATGTGGTGGGCCTTTCCATCGGGCATGACGCCCTGCTGGCCGAGGCCGCGGAGTGGATCGCACGGATCAGGCTGGCCTCCTGCCATGCCGGGGTGCGGGTCATGGTCGGGGGGGCGGCACTGACGGCGGCGCGTGGGGCCTATGGTTTTCTGGGTGCGGATATTGTGACGAACGACATCGCCGCTGCCCTGTCCTTTGTGGAAAGGGCGGGGCGCAGGCCAGAAAGGGCGAATTGACCGATGGCACGGGCGGGAGCGCGGCACTACAGCGAGAGGCTGGACAGGGCGGATCTGCGCCGTCTGATGGATGGGATGGCCGATCTGATCGTCGAGTTGGATGCGGCGGGGATGGTGGTCGATCTGACCTCGGGCGGTGCGGTCGGCGGGGCGGAGTGGGTGGGACGGGCCTTCGCCGATGTCGTCTGCCCGGACAGCCGCGAGAAGGCGCGCGATCTGGCGGCGACCGATCCCTTGGACGAGGGCGAGGGCCTGGGACCATGGGGGACTGCGCGGCATGTGAACGTGACGGGCGCGGGCGGGGAGAGCCTGCCCTTCCTGCTGCGGCCTTTCCGGCTGACACCGGCGGGGGGCGTGCTTCTGGTGGGGCATGATCTGGCGGCGGAAAGCCGGATGCAGCGGCAATTCGAGGCGGCGCAGCGGGTGATGATCCGCGATTACGAGGCGCGTCTGGCGCAGGTGCAGGAGAGCTATCAGCGGGACCTGCGAGCATCGAGCGTTGCGGAGGCGGCGGGGCGGGTGGGGATTTCGCCCCTGGAGCAGATCCTTTCCGATTTTGCCCGGCGGTTGCGGCGGCATTGCGCGCAGGAAGCGCTGGCGCGATCTGGCGAGGATTATCGCGCGGCGGCGGAGTTGCTGGGGATCAGCACGGATGAGTTGGATGCGATCCTCATTGCGCCCCTTGCCGATTGAATGGGGTCACAGGCCGGGGCGGATGAGGACCGGCTGTCCTTCGAGATCGGCGACGAGGCGGGTTTCGGGCCAGAAGCGGAAGAAGGCCACTGGGCCGAAGCTGCGGTCCTTGGAGCGCTGCCCGGACAGGATGCGGGCAGAGGAGAGCGCCAGATAGCCAGAGCCTCCGGCACGGGTCAGCGGCATGGGGCGGAAGCCAAGATCGCCAAGGGAGGCGGAGTCCAGCGTCACGCAGGACATGCCGTCCAGATCGATGAGGCGGTGGGTGGCGAGGTCCCAGACGGAATCGCCGATGGAGAGTTCCTCGACCGGGCAGAGATCATCGGGATCGGCACCGACGCGGATGCGCAGACCCTGCGAGAGCATCGATGCCTCGACCATCAGGGCGGTGTCGGCGGCAGTGGCATCGACCGGGGCGGTGAGCAGGCGGGGCGGAAGGATGAGGCCCATCACAGACCCCCGATCCGGCGGGGCTTGGAGAGCCGTCCGGTCGCGGACGACAGGGCAGAAACGGTGCCGCGAAAGGCGGCATCGGACACTCGTACAGACATCATACACCCCGGCAGCTTGGGTCTTCACCAGTTTCCCGGTCGCATCCCCGGACAGCCCCCACCGCCGGATGACACGCTTGCCGCCCCGAGGTGCCGCATGGAAGGTGCGGGACGAGAGGGGCGGGCGGCGCGGGAAGCGCCTTGTGTCGAATTCTAGGCAAATCTTTGGCTTGCCGCAAGGAATTCGAAACCATTCTGAGATTGCCGCGCATCAATCCGCGGGCTGGGGTGAGTCCTTGTCCGGCTTGGAAACGATCTGCGGATTGTCGGACAAGTTATTAGTAATAATTAATAAAATGTGACGCCGCTGCGGCTGTCTTTATGCGCGACAACCTCCGAATTGCGATGCCAAGCGGCGGTGATTCGCGATCATTCCGTCGGTGTTTCCGCGCCGACGATATGCACGGCCAGCAGGCATCCGCCGGGGGTGTAGGAGTGGTGTTCGGTGCCATTGCGGTAGAAGACCATGTCGCCAGGGCGCAGGACGGTGCCGTCATCCTCGATCAGTTCTCCGTCGAGGATCAGGAATTGTTCATGGCCGTTGTGGATGTGGCGGCGCGTCTTCATTCCGGCGGGCATGCGGTAGACGTGGAAGCCTTCTCCCAGCGGCTTGTCCTCGTCGAGTTGCAGGATCGCGTCGCCGAGCGCCACGCCATCGGGATAGACGAAGGGGGTGAAGGCGGCGTCGTGGATATTGGCGATGCGGCGTTCGTCTTGGGAAAAGGTCATCTTGGGTTCGGCCTTTCGGTCAGGAGAAGCGGGGGGCGGCGTGGACCCTGCGCCCCTTGAAGAGGGTGAGCAGGACCTCGGTTTCCGCGATGGCGTAAGGATCGCAGGTGAAGATGTCGCGGTCCAGCACGATGAGATCGGCAGAATAGCCGGGTTTCAGCGCGCCGGTCATGCCGTCGCGCCAGCAGGCGGCGGCGGCATGGGTGGTATAGCCGAGGATGGCCTGTTCGATGGTGAGCCGTTCCTGCGGGAAGAAGGGTTTCGCGCGGCCGCGGTGGCGGGGCGGTTCGCGGGTAATGGCGGTTCCCATGATCTCGAACGGGTTGAGCGTGGTGACGGCCCAATCGGAATTGAGGCAATAGGGCGCGCCCGCATCCAGCAGGCTGCCGAAGGCATAGGTCCAGTCGGCGCGGTCGGGGCCGATCATGGCCATGGTGTCATCGGGGATGATCGGGTCGTTGCAGGCCCAGAGCGGTTGCAGGTTCGCCATGACGCCGAGGGCGGCGAAGCGGGGCCTGTCCTCGGGGTGGACGAGTTGGCAATGGGCGATCTGGTGCAGCGCGGGCCATGGGCCGTTGGCGGCGCGGGCGGCGGCGAAGCCGTCCAGCGCGGCGCGGGTGGCGGCGTCGCCGATGCAATGGACATGGATCTGGAAGCGCGCGGCGTCGAGGGCGGTGAATAGGTCGCGGATCAGATCGGGCGGGAACATGAGGGGCGCATTGCCGCCCTTGGCATCGGCATATGGGGCCAGAAGGGCGGCGGTGCGGTTTTCCAGCCCGCCGTCGAGGAAGAATTTCGCGGAATGGAGGTGGAAGTCGGGGCCGGGATGGGCGGCGCGCAGGGCGGTGAGGCGGGACAGCACGCTTTCCACGCTATCGGTGGGCGTCACGGACATGGCGCCCGCGACGCGCAGGGTGAGATCGCCCAGACGGGCGGCATTGGCATAGATGCCTACATGGTGGGACTGGATGAACGGGTCGAGGATGCCGGTTATGCCGTGGCTGTTGGCGAGAGCCTGACCCGCACGCAGCCCCGCGTGATAGGTGGCCGGGGGCGTTTTCGGCAGGCGGTCGAGCGCCCAGTAGATCGCGTCTTCGTGCAGCATGCCGGTCGCGCGGCCCTGCCCATCGCGGACGAAATGGCCGTTCGGCGGATCGGGGGTATCATCCGAAAGGCCGATGTGGCGGATGGCTTCGCTGTTGAGGCAGGCATTGTGGAAATTGCCGTCATAGATGAGGCAGGGCCGGTCGGGCACGGCGGCATCGAGGACAGCGCAGGTCAGGTTCAGGTCGTCGAAGAAACCGCATTGCCAGCCCGCGCCCCAGATCATCGGGCCGGATTGGGTGGCGGCATGGGTGGCCATGGCGGCGGTGATCTGGGCAGGGGTGCGGCACTCGTAGAGGGGCGCGGTCTGGACGAGGTCGGTTCCGCCGTTCAGGAGGTGGATATGGGCATCCTGCAGCCCCGGCAAAACGAGGTTGCCGCCGGCGTCGATGACCTGTGCCTCGGGGCCTGCCAGACCTTCCATCTCTGCGGCATCGCCAAGGGCGAGGATGCGCCCGCCTTCGATCACCAGCGCCTCGGCGGTGGGCTTTGCCGGGTTCATGGTGCGGATGCGGGCATGGGTGACGAGGACGCGGGTCATGTCGAAAGGTCCAGTCGGAGGGACTTGAGCGCGGCGAGGTCTTGCGCGGGGAGGCGGGTGGTGGGGTGGTCGGGGGCGGCGAGGCGCGCGACGAGGGCGAGGTAGGGGATGGGGCCTGCCTTGAGCAGATGCGGGCGGCGGGCGTCGATCCAGACCGGGTGCTGCGCGGGTTTCCGGAGGAGCGGACGGTCGGGGCCAAAGCGCCAGCCATGCGGGCCGGTGAGGGGCAGGTGCAGGAGTGGGGCGGGATGCGCCTGATCCGGGCAGAGGCTGTGCGGCGGGAGGAGGAGGAGGCCGAGTTCTGCGGTCTCGCCCGCGAAGGCGGTGGGGCCGATAAGCGGGGCATAGGTAATAGTTATGGCTTCATCTGGGCCCATCGGTTCGAGGGCAAGGCCGCGCGCGGGCTGCCAGTCTCGGAAGGGGGCTGCCTTGGCAAGAGCATGGGCGAGGGCGGGATAGTTTGGGGCAAGGCGGGCGAGGGCTGCCGGAAGGTAGGGATGGGGCAGGTCGCGCGTCATCCCGCGCCGGGTGGCGGGGTGGCGGGTGGCGATCAGGCGGCGCGTTTCTGCTATGCCGGGGGCGGTATGGGGGGCGAGGTGGTGTGCGATCTCGTCCAGCAGGGTGTCGAGGGGGGCTGCATCGGGCTGGATGGGGTGCGGGGGTGTTAGACCGAGGGGGGAGAGGACTTCCTCCGGGGGGCGGCGGTCGGCGGCGGCGGCGATGCGATAGGCCTCGAGCAATGCGGGGGAGAGGCGGCCTGCGGCATAGAGGGCCATGGCCGCGCCATAGCGGATGCGGCCCGTGCCGTGCGGGCCGGGGGGCAGGGCGAGCAGGGTTTCCGGGCGGTCGGTCATGGCCGGGACACCGTTCTACTGCGGAATGCCTGCCGTTCCTCGGCGAGGCGGCGGCGTTCGGCGCGGGTCAGGATGAGGCCCGCGATGACGACCCCGGTGCCCACGACAAGGACGGTGAGCGTGGCCAAGGCGTTGATGTCGGGGGTGACGCCCAGCTTGACCTTGGACCAGATCAGGAGCGGCAGGGTGGTGTTGCCGGGGCCTGTGGTGAAGGAGGTGATCACCACGTCGTCGAGCGAGATGGTGAAGGCCAGCAGCCAGCCGGAGAGAATGGCGGGGAAGATGGTGGGAAGGGTGATGTCCCACATCACCTGCCACGGGCGGGAGCCGAGATCCATCGCCGCCTCTTCGATCGCGCGGTCGGATTGCAGCATGCGGGCCTGCACGACGGTGGTGACGAAAACCATGGAGAAGGTGATATGCGCCAGCGTCACGGTGGTGAAGCCGAGCTGACCGGGCCAGCCGATCCAATCGGCCATCAGCAGGAAGAGCATCAGCATGGAGATGCCGGTGATCACCTCGGGCATCACGAGGGGGGCGGTGACCATGCCGGAAAACAGCGTCCGGCCGCGGAAGCGGGTGAAGCGGGCCAGCGCGATGCCCGCCATGGTGCCGAGGATGGTGGCGATGGTGGCCGAGATCAGCGCGATCTGGAGCGACAGGAGCAGCGCCGCGCCGACCTGGCGGTTGGAGAAGAGCGAGACATACCATTTCGTCGAGAAGCCGCCCCAGACGGTGGCGAGGCGGCTTTCGTTGAAGGAATAGACGATCATCGACAGGATCGGCACGTAGAAGAAGGCGAAGCCGAAGACGAGGACGGAGAAGAGGAACCACGGGCGGCGTTTCATTTCCCTGCCTCCGCCCCGTCGGATTTCGCCTGATAGCGGCTGTAGAGCATGGTGGGGATCACCATGAGGAGCAGCAGCGCAACGGCGACGGAAGAGGCCATGGGCCAATCGCGCGCCGAGGTGAATTCGTCCGAGATGACGCGCCCGATCATCGGGCTGCCCGCATCGCCCACCAGCGTGGGGATGACCAGTTCCCCCGCCGCCGGGATGAAGACCAGAAGGCCACCCGCCACGATGCCGGGGATGGATTGCGGCAGGGTCACGTCGAGGAACACGCCGAAGGGCCGGGTGCCGAGGTCCATCGCCGCCTCGTCCAGCGCGGGGTCGAGGCGTTCGAGGCTGGCATAGAGGGGCAGGATCATGAAGGGGAGGTAGGTGTAGACCATCACCAGCACCACCGCGAAGTTGGAATGCATCAGCGGCAGGGAGGTGACGGCCCAGCCTTCCGGCGTGAGCCAGTTCCACGCATCGGTGAGCAGGCGGTTGAACCAGCTGTTCTTGCCCATCATCCCCATCCACGCATAGACGCGCAGGAGGAACGAGGTCCAAAAGGGCAGGATCACCAGCATCAGGAGGATGTTGCGCCAGCCCTTGGACACGCGCGTCAGGCCAAGCGCCATGGGATAGCCGATCAGCAGGCAGAGGACCGTCGCCACGGCGGCATTGCCCAGCGAGGTGAGGAAGGCGCGCAGGTAGAGGTCATCGGTGAAAAGCCGCGCGTAACCCGCGAGGTTCACGACGGGATTGTCGCCGCCATAGCCGAAGGGCGGGGCGGTGGGGGTGCGGGTGGCCACGCTCATGGCCAGAACGATCAGGAAGGGCAGCAGGAAGAAGAGCAGCAGCCACAGATAGGGCAGGCCGATGATCAGATCGGACCAGCCCTTGCGATGGAACCATGCTGCCAGACGCGCGCCCATGACCTAATCCCGCAGCAGGATGGCGGAGGAGGGGTCAAAGGACAGCCAGACGCGATCGTACCAGTCGGGTCGGTTTTCGGCCCCACGGCGGGTGTTGACGGCGTGGACGGAGAGGAGGCCCCCGCCCGGCAGGGTGATGCGGTAGAGCGAGTCCTTGCCGAAATAGGCGAGGTCCTTCACCTGCCCCTCGATCACATTCGCCCCGTCTGGCCGGTCGTCCAGAAGGGCGACCTTTTCCGGGCGCAGGCCTAAGGTGAGGGTTTCGCCGGGTGTCATGCCGGGCAGGGCGGTGGCGGTGACGTCACTGCCCATGGCGGGGACGGCGAGGCGGGCCGTGGGGCCATCGACGGAAAGGACGGTGGCGGGGAACTGGGTGATGGTGCCGAGGAAATTGGCCACGAAGCAGGTCGCGGGGTTTTCGTAGACGGTGGCGGGGGCGCCGACCTGCTGTACCTGCCCGCGATCCATCACGGCGATGCGGTCGGCCAGCGTCATCGCCTCTTCCTGATCGTGGGTCACGACGATGAAGGTGACGCCCGTGCGTTCCTGAATCGACATGAGTTCGAATTGCGTGTGTTCACGCAGTTTCTTGTCCAGCGCGGCGAGGGGTTCGTCGAGGAGGAGGAGCTTTGGCTGCCGCGCCAGCGCGCGGGCAAGCGCCACGCGCTGTCTCTGGCCGCCGGAGATCTGATGCGGTTTGCGCTGTGCGAAGGGGGTGAGTTGCACGAGGTCGAGCATGGCCTGCACGCGGGCCCTGCGTTCGGCCTTGGTCAGGCGGTCGTGTTTCAGGCCATAGCCGATATTCGCCTCGACCGTCATGTGGGGGAAGAGGGCGTAGCTTTGGAACATCATGTGGACGGGGCGTTCCCATGGGGGGACGCCCGTCATGTCCTGCCCGTCTAGGTAGATGCGGCCTGCGGTGGGTTCCTCGAACCCGGCCAGCATGCGCAAAAGCGTGGTCTTGCCGCAGCCGGAACCGCCCAGAAGCGCGAAGATTTCGCCCTTTTCGATGGAGAGGGAGACGTCGCGCACGGCCTGAAACGTGCCAAAGGATTTCGAAACCCCTTCGATCCGCAGGAAGGGGGCGGAGGCCTGCGCCATGGTCAGCCGCCGGATTTGATGGTGGACCAGATGCGCGTGATCTCGCGATCCTGCTCTTCGGTCTGGGGAGCGGGGGTGTACATGCGCGCCAGAGTTTCGGCATCGGGATAGACCGCCGGATCGGCGGCGATGGCGGGATCGACGAAGGGGGTGGCCGCCTTGTTGGCATTGGCATAGCCGATGAAGTTGGTACAGGCGGCGATCACCTCGGGGCGGAGGAGGTAATTGACGAAGGCGTAGGCGTTTTCGGTGTTGGGGGCGTCGGCGGGCAGGCAGAGCAGGTCGAACCAGGCGGGCGCGCCGGTCTTGGGGACGTGGTAGGAGAGGTCGATGTCGATGCCCGCCTCGGCCGCGCGGGCCTTGGCGACGCCATAGTCGCCGGACCAGCTGTTGACCGCGCAGAGTTCACCATTGGGCAGGGCGGTGAGGTAATTGGCATTGTCGAAGGTGGCGATGTGGTCGCGGATGGGGGCGAAAGCCTCGGCCATTCTGGCATATTCGGCGGGGCCTGCGGTGTTGGGGTCGATGCCCAGATAGCTGAGGACCATGAAGCCGATGTCGGTGGGGCTGTCGAGAATGGAGATGCCGCAATCGGCGAGGGCAGCCGCGTTTTCGGGTTTGAACAGCGTGTCGAGCGAGTCGAGATCGGCATCGGGCAGGCGTTCGCGGACCATGGCGGTGTTGTAGGTGATGCCGACGCTGCCCCACATATAGGGCACGCCATATTCGTTTCCGGGATCGAATCCTTCAACGATTTTCAATATTTCCGGGTCGAGGTTCGACCAGCCTGTGAGCTTTGCGCGGTCGAGTTTCTGATAGACGCCCGCCTTGACGAATTGCGGCAGGGAGAGGCCCGCCATGACCACCACGTCATAGCCGGTGGACCCTGCCAGCATCTTGGCCTGCATTTCCTCGGCGCTGGCATAGAGGTCGTAGACAACGCCGATGCCGGTTTCGGATTCGAAATCCGCGAGCGTCGTTTCGCCGATGTAATCGGACCAGTTGTAGACATTGACCGTGCCCGCCTGCGCCCATGAGGGGCGCACATAGGGAAGGGCGAGGCCGCCGCCGAAGGTGAGGAGGGCGCTGCGTCGGGTGAGGGTCATGGCGGTCTTCCTCCTTGTCGTGGCGGTTTGTGGCTGTGAAATCCGTAATCTAAATGGCTGGATTGGCGAGCATTTCGGCGTTGATGGCGGCGATGCGGTCTTCGGGCGGGGCGTGGTCGAGGCGCATCACGGGCAGGAGGGCGCGCAGGTCGTCATGGTGGCGGCGCAGGCCCCATTCGAGATCGGAAAGGTGAAAGCTTTCGAAAGCGGACGAGCGCATGGATTCGTTGGACCAGATGGAAAGCTGCTGATCCTCGGCCGAAGTGTCGCGGTCGATGCGCTGGGCGAGGTAGCGGGCGAGGCGTTCGGCGCGCGTCTCGTTCGGGTTGCGGTAGAGGCGGCCGGTGAGTCGGGTCAGGCCGGGGCCGATGGGGATTTCGTGATAGTATTGAATGGCTTCCGGGGTGAAGGCGAAGACGATCTGGGGAAAGAGGCCGTAATAGGCCCATGCGCCGGCAAGGTGCGGCGGCAGGTGGTCGCGCGGGCGGGAGATGCGGTTGTAATGGCGCACGGACCAGAGCCTGCCGGGCGTGTCGCCATAGCGGCCGATGGAGATGTTCAGGCCGTTGGGAAGGAAGATGTCGCGATAGTCGCGACCATAGAGGTCTTGCAGGCCGGGATGGGCGAGGGGGACGTGGTAGCCCTCGTTGTCCACGTCGCGGACGGATTTCCAGTTCACCGGGAGGTCGGCTGTCCAGTGCGGGGTGGCGACGGGGAGCAAGTCGGCGGCGCGGTAGGCTGTGAAATCGGCGTCATAGGGGGCGAGGAGGGTGGCGATATCGGGCTGCGGGCCGGGGTGGAAGCGGATGAAGAGGAAGCCGTGGAAGGCTTGTATTTCAATGGGTTTCAGGCCGAAGTTCGAACGGTCAAGATCGCCGAAGCTGCCGGGTTGGGAGGGGCCGCGCAGGGTGCCGTCGAGGTTGTAGACCCAGCCATGGAAGGGGCAGACGATGGAGCCGCGGCAACTGCCCTGTGGGCCATCGACCACCCGCGCGCCTCGGTGGCGGCAAAGGTTGTGGAAGGCGCGCACGGTGCCGTCGGCCCCGCGCATGAGGACGGCGCGTTCACCCAACATGTCGAAGGTGATCCAGTCGCCGGGGGCGGGGATGTCGGAGTCATGCCCCGCCACCTGCCAGTGGTTCAGGAAAACATGTGTCTTTTCAAGGTCGAAGAGGGCCTGCGAATGGTAGGTCCAGCCGGGAAGGCCGCGGCGATCCCATGTGTTGGGGATGGGCTGCGAGGACAGGGGATGCGTCGTCATGGCGGAGGCTCCGACTGCGGTGGTTGATCGTCGCCAAATTCTGATTGAACTGTCAATCAAAATCTGGAAGGCTGATCCGGGACGTGTTTGGTTTCTGCGAAAGTTGAATTATACCAACGGGATGGGCCGTGATGGAGGGTTCGGTGGAGGCAGTGCTGGAAGCGGAACAGGCACCGCGACGCAAGCTGAGCCGGGAGGCGCGGCGGGGGCAGTTGATCGAGGCGACCATCGCGGTGATCGCGGAAAAGGGCTATGCGCGGATGACGCTGGGCGAGGTGGCCAAGCGGGCGGGGCTGTCGCATGGGTTGGCGAATTTCCATTTTGAATCAAAGGAAAAGCTGCTGGCGGCGACGCTGGATCATCTGTCGGAGGAGTATCGGGCGAATTGGCAGGGGGCGCTGGCGCGGGCGGGTGGGCATCCGGCGGATCGGCTGGCCGCGTTGCTGGAGGCGGATTTCGATCCGGTGATCTGCGAATCCGACAAGCTGGCGGCATGGGTTTCGTTCTGGGGTGAGGCGCAGAGCAGGCCCATGTACCAGGATCACTGCGGATCGAATGATGAGGAATATCAGGGGATTATGACGCGAACCTGCGCGGATTTGATCCAGCTTGGCGGCTATGGCGGGCAGGCGGAGCGGATCGCGCGGGTGCTGCGGGTGACGGTGGAAGGGGTCTGGCTGGACCTGATGACGATGCGGGAGCCCTATGCGCTGGAGGAGGCCAAAGCGACGGTCTGGGCCTGTGTCGCGGCCTTCTTTCCGCGCCATTTCGGGCCGGAGGGGCGGCTGCGGGGGGCCTGATGCGGGGCGTGCCGGAGGTTGTGCCGTAAACCGTACCGCAAACCGTCAGCACGCAGCGGGCGGTGGGTGAAGAACGCATTAACCATCCGAAAGGGTCGCTGCCGGACTTTGCGGCCCGTCGCGTGCCTGCCATGAAGGCGGGGCGGGCAGCGGGAGGCGGGCGATGCGGGCGGTGATGGTGCAGGGGACGGGGTCCAATGTCGGCAAGTCGCTGATCGTGGCGGGGCTGTGCCGGGCGGCGCGGCGGCGGGGGCTGCGGGTGGCGCCCTTCAAGCCGCAGAACATGTCGAACAATGCCGCGGTGACGGCGGATGGCGGCGAGATCGGGCGGGCGCAGGCGTTGCAGGCGCGGGCGGCAGGGATCGCGCCTGTGGCGGACATGAACCCCGTGCTGTTGAAGCCGGAGAGCGAGACGGGGGCGCAGGTCATCCTGCAGGGGCGGCGGCTGACCACGGCGGAGGCGCGGGACTATCCGGCGATGAAGGCGCGGCTGATGGCGGGGGTGATGGAGAGCTTTGCGCGGCTGAAGGCGGGGCATGATCTGGTGATCGTGGAGGGGGCGGGCAGTCCGGCGGAGGTGAACCTGCGGGCGGGGGATATCGCCAATATGGGCTTTGCCCGCGCGGCGGATGTGCCGGTGGTTCTGGTGGGCGATATCGACCGGGGCGGCGTGATCGCGCAGATCGTGGGGACGCAGGCGGTGCTGGATGCGGAGGATGCGGCGATGGTGGCGGGGTTCGTCATCAACCGCTTTCGCGGGGATGTTACGCTCTTCGATGACGGGTATCGGTTCATCGGGGCGCGGACCGGGTGGCGGGGGTTCGGGGTGCTGCCGCATTTCCAAGAGGCGTGGCGGCTGCCTGCGGAGGATGCGGTGGACCTTGCAGGGGGCGCGCATCGCGGGGGCGTGAAGGTGGTGGTGCTGTGCTATCCGCGGCTGGCCAATTTCGACGACCTCGATCCGTTGAAGGCGGAGCCGGGGGTGGAGTTGGTGATGCTGCGTCCGGGGGAGGCGGTGCCGGGGGATGCGGCGGTGGTGGTGCTGCCGGGATCGAAGGCGACGGTGGCGGATCTGGGCGTGCTGCGCGCCTGCGGGTGGGATCTGGACCTTGCGGCGCATCGTCGGCGCGGCGGGCGGGTGCTGGGCCTGTGCGGGGGGTATCAGATGCTGGGGCGCATGGTGCATGACCCGGAGGGGTTGGAGGGCGTGCCGGGATCGGTGCCGGGATTGGGGCTTTTGGAGGTGGAGACGGTGCTGGGGGCGCAGAAGCGTCTGGCGGTGGTGGAGGGGGTGCATCAGGCCAGCGGGGCCGCCTTGGCGGGATACGAGATCCATCTGGGCGTGACCGAGGGGGCGGATCGGGTGCGGCCCTTCGCGCGGATCGGCGGGCGGGACGAGGGCGCGGTTTCGGCGGATGGGCGGGTTCAGGGGAGTTACCTGCACGGGCTGTTCGCGGCGGACGGATTCCGGCGCGGCTGGCTGGCGGGGTTGGGCGTGACGGAGCCGGGGCCGGGATATGAGGACGGGGTGGAGGCGGTGCTGGAGGCGCTGGCCGACCATCTGGAGGCGCATCTGGATGTGGCGGGGATATTGGCGCTGGCGCGGTAGCGGGGCCGGGGGCGGGCGCGGGAGGGCTGCTTAGGCGCGGCCTAACCCGTGGGGAGCGAAATGCGTGTTTCGCGGAAGGCCGGTCTTTCCTAGAGCTTTGGCAGCGGGGTCATGGTGGCCCTTGGCGCTGCGGCAGGCGGGGATGGGCGATGGTGGAACAGGTCGAGACGCTGGTGATCGGGGGCGGGCAGGCGGGGCTTGCCATGAGCGCGCATCTGGGACGGCGGGGCCTTTCGCATCTGGTGCTGGAGCGGAGCCGGATCGCGGAACGCTGGCGGACGGAGCGTTGGGATTCGCTGGTGGCGAACGGCCCAGCTTGGCATGACCGCTTTCCGGCGGCGACCTTTGACGACATCCCGCCCGATGCCTTTGCCACGAAGGACCGGATCGTCACCTATTTCGAGGATTTCGCGCGGACGATCGGGGCGCCCATCCGCTGCGGCGAGGCGGTGACGGCCTTGCGGCGCGAGGGGGAGGGGTTCCGTGCGGTGACGGCGGGGGGCGAGGTCGTCGCGCGGAATGTGGTGGTGGCGACGGGGCCGTTCCAGAAGCCGGTCTTTCCGCCGATGATCCCCGAAAGCGCGGGGGTGATGCAGATCCATTCCAACCATTACCGCAATCCGGGGCAGTTGCCCGCGGGGGCGGTGTTGGTGATCGGGGCGGGGTCGTCGGGCAGCCAGATCGCGGATGAGCTGCTGCGGTCGGGGCGGGAGGTCTATCTTTCAGTGGGGCCGCATGACCGGCCGCCGCGTGCCTATCGGGGCAAGGATTTCGTCTGGTGGCTGGGTGCCTTGGGCAAATGGGATGCGCGCACGCAGGATCCGGGGATGGAGCATGTGACCATCGCGGTGAGCGGGGCGCAGGGCGGGCATACGGTGGATTTCCGCGCTTTGGGCAACCGGGGGATGCGGCTGGTGGGGCGGACGGAGCGCTGCGAGGGGGGCGTGCTGCATTTCGCGCCGGACCTTGCTGCGAACATCGCGCGGGGCGATGCGAATTACCTGTCGGTGCTGGACGAGGCCGATGCCCATGTGGCGCGCGAGGGGCTGGACCTGCCGGAGGAACCCGGCGCGCGTGTCTTTGAGCCGGTGCCGGATTGCGTGACCAACCCCATCCTGTCGCTGGACCTGAAGGCGGCGGGGGTGTCGGCGGTGATCTGGGCTACGGGCTATGTGCTGGATTTCGGCTGGATCGAGATGGACATCTTTGACGGCAAGGGCCGCCCGCGCCACGACAAGGGCGTGTCGGAGGTGCCGGGGCTGTATTTCCTTGGGCTGCCGTGGCTGACGCGGCGGGCGTCTCCGTTCATCTGGGGGGTCTGGCATGATGCCGACCATCTGGCGGGGCTGATCGCGGGCGCGGGGGCCTGAGGCCCCTTGCGGGGGTGGCGGGACGCGGCGCATCCTGCGGCGGGAGAAGCCGGGGGGATGCGATGACGGGGCCTGTCGTTCTGACCGTGGGGAGCCTGCACCATGACATCATGGTGGAGGCCGAGCATCTGCCGCGCCGGGACGAGACGGCGGTGGGACGGCGCTGGTATCCGAAATTCGGGGGCAAGGGCGGCAATCAGGCGGTGGCGGTCGCCCGCGCCGGGGTGGCGAGCCGGTTCTATGGCGCGGTGGGGGCGGACGGGTTCGGGGCCTTCCTGACGGCGGGGCTGGCGGCTGGCGGCGTGCAGGCGGACCGGGTGGCCGTGCTGGAGGGCGTGGGGTCGGGGATGAGTGTGGCCATCCTCGATGCTGCCGGGGATTACGGGGCGGTGATCGTGTCGGGGGCCAATCTGGCGATCCCGGTCGCGGGTTTGGCGGAGGCGGCGCTGTGGGAGGGGGTGGCGCTGCTGATCCTGCAGAACGAGGTGCCGGAGGCGGTGAACCTTGCCGCGGCGCGGGAGGCGCGGGCGCGGGGCGTGCGGGTGGTGCTGAATGCGGCGCCGGTGCGGGAGATGGGCGCGGCGTTGGCGGGGCTGGTGGACCTGCTGGTCGTGAATGCGGTGGAGGCGGAGATGCTGGGCGGCGGGGCGGTGGCCTCGCTCGCGGGGGCCGAGGCGGCGGCGGGGCGGCTGGCCGAGCGGTTCGGCGCGGTGATCGTGACGGCGGGGGGCGCGGGTTGTGCCGGGGTTTCGGGCGGGGAGCGGTTTGCGCTGGCGGCGGAGCGGGTGAAGGTGGTGTCCAGCCACGGGGCGGGGGATGCCTTCATCGGGGCCTTGGCGGCGGCGCTGGCGCATGGCGCGGGGCTGGAGGCGGCGGCGCGTGCGGCCTCGGTCGCGGCGGCGCGGCATGTGGCGGGCGGCGGCGGGGCGGGCTGAGGCCCGCCCGGACGCGGGCGCGTCAGGCCATCAGGCCCTGCAGGCGGGGGGCGACGCTGCGCCAGATCATGCCGAGCGTGAGGACCGAGGCGAAGACCGTGCCGACGAGGGCCGAGAGGACCAGCGGGGCGGGGTCGGAATAGCCACCGATGAAATGGGTGACACCGACCGAGACGAGGGGCAGGTGAAGCCCGGCGAAGGCCACGCCGAGAAGTTTCGCGACGCCGTCACACTCTGCGGTGGAATTCTGGTCCATTGGATGTGCCTCCCGATTGAATTGTGACCATTAGAACGACCTACCCTATGGGAGTATTATGCAGACGAAAGGATGGGTCGGCGCGCGGATGGTATGAGGCATACAGACCCGCGCCCCCTGTCCAAGGGATGGGTCAGCCGCCGCGGGTCAGCCGCGGGGCCCGTAGCTGGCCACGGCGGCGGCGAGGGCGGGGCTGTCCTTGGCGGCCTGTTCCAGCGGGATGCCCGCCATGGCGGAGGACCATGCATCCTGCAGGGCGCGGACGCCCGCGGCGGGGCCTGCGGGGTGGCCCATGATGCCGCCGCCCGCGGCGAAGATCAGGTCGGGGCTGCGCAGGGCGGCCCATGTGCCATGGGCCTGCAGCGCGGTCTGGCCCGAGGAGAAGACGGGCATCGCGGCGGCGGGGCGGGCGGGGGAGAGCGGGGCCGCGACGGCGCTGGCGGAGGCGATCACGCTGCCGTCGCTTTCGCAGAACTTGTTGGACAGGCCGTTGACATGCAGGTGATCCGCCCCGGCCAGACGCCAGAGCGCGGACCATGCGCCATAGTCGAAGCCGAGCGCGGGGTGGCGGGACAGGTAGCCCCAGCCGTTCCTGTGGGTGTGGATGGGCAGTTGCGCGTGGCGGCGCAGGGCGAGCATGCCGGTGAGGCCGATGGAATTGGCGCTGGCCATGACGCAGGTGCCGCCTTCGGACAGCACGAGGTCGTGGCGGCAGCGCATCTCGTCCACCTCGCCGGTCAGGTTGAAGGCGAACATGACCTTGCGGCCCGTCCGTTCGGCATGGGCGCGGATGACGCGCATGACGGCGCGCACGCGGTCGTCGAAGGGGCAGACGGCGCCGTCGGCCTGCAATTCGTCATCCTTGATGAAGTCGATGCCCGCCGCGCAGAGCGTGTCGACCATGGCGGCGGTTTCTTCGGCAGAAAGGCCGATGGAGGGTTTGATGATGGTGCCGATGAGGGGGCGGTCTTCCACGCCCGTCAGGGCGCGGGTGCCTTGGGTGCCGAAGGCGGGGCCGGGACTTGCGGCGACGAGTTCGGGGGGAAAGCGGAGCGCGGTGAGGCGCAGGCCCGCGACGCAGTTCAGTTCGAAGAGGTTGCCCGCGACCGTGGCGAGGATGTTCGGCAGGCTGGGGCCGGTATTGGCGAGCGGCCATGAAAGGGTAAGGGCGATGCGGCGGTGCGGGGCATCGGGGCGGGCGGCGCCGGGCAGCGAGGGGCCGGGGGAGGGGCCGAGATCGGCGAGGCTTTCGACGCGGGCGGCGGAACGGGCCTTGAGTTCCTCGGTCTCGCCGGGGACGGGGCGGAAGGTGCCTGAGGATTGTTCGCCCGCGATGGTGGCGGCGGCCTGTTCCGGCGGCAGGGAGGTTTCAAGGATGTAGTCGGCCTCGAACCGGGGGGACATGGGGGTTCCTTTCGCGATGGGTCAGCCCTGCCAGACCTGCGCGCTTTCGCCCGGCAGGGGCGGCAGCCCCGCGCGCGGCGGCGGGGCGGTGTGGGGCGTGCAGTTGGCATAGAGGGCGGCGGTGGGGGTTTCGATGCGGATGAGGCCCGCGGCATCGGTGATGCGGGCGGGTTGGCCCGCCATGGCATGGGCGGTGCGGAGGATGTCCGCCAGCGGGCCATGCGGGCCGAGGGGGCCTGCGGTCATGGCCAAGGCGAGGCTTGCCACGCGGGCGCGGGCAGCGCGGGCGAGGGCGGCCACGGCATAGGCGGCGGCGAAGCCCGTGGATTGGCGCGGGTCCTCCATCGCCATGGGCAGGCGCAGGCGGTGGGGGTTGGGGGCGGTCTTGTCGCCATAGGGGTTGCAGCGCATCCCGATGGACAGGAGGCCCAGATGCAGGGGCCTGCCCGCCGCGATGGCATGGGCGGTGGCGAAGATGTCGGGCAGTGCCTGAAGCGTTTGCCAGACGGAGGTGTCGTCGGCGGCATGGACGATGGCGGTGTTGCCGAAGGTGACGAAATCGACCGTCGCGGGATCGGGGCGGTGGCGGTTGAGTTCGGTGAAATTGGTGAGGCTGCCGCCGCCGATCAGGGCCTGCGGAAAGGCCGTGCGGAGGACGGGCGGGGCATCGGCAGGCTGCGCGCCGGTCGGCCATTGGCCATCGGGCTGGTGGCTTTTGAGGAAGGGGCTGGGCAGGGCTGACACGCGGGCGGGGGTGAGGCCTGCCATGCGGGCGCGGGCGATAAGCGCGTGGAGGTCGGGGAGGCTGTCGAAGATGATTTCGAGGGCGGTGACGCCGTGGCGGGCGGCGGCCTGCAGGTCTTCGTCGGGGGTTTCGGGGGTGAGGCGGTATTGCAGGGGCAGGGGCAGGGTGCCGATGCCTGCGCTGGGTGAGAGCGCGTGTTCATGGGCGAGGAGGACCTGCGGGAGGGGGACCGTTGTCTCGGCCGGTCGTGCCGGGGCGGTGCCCGTGGCGGGTGCGGGGGTGATGTCTAGGATGACGGTCTGGGTGAGCGTCTCGCCCGCCGCGACGGGATAGGGGAAGGGCAGGGCGAGGGGGCGGCAATAGGTCTTGAACGAGGCGTCGGACCAGTTGCGCTGATCCTCCATCTCGAAGGTGTCGCCGGTGAGGGTGAGGGTCACGCCGATGCCCGCGACGCTATGCGAGAGGCCTGCGATGTTGCGGGCGGGTTGCGCGGGGCTGATGAGGGCGGGAAAGGTGGTGAGGGTTTCGCCGCCATCGGGGTGGTGGAGGCGGAGCGGTTCGCCCGCGGTGCCGAGGATGGGGTGCAGCAGGGTGAAGCCCGCGCGGTTGACCCTTGCGGCGCGGGTGAAGGTGAGGGTGACGGTGGCCGTCAGGCGGTTGGGCGTGTCGAGCGTGGCGGTGAAGGTGCCGGTGAAGAGGCCGTCGGTTTCCGTGAAGTCGTGGCGGTAGCCTTGGGCGGTGGTGGTTTCGGCGGTGGTGCGGATGAGGTGGGTGCCCCAGTCCGGGTTGCGGACGGGGTAGGTGAGGCCGCGCAGCAGTTCCACCCCGGCGAAGGTGACGGCGCGGAGGCCGCCATCCTGCACCAAGGCCGAGAGGGTGCCGTTTTCGAGCATGGTATCGGCCATGGGTAAGGCCCCGTGGTCAGGTGATGCGTTTGATGGAGGCGGTGATTTCGTCCCAGTCGAAGACGCGTTTCCAGTCATCCTTCATCAGGACGGGGATACCGTATTGGATGGCCTTGTTGCAGGCATCGGAAAAGACGCCCTGCCGTTCCTCGAAGATCACCGCGCCGAGGATGTTCATGTGGCCCAGAAGGAAGTCGCGGGCGCAGTCATGGCTGACGCCGGAGCGGCGGACGCATTCGTCCATCGCCTCGCGCATCACGGTCATCAGGGAGGCGCAGACGGTTTCCGACAGGCCGGGTTCCAGCATGGCCATCTGCGCGACCGTCACCTCGTGGCTGCGCATGACCGGGGCGTAGATGGTGCGGGCGATCCGTTCGCCGACCGCGTAATGGTCGAGCGGGCCCTGCATCAGGGCGCAGACGATGGCCTGTTTCGCGGCGATGCCGCCGAAATGGTCGGCCTTCGCCTCGGGCGTGACCTCGTCGTTGTAGATGGGGGGGTGGCAGGGATGGGTGATGAAATAGGTGATGTCGGCGCGTTCGGGCAGGTGGCCCGCATAGGGGGCGGCGGCGTCGAGGATGATGATGATCGTGCCGGGATCGACCTTGGGCACCACCTCGGCGGCGACGCGGCCGATATGGGTGTCGGGCACGGCGAGGAGGACGGCGGCGGCCCCGGCGAGGGCCTGATCGGCGGGGAGGCAGTCAAGGCCCAAGACATCCTTGAGGCGGGCGCGGCCGGCCTCGCTGACCTCGACCGGGGCGATGGTGTATTCGGTGTTCATCAGGTTCGTGGCGCAGCGGACGCCCATCTTCCCCCCGGCGCCGAAGAGCGCGATCTTGGTCATGCGGTTGCCCTCTTTCATGGATTGGGTTAGTCACTGGTATGACCTCATAATGACTTGGCAGTCAAGCAGGGCGGAGGGCGATGATGGACGGGCTGGGCGAAGGGCCGCTGATCTGCTGGCTGGGGGATGATTTCACGGGATCGGCGGCGGTGATGGAGGTGCTGGCCTTTGCGGGCCTGCCTGCGGTGCTGTTCACCGATGTGCCGGAGCCTGCGCTGGCGCGTCGCTTTGCGGGGGCGCGGGGGGTGGGGATCGCCACGACGCTGCGGAGTGAGGGGCCGGAGGAGATGCGGCGGCAGATCGCGGCGCCGTTGCGCTGGCTGGAGGGGTTGGGCGCGCCGATCCTGCATTACAAGATCTGTTCGACCTTCGATTCCGCGCCGGAGGTGGGCAGCATCGGCTGTGCGATCGAGGCGGCGCTGGAGGTGCGGCCTGCGGTGGCGGTGCCGATGCTGACGGCGGCGCCGGGGATGCGGCGGTATCAGGCCTTTGGCAGCCTGTTCGCGGGCCTGCCGGAGGGGGTGTTCCGGCTGGACCGGCATCCGGTGATGGCGCGGCATCCGGTGACGCCGATGGCGGAGGCGGATCTGCTGCGGCATCTGGCGCGGCAGACGGCGCTGCCGGGCGGGCTGATCTCATTGGAGGATCTGGCGGCGGGGGCGGAGGCGCGGGTGGAGGCGCTGCTGGCGGCGGGGGTGCGGATCATCTCGGTCGACAACATGGATGCGGGGACGGAGGCGGCGGCGGGGCGGCTGATCTGGGGGCAGCGCGGGCGGATGGGGCTGGTTGTGGGGTCGCAGGGGGTGGAATACGCGCTGGTGCGGCATTGGCAGGAGGCGGGATTGTTGCCGGTGGCGGCGGAGGTGCCTTCGGCAGGGGCGGTGGCGCAGATCGTGGCGGTTTCGGGATCGGTTTCGCCGGTGACCAAGGCACAGCTTGACTGGGCGGGAGGGCATGGCTTTGCCCTGCTGGACTTTGACGCGGCGGCGGTCTGTGGCGGGGAGGCGGCGCTGCAGCAGGAGGAGGCGCGGCTGGTGCGGGCGGCGCTGGAGGCGGCGGGGCGGGGGCAGAGCCCGCTGATCCATTCGGCGGCGGGGCCGGATGACCCGGCGGTGGCGCGGTTCCGGGCGGCGCTGGCGGAGACGGGGATCGCCATGGGCGAGGCGAACCGCCGGATCGGCACGGCGCTGGGGCGCATCCTTGACGCGGTGCTGCGCGGGACGGGGCTGCGGCGGGCCGTGATTTCGGGCGGCGACACCTCGGGCCACGGGATGCGGGCGCTTGGCCTGCAGGCGCTGGTGGCGCTGGCCCCGACGATACCGGGCGCGGCCCTGTGCCGGGCGCATGGGGCGGGCGCGCATGACGGGTTGGAGATCGCGCTGAAGGGCGGGCAGATGGGATCGGAGGATTACTTCGGCTGGATCCGCGCGGGGGGCGGGACGCGCTAGGGCCTCAGGCCGGGGGTTGGGCGTAGAGGCTGCGCGAGCGGTCGAGATGGGCGCGCATGCGGTTCACCGCCGCCTCGGCATCGCGGGATTCGATGGCGTCCACGATGGCGGCATGTTCGGAGAGGGTCACTTCCTCATGCCCGGACCAGTGCAGGAGGCTGCCGTGATATTCGAAGAGCCAGCGCAGCATCGCCTGTGAGGCGGCGAGGATGATGGGGTTGCCCGTGATGCGGGCGATGCGGTTGTGGAAGTCCATGTCCGCCTGGATGAAGGGGCGGGGATCGCCGCCAAGGCGGTTTCCCTGTTCCACGACGGCGGCGCGCAGGTCCGCGATATCGGCATAGGTGGCGCGTTCGGTGGCCATGCGGATGATGCCCAGTTCCACCATCTGCCGGACCTCCTTGAGGTGCTGGAGATTGGCGGGGGCGAGATTGAGGACGAGCCGCGCGATATCGTTGCTTTGGTCGAAGAAGGTGCCCGCGTCGATGGCGTTGACGCGGGTGCGTTCGCCATGGGTGATGGTGATGAGGCCGTTCTGTTGCAGGGATTGCAGCGCCTCGCGCACGGCGGGGCGGCCGACGCCGAAACGGTCCATCAGGGCGCGTTCGGAGGGGAGGGGATCGCCTGCCTTGACCTCGCCCGACAGGATCATGTCGCGCAGGCGGTCGAGGACCTGATCGGAGAGTTTCCGGCGGATGATGCGGTCGGAGTTGCGGGAATTGGCCAGTTGCATGATCACCTTCTCCCAGTGGCACCAGCGGGTGCAGTCACAGTGATAGGGCAAGCGGGGGCGGCGGGCAATGAAAGCCGAATAGGTGAAGGGGGCATGGGCATCCTCCCGCGCCCCCCTTCATTCTTGCGGCACCGTGTCCGGGCCGTGGCCTGCGCCTTAGGCGTCGCCGCCGGTGGTTTCCGTCGTCGTCTCGGTGGCGTCTTCGACGGCCTCGGAGAGATCGCTGGTCGCATCCGCGTTGTCGGCGATGGCGGCATCGGCGTCGTCGATGGTCTCTTGCGCCGCTTCGGCCGCCGCATCGCCGGCCTCGTCGGCGTTCTCCAGATCGTCGGCCGGATCCGTCACGGCGGCGGGCGCGTTCGGGATGTCGGCCACTTCGTCCGCCAGTTCCTCGGCCACGTCCTGTGCCGTGCCCAGCTCCACCAGCGCTGCCTGAAGCTCTTCCTTGGCGGCCTGCACTGCGGCGAGGGCTGCGGCCTCTTCCGCGCTGCCCGCGAGGGCCGACCGGGCGGCAGCGAGGGCGGTTTCGAGGGCGGCACGGGCAGAGACGACCGCGGCCTCTTCCGTGGCGGTCGCGGCGCGGGCCTCGGCGGAGGCGGCCTCGGCATTGGCGAGAGCGGCTGCCGTCGAGGTGATCAGGTCGGCCAGTTCACGGGCCTGCCGGGCGGCATCCTGCGCGGCCTGACCGGCGCTGGCCTCGGTCGCCTCATCCGCGATGATGCCAGCGGTGAGGGCGGCGATGGCCTGCTGCTGTTCGTAGGTCTGCATCTCGGCCATGACGGCACGCAGGTCCGCGAGGGTTTCTTCGTAGATGATGTCGCGGTGGCCGGCATATTGTTCGACCGCCGTCAGGTAGTCTTCGGCGCGTTCGAGATCGCGGCGCGCATCGCCGCAGGAACGGCCATGGCAGTTTTCGACGCGTTCGCGGGCCGCGGCGACATCGGCCTGTGCCTTTGCCAGCTTTTCATGGCCCTGTTCGGCATCGGCCTTGGCGGCGTAGAAGGCGTTGTGGGCGTTCTGATAGCGGTCCGAGTGATAGGTGCCGTTCAGCCGGTCGATCGCCGCCTGCAGATCGGCGCGGGACTGGGCGAGGCGCGATTGCACATCGGCCAGCGCGCGGTTGGCCGCATCGACGGCGGCGTCGAGCATCGCCTGACGTTCGGCGGCGGTCATGTTGCCGAGCGCATTGGCGAGGTTGCCGCGGGCGGTGTCGGCCAGACCGGCCAGTTCCAGCGCGGTGCGGACCAGCGGTTCGGCCTCGCGGTTGGCGGTGTCGAGGTTGCGTTGGGCGGTGGCGAGGCGGTCGCGGGCGGCGACGAAATTTTCCAGCGCGCGGCGCTTGTCGGCGGTGAAGTCGGGCAGCAGGCGTGCGACATCGTCCTCATCCTCGAGGATGGGCGAGAGGGCGTCGAGCTCCTCTTCCGAGATGCCGGTGGAGCGGGCGCGGCGGATGGTGCCTTCCAGCTTTTGGCGGGCGGAGGCGACCTTGGAGGTGGCGTCTTCCACATCGGCCTTGGCGGCGGTGAGGCGGGCGATCAGGTCGCTGTAATCCACGGCCTCGAACGAGGGGCCCTTGCCGGAATGGCTCTGCGCCTTGGTGGGGATGGAGCCGGTCGCGACATTGGTCAACGAGAGGGCGAGTTCGGGGCAGGCATCGGCCATGCGCAGCAGGCGACGGTCGAAGTCGCGGCGTTGCATGAAGGCGACGGGGTCCTTCAGGGCCTGGTCGCAGAACCGCTCGGCCCGGTAGTCGCGGGTGTCACGGGTTTCGGCGGAAACCGCGAAGGGAAGGGCCGAGAACAGCAGGAGGGCGGTCAGCGGGGCAATGTGGCGGGACATGTTGGACCTATCTGAAAGGATGGGTGGTCATCCGGTTTGGTAGGTCTGGGCTAGGCTTTGGGCCTTAATCCTGTCAAATTTTGGTCGCATTCATTAATCTTTACGTGATGAGCCGGAAACGGTTGGCGGGGCCGTTAATCATTGTTTCCGAGTTGGGCGCGGTGGCGGATCGCGCGGGTGGCGGTAGGGGCCGATTCCCCGAATCACTGTGGCGAGATTGTGGCGGGTGGCCGGGCGGGGCGGGATCGCACGGTGGGACTGGCCCTTCGCGCGGGGTGGGGGCATCCTGCGAGGGCCGGGGCGGCATGGGCCGTTGCCGGGCGAATGCGGAGAGGGAGCCGATATGGCGGATAAGGTTTGCCTGATCACCGGGGCGGGGCGCGGCATCGGTGCCGCGGTGGCGCGCGAGATGGCGGGACGGGGTTACAGCGTGGCGCTGATGTCGCCTTCGGAGCGCTGCGAGGTCTTGGCGGAGGAGCTGGGCGGCGTCGCGCGGCGGGGCGTGGCGCAGCGCGCGGAGGACCTGAAGGGGATCGTCGATCTGGCGATGGCGCGGTTCGGGCGGATCGATGCGGTGCTGAACCATACGGGGCACCCGCCGAAGGGTGACCTTCTGGAGATCACGGATGAGAACTGGGATCTGGCGAATGAGATGATCGTCAAGTCAGTGGTGCGGATGGCGCGGCTTGTGACGCCGATCATGGTGTCGCAGGGGGGTGGTTCGATCGTGAACGTGACGACCTATGCGGCCTTCGAGCCGTCCCTGTGGTTCCCGGCCTCCTGCGTCTATCGGGCGGGGGTGTCGTCCTTTGCCAAGCTCTATGCGGATCGCTATGGGCCGCAGAACATCCGGATGAACTGCCTGATGCCGGGGTTCACCGACAGTCTGGACGTGGGCAAGTTCGCGGACCTGCCCGCCCTGAAGCGCATCGCGCGGGTGGAGGAGCAGGCGAAGGCGGCGGCCTTCCTGCTGAGCGACGACTCGTCCTATGTGACGGGGCAGAGCCTGCGCGTGGACGGCGGCATAACGCGGCACGTGTGAGGAGTGGGCCGGGCGGCAGGGCGACCTGCCGTCGCGGCCTTTGGGGCCGATGGGCGGCTTGGGTAGGTAGCTTTACTTTTTGGGATTTATGGCTCCGGCGGTAGGGATCGAACCTACGACCAATTGATTAACAGTCAACTGCTCTACCGCTGAGCTACGCCGGAACACGGGGGCCGTATAGCAAGGGTGTTTCGGGGGGGCAAGGGGGTGTGGAGAGAAAAAGCGCGGGCGCGGTCAGGTCAGGTGGAAGATCGCGTTCGGGGCGGTGGGGTCTGCGGTCAGGACGCGGTTTTTTTCAAGCAGATCAAGCAAATGGGCAAGGACGTTGCGGCGCGCGGCGGGGAGGAGCGCGGGGGTGACGTCGTGGTAGAGGCGGGTCATGAGGCTGCCCGGATCGGCCGGGGCTTCGGCAAGGAGGGCGAGGATTTGCGTCTCGCGCTGGCGGCGGTGAGCGAGGAGGGCCTGCAGCCTGTGTTCGGGATCCGGGATCGGATCGCCGTGGCCGGGGAGGAAGCGGGTCCAGGACGCCGATTGCAGCCGTTCCAGGGCGGCGCAATAAGCGGCCATGTCGCCGTCGGGCGGCGAGATGACCGAACTGCTCCATCCCATGACGTGATCGCCGGAGAAGAGCCATTCGCCCATGGCGAAGCAGAGATGGTTGCCGAGATGGCCGGGCGTGTGGAGCGCGGTGAGGGACCAGTCGGGGCCGTGGAGCGTGCCGCCTTCGTGAAGCCGTTCGTCGGGGGTGAAGTCCGCGTCGAGGCCGTCGCCGCCTGCGCTGAGGCCCGCCGCGGCGAGGCGCGACATGAGGGGGGAGCGGCCCTCGGTCGCGGTGCCGAAGGCGAGGACCGGGGCGCCGGTGGCGGCGGAGAGGCGGGGTGCGAGGGCGCTGTGGTCGCGGTGGGTGTGGGTGACGAGGATGTGGCTGACCGCCTCGCCGGGGTCGAGGGCGGCGAGGATCGCGGCGAGGTGGCGGTCGTCATCGGGGCCGGGGTCGATGACAGCCACCTGACCCGAGCCGAGCAGATAGGTGTTGGTGCCCCGGAAGGTGAGCGGCGAGGGGTTGGGGGCGAGGAGGCTGCGCAGGCGGGGCATTCCGCCGGGCGGGGGGGGCATGGGACTTCCTTCCTGTCGCGGTGTGGGGGCGGGATGGGTGCGCCCGCCTCTTCCCTGCGGGCGGCGGGCAGGCTAGGCTGAGGTCAAATGGCCCGCAAGTCCCTCCTGCCTCGCGGTCTTTATGGCCGCGCCGCGCTGATCCTGATCGTGCCCATCGTCACGATCCAGCTTGTCGTTTCGGTGGCCTTCATCCAGCGGCATTTCGAGCGGGTGACCGAGCAGTTGACGGGCGGGGTCGCGGCGGAGTTGCAGCTTTTGCTGGATCTGGCGGAGGCGGCGGGATCCTTGGACGCTGCGCGGGCGGAGGTGATGCGCGCGGCGGGGCCCTTGGATGTGGAGGTGGCCTTGCCCGCGGGTGACGCGGCCCCGGCGGCGGACCGGACGGAACTGGTCGATCTGTCGGGGCGGGTGGTGATCCGCACGCTGCGGGCGGCCTTGCCGGGATTGGGGCCTGTCGATCTGGTGGAGGGCGATGGCAAGGTGCGGCTGCATCTGCCGACGCGCTGGGGCGAGATGGCGGTGGTTGTGAACCGGGCGCGGATGTCGGCCACCAATCCGCATCAGTTGCTGGTCCTGATGATCGCGACATCCATCCTGATGACGATCATCGCCTATCTGTTCCTTTCCAACCAGTTGCGGCCCATCGAGCGGTTGGCGGGTGCGGCGGAGGCCTTCGGGAAGGGGCAGGTGATCCCCTACAGCCCGCGCGGGGCGACGGAGGTGCGGGCGGCGGGGCGGGCCTTTCTGGACATGCGGGCGCGGATCGAGCGGCAGATCGAGCAGCGGACGCTGATGCTTTCGGGGGTGAGCCATGACCTGCGCACGCCGCTGACGCGGATGCGGTTGGGGCTTTCGCTCTTGCCCGAGGATGAGGAGACGCGGGCGCTTTTGTCCGATGTGGCCGAGATGGAGCGGCTGGTGGATGAGTTCCTGTCCTTTGCGCGGGGCGATGCGACCGAGGCGGTTGAGGCGGTCGATCCGCTGGCGCTGGTGCGGCATGTGGTGGAGAACGCGGCGCGGATGGGCAAGCGGGTGGAGATGCGGGCCCCGGAGGCGGTGGGGGGGGTAATGCTGCGGCCGCAGGCGGTGACGCGGGCGCTGGAGAACCTTGTGAACAACGCGCTGCGCTATGGCAGCCGGGCGGTGGTGACGGTGGCGATGGGCGAGCGCTGGTTGCGGCTGGTGGTGGAGGATGACGGGCCGGGGATTCCCGCTGCGCGGCGGGCGGAGGCGGTGCAGCCCTTCAGCCGGCTCGATGCGGCGCGGGACCCGAACCGGGGCGGCGGCGTGGGGCTTGGCCTTTCCATCGCGGCGGATATCGCGCGGAGCCATGGCGGCGAGTTGCGGCTGGGGGAAAGCGCCAGTCTGGGCGGGTTGCGGGCAGAGCTGCTCTTGGCGCTGTGATCCTGGCGGGTGGGGCGGTTTGGGCTGTTGGAATTTGGGTATTTGGGCCGAGACGTAGGGCAGGGGCTTGGCTGCGCCTAATCGCGGCCGAGTTTCAGAACCCAGTGGAGATCGCCGCCGCGCCCGATGGCGATGCCGATGCCTGCATCCTGCGCGTTGCGCATCAGGATGTTGCGGCGGTGGCCGCGGCTTTCCATCCAGCCGCGGGTGACGGCGGCGGGCGAGGGGTAGCCCTGCGCCACGTTCTCGGCGATTTCGCGGAAGTCGTAGCCTGCGCGGGCGGCTCGGTCGCCCAGATCGCTGCCGTCGCTGCCGTCATGGCCCATGCGGTTGCGGGTGGCGCTGTCGCAGGCGTGGTCTTGCGCGGCGCGGGAGAGGCGGGGATCGGCGGTGAGGGGGGCGAGGCGTTTCGCCT
The DNA here is from genome assembly GCF_051132405.1 of Tabrizicola sp. M-4. GTDB lineage: Bacteria > Pseudomonadota > Alphaproteobacteria > Rhodobacterales > Rhodobacteraceae > Paragemmobacter. Next base: position 1,672,733 of record NZ_CP128606.1, read on the forward strand.
GACGTTCGGCGTTGATGGCGGCGAGTGTTTCGGCGGCCAGTGCCTTGGCATTGGCGGGAAGGGTGCAGGCGGCGGCGGGGCTGGTCGCGAGGGCGAGGCAGAGGGCGGCGGGGCGGAGCATGGGGCACCTGTGGCTGGACGATGGGCAAAGCCTAGGCTGAGCGCCCGTGTTTCGCGAGGGGGCGGGATCAGAGCGGCAGGGTTTCGCCCAAGGGAGAGAGCACGGGGCCGCCTGCGGCGCGGGCATCTTCGGCATCATGGGTGACGAGGAGGGTGGGGATGCCTGCCTTACGCGCGCGGTCGAAGGTGAAGGCGCGGATCTGGGCGCGCAGGTCGGCGTCGAGGCGGGAGAAGGGTTCGTCGAGCAGGAGCGCCTTGGGTTCCGCGAGCAGGGTGCGCAGCAGGGCGACGCGGGCCTTCTGGCCGCCCGAGAGGGTTGCGGGGTCGCGGTCGGCATGGCCTGCGAGGCCGGCGGAGGCGAGGGCCTCTTCGATGCGGAATTGGCGGGCGGCGCGGCCCCGGACATGGGCGGGAAGGGCGAAGGCGAGGTTCCCGCCGACCGAGAGATGGGGGAAGAGGACCGGATCCTGAAACATGAGGCCCACCCCGCGGCGGCGCGTGGGTTCGTTGGAAATGTCGTTTCCGTTCAGGAGGATGCGGCCTGTTCTTGTGAATTCAGGTGCAAGGGTGCCGGTGATGGCGGCAAGGGCCGTGGACTTGCCCGAGCCGGAGGCGCCCATGATGGTGGCGACCTCGCCCGCCTTGATGGTGAGGGTCAGCGCCACGAGGCGACGGGGGCCGAGGGTGATGGTGAGATGGTCAAGGGCAAGGGTTCCGCTCATGCCAGACCCCGCATGAGGCGGCGGTTGCGCCAGAGGAGGAGCGGGGCGGCGATGGCAAGGCCGAAAGCAAGCGCGGGCAGAAGGAGTTGCAGCGCGGCATAGGCCCCGATCAGGCGGCGGTTGCCGCCGGAGGAGAGGGCGACCGCCTCGGTCGTCAGCGTTTCGACGCGGCCGCCGCCGATGAGGAGGGTGGGCAGGTATTGGCCGATGGAGACGGCCATGCCCACCGCCGCGGCGGTGAGGAGGGGGCCTGCGAGCATGGGCAGGCGGAGGCGCCAGAAGATGCGCGTCTCTGACGCGCCGAGTGTGGCGGCGGCGGTGGCGATGCGGCTGTCCCATGCACGGAAGGGACCTGAGAGCGAAAGGAAGACGTAGGGCAGCACGAAGACGAGGTGGATGGCGGCGACGGCGGCGGGGGTGCCGTCGAGGCCGAGGGGGAGGGTGAGCATCTGGAGGCCCGGCAGGAAGGCGATCTGCGGGATGAGGAGCGGCAGGTAGAGCAGGGTCAGCGCGCGGGTGGTGGGGGTGAGGTGGAGCGTCGCCTCGGCCTGCAGGCAGGCGAGGGTGAGGGCGAGGGCGGCCAGCGTGGCGGTGGCGGCGATGGCCAGCGTGGTGGCGGTGGTCTGGCCGAGGGCGGGGGCGGCGCCGGCCCAGGTGCGGAGCGTGAGGGATTGGGGGAGGGCGTCGGGGAATTGCCAGAGGCCCGCGACCGACCAGAGCGCAAGGCCCGCAAGGCCGAGGGTCAGGCTGCCGGTGATCACGAGGCTGGCCGCGCGGGCGGCGGCGGCGGCGGGGCGGTCGAGGGCGGGCAGGCGGGGGGCGTGGAAGGCCGCGCGGACGAGGGCGCGTTTGGCGAGGATTTCGGTTATACGCCAGAGGGTTATGGCGGAAATGGCAAGTGCCAGTTGCAGCAGGGCGGCGGCGGCCGCGGAGTCGCGCATGGTGAGGCTGGCCTCGCCCATCCAGAGGGTGATCTGGTTGGCGAGTGTGGGTGGCAGCGTGGGGCCGAGGATGAGTGCCATGTCCACCGTCGTCATGCCATAGGCCAGCACGGCATAGGTGGGCAGGCGGAGTTGGCGGTAGAGGTCGGGCAGGAGGGTGAATGCAAAGCCCGCGATACGTCCGTAGCCGAGGCAGGCCGCCGTGGTGAGGCGGCGGTCGGCATCGAGTTGCGGCAGGGCGGCGAGGGCCATCAGGAGGAGGAAGGGCAGTTCCTTGGTGATCAGGCCCAGCGTGAGGGAGAGGCCCCAAGGATCGTTGAGGATCAGGAGGTCGGGCGGGGATTGCCAGCCCGAGATCTCGGGCGAGAGGAGGCGGGCGATCCAACCGGAGGGCGCGATGAGGAAGGCGAGGCCGAGGGCGGCGGCGGCATGGGGAATGGAGAGGAGCGGTGCGAGGCTGCGGCGGATGCGGGCGAAGGTGGGGGTGCCTGCGAAGGCCGCGAGGAGGAGGAGGGTGAGCGCGAGGGCGATGAGCGTGGAGGCGACGCCGGTGCCGAGGGAGAGGGCCACGGCGCGGGGCAGGCCGGGCCATGCGAGCAGCGCGGCGAAACCGGCGCCCGCGTTGCGGAAGGCCGGAAGGAGGGTGCCTGCCAGCCCGGCGAGGACGGGCAGGATCATAAGGGCAAGGGTCAGCGGGGGGGCGAGGCGGAGCAGGCCGCCCCGCCCTGCCTTGCTCACTGCGCTACCCCGTAGCGGGCGGTCCAGTCCTGCGCGATGCGGGTCATCCATGTGGCATGGGGTTCCAGCAGGACGGGGCCGAGATCGGCGGGCGAGAGGGTGGCGATGCCGAGCTCCAGCGCGTCGAACCTTGCGCGGTCTTCCGGGGTGAGGGCCTGAAGATCGAGGACGGTCTGGAAGCCGAGGATGGCCGGATCCTGCGCGCGGGCCTGCACCTCGGGGTCGAGGAGGAGGTTGGCGAGGACGAGGGCACCGGCGCGGTGGGCGGCGTTGAAGGGGATGGCGACGAAGGAGGCGTTGCCGATGGTGCCGCCCTGCAGGACGAAGGTGCGGACGGTGTCGGGCAGGTTTCCGGCGGCGATTTCCGCGCTGGCGCGACCGGGGTTGAAGGCGAAGGAGATGTCGATTTCGCCATCGGCGAGGAGTTGGCCGAGGGCGGGTTCGTTCTGCGGGAAGGCCTTGGCCTGCCGCCAGAGGGCGGGGTGGAGGCGGTCGAGGAAGGCCCAGAGCGGCGCGACCTGCGCGTCATAGGTGGCCTCGTCCACGGGGGATTGAAGGAGGGCGGGATTGTCCATCACGCCGTAGAGGACCTGCTTCAGGAAGGTGGTGCCGAGGTAATCGGGCGGCTGCGGATAGGTGAAGCGGCCGGGATTGGCGATGGCCCATTCTGCAAGCGCATCAAGGGTTTGCGGGGGCTGCGGCAGGCGCGCGGTGTCATGTTCGAAGACGAGTTGCGCCATGGCCCACGGGGATTCGAAGCCTTCGGTGGGAAGGGTGAAATCGGTGACCGTGGCGGGTTTGCCCGCGACATCCACCAGTGGCCAGTTGGGCAGGGTTTCGGTAAAGGGTCCGTAAAGAAGCCCTTGCGATTTCATGGCGGCGAAGTTTTCACCGTTGATCCAGATGAGATCGACGGCCCCGCCTTCGGTTTGCCCTGCCTGCTGTTCGGCCAAGACGCGGGCGACGGCATCGGAGGTGGCGGCGAGTTTGACATGTTCGAGGGTGACTCCGTGGCGTTCCTGCGCCTTTTCCCCGATCCAGGTTATGAAATCGTTGATCTTGGGATCGCCGCCCCATGCATGCCAGTAGACGGTCTGGCCGCGCGCCTCGGACAGGATGCTATCCCATTCTGCGGCAAGGGCTTTCGTGGAAAACCCGGCGAAGGCGGGAAGGCTGGCGAGGAGTTGGAGGGCGGTGCGGCGGTGCATGGGGTCTCCCGTTGCGGTGCTTGTGAGGCGTGGTCGGACCGGGATAGCTAGGGCGGGTGGCGGCTGGCAACAGTCTTGTCGTGGTCGATACGGAAAGGTGATGCCGATGCTGGACGGCTGGATGCGGGGGATCATCGACCCCGCGCTGGGGCGGATGGGGAAAAACCTTGCGGCGCAAGGGGTTGGCGCGGATGCAGTGACGCTGGCGGGGCTGGGGCTGGGGCTGGTGGCGGCGGGGATCATCGCGGCGGGCGGGCCGGGATGGGCGGCGGCGCTGCCTTTGCTGGCCAGCCGGGTGGCGGATGGGCTGGATGGGGCGGTGGCGCGGGCGCGGGGGAAGACGGATTTCGGCGGGTATCTGGATATCGTCTGTGATTTCCTTTTTTATGCCGCGATTCCAATGGCTTTCGTGTTGCGGGATGCAGAGGCGAATGCGGTGGCGGGGGCGTTCCTGCTGGCGTCCTTCTATGTGAACGGGACGACCTTCCTTGGCTTTGCCGTGCTGGCGGAGCGGCGGGGGATGGAGACGCGGGCACGGGGGGAGAAGTCGCTTTATTTCACCGCCGGATTGCTGGAAGGCACGGAGACGATTGGGTTTTTCTTGATCCTCTGCCTTGTGCCATGGGCCTTTGCGCCGCTGGCATGGGCCTTCGGGGCGTTGTGTTTCATGACGGCAGCGGCGCGGGTTTGGCTGGCGGTGCGGACCTTCCGGTGAGTGTACCGCAGGCCGTGCCGCTTTTTGTGCCGCAAACTGTACATACGCAGCGGTCGGTGGGTTACTTGGTGATTAGGGATTGGGGTGGGGGGCTTGGCGGGGCGAACCCCGCCCTACGGGTGTCGTGCCGGTGACGGGTGAGTCGGCGTCAGGGTCATCGACGGGCGGGTTGCGCGGGTGAGTTTGGCGCGGGTTTGCCCCGAGGGGGGCGTGGCGGTCGAGCTGCCGATCCGGGCGGCATGGCGGATCTTGGGGGAGGTCCCGGGTCAGGCCCGGGACGGGGTTTCGGGTCGGGGGTTTCAGCGCATGACCGCCTCGCGGAAGCGGAAGAAGCCATGCGTTGCGTGGGGCCATGACTGCGCGTCGTGGTCGCGCAGGAGGCGGGCGAGACGGATGCCCCGCTCGGCCAGCCGAGGAGCGAGGCGCTGGAGGGCGGCGGCGGTGGGGCCGATGGGGGCGTAGGGGGTGGCGAGTTGGCGAATGCCTTGGGTGGCGAGGTGGTCTGTCAGGGCGTCGAAATCCGCTTCGGTGAAGCGGGGGGCGGCGGGTTGGCCCAGACGGGTGGCGGCGTCGGCGAGGGCCGCGTCCACGAAGGTGGTGATGAGCGGGTTCACGGCGAGGGGCGAGCGGCGCGCGGTTGTGGTGAGGAAGAGGAGCGGTGTGCCCGGCGGCAGGTGGGGAAAGCCGTCGCCCGCGAGGTCATCCTCGTGCAGGAGGAGCGCGGTATGGTCATCCGGGTGGAGGGCGTCGCCCTCGGGCACGGGGCGCGGGGCGGGGTGGGGCTGCATCGGCAGGGGGCGACAGTCGCGGGCGAGGCCCGTGGGGCGGAAGCGCCCGTCGGTGTTCTTGGCGATGTTGTCGGGGGTGGCGGCATAGGTCTTGCCGGGCGTGTGCAGCCCGCCGACCCAGCGCCATGAGAGGGTGTTGGAGGCGGGGTCGCCGTCGATGAGGTGGCGGAGGAAGAAATCCGCGCCCAGTTCCCATGGCAGGCGCAGGGTGAAGATCCAGATGGAGGCGAACCACATGCGGGCGTGGTTGTGGAGATAGCCCGTGGCCGCGAGTTCCTGCGCCCAATGGTCGAATCCGTCGATCCCGGTCTGGCCTGTGCAGGCGGCCTCCCATTGCTGGCGGAGGCCGGATTCGGCGTGGACGCGGTTCAGCGCCTCGGTCAGGCCTTGGCGGTAGGCGGACCAGATCGCGGGGCGGCGTTCGAGCCAGCCTTTCCAGTAGGTCCGCCACCACAGTTCGGCGAGGAATTTGTCGGCCCCCTGCGGATGGGCGCGCAGGGTGGCGTCGAGGGCCTCGGCCTCGGTCAGGAGGCGGTGGCGGATATAGGGGGAGAGGCCGGAGACATGGGGATGCCCGGGGAGGTCCTCGTTGCGGCGGGCGGCATAGGCGAGGCCCGCGCGGGGGAGGAAGGTGTGGAGGCGCGCCGTGGCGGCGGCGCGGGTGGCGGGGAGGGGGAGGGGAAGCTGCGTCATGGAGGCGGAGCTAGGCGGGATCGCTGGCCGAGCAAGGCGGCGCGGCGTGCCGCCGCATTCCTCTTGCCTTGGGGCAGGGGGCGCACGCGCCCCCTCTTGGCCTTGCGGCCAATTCACCCCCTGTGGGTATTTGCCTCCGGGTCGAAGGGGCGAGGGGTTGGGGCGCGGCAATCCGACCGGCTGCCCTTGCAGCCCCCCGCCCACGCAACTAAGACTCTGGCAACATTCCGTCGTTAGATCATGTGAGACATAAAGGCAGGCCGAAATGCGCGATCCCGTCGAACACTACATGAATACCCTCGTTCCCATGGTCGTCGAACAGACGAGCCGGGGCGAGCGGGCCTATGACATCTTCTCGCGCATGTTGAAGGAGCGGATCATCTTCCTGTCCGGTCCGGTGCATGACGGCATGTCGAGCCTGATTTGCGCGCAGCTTCTGTTCCTTGAGGCGGAGAACCCGTCGAAAGAGATCAGCATGTACATCAACAGCCCCGGCGGCGTGGTGACCTCGGGCCTGTCGATCTATGACACGATGCAATACATCAAGCCGAAGGTTTCCACGCTGGTGATCGGGCAGGCGGCATCCATGGGGTCGCTGCTGCTGACCGCCGGGGAGAAGGGGATGCGGTTCTCGCTGCCCAATTCCCGCGTCATGGTCCACCAGCCTTCGGGCGGCTATCAGGGGCAGGCGACGGATATCATGATCCATGCCCGCGAGACCGAGAAGCTGAAGCGGCGGCTGAACGAGATCTATGTCAAGCACACGGGCAACGACTATGACACGGTCGAGGCTGCGCTGGAGCGGGACAATTTCATGTCGGCCGAGGATGCGAAGGCCTGGGGCCTGATCGACGAGATCGTCGAGAGCCGCGGCAAGGCTGACGACACGGCGAAGTGACAGGGTGCCCCCCGGGCGGGCCGTCCGGCCGGGGGTTTTTTGGCATTGTGGGGGCGCGGGCCTTGGCCTAGACTTTCACGCAAGACCGGTCTGAGGGCCGGGTTCTGGCAAAGGACGACCGAATGGCGAACAACTCCGGCAGCGACAGCAAGAACACGCTCTACTGCTCGTTCTGCGGCAAGAGCCAGCATGAGGTGCGCAAGCTGATTGCGGGGCCGACGGTGTTCATCTGCGACGAATGCGTCGAGCTGTGCATGGACATCATCCGCGAGGAGACGAAATCCTCGGGCCTGAAGTCGAGCGAGGGGGTGCCGACGCCGCGCGAGATCTGCAAGGTGCTGGATGACTATGTGATCGGCCAGATCCATGCCAAGCGCGTGCTGTCGGTGGCGGTGCACAACCATTACAAGCGGCTGAACAATTCGTCGAAGACGGATATCGAGCTGTCGAAGTCGAACATCCTGCTGATCGGGCCGACGGGGTGCGGCAAGACGCTGCTGGCGCAGACGCTGGCGCGAATTCTGGATGTGCCCTTCACGATGGCGGATGCGACGACTTTGACGGAAGCCGGCTATGTCGGCGAGGATGTGGAGAACATCATCCTTAAGCTGCTGCAGGCGTCGGAATACAATGTGGAGCGGGCGCAGCGCGGGATCGTCTATATTGACGAGGTCGACAAGATCACGCGCAAGTCGGACAATCCTTCCATCACGCGCGATGTTTCGGGCGAGGGTGTGCAGCAGGCTTTGCTCAAGATCATGGAGGGCACGGTTGCGTCGGTGCCGCCGCAGGGCGGGCGCAAGCATCCTCAGCAGGAATTCCTGCAGGTCGACACGACGAACATCCTGTTCATCTGTGGTGGGGCCTTCGCGGGGCTGGAGAAGATCATCGCGCAGCGCAACAAGGGCAGCGCGATCGGCTTTGGCGCCGATGTGAAGGACCCGGATGCGCGCGGGGCGGGCGAGTTGTTCCGCGAGTTGGAGCCGGAGGATCTGCTGAAATTCGGGTTGATCCCGGAATTCGTGGGCCGTCTGCCGGTGATCGCCACGCTGAACGATCTGGACGAGAGCGCGCTGGTGACCATCCTGACGGAACCGAAGAACGCGCTGGTGAAGCAGTATCAGCGCCTGTTCGAGATCGAGGGGGTGAAGCTGACCTTCGCGCCGGATGCGCTTTCGGCGATTGCCAAGCGGGCGATCAAGCGGAAGACGGGCGCGCGGGGGTTGCGGTCGATCATGGAGGATATCTTGCTGGATACCATGTTCGAATTGCCGGGAATGGATGGCGTGGCCGAGGTCGTGGTGAACGAGGAGGCAGTGAATTCGTCGGAGGCGAAGCCGATGCTGGTTTACACCGATGCGAAGAAGAAGGAGCCGGCCACGGCGGGATGATCCTGCGCATGGCGGTGCGGACTATGGGGCGGGCCTTGCGGCCCGCCTTTCCGTTTCTGGGAGGCGCGATTTTTATGCGAAAAATCGGGGTGGGGGCGGGGCGGGATTTTTCGCAGAAAAATCGTGCCGCCCCGCAGGGATGGTCACTTTCCCGCAGGTGCGGCGGCTTGGTGCTGGACCTTTTCGGCGGGTTCGGCCATATGGGGACCAAAGGTTTCCCGGAGGCTTACGATGGATTTCCTCAAGCGGCTTGTCACATGGTGGAACGGCCAGACGCTGGGCACGCAGCTTTACACCTCGCGCAAGGGGGTGAAGGTGGGCGAGGATGAGCAGGGGAACGTCTATTATCAGACGCGCGACGGCAAGCGGCGCTGGGTGATCTACAATGGCGAGGCCGAGGCGAGCCGGGTCAGCCCCGACTGGCATGGCTGGCTGCATCACACCTGGGCCGAGCCGCCGACCAAGGCGCCGTTGAAGCACAAGGCGTGGGAAAAGCCGCATCAGGAGAACCTGACCGGCACGGCGGCGGCCTATGCGCCGCCCGGATCGATCCGCCGCCCGGAACCGGTGGCGCGGCGCGATTACGAGGCGTGGCAGCCCGAGTGACGGGGCTTTCTGGAACGGAGCGCGGGCATGGCTGAGAATCGGGCAGAGGTTCTGGCCGGGGCGGCGGTATTGGCGGCGGCTATCGGCTTTCTGATCTATGCGGGACGGGAAACCGGGGCGCAGGGCCCTGCGGGAAGCTATGAGCTGACGGCGTCCTTCCGGTCGGTCGAAGGGGTGCGGGTCGGCACCGATGTGCGTCTGGCGGGGGTGAAGGTGGGCAGCGTCACCGCGCTGGAGTTGAACCCGCAGACCTTCTTTGCCGATGCGGTGCTGAGCGTGCAGCAGGATGTGGTGCTGCCGGATGACTCGGCGGCGCTGATCTCTTCCGAAGGGTTGCTGGGCGGGAATTTCGTCGAACTGGTTCCGGGCGGATCGCTGGACAATCTGGCACCGGGGGCAGAGATCGAGGATACGCAGGGCGCGGTTTCGGTGATTTCGCTGATGATGAAATTCGCGGGGGGCGGCGATGACGCCGCGCCTGCGGATGGGGTGGTGGAATGATCCGGGCCGCGGTTCTGCTGGCCCTGCTTTCGGGGCCCGCGGCGGCGCAGGGATATAGCGATGCCGAAGGGGGCATCCTGCGCTGGCTGGACAAGCTGACGGGCGAGACGGCGGATATCGAACTGGTCCGGGGGCAGGAAGCGGTGTCGGGGCGGTTGACGATCCGGCTGGATTCTTGCCGCTTTCCGACGGAGAACCCTGCATCCGATGCCGAAGCGCATCTGACGATCATGGATAGCGGCGTTGCGGCGCCAGTCTTCGAGGGGTGGATGGTGGCCTCCTCTCCCGCGCTTTCGGCGCTGGACCATCCGCGTTACGATGTCTGGGTGCTGCGCTGTTCGCTGCCCGAGGGGGCGTTGCCGGAGGCGGTGACGCCGGAGACGACATCCGAGGGTGAGGGCGAATAGCCCGCCGGATGGAAGGTCGCCTGCCCCTGCAGGGCGGCGGCGAGGCGGCGGTGATAGTCACCGCGGGGTATTTCGATGCCGCCAAGGGATGCCAGATGCGGCGTCAGGAATTGCGTGTCGAAGAGGGTGAAGCCGCCCGCGTTCAGGCGGTGGACGCACCATGCCAGCGCGGCCTTTGAAGCGTCGGTGCGCCGGGAGAACATGCTTTCCCCGAAGAAGGCGGTGCCGAGGGTGACGCCATAGACCCCGCCGATGAGGGATGTGCCGTCCCATACCTCGACCGAATGGGCAAAGCCGCGATGGTGGAGCGCCATGTAGAGGGTGAAGATCGTGTCGTTGATCCAAGTCTCGTCCCGGTCGGCGCAGGCTTCGACGGTGGCGGCGAAAGCGGTGTCGGCGGTGACGCGCCAGCCGGAGCGGAGGATGGTTCGGCGGAGGCTGCGGGAGATGTGGAAGCCGTCGAGGGGAAGGATGCCACGGCGGCGGGGATCGACCCAGTGGATCTCGGGATCGTCGCGACCTTCGGCCATCGGGAAGATGCCCGCGGCATAGGCGCGGAGCAGGATTTCCGGGGTGATGGTGTTGGTGGTCATGGGGAGGAGTGCAGGATGGGCTGGTTGGCCCATCCTACAGGTTTCGCATCATTCCGCGAATTGCGCGGCGAGCCATTTTTCCAGCCAGTGGATGTTGTAATCCCCGTTCTGGATATCGGGTTCCGCCAGCAGCATGTGGAAGAGGGGGACGGAGGTGTCGATGCCGTCGATGATGAGTTCCCCCAGCGCGCGTTTCAGGCGGGCGAGCGCCTCGGGGCGGTCGCGGCCATGGACGATCAGCTTGCCGATCAGGCTGTCGTAATAGGGCGGGATGGAGTAGCCGCCATAGAGCGCCGAATCCATGCGGACGCCAAGGCCACCCGGCGCGTGGAAGACGCGGACCTTGCCGGGGCAGGGGGCGAAGTTCGGCAGTTTTTCCGCATTGATGCGGACTTCGATGGCGTGGCCATTGATTTCGAGGTCCTGCTGGCCAAAGGACATGGGCAGGCCTGCCGCGACGCGGATCTGTTCTCGGACGAGGTCCACGCCGAAGATGGCCTCGGTCACCGGATGTTCGACCTGCAGGCGGGTGTTCATCTCGATGAAGTAGAACTTCCCGTCCTCATACAGGAATTCGATGGTGCCCGCGCCGATATAGTTGATCTTGGCGACCGCGTTGGCGCAGATCTCGCCGATTTCCGAGCGCATCTTGGGGGTGATGGCGGGACCGGGGGCTTCTTCGAAGACCTTCTGGTGGCGGCGCTGGAGCGAGCAGTCGCGTTCGCCCAAGTGGACCGCCTTGCCTTTGCCGTCGCCGAAGACCTGAATCTCGATATGGCGGGGCTTTTGCAGGTATTTCTCGATATAGACTTCGTCATTGCCGAAGGCGGCCTTGGCTTCGCTGCGCGCGGTGCGGAAGGCGATTTCGAGTTCCTCGGCGTTCTTCGCGACTTTCATCCCGCGCCCGCCGCCACCGGCGGTGGCCTTGATGATGACGGGGTAGCCGATTTCGGCGGCCACGGTCTGGGCGGTTTCAAAGTCCGGCACGCCGCCGTCGGAGCCGGGGACGACCGGGATGCCCAGTTCCTTGGCGGTTTCCTTGGCGGTGATCTTGTCGCCCATGATGCGGATATGTTCCGCTGAGGGGCCGATGAAGGTGATGCCGTGGTCTTCCAGCGCTTGGCTGAAGGCGGCGTTCTCGGACAGGAAGCCGTAGCCGGGGTGGACGGCCTGCGCGCCCGTGATCTCGCAGGCGGAGATGATGGCGGCCTTGTTCAGGTAGCTTTGCGAGGAGGAGGCGGGGCCGATGCAGACGGATTCGTCGGCCATGCGGACATGCATCGCGTCGGCATCGGCGGTGGAATGCACCGCGACCGACTTGATCCCCATTTCGCGGGCGGCACGGATCACGCGCAGCGCGATCTCGCCCCGGTTGGCGATCAGGATTTTCTCGAACATCGGGTGTTCCCTTATTCGATGATGAGGAGCGGGGCGCCGTATTCGACGGGGGTGCCGTCTTCGACGAGGATGCGCTTCACGGTGCCCGCCTTGGGGGCGGGGATGTGGTTCATGGTCTTCATCGCCTCGATGATGAGGACGGTCTGGCCTTCGGTGACGGTCGCGCCCACGGTGACGAAGGGCGCGGCGCCGGGTTCGGCGGCGAGGTAGCAGGTGCCGACCATGGGCGAGGTCACGGCGCCCGGATGCTGGGCCGGGTCTTCGGGTGCGGCGGGGGCGGCGGCTGCCGGAGCGGCGGGGGCCGCGGCAGGGGCCGCGTGATAGACGGGGGCAGGGGCGGCGGCGGCGACCGTCACGACGTTGGCCTGCTTGATGACGCGGACTTCGAGGCTGTCGTCGTCGCCGTATTCGCGCTTCACCGAAAGCTCGGTCAGTTCGTTCTTGTTCAGAAGTTCCGCGAGCGCCTGGATGAAGGCGACATCGGCTTCGGTGGTGTTCTTGCTCATGCCGGTCCTCTGCTGGCGACGTTGCGCCGGGTTCTTGGTCAGGCCCGGCGCGGCGCGAGAGGGGCGCCGCCCGGGGGTTGGCGGACCTTATACGCGAGGCGGCGAGAGGTGAAAAGCGGCGAAATCGGGGGGCGGCGTGGCGGGCGGATGCCTGCTTTTTGCGCATCCAAAGCGGATTGGGCGGGGGTGGGCGGAAAAATCGTAGGGCAGCGTAATTTTACCGTTTGATAAAAATAAGGGCCTGTGGCAGCGTTCGGGTAATGAGAAAAGCCAGCAGGGAGAAGATACCTTGTCCAACAGCCAGCTTACGCCCGGGGTCGTGCCGGGACGTCTGCCCGCCGAGGCGATTGCGAAGAATTTCGGCGACCATGAACCGCCCTTGGATGCGCATGAGGCGCGGGTGGCGGCGGATCGCTGCTATTTCTGCCATGACGCGCCCTGCATGACGGCCTGCCCGACATCCATCGACATCCCGCTATTCATCCGCCAGATCGCGACGGGGACGCCGGAGGCGGCGGCGCGGACGATCCTGAGCCAGAACATCCTTGGCGGCATGTGCGCGCGGGTCTGCCCGACCGAGACGCTGTGCGAAGAGGTCTGCGTGCGCGAGGTGGCGGAGGGCAAACCGGTCGAGATCGGGCGGCTGCAGCGCTTTGCCACGGATACGCTGATGGCGAAGGGGGTGCATCCCTTTGCGCGCGGGGCGGCGACGGGGCGGAAGATCGCGGTCGTGGGTGCGGGGCCTGCGGGTCTGGCGGCGGCGCATCGGCTGGCGATGAAGGGGCATTACGTTGTTGTCTATGATGCGCGGCCGAAGGCGGGTGGCCTGAACGAATACGGGATCGCGCAGTACAAGAGCACCAATGACTTCGCGCAGGCGGAGGTGGAGTGGCTTTTGCAGATCGGCGGGATCACGGTGAAGACCGGGGTCGCGCTGGGGAAGGGCGTGACGCTGGCCGAGTTGCAGAAAGACTATGACGCGGTCTTCCTTGGCATGGGGCTGGCGGGGGTAAATGCCCTGCGGGCTCCGGGCGAGGACTTGGCGGGCGTGCGTCCGGCGGTGGATTTCATTGCGGTGTTGCGGCAGGCGAAGGACAAGTCGGTACTGCCGATTGGCCGGGACGTGGTGGTGATCGGGGGCGGGATGACGGCGGTGGATGCCGCCGTGCAGTCGAAGCTGCTGGGCGCGCAGAACGTGACCATCGTCTATCGGCGCGGGCAGGAGAAGATGTCGGCTTCCGGTTACGAACAGGAGCATGCCACCAGCGCGGGGGTGCGGATCATCACCAATGCCTCGCCCGTGGCGGTGCATCAGGCGGGGGCGGCGATGGAGGTGGAGTTCGCCTATACCGTCGACGGGCCGGAGGGGATGAAGCCCACGGGCGAGACGTTCCGGCTGCGCGCGGATCAGGTGTTCAAAGCCATCGGGCAGACGCTTTCGGGCGCGCCGGAAGGACTGGCGCTGTCGGGTGGCAAGATCGCCGTGACGGGTGCGGGGCGGACATCGGTTCCGGGCGTCTGGGCCGGGGGCGACTGTGCCGCGGGCGGGGAAGACCTGACCGTCACGGCGGTGGCCGAGGGGCGCGATGCGGCGGAGGATATCCACGCCGCGCTGATGGCCGGGCAATGAAAATGGCGCGCTCCCCTTTACCGGGGCGCGGAGATGCCCCATGTGCCTTGCCGGAAACGGTGAGGTATCATGGATCTTTCGTCCGAGGCGATCATCGCCTTCATGGAGCGGCATCAGGAGTGGTCCTTCTGGCTGGCGCTGGTCTTCGCGGCGGCCGAGACGACGGCCTTCTTGTCGCTTCTGGTGCCGTCGACGGCCATTCTGGTGGGTGTGGGCGCGACCGTGGCCACGGGCGCGGTGCCGTTCTTTCCCATCTGGGCGGGGGCGGCGCTGGGGGCCTTGGTCGGGTCCACCTTCAGCTGGTGGCTGGGCTGGACCTTCGGGGACCGAATCCTGAAGATGTGGCCGATGCGGGATCATCCGGAGCTTGTGGGGCAGGCCGAGGACGCCTTCCGCAAATGGGGAATGGGCGCGGTCTTCGTCGGCCATTTCTTCGGGCCGCTGCGACCGGTGATCTTCCTTTTCGCCGGCATGATGAAGATGTCGCTGCCGCTGTTCCTGATTGTGAACGTGGTGGCCGCGATGGCATGGGCCTATGTGATCCCGAAATTCGGCGAGGTCGGCGGGATCATCATCGGCTGGTTCTGGAACCTGTTCGGGTTCTGAGACGCAATTCCAATTCAGATAGCAAGACGGCGGCGGGCTGCGGCCTGACCGCGCGCGCCAACATGGAGGTTTGTCATGGCTGACCTGACGTCGAATTTCATCGGGATCAAATCGCCCAACCCGTTCTGGCTGGCCTCGGCCCCGCCGACGGACAAGGAATACAACGTCCGCCGCGCCTTTGACGCGGGCTGGGGCGGGGTGGTGTGGAAGACGCTCGGCTCCGAAGGGCCGCCGATCGTGAACGTTTCCGGGCCCCGTTATGGCGCGATCTGGGGGGCGGATCGTCGGCTGCTGGGGTTGAACAATATCGAGCTGATCACGGACCGGCCTTTGTCGGTGAACCTTGAGGAGATCCGGCGGGTCAAGAAGGACTATCCCGACCGGGCGCTGGTGATTTCGCTGATGGTGCCCTGCGACGAGGAGTCGTGGAAGGACATCCTGCACCGGATCGAGGATACCGGAGCGGACGGGGTGGAGCTGAACTTCGGTTGCCCGCATGGGATGGCGGAGCGGGGGATGGGCTCTGCCGTGGGGCAGGTGCCGGAATATATCGAAATGGTCACCGCCTGGGTGAAGCATTATTCCAAGATGCCCTGCATCGTGAAGCTGACGCCGAACGTGACGTCGATCCTGCCACCCGCCATGGCGGCGAAGCGGGGGGGCGCGGATGCGGTTTCGCTGATCAACACGGTGAAGTCGGTGACGAATGTCGATCTGGACAACTTCTCGCCCTTCCCGATGATCGACGGGAAAGGGTCGCATGGTGGCTATTGCGGGCCTGCGGTGAAGCCCATCGCGCTGAACATGGTGGGCGAGATCGCGCGGCATCCGGAGACGCGGGGGCTGCCGATTTCCGGGATCGGCGGCGTCACGACATGGCGCGATGCGGCGGAGTTCATGGCGATGGGGTCGGGGAACGTGCAGGTCTGCACGGCGGCGATGACCTATGGCTTCAAGATCGTTCAGGAGATGATCTCGGGCCTGTCGCAATATCTGGACGAGAAGAACATGCGGCTGGATCAGTTGATCGGGCGCGCGGTGCCGAACTTCGTCGAATGGCAGGACCTGAACCTGAACTACGTGACCAAGGCGCATATCGATCAGGATGCCTGCATCTCCTGCGGGCGCTGCTATGCGGCCTGCGAGGATACCTCGCACCAAGCCATCGCCATGTCGCCCGACCGCGTCTTCACCGTGAAGGACGAGGAATGCGTGGCCTGCAACCTGTGTGTCAACGTCTGCCCGGTGGACAACTGCATCACCATGGTCGAGATGCCGAAGGGCGCGACCGACCCGCGCACGGGGCGGGTGGTGGGCGATTATGCCAACTGGACGACCCATCCGAACAACCCGTCGGCACAGGCGGCGGAGTGACGGGCCGCCCCCCCGGGGGATACCCCCGGGGGGCGAAGATTTTTCGGATGAAAAATCTTCGCAGGTGAAAAATCTTCGGATGAAGATTTTTCGTCGGCGTCGGGGATCAGCAGACCACGCGCATCTGCCCGGTGTTGCACAGGATGATGTACTGGCCCGCGATCTCCATCGCGTGAAAGCCCCGCCTGCGGATTTCCGTCTCAAAGGCGTCGCGCCCGATCTCGCGTTCCACCGAGCGGACGGAGCGGCGGATCACGCCGCCGCTTTCGACCGCCTTGGCCGTGAAAAGAGCGTTGACCCAGGCATTGTTGGCCCGGAGCGGCGGAGGCGGGGGGCGGAGGCTGTGCTGCATGCCTGCAGAGTCCTGCGAAAAGGTGAAGATTTCCCTAAGTGGCGCGGCTTGTCAGCAGCGGGGGGGAGGGGTAGCCTTGGCCCATGCAGCATTTCTCCCTTCTTGATCTTTGCCCGGTTCCCGAGGGCGGCACGGCGGCGGATGCCTTGGCCAATACGCTTGATCTTGCGCGGCAGGCCGAGGCCTTCGGCTACCATCGGTTCTGGCTGGCCGAGCATCACAACATGCCGGGTATCGCCTCTTCCGCCACGGCGGTGGTGATCGGCCATGTGGCGGCGGGGACGCGGCGCATCCGGGTGGGGGCGGGGGGCATCATGCTGCCCAACCATGCCCCGCTTGTGGTGGCCGAGCAGTTCGGCACGCTGGCCACGCTGTTTCCCGGGCGCATCGACCTTGGGCTGGGGCGCGCGCCGGGGACGGACATGGCTACCGCGCGGGCGCTGCGGCGGGGGCTGGACGAGGGCGAGGGCTTCCCGCGCGATGTGACGGAGTTGATCGGCTATCTGGACGCGGATCACCCCGAGGCGCGGGTGCGCGCCATTCCGGGCGCGGGGACGCAGGTGCCGGTCTGGATCCTTGGATCGAGCCTTTATGGGGCGCAACTGGCGGCTTTGCTGGGGCTGCCCTATGCCTTTGCCTCGCATTTCGCGCCGCAGGCGCTGGCCGAGGCGCTGCATGTGTATCGGAGCAATTTCCAGCCCTCGCAATGGCTTGCGCGGCCCTATGCGATGATCGGGGTGGGGCTTTGCGCCGCCGCGACGGAGGAGGAGGCGCGGTTCCTGCGATCATCGCAGGTGCTGGCCTTCGCGCGGTTGCGGATGGGGCGGCCGGGCAGGTTGCCGGCCCCGGTGGAGGACCTGTCCGAAGTGCCTGCGGGCATGCGGGCCGAGGTGGAGGCGGCGCTGTCCTGTTCGGCGGTCGGATCGCCCGCTACCGTGGCGCGGCGGCTGGAGGCGCTGGTGGCGGAATACCGGCCGGATGAGATCATGGTGACGGGAATGATCCATGATCCTGCGGCGCGGGTGGAATCCTTCCGGATCGGGGCGGAAATACTGGCGGGGATCGTGGGGCGGGCGCAGGCGGCCTGAGGGGACTATCGCCGAGCGTCACGGTGCGAGCAGTTTGCGGAAGAGGGTTTCGAGATAGTCGCCCGCCTCGGCGAAGGGGTCGTGATCCTGCCCCAGCACGGCGCGGACCTGCATGTCGAAATCGGCATAGTGCTGTGTCAGCGCCCAGATCGAGAAGATCAGGTGATGCGGCGGCAGGCGCGCGATGCGGCCCTGTTCCATCCAGCGGGTGAGGACCGCTGATTTCTCGTCCACCAGATGCTTCAGGTCGATCTCGATGGCCTCGCGCATGCGGGGGGCGCCTTGCAGGATTTCGTTGGCGAAGAGGCGGCTTTCGCGGGGGAAGTCGCGGCTGAGTTCGATCTTGCGGCGGACATAGGCGAGGATCTCGGTCACGGGATCGCCAGCCTCGTCGATCTCGCGCAGGGGGTCGAGCCAGGTGTCGAGGAGGCGGGTCAGGAGGGCCTGATGCATCGCCTCCTTCGAAGGGAAGTAGTAGAGGAGGTTGGGCTTCGACAGGCCCGCCACCTCGGCGATCTGGTCAAGCGTGGCACCGCGGAAGCCGTAGGTCGAGAACACTTCGAGGGCGGCCTCGAGGATGGTTTCGGAATTCTTCTGCTGGATGCGGGTGCGCGGGCGGGTCATCATGGCTGTCGGGTTTTGCTGGGTCTGGGCCTTTGGCCCGACCTTGGCGCAATTCCGGAGCGGATGCAAAGCGGTAAGGAGGCGGCAGCGATGCGGGAGGCCTGCAGGGCGGTGGTGCTGGTGGAGGATGGGCGGGTGCGGGTGACGCGCTTCGATTTCGCGCCCGGGGCCGAGACGGGATGGCATCGGCACGGGCATGATTACGTGATCACCGCGATCACGGATTGCGAGATGGAGTTGGAGGAGCCGGGAGGCGGGCTGCGGCGGGTTACGGTTCCCGCGGGCACGGCCTATCGGCGCGAGGCCGGAGTGGAGCATAACGTCATAAATGCCGGGACGGCGGAGATGCGGTTCATCGAAGTGGAGTTGCTGTGAGCGGGCGGTCTCCGGGGCGGGGCGCGCGCCCCGCCCCGGGTTCGCGCGTCATTCGACGGCGAGGATCATCAGATAGGGCACGGCCACCAGCATTCCGGTGATGATGGCGAGCGAGCGGGTCAATCCCTTGAAGTTCATCCTTCCCTCGTATCGTTGTTTGTCCACCCGTCGCATGTAGGAAGCGGAAGGCGCGAGGGAAGCGGGCGATCACGGATTCGTGAGCGGGCCGCGCCTCAGGCTCCGGGCAGGAGCGTTTCGAGCGCCCGGACGACAAGGCGGTGATCTTCAAGTTGCGGCAGGCCCGAGACGGTGGCGCAGGCGAGGATGCCGCTGCCTGCCACGCAGATCGGCACCGCGCCGCCATGGATGGCGTAGTCTTCTTCCGACAGGCCATGCATGGCGAGGCTTTCGCCCTTGGCCGCCATGTTGCGCCCGACATGGAGGGAGGCGAGGTGGAAATGCAGCGCGGTGTTCGACTTGCGCCGCGCCCAGCGGTCATTGATCGGGGCAGCGCCGGGCATGGCGAGGTGGAAGAGTGTGCGGTCCGGGGTGCGGATGTCGATCACGATGGGAAGACGGTCCAGTTTGGCCATGTTCATCAGGGTGAGGCCAAGGCGGAGGGCGGTTTCCTCGGTGAACTCGGACAGGATGAGGCGGGCGGCTTCGGATTCGAGGTCGGTGATGTCCAAGGGGGTGCCTTTCTGGGGGCTTAGATCGCGCCGATGCCGCGCAGGATGATCTGTTTCACGCTTTCGGTGGCCTCGCGCCATTGCCGGTCGCTCAGGGGGTGGCCGGCGTTCAGGGTTTCGATCTGGTGGCCGAAATCGGCATAGTGCTGGGTCGTGGCCCAGAGCATGTAGAGGAGGTGGCGCGGGTCGATGGGCGCCATCTTGCCTTCGTCTATCCAGCGCTGGATGACGGCCATGCGGCCTTCGGTCCAGTCGCGCAGGGTGGTTTCGAGGTAATCCTGGATGACGGGCGCGCCGTGCATCACCTCGGCTGCCCAGACCTTTGAACCGTGGGGGTGGCGGCGGGAGATGTCCATCTTCGCCTCGACATAGGCACCGATGCCTTCCACCGGGCCTGCCGCATCGTCGAAGGAGGAGGCGGCGTCGAGCCAGATCTCGAAGATGTTCTGCACGACGCGGCGGTAGAGGTCTTCCTTGGTGGGGAAGTAGTAATGCAGGTTGGCCTTGGGCAGTCCCGCCATGTCGGCGATCAGTTGCATGGTCGCGCCGCCGAATCCGGCCTCGGCAAAGACCTTTTCGGCGGCGTCGAGGATGAGGCGTTCGTTCTGCTGCCTGATATCCGTGCGGCGGCCGGAGCGGATGCGTGAAATGCGGGCAGTGTCAGGCATTCGTCCCCGTGATTTTCGTTGACCGTATGGTCAGGTTGTGGTCGCCTTCGTATTGACCATACGGTCAGGAAGCGAGTCGATCAACGACGTGGGTGAGCGGGCCGGAGAGCCTGCAGCGCACAGGGAGAGCAAGCGAATGCCAGCACCCGGGGAAAACCTGCGGATCAATTCCGCGCGGCTTTGGGACAGCCTTGAGGAGATGGCCCTGATCGGGCCGGGGGTTGCGGGCGGGTGCAACCGCCAGACGCTGACCGATGCCGACAGCGACGGGCGGCATCTGTTCAAGCGCTGGTGCGAGGCGGCGGGGATGACCATGGGGGTTGATACCATGGGCAACATGTTTGCCACGCGGGCGGGGACGGACCCGGAGGCTTTGCCGGTTTACATGGGGTCGCATCTGGATACGCAGCCGACGGGCGGGAAGTATGACGGCGTGCTGGGGGTTCTGGGCGCGCTGGAGGTGGTGCGGACGATGAACGATCTGGGGGTGAAGACCCGGCGTCCCATCGTGGTGACCAACTGGACGAACGAGGAGGGGGCGCGGTTCGCGCCTGCCATGCTGGCGTCGGGCGTGTTCGCGGGGATCCATACGGAGGAATATGCCAAGGGGCGGCGGGATCTCGACGGCAAGGTCTTTGGCGAGGAACTGGCGCGCATCGGCTGGGTGGGCGACGAGAAGGTCGGCGCTCGGAAGATGCATGCGATGCTGGAGTTGCATATCGAGCAGGGGCCCATTCTGGAGGCCGAGGGGAAGACGATTGGCGTGGTGACCCATGGTCAGGGCCTGTGGTGGCTGGAGATCACGCTGACCGGGAAGGATGCGCATACCGGATCGACGCCCATGCATATGCGGGTCAATGCGGGGCTGGGCATGGCGCGGATCACGGAGCGGGTGCATCAGATCGCGATGAGCCATCAGCCGAATGCGGTGGGCGCGGTGGGGCAGGTGAAGGTTTTCCCGAATTCGCGCAACGTGATTCCGGGACGCGTCGTGTTCACGGTGGATATCCGCTCGCCCGAGCAGGCGAAGCTGGACGCGATGAAGGCCGAGGTGATCCGCGCGGCGCATGCGGTGGCGAAGGAGCTAGGTCTGGGCTGCGAGATCGAGGATGTGGGGCATTTCGATCCCGTGACCTTCGATCCGGGTCTGGTGGAAGTGGTGCGGGGGGCGGCGGAGCGGCTGGGCTATTCGCATATGGATATCGTCAGTGGCGCGGGGCATGACGCCTGCTGGATCAACCGCGTGGCGCCGACGGTGATGGTGATGTGCCCCTGCGTGGACGGTCTTTCGCATAATGAGGCGGAGGCGATCAGCCCGGAATGGGCGGCGGCGGGGACGGATGTGCTGCTGCATGCGGCGCTTGAGGTGGCGGAGGTGGTTTCCTGATGGCACCCCCGGGGGTTTTGCACCCCCGGACCCCCGCAGGATATTTGAGAACGGATGAAGCCAGCAGGTTTCGAGAGGGAGATGAGCCGATGAGCGCGACCATCATCAAGAACGGCACCGTCGTCACGGCGGACCTGTCCTACAAGGCGGATGTGCGGATCGAGGGGGGGAAGATCACCGAGATCGGGCAGGGGCTGACGGGCGGGACGGAACTGGATGCGACGGGGTGCTATGTGATGCCGGGGGGCATCGACCCGCATACGCATCTGGAGATGCCGTTCATGGGCACTTACAGCGCCGATGATTTCGAGAGCGGGACGCGGGCGGCGCTGTCGGGTGGCACCACGATGGTGGTGGATTTCGTGCTGCCGGGGCAGGGGCAGGGGCTGATGGATGCGGCCCAGATGTGGCACAACAAGTCGGGCCGCGCGAATTGCGACTATTCCTACCACATGGCCGTGACATGGTGGGGCGAGAAGGTCTGGGAGGGCATGGCCGACAGCGTGAAGGCGGGGATCACCTCCTTCAAGCACTTCATGGCCTACAAGGGCGCCTTGATGGTAAATGATGACGAGCTGTTCTCGTCCTTCCGTCGGGTGGGTGACCTTGGGGGCCTCGCCATGGTCCATGCTGAGAATGGCGATGTGGTGGCGGAGCTGACGGCGAAGCTGCTGGCCGAGGGGAATACCGGCCCCGAGGGGCATGCCTATTCGCGGCCCCCGCAGGTGGAGGGGGAGGCGACGAACCGTGCCATCATGATCGCGGATATGGCTGGGGTTCCGCTCTATGTCGTCCATGTGTCCTGCGAGGATGCCCATGAGGCGATCCGGCGGGCGCGGCAGGCGGGCAAGCGGGTCTGGGGCGAGCCCTTGATCCAGCACCTGACGCTGGACGAGAGCGAGTATTTCCATCCCGATTGGGACCATGCCGCGCGGCGGGTGATGAGCCCGCCCTTCCGGAACAAGGAGCATCAGGCGAGCCTTTGGGCGGGGCTGATGTCGGGGTCGCTGTCCTGCGTGGCGACGGACCATTGCGCCTTTACCACCGAGCAGAAGCGGTTCGGGGCGGGCAACTTCGCCAAGATCCCGAACGGGACGGGGGGGCTGGAGGACCGTCTGCCAATGCTCTGGACGCATGGGGTCGGGACGGGGCGGTTGACGCCGAACGAGTTCGTGGCGGTCACCTCGACGAATATCGCGAAGATCCTGAACCTTTATCCGAAGAAGGGCGCGGTTCTGGTGGGGGCGGATGCGGATCTGGTGGTGCTGGATCCGGAGAAGGAGAAGGTGATTTCGGCCAAGACCCAGCAGTCGGCCATCGATTACAACGTCTTCGAGGGGCACAAGGTGAAGGGCCTGCCGCGCTTCGTGCTGACACGGGGACAGGTGGCCGTGGATGATGGGGCGGTGAAGACGCAGGAGGGGCATGGGAAATTCGTGGGGCGCGAGGCGCGGCCTGCGGTGAACCGGGCGCTGAGCCAGTGGAAGGACCTGACCGCGCCGCGCCCGGTGGTGCGGACGGGGATTCCGGCCACGGGGGTGTGAGGTATGGGGGTCTAGGGGACCAGATGCTCCAGTTCCGGCAGCAGAACCACGCTTTCCTGTTCGTGCGGGTCGGTCCGTGCGATGACGGCGCGTGCGGGGGTGCTGCCGGGGTTGAAGGGCAGATGCGGCATGTCGGCGGGGATGTAGAGGAGGTCCCCCGCTTCGACCTCCATCCGGTGTTCGAGCGCGTCGCCCCAGTACATGGTGGTGACGCCGTCGAGCATGAAGATGGCGGTTTCGTGGGTGGCATGCTTGTGCGCCTTGGCGCGGCCCCCCGGCGGGATCGTCAGGAGGTGCATGCAGATGGCCTGTGCCCCCGTGGTTTCTTGGGCGATGCCTTCGAAGTAGCTGAAGCCCTGCTTGCCGTCATAGACATGGTCGGCGGAGGGGCGGAGTTTGCGACAGGCGGGACGCGGGGCACTGGTCATGGCGGGACGCTCCGTTCAGGGTCTGGGTGGAGCATGCCACGGCGGGAGGGCCTGCGTCAGCCGTCTTCTTCGGTGGGGGCGGGGTCCGGTGGCAGGGCGAAGGTGAGGACGGGGATGGAGAAGAGGTCTTCTTCCAGATCCTCGGGTGTGGGTGCGAAGGCGAGTGTGCCGGGCATGGGGATTGGGCCTTTCATGCGGGGATGCGGACAGGATGCCCGCGGGCTGCGACGGTTTGATGACGGTGCGCGGGGACGTGCCGGGAACGGATGGGAATGAAGGATACGTTGAACGCGGGCGCGCCGGTGATCGAGGCGAAGGGTTTGAACCTAACCTTCCAGACGGGGGACGGGCCTGTTCATGCGCTGAAGGATGTGAACCTGACTGTGAACCGGGGGGATTTCGTGTCCTTCATCGGGCCGTCGGGCTGCGGGAAGACGACCTTCCTGCGCTGTGTTGCGGCTTTGGAGCATCCGACCGGGGGAAGCCTGACGGTGAACGGGATGAGCCCGGACGAGGCGCGTCGCAAGCGGGCCTATGGCTATGTCTTTCAGGCGGCGGGGCTTTATCCCTGGCGGACGATTGCGGGGAACATCAAGCTGCCTTTGGAGATCATGGGGTTCGACAAGGCCGAGCAGGAACGCCGCGTCGAGCGGGTGCTGGATCTGGTGGAGTTGAAGGGGTTCGGGAAGAAGTTCCCGTGGCAGTTGTCGGGGGGGATGCAGCAGCGGGCGAGCATCGCGCGGGCGCTGGCCTTTGATGCGGATATCCTTCTGATGGACGAGCCCTTTGGCGCGCTGGACGAGATCGTGCGGGATCGGTTGAACGAGGAATTGCTGAAGCTGTGGGCCGCGACGGGGAAGACCATCGGATTCGTGACCCATTCGATCCCGGAGGCGGTCTATCTGTCCACCAAGATCGTGGTGATGAGCCCGCGGCCGGGGCGGATCACGGATGTCATCGACTCGCCTTTGCCGAAGGAGCGGCCGCTGGACATCCGCGATTCACGTGAGTTCATCGAGATCGCGCATCGGGTGCGGGACGGGTTGCGCGCGGGGCATGGCGATGAGGTGTGAGGCGTCGCGCAGGACCCCCTCCCCAACCCTCCCCCGAGACGGGGGAGGGAGTGTGCGCTGCGCGGGCGGTGCGCGGATGGGCGGCGGTGCAATTGGGTATTTGGGCCGAGACGAAGCAGGGGGTGGGGCATGAGCGCGGGGCTGATGCTGTGGCTGGGGGGCGCGATGGCGGCCTTTATCGCGGCGAATTCCGTGCTGCGGGCCTATGCGGGGTCTGGGGCATGGCCGACCTTGGCGCTGGCATTGGGGTGTTTTCTGGTGGGCAACCTGATGATGGTGCGGCTGATGCGGGAGAGCGGGCTGGCGCTGGCGGTTTCGATATCCTCGGTGGTGCAGTTGGTGGCGCTGGCGCTGATCGGCGTGCTGTGGTTCGGCGAGCGGCTGACGGGGATGCAGATGGCGGGCGTGGTTCTGGGGATCGTGGCGGTGGCCCTGATCGCCTGGCCGTCGGGCGCGCGAGGGTGAGGGCGCGGGGATGAAGGGGAAGACGATACCCGTTCTGGTCGTGCTGGGGATCATCCTTGTGATCTGGTATGTCTGTACGGTGTGGATGAATTCTGCATGGGTCTACGATCAGGCCGGGCGCGACGGGCGGACGGTCGGGTTTGGCGAGTTGGTGACGGCGACCATGGCGCTGGAGCGGCCGATGCTGCCCGCGCCGCATCAGGTGGCGGCGGCGCTGTGGGACGGGATCGCGGGGCAGGCGGTGACGTCGAAACGGTCGCTGGTCTATCATGGCTGGGTGACGATGGAGGCGACGCTGGCGGGGTTCGCGCTGGGGATCGTGCTTGGTGTCTCGCTTGCCGTGGGGATCGTCTATTTCCGGGTGATGGAGGCGACGGTCATGCCTTGGGCGGTGATCAGCCAGACCATTCCCATCGTGGCGCTGGCGCCGATGATCGTGGTCTTGTCCAACACCCTGTCGCTGGGAGAAGCGCTGGGGGTGGAGAACCGGCTGGTGTCGAAGACGATCATTTCGGCTTACCTGAGCTTTTTCCCGGTGCTGGTGGGCATGGTGAAGGGGCTGCGGTCCCCGGATGCGATGCAGGTGGACCAGTTGGCGACGTGGAATGCGAGCGGGTGGCAGAGTTTCAAATACCTGCGGCTGCCGTCGTCGATGCCTTACTTCTTTGCTTCGCTGAAGGTCGCTATCGCTGCGGCCTTGGTCGGGGCCATCGTCGGTGAGTTGCCGACGGGGGCGGTTGAAGGCTTGGGCGCGCGGATGCTGGTGGCGAGCCAGTTCGGGCAGCCTTTGCTGATGTGGGCGTCGCTGTTCGCCGCCGCGTTGGTGGCGGGGATGCTGATCCTTGGGGTTGGGGCCATCCAGCGGGCGGCGGATCGTGCGATGGGGGTGCGGCCATGACGGGGTTGTGGTTGGCCGTCGTCTTTTGGATCGCGGCCTGGGCTGCGAATGTCTGGATCGCGCGGCGGGCGAAGGGGCGGCTGGCGGGGTTGGTGCCGCCGGTTCTGTTCGGGTTGGCGGTGCTGGTGCTGTGGGAGGGCGCGGTGCGGGCATTCGCCGTGCCGGAGGTGATCCTGCCTGCGCCGAGCGTCGTGGTGGCGGCGATTGGGGCGAACCTTGGCACGCTCTGGGGTGATTTCGTGCAGACCATCGTGAAGGGGGCCTTTTCGGGCTATGCGATGGGCTGCGGGGCAGCGCTGGTGGTGGCGGTGCTGGTCGACCGTTCGCCCGTGCTGACACGGGGGCTGTTGCCGGTCGGGAATTTCGTGGCGGCGCTGCCGATTGTCGGCGTGGCACCCATCATGGTGACGTGGTTCGGCTTTGGCTGGCAATCGAAGGCGGCGGTGGTTTTCGCGATGGTCTTCTTTCCCGTGCTGGTGAATGCCGTTGCCGGGCTGACCGCCGCCGACCGGATGCATCGCGACCTGATGCGGACCTATGCGGCGGGGTATTGGACCACGCTGTTCAAGCTGCGGCTGCCGAGCGCGATGCCCTTCATCTTCAACGGGTTGAAGATTGCGACCACCTTGGCGGTGATCGGGGCGATTGTTGCGGAATTCTTCGGCTCTCCGACCCGGGGGATGGGGTTCCGCATCTCGACCGCGGTCGGATCGCTTGCGCTGCCGATGGTCTGGGCGCAGATTTTCGTGGCAGCCCTCGCGGGCACGCTGTTCTACGGTTTCGTGGCCATGATCGAGAGACGGGTCACGTTCTGGCACCCCTCCCAGAGAGTGCGGGGATAATGAAGAAAGACATACAACTGGCGACATGGAGGTCGGACACATGATGAAGGGTTTGATGGCGGGCGCGATGATGGCGCTGATGGCGGCGGGGGCCGCTTCGGCGCAGGACAGCGTGAAGCTGCAGTTGAAATGGGTGACGCAGGCGCAGTTCGCCGGCTATTACGTGGCCGAGGCGAAGGGGTTCTATGACGAGGAGAACCTTGATGTCACGATCCTGCCGGGCGGGCCGGATATCGCGCCGGAGCAGGTGATCGCGGGCGGTGGCGCGGATGTCATCACCACCTGGATGCCCGCAGCACTTGCCGCGCGGGAGCGGGGGGTGCCGCTGGTGAATATCGCGCAGCCGTTCAAGAATCAGGGCCTCTCCTTCGTCTGCCGCAAGGATGCGGGCGTGGAGTCGACCGCCGACTTCCCCGGCAAGACGCTGGGCGTGTGGTTCTTCGGCAATGAATATCCGTTCTATGCATGGATGGCGAAGCTTGGCCTTGCCACCGATGGCAGCGAGGGCGGCGTGACGGTGCTGAAGCAGGCTTTCGACGTGGAGGCCCTGCTGAACGGGCAGGCGGCCTGTATCAGCGTGATGACCTATAACGAATACGGTCAGGTTCTGGATGCCGGGCTGACGCCGGATCAGTTGACCTTCTTCTCCTATGGTGATCAGGGGGTGAAGGTGATGGAGGACGGGCTTTATGTGCTGGAAGAGAGCCTGAAGGATCCGGCCTTCGAGGACAAGATGGTGCGGTTCGTCCGCGCCTCGATGAAGGGCTGGAAATATGCCGAGGCGAACCCTGCCGAGGCGGCGCAGATCGTGGTGGATGCGGACCAGACCGGTCTGCAGACGCTGGAGCACCAGACCTATATGATGGGCGAGGTGGCGAAGCTGACCGCAGGGTCGAACGGGGCGCTTGACCCGGCCGATTTCAACGCCACGGTCGAGGCGCTTCTGGCGGCGGTGAGCCCGGAGAACCCGGCGATCACCAAGGCGCCGGATGCCGGGGCCTTCACGACGGCGATCACGGACAAGGCGCTGCAGTAAGCGGTGGCCCAGGCGGTTTGGCCGCGAGACAGGGGGCGCGTCCGGGGAACCGGGCGCGCCTTTTCCTTTGGCCGGTGATCCGGTGGAGCGGGCGTGCCGCCCGCACGTCTTTCCTGTCGGCTGCGCGCGTGCCGCGCTTCGCCTCCGGGTCAGGGGGCGCACGCGCCCCCTCTGGGCCATGCGGCCCATTCACCCCCTGTGGATATTTGGGAACGGATGAAGGGGCGGGGTTTGTAAAGTTTTCATGCGGCTGTAAAGATTGGAGTGAGGTCGGGAGGGTCTTGCATGGCTGTGGCGGCGCTGACGGGGACGCGGGTGCGGGAACGAAGGTTGGCTCTGGGCCTGCGACAGGCGGAGGTGGCGCAGGCGGCGGGGCTGTCGGCGCCCTATCTGAACCTGATCGAGCATAACAGGCGGCGGGTGACGCCGGAGGTTCTGGAGGCATTGGCGCGGGTCTTGAACCTGCCGCCCGAGGCGTTGCGGGAGGAGGCGGGCGGGGCGGTTCTGGAGGGATTGCGCGCGGCGGCGGCGGCGGCGGGCGAGGGGACCGGGGCGGAACTGGACCGGGTGGAGGAATTCGCGGGGCGGTTTCCGGGCTGGGCGCAGGCCTTGATGGCGCTGGAGCGGCGGGCGGTGGGGCTGGAGCGGGCGGTGGAGGCATTGAACGATCGGATGACGCATGATCCGCATCTGTCGGCCTCGTTGCACGAGATGCTGTCGGCGGTGTCATCGGTGCGGACGACGGCGGAGATCCTGACGGAACCTGGGGAGATCGATCCGGACTGGCAGGCGCGGTTCCTGCGCAACCTCTTTACCGACAGCGAGCGGTTGGCGGCGGTTTCGGAGGCGCTGGTGGCCTATCTGGATGGATCGGAGCAGGCGGGGGTGCAGGGGATCGCCTCGCCGCAGGAAGAGTTGGAGGGGTGGCTGGCGGGGCGGGACTGGCTTCTGCCGGAGCTTGAGGCGGGGGGGGCGGGGGAGGCGGCGCTGCTGGCGGAGACGGGGATGCTGGCATCTGGCGCGGCGCGGGCGATGGCGGCGGATTGGGTGACGCGGGCGGCGCGGGAGGCGGCGGCGCTGCCCTTGGCGGTGCTGGAGGAGGAGGTGGCGCGGGCGGGTGCGGCGGGGCCGGACCCGCTGCGGATCGCGGCGGCGCGGGGGATGCCGGTGCTGGCAGTGATGCGGCGGCTGGCGATGATGCCGGGGGCGGAGGCGGGGTTGGTGATCTGCGATGCTTCGGGGACGCTGACCTTTCGGAAGCCTGCGGAGGGGTTTGCGCTGCCGCGGTTCGGGGCGGCCTGCCCGTTGTGGCCGGTCTTTGCGGCGCTTGGGCGGCCGATGAGCCCGCTGCGGGTGGAGATGGCGACGGCGGGGCGCGGGGCGCGGCGGTTCAGGGCGCTGGCATGGTGCGAGTTGCGTCATCCCGAGGGGATGGGCGGGGTGGAGCTGCGCGAGGCGGCGATGCTGTTCTGGCCGGTGCCGGGGAGTGCCGCAGGCGCGGGCGAGGTGGTGCGGGTCGGGTCGAGTTGCCGGGTCTGTGCGCGGGAGGACTGTCCGGCGCGGCGGGAGCCTTCGATCATGGGGTAGGCGGCATGAGCGGCACCGGGTGCATGTCACTTTGACAGGCGGCGCGGATCGGGGCATCGTGGCGCAAGGAGCCTGACGGAAGATCGGGCCCGAGGGAATCCGGGGAGAGCGCGGCGGGCTGTCGCGCGCCTCCGGTGGGAGGAACGCTGGGATGGCAAGCCATGTCCTTTTGATCGAGGACGAACCGAACATCGCCGAGGCGATCCGGTTCATTCTGAGCCGCGACGGGTGGCGGGTGTCGACGCAGGGGGATGGTCTGGGAGCGGCGGAACGGGTGCGGGCGGAACGGCCCGATCTGGTGATCCTCGACCTGATGCTGCCGGGCTGTTCGGGGCTTGAGGTGGTGGAAGCGATCCGGGCCGATCCGGAGACGGGGGCGACGCCCGTTCTGATGTTGACGGCGAAGGGGCAGGGGCGCGACCGGGAGGCTGCGGAACGCGCCGGGGTGGACCGGTTCATGACGAAGCCCTTCTCGAATGCCGATATGCTGGCCTCGGTCCGGGAATTGGTGGCGCGATGAGGCGGCCCAAGGCGCCGCTCTTCCTGAAGCGGGGAAGCTATCGCAAGAGGCGCTTGCGGGACGGGGCGCGGATGCTGCCGGTGCTGGGGGTGTTCCTGTTCATGCTGCCCATCCTCTGGGGGCCGGGGACGACGGCGCAGGCCGATACGGCATCGGATGGCATCTATATCTTTGCCGTGTGGTTGGGGCTGGTGCTGGTGGCGGCGGTGATGGCGCCGGGGCTGGGAGAGGATGCGGCGGAGGAGCCCGAGCCGGGGCGCGAGGGCCGGGGCGGAGAGGGCTGAGCCATGCCGTTCAACGTGCTTGTTCTGTCCTGTCTGGCCTATGTGGCGATGCTGTTCACCGTGGCATTCATCGCCGAGAGGCGGGCGGCGATGGGCAAGATCGGCTGGCTGCGGTCGCCGATGATCTATACGCTTTCGCTTTCGATCTATTGCACGGCCTGGACCTTTTACGGTGCCGTTGGCTATGCGGCGCGATCGGGGCTGGAATTCGTCACGATCTATCTGGGGCCGACACTGGTTTTCGTGGGCTGGTGGCTGCTGTTGCGCAAGCTGGTGGCCATCGGGCGAAAGCATCGGGTGACCTCGATCGCGGACCTGATCTCGTCGCGGTTCGGCAAGTCGAACCTGCTTGGGGTGGTGGTGACCTTGCTGGCCGTGGTGGCGGCGACGCCCTATATCGCGCTGCAACTGCAATCGGTGACGCTGTCCTTCGGGGTCTTTGCCAGCGGCACGCCGGAGGGCTGGGCGCTGCCGGACAGGGATGCGACGGCGATCTGGGTGGCAGGGGGGCTTGCGCTGTTCACGATCTTGTTCGGGACGCGGAATCTGGATGCGAAGGAGCAGCATCATGGCGTGGTGCTGGCGATTGCGGTGGAGGCGGTGGTCAAGCTGGTGGCGCTGCTGGCAGTGGGCATCTTCGTCGTCTGGGGGCTGGCCGGGGGGCCTGCCGACCTGTTCGAGCGGATCGAGGCCTCGGCCATCGGGGCGTGGGAGTTGCAGCCGGGCCGCTGGGCGGGGTTGATCTTCGTCTCGGGGGCGGCGGTGATCTGCCTGCCGCGGATGTTTCAGGTCATGGTGGTGGAGAGCGGGGAAGAGCGGCACATGGCGCGGGCAAGCTGGGCCTTTCCGCTTTATCTGCTGCTGATGAGCCTGTTCATCATCCCCATCGCGGTGATCGGGCTGGAGCGGATGCCGGAGGGGGCCAACCCGGACATGTTCATGCTGACGCTGCCTTTGGCTGAGGGGCAGGGGACGTTGGCGATGCTGGCCTTTCTGGGCGGGTTTTCCAGCGCGACGTCGATGGTGATCGTGGAGAGCATCGCCCTTGCCACCATGGTTTCGAACCATGTGGTGATGCCCATCTGGCTGCGGTTGCGGCCCAAGGCGGCGATATCGGGGGATGTCCGGCGGATCGTGATCCTGTCGCGGCGGCTGGCCATCATCGCGGTGCTGACGCTGGGTTACCTTTACTATCGGCTTTCGGGTGGTTCGGCGGCGCTGGCGGCCATCGGGTTGATCGCCTTCGTCGGTATGGCGCAGGTGCTGCCAGTGTTGGTCGGGGGGCTGTACTGGCGCGGCGCGACCAAGGCCGGGGCGGTGGCTGGGCTGGTGACGGGATTCGCGGTCTGGGCCTATACGCTGTACCTGCCATCCTTCGGGCCGGGGGCTGCGCTTCCGGTTGCTGTTTTTGAGCAGGGGCTGGCGGGGATCGGGTGGTTGCGGCCGCAGGCCCTGTTCGGGGTGGAGGGGATGGACCCTCTGCTGCATGCTCTGTTCTGGTCCATGGTGTTGAATTGTGGGGCCTTCTGCCTTGTGTCGCTGTTCACCTTCCCGGGGCCGGTGGAGCGGATGCAGGGTGCGGCCTTCGTCAATGTCTTCGAGGCCGAGGCGGGATTGCAGGGCTGGGCGCGCGGGCGGGCGGAGCCTGAGGCGCTGCTGGTGATGACGCAGCGGATATTGGGGGAGGAGGCGGCGCTGGCCCTGTTCGAGGCGGAGGCGAGGGCGCAGGGGAAGGCCGGGTTCCTGCCGGATGCGACGCCGGATTTCGTGGCGGGGCTGGAGCGGCGGCTGGCCGGATCGGTGGGGGCGGCGACGGCCCATGCGATGATCAGCCAGATCGTTGGGCGCGCGACGGTTTCGGTCGAGGATCTGATGGCGGTGGCGAACGAAACCGCGCAGATCATGGAATATTCCGCCAAGCTGGAGGCGCAGCGCGAGGAGTTGACCCGCACCGCGCGGCAGTTGCGCGAGGCGAACGAGAAGCTGACGCAGCTTTCGGTGCAGAAGGATGCCTTCCTCAGCCAGATCAGCCATGAATTGCGCACGCCCATGACATCCATCCGGGCGTTCTCCGAGATCTTGACCGAGGGCGACCTGCCGCCCGAGATGGTGGCGAATTACGGGCGGATCATCCATGAGGAGGCGATCCGCCTGACCCGTCTGCTGGATGACCTGCTGGATCTGAGCGTGCTGGAGAATGGCTCGGTGCAGTTGAACATCGGGCTCGCCAATCTGCAGCAATTGATCGACAGGGCGCTGGCCTCGGCCAGCCATACGCGGCCGGAACGGGTGTTCGTGATCCATCGCGACCTGCCGACGGAGAACCTTTTCGTGCGGACGGATGCGGATCGGCTGGTGCAGGTCTTCATCAACCTGATCTCGAACGCGCGGAAGTATTGCGATGCGGCAGAGCCGGAATTGCGGATCACGGTGCGGCATCGGGCAGGGCGCGTGTCGGTGGATTTCATCGACAACGGGTCGGGCATACCGAAGCAAAGTCAGGCAATCATCTTCGAGAAGTTCGCGAGGCTGACCGACCAGACGCGGGCGGGCGGGGCCGGGCTGGGGCTGGCGATCTGCCGCGAGGTGATGGCCAATCTGGGCGGGACGATCGCCTATCTGCCCGGTCAGGGGGGCGCGGCCTTCCGGGTGAGCCTGCCTTTGCGGCTGGAGCGGAAGGCGGCTTAACCTTTTCTTTGCGGGAATCGCCGCAGGATGACCCCGCTTTGGATGCGAGGGCGGTGCATGGCGTTGCTGC
The DNA here is from genome assembly GCF_051132405.1 of Tabrizicola sp. M-4. Taxonomy (GTDB): domain Bacteria; phylum Pseudomonadota; class Alphaproteobacteria; order Rhodobacterales; family Rhodobacteraceae; genus Paragemmobacter. Next base: position 1,705,186 of record NZ_CP128606.1, read on the forward strand.
GGATGACAGGGGTGCGGGCCGAAACCGATGCGGCGGATGTCGCGGCGGTGGAAAAGGCATGGACGCTTGCCCTTGCCCGCGCGGCGCGGGACGAGATGGCGGCCAGCCTGCAACTGCGCGACCTGAAGGTGGCACGACGAACCTTGGCCGAGGTGGTGGAGATGCTGCCCGACATGGCGCTGATCGCCGCGCTGGATGAGGGCACGGGCGAGGCCACGGGCTGCATGGTGCTGGATGCCGCGGTGATGGCCGGGATGGTGGAGGCGCTGACGACGGGGGCGGTGACGCCGGGGGGGGCGCGGCGCCCGACGCGGACGGATGCGGCCCTGCTGGCACCGGTTCTGGATAGGGCTTTGGCGGGGTTCGAGGCGGCGGCGGGCGAGGCGGGGCTGGTGGATTGGGCGCGCGGCTTTCGCTTTGCCGCGACAGTGGATGGAGGAAGGGGCCTGTCCCTCTTGCTCGAGGATACGCTCTATCGCGTGCTGATGGGGGAGGTCGATCTGGGGCAGGGGGCGCGGATGGGGCGGATGATCCTGGCCGTGCCGGATGGGCGTGCCGCCGTCGCCCTGCCCGCCGAGCTGGAGGCGAATGCGCAGTTCGCGGCGGATCTTGCCGTGCAGATCGGCGGGGCGGAGGCGCGGCTGGAGGCGGTGCTGCTGCGGCTATCGCTGCCGCTGGGTGTGGTATTGGGGTTGCGGACGGGGCAGGACTTGCCGCTTCCCCGTGCGGATATCGGGCAGATTTCGCTGGAGGGGCTGGACGGGCGCAAGGTGGGTGCGGGGCGGTTGGGTCGGCAGGGGCCGCAGCGCGCGGTGCGACTCATGGCGGAGGAACCCGTGCCGGCGATGGATCTGCCCGCCCTAAGGGCGGAACGGTCATGACGGCGGCGCTGGTGATTTTCCTTTTGTTCTGCGGGCTTGGGTCCGGGTGGACGCGTCTCTGCATGCGGCCGGGTTCATCCTATTTTTGGCGGTGCCGCTCAGCCCTTGTGCGCGAGATTCTCCAGCGTCGGGCGGAGATGCTCCAGTTGATAGCCGAAGCGCGCTGGGATGCCGATCAGGTCGTCGACCGGCATCGTACCGGCATGGGCAAGGGCCCAGACGACGGAGGAACGGTTGCCGCTGGCGCAATAGGCGAAGACTGGACCGGTGGAGGCCTCGATTGCGTCGCGCTGGGCGGTGACGTTGTCCATGGTCAGCGCGCCGCCGATCACCGGATTGGCGATGAAGGCCAAGCCCAGCGCCTCGGCCGCGCCGCGCATCACTTCGGTATGCAATTCGGCGGGGATTTCGCCATCGGGGCGGTTGTCGATGATGGTGGTATATCCGGCGGCCTTGATCGCGGGCAGATCGCCAGGGTCGATCTGGGGCGAGACGGCATAGGTGGGGGTCAGGGCGCGGATGTCCATCCTCTACTCCTCTGGCGGGAAGGCGGCGGTCAGGCCGCCGCGGTGATCCGGTCAAGCCGCCGGCGTGCGGCAGGTGCAGCGACCATACCCGCGACCATGGCAAGAAGGAAGACCACTCCGCCCGGCCCGCCCCAACCGAGGGAGGCCAGGGCCGGGCCGGGGCAGAGCCCCGCCAGCCCCCAGCCAGCGCCGAAGAGGACCGAGCCCAGGACGAGGGGGCTGTCCACCTTGGTGCCCGATGGGTTGGACGTGACGACAAAGGGGATTGGATCACCGAGGAGCGCGACGCGACGACGCGCAGCGATGCGCCATGCCATTGCCATGGGCAGGATCGCGCCGCCCATGACGAAAGCGAGCGTCGGGTCCCAGTCGCCGAAGACATCCAGCCAGCCCTGCACTTTCGTCGTGTCGGTCATGCCGGAGATCAGGAGACCGAGGCCGAAGAGCGCGCCAGAAAGCGCGGCGAAGAAGATGCGTTTCATGATGTCAGATCCAGCCGAGCAGATGGCGGCCCAGCACCATCACGATGCCGCCCGCAAGGATGTAGAAGACCGTGGCGACGATGCCGCGCAGTGACATACGCGAGATGCCGCAGACCCCGTGGCCCGAGGTGCAGCCATTGGCCAGTCGCGTGCCGAGGCCCACAAGAAGGCCGCCGAGGATGATCAGCGTCCAGTTTTGGGAAAGATGCGTCTCGACCCCTCCCCAGAGTGCGGCCACCGCTGCGGGCAGGAGGATGAGAGCGGCGAGAAAGACCCCACGCTCGGCCCATGCCGCTCGGTCGCTGCCGTCGACCAGACCACCGAGGATACCGGAAGCGCCGAGGATGCGGCCATTGACCAGCAGGTAGAGCGCGGCTGCACCGCCGATCATCAGACCGCCGATGAAGCCCCAAATCCATGCGATGTCGAACATATGTCTTTTCCTGTCTGCCGCTGGCTGCGGCCTGTATCGATCTTGCGGGTGGGGTGGAAGGGCGGGGCGGGGCCCAGCCCGTTCAGGGGTGCCGGACGCGACTTAGAGGCGGTCGATCGGCACCTTGAGATAGCTGATCCCATTCTCTTCGGGCTCGGGCATGTGCCCTGCGCGCATGTTGACCTGCAGCGACGGGATGATCAGGCGCGGCATGGCGAGGGTGGCGTCGCGGGCGGTGCGCAGGGCCACGAAGTCCTCTTTCGCACGACCCGCCCCGACATGGACGTTGCGGGCCTTCTGCTCGCCCACCGTGCTTTCCCAGGCGTAATGGTCGCGACCGGGCGCCTTGTAGTCGTGCCCGACGAAGATACGCGTGTCATCGGGCAGGGCGAGGATGCGCTGGACGCTGTCGAACATCGCTTCGGCAGAGCCTCCGGGAAAGTCGCAGCGCGCGGTGCCGAAATCAGGCATGAAGAGCGTGTCGCCGACGAAGGCAGCGTCGCCGAAGACATAGGTCAGGCAAGCGGGCGTGTGGCCCGGCGTGTGCATCACGTCGCCGCGCAACTGGCCGATCATAAGGCTGTCCCCGTCACGGAAGAGCCGGTCGAATTGCGACCCGTCGCGCTCGAAACGGGTGCCTTCGTTGAACACCTTCCCGAAAGTTTCCTGCACGGTGGTGATGCGTTCGCCGATCCCGATGCGGCCACCCAGACGCTCCTGGATGTAAGGCGCCGCGGAGAGGTGGTCGGCGTGGACGTGGGTTTCAAGGATCCATTGCAGGTCAAGCCCGTGCTCGCGGATGAAGGCGATCACCGCATCGGCCGATCGCGTGTCGGTCCGGCCCGAGGCATAGTCGAAATCCAGCACGGAATCGATCACGGCACAGGCCCGCCCTTCAGGCTCGCGCAGGAGGTAGGTGAGTGTATTCGTCGCTTCGTCGAAGAAGGCATGGACGGCAGGATGCATCGGCGCGCTCCGGTCTTTCGCTGGCTTTCCGGCGATATAGGGTGCCGAGAATGTATCACAAGTCGTGAATGTATCAAAACATCGAAGGGATTGATCAAGGTCAAGGCGGATGGGTGCGCAGTGTCGGACAGTTCTTCCATCGGATGGATGAGGAGGGCGCGATGGCCATGTACAGCACACGCAAGGCGCAGCTTGAGGCGCGGCTGCGGGATCTTCGGGGGCGGCTTGCGGGGATCGAGGCAGAGTTGGACTCGCACCAGTCCGCCGATTGGGAAGAGCTTGCGACCGAGCGGGAAGGGGATGAGGTACTGGAAGGCATGGGTCTGAGCGGGCAGCAGGAGATCCGAATGATCGAGGCGGCACTGCAGCGGATCGTGGCCGGTGAGTATGGCCATTGCGTAAAGTGCGGGGCCGAGATCGGCGAGGCGCGGCTGGATGTGCTGCCCTATACGCCGTTCTGCCGGAATTGTGCTGTCTAGGCGGGGGGATGCGGGGATGACGAAGGTCAAGGACATCACGGATGTTGCGGCCCTGATGGGCGAGACGGTTGAGGCGATGGCGGCCGGGCAGGCGATGGGCCTTGCCTTGCTGCAGGCCGAGATGGCGGCATTGGCGAAGGTGCTGCCGGGTTCTCCGGCGACGGACGAGACTGAGGCCGAGGCGGAGGCGCGGCGCGCGGCAGAGGAAGCCGCGGTCGAGGCGGGTTTCGACAATATGCCAGTCTAGTGGCGCGCTTGCCGAAGGCATGCCCTTGCCTTTCCTCTGCGGCCTGCGCTTGATTTCGCAAAGGTGCATTTCGCAGGCGGGACTGGACGGCCGCGGTCGAGGCGGGTTTCGACACCATACTGGTCCGGCGACGCGCTTGCCGCAGGCGCGCGCTTCCCGTTGCCCGGCGGCCTGCCCTTGATTTCGCAAAGGTGCTTTTTTTGGGCAGGGCGAGATTCCTGTAGTCGAGGCTGGTTTCGACACCATGACGGTTCAGAGACGCGCTTACCGAAGGCATGCCCTTGCCCTTCCCCTGCGGCCTGCGCTTAATGTTCGGAAATGTGCGGTTTGCGGGCAGGGCGGAATGGCTGAGGTCAAGGGGCAGGTGCTGCAGGTCGGGCGCGTTGGTCCGGTGCTGGAGATCGTGCTGGCCCATCCCCCGGCGAATGCGCTGGATGCGCGGTTGCGCAAGGCCCTTGGCGAGGCGCTGGATCTTGCCGAGGCGACGCAGAGCAAGGCGGTGCTGATCCGGGGCGAGGGCGCGGTCTTTTCGGTCGGTGCGGATCATGCGGAGACGGAGGCGGCGGGGCGCGGGGGCGCGGCAGCGGATGGGCCTGCCTTGGGGGATATCTGCGCGCGGATCGAGGGGCTTGGCTGCCCGGTGGTTGTGCTGATCGACGGGCTGGCCTCGGGCGGTGGCGCGGAGCTCGCGCTGGCGGCGCATCTGCGGCTGGCGCAGGAGAGCGCGCGGATCGGGTTTCCGGATGTCTCGCTGGGCCTCGTTCCTGCGGCGGGGGGGACGCAGCGCCTGCCACGGCTGGTTGGCGCGGAGGCGGCGCTTGACCTGATGCTGAGCGGGCGTGTCATTGGCGCGGCCGAGGCGCTGGCAATGGGCCTGATTGACCGGGTGGTGACGGGCGAGGCGCGGATGGAGGCGCTGGAGGCGGCGCGCGCGCTGGCCGCGACGGGTGCGGTGCGCCGGACGGGAGAGGATCGGACCGGCTTCCGCGATGTGGGTGCCTATCGGGCGGCTGTGGCGACGCGGCGCGCGGCGCTGCGGGGGGCGCGACCCTCGGCCGCGGACCGGATCGTGGATTGCGTGGAGGCGGCCCTGCTGTTGCCTTTGGAGCAGGGGCTGGCCTTCGAGGGGGCGGCCTTCGAAGACCTGGTCGCGCTGCCCGAATCGCGGGCGCTGCGCCATATGGCACGGGCCGAGAAGGCGGCGCGCAAGCTGCCGCAGACCGTCATGTCGGCACTGTCGACGGCGGGCGGGCCGCCGCAGCGTCTGGCGATCTGGGGGGCGGATGCCGGTGCGGTCGCGCTGGCGCGGACGGCGCTGCAGGCGGGGATGACGGTCGTTCTGGCCGATCCCGTCAAGCCCGCGCTGGTCGCGGCGCTGGAGGAGATCGCGGCGGCGCAGGAGGCCGCGGTCGCGGCCGGACAGATCAGCGCCGCGGCACGGGATGCGGATTGGGCGCGTCTGGTGCCGGCGGTGGGGCCTGCGCGGCTGGGTGAGGGCGAGGTGGTGGTGACCACGCGGCCCGATCTGGTGCTGACCGTATCCCGCACGGTTCTGGCGATGGGTGTGCCGGGATCAAGGGGCGCGATGGGCCTTTCGCTGGTGATGCAGGGGCAGGGGCCCGTCTTGGCGGAACTGGCGTTGGCGGGGGAAACTCCTCCGGCGCGGGTTGCGCAGGCGGTGGCTTTTGGCCGGAGGCTGGGGTGGAACGTCGTGGCGGTGGGGCCGGGGGGGCCTGTGGCAGTGGTGCTGGCCACGGCGCTTGCGGATGCGGTGGCGCATCTGGAGGCGCGGGGCGTGCCACGGGCGGTGATCGCGCAGGGGCTGGCTCTGGCCGGGATCGCGGGGGAAGGGCGGGCAGGCACGCCCGGCCCGGTGGAGGAGGCGGTGGCGCGCCGCTGCCTTTCGGCGCTGGCCAATGCCGGGGCGCGGATGGTCGAGGGGGGGACGGTGCGCGAGGCGGCGGTGGTTGACGTGGTGGCGGTGGCCGCGGGGATCGTGGCGCGCTGGACGGGAGGGCCGATGCATTGGGCGGATCGGCGCGGGCTGATCGTGCTGCGCCGGGATCTGAAGGTCTGGGCGGAGGAAGCGCCGGGGCTGTTCGCGCCCGCGCCGATCCTTGACCGGTTGATTTCCGAGGGGCGTGGGTTCTGTTCGCCTTAGGCGAGGATGATGCCTACCACCACAAGCATGAGGCCGAGACCGGATACGGCGAGGGCCGCGAGGTTGAGGGCCACGACCTTTTGCAAGCGGGCCTTCATCTGATCGTCGGGAAGACCCGACCTCTTGGCCTTGAGCGCGATCGCGATGCACCAGATCAGCCCGAAGACGCCCAGCATCGACAGGGCTGCACCGCCCCAGATCAGGTATTCCATGCGACATGCTCCGCCTTGACCTGCCGCGCTGGTATCCTGCCCGTGGCGGGCAGGCAAGGGTGCGGCTTGAACCCCGTGGCAAAGGCGGGGTAGGAGGGCGCAGGTTTCCTTTCACACCACGAGGGCAGGATGAGCGACCCGACAGACGCCTACAACGTCACCGCCGACGAGCTGCGGCAGTTCATCGAGCGCTATGAGCAGCTCGAGGCCGAGAAGAAGGATGTGGCGGAGCAGCAGAAGGAGCTGATGGCCGAGGCGAAGGGGCGCGGTTACGACACCAAGGTGCTCCGCAAGGTGGTGGCCCTGCGCAAGCGCAAGCCCGACGAGATCGCCGAGGAAGAGGCGGTGCTGGAAATGTACAAGGCCGCGCTTGGCATGAGCTGAGGCGGTGGCCCCCGCCTTCCCGCCGGATCGGGCGGGAAGGTCAGGGGTTCAGGAAGGTGACGCCTTCCAGCCCGCGCATGCGGGCGATGTCTGCCTGATAGGTTTCGGTAAGAAGATCGACGAGATCCTCGTCCCAGTCGGGGAGATCGAATTCCATGTCGATCTGGTCGGACAGGACGAACTTGTCGAGGAAGGCCGAGACGATGCGCCGCCGTTGCAGGACGTTGGCTGGCGGGTTCGCGGCCAGATAGGCGCGCATGCGTTCTATCCCGTCGGCGGACATGAGTTCGACAAGAAGGTCGTCCGTGTCCGACAGGACGGTGCCGGGGGCATGGCCCGAGACGGCCGCGAGGACTTCGGGCCAGATCAGGGGCGTATCCTCGTCGCACCAGATGGTGAGATTGGCGTCGGGGTTCAGGGTGCGGACCTCTTCGACAAGGCGGTACCAGCTCAGGTTGCGGGGATCGGCACCGCCGAGAACCTCTTCCATGCTCTTGCCGCGCAGACGGGAATGCAGGGCGGGAAGGAAGGAAGCGGGATTTCGGATAGCCATGTGGAATTCGGCCTCGATCTCGGGGAAGATCTGGGTGAAGGCGCGGATGCGTTCGGCGGCGGCCGGGTAGAGGCGGCCTGACCGGATGACCCATGGCGGGTAGCTGAGAAAGTTCTCCCAAGACAGGATCAGGCGATCGGCTGTCTCTTCGTCCATGATCTGTTCAAGGACGAGGGCCTGCGTGTCGCGGCTTGCGGCGCGGCCCTTGAGGGTGACGGCGGTATCGCGCAGCAGGGTGCGGTAACGGGTGGGGGCGGGGACGACGATCCCCTGCGGACCGAGGATTTCGCGGTTCTTCCAGAGGCAGCGGATCAGCCTCTCGTCATCCGTGCAATGGGCACCAAGGTGGTAAACGATACGCATTTCGACTGTACTGCTTCCTGCCGTCTGTTCCTGCGGACTATACGGGGTTTTCTGGACAGGGAAACCGGTTTCGGCTAGATGGCCTGCATGATGGCCGAGCGAAACAGTCGGATACACCCGCGCCGGATGCGCCTGTCCTTCCGGCTGGATGGATGGTCCATCGGGGCCGTGGTTATCGCCGTGATCGTTCTTGCGCCGATGCTGTCGGTGCTGTGGATCGCGTTCCACCCGACCGAGAACATCTGGCCGCATCTGTTGTCGACGGTTCTGCCACGCTATTTCGGCACGACGCTGTATCTCATGCTGGGGGTCGGCATCCTGACTGCAGCGGTGGGGACGGGGGCGGCGTGGCTGGTGACCATGTACCGCTTTCCGGGCGTGCGCTGGCTGGACCATGCGCTGCTGTTTCCGCTGGCGATCCCGGCCTATGTGGGGGCCTATGCGCTGGTGGATTTCCTGCAATATGCGGGGCCGGTTCAGACGGCGCTGCGCGGTGCGATGGGATGGCAGAGTGCGCGGGATTACTGGTTTCCCGAGGTGCGTTCGGAGGAGATGGCGATCCTTGTGCTGTCCTTTGCGCTTTATCCCTATGTCTATCTTCTGGCGCGGGCCGCTTTCCGGGAATGTTCGGGCAATGGCTATGAGGTGGCGCGGGCTCTGGGGGCGGGGCCGTGGGGTCTGTTCTTCCGGGTGGGGCTGCCATTGGCGAGGCCCGCGATCGCCACGGGTGTTGCGCTGGCCCTGATGGAGACTGTCGCGGATTTCGGGACGGTTTCCTATTTCGGCGTGCAGACACTGACGACCGGTGTCTTCTCGACCTGGTTGAACGGGAACAATGCGGGCGGGGCGGCGCAGATCGCCGGTGTGATCCTGATGCTGATCCTGCTGCTGGTCGCGCTGGAGCGGACGGGGCGGCGGAATGCACGTTTCTACAGGATGGGGCGCGCGCAGAGGCCGGTGGATCGGGCGGTGCTGCGGGGGGCCAAGGGATGGGTGGCCTTCGGCCTGTGCCTGCTGCCCTTTGCGCTGGGCTTCCTGCTGCCGGTCGGGGTAATGTTGGATCATTCGTTGAAGAACCCGGAAGTCTGGGTTGCACCGGGGCTTTTCGCCGCGCTGGGCAATACGCTGATGGTGGGGGGATTGGCGGCGGTCCTGACGGTGGGTGCGGCGCTGTTCCTTGTCTATGCGGTGCGGATGGCGGGGCGGGGCGTGGCGCGGGTGGTGCTGCCGCTTACGACGCTGGGATATGCCGCGCCGGGGGCGGTGCTGGCGGTTGGGCTGCTGGTGCCGCTGGCGGCGCTGGACAACCGGGTGGCGGATGCGATTCTTGCCGTGACGGGATGGGACCCCGGATTGATCATGACGGGGACGGCGGGGGCGATTGTTCTGGCCTATGGGGTGCGATTCTTCGGGATCGCGCAGGGGGCGGTGGATGCGGCCTTCGGGCGGGTTTCGCCGAACCTGCCGATGGCGGCCCGGTCGCTGGGTCGGACGGCGGGCGGTGCCCTGTCGGCGGTGTATCTGCCCCTGATGCGGGGATCGGTGGCGACAGCGCTGCTGGTTGTCTTTGTCGATTGCGTGAAAGAATTGCCGGCGACCTTGCTGTTGCGTCCTTTCAATTTCAACACGCTGTCGACGCGGGTCTACGAACTGGCGAGCCTTGAGCGGTTGGGCGAGGCCGCCCCCGCCGCGCTGGTGGTCATGGCCGTGGGCCTTGCGGCGGTGGCGGCACTGGCGCGGGCGAACAGGTGAGCCGGGCGGGCGCCGTTGCCGGTTCGCCCGCGTTGACGCAGAGGGTTCGGTGCTTCACTGTTCCGGGAACGCTGTGATATCGAAGTGCCATGGGTCCCGTGCGGAAGAACATACTTCTCGTCAGTTTCGACGATGCCTGCGCGCCTTGGCCCTATCGGACCGCCTTCGGCGAACCGCTGCGCCTGCCGACGCTGGAGGCACTGTGTGCGGTTGCGACGACTTTCCAGACAGCCTATGCGCAGGCACCGATCTGCGGCCCCTCGCGGGCCAGCATGATGACCGGGCAGCGACCGGACAAGATCGGCATTACCCGGAATGACCGTTTCGTCTTCGACGTCCTGCCCCCGTCAGACTGTTTCGTGCATATGCTGCGGGAGAGCGGGTATTTCTGTTCCTCGGGCGGGAAGGTCCACCACCTTCCGACGCTGCGTCGTCCGCATCACGCGGCATTGTATTCGGATGGCCGCAAGACCTTTACTCCGGACCGGAGGCTTCCGCGCGACCTGCGCAAGAAGAGCGTTTCCTATGGCGGCTTCCGGCTTGGGCGCAGCCTGCCGGATGGGCTGGCCGAGGATTTCTTCTTTGATCATCAGGTGGCGGAGTCGGCAATCGAGTTTCTTGGGGCGTATGACGGAGAGGCCCCGTTCTACCGCGAAATAGGGTTTGCCAGCCCCCATTCGCCCTTCCTGACACCCGTGCGGTTCCGCGAACTGTACGACCCGGCGAAGTTTAGGCGCCCCTCGGAGTGGCAGGGCTATCTGGCGGACAATCCTTTCGTTGAGGCACATATCCCGGAGAACGCGGATTTTCGCGACGAGGAGTTCTGGCAGAAGAGCGTGCGGAACTATTTTTCGTCCTTCAGTCAGGCAGATTACCATCTTGGGCGGGTTCTGGAGGCATTGCTTGCATCGCGGCATGCGGAGAACACGGTGATCATCGTCCTGTCCGACCATGGCTGGCATCTGGGCAACCGCAACCTTTTCCGCAAGACGACCCTTTGGGAGCAGTCGCTGCATGTGCCGCTGATCGTGTTCGATCCGACCGATCCCACGCCCCGTGTCGTGACCGATCCGGTCGGATTGATCGACATTGCCCCGACAGTCGCCGATTTCGCAGGGCTGCCTCCGCGACCGGAGTGGTCGGGACGATCGCTGCGTGCGATGATGGCGGGGCAGGGGGATGCCGACAGGATCATCCCGTCGTTCTATGGCGAAGGCGCGGCGATCCGCCGGGGTGCCTATCGCCTGATCCGCTACGGGGATGGCAGCTATCAACTGTTCGACGTGGTGCGGGATTATTGGCAGTTGCACGATCTGGGCCGTGATCATCCCGCTTTTGCATCGATGCAGGCAGCGCTGATCGAGACCGTGGGAGAGTGGAGCGCGTCTGCGGGTACGCCCGCGGACTGGGATGAGGAAGGGGCGGAGGCGTGAATGGCCCCGGCTGTGGCTGCGCTCCGGGGCGTCCGGCGGGTGCGGATTTGCCCGACGGGCCGGTGGGGCATGTTTCGGCTGCGCTGCGGGGGATGATCGCGGCCGGTTTGCGCCCGATTCCGGCGGGGTTCTGCGAAATGGGGGCTGCGCGGTCGCTTTATCCCGGCGATCTGGACAGCCCGCGACGCAGGGTGCGTCTGGACAGGTTCCGCATCGGGGCCGAGGTGGTGACCAACGATCTGTTCGCCCGTTTCGTCGCGGAGAGCGGTTATGTGACCACGGCGGAGCGAGAGGGATGGTCTTTCGTGTTCCACCTGCTGCTGCCTGCGGCGTCGCGTCACCCAGAACACCCGCCCGGCTTGCCTTGGTGGCGGAAGGTTATGGGCGCGAACTGGGCGCATCCGGAGGGGCCGGGGAGCGGAATCGCGGACAGGATGGATCATCCGGCGGTGCATGTGTCCTGGTGGGATGCGCAGGCCTTCGCGGCCTTCACGGGCACCCGCCTGCCGCACGAGGCGGAATGGGAGCACGCGGCGCGGGGTGGACTGCGTCACCGCCGTTTTCCCTGGGGTGATGAGGCGGAGCCGGGTGGGGTGCATCGGCATAATGTCTGGCAGGGGAATTTCCCGATGGAGAACACGGCAGAGGACGGCTATCGCGGAACCGCGCCCGCGGCGAGCTTTCCGCCCAACGGATATGGGCTGCACAACATGACGGGAAACGTGTGGGAATGGGTGGCGGATTGGTTCGGCCCCCTGCCCGAGGCGAGGCTTCCTCCACTGCGCAAGCCAAAGGGGCCGGCGGACGGGACCGAGCGGGTGATGCGTGGCGGGTCCTTCCTGTGCCACGACTCTTATTGCGCGCGCTACTACGTGCATTCGAGGTCGCGGAATGCGCCCGACAGCACAGCGAGCCATATCGGGTTTCGGGTGGCTGCGGATTGAGAGGTGGGCAGGCCGCGGCCCGTTCCGGCGCATTGCGCGTCCGGCAGCCCAGTTTCGGGGATCGGATGCTTGCACTGCGCGTCCGGCGGCGATATCTGGGGGATGTGCCTCTATAGCTCAGCTGGTAGAGCACCTGATTTGTAATCAGGGGGTCGGGGGTTCGAGCCCCTCTGGAGGCACCAACAATTTCAAAGGCTTAGGTCCGATGTTGCCCTCTGCGCTGCCTAGCGCAGAGGGCAAATCTTGCAGATATCTTGCACTGCTTACCAAAAGTGCTCGGGTCAAGGGTCAGAACCTTGCCAAGATGTCGTGCACTTCGACAGGGTTGTAGGCCACTGCCCAAGACCACATTCCGAAGCGTCCGTCGTCATTCACTGCAGCTATCCATTCAGCCATAGCGGCATGTTTCGCATCGTTCTGTGGTGTTCTCTGCCCCTTCAACTCCACAACTAGTGTCTTGCCGGTGTGGTCTGTCACAAGGAAGTCAGGCAGGTACCGCCGACGGGAACCGTTCCAAAGGTAGTATACTTCGAAGCCTAAGTGGTCGTTCTTGACGTATGCCTTTACCTTGGGTGAACCCTCAAAGACATTTGCCGCGTAGCCTTCCCATGTGCTGTCGCCGACGACGTGGCTGATATGGGACTTCTGGGTGACCATCGTTGGCTTCGTGGTGTACCAAGTCCGCATGTCGCCCGTCCGTCCCAGCGGGCGCACATCGTCGAAGATGATCTCTGATGCCTGCCTATTGGTCTGTTTGATGTGCTGTGCAACGAACTGGACGATGAGGTCCATGTTCAACCCGATCAAGATGCGCTTGCGAAGCGGGTCTTGGTGAAAGAGGGAAGGCACTTCCAGCCTGTCAGACCTGAGGAAATCCTCTACCAGCCTGACCAACTGTCGCAAAAGGTAACCTTCGGTCCCTGAGAAGCTTCCTGCCATAGCTTCGTAGCACTTCCGTGCTGCGACAAAGGTAAGGCGCTGCAACCTGAAACCTTCGGGTACCATTTCTAGGTTGATTGGGACTATCTGGCTCATGTCCGAAGCGCCATTCATCGCAGGTGCAAGGTCTGCGTTGATGATGGTCTTGGTGGGGTCAAGGGTCAGAATAGGCATCGTTGACCAGTCCACGGTCAACTCGCCTTTCATCACGGTCTCCACCCGCAGAATGTTCGGCCACTGAATTTCTAGTTCAGCGCGCTCGCGGACAACTTCAACTTGGACGTTTGGTCTGGGCGGAGGCGGGACCGGGCCATCACCGCCGGTGTCATCCTCGAAAATCGTCAGCGGCACACCGAATACGTTCACATACTCCGGCAGGAACAGACCAGCACGCTCTCCTTCGGTTTCCTTGTCGTAGGTGACCCTCCTAAGACCCCGCCCAATTACCTGTTCGCAAAGAAGCTGGGACGTAAAGGCGCGCAGGCCCATGATGTGGGTCACGTTCTTTGCGTCCCAGCCCTCCGAAAGCATGGCGACGGAGATAACGTTCTGAAGGTCCTGCCCGGCTTCATTCCGCTTGCCGACATTGTCGATGATTTCACGAAGCAATTCTTCTTTCTTCAGTTCCTTCAGTCCCGCCTTCTTTGTGGCTGTCAGGTTGGCCGCGTTGACGATGGACCGTAGACGTTCTTCGTAGGGTTTGTTGGCAGTGGCAGTATCACCGACTTCTGCCTTGTCCAGCACCTTGCTATCCACGCGCAGCGTGCGGTCTGGGGCCCTCAGTTCCGGCCAATGGGCATCACCGCTGTTGAAGTAGTGCTCTATGCGAGCAGCCGTTTCCGTGCGGTTGCAGACAGTCAGCAGGACCGGCGGCGAGTGATGGCCCAGTTGCTGCCATTCCTGCTGATAGACCCGCCAGTCTGCGCCAAGAAGTGTATAGGCCTGCTGAACAAGTGCTGGGAGCGGTTCGTGCGGTTCTGCCCTTCGGTTCAGGTCTTCGGAGACCGATGGGTCCTTGTAGATGTGGTAGAGCTTCGGCTTCAGGTCGGGCGCTGGCATGCCGTCGTCCCGCACCACGATGCGGGGCGTCTTCACCAGCCCTGCTTCGATGGCGTCATTCAAGCCGAAGTCGGATACGATCCATGTGAACAGCGCACTATCCGAACTGGCCATGCCGGATGGCGAGAAGGGCGTGGCAGACAGGTCGAAGCACCGCGAAATGCGGCGGGTCTTGTGCAACCTGTCTAGCCCTTCAACCCATCGCGTTGCCTCGTCAGGGTCCAGACCAAGTTCCTCAGCCCGCTTCTTGCCGACCTTGTCGGCAGGGTTCTGTCGATAGGCATGGTGGGCTTCGTCGTTGATGACGATGATGTCCTTGAAGCCCGCCAGATTGCCCAGAACGCGGCGTGTGAAGGCCTCATCGCTTTCCGGTCCCTTCTTCACGACCGAACGGTCCTGGTCCTTGGCGGGCATCAGGGTGTGCCAGTTCTCGATCAGCACAGCAGCCTCGTTCAGCTTCTGCCGCATGGTCTGGTCGGGGCAAAGGTTGAACTGGTCGTAGTAGCTGCCTTCGCTGGGGTAGAGCACCTGCAACCGCCCCTTCACCGTCAGGCCGGGCGTGACGATGAAGATGGCTCGGCTGAAGTCCTTGTTGCGTTTGGGGTAGGTAAGCGCGTTCAGCACCTGCCAGGTGATGATCATGGCCATGACGGTGGTCTTGCCCGCCCCCGTGGCCATCTTGTTGCAAAGGCGTTCCCAAGGTCCGCCATCGCCCTGCAAGACGATGCCTTGCTTGTATTCAGCCGCACCCTCAACCCACCAGATCAGCGTTTCGATGGCTTCGATCTGGCAGAAGTAGAAAGGGTACTCCCGCGCCGAATGGTCGTTCCAGTGCTCCAGCAGCTTGCGGGTGACGATGGTGACGCCCGGATAGCCTGCTTCCCGCCATTCGGTCACGCGGCCCCGGATGGTGTTCACCAGGGCGATTTCCTGCACCCGGCGCGTCTGGTCGCGGGTGTTGATGATCTCATAGCTGGCCGGGCGGCGTTCGTGCTTCAGTTCGAGCTTGCCGTCGTTGACGCGATGCCAATGCTTCTTCGGTTCGTCCACCGGGTTGTTGATGATCAGCGACATGTCAGGCGTCCAGGTCGATGATCTTCAGGCTTTCGATGCCCCGGTCGTCCACAATCTTCACTGCGACCCGCTTGTGGTCACCCGCTTCGAAGGGCAGCGAGACAGTGCCCCTGAACTGTGCCAGTGCATCCTCGTCCAACTGCGCCCGCAAGGTGGTCTTGAGGCGCATCCAGCCTTCCTTGTCGCCAGCCATCGGGAAGAAGACCTGCCGGGGGAAAAGGGACCGCTGGTTGTAGTCCGTATCCAGTGACCACATAGCGATCTTGTTCTTACCGCCGCTGTCCAACTCGCCCGTCTTCGGATTGAAATAGTCGAAGCCGTTCACTTCGACCTCCCACTTACCGTCCGCGCGCTTGCGAAGGTCCACGTCTGGCTGACCCATCAGCCAGAAGCTCTGGTTGCTGGCCCGCTTCTTCTTAAGGTCCTCGGTAAGCAGGTCGGTGTTCATCTGCACCTTCAGCAGCGTGACGCCGGGCCAGTCCGTTTCATCGATGTCCTTCGCCGCCTCTGGGTCAAAGGTGAAGGCGCAGAAGACAACCATCTTCACTTTAGGCACCAACTTGTCGGCCTCCTGCAGCGCCAGTTCCACCTGCCGCTGTTCCAGCGCGGCATGTTCCGGCCCGAAGCTGACGACCACACGCTCTCCGCTGTCTGCCAGCGACCCGCTGGCGTGCAGCACCTTGGTGCCCGGAATGACTTCCAGATCGGCCAGCTTGAGCATTACACCGCCCTTGCCGCGAATGCCGGTCTTGATCAGTTCGTCGCGCCACAGTGTCTGTCTTGATGTGCCGCCCGAGCGGGCGATGGAGGCATCGGGTTCTGAGCCCGGCAGATCATCGTCCAGCCCCATGACGACGGGGGCGGGTACGGCTTCCACTGTGAACTTGCCGGTCACACGCAGTTTGGTCGGGTCGATTTTTGGCTGGTCATAGAGGGTTTCGGGCTCAGCATTCTCTGAGATGCTCTGGTCCATTCGGCGCTGCATGGTGCGGCGGGCGGAGTGGAAGGCATCGAACGGCGCTTTCAGGGTAGCAGGCCAGTCGGTGGGAAAGTCGAAGGGGACCTCCCATTCGTGCAGGGTTTCGCCCTTCTTGAAGTCGATTTTCTGGCCCTTCCGCACACCTTGGGGGCTGGGCAGGGAATTAGGCTTCGCTGTCAGAAGGGCGGCGTTCAGAGCCGACAAGGCGGCTTCAATCTTGGGATGTTCCTCGTCCCAGATCGTATCGATGTCACGGTTATTGGCAACGGATTTAAGCGTTACGTGCGGCACCGTCTTATAGTCGAACCCACCCTTAACCCCGTCGTGGGGGAAGCGCAGAACATAGTAGTCGAAGCTGGCGGTCATCAGCCGTTGTTTGGCAAGCGTAATGGCCACGCGTGACGTGTCGCAGGTGATCCACCGTCGCCCCCACTTCTCTGCAACGAATGCAGTCGTGCCGGAACCGCAAGTTGGGTCTAGAACGAGGTCACCGGGGTTGGTGGTCATTAGGATGCAGCGCTCGACAACTCTATCGTTTGTTTGGACGACATATATCTTGCCCATGCCACTGCCTGTTGCCGTGTCCATCCAAAGGTTAGAGAGATAAGTAGCGGCAAAGTCATCCAAGTAGCGCTTGCTATCTCTGCCACTTGGGGCGACGCGTCCTGCTTTGATCAAGCGGGGCATGCTCTCTGGGGGAAAACCCCACCAGCGGTCTCCCGCATCAACTTGCTTGCCTTGAAACTCGAACGAGTATTTTTGGCCTGGACCAGGTTTTGTCATCAGAACATAGCGTAGAGGTCGAATGGTGTTTAGATCGTCGCCATCGCGCAGAGTTCTGATTGCACCTGACGGAAGCTCGGCAAGTCGGTACGCGCCAATATCCTCCTCTGGCACCTTCTGAATGAAAAGCTGATTGTATTTGGCCCTCTGTTTGTCCTTCGCATAGGCTCTGTTGCACAAATCGCTTGTGAGGATTCATGTTGTGAATCCAGCGTGATAGCTGGGGTACATGAGCAGACCCACAGCCCCAACCTACAAGACCCGGAACTGGCCAGCCTACAACAAGGCGCTGAAGCGCCGCGGCTCGCTGACGATCTGGTTCGATCCCGCCATGACGTGGGAGGCCGCGCCGACCGGCAAGCGCGGGCGGCAGCCCGACTACAGCGACGCCGCCATTCAGACCTGTCTGACGATGAAGGTTCTATTTGGCATGGCGCTTCGCCAGACGACCGGGTTCGTTGAGAGCCTGTTGCAACTGATCGGCCTGAACTGGGCAGTTCCGGATTTCAGTACGCTGTCACGGCGCCAGAAGACCCTGCAGGTGAACATCGCCTACCGCGGGTCAGACGGTCCCTTGCACCTGCTGGTCGACAGCACGGGCATCAAGGTCGAAGGGGAAGGCGAGTGGAACGCCCGTAAGCATGGTGGCAAGAAGCGACGTGTGTGGCGCAAGATTCACGTCGGGATTGATGAGAAATCTCTGGAAATCCGGGCGGCCGAGTTCACGACCAGCGACGTGGGCGATGCGCCCATGCTCCCCGAGTTGCTTGACCAGATCCCGCCCGACCAGGAGATCGCGACCGTCACCGCCGATGGCGCCTTCGACACCCGCAAATGCCACGACGCCATCGCCGACCGGGGTGCCGCCGCCATCATCCCGCCGCGGAAGAACGCCAAACCTTGGAAACCTGACACCGTCGGTGCAATCGCACGCAATGAAATCCTGCGCACATCAAAACGCGTCGGACGAACCATCTGGCGACGATGGAGCGGCTATCACCGCCGAAGTCGTGCAGAGACCAAGATGCACTGCGTCAAGCTCTTGGGGCAGCGGCTATCCGCTCGGGACTTCGACCGTCAGGTCGCGGAGTTCCAGGTCCGTGTCGCCGTCCTCAACGGCTTCACCGCGCTCGGCATCCCCGTCACGGAAGCCGTGGGATGAGTCTGTCCGGGGTAAGGGGAACCTTGGCCTTCAGCTGATTTGTGCAACAGAGCCCCTTGACGGCAGCGGATGCGATCATCACTGCGGGTCCTTTGACCACCCTGCAGGTGGGTGATTTCGTCGACAATGCGGTCTGTCCAGTCGGTGGTGATGGATGCAACGGGATTATGACGCT
Source organism: Tabrizicola sp. M-4 (assembly GCF_051132405.1). Taxonomy (GTDB): domain Bacteria; phylum Pseudomonadota; class Alphaproteobacteria; order Rhodobacterales; family Rhodobacteraceae; genus Paragemmobacter. The sequence goes on from NZ_CP128606.1 coordinate 1,723,174, forward strand.
GCTCTTCAATTTCGACGTGAACAACGTGTCGTTCGAGTATGGGTACGGAAACCCTGGTGACTTCGCCTCGCTGACGATCCTGAACAGTGTGAATGCGATCCTCGGCTTTCTGAACCTGACGTCGACGTCGGATGTGGTAACGGCTGATCTGTCGTCTTTCGGGACCATCCGTTCGATCCTGTTCAACAATTCGGCGTCGACGGGGGCTGGCTATGCCTTCGGCAACATCACCTACAATCCGGCTTCGGTGGTTCCACTGCCGGGGTCTTTGCCGTTGCTTCTGGCCGGGTTGGGTGGATTGCTCTTCCTGCGGCGTCGGCGAGCGGTCTGAGCGACAACGATCTTGGTCTGCCAGAAGACGGTAATTGTCTCCACGCCATGTGATTGGGCCGCCAATGGCGGCCCTTTTCCGTTCGGTGAGACGTCTATGCGGCGCGCTTGCCGACGATGAGGTGTTCGGGACCGTAGGGGAAGCCGGTGATGTTGCGGTTGCCCTTGTTGTTGTCGTCGGTGATGACGAGGATGTCATGCTCGCGATAGCCGCCCGCGCCGGGGAGGTGGTTCGGGATGGTGATCATCGGTTCCATCGACACGACCATGCCGGGTTCGAGGACGGTGTCGCAATCCTCGCGCAGTTCCAGCCCCGCCTCACGCCCGTAGTAGTGGCAGAGCACGCCGAAACTGTGGCCATAGCCGAAGGAGCGGTACTGAAGGAGGTTCTCGGACGCGTACATCTCGTTCAGTTCCTTCGCGATGTCGCTGCATTTGTTGCCGGGGATCAGAAGTTCCTTGCCGCGGTCATGGACCTTGCAGTTGAACTCCCACAGGCGGAGGTGTTCGTCGGTGGCGGTTTCGGCGAAGAGCGTGCGTTCGAGGGCGACGTAATAGCCTGCGACCATCGGGAAGCAGTTGAGCGAGAGGATGTCGCCGCGTTCGATCTTGCGGCTGGTCACCGGGTTGTGGGCACCGTCGGTGTTGATGCCGGACTGGAACCATGTCCAGGTGTCGAGAAGTTCGCCATGCGGCCAGACCTTGGCGATTTCACGCACCATGGTCGCGGTGGAGTGGAGGGCGACCTCATGTTCGGGGACGCCGACTTGCGTTGCCTCGACGCAGGCAGCGCCGCCGATGTCGGCGATGCGGGTCATCTTTTCGATATGGGCGATTTCCTCGGCCGACTTGATCATGCGCTGGCGCATGGCGGGGGCGGCGATATCGACGAATTCCATCTGGGGGAATTCATGCTTGAGCAGGGCGAGGGTGTCGATGGTGATGTGGTCGAATTCGATGCCCAGACGCTTTACCCCTCCGGTGAGTTGGCGGACGGCGTGGAAGTAGTTGTCCTTCTGCCAGTCGGTATAGGTGACGTTGCGCCCGCCAAAGGTGCGCCGCCACGGCTGGCCGCCGTCGATGCCTGCGGAGATGGAGGTCATGATGTTGTGATCCACCACGAGGCCGTAGCGGCGCCCGAAGTAGCAGAACAGGAAATCCGAGAAGTAGTTGATGTTGTGGTAGGAGGTGAAGAGCGCGGCGTCGATGCCGAGGTCGGTCATGACCTTGCGGATGTTGGTCAGACGGCGTTCCATTTCCGTGGCGCTGAAGGTGGGGGTGGGGCGGTCACCGTTGCCCACGTAGTTCTGCAGTCTTTCGCGTTCCATGATGGCCTCCGTCGCCGATGCGGTTCTTGGCGCGGAAGTTCGCGGGAACAGGGGACGTTGTCAAAAGAGGCTTTCTCATGCATCACGTGAGAAAATCTCATTTGGCATCGGGTGTCCCTTCATGCAGATTCCTCTGAACGCCTTGCGGGCATTGGATGCAGTTGTAAAGACAGGGTCCTTCAAGGCTGCGGCGGATTTACTTTTCGTCACGCAGTCGGCGGTCAGTCACCAGATCCGGCATCTGGAGGAATGGCTGGGCGGGCCGCTGTTCGACCGTGAGGGGGGGAGGCCACGCCTGCTGCCGCATGGGGCGGAGTTGGCGCGGGCGGTGAGCCTGTCGCTGGCCGAGATGGAGGCGGCCTGCGGGCGGGCGAGGACGGGGATGATGGCGGGACCGCTGGTCATCGCAGCCATTCCTTCGGTTGCGGTGTGCTGGCTGATCCCTCGGTTGGCGGGGTTCCGGGCGGCGCATCCGGATATGGAGATCAGGGTGGTTTATGCCATGCATGGAAGGGATGTGGATTTTCGGGATGTGCATCTTGCCTTCGTCTTTGCCAAGGGCCTGCCGGAGTTGGCGGGGGTGACGGCGGAGCCTTTCCTGCCGGGCGAAAGCGTGCCAGTGTGCAGCCCCGCGATCCTGCGGGGCACGCGGCCGGAGCGACCGTCCGAGTTCCTGTCGCTGGGGCTTTTGCACGACACGGACCAGTCGGGATGGGCGGCGTGGTTCCGGCGGATGGGGGTGCCTTTGCCGGTGCTGGCGGGGGCGCCGGTCTTCGAGGATTTCAACCTGCTGCGGGCGGCGGCGCTGGCCGGGCAGGGTGTTGCGTTATGCCCAAGGGCGATGATCGGCGATGACATCGCGGCGGGGCGATTGGTCGCCCTTTCCGATGTTTCGGTTCAGGAGGATCAGGGCTATTACCTGCTGTCGGGGCCGGGAGCGCAGGGCGCGCTTGCGCAGGCTGCGCTGTTCTTCAGGGACTGGGCCTTTGCCGCGCGCGGGGGCATGGCGGGAGCAGGCTGAGGACGCGGCAGGCATGGGACGGGTTCAACGATGGAGAGACGGATGACCGCCAATTTCGTGCCCAAGGGCGTGGCGCATGTTCCGGTGCCGAAAGTGGGTGAACCGGTTCGGATGGCCTTCGTCCTGCTGCCCAATTTCTCGCTGATTGCCTTCTCTTCGGCCATCGAGCCGTTGCGGATCGCCAATCAGTTGGCTGGGCAGGCGCTGTTCGAATGGGAGGTGCTGTCGGAGGATGGCGCGGCGGTGGGCTGTTCCAACGGGGTGAAATTGCAGGTGGACGGGGCCTTGGGTGAGACGAAGCCCAAGGCGATGGTCTTCGTCTGCGCCGGGGTGGAGCCCGAGAGATCGGCCAGCCGCAAGGTAGCCGACTGGATGCGCCAGCAATGGCGTCAGGGGCGGACGGTGGGGGGGCTTTGCACTGGGGCCTATGCGCTGGCCAAGGCAGGGATACTGGAGGGGCGGCGGTTCACCCTGCATTGGGAGAACCTGCCGCCTTTCGTGGAAACCTTTGGGCACCTGCGTCCGCTGGAGCAGCTTTACTGCATCGACGGGCGTATCCTGACATGTGCCGGTGGCGCGGCAGCGACCGATCTGTTCATCGAGATCATCGCGAAGAATTTCGGGGACCGGTTGGCCGATGCCGTGTTGAAGATGTGCCTGCACGGGCAGCAGCGCCCGGCGGACCTGCGGCAGCGGATGTCGCTTTCCTCGACCATCGGGATCCGCAATCCGGTGCTTGTCGAGGTGATCCGCCGTTTCGAGGAGAACCTCGAGCAGGGGGTTGAGATCGACGGTCTGGCGACGGAACTGGGGGTTTCGCGCAGGCAAGTGGAGCGGTTGTTCCAGCGCTATGTCGGGATGTCGCCCAAACAGTACCTGAACGGGCTGCGGCTTGAACGCGCGCGGGCCCTCCTGACGGAGACGGACCTGCCGGTGGCGGAAGTGGCCTATGGCTGCGGGTTCAATGCGACGAACACCTTCACCAAGGCGTTCCGGCAACGCTATGGCGTGTCACCGCGGCGTTTGTCGAACCGGCAGGGGGCGGGGCGTGGGCAGGATCAGGAGCCTGTCTGAAGCGCTGCGGTCTGCGTCTCGAACCAGCGGAAGGCGGATTCCAGATCGGGGTCGCAATTGTCCACACCCGGGAGGGCCAGCACGGCGCCGGGGTCGGCGGTGATCTGACCGGAGACCAGAACGACAGCCTCGGGCCGGGCGACGGTGAGGGCGACGACAAGGCGCCCCAGCGCCGCGAGCGAGTGGGTTGAGCCAGCGGAGAAGCCGAAGATGAGGTCCTTCGAGGCCTCGAACTGTGCGGAAAGCTCGTCATGGCTATGGCCGATGAGGAGCGTGATGTCCCATCCGCGCGCGCGGAAGACATCCGTCGCGGCAGAAATGCCCAGCGTATGCATGTCGCCGGGGACCAGCGCGAAGGTTGCAGATTTGTGCAGGCCGTGTTCGATGCGATGCGTGGGACGGCGGCGATAGCGGAGGTAGGAATAGATGCGGGACGCCCCGACCGTCGCCTCGAGGAATGAGATCTTGTCGGCATTCCAGAGGGTCCCGATTTCCTTTGCGATGGGGCCAAGCCGTTCGGACAGGAACCAGTCGAGGGCCTGCAGCGGATCGTCGAGGGATTCGAGGGCGGTGGAGGCCTCTTCCTCGCTGCCGGTCGACAGGGCCATGGCAGCGGCGAGGATCGCCTGCTTGTCGCGTGCCTTGCGGATTTGTACGGCACGACGGGCAACCTGATGCAGCACTTCGGTCGCGAGAGCAGATACGTGCTCACGCGAGTCGAAACGGCTCTTGCCGGCGGATGAAGCATCCGCCTGTAGCGCGTCCGAAGTGTGATTGTCGTATTCTGATGACATCGCAGCCTGCGCGGATCGTTGATCGTCCGCCTCGGTTCCCTAGGATTGATGGGCGCACAGGCGCGGCGGGAAGTCAATCCGCGAATGGTCGCGGTGGGGCAGGGCGATGGTCTGTGTTGCCTTGCAGGATTGTCGATTTCGGACCAGAAGGAGGGGCGGCGACAGGCGGGGGGTGGCATGGCGGGTGGAACGGAGGGGCGGCTGGTCGTCATCGATCTGGCCCGGACGGTGGCCCTGATCGGGATGGCGGTGTTCCATTTCACCTTCGATCTTGAGATGTTCGGTCTTGTCGCGCCGGGCACCACGACGACCGGGGGCTGGGCTATCTTTGCGCGGGTTGTGGCTGGGAGTTTCTTGTTTCTGGCGGGGGTGTCGCTGGTGCTGGGGCATGGCGGCGGCATCCGCTGGCCGTCCTTCCTGCGACGTATGGCCAAGCTGGCCGGGGCGGCGCTTCTGGTGACGGCGGGGACCTATGCGGCCTTTCCGAATGCCTTTGTCTTTTTCGGAATCCTGCACTCCATTGCCTTGGCAAGTCTTTTGGGGCTGGCTGTGATCCGGTTGCCCGCTGTGGGCCTGCTGCTGCTGGCGGCGTTGGTGGTGGCGGTGGATCGGAGCGTCGCTCTGGAGGCGCTGAACCCGCGCTGGTGGGCATGGATCGGGTTGGGGACGATGCAGCCGCCTTCGGTGGATCTCGTGCCAGTGTTTCCGTGGTTCGCCTCGGTTCTGATGGGGATGGCGATGGCGAAGCTGGCGGGTGCGGGAGGGTTGTGGTCGCGGCTGGCGGCAGGGCAGCCGTCTGGGATTGCGCGGTGGCTGGCATGGCCGGGGCAGCATTCGCTGGTGATCTATCTGCTGCACCAGCCTGTGCTGATCGGGGGGCTTTGGCTTTTCCTCTGGCTGCGCGCGTGATCAGCGCCCGCGCAGGGCGCGGCGTCCAAATGCGCTGAATGACACTGCGGCGAGGATGATCGCGCCGACAAGGACCTGGCGGACATAGCTATCGACTTGAAGCTGGGTCAGGCCGTTGTCCATGACGCCTAGGGTTATGACGCCTGCTACGGTGGCCAGCACATGGGGTTGTCCGTCGCGCGTGATCGTCATGCCAAGGAAGACGGCAGCGATGGCGGTGAGCATCAGCCCGTCACCCTGCACCGGATTGGCGGAGGCGACGCGGGAGGCGTACATCAGCCCCGCCAGAGCGGCACCCAGCCCGGTGAAGGCGAAGGCCGAAAGCCGCAAGGCGCGGGTCCGCACGCCTGCCAGACGCGCGGCCTCGGAATTGCCGCCGATGGCGTAGAGGCGGCGGCCATAGGTCGTGTGTTCGAGGATGATCAATATCGCCAGCGTCACCAGTGCCGCGAGGATGGTCAGCGAGGGCAGGAGAAGAGGTTTGTCCGCAAGGCTTCCGATGGGCAGGCCGCCGCGCGCGAAATCGGAAAAGGCCTGCGGGATGTCGCGCCCGAAGATCGTCTTGCCGCCAGAGGCGAGGAAGGCCGCGCCGGAGAAGATCGTGAGGGTGGCAAGGGTGGCCACGAAGGGCAGAATGCCGATCAGGCTGACCAGCACTCCGTTAAAGAGGCCACCCAGCAGACCTACGGAAAGCGCTGCCCCCAGCGCGGCGGGGATCGGCCAGTCCTGGGTGAAGAGCACCGCTGCGACCACGCCCGAGAGCGAGGCCATGGCCCCGACCGACAGGTCGAAATCGCCCATGACCATCACGACGGTCATCGTGACGGCGACGACGGTCAGCATGGAAAGCTGTTGGGTGATATTGATCCAGTTGCGCGCGGTCATGAAGGTTTCGGGAAGCGCGATCCAGAAGAAGAGGATGATCGCAACCATGCCGAAGAGGGAACCATAGCGACGGGCAAGGGCGGACATGGATCAGACGGGCCTTTCGTAGCATGCGGAGAGGAGCGCGGCCTCGGTCAGGCCTGCGGCGGGCAGGATCCGTGTAAGGCGGCCCGCGTTCAGGATGGCGATGCGATCCGAAAGGCCGATGAGTTCGGGCAGATCGGAGGAGACGACGATCACGGCGGTTCCTTCGGCCGCAGCGGTGCGGATCAGGCTGTAGATGTCGAACTTGGCGCCCACATCCACGCCGCGCGTCGGTTCGTCCAGCAGGAGGAGGCGCGGCCTTCCGGCCATGGCGCGGGCGAAGAGGACCTTCTGCTGGTTGCCGCCCGAAAGCTCGGCCACCGGCTGTCCGGGGCCGGTGGATTTGAGGCGGACCGAGTCGGAAAGGCTGTGGACCAGTGCCTCGGTCGCGCGGGGACGCAGGAAGCCATAGCGCGAAAGGTTGGCAAGATGCGGCAGGGCGATGGTTTCCGAAAGGGCGCGGGCGGGCATGACGCCTTCGCTGCGCCTTTCCCGCGGGATGTAGGCCAGACCGCTTTGCCATGCACCGGAGGGGGTATCGGGGAGCGCTGTGTCGAAAAGGGTGATCTCCCCGAGCCTCGGCAGCGCGCCCATGAGGGCCCTGAGCAGGGCCCCGCGCCCGGAGCCGGAAAGACCGGCGATGCCGAGGACCTCGCCCGTCGAGAGATCGAGGTCGAGGCTTTCGATTCCTTCGGTCCGAAGGTTCCGGATGCGGAGGACGGAAGCGGCGCCGGATGGCGCAGGACGGGGTGGGAAGAGGTCGGACAGGGCGCGGCCCGTCATGTCGTGAATCAGGCGGTCACGGTCGGTTTCCCGGCGGGAATGGGTGGCGACATGGGCCCCGTCGCGCAGGATGGTGATGCGGTCGGCCAGCGTCATCACCTCGTCCATCCGATGGGAGACATAGAGGATGGCCGCGCCCTGTCCTTTCAGCCGGGCGATGGCGTCGAAGAGGCGGGCGGATTCCGCCCCCGTCAGAGCGGCTGTGGGTTCATCCATGACATAGAGCCAAGGGGTGGGATCGGCGGGCAGGAGGGTCGCCGCGATGCGGACGAGCATCTGGTCCCCGGGGCCGAGGTCGCCCATCATGGTGCGGCTGTCGATATGGTCGACGCCAAGGTCGTGCAGTGCCCGGGTCGCGGCGCGGTGCAGGGCGGACCAATGGACAAGACCGATGCGGCGCGGGTAAGGGCGGGACAGATGCATGTTCTCGGCCACATCCAGTGCGGGCACGACATGCAGTTCCTGATGCAGGAAGCGGAAGCCCGCCGCCTCGGCCCGTTTGGGGGTGCCGAGCGTCAGGGGCCGGCCGTCCAGCAGAATGGTGCCTGCATCTGGCTGTTCCAGGCCGGCAAGGATGCGGATCAGGGTGGATTTGCCTGCGCCATTCTCTCCCATCAGTGCATGGACTTCGCCACCCCGCAGATCGAGGGCGGCGGATGTCAGCGCGCGGGAGGGGCCGTAGGATTTGCTGAGGCCCGAGATCAGGAGCTTTGGCATGGGTCTTGGGGGAGGCGAGGGACGGGCGAATGGCTGCGGTCCCGCCCCTGGGCCTGTCATTCGGCGGCGTTGGCGGAGGTGACCAATTTGGTGGGCACGTAGATCACATTGGCCTTCAGCGTCTCGCCCGCCAGGACACGGGCCACCGTATCGGCCGTCGTCGTGCCGATGCCTGCGAAATCCTGGGCGATGGAGGCTTCGAAATTGCCGCCCTTTGCGATGGCCTCGCGGGCCTGCGGGTTCGCGTCGATGCCGGTGATCACGATGCCTTCGCCTTCGCGGCCCGCCGCCTCGATCGCCTGAAGCGCGCCGAGGGCGGGTTGGTCCCATGCGGCCCAGACGGCCTTGATGCTGCCCGGTTCGGGATTGGCAGCGAGGATCGCCTCCATCTTGGCGCGGCTGTCGGCGATGCCGCCATCCGAGACGTCGGGCGTGACGCGGTCGAGCACGGTGATGTCGGGGTGATTGGCGAAGACGGCGTCAGCGATGGCGCCGCGCACCTGCACCGGCGGGAAGGCGTCGAAGACGAACATCACGACATTGCCTGCACCGCCGATGCGGTTGGCGACATAGACCGAGGTTTCGGCAGCCATGGCATAGCCGTTCGAGGTGATGTTGGCCTTGATGCGGGGATCGGCACCGGCATCCATGCCGAAGACCGGAATGTCGGCGGCGACGGCGGCATCCAGACCCGCACCCACCTGTGCCGGATCGACGTTCAGGACGATCGCATCGACTCCTTGGGTCGCCGCATCCTCCATCCGCGCGATGACGGCGGCAACGTCGCCCGCCGTGTCGATCACATTGACCTGCCAACCCAGTTCCTTGGCGCGGGCCTCGAAGGCCTCGACATAGAACTGGGTGCCGGGCTGGGAAAGATAGGGGGTGATAACGGCTATGGTCTCCCCCTCGGCCAGCGCGGCCGAACCCATGAGGGTTGAGAAGGAAAGGGCAAGGGCGAGGCGGCGGCTGAGGCGGCCTGCGATGGATGTGGTCATGCTGCGGTCTCCCTGTTCTGTCACCCTTGGCCTTGGGCTTGCGGTGATCTTGCGGGGGAATGATTGTCAGGCCAGTCTGGCGGCGTCCAGTGGGAATGCGCGGCGGGCAGGCAGGGAGGAGCGGGGATGCAAGGCCATCTGATCGGCATCGATGTGGGGACGACCTCGGTCAAGGCGGTGATGCTGGATGCGGCGGGGCGGCGGTTGGCCGATTTCGCGGCGGGCTACCCCACGATGCGCCCGGCGCCGGGGCGGGCCGAACAGGACCCGGAGGACTGGCTGCGGCTTGTGCGGCGGGCGCTGGAACGGTTCGCTGCGGTGGGTGGCCCTGTCGCGGGCATCTGCGTGACGAGCCAGGTAAACACGCATGTCTTCGTCGATGGGGATTTGGGTGTGCTGCATCCGGCCATCGTTTGGCAGGACGGGCGGGCGGCTGCGGCGGGTGCAGGTCTGGAAGAAGCGATCAGCCCGGAGGAAAAGACCGCATGGCTGGGTGCGCCGATCCCGGTGGATGCCAGCCACGCGCTGGCGCGGATGGGCTGGATGCAGGCGGAGCGGCCGGAGATATGGGCGCGCTGCGCGCATGTGCTTTTGCCGCGCGACTGGATCGTGGGGCGGCTGACGGGGCAACTGGCCTGTGATCCCATGTCCTCGGTCGGGCTGGTGACGCCGGGCTTGCGCTATGCGGACCTTCTGATCGCGCGTCTGCCGGGGGCGGCGGAGCGGTTGGTTCCCCTTGCCGATCCCTTGGAGGTGGTGGGCCGCATCGGGCCGGGGTGGCCGCTTTCTGGAACGCCCGTCGTCCTTGGAATGATGGACGCATGGGCAAGTCTGTTCGGACTTGGCGTCGCGCGGGACGGGGAGGGTATGTATCTTTCCGGCACCTCGGAGGTGATGGGGGTCGTTTCGCGAAGCGCATCTGGCGAGCCGGGGGTGATCACTTTCCCGGAATGGCGGAGGGTGCGGTTCCATGCCGGACCGACGCAATCGGGTGGGGCGTCGCTTGACTGGGTGGCGCGTCTTGTCGGGCAGGATGTGGAGGGGGCCTTGGCGATGGCCGGGCCGGTGGAGGATCGCGCACCGCTGTTCCTGCCGCATCTGGCTGGGGAGCGGGCGCCCATCTGGGATGCGGCCTCGCGCGGTGGATTTGCGGGCCTGAGTGCTGCGACGGGGCCGGAAGAGATGGTGACGGCGGTGCTTGAGGGGGTGGCCTTTTCGGCGCGGCTGGCTTTCGAGGCGTTGGAGCGGTCGGGCGGGGTGCGGGTGCCGGTGATCCGGGCGGGGGGCGGTGGGCTTCTGTCGGACCTTTGGGCGCAGATGAGGGCGGATGCCTTCGGTCGGCCACTGTTGCGGATGGCGGGGCGCGACCCGGCGGCAGTTGGGGCGGCGGTCATGGCAGGGGTTGGTATCGGTGCGATGCCTGATCTGGCGAGCGCGGCCGTGGCGTTGGTTCAAAGCGACAGGGTGTTCGAACCTGATCCGTTGGCGGTTGAACGGGCGGATCGCCGCTTTGCGCTTTGGCGTGGACTGTATGAGTCGTTGCGCCCTATCAACCATGCGCTGGCGAGAGGTAGCCTCTCTTGATGTTGCCCTGCCCGCCGCTACCTGCGCTGCGCCGCCGTGCTGGAGGACGGGGCCTTACGCCACCACTTCCGAGGACAGCCGGATGAGTTTTCAGATCGCCTTTGCCGTTCCGGGTGCCCTGAACACCCAGACGGGGGGCAGTTTCTATGATCGGCGTCTGGTGGAATGCCTGCGCGAGCAGGGGCATCAAGTTGCGGTGCTGACTTTGCCTGAGGGGTTCCCGTTTCCGTCAGCAGAGGCCGAGGCACAGGCGTTGGATGCGCTTCGGTCCGTGCCTGCGGGCGTGCCCCTGATCGTGGACGGCCTCGCCTTTGGTGCGCTTCCCACGGCGGCATTGGCGGGTGTTGAGGCGGAGATCGTCGCGCTGGTGCATCATCCGCTGGCCCTTGAGACCGGCCTGGACCCCGCCGAGGCAGAACGCCTCCTTCGGCAGGAGCGGGAGAATTTGCGGCATGCGCGCCATGTTCTTGTGCCAAGCCCGCACACGAAACGGGTTCTGGCATCGCGATATGATGTGGCCGAGCACAGGGTTACGGTTCTGGAGCCGGGGATCGACCGTCCGGAGCCGGTCGGGCGTAGGGTGCCCCTTGATCCGCCGCTGATCCTTTCGGTCGGGCTGCTGCATCCGCGCAAGGGGCATGACGTCCTGATCGAGGCGCTGGCGCGGGTGGTGGACCTGCCATGGCAGGCGGTGATCGCGGGGACGCCATGGGATGCCGAGCATGTGGCGGCGCTGCGGATGCGCCTCGACGATCCTGCGCTTGCAAGGCGGGTCCGGTTGGCCGGGTCGGTGCCGGCAGAGGAAAGGGACGCACTCTATCGTCAGGCAAGTCTCTTCGCGCTTGCGACGCGATACGAGGGATATGGTATCGTGTTCAACGAGGCGCTTATTCATGGTCTTCCCATCCTGTCCTGCCGGACGGGGGCGGTGCCGGATACCGTGCCACCGGGAGCAGGCCTCTTGGTGCCGCCGGATGATCCCGAGGCGTTGGCAGTGGTGCTGCGGCAGGTTCTGGGGGATGTCGGGCTGCGGGCGGCGATGGCAGCGGCGGCCGAACGGGCAGGGGAAGCACTGCCGTCATGGTGGGATGTGGCAGGGCGTGCCGCGCAGGTTCTGCGGCGATTTCAGGGGAAGGCGGCGTGATGGTCCGGTCGGATGATCTGGCGCGTGCGGTTGCGGCCGCACAGGAGGCGGGGGAGATCCTGCTTTCCCACTACCAAGCCCGCGACCGGCTGGCAGTCAGCAACAAGCGCGCGGGCGATTTCGTTTCGGAGGCCGATCTTGCCGCCGAGGCGCATTTGCGGCAGCGCCTGCAGCAGGAAGGGGATGGCTGGCTGGGCGAGGAGACCGCACCGCAGGACGGGGGGCGCCGCTGGGTTGTCGATCCTCTGGACGGGACCACGAATTTCCTGCGCGGAATTCCGCATTGGTGCGTCTCGGTCGGGTTGGAGGTTGCCGGGCGGCCCGTGCTGGGCGTGGTGCATGATCCGTTGCGGGAGGAAACTTTCGCCGCAGCGCCGGGGCAGGGGCTGCGTCTGAACGGGGAAGCGGCAGGGGTGGCGGAGACCGGGGACCTTGCATCCGCGCTTTTCGGGACGGGCATCCCCTTCGGGGGCATGGACCATATCGGCGAACATGCGGCCGATATCGCGCGACTGATGCCGCATTGCGCGGGGGTGCGACGGATGGGGGCAGCGGCGCTTGATCTGGCATGGGTTGCGTCCGGGCGCTTGGACGGGTTCTGGGAACGCAGGCTGCGTCCCTGGGACATAGCGGCAGGACTGGCGTTGCTGGAGGCATCCGGGGCGGTTGTGGAAGGCATCGCGCCGGGAGAAGAACCTTGGCAAAGCGGCACTGTGTTGACGGCGGCACCTGCCATCTTCGTACCCTTTGCGGCGCTGATCCGGAATGTTGCTTAGGTCTTGGGCAGGCGGGCATAGAGATCGCCGGAGCGCGCATCCCGTGGCAGGCTGCGCAGCCAGTCCTGCGTGGTCCCCCCATCGCGCCAGTCAGGCCAGAGGAAGCGGCCATCCTCGCCCTGAACCGGGTTGAACCGATAGGGGCCCAGGGTCATCAGATGATTGATGACCTCATGGGTCGCGTCGGGCATGGCGGGCAGGTATTCGACCGAGAGGAGTGGGACCGGACTGCTGAGACCCGAAAGGACGGCGAGTTCGAAGCCTTCGACATCGATTTTCACATAGGCGGGCATCCCGTACTGGGCGATAAGTCGGTCAAGCGTGGTGACGCGGACCTGTTGCCGCCGGTCCCAGCGGACATGCCCGAAGCCCGGTGCCCTGACCGCCGCGTCGGCAAATCCCGGCTGGAGCGATGAGACCGTCGGATGCAGCGTAGAGACGGCCATTTCCGCCACCGTTTCCTTAGGGCCGAGCGCGGCCTCTACCAGCGTGATGTCACGCGGGAGGCTGTGGCGTAGAAAAGTGGAAAAGGGGCTCTGTGGTTCGATGGCTATGACGCGCGCCCCGGCGGCACGCATGGCCCTTGCGCGCGTTCCGACATGGGCACCGACGTCGAGGGCCAGATCGCCGCGTGAGAGCAGGCTGCGATAGAAACGTCGCAGCGGAATGCTGCGCACCGGATTGTTGTAGATCACCAATGATCGCGCAAGGCCGAGCCAGACACGCAAGTTCCGCTTCTCCCTTGCCATTCCCAGTGAAGATCATAGCCCGGTCCTTCGCGGGTAAAGTTGCGAATGGCAGCCTTACGGAAATGTGATCGACAGTGCCGAACTCCTGACGCATCGCGGGCTGTGGGACATCTTGCCCTGCGGGGGGGCGGACTAGATCACCAAGGCTGACAAGAGGTTGGGAAGATCATGACGGTTCTACACCGCGCCATGGAGCGGGAGGGATATTCGGGAACCCGCTGGGACGATGCACTTCTTCCGGGGCCGTTGGAGCGGGTGGCGCGGGCAAGGGCGGACCTACGGCTTGGGCTTCCCGTGGTCCTATCCGACGCAGGGCAGGGTTGGTTGGTGATGGCGGTGGAGGGGCTTACGGAGGCTCGGTTCGCCGCTGCGCAGGGTTTCGGGGCGGCGGTGCTGATCCTTTCTGCTGCGCGGCTTGATGCTTTGGGATGGAAGGAGTCGGGAAAGGGTGCAGCCCTGCCTGTGGCAGGGCTGACGCTTTGGCAGATACGGGGCTATGCGGATCCTGTAGCTGTCGCCGGTATTCCGGATGAGCCTCCTGAGCGGGTGGATGTTGCACAGAGTGTGGTGGAGACAGCCATTCTGCTGGCCAAGGGGGCACAACTCCTTCCGGCGGTTGTGGCGGTGCGCCTCGCCGATATGTCGCTGGCGCGGGACGGGCGGGTTACGATGTTGACCTGCGCGGAAGTGGAGGCGGCAGCTATGCGCCTGTCTGACCATCACACGGTGAGTGCGGCTTCTGTGCCCTTGGCGGTGAGTGCTTTGGGGCAGGTCGAGGTGTTCCGACCCGATGATGGTGGTGCGGAACATTATGCCGTGCGGATCGGCGTGCCCGACCCCGGCGCGCCAGTTCTGGTGCGTCTGCATTCGGCCTGCTTTACCGGTGACGTGTTGGGCAGCGTGAAATGCGACTGCGGCCCGCAATTGCATGCGGCGATGGCTGCCATGGCGGCCGAAGGGTCGGGTGTTTTGCTTTATCTCAATCAGGAGGGACGGGGCATCGGTCTGGCCAACAAGATGCGCGCCTATGCGTTGCAGGGTCGGGGCCTCGATACGGTCGAGGCCAACCATCAACTTGGTTTTGCCGATGATGAACGTGATTTCCGTGTGGGGGCCGAACTGCTGCAACGCTTGGGGATCTGGACGGTACGGCTCATGACGAACAACCCTGCGAAGATGGCGATGCTGCGGGCGCAGGGGATCACGGTTGTGGAGCGCGTGCCGCTGCGGGTAGGCGCAAGGGCGGAGAATGCGCGCTATCTTGCCGCCAAGGCCGCGAAATCCGGGCATCTGCTGCCATGACGGCGCATGCGCTATGGTGCGTTGCAGAGGGCCGGGCGGAATTGCAGCCTGCATCCGAGGGCACGGGTCATGCCTATCGTGCCTTGTTCTCGGGCATCAGCCGGGGAACGGAACGGCTGGTGGCCGCGGGACGTGTGCCTCCGTCGGAATTTTCGCGGATGCGTGCGCCGTTTCAGGAGGGAGAGTTCCCGTTTCCGGTAAAATACGGCTACGCGATGGTGGCCGAGGGCATGGACGGGCCATTTGCGGGACGCGCCGTCTTTTCCCTGCATCCACATCAGGACAGGTTTCGCCTGCCGGAAGCCGCTGTTCTGCCCTTGCCCGATGGCGTGCCGCCGTCGCGCGCCGTTCTTGCTGCGAACATGGAGACGGCGCTGAACATCCTATGGGACAGCGGGGCAGGGGCGGGGGATCGGATTGCCGTCGTCGGGGCCGGTGTTGTGGGGGCGCTGACGGGCTATCTGGCCGCGCGGCTGCCGGGCGCGGAGGTTGCGCTGATTGACCCACAGCCGCGGGGCGATCTGGCGCGGATGCTAGGCTGTGCCCATGCCCTGCCGGACGCGGCGGACGGGGATTGCGACGTCGTCATCCATGCCAGTGCCAGCGCGGCCGGATTGGCCCTCGCGCTGGATCTGGCCGGACCCGAGGCAGCGGTGGTGGAGGCCAGTTGGCATGGCGCAGGCGAGACGCCAGTTGCGCTGGGCGGTGCCTTTCACAGCCGTAGATTGCGGCTGATCAGTTCGCAGGTTGGGGCCCTCCCACCTGTGCGGAGGCCTCGCTGGACCTTTCGTCGCCGTCTGGAGAAGGCACTTTCGCTGCTGTCGGATCCGGTGCTTGACGCGCTGATCTCGGGCGAGACTGCCTTTGCCGACTTGCCCGCTGCCTATCCCGGCATCCTTGCCGCGCCGCAGACGCTTTGCCACCGCATCAGATACTGAACCCCGAAGGAATACTCCATGTTTGCCGTCGAAGTCCGTGACCACATCATGATCGCCCATTCGCTGCCCTCGCCTGTCTTCGGTCCGGCGCAGGGAATGCATGGTGCGACATTCACCGTCGATGCCGCTTTCTTCGCCGAGGATATCGACGGTCACGGTCTTGTCGTCGATATCGGCCTTGCGGTGGAGGCGCTGGCCGCCGTTCTGCAACCCTTGCGTTATCGCAATCTGGACGAGGTGCCAGAATTCAAGGGCAAGTTCACCACGACCGAGTTTCTGTGCGGGGTGATCCATCGCGGGATGGCCGAAAGGCTGCGCGCGGGAGAGTTGAAGGACGGGGGCCGAGTGAAGCGGCTGCGCATCACCCTGCATGAGAGCCATATGGCGCGGGCCTGGTGCGAGTGGGATATCTGACCGATGGGTTTTTCGGCCGACTGGCTGGCGTTGCGCGAACCTGCCGATCACGCGGCGAGGGATGGCGGTCTGCTGCGAGCGGCGGCGCGGGCTGCCGGTCCGAAGGCGGTGATCGTCGATCTGGGCTGCGGCACCGGATCGACGCGGCGGGCCTTTGCTTCGTCGCTGCCCGGCGCTGTGTGGCGGATGGTGGATGCGGATGCCGACCTGCTCGCGCTGGCAGGGGGAGAGGCTTTCCGCCTCGACCTCAACCGCGTGGAGGCATTGCCGTTGGAGGGGGCAGGTCTGGTGACGGCTTCTGCCCTGATCGACCTTGTCTCGGCGGACTGGCTGGATAGGTTGATCGGGCGGCTTTCCGCATTGCGCCTGCCGTTCTATGCAGCGCTCTGCTATGATGGGCGGATGGACTGGACGCCCGAAGTTGCAGGGGATGCCGAGGTGACGGAAGCCTTCAATCGCCATCAGGCGGGCGACAAGGGTTTCGGCCCGGCCCTGGGGCCACGTGCCGCAGAATACGCCGCCGAGCGGCTGCGCGCAGCGGGGTTCGTCGTTCAACTGGCAGGGTCGCCATGGGTGCTTGGGCCTGAGGAGGCAGCTTTGCAGGCGGCACTCCTGCCGGGCATCGCGGGGGCCGCGGCGGAAACGGGTGCTGCGATTGCGGAAGGGTGGTGCAGGGAGCGGTTGGCGGCCTTGCCGCAAGCGATGTGCCGGATCGGGCATGTCGATCTGCTGGCCTTGCCCGATGATTTTGCGGGCCAAGGGGAATAGGCGATGCATTCGGTCGAAGTGACGCCCAGAGTATGGGATCGACTCCTCTCCATCCGCGCGGGGCGTGGTTGCGCCTGTTGCGGGCGTTGGAGCGCGGGAGAAAGGGCCGCGCTGGACCTCTATGCGCCCTTGGCCCGGCGCGATTTGGGGCGGCAGGTGGTGGCGCAGATCGGCCAGTCGCTGGATGGTCGCGTGGCGACACATGCAGGGGATGCCCGCGATGTCTCGGGCCCCGATGGGCTGGCGCATCTGCATCGGTTGCGGGCGCTGGTCGACGGTGTGCTGATCGGGGTGCGCACGGCGCTGCATGACCGCCCGCGCCTGACGGTGCGACTGTGCCGGGGGGATAGTCCGGCGCGCATCGTCGTCGATCCACAAGGCCGGATGCCCGATGATCTGCCGCTGCTCCATGCCGATGGCGTGCGTCGGATCGTGGTGCAGGGTTGCAACCGCCCGAGGGAGAAGGGCGTGGAGGTCGTCACCCTGCCCATGCGCGACGGTCGCCTTGATCCCTGCGCGATACTGGACGCGCTTCAAGGCCTTGGGGTGCAGAGCCTGCTAGTCGAGGGCGGTGGTATTACCATTGCGCGTTTCCTTGAGGCCGGGCTTCTGAACCGTCTGCAAGTTGCCGTTTCGCCTCTGCTGATCGGGGGCGGGCCGCAGGGGATCACCCTGCAGAACCCGGTCGCCGAACTCGCGCATGCGCTGCGGCCGGAAACGCGTAACTATGCGCTTGGCCCCGAGGTCGTCTTCGACTGCGCCCTCGATGCAAGCGCAGCGCAAGCTTGGGTGCCTGTCCACGCGGCTGCGGTGGCTCCCCGTGCGGTCACGCTGCTATGAACATCTGGCATCAGCGCTGCAGGGGTGGCCAGATGCGCGACCAGATGCCATCGCGCAGGATTAGCGCGTGATGGAGTGCCGCGCCGATATGGGCAAGAAGCACCGCGATCAGCGCGTAGCCGCCGATTTCGTGGATCGTTTTCGCGACCTCTGCCAGCGTGTCGGAGCGGGGAATGAGCGTCGGCAGGCCGATCTTGTCGAGCGCCTCTATGGGAAAACCCCCTGCGCGCACCCGGACATAACCGGACAGCGGCATGACGAGAACGAGAAGGTAGAGGATGCCGTGGCTGGCATGGGCAGCGATCCGCTGCCAACCGGGCAGGGTGGCAGGCATAGGCGGGGCCGGGTTGCGCAGAGCGATGACCACGCGCAGGACCCCAAGAATCAGGAGAAGGCTTCCCACGTTCTTGTGCAGGATGAACATCGTGTTCTGCACCGCGCGTGGCCAGCCCGGCTGCACCATGGCGAGGCCCACTACGATCTTCGGAAGGATCATGATTGCCATGATCCAGTGCATTGCGCGTCGCGCCCTGCCGTATCCGTTCTTTGCCGCCGCCATGCCATCCTCCATCGGGTGTTCATATGACGATAGGGGCGCGGGCATCCTCTTCAAGCATGGGTCTACCGCGCGGGATGGTCCTTGCCGTGTCGGTTGCGGTGGCCGGAGGGCCGGGGCTGGCCTTCGGTCTGGCAGGAGCGATGGCGTCCGTGGTGGCAGGCCTTGCGGTAGCGGGATTGCTGGTGCTGGTGGCGGTCTTGCTGCCGCGTGGCTATCCGCATGATCGGCTGGGGCTGTGCAATCAGGTAACCCTTCTGCGTGCGGCGATGGTGTCGGCCCTGGCGGGCCTGCTGGCCGCCGGGTGGCATGGCTGGGTGGTCTTTCTTTTGGCGGGTGTGGCGCTTGCATTGGACGGTGTGGATGGCTGGCTTGCCCGTCGCGAAGGTCTGAGTTCGGCCTTTGGAGCGCGTTTCGACATGGAGACGGATGCGGCGCTTGCGCTGATCCTTGCCGGGCACGTCTGGATGGCGGGGATCACGGGACCGGAGATCCTTGTGCTGGGTCTGATGCGGTATCTGTTCGTGTTGGCCTTCTGGCCGTTTCCATGGCTGGCAGCCGCCTTGCCGGAGCGGTTCGGTCGGAAGGTCGTCTGCGTGGTGCAGGTCGGCGCCCTGATCCTGCTGCAGATTCCTGACCTTCCGCGCGTATTTGCTGCCCTGATCGCATGGCCTGCCATGGTCGCGCTGCTGTGGTCCTTCGGGCGGGATACGCTTTGGCTGTGGCGGAACCGCGCATGAACATGCATTGGCGCCCCTTTCTGGCGGCGGGACTTCTGCATTTGGTGCTGATCCAACCCAATCATCCAGATGCGGTTACATTGGGGGCCTTGAGGCTTTTTCCGCTTGAGTTGCCGGTACTTCTGCTGGGCTTGCCGCTGTTAGGGGATGGCAGAGGAGCGCGGGTGCTGCGGGCGGGGCTGGCGCTGATCCTGACTGCGATCATCGTCCTGAAGTTTGCGGATATCGCAATGTTCACGGCGTTCAGTCGCGGCTTCAACCCGGTGGGTGACCTGCCGCTGGCGGCGGCCGGCGTGAATCTTCTTGTCGGGTCGGTAGGGGTGGCACTTGCCACGGCTGTGGTGCTGACGGTTGTGGCGGGATTGGCGGGCGTGGTTTGGGCCCTGTGGTGGTCGATGGGGGTCTGGGCACGGCTGCCACTGTTTCCGGGCCGGGTCTGGCTGCGCCGGGCCGCGGGCAGTGTGACGGTCGCGGCGGCCGTTGCGGGGGGGCTTGAGGCCGCGTCGATCATGCAACGCTGGGAGCCGCGCTTTGACCCGCCCGGCGCGGCCTTCACGGCACGGCTGGCGGCCGAGCGTGTACGCCTGATCCGACGGACCGTGGTAGACATGGCCGCCTTCCGTCAGGCCGCAGCGCAGGACCCCTATCGGGACAGGACCGGACTGCTTGACCTGATCGACCGCGATGTCGTGGTGATCTTCATTGAAAGTTATGGGCGCGCCAGCATCGATGGCACGCTCTACGCTGACACCACGCGCGCAGTGCTGTCTGAGGCCGAGCGCAAGCTGGCCGCAAGGGGCCTCGCGATGCGAAGTGGCTATCTTGGATCGCCGACCCGTGGCGGACAAAGCTGGCTTTCCCATGCCACCTTTGCCAACGGCCTGCGGGTGAACGATCAGGTGCGCTATCAGGCGCTGCTGGCCTCTGGGCGGGAGGGGTTGTTCCACATCGCCCGGAGGGGCGGGTTCCAGACCGCGGCGGTGATGCCGGCCATAACGATGGACTGGCCCGAAGGGGAAAAGATGGGATTCGACCGCATTCTTCCCGCCTCCGATCTGGGCTATCGGGGGTTGCCCTTCAATTGGGTGACGATGCCCGACCAGTTCACGCTGGCCGCCTTCGACCGGTTGGTGGGCACCGCGCCGCGCGATGGGCGTCTGTTCGCGCAGGTCGTGCTGATTTCGTCGCATGCGCCTTGGGTGCCAGTGCCGCGTATGATCCCCTGGGAAAAGGTAGGGGATGGCAGGGTCTTTGACGCCATGGCGCAGGAAGGGGATCCGCCCAATGTTGTCTGGCAGGACCGCGACCGTGTGCGCGATCAGTACCGGCAGGCCGTCGCCTATTCACTGGAGGTGGCGCTGGACTGGGTGGCACGGGCCGGGTCGGATGGGCCACTCGTCTTTCTTCTGGGAGATCATCAGGCTGCCCGCTTCGTGGCGCAGGAAGACCGGCACGATGTGCCGCTGCATCTGATCGGCCCCCCCGCGCTGGTCGATGCGGCGGCTGGGTGGGGCTTTGCGCCCGGGTTGATCCCGCCGGAAACACTGGCCGCCCTTCCGATGGAAGAGATGCGTGACCGGATCGTTGCCGCCTACTCCTCGGAATCGGGGGGCGGGCCGTGACGCGCAAAGGGGTGGCACGGGTTCTGCTCACCGTGGTCCTGTTGGCCCTCGTCTGGCAGGCTGTTGACGGGGCGGCGGTCATGGCGCGGATGCGGACGCTCGATCCGTTCTGGCTTGCTCTCGCACTCCTGCTGCTGCTGCTCCAGACGGTTCTGTCCGCGATCCGGTGGCGGGTCACGGCGGCGCGTCTTGGGCAGCTGATGCCTATGGACCATGCGTTGCGGGAGTATTTCCTGTCCCAGACGGTCAACCTGACGCTTCCGGGCGGTGTGATCGGCGACGCGGCGCGGGCCGTGCGGGCGCGCGAAGGCGCGGGGCTGGAAAAGGCGGGGCAGGCAGTGCTGTTCGAGCGTCTGTCGGGGCAGGTGGCGCTGGTTGTGGTCACGCTAATTTCGGGCGGGCTTTCGATTCTTGTTCCCGGTGGGGTAAGTCCGCCCTTGCCCCTAATCACCGCCTTTGGAGTCCTTGCGGGTTTGGTGGTCGCTACGGGGGTGGGCCTTGGCGTGTTGGCGGCGCGGCGCCCTGCCTTGGCGCGCTGGTTTGTGGCGATGCGGTGGTCGTTGCTGCATCGTGATGTCGCTCTGTGGCAGGCGATGCTGAGCCTTGGGACGGTAGCGACCAATGTCCTTTCCTTTGCCGCCGCCTCCGCCTCGGTTGGGCTGTTCCTGCCGGCCGCGGCGGTTTTTGCGGTTGTGCCGCTTGTTCTCTTTGCGATGCTGGTGCCCTTCGCTGTCGGTGGGTGGGGGTTTCGGGAAGGAGCGGCGGTGGCCATTCTGCCGTTGGTTGGGGCACGTTCCGAGGAAGCCTTTGCGGCGAGTGCCGCCTTCGGAATCGTGTTCCTTGTGTCTTCCGTGGTCGGGCTAGCACTTTCATGGATGATCGGCCAGCGCGGCGGTCAAGAGCGGGCGGCCGGGGAACGATCCGGTCACCCAAGGCGTTGACCGTTAGAAGGGTCTTACCGCGTTCCCCGACTGGCTACTGCGCCGCGTCCTGTTCTGGGCGTGACGGGGCTTTTGGAATTTGGACTGGCCAGTTGATGGGGCGTGCGCGGCGATCGGATTTTGAGCTTTCCAGTTGACAAACCGACCAGTTGGTATGTTAATGGGGGAAACGGAGTAAAGATCATGCTGAACTCGCCGATAGACCCTCGACCTCCGGGCCGCAACGCGGATCAGATGGTCATGGTCCTGAAGAAGGCGGCGACGCGGCAGTTGATCCTGAATGGTTTCTCTGGCCTGTCCATCCAGCGGATCGTTGCTGAGGCGGGGGTTTCGAAGGGGGCCCTCTTCCACCATTTCCCGACGAAGAACCACCTGATTGCTGCCGCCTTCGCTGACCTGCTCGTCAGTTTTGAGACGGAGCTTGGCGGATTTGGCGCAAGGTTGCGGCAGGGAGAGATCGGGCGGACGCAATTCGCCCGACACGTGGTGGAGACATTCGCAAGCGACCTTTTCATCGGTTCGATGGAAATCGCGCTTGCCATCCGGGTAGAGCCGGAACTGTCGGAACTGGTCGCCGATGCGGTCCAGACCTGGCGGGCAGGGCTGAACGCATTCTGGATTGAGACTTTCGACCTCGGCCTGCCACCCGATGAGGAGCGGGTGCACTGGGCCATGGCATCGAACCTGCTGCGCGGCCACGCCTTCACGTCGACTTTCGGGGTGGAGCCGGGAGCGCGCGAGAAATTCATCCTCGGCTTCGAGGAGCTGATGTTGAGCAAGGCAGTCGTCAAGAATGCTGCCATTCAAGCCTGAAGTGGCGATACCAACACGGAGAAAATGGTGAAAATGTTGAAGATTGCTAAGCCCGCATTGCTTTCCGCGCTGTTCGCCCTGCCTGCTGGCGGGGTCAGTGCACAGGATACGGTGGTTGCCGCGACCTGGCTGCCGCCTCAGCACCAGTATTCCCGCTATCTTTATACCTATTGGGCCGAGCGTGTGCCTGTTCATGCGGGTGACAGCGTCAAGGTCGAGGTGGAACTTGGATCCGCCCGCGTCACCCCAATGGGCAACCTGCAGGAAATCGCTGACGGCATCGTGGATGCCTCTGGCCATTTCGCACAATATACCCCGTCCGACCTGCCCGTGGCGAATGCGGTGGAAGAGCTGGGCATGACCTTCGATGATCCGCGCGTGATGATCGCGGCGGCGACGGAGTTCAACGCGATGGACCCGGCGCAGCAGGCAGAATGGAAGGGGCTTGGCGTCGTCTATGCCAGTTCCTATGCAACCAATCTCTATGTCCTCATCTGCAACCGTCCCATCATCACGCTGGAGGACATGAAAGGCGCCTCGCTGCGCCTGCCCGGACGTGCGCCCGCACAATGGGCCAATGAAGCCGGGGCAACGACCGTTTCCTTCAATACCAACGAACAATATGGCGCACTGGATACCGGGGCGCTGACCTGCACGACGACCACGGCGGCCGATGCCCTGGTGCGCAACCTGCACGAGGTGGCGCAGCACATCACCGATCTTCCTGTCACGCTGTTCTGGGCGGGGCTGGGCCATGGCTACAATCCCGAAAAATGGGCAAGCCTGTCGGTGGATGCCCGCCGCGGCCTGCTGCACGCCAATGCCGATGCGATGGCCGCGCTGATCGTAGAGGGCACGTTGCAGGAAGAAGTGGCGGCGCGTGCCAAACTGGCCGAACTGGGCGTGACCTTCCATGAACCCGGCGCCGATCTCGTCGCCCATATCGACGCCTTCCGCGCGGCCCAGCCTGAGGCTGCGGTGGCCATCGTGCGCGACACCTATCAGATCGCCGAGGCCGAGGCCCTTCTGGGCCGGTTCCAGGCGACGGTGGACAAGTGGACAGCGCTTTTGGCGGATGTTCCGCAGGATGATGCCGAAGCACTGGCCAACCTGATCCGCTCCGAGGTTTATGACAAGCTCGATCTCGCGACCTACGGGCTGAACTGATGCCCCGGGCCCGGCTTTCAGCGGCCATGCCGGATGCCGGGCCTGACTGTCCCCTCAGCGGATCGGATCGCGATGATGACACGCCTTGCCCGCCTTGCGGAAACCCTTGCCTCAATTCAGGCCAATCTCGCGGGGCTGGCAGTCCTCGGGATCCTTGTGACCATTTCTCTTGATGTGCTGATGCGGGCCATGTTCCGCGCGCCGTTCAGTGCCACCTCGGAGATCGTCTCCTATTACTGGATGGTGCCCGCGGTCTTCCTGCCCCTGATGTTCCTCGAAATCTCGAAAGGCCATATCGAAACGGACCTGTTCTATCAGCATTTTCCGACGGCCATGAAACGGATCGCCCGGCTGATCGCGGGCGTCCTGACCATCGGGATCTACGGATTGCTGGCCTGGTTCACGCTGGAACAGGCCCTGCGTGCCACCGCGCAGGGCGAGGTGGCGATGGGCGTCAACCTCTTGCCGATCTGGCCGGTGCGCTGGGTGATGCCCGTGGTCTTCGCCCTCGCCACCGCGACGGCGCTGCTGGTTCTTGTGAAACGTGTGTTCGGAGATGACCCCGATGCTTGAGGCCTTTCTGCCCACCATCGCGGGCTTTGCCATCCTGCTCTTCCTGCTTGCGCTGCGGATGCCGATCGGCCTGTCGCTGATTGCCGTCGCCTTCTTCGGGATCGCGCTGGAAACCAACCTGCGCGCGGCCATCGGTTCGGTCGCGCGTCTGCCCTATGAACTTGCCACGAACTGGAGCTTTTCGGCCGTGCCGATGTTCCTGCTGATGGGGTTCATCGCATCCGAAAGCGGGCTGACGCGGGGGCTGTTCTCGGCCACCCGGATTCTATTGGCGCGGCTGCCCGGCAATCTGGCCTGCGCCAGCGTCCTGGCCAGTGCGCTTTTCGCGGCGGCCTCGGGGTCTTCGGTCGCGACGGCATCGGCCATGGCGCGGATCGCGATTCCGGAAATGCTGCGCCGTGGATATGATCAGGGCCTGGCAAGCGGGTCGGTCGCCGCCGCCGGTACCCTCGGCTCCCTGATTCCGCCCAGCATCCTGATGGTGCTCTATGGCGTCTATGCCGATGTTTCCATCGGGGCGCTGTTCCTTGCGGGTGTGCTGCCGGGCATCCTGTCGGTGATCATCTACCTGGGCATGATCGTGATCCGCTGCATCAAGGATCCGGCACTGGCCGGGCAGGGTGGCGGTGCAGAGCCCGAGGAGAGGCCGCCGCTCTGGGTCGTGTTGCGTGACATCACGCCCCTGCCGCTTCTGGCGGCGATCGTGATGGGGTCGATCTCCTTCGGACTGGCCACCCCGACGGAGGCCGGCGCTCTGGGCGCGCTGGGTGCCATCGTGATCTCGGCCCTGATGGGGACGTTCCGCCTGCCTCTGTTCCTGTCTGCGCTGCGCCAGACCGCGATCACCTTTGCCTCGATCTTCATCATCGTGATCGGTGGCGCCCTTCTGACGCGCTTCGTGGCGGTGGCCGGGCTAAACACGGCGCTGTCCGACCTTTTCGCCGACAGCGTGCTGGGGCCGATCGGGCTGATCATCCTTGTCTCGATTCTCTACATCATCCTTGGCATGTTCATCGACTCCATCGGCCTTCTGTTGCTGACGGCGCCCCTGATCCTGCCTATGGCGAATGCGGCGGGGGTCGATCTGATCTGGTTTGGCATCATCCTGATCAAGCTTCTGGAAATCGGCCTCATCACCCCGCCCGTGGGACTGAACATCTTCGTCATCCAAAGCACGATGAAGGGCGCGATCCCGATGCCCGTGATCTTTCGCGGCGTCGGCTGGTTCATCGCGATGGACCTGCTGACGCTAGTCATCCTGGTGGCCTTTCCGGCCATCACCCTCTGGCTTCCCTCCTTGATGAATTGAGTGTGCATCGTGCAGATTGTTGAGACTTTCGCCCCGCCAAGCCCGCAGGAAATGGCGGATCGCTTGCAAAAGGTGCAGGGGATGCTTGAGGAAGCGGGCCTTGCAGCCCATGTCACTGCCGATGTGGACAACATCCTGTGGCTGACCAACTTCGCCAATTTCGTGCATGAGCGGCCCTTTATCCTCGTCATTCCCGCGCAAGGCGTACCGCGTTTCGTGGTTCCGCGCCTTGAACTTGACCATGTAGAGGTGCGTCATGTCGGGCCGCTGGAGGTATTTGCCTATGCTGAATACCCCGCGCCACCGGGCCGTACATGGGCCGACAGGCTTGCCGATGCCCTTCCGCGGGCAGGGCGGATCGGTGCCGACAGCCGTCTGCCGACGGTCTTCTTCAATGCCCTTGGTGGGCGGGGGAAGCTTTGCGATCCGGTCGAGAAGGCGCGCGAGGTGAAGTCGCCCTATGAACTGGGCCGGATCGCCTATGGGTGCCGCCTTAAATCCGAGGCCCATGACCGGCTCCTGCGCGAGGCGCATCCGGGCATGGGGCAGGCCACCATCAACGCCACCATCGGTCGCGAAGTCATGGCGCGCATGGTGGCCGACAATCCGAACGTGAACCCCTATGCGGTCAAGATCATGACGCTGATCCAGAATGCCGATGTCAGCCATGATCCGCACAACTTTACCGACCTGGACATGAAGATGAAGGAAGGCGGCCCCCACGTGACCGTCTTCAATTCAGTCCTGAACGGATATGGTGCCGAGGTGGAACGGACCTTTTTCCTGAACCGCGTGCCCGAAGCTGCGCGCCGCCCTTTCGAGACGATGCTTGAGGCGCGGCGGATCGTCATGGAGGGCATGCGTCCCGGCAGAACCCTCGAAGACGTGGACGAGGCGGCCGCCGCGCATTTTCGAAAAGCGGGTCTTGGCGACGGCGTCATCCATCGTGCAGGCCATGGCATGGGGGTGACCGCCCATGAGGGGCCTTATATTGCAAGGGGAGACAGGACGGTGATCCAGCCCGGCATGGTCTTCTCTGTGGAGCCGGGCATTTATCTGCCCGGAGTCGGCGGCTTCCGCTTCTCGGACACGGTCGTCGTCACCGAGGACGGGCTGCACCGGCTGACCTGGGGGCCTGAAACGCTTGAAGACCTGACCCTCACGGGGCGCTGAGGGATGGCTTCCGATGGGGCGGGGACCTCGCGCGACGAGGATGTTCTTGCGCTGACCGGGGCAGATCTGGTCACGGTCCTGTTGTTCGACCGAATGGCGGGTCGGGCGCATAGGCTCTGGTCATCGCGCCCCGACCTCTTTGCCGCGACAGGCGGGAAGCCGCTATCCGGCGCAGGGTGGGAGTTTACGCTGCAGCATCGAAGTCCTGCTTTGATCACACGCGGTGAGTCGGCGATCCGTGCGGGCTTTCCGGACCATGGCTCCATCCTTGGGCATGGGATCGGGCTGATCGTGAACCTGCCGCTGATCGGGGCCGAGGGCTGCGTCGGCTCGGTCAACTGCCTTTATCGCGATGCCGGTTTCATGACGGATTTCGATCTGATGATTCCCGCAGTCTCGGACTGGGTCTGGCGCACGCTCCATCCCGATCAGGCCTGAGTGACTTGGGCGTGAGGCGTTCTGCAGGGTGGTTTCCCCTTGGGCGGAAAATCGGCTATAGACGCGGCTGCGTCCTTGCGGGCGAATTCCGGGGCGGATCGACTGTTCGCCATCGGCGGGTCAAAATCTGGCGAAAACCTGCGGCTTTACCGGGACTTGGCCCGCGCGGGCATTCTGGTGGACGGAACGATAATGCGGGACATGACGGGACATAAGCCACATAGGCTATCGGTGGCGCCCATGATGGATTGGACGGATCGGCATTGCCGTTTCTTTCATCGTCTGATGACGCGGAGGGCGATGCTTTACACCGAGATGGTCACCGCCCCCGCCGTCATCCATGGCGACCGTGATCGCCTGCTGGGCCATGGCGAGGCTGAACATCCCGTCGCGCTGCAACTTGGCGGATCGGACCCGGCGGAGTTGCGGCGGGCGGTGCAGTTGGCCGTGCCTTATGGCTATGACGAGATCAACCTGAATGTGGGCTGCCCTTCGGACCGGGTGCAGTCGGGCTGTTTCGGCGCGGTGCTGATGCAACGTCCGGGGCTGGTGGCGGAGTGCGTCGCGGCCATGGCCGAGGTCAGCCCTGTGCCGGTGACGGTGAAATGCCGGATCGGGGTGGATGATCAGACCCCCGAAGAGGTGCTGCCCGAGTTCCTTGAAACGGTCGCAGCCGCAGGGGTGCGGCATTTCGTGATCCATGCCCGCAAGGCGTGGCTTCAGGGCCTTTCTCCAAAGGAAAACCGTGAGATACCGCCGCTTGATTACAATCTGGTTCAACGCATGAAGGCAGAGTTTCCGCAACTGACGATCTGTATCAACGGGGGGGTCACCACTCTGGATCAGGCGCGGTCCATGCTGGAGGCGGGTCTTGACGGGGTGATGATCGGACGGGCGGCCTATCACGAACCGGGACGGGTGCTGATCGGGGCGGATGGGTTGTGGGGCGATGGGCCCGGTCTGGATGCGGTGGAAGTGGTGCGGGCGATGATGCCCTATATCGACGGTCATCTTTCCACGGGCGGGCGCCTGCATCAGGTCACGCGCCATATGCTGGGGCTGTTCCACGGGCAACCGGGGGCACGCGGGTGGCGGCGGGTGTTGTCGGAAGGGGCGTCGCGGCCGGGGGCTGGCCTTGGTCTGCTGGAGCAGGCACTCGCTGAGGTGACGACGGATCAGGCGGCCCTTTCCGCCTGACCCCGTGCCAGTGCGAGGCGTGACAGCAGGAGCGCCAGCACGCCGCAAAGGGCGATGGCCGCCAGCATGGGCAGGGCGGTGCCGTCGAAGAAGGGCCCGGTGGCGGCGATCATCACACCGCCCGCCAGCATCTGCATCGTCCCGCCAAGGGAGGAGGCAAGGCCCGCAATATCGCCATGCTCTTCCAGAGCCATCACCATGGTCGTGGGGATCACGAGGCCGAGGCAGGCATTGGCGAGGAAAAGCCCCGCGATGCAGACGGTTAGCGTGGCGAGTTGCAGTGCTGCCAAGAGCAGGAGAAGCAGGGTGAAACCCGCAAAGCCGAGGGTGGCCAGCGCTATCACCCGCCGCGCGCCAAAGCGCAGGCCGAGGCCGCCCGCGGCCTGCGAGGCGGCGAAGAACCCGAGGGCATTCACCGCGAAGGCAAGGGAGAACTCGGTGGGAGACAGGCCGAAGGCCTGCGTGTAGACGAAGCTGGCCGAGGCGATGAAGACGAAGAAGCTGGCCATGCCGAAGCCGCCGAGAAAGGTCAGCCCCATGAAGACCCGGTCGCCCAACAGCCGACGCGCGCCGCGCAGGCTGGCAGAAAGATCAAAGGGTTGGCGGTCTTCCTTGCGGAGGGTTTCGGGTTGCGCGAGGGCGAGGGTCAGGAGGCTGGCCACACCTGCAATCAGAAGGGCCGCGAAGATGCCGCGCCAGCCTGTGACCTGCATGAGGCCTGCCCCTGCCAGAGGGGCCAGCATGGGTGAGACGGAGATCACCAGCATCACCGCCGCCATGAGGCGGGTGGCGGCGTGGCCCGTATACATGTCGCGGATGATGGCGCGCGGCACGACCATCAGCGCGGCCCCGCCAAGGCCCTGCACGAAACGGCCCGCGATCAGCCAGTCGATGCTGGGGGCGAAGGTGCAAATCACGGAACCTAAAAGGAAAATCGCGATGCCTGCGTAGAGCGGCGGCTTGCGCCCGGAACGGTCGGCCCATGGGCCGTAGATCAGCTGGGCAAGGCCGAAGGCGATGAAATAGGCGGTGATCGTGGTCTGCATCGCGGGGACGGTGGTGCCGAGCGCCGCGCCGATGTCGGGCATGGCGGGGAGGTACATGTCGATGGCGAAGGGGCCGACACAGGACAGCAGGCCAAGCACCAAGGCGGGACGAAGGAGGTTGGTGGGCTGGGTGGGGGCTGACATGGGAATGACCTTGGTCTGAAAAGAGCCGTGCCGGATAGGGCTTTTCGGCGCGCGCGTCCAGT
The DNA here is from genome assembly GCF_051132405.1 of Tabrizicola sp. M-4. Lineage (GTDB taxonomy): Bacteria > Pseudomonadota > Alphaproteobacteria > Rhodobacterales > Rhodobacteraceae > Paragemmobacter. The sequence continues at coordinate 1,752,393 of NZ_CP128606.1, forward strand.
GTCATTCTGATGTTCGTTGAAAAGGATCGGGATTTCAGATGCTTGGCGGAACAGGCGCACGGGGGTGGCGGCGGGTGGCGGGGTCGGGGATCGCGGCATGGGCGGCGGCGGCATGGCCGGTGGCGCGGGAGGCGGTGGCTGGGAGTGGCTTGCCGTGGCGTTGCGGTGGGACGTGGTTCGTCGGGCTGGATGCGCTGCCGAACGGGCCGGATGGCCGGATGGGAGAGGCGGAATTTCCGTGGCAGGAGGTGGGTTTGGAGCCCGTTCCGCTGCATCCCGCACAGCTTTCGGTGACGCGGGAGGGATATCCCCGGCAGGGCGAGGAGGAGAGCGAATCCGCGTTCCGGTTCAGGCAGTTGCGGGATGCAGCGCATCTGGATGGCCTGCTTCCCGTGGGCCCGGAGCGGCGGCGGATGGTGCGGGAACCGCATGGCTGGATCCTTGGCCTGCCTTTGAACGCGGCGACGGCGGACGCGGCACCCTTGGTGGTTTGGGAGGGGAGCCATCTGGTGATGGGCGAGGCGTTGCGCGCGGCCTTTTACCGGTGCAAGGGAGCGCCGGAAGATCACGACATAACAGAGGCTTATCAGGCGGCGCGTAAGCAGGTTTTCGAGACCTGCCCGAGGGTCGAGGTGCCGGGACGACCGGGCGAGGCTGTGATCCTGCACCGGCATCTGATCCATGGCGTGGCCCCTTGGGCCGAGGGGGCTTGGGCGGAGGCGCCGGGGCGAGTGGTGGCTTATTTCCGGCCATTGCTGCCGAGGGTGGCGGATTGGCTGCGGGAGGAGGGGTAAGGGCCTGCGGACGCTGGATTAATTCCCGGCGAGGGGCGGAATGGGGCGTGCCGAGGGCTGTGCCGGAAACCGTACCGCAAACTGTACATACGCGCGGTGCTTGAGGAGGGCGTTAAGGTTAATGCGTAGGGGGTGAGTCGCGGGGTTTGGGCCTAGCGGGGACTGTGCGGGATCGGTTCCCGGTGGCAGGGCGGTCGCCGCATGACGGGTGGTGGTGTCATCCCGGCGGCGGGGCGGCATGACCGCGCTGGGTTGCCTGACAGGTGAACGGTGCGTGGGCCTTGGGCGGGGGCGGCATGACAGCGCTGGTTTGCCGGACAGGGGAACGGTGCGCGGGCCTTGGGCGGGGGCGGCATGACAGTGCTGGGTTGCCGGACAGGGGAAAGGAGCGCGGGCCTCGGGCGGCGGGTGTCGGGGACTGGATGAGTGATCCGGTTCGGCGCGACGGATGATCGCGGGACCTGAGGGCGCGGTCCGGCAGGTTTTGACGAGATGGCTTGTATCGGGTGCGGCTTGGTCTCATCGTGATAAAGAAATGGAGGCTGACATGGAAATCGTTCCGGCACGGCGCGGGCGGGCGGTGAGGCTGTCCAAGGGGCAGGCGATCCGGATCGTGAACATCCACGGCACGCAGGTCGTGGATACATGGGCGTTCAATGCCGATGATCCGGGCGAGTTCCTGTCGATGGAGCATCTGCACGGGTTTCTGGGGTCGGTCTTTCCGGCGAAGGGGGACCCTCTGGTGACGAACCGCCGCCGCCCCATCCTGTGGATCGAGGAGGATAGCTCGCCGGGGCGGCATGACACGGTGATCGCGGCCTGCGACGTGCATCGCTATCAGATGCTGGGCTGCCAGACCTATCACGACAATTGCACCGACAACCTGCATGCGGCGCTGGCGATGATCGGCTTTCCGCGCACGGAATGCCCCGCGCCGCTGAACCTGTGGATGAACATTCCCATAGGGCCGGACGGGCGGATCATCTGGGGGGAGCCGCTGTCGAAGGCGGGGGACCATGTGCTGTTGCGGGCGGCGATGGATTGCGTCGTGGTGATGTCGGCCTGTCCGCAGGACATGATCCCGATCAATGGCAAGGATTGCAAACCGGTAGAGGTTGGGTTCGAGATTCTGGCCTGAGGAGGGCGTGGAGATGGGCGATCCGATCCTGACTTTTCATGGCGCGGCGCGGGGGGTGACGGGGTCCTGCTTCCGGCTAGAGACGGCGCGGGGGACCGTGCTGGTGGATTGCGGGATGTTCCAAGGGTCGAAGACGGAGAAATCGCTGAACTACCGGCCCTTTCCCTTTGATTTGGCCGGGGTGGATGCGGTCATCCTGACCCATGCGCATATCGATCATTCGGGGCTTTTGCCCAAGCTGGTGAAGGCGGGTTTCGCGGGGCCGATCCATGCCACGCCCGCCACGGTGGACCTGTGCGGCGTGATGCTGCCCGACAGCGCCCATATCCAGGAGACGGAGGTGGAGATGCTGAACCGCCGCAACCGGCGGAAGGGCGGGGAGTGGCTGGAGCCGATCTATGACGGGCGCGACGCGGAGGAGACGCTGACGCGGTTCCGGGGGCAGGATCTGGGCGCGTGGTTCACGGTGATCCCCGGAGTGCGGGCGCGGTTCTGGAATGCGGGGCATCTGCTGGGCAGCGCCTCGGTCGAGGTGGAGGTGGGGGATCTGCGGCTGCTGTTCTCTGGCGATATCGGGCCGGATGCCAAGCTGTTGCAGCCCGATCCGGAAGGGCCTGAGGGGCTGGATTACGTCATCTGCGAAAGCACCTATGGCGATGTGGACCGGATCGACGCCAGCGCCGAGGCGCGGCGGGCGAGTTTGCGCGACGAAGTTAAGGGGGCATGGCGGGAGGATGGGGTGCTGCTGATCCCCACTTTCGCGGTGGAGCGGGCGCAGGAATTGATCGCCGATCTGACGACGTTGATGATGGCGGGGGAGCTGCCGTTCTGCCCCATCCATGTCGACAGTCCGATGGCGGGGAAGGCGACCGCGATCTTCCGCCGCCATGCGGGCGAGCTGGAGAACGGGCGCGCGTTGGTGGAGGGGTTGAAGGACCACCACCTGCGCTTTACCGAGACGGTGGAGCAGTCGCGCGCGCTGGCAGATGCGCGGGGGTTCCACATCATCCTTGCGGCCTCGGGCATGTGCGAGGCGGGGCGTATCCGGCATCATCTGAAGAACTGGCTGTGGCGCGAGGAGGCGACGCTTCTGCTTGTGGGCTATCAGGCGGAGGCGACGCTGGGGCGGCTTTTGCAGGATGGCGTACGGCAGGTGCGGATACAGGGGGAGGAATTCCCCGTGCGGGCGAAGGTGCGGTCGATCGACCTCTATTCCGGCCATGCGGACGGGCCGGAACTGGTGCAATGGATGGCCGAGCGGATGCCGGTGCGGCATGGCGTGTTCCTTGTGCATGGCGAGGAGGAGGCGATGGCGGGGATGGCCGCGCGGTTGGCGGGGCTGGTGCCGGAGGAGCGGGTGGTGCGTCCGGCGCTGGACGAGGGCTATGCGCTGACGCGGGATGGGTTCGTGCGGCAGGCGCAGGCGGCGCCGCCCCGGCTGGCGCCGGAGCAGGTGGCGCGGCTGGACTGGCACAATGACGTGTCGCGGCTGATCCTAGACATCAACGAGGCGCTGCGGGCCACGCCGGACGAGCGGGGGCGGGCGGTGCTGATCCGCCGCCTGCGCCGGGCGCTGGAGGAGGGGGAGGGGTTGCCCCCGCCGCGCGCGCCGGGGCGGCGGCGGCATTGAGGGGCGATTGGGCCTTGTCCTGACCCTTGGCTTTGCGCCATGAGGGGGCGCTTTCAGCGATGGGGAACAGGGTCATGGCGCAGGGGTTCGGGTTTTCGGTCCATGCCACGGATGGCAGGGCGCGGACGGGGGTGATCCAGACCACCCGGGGCGAGATCCGTACGCCGGCCTTCATGCCGGTGGGGACGGCGGCCACGGTGAAGGCGATGCTGCCCGAGAGCGTGCGCGCGACGGGGGCGGATATCCTGCTGGGCAACACCTATCACCTGATGCTGCGCCCCACGGCGGAGCGGATCGCGCGGCTGGGGGGGCTGCACCGTTTCATGAACTGGGAGCGGCCGATCCTGACCGACTCGGGCGGGTTTCAGGTGATGTCGCTGGCCAGTTTGCGGAAGCTGACGGAGGAGGGGGTGCGGTTCTCCTCCCATGTCGACGGGTCGCGGCACATGCTGACGCCGGAGCGGAGCATGGAGATCCAGAAGTTGCTGGGATCGGATATCGTGATGTGTTTCGACGAATGCCCCGCGCTGCCCGCGACGGAGGCGGAGGTAGCGAAGTCGATGCGGCTGTCGATGCGCTGGGCGCAGCGGTCGCGGGATGCCTTTGGCGACCGGCCGGGGCATGCGCTGTTCGGGATCATGCAGGGCGGCGTCACGCGGGAGTTGCGGGAGGAGAGCGCGGCAGCGTTGCAGGCGATCGGCTTCGATGGCTATGCGGTGGGCGGGCTGGCCGTGGGCGAGGGGCAGGAGGCGATGTTCGACGTCCTCGACTATGCGCCGGGGTTCCTGCCGGAGGACAAGCCGCGCTATCTGATGGGGGTGGGCAAGCCCGATGACATCGTGGGGGCGGTGGAGCGGGGCATCGACATGATGGATTGCGTGCTGCCGTCGCGGTCGGGGCGCACGGGGCAGGCATGGACGCGGCGGGGGCAGGTGAACATCAAGAATGCCCGCCATCAGGACGATCCGCGCCCGCTGGACGAGGACTGCACCTGTCCGGCCTGCCGAGGCTATAGCCGGGCCTATCTGCACCATGTGTTCAAATCGGGGGAGATCATCGCCTCGATGCTGCTGACATGGCACAACCTGCATTATTATCAGGAACTGATGCAGGGCCTGCGGGATGCCATCGCCGGAGGGCGGCTGGCGGATTTCGTGGCGGGGTTCCATGCGCAAAGGGCGGAGGGGGACATCCCGCCTTTGTGAGGGATTCTCATTCCGGCTAAAGCCCGGCGCGCGGCGGTCGTATCCTGAAGGGTCCGCAGAGAGCCCCGGCGCGGACGGCGACGGGCGGCCCCTGCGGGCCGAAGCGGGGACGAAGGCAAGGCATGACCGCAGAAGAGACCAGCGCGGCGACGCGGCCCGGAGGGGCGGCGGGGACGGCCATGGTGCGGGGCGAGCGTCCCAAGACGGGGGCCGCGCCCTTTGCGCCGGGGGAGATCTTCTTTTCGCGGACCGACGGGCGCGGGGTGATCGCGGCCTTCAACGATGTCTTCGTGAGGATCGCGGATTATGGCGCGGGCGACCTGATCGGCGCGCCGCACCGGATCATCCGGCATCCCGACATGCCCAAGGGCGTGTTCCATCTGTTGTGGGAGGGGATCAAGGCGGGCCATCCCATCGGGGCCTATGTGAAGAACCGGGCGCGGGATGGGCTGCATTACTGGGTCTTCGCCTTGGTCACGCCAGTGGAGGGGGGGTATCTGTCGGTGCGGATCAAGCCTTGCGGCGACCTCTTGCCGGTGGTGGAGGCGGAATATGCGCGCGCCCTTGCTGCAGAGGCGGAGGGACTTTCGCCCGAAGCCTCGGCTGAGGCCATCTGCGGGCGGCTGGCGGGGCTGGGATTTGCCAGCTATGCCGCCTTCCAGACCGAGGCGCTGTGGCAGGAGATGCAGGCGCGGGAGGCGGCGGTGGGGCGCGCGCCCTTGCGCGACCTTGCCGCGCTGCACCGGATGGTGGTGGAGATGCGGGGCCTGCGGGCGCAGACGGCCGAATTGCGCCATCTGCTGCACGGGGCGAACCTTCTGACGGCGAACATGCGGATCGTGGCGGCGAAACTGGCCGAGGGGCGGCGGACGATCAGCGAGATCGCGCGCAGCTATGGCATGATGCTGGGCGAGGTGGAGGCCCATGTGGAAGGGTTCGGCGTCTTTGACCGGGGCGCGGGGCGGCATGCGGCCTGCACCGAGGAAGGGGGGCTGTTCCTTCTGTGCGCGGCGCGGTTGATGGAGGAGGTGCGGGCGGATTTCGCGGCGTCTGCCGTGGTGCTGGAGGGGGTGGACCATGCCGCCGAGGGGGCCTGTCTTGCGCGCGTGGCCGAGGATTACGCGGCGCGGGCCTGTGCCGCGATGGAGGCGGTGAGCGAGCAGGCGCGGCTGTTGCGGCGCAACGTGGAATTCCTGCGGCGGATGATCGTGGGCCTGTCCACGGTGCGGATCGCCTGCCGGGTGGAAAGCGGGATGCTGGCGCAGCGGTCGGCGGGGCTGGAGACGATCATCGCGCGGATCGACGGGTTGCAGGACGGGATCGCGGCGGGGCTGGACCGGATCGACGCGGCCTGCGGGGCGGCGCTGACGGGGCTTGCGGATTGGCGCGGGCTGGGCGGCGGGGCCGCCGTGCGGCGCGCGGCATGAGGGGGCACCCGCAGCCAAGGAATCGGGTATGCGGTTTCGGCGCGGCACGATCCGTGCAACAGGGGTGGCGAGAGGCTTCACCTTCCGACCAAAGCCCGCTTGCCCCCGCCCCCGGCGAGGCGCATCATGGACCAAGCCTAAGTGAAGCCGTGGTTGACTCGGCCCCCGTGGGCCACCAGATATGGATGCCGTAGGGGAGGGCCGAGCGTTGCCGATGACCGGGACCAGAGCCTTCCTGCCAGACTAAGGAAACATGATGAGCGATTCCCTTTCCCCCAGCTATCCGGTGCTGCCGCTCCGCGATATCGTGGTGTTCCCGCACATGATCGTTCCGCTGTTCGTCGGGCGTGAGAAATCCGTCCGGGCGCTGGAAGAGGTCATGGCGGAAGACCGCCAGATCCTGCTGTCGTCGCAGATCGACCCGTCGGTGGACGATCCGGGCACGGATGCGATCTATCGCGTCGGCGTGCTGGCCAATGTGCTGCAACTGTTGAAACTGCCCGATGGCACCGTGAAGGTGCTGGTCGAGGGCAAGACCCGTATCCGGATCACGGATTTCGTGGCCAATGACCGCTTCTTCGAGGCGCGGGTGGAGCCCTTGGCCGAGACGCTGGGCGACAAGGCATCGGTGGATGCGCTGATCCGCGCGGTGTCGGAGGAGTTCGAGCGCTACGCGAAGATCAAGAAGAACATCCCCGAAGAGGCGCTGGCCGCCGTGGCCGAAACGCGCGAGCCGGCGCGGCTGGCCGATCTGGTGGCAGGGCATCTGGGCATCGAGGTGGGCCAGAAGCAGGAGCTTCTGGAGACGCTGGAAGTGTCGGAGCGGCTGGAGAAGGTCTATGGCCAGATGCAGGGCGAGATGAGCGTCCTGCAGGTGGAGAAGAAGATCAAGTCGCGCGTAAAGACCCAGATGGAGAAGACGCAGCGCGAATACTATCTGAACGAGCAGATGAAGGCGATCCAGCGCGAGCTGGGCGATGGCGAGGACGGCCAGAACGAGATCGCCGAGCTGGAGGAGCGCATCCGCAAGACCGCCTTCTCCAAAGAGGCGCGCGAGAAGGCGGAAGCCGAGCTGAAGAAACTGAAATCCATGTCGCCGATGAGTGCCGAGGCGACGGTGGTGCGCAACTACCTCGACTGGCTGCTGGGCGTGCCGTGGGGCGTGAAGTCGCGCGTGAAGAAGGACCTGCACAAGAGCCAGGAGGTTCTGGACAAGGACCATTACGGGCTGGAGAAGGTCAAGGAGCGGATCGTCGAATATCTGGCGGTGCAGGCGCGTTCGGCCAAGCTGAAGGGGCCGATCCTGTGCCTCGTCGGCCCGCCCGGCGTGGGCAAGACCTCGCTTGGCCGGTCGGTGGCCAAGGCCACGGGGCGCGAGTTCATCCGCATCTCGTTGGGCGGGGTGCGGGATGAATCCGAGATCCGGGGGCATCGGCGGACCTATATCGGGTCGATGCCCGGCAAGATCATCCAGGCGCTGAAGAAGGCGAAGACGACCAATCCGCTGATCCTGCTGGATGAGATCGACAAGATGGGTCAGGACTTCCGCGGCGATCCGGCCAGCGCGATGCTGGAGGTGCTGGACCCGGAGCAGAACTCCACCTTCGTGGACCACTATCTGGAGGTCGAATACGACCTGTCGAACGTGATGTTCATCACCACGGCGAACTCCTACAACATGCCGGGGCCGCTTCTGGACCGGATGGAGATCATCAGCCTTGCGGGTTACACCGAGGATGAGAAGCGCGAGATCGCCAAGCAGCACCTGATCCCCAAGCAAATCGCCAATCACGGCCTGCGGAAGGGCGAGTTCAAGGTGACGGATGAGGCGCTGACCGAAATGGTGCGCACCTATACCCGCGAGGCGGGGGTGCGGAACCTTGAGCGCGAGATCGCCAAGCTGGCGCGGAAGGCCGTGACAGAGATCGTCAAGAAGCAGGGCAAGACCGTCGAGGTCACGCCTGAGAAGCTTGAGGATTATCTGGGCGTGAAGCGGTTCCGCTATGGTCTGGCCGAGAAGGAGGATCAGGTGGGGGTCGTGACCGGGCTGGCATGGACCAGCGTGGGCGGGGACCTTCTTTCGATCGAGGCGCTGAAGCTGCCCGGCAAGGGGCGGATGAAGACCACGGGCAAGCTGGGCGACGTGATGAAGGAGTCGATCGAGGCGGCCGCGTCCTATGTGCGGTCGATCAGCCCAGAGCTTGGCGTGAAACCACCGAAGTTCGAGACGATCGACATCCACGTCCACGTCCCGGAAGGCGCGACGCCCAAGGACGGGCCTTCGGCGGGTCTGGCGATGGTCACCTCCATCGTGTCGGTGCTGACCGGGATTCCGGTGCGCAAGGACATCGCCATGACCGGCGAGGTCACGCTGCGGGGCAATGCGCTGGCCATCGGCGGGTTGAAGGAGAAACTGCTGGCGGCGCTGCGCGGGGGCATCAAGACGGTGCTGATCCCCGAGGAGAACGCCAAGGACCTGCCGGAGATCCCGGAGAATGTCCGCAACGGGTTGACCATCATTCCGGTCAGCCATGTGAAGGAGGTTCTGAAGCTGGCGCTGGTGCGGGCACCGGAGCCGGTGGAATGGGACGAGGCCGCCGAAGAGGCGGCGGCTGCGGCGGCCAAGGCCGCGGCTGCGGCGGCGCCGTCGCAGATCGCGCATTAAGCCGGGATATTGATCCGATCGGAAGGGGGGCGTGGCATTTGCCGCGCCCCCTGTTCTTTGTCCGACGCGGGCAGGGGAAAACTGCATCTGCAAAGATGCATGGCGGTGGAAGTTCGCGGCGCCTTTGGGTAATCTGCGGCGGAAGTCGCCTTTCCCAGTGCAACCATGAACAACAGGGCAGTCCCGTAGATGGCCAGCAGCAGCACCAAGAAACCTTCCGCCGCCAAGACCCCGGCCAAGGCGAAGACATCCGCGAAAACCGCGCCCAAGGTCGCGCCCAAGGCTGCGACCATAGAAGCCGCGACGCTGACCGCGCCCGATCTTCCCGTGGAGAGCGGGGTGGAGGCTGAGGCATCGAAGCCCGCCAAGGCACCGAAGGCTGCCCCCCCTCTGTTCAAGAAGAAGGACCTTGTCGCCCGCGTGGTGGAGGCGATGGACGGCAAGAAGAAGGGCGGGGTGAAGGAGATCGTGGAGGCGACGCTGGCCGCGCTGGGCGAGGCGTTGCAGAAGGGCGAGGCGCTGAACCTGCCGCCCTTCGGCAAGGCGCGCGTGGCGAAGTCGAAGGGCGAAGGTGCGGACTCAATGATCACCCTGCGCCTGCGCGGGGCGGGGGAGAAGAATGCGCCGAAAGGGCCGAAAGAGGCCCTTGCAGTGGTCGGCGAAGACGACTAAACACCGCGCCATCGGGCGATTAGCTCAGCGGTAGAGCGCTTCGTTCACATCGAAGATGTCAGCGGTTCAAATCCGTTATCGCCCACCATCAATCCCGAAAGGCGTCGCGCGAGCGGCGCCTTTTTGATTTTCGCCTGTGCTGGCACGGGGTTGGCTTTGCTCTTGAAGCGGGGGGGCTGCTTGGGCTACACCGCGCGCCGGATGGGTGGTTAGCTCAGTTGGTAGAGCGTCTCGCTTACACCGAGAATGTCGGGGGTTCGAGTCCCTCACCACCCACCATCCTCCCGTTCTTCCCGTATGGTCTGCGCCCGCCGGTCCTGCCTGCGGTCATGCTCGGCTCAGGCGGTGGACGCCTGCGAAGGCGTTGAAGAGGATCGCCGCAAGCACGACCGCCCCGCCGGTGAAGGTGGCGGCGCTGGCCGTTTCGCCCATGATCAGCCAGACCCAGAAGGGGGCGAGCAGGACCTCGGTGTTCGACAGGAGGGTGAGTTCCGCGGAAGGCACGACGCGGCTTCCCAGCGTGTATAGGATCATGCCGCTCGACAGGGTGCCCACGCCCATCAGCACGCACCACATCAGATCGGTTGCGGGAATTGCGAGGGGTTGGCCGGTCTGCATCGCGGCAAGCGTGCCCGCAAGCACGGAGAAGGCCGCGCCGAGGATGGAGGCGGGCAGGCTGTCCTCGATCCGGCGCCAGCGGAGGGCCACGCTGAAGGCGGCGAAGCCGAGGGCGGAGAAGAGGGCCGCGACATTGCCCAGCATGGCCCCCGTCGCCAGTCCGCCGCGCACCATGAGGAAGATGCCCACAAGCGCCAGCCCGATGGCCCCCCATGTGCGCGGGGCGACGGTTTCGCGCAGGATCAGCCAGCCGAGCAGGGCGGCGAGGAGGGGCGAGGCCGCGAAGAGGAAGGCTGCGTTGGCAACGGTGGTGGTCTGGAAGGCGACGATGGCCCCACCCATGGCCACCACCAGCCCGATGCCGCCCAGAACCCCCGCCAGCCCCGCGCGGCGGATAACGGGAAGGGGCGAGCCGCCCGTGCGCCAGGCGAGGAAGGCAAGCAGGACGGGCAGCATGGCCAGCGACCGCCAGACGAGCAGCGCCCAGGGTCCCGCCTCTTCGATCTGGCGGATCATCAGGGCCTGAAAGGACCAGAGCAGCCCCGCCGTCAACACCATCGCCATGCCCGTTCCGTAGCGCATCCCTCGGCCCCCTTGCATCGCGGCTCATCTAGGGGCTGGGCAATGGATCATCCAAACGAATATATTTGAGGTAATACTTCAGGAAATCAGGACGATGGCCGCGCCGCTTGACCTTTCGCTTCTGCGCAGTTTCGTGGCGGTGATCGACTGCGGCAGCAGCCAGCTTGCCGCCGCCCGCGTCGGGCGGAGCCAATCGGCCGTGAGCATGCAGATCAGGCGGCTGGAGGAAGAGGTGGGCCGGACGCTGTTCCAGCGCGAGGGGCGTAACCTGCGGGTCAATGCCGCGGGCGAGGAGTTGCTTTTGCATGCGCGCCGCCTGTTGCGCCTGTCGGACGAGGCGTTGGCGAGTCTGCGCCGGACAGAGGCGGCGGGCGTCGTGCGCCTTGGGATTCCGGAGGATTATGCAGCCTATCTTCTGACGCCGACTTTGGCGCGGTTCGGGCAGGAATTTCCGCTGGCGGAACTTGAGCTAACCTTCGACCATTCGCCCGCCCTGCTGCGTCTGCTGGAGGCGGGGAAACTTGACCTTGCGCTGGTCACGCGGGAGCCGCGCCAGCCGTTTGCCGTGTTGCGGCGCGAGCGTTTCGTCTGGGCGGCCTCGCCGGAGCATGGGGCGTGGCTGCGCGATCCGGTTCCGGTGGCGCTGTTCTCGGCGGGGGACCTTGCGCGGCGCTTCGCGCTGGAGGCGTTGCAGGGGGCGGATCGGCGGTATCGGGTCGTTTCGACGACGCAGAGCCTGCTGGGCCTGATCACGGTGGCGCAGGCGGGGCTTGCGGTGGTCGGGCTGATCGAGTCCTGCCTGCCGCCGGGGTTGATCCGGCTGGGCGAGGCGGAGGGTCTGCCGCCGATGCCGGTGCTGGACCTGAGCCTTGCGGCCGGGCCGGGGGAGCCGCTGCCGGTGGCGGCGCATCTGGCCGAGGCTCTGAAGCGGGCGCTGCGGGACGGGGGCGGGGTGCCACCGCCCGCCTGAGGGTGTGGGGCATGGACCCCTTTCCTTTTGCCATCCTACCGGGTGATAGTGGGCGCGTTCCTTTCTGGCTGGCCGGACGATGACCGCGACTTCCCCCGATACCCTGCTTGGCCCGCTGCTGGAGAGCCGCCCCCCCGAAATGGAGGCGGAGGAGGTGGCGGCGCTGGTGGCGGCGCATTGGGGAATGACGGGGGCCTTGTCGCCGCTGACGTCGGAGCGGGACCTGAACCATCGGCTGGAGACGGCGGAGGGGCGGTTCGTTGTGAAGATCGCCAACCGGGCGGAGCCGGTGGAGATGACGCGGATGCAGTCGCGCGCGCTGCGTCATGCGGCGGCGGCGGATGCGGGGCTGCCCATCCCGCGGGTGGTGGCGGCGCGGGACGGGGCGGATGACGTGGTGCTGCCCGCGGGCGAGTTGATGCGGGTGCTGACATGGCTGGAGGGGGTGCCGCTGGCGCGGCTGCCTTCCTCGGCGGCGCAGGGGCAGGGGGTGGCGCGGCTGGGTGCGCGGCTGGCGCGGGCCTTGCGGGGATTTGCCGACCCGGCGGCGGGGCATGTGCTGCAATGGGACATCAAGCAGGCGCTGCGGTTGCGCCCCTTGCTGCCGCATGTCGCGGATGCGGAATTGCGGCGGTTGGCAAGCCGGGTGCTGGATGCCTTTGCGGCGGAGGTCGCGCCCGCGCTGCCGGGGCTGCGCTGGCAGGTGGTGCATGGCGATCTGAACCCGCACAACCTGCTGGGCGATCCGGAGCGGCCAGAGCGGGTGACCGGCATCCTCGATTTCGGCGACATGGTCGAGACGCCGCTTGTCTGCGATCTGGCCATCGCGGCCTCGTACCGGATCGATCCGGGGGCGGCGGCGGAAAGCCTGCGCGCCTTTGCCGAGGCTTGGGCGGAGGTGGACCCTCTGACGGAGGTGGAGGCGGCCCTGCTGCCCCTGCTGGTGGCGGCGCGGATGGTGACGACGCTGGCCATCGCCAGTTTCCGCGCGGCCCGCTATCCGGAGAACGCGCCCTATATCCTGCGCAACCTGCCCTCGGCCGCGGCGGGGCTGGTGGCGCTTGCCCCCCATCTTCATCCGAAGGCCTGACCATGACACGCGATCCGATGCCCAATGCCTTTGTCCCCGGTCAGGGGGCGCTGGGGCCGCGCGAGGCGGCGATGGTGGAGCGGCGGCAGCGGTTGCTGGGTCCGGCCTACCGGCTGTTCTATGAGACGCCGGTGCATCTGGTGCGGGGGGAGGGGGTCTGGCTGTATGATCCCGACGGGCGGGCCTATCTGGACACCTATAACAACGTGGCGAGCGTGGGCCATGCCCATCCGCGCGTGGTGGCGGCGATGGCGGGACAGGCGGCGGTGCTGGCCACGCATACGCGCTATCTGCATGACGGGGTGCTGGCCTATGCCGAGCGGTTGCTGGCGTATTTTCCCGCGGCGCTGTCGCATGTGATGTTCACCTGCACGGGGTCGGAGGCGAATGATCTGGCGCTGCGTCTGGCGCGGGCGGCGACGGGCGGGACGGGGGTGATCGTCACGCGGAACGCCTATCACGGGGTGACGGCGGATGTGGCGGCCTGTTCGCCCTCGCTGGGGGTGGGGGTGCCGCTGGGGCCGCATGTCCGGGCCGTGCCGGCACCCGAGGGGCGGGCGGGGGATACGGCGGCGGTGTTCGCCGGTCATGTGCAGGGGGCGATCGACGATCTGCTGCGCCATGGCATCCGGCCTGCGGTTCTGATGGTGGATACGGTGTTTTCGTCGGATGGGCTTTACACCGATCCGGCGGGGTTCCTTGCGCCTGCGGTCGAGGCGATCCGTCGGGCGGGGGGGCTGTTCCTTGCCGACGAGGTGCAGCCGGGATTCGGCCGCACGGGGGCGGCGATGTGGGGCTTTGCACGGCATGGGGCGGTGCCGGACATGGTGTCGCTGGGCAAGCCGATGGGGAATGGCTATCCGGTGGCGGGGCTGGTGGTCCGGCCCGAGGTGGTGGCGGAATTCGGGAGCCGCGCGCGGTATTTCAACACGTTCGGCGGCAATGCGGTGGCGGCGGCCACGGCGATGGCGGTGCTGGAGGTGATCGAGGACGAGGGGCTGATGGCGAATGCGGCGCGCACGGGGGCCGTGTTCCGTGCCGGGCTGGAGGGGTTGGCGCGCGACCATGGCGCCTTGGGAGAGGTGCGGGGGGCTGGGCTTTTCCTTGCGGTGGATGTCGAGCGGGAGGGGCTGCCGGACCGCGAGGGGGCGGCGCGGCTGGTGAACGGGTTGCGCGAGGAGGGGGTCCTGATCTCGGCCACTGGGCCCCTTGGGCATGTGCTGAAGATCAGGCCGCCGCTGGTGTTTTCCGAGGCGAATGCGACCTTCTTCCTGGATCGGCTGGAGCGGGTGCTGCGGCGGGAAGGGTAGGGTGGCTGTGCCGCCCTGCACAGGGGCCGCGCGCGGCCATGGGATGACGCGGGGGGCGGTCGGGCCTATTCTTCGGTCAGGAAACAAGCCGCCGGAGGCCGCGCCATGAGCTGGAACCCTGCCCTCGACCCGTCGATCCCGATCGGGGATGCGGTGGATGCGATCGAGGCCGTCATCGTGCCGCGCGCCCGTGATCTGGGCGGGTTCGAGGTGCGCCGGGCGCTGCCGTCGGCAGAGCGGCAGATGGTGGGGCCCTTCATCTTCTTTGACCAGATGGGGCCTGCGGAATTCCTGACGGGGCAGGGGATCGACGTGCGCCCCCATCCGCATATCGGGCTGGCGACGGTGACCTATCTGCTGAAGGGGCGGATGCATCACCGCGACAGTCTGGGCACGGATCAGTGGATCGAGCCGGGGGCGGTGAACCTGATGCTGGCCGGGCATGGGATCACCCATTCCGAGCGCACCGATGGCGAGATGCGGGCGCGGCCGCATGGTCTGTTCGGGTTGCAGACATGGCTGGCGCTGCCGAAGAAGAACGAGGATGACCCGGCGGCCTTCCTGCATGCGCCGCAGGATCTGCTGCCGGAGCTTGAGGGCGAGGGGAAGCAGGTGCGGCTGATCCTTGGCCATGCCTGGGGGGCGCGGGTGCCGGTGGAGACGCCGTCGGAGGTGTTCTATGCCGATGCGACCTTGACCGCTGGGGCGGCGATCCCGCTGCCCGACGATCACGAGGATCGGGGCGTCTATGTGCTGGCGGGGGAGGTGACGGTCGCGGGGCAGACGTTCCCGGCGGGGCAGATGCTGGTCTTCCGGCCCGGTGACCGGGTGTCGCTGCGGGCGGGCGATCAGGGCGCGCGGATCATGCTGCTGGGCGGGGCCACCATGGATGGGCCGCGGCATATTTGGTGGAACTTCGTGGCCTCCAGCAAGGAGCGGATCGAGGCGGCCAAGGAGGCGTGGCGCGCGGGGGACTGGGCGCATGGGCGGTTCCGCCTGCCGCCGGGGGATGATGCGGAATTCATTCCGGCGCCTTGAGGGTTGGGGCTTTGGGGGCGGTTTCTGACGCAGAAACCGCCACGGAATTTGGCACAAATTCCGCTGATCTGCGCTGCGCCCGGACGGCGATTTCTGCCTTCAGAAATCGTCGCGAAATCCGTGTCGGATTTCGTATCCGGCGCTTGGGTCAGAAAATTCCCGAAACGTCGCTTGACGCCGCCCGCGCCCTTCCGTAATACCCCCACACGTTCGGGAAGCCGGGCGGTGGACACGCGGTTGTAGCTCAGTCGGTTAGAGTACCGGCCTGTCACGCCGGGGGTCGCGGGTTCGAGCCCCGTCAACCGCGCCACCGCCCGCTTCCCCGAATGTGACCAGCGCGGTTGTAGCTCAGTCGGTTAGAGTACCGGCCTGTCACGCCGGGGGTCGCGGGTTCGAGCCCCGTCAACCGCGCCACTTCACCACAGATGCGATGTTTGGAATGTGTGTTAGGGCACTCCGGTGAACGGAGGACGACATGCACCTGCTTGACCAGATTCCCCTTGGCCTTCTGGCCTTGGCCGCGCTGACGCTTGGTCTCGCGCCCTTCGTGCCCGAGCCGCATATCTGGGAGAAGCTGAAGATGCTGGCAGGCGGGACGCTGGTGCGTCCGCTGGACATCTTCGATCTGGCCTTCCACGCGCTGCCTTGGCTGCTTTTGCTGGCGAAACTCGCGCGGATGGGTCTGGCGCGCGGATAGGCCGCGCGCCGCCGGGGTCAGAGTTTCAGGCGATAGCGGATATGGCCGTCAGAGGCGGTGTAGCGGTCATAGAGGCGGCGGGCGGTCGCGTTGTCCTCATCCGTATGCCAGTAGAGGCGCTGCCAGCCGCGTGATCGCGCAAGGGCGATGAGATCGTCGATCAGCGCCTTGCCGATGCCCTTTCCCCGCGCCTCGGGCGAGAGGAAGAGGTCTTCGAGATAGCAATCCTCGCCCAGCACCCATGTCGAGGGGTGGTGCAGGTGGATGGCGAATCCCACCATCTGGCCCGCGTCGAAGGCGAGGCGGGCCTTGACCGGGCTTGCCGGGTCCATCAGCCGTGCCCAAGTGGCGGTGGTGACTTCGGGGGCGAGGGTCACCTCATAGAAGGCCAGATAGTGCGCCCAGAGGTCGCGCCAGCCGGATTCGTCACCCGTGCCAGCGTCGCGGATTGTGACGGTCATGCCAGTTTCTCCAGCACCCGCGCCCAGGAGCGGATGCCCTTGTGGAAGCAGTCGAGGTCGTATTTCTCGTTCGGGGAGTGGATCTGGTCGTCGTCGCGGCCGAAACCGATGAGCATGGCATCCATGCCAAGGACCGATTTGAAATAGCCCGCGATGGGGATGGACCCGCCGGAGCCCACGAAGGCGGCGGCACGGCCCCATTCCTCGGTCAGGGCCTGACGGGCGGATTCGAAGGCGGGATCGCCGATCTCCATCACGCTGGCGGGGGAGCCTTCGATGCCGTCGTTCCAGATGATCTCGCAATCGGCAGGCATCTGCGCCTCGGCCCATGCGCGGAAGGCGGTGACGATCTTGGCGGGGTCCTGTTTGGAAACGAGGCGGAAGCTGACCTTGGCATGGGCCTCGGAGGGCAGGACGGTCTTGAAACCCGCGCCGGTATAGCCGCCCCAGATGCCGTTGACCTCGGCCGTCGGGCGGGACCAGATCATTTCGAGGGGGGTGCGGTCCACCTCGCCCGCGGGGAGGGAGAGGCCCACGTCGCCAAGGTATTTCGCATGGTCGAAGGCGAGGGCCTGCCATTGCTGGCGCAGCGTGTCGGGCAGTTCGGCCACGTCGTCGTAGAAGCCCGGAACCTGCACGCGGCCTTGGTCATCGTGGAGGCCCGACAGGAGGCGCGTCATCACATGGATGGGGTTGCGCGCAAGGCCGCCATACATGCCCGAATGCAGGTCGCGCGAGGCGGCGCGGATGGTGAATTCGCTTTTCGTCAGCCCGCGCAACATGGTGGTGATGGCGGGGACGGCATCCTCGAATAGCCCCGTGTCGCAGATCAGGGCGAGGTCGGCGGAAAGTTCGGCCGCATTTTCGCGCATGAAGGGGATCAGCGAGGGGGAGCCCGATTCCTCTTCGCCTTCGAGGAAGATCGTGAGTTTGCAGGGCAGGGTGCCATGCACGGCCTTCCAGGCGCGGCAGGCTTCGAGGAAGGTCATCAACTGGCCTTTGTCATCCGACGACCCGCGCGCGCGGATGACCTTGCCCTTTGCGGTGTCTTCGATCGCGGGGTCGAAGGGATCGCGCGCCCAGAGGTCCAGCGGATCGACGGGTTGCACGTCGTAATGGCCGTAGAAGAGAAGATGCCGCCCGCCCGTGCCGCCATGGGCCACCACCATCGGATGGCCGGGGGTGGGGCGGCTTGCGGCGTCGAAGCCCAGCGATTTCAGGTCCTCGACCAGCCAGTCGGCGGCGCGGGCGCAATCGCCCTTGTAGGCGGGGTCGGTGGAGATGGAGGGGATTCGCAAAAGGTCCATCAGACGATCCAGCGCCTCGGGCAGATCGGCGTCGATGCGGGCCAATACGGCGTCAAGGCTCATGGTCTGTCTCCTCATTGTGATATGCGGGCCGACCCTATCAGCCCCGCTGCCCCTGTCCAGAGCCGCCCTGCCGCGCTAAAACACGGGGCCGGACGACCTGTTTGGAAGGAGTGACCGATGATCCGCACCGCTTTTGCCGCCCTTGCCCTGCTGGCGCCGCTGCCGCTGGCCGCCCAGACCGTGACGGGCGATGCCGCCGCCGCGATGCTGTTCGCGCCGCAGTCGGCGGAGGTGGAGATCGTCAAGGACGTGCTGCCCAAGGATCAGGCCAAGATGCTGGCCATGGTGGCGAAGGATCAGCCCTATTACGCGGCCATCGCGATTTCGCCCGATGAGGGGTTGATGTCGGAGGCGACGATGGCGGCGGCCAATCACCATACGGTGGAGGCGGCGGTGGCGGCGGCGCTGGCGCAGTGCAATGCGAAGAAGGCCGGGGCCACCGATTGCGTGATCGCGGCGACGGTGAAGCCCGAAGGGTGGCAGGCGCAGCCCTTGCAGCTTTCGGCGGGGGCGACGGCGGATTTCGCCAATTACGCGGGCGGGGCGCTGGCGATTTCGGCGATGACGGGGGCATGGGGGATCGGCGCCTCGGGCGAGGAGGCGATTGCGGCCTGCGCGGCCAAGCAGGAGGCCGCGACGGATTGCGCGGTTGCCATCGCCGACTGACTGCGGCATTTCCGCCCCAGACTTGAAGCGGCGGGCGGTTTGATACAGGTCAAGGTCTGCCCGCTGGAAAAGATGCATAGGGGCCTAGGCCTTTTGCGCAGGCCGGGAAACGACAACTTCTTCACGTCTTGCCGTTATGGTGGGTGTGAGGTGCGCACTGAAGACGGCGGCAGCGCCGGATAGGAGACGCGATGAACTACGACGCCGCGCTGGATGCCAGCCTGCAACGCCTGCATGACGAGGGCCGTTATCGGACCTTCATAGATATCGTGCGGAAGAAGGGGCATTTCCCGCAGGCCGTGTGGCGCCGCCCGGATGGGAGCGAGCGCGACATCACCGTGTGGTGCGGCAACGACTATCTGGGGATGGGCCAGCATCCCGAGGTGCTGGCGGCGATGCACGAGGCGCTGGATGCCACCGGCGCGGGGTCGGGCGGGACGCGCAACATTTCCGGCACCACGGTCTATCACAAGGCGCTGGAGGCGGAGCTTGCCGATCTGCACGGCAAGGAGGCGGCGCTGGTCTTTTCGTCGGCCTATATCGCCAATGACGCCACGCTTTCGACGCTGCGGCTGCTGTTTCCGGGGCTGATCATCTATTCCGACGCGCTGAACCATGCCTCCATGATCGAGGGCGTCCGTCGCGGTGGCGGGGCCAAGCGCATCTTCCGGCACAATGACGTGGCGCATCTGCGCGAATTGCTTGAGGCCGACGATCCCGCCGCGCCGAAGCTGATCGCCTTCGAATCGATCTATTCGATGGATGGCGATTTCGGCCCGATCCGCGAGATCTGCGATCTGGCCGAGGAATTCAACGCGCTGACCTATATCGACGAGGTCCATGCGGTGGGGATGTACGGGCCGCGCGGGGCCGGGGTGGCCGAGCGGGATGGGCAGATGCGCCGCATCGACATCATCAACGCCACGCTGGCCAAGGCCTATGGCGTGTTCGGCGGCTATATCGCGGCGAGCGCCAAGATGGTGGATGCGATCCGGTCCTATGCGCCGGGCTTCATCTTCACCACCTCGCTTCCGCCCACGGTGGCGGCGGGGGCGGCGACGTCGGTGCGCGTCCTGAAGACGGCGCAGCACCTGCGCGATGCGCAGCAGACCAATGCGCGCATCCTGAAGATGCGGCTGAAGGGACTGGGCCTGCCGATCATCGACCATGGCAGCCATATCGTCCCGGTGCATGTGGGCGATCCGGTGCATTGCAAGATGCTGTCGGACATGCTGCTGGAGAATTACGGGATCTATGTGCAGCCGATCAACTTCCCCACCGTGCCGCGTGGGACGGAACGGCTGCGGTTCACCCCCTCGCCGGTGCATGACGCCAAGCAGATCGATCACCTCGTGCGGGCCATGGATGCGCTGTGGCGGCACTGTGCGCTGAATCGTGCCGAGGTGTCTGCCTGACCGTTTCCGCGCATGCAAAATGGCTTGCCCTGTGCTAGTTTATCCGAAATAGGACAGAAATGAGTCGCAACGTAAACGACTCGGTGTAACGGGGCAGTGATGGGGCAGCGTGGATGATCGGTTGGAGGTCCAAACCTTCGACGGACGAGGTCGAGAAGCCGAAGGGTTTTGACGATTTCGAGCTGCGCCTTGGCGACCTGATGCGGGGCGAGCGTGCCACGCTGGGCAAATCGCTGCTGGACGTTCAACGCGAATTGAAGATCAAGGCGACCTATATCGCGGCGATCGAGAATGCCGATGTATCGGCGTTCGAAACGCAGGGCTTTGTGGCGGGCTATGTGCGGTCCTATGCCCGCTATCTGGGGATGGACCCGGATTGGGCCTTCCGCAAGTTCTGCGTCGAGGCGAATTTCACCGTCGCCCATGGCATGAGCGCCGCCGCATCCTCGCCGGTGCTGACCGCGAAGCGGACGGTGCAGGAATTCGGCGATCCGCTGGCCAATCCGAATGCGAGTTTCGTGCCGCGTGGCGAATCCGTGCTGGCGCGGGTTGAACCCGGTGCGGTGGGATCCTTGATGGTGCTGGTCGCGCTGATCGGGGCCATCGGTTATGGCGGCTGGTCCGTGCTGCAGGAAGTGCAGCGCGTGCAACTTGCGCCCGTGGATCAGGCCCCCGCCGTGGTGGCGGAGATCGACCCTCTGGCGGGTGTGACGCCGGTTGCCCCCTTGGTGGCTGCCGAACCGGAGGCCGCCCCCGCTGACAGCGCCTTGGCAGAGGCGGATACCTCGGCCCAGCCCGATCTGATGGACAGGCTCTATCGCCCGCAAGCGCTGGACGTGCCGGTGCTGACGTCGCGCGATGGACCCATCGCGTCGATCAATCCCCGCGAGACGGGCACCTTGGCCGGAAGCGGCACGGGAACGGACATGTCTTCGGCCGTGGATCAGGCGCTTGTCGAGGCCGGGGTCGAGGGCACTGCCGTGCAGGTCGTGGCGGATGCCGCGCCGCAACTGGAAGTGTTGGCCGTGCGCCCGTCCTGGGTGCGTGTGCAGTCGGCGGATGGGACGGTTCTGTTCGAGAAGATCCTTGATGCCGGTGAGCGCTATGTGGTGCCCAGCCTTGAGGAACCGCCGGTCCTGCGGGCGGGGAATTCCGGGTCTGTCTATTTCGCCGTGAACGGGCGCACCTATGGGCCTGCGGCCCCCGGCGCGTCGGTGGTGAAGAACCTGCCTCTGGCCGCTGACAGCCTTGTGCAGAGCTTTGCCGAGGCGGATATTTCGGGTGATGCCGATCTGGCCAAGTTCGTGAACGTGGCCGAGGTTGCCCCTGCTGGTGCAGGCGTCGTCCAGCCTGTGGCCGACTGACTGTAAACTTTATCTGACAATCGGGCTTCGGTCAGGGTGAGGGCGGTTGCCCCTTGGCCTGCGGAGGTTTATCTCTGGGCCAGAGCAGAGGCCCCAGCAGGACGTCATCCATGTCGCTGAACACCGTGCGCCCGTGGCGCAACATCTATCGCCGCAAGTCCCGCCAGATCCGGGTGGGCAAGGTGCTGGTGGGGGGCGATGCGCCGATCAGCGTGCAGACCATGACGAACACGCTGACCACCGACGTGGCGGCGACGATAGAACAGGTGCAGCGCTGCGCCGTGGCGGGGGCGGATATCGTCCGCATCTCGACACCCGACGAAGACAGCACCCGCGCGCTGAAGGAAATCATCGCCGAAAGCCCGGTCCCCATCGTGGCTGACATCCATTTCCACTATCGCCGCGCCATCGAGGCGGCGGAGGCAGGTGCCGCCTGCCTGCGGATCAACCCCGGCAATATCGGGGATGCCAAGCGCGTGAAGGAAGTCGTCAAGGCCGCCAAGGACCACGGCTGTTCCATCCGGATCGGGGTGAATGCCGGGTCCTTGGAAAAGCACCTGCTGGAGAAATATGGCGAGCCCTGCCCGGATGCGATGGTGGAATCTGGGATGGATCACATCAAGTTGTTGCAGGACAACGATTTTCACGAATTCAAGATAAGCGTGAAGGCATCGGACGTCTTCCTTGCTGCCGCCGCTTATCAGCAACTGGCCGAGGCCACGGATGCGCCCATCCATCTGGGCATCACCGAAGCGGGCGGGTTGATGTCGGGCACGGTGAAATCGGCCATCGGTCTTGGCAATCTTTTGTGGATGGGGATCGGCGACACGATCCGCGTGTCGCTGTCGGCCGATCCGGTGGAAGAGGTGAAGGTCGGTTATGAGATCCTGAAGTCGCTGGGTCTGCGGCATCGGGGCGTGACGATCATCTCTTGCCCGTCCTGCGCGCGGCAGGGTTTCGACGTGATCAAGACCGTCTCGGCGCTGGAGGACCGTCTGGCGCATGTGACGACGTCCATGAGCCTGTCGATCATCGGTTGCGTGGTGAACGGGCCGGGTGAGGCGCTGATGACGGATATCGGCTTTACCGGCGGCGGGGCCGGGTCGGGGATGGTTTATCTGGCGGGCAAGCAGAGCCACAAGTTGGGCAATGACCAGATGATCGACCACATCGTTGAATTGGTGGAAAAGAAGGCGGCCGAGATCGAGGCCGCCGAGAAGGCCGCGTCAGAGGCGGCGGAATAGCGGGAGGGGCTTACCCCTCCTTCGCCTTGCGCTGTTCGTCGACAATCTGCTGCATCGCCTCGAGCGGGACATAGCCGCGCACCATGGTGCCGCCCACGACGAAGGTGGGGGTGCCGCTCACCTCCATGATCTGGGCGAGGCGGTGATTGTCTTCGATGACCTTGGTCACCTCGGGCGCGTTCATCCGTTCCATAAGGGGGGCGGCGTCAAGGCCCAGATCGGCGGCAACGCGTTCCAACGCCTCGGGCGTGGCGTCGGCGCGCAGCGAGAGGAGCGCGTCATGGGCCTGCTTGTAGGCCGCGTTCCCGTGGAGTTGCAGGACCGCGATGGCGAAGCGGGACGACAGCACGGATTGTTCGCCAAGGATGGGGAATTCCTTGATGACGAAGCGGATGTTGCCATCGCCTTCTACCAGTTGATCCACCTCTTGCCATGCCTTGCGGCAATAGCCGCAGCGGTAGTCGAGGAATTCGACGACGGTGATGTCGCCTTCGGGATTGCCGCCCACCCAAGAGGCCGGGTCCTCGAAGATCGCCGCGGATTGTTCGGCGAGGATCTGCTTGTCGCGTTCGGCGGCGGCGGCCTGATCGCGCAGTTCCAGTTCGTTCATCACCTCGATCAGCACTTCGGGATTGTCGAGGAGATAGGCCCGCACCTCGGCGCGGAAGACCTCGCGTTCGGCATCGGTCATGTTGGTCAGGCCCTCGGCCATGACGGGAAGCGCGGTGGCGAGGGTGAGGGCGGTTCCGGCGAGAAGGCGGCGCATGGCGGCTCCGTTCAGGGCCCGTGTCGGGCATTGGCTTGACCTCCGTTGCCAGAGGCGACAGAGCATGGGCGACACCTTAAGGGGGCTGGGATGCGGAATTCAAGGCGCGGGCAGGTCGATCCCTTCATCGTGATGGATGTGGTGGAGGCGGCGCGGCGGTTGGAGGCGGCGGGGCGGTCGATCATCCATATGGAGGTGGGCCAACCGGGCACGCCCGCGCCCGCCTTGGCGCGGCAGGCGCTGGCGCGGGCGATGGAGGCGGATGCGCTGGGATATACCGTCGCGTTGGGGTTGCCGGACTTGCGGGCGGGGATCGCGGGACTGTATCGGCGCTGGTACGGGGTGGAGCTGAACCCGGATCGGGTGATCGTCACCAATGGGTCGTCGGGCGCCTTCCTTCTGGCCTTCACCGCGCTGTTCGATGCGGGGGACCGGGTGGGGCTGGGCGAGCCGGGCTATCCCAGCTATCGCCAGATCCTGCGGGCGCTGTCCCTGACCCCCGTCGGGCTGCCCACGTCGGAGGCGAACCGGCTGCAGCCCGTGCCCACCGATCTGGACGGGGTGGAGATGGAGGGGCTGATCGTGGCCTCGCCGGGGAACCCGTCGGGGACGATGCTGTCGCGCCCGCATCTGGCGGCGCTGATGGCGGCGGCGGAGGCGCGGGGGATCGCCTTCATCTCGGACGAGATCTATCACGGGCTGCATTACGGCGAGCGGGCGGTTTCGGCACTGGAGATTTCGGACGAGGTCTTTGTCGTCAATTCCTTCTCCAAGTATTTCTCGATGACGGGGTGGCGCGTGGGCTGGATGGTGGTGCCCGAGGCGCAGGTGCGCACGGTGGAGCGGCTGGCGCAGAACCTGTTCATCTGCCCGCCCCATGCCAGCCAGATCGCCGCTCTGGCCGCGCTGGAGGCGGTGGAGGAACTGGAGGCGAACCGTGCCGTGTATGCCCGGAACCGGCAGTTGATGCTGGAGGGGTTGCCGAAGGCGGGCTTCACCCGGATCGCGCCTCCGGACGGGGCCTTCTACATCTATGCCGATGTGTCGGATCTGACGGGCGACAGCCTGTCCTTCGCGGCGGAGATATTGGAACAGGCGGGGGTGGCGGTGACGCCGGGCCTTGATTTCGATCCGCATCGCGGAGGGCGAACCTTGCGGTTTTCCTATGCCCGCGCCACGGCGGATATCGAAGAGGGGCTGCGGCGATTGCAGGCCTACATGGCGGCGCGGCGCGGCTGACGGGCCTGTGCATGGACAAGCGCGGGCAAGTGCCGGATAGTGCGGGCAATTCCGACGGGGGGCAGGGCATGCGTGCGTTCTTGGTGGCCTTGATTGCGCTGGTGGTTTCAGCCCTTGCCGCCCCTGCGCCCGCCCCCGCCCAAGAGCTTTCTGCGCTGGCGCGGCTGGAGGCGGAACAATCGTCGATCCGCGACGAGGGCGAGGTGCTGGCCGTTCGGCTGGCGCTGAGCCAGCCGGTGCCATGGCGGGTGCGGCTGCTGGATGAGCCGCGGCGGGTGGTTCTGGATTTCCGCGAGGTGGATTGGTCCGGCGTCGCCGCGATGCCCGAAGACAGCGCGCGCGTGACGGAGTTGCGGGCGGGCGGGTTCCGGCCCGGCTGGTCGCGGCTGGTGCTGATGCTGGATGCGCCGATGGTGGTGAAGACCGCGGCAATGGAGACGGGGCAGGGCGCGGTGGTGGAGGTGCGGCTGATGCCCGCGACGCCCAAGGGATTTGCCGAACAGGCGGCGCTGCCCGAACCTGCGGAATGGGTTTTGCCCGAGGCGGCAGAGATGGCTGCACCCCTCATGCGTGGCGAGGGGCCGTTGAAGGTGGTGCTTGACCCCGGCCATGGCGGCATCGATCCGGGTGCCGAGCGGGATGGGCATACCGAGGCGGAACTGATGCTGCTTTTCGCGCGGGAGTTGAAGGAGCTTTTGCTCCGGGATGGCGGGTTCCAGATCGTGATGACGCGCGAGGAGGATGTCTTCGTGCCGCTGGAAACGCGCATTTCCTTCGCGCGGGCGGCGGGGGCGGATGTTTTCCTGTCGCTGCATGCCGATGCGCTGGCCGAGGGCGAGGCGGTGGGGGCCACGATCTATACGCTGGCCGAGGATGCCACGGACGAGGCCGCGCGGGCGCTGGCGGAACGGCACGAGCGGGACGATCTGCTGGCGGGTGTGGATCTTTCGGAACAGGATGATGTGGTGGCGACCGTCCTGATGGACATGGCGCGGACGGAGACGCGGCCAAGGGTGGACCGGCTGGCGCTGGCGCTGCGGCAATCCATCGATGCGGCGGGGTTGAAGATGCACCGCCACCCGATCCAGCAGGCGGGGTTCTCGGTGCTGAAATCGCCCGACATTCCATCGGTCCTGATCGAGTTGGGGTTCCTGTCCTCTGCCTCGGATCTGGAGCGGATATTGGATGCGGAATGGCGGGCGAAGATGGCCGAGGCGATCCGGGGCGCGTTGAAGGCTTGGGCGGCGGAGGATGCGGCGCTGTCGGCGCTGCGCAAGGAATGAGGCGGCGTGATGCCGCCCGCCCGCGCGGCCGCCTCACGCCATCGTTTTGACCTTTCACCCCCGGCGCGTGTATAAGCGCGGGATAGTCGCATCGGCATCGGGAAACGCGCGCGTGCTCAGGTTCATCGGATCCTTCTTCGGGGCCATCTTCACGGCGGTCACGCTGGGCATCCTGTTTGCCGCGCTGACGGTGGGCGGGATTTTCTACATGTATTCCCGTGACTTGCCCAGCCATGAGAGCCTTGCGCAATATGCCCCCCCGACGATTAGCCGGATCTATTCGGGCGAGGGGCGGATCATCGACGAATTCGCACAGGAACGCCGCCTGTTCGTGCCGATCGAGGATATCCCCGATGTGGTGAAGCATGCCTTCATCAGCGCCGAGGACAAGAATTTCTACACCCATCACGGCTATGACGTGACAGGCATGGCGGCGGCCTTCCGTGACGCGGTGATCAGCCGGGGGCAGGAGTTGCGCGGGGCCTCGACCATCACGCAGCAGGTGATGAAGAACTTCCTGCTTTCGGGCGATCGGACGGGGGAGCGCAAGATCAAGGAGATCATCCTTGCCTCGCGGCTGGAAGAGACGCTGTCGAAGGACAAGATCCTTGAGCTTTACCTGAACGAGATCTTCCTTGGGCAGAACAGCTATGGCGTGGCGGCGGCGGCGCAGACCTATTTCAACAAGCCGCTTTCCGCGCTGACCCCCGGCGAGGCGGCCTATCTGGCGACGCTGCCCAAGGCCCCGTCCGAGATGCACCCCGTGCGCAACAAGGAGCGCGCCCTTGAACGGCGGGCCTATGTGCTGAACCGGATGGCGGAGGATGGTTACATCACCCGCGACGAGGCGCGGGCCGAGGCGGAGAAGCCGCTTCTGACAGTGCAGAACGGCGATTACCCCGCCTTCCGCGAGGCGCTGCCGCCGCGCAGCTATTTCACCGACGAGATCCGCCGCCAGCTTTCCACCACCTTCGGCGAGGCGGAGTTCTTCGGCGGCGGGCTGTCGATCCGCGCGACGGTCGATCCGGAATTGCAGGATGTGGCGGCCAAGGCGCTGCGCGACGGGCTGGAGCGGTTCGACCGCGGCCTTGGCATCTGGCGCGGGACGGGCAAGGTTCTGACGGCGGAACAGCTTGGCGACTGGCGGCCTGCGCTGGCCGAGGTGGAAGTGCCGCGCGACATCGCAGGGTGGAAGCCTGCGGTGGTGCTGGAGGTGGGCGAGAATGACGCCCGGATCGGCATCGAGGGGGTGGAAGATGACGAGGATGGCCACTGGATCCCCGCCGAGGATGTGACATGGGCGCGCAAGCGCAATGCCGATGGATCGACCGGCCCCAAGGCCCGCAGCGCCGGGGATCTGGTGTCGGTGGGCGATGTGGTTCTGGTGCGGGCGGTGACGTCGGACGCGGATGGCAGTTTCCTGCGCTGGTCGCTGCGGCAGGTGCCCGAGGTGCAGGGCGGGTTCATGGCGATGGACGTCTTCACGGGGCGCGTGATCGCGATGCAGGGCGGGTTCTCGTATCAGGATTCGGTCTTCAACCGCGCCACGCAGGCGACGCGGCAGCCGGGGTCCAGCTTCAAGCCCTTCGTCTTTGCGGCGGCGCTGGACAACGGGTTCACCCCCGGCACGATCGTGGTGGACGCGCCCATCGAGGTGGAGACGGCCGAGGGGCTGTGGACGCCGAAGAACGCGTCGAACAAATTCTACGGCCCCACCCCGGTGCGGACGGGGATCGAACAGTCGCGGAACCTGATGACGGTGCGGATCGCGCAGGAGATCGGGATGGAGACGGTCGCGCTTTATGCCGAACGGTTCGGGGTCTACAACCCGATGCGGCCCTTCCTCGCCAATGCGCTGGGTGCGCAGGAAACGACGCTGTTCAAGATGGTGGCCGCCTATGCGATGTTCGCCAATGGCGGCGAGCGGGTGGAGCCAACGCTGGTGGACCGCGTGCAGGACCGGTTCGGGCGGACGATCTATCGCCACGACCAGCGCATCTGCGAGGATTGCGCCACGGCCAGTCTGCCCGCAGGGCAGGGCGTGACCATCCGGTCCGAGCGGGAGCGGGTGATGGATGCCATCACCGCCTATCAGCTGACGTCGATGATGGAGGGCGTGGTGGATCGCGGCACGGCGGCGCGGGCGGTGAACCTGCCGGTGCCGGTGGCGGGCAAGACGGGCACCACGAACGACGCCAAGGATGTGTGGTTCATCGGCTATACCTCGAACATCGTGGCGGGCTGCTATATGGGCTATGACCAGCCGCGCAGCCTTGGGTCGGGGGCTTCGGGGGGCGGTCTCTGCGCGCCGGTGTTCCAGGAGTTCATGCAGAAGGCGGTGGAGCGTTTCGGCGGGACGGAGTTCCGCGTGCCGGAAGGCGGGCGCTGGGTGAAGCTGGACCGTTTCAGCGGCGCGCTGCTGCCGGATGATGCCTCGGGCCCGAATGTGCAGGTGGAGTATTTCCGCAACGATGTAGACGGGATCATCGGTCTGGACATGATGGTCGATGGCGGCTTTGCCATGGGGTCGAACCTGCCGCTCTTTGCCTATGGCGAGGTGGATGGCGGGGGCGAGACGACGGTGACCACCGCCACCGGGGAAACCGCCGTCCTGCCGGAGAAGGCCGATTTCGGCACGCTTTCCGCCGGGGGGCTTTACTAGCCCGACCGGGCGCGCGGGGGCGGGCCTTGCCCGCCGCGCCCGGTCACGCTACACCCCGCGCAACACCTGATTTCCGTGCCACAGACAGGACGAAACGCCCATGCGCTCTGAGACGCAGAACAATGTCGATGCGATTTCCAAGTCGCTGAAACTGCTTGCGCAGCGGATGGATTGGGAGACGGCGCCCCACCGCCTTGAGGAATTCGATGCTATGATCGAGGCGCCGGATCTGTGGAACGATCCGGCAAAGGCGCAGAAACTGATGCGCGAGCGGCAGGCGTTGCTGGATTCCGTGTCGACCTACCGGATGATCGAAAGCGGGCTGCGCGACAATGTGGAACTTATCGAACTGGGCGAGGCCGAGGGCGATCAGGAGATCGTCGCCGAGGCAGAGGCCGCCCTGCGCGGTCTGGTCGAGGTGGCCGCCGCGAAGGAGCTTGAGGCGCTGCTGGACGGCGAGGCGGATGGCAACGACACCTTCCTTGAAATCAACGCCGGTGCCGGGGGCACGGAAAGCTGTGACTGGGCGTCGATGCTGGCGCGGATGTATGTCCGCTGGGCCGAGAAGAAGGGTTACAAGGTCGAGTTGCAGTCGGAAACCGCGGGCGAAGAGGCGGGCATCCGGTCGGCGGCCTACAAGATTACGGGGCAGAACGCCTATGGCTGGCTGAAATCGGAATCGGGCGTGCATCGGTTGGTGCGGATTTCGCCCTATGACTCGGCGGCGCGGCGGCACACGTCCTTCTGTTCCGTCTGGGTCTATCCGGTGGTGGATGACAATATCGAGATCGTGGTGCCGGACAGCGAGATCCGCATCGACACCTATCGCTCTTCCGGCGCAGGCGGGCAGCACGTGAACACCACCGACTCGGCGGTGCGGATCACCCACCTGCCGACGGGGATCGTCGTGACCTCGTCGATGAAGTCACAGCACCAGAACCGCGAGATCGCGATGAACGCGCTGAAGTCGCGGCTTTACCAGATGGAACTGGACAAGCGGAACGCCGAGATCAACGCCCAGCACGCCGCCAAGGGCGAGGCGGGATGGGGGAACCAGATCCGGTCCTATGTGTTGCAGCCCTATCAGATGGTGAAGGATCTGCGGACGGGGGTGGAAACCTCCGACACGCAGGGCGTGCTGGATGGCGATCTGGATCGCTTCATGGCGGCAACTCTGGCCATGGACGTGGCGGGCAAGTCGCGGGCCGAGGCCACCGCCGAGGATTAAGGCGGCATCGCAAATACATCTTTCAAGGCGCTTGCCCCGCGTTTTACCCTTGCGGAAAAACGGGAGGGAAGGATGACCGATCAGACAGGCGCGCCACCTGCGGCGCTGCCGGAGGTGCTTTCGCTGGATGCGGGCGATCTGCGCCATGCGCTGCGCGAGGGGTGGCGGGATTTCGTGGCGCATCCGGCCTATGGGGCCTTCTTTGCCAGCGTCTATGTGGCGGGGGGGTGGCTGTTGACCTTTGCTTTCACGGCCAAGGGGCAGATGTGGTGGACGCTCCCCGCCGCGGCCGGGTTTCCGATCCTTGGCCCCTTCATCGCCTGCGGCCTGTACGAGATCAGCCGGAGGCGCGAGGCGGGGCAGGGGATGGTGCTGTCGGAAATCCTTGGCGCGGTGCTGCGGCAGAAGGATCGGCAGATCCCGTCGATGGCGGCGGTGATCGTGGTCTTTTTCCTGTTCTGGAATTTCCTGTCGCACATGATCTTTGCGCTGTTCCTTGGGAAGGCCACGATGACCAACGTCTCGTCATCGCTGGCGGTGTTCCTGACACCCGAGGGGATGATGATGCTGGCCTTCGGCACGGCGGTGGGCGCGGTCTTCGCGACGTTGCTCTATGCGCTGACGGTGGTAAGCCTGCCGATGCTGCTGGATGACCGGGAGGTGGATTTCGTCACCGCGATGCTGACCTCACTGGCGCTGGTGCGCGAGAACCCGGTCATCATGTTGGGCTGGGGGGCCTTCATTGCGGTGCTGCTCTTCGTGGGCATGCTGCCCGGCTTTCTGGGGCTGTTCGTCGTGCTGCCCGTGCTGGGCCATGCGTCATGGCATCTGTACCGCCGCGCCATCGCCTGGGGCTGAATATGAAAGGGGCGCCCGGTGGGCGCCCCTGCGACATGTCCCGCGAAGGGGAACAGGATCAGGGTTCTTCCGGCTTGGGCGTCGGCGCGGCGGGTGCGGCGCTGGCCATGGAGGGACGGCCCTGCGCAAGCGGGTCGTCCTGACGCTGGACCGAGCCTTCGAAATGCGCGCCGCTTTCGATGGCGATGGTCTTGTGGATGATGTCGCCCTCGACCCGGGCGGTGGAGGTGAGGCGCACCTTCAGGCCGCGCACGCGGCCGATGACGCGGCCATTCACCACGATGTCGTCGGCGACGATCTCCCCCCGGATCGTGGCGCTTTCGCCCACGGTCAGGAGATGGGCGCGGATATCGCCCTCGACAGTGCCTTCCACCTGAATGTCGCCGGTGGTGCGCAGGTTGCCGACCACCGTGAGGTCGGAGGAAAGAACCGAAGCCGCCGCCTTGCCCTTGGGGGCCGCGGGCGCATAATCCGTGCTGGGTTTGGTCACGCTGGTCTCCGGTGCCTTGGGCTTATCCGCATCGGCCTGCTTCGGGCCCGGCTCGTTGATTCGGCTCTTAGAAAACATTTCTCGCTGCCTTTATGAAGGTCATCGGGTTGATTGCCTCGCCCCCGATACGGATCTCGTAATGAAGATGCGTTCCCGTGGAGCGTCCAGAATTGCCCATATCACCGATCCGGTCCCCGCGCGATACCCGATCGCCCACGTTGACGCGGATTTGCGACATGTGGGCGTAGCGCGTCTCGATCCCGAAGTCGTGGCGGATCTTCACGAGACGGCCATAGCCGCTTTCCCATCCGGCATAGGTCACGACGCCGTCGGCGGTGGCAAGGATGGGCGCACCGTAGGCACCGGCCAGATCCTGCCCCTCATGCCGGCGGAAACCGCGACCGAAGGGGTCGTTCCGGCCACCGAAGCCGCTGGTATAGCGGACGGGCGTGTTCACGGGCATCGCGAAGGGGGCCTTGAAGGCCGCGATGCGATACATGTTCATCCGGTCGAGGCCCTGAAGCACCTCATTGGCGCGCGTCAGGTCGGGCGAGGATATGGCACCCGAGGTGGAGAGCGTGGTCGTCAGTGGCCCACCCATGCCGGAATAGCCCTTGCGCACGGTTTCGATCAGGTCGTCGGGCGACAGCCCCGCATCGCGGAACATCTTGTCCAGCGGTTCCATCGAAACGGTCACGGCCTCTTCGAGGCGGGCGAAAATCTCGTCGTTCTGGCGTTGCAGCGCGCGCTTTTCGGCAAGGATTTCGTCGGCGCGTTCGGCGGCCTTGGCGGCGGCGCCTTCCATCAGGTCGCGTTCCTGCGCAGCCGATCCCAGCGCGTCGGTCAGGATGGCCAGCGTGGCCACGGTATCGCGCGCGCGGCCCTCGTCGCTCCGGGTGGAGCCGGTGGTTTCGGCCAGTGCCAGCGTCGCCTCTTCGGCCTTGCCGCGCGCCTCGTCGCGTTCCTGGATGGTGCGGCGCAGGGTCGACTGGATGACTTCGATGCCCGTTTCCAGTTCCCGCCGGCGGTCTTCGGAGGCGAGGAGGCGTTCCTGCATCGCGGCAACCTGTTCGAGGGCGAGGTTGAAACGTTCCTGCGCCCGGGCCGCTTCTTCTGCGCGCAGATCGCGGTCGGCAGAGAGCAGGTTGAGCCGTTCGACATACATCGCCTGCTGGCGCTGCGCCTGTTCGCGCGACGAACCGGCGCCGATGCTGTCCATCATCAGGATCGCGGTGGCGACGATCGTCCATGCCACGAACATCGAGGCGCCGCAGATCGCGACAAGCTGGGTTACCGGGCGAAGGCGGATGAATCGGGTATCGGTATCGGAACGGAGGAATAGGCGCTGTTCGGGGAGATAACGCTCGAGCGTGGCGTTGATCCGGTAGGCGGCATGCGTCAGCACTTGGTGGGGTTCCGTACGTTGCTGAAAAGGACGGGCGAAAAGCTCCCAAGCGGAGGCGCCTTCTGATTAGCCAGCGCGTTCCCACCTCGCAACCGATTTGACCGGATGGGTGGAAAATGGGCGCGGAATCCGCCGAATGTCGGCAAAATCCCGCCGATGGGCCCGTTTCAGGCCCCGGCCCCTTCGGTCAGCGGCCAGTAGAAATCGGGCGGGAGACCCGCCTCGGCGCGCTTTTCCTCGTTGAACGGGGGCTTCAGCGTGCTGTGGAAATACCTGCGCACCAGATCGTGGAAGACCTCCTTGGGGTCCAGCCCCTCGCGCCCGCACAGCCAGTTGAACCATTTCGACCCATAGGCGACATGTCCCACCTCTTCGGCATAGATGGTTTCCAGCGCGGCGATGGGGCCCGTCTCGCCCGCCTTGCGGAAGATGTCGATCATGCCCGGCGTCACATCCAGCCCCCGCGCCTCCAGCACCATGGGCACCACGGCAAGGCGTCCGAGCAGGTCATCCGCCGTATCCTCGGCGGCGCGCCACATCCCGGCATGGGCGGGCAGGGCGCCGTAGTGGCTCCCCATCGCCTCCAGACAGTCGCAGATCAGGTTGAAATGCTTGGCCTCCTCATCGGCGGCCTTCACCCAGTCGTCATAGAATCCCAAGGGCATCGGATGGGCGGTGAAACGGGCGATGATGTCCCAATGCAGATCGACGGCGTTGAGTTCGATATGCCCCACCGCATGCAGCAGCGCGATGCGCCCGGCGGGCGTGCCGGGCCTGCGGCGCGGCACGTCGCGGGGGTCAAGCAGATCGGGCTTGGCCGGACGGGCGGGGCGCAGGGGCGGTTCCGCCTGCCCGATGGGCAGGGGCGCGCCCGCAGCACGCGCGGCAAACCACGCCGCCGCATGACGACGACCCAGCGCCGTCTTGGCGCGCCCGTCGGCGGTGGTCAGAACCTCCACCGCCATATCGGCCAGCGTTTGCATCAGAGCGCCTTGGCGGCGGCCAGAACCTCGTCGGCATGACCCTTGACCGAGACCTTGTTCCAGACCTGCGCCACCTTGCCCGTGCCATCGATCAGGACGGTGGTGCGTTCGACGCCCATATAGGTCTTGCCGTACATGCTCTTTTCCACCCAGACGCCGTAGTCTTCGCAGGTGTGGCCGTTCTCGTCGCTGGCGAGGATGACGCCAAGACCATGCTTCTTGCAGAACTTGTCATGCGCTTTCACGCTGTCTTTGCTGACGCCGATCACGGTTGTTCCGGCGGCGGTGAATTCGGCCAGACGGGCGGTGAAATCCTGCGCTTCCAGCGTGCAGCCGGGGGTATCGTCCTTGGGGTAGAAGTAAAGGACGACCTTGCCGGGACGGAAGGCGGAGAGGGTGACATCCGTCCCGCCATCGCGCGGCAGGGTGAAATCGGGGGCGGTCGCGCCTGCGGTGATCATGTGCGGCTCCTTGCCTTGTGAGGATCAATCCTTTGCGTTCTAGTTGCCTTCGGGGGAAGATAAAGGCAATCCCGCCGCAGGATGTCGCGGTGGTGGCAGCGCGGCACGCGACGGAGGGATTGCGCGAGGTGGCCGATATCGGGCAGGAAAGCAGCGGGCCGCAGGGGCCTGCCGCGGGCGCGGCACCGCCGCGGCGGCGGGCGCTGCGCAATGGCCTGTTCGGCCTCCTTGCCCTGATCCTTGTGCTGTTCGGCGGTGGATTTGCGCTTCTCGGTCTGACGGGGGCGCATCTGCGGCTTCCGGTCTGGGCCGTGGCCGAGGCAGAGGCACGGCTGAACCGCGCGCTGGGGCCCGCCTTTCCCGAAAGTGCGCTGGCCATCGGTTCGGTGGAACTGGAGGTGGACGAGGAGTGGGTCCTCCGCCTGCGGCTGGATGACCTGCGGCTGCTGAACCGGGAGGGCACGCCGACCCTGATCCTGCCCGAGGCGCGGATCGCCTTTTCCGCCGATGCCCTGCGCAGCGGGCAGCTTCGGGCGCGCAGCCTGCGCCTGTCCGGCGCGCGGATCGACCTGACGCGGGATCGCGACGGGCGGCTGGATCTGGTGTTCGGCGGGCAGGGCGCGTTGCAGGTGGACAGCCTTGCCGCGCTTTTCGCGGCCATCGACAGGGCCTTTGCGGCCCCGGCGCTTGCCGATCTGCAGCGGGTGGAGGCGGATGCGCTGACGCTGACCCTGACGGATCAGCGCAGCGGGCGGGTCTGGGAACTGGGTGACGGGCGGCTGCGGCTGGAGAACCTGCCGGATGAATTGCGCGCCGAAGCGGGGCTGACCCTGATGGGGCAGGGCGGCGCACCGGCACAGGCGCAAGTGACCGCCATCACCCGCAAGGGCGAGGATAGCGCGCGCATCAGCGCCACGGTGGACCGCATCGCCGCCGCCGACCTTGCCGCGATGGTCCCGCCGCTCGGCCCCCTTGGCGCGGCGGATGCGCCGATCTCAGGGCAGGTGTCGGCGACTCTGGCCGCCGAGGGGATCACGGGGATGGAGGCCGCGCTTTCCTTCGGGGCCGGAGCGCTGCGCCCGACCGAGGCGGCGGTGCCAATTTCCTTCGACCGGGCCGAGATGACGCTGGGCTATGATCCCGAAAAGGGCCGCGTGAACCTGACCGACGTGACCGTCGAAAGCGCCACGCTCCGGCTGAAGGCATCGGGGCATTCGTACCTGACCGATGCCGGCGGCGCGATCCTGACTGGCCCTCTTGGCGCAAGGCTGCCCGAGGCCTTCCTCAGCCAGATCCACATTTCCGAGATGCAGGTCGATCCGGCGGGGCTGTTCGTGCAGCCCGTGCGCTTCAGTGAGGGCGCGCTGGACCTGCGGCTGACAGTCGATCCCTTCCGCATCGACATAGGGCAGGTGGCGCTGGTGGAAGCGGGGCGTCGCCTTTCGGCCAAGGGGCAGATCAGCGCGGGCGAAGGCGGATGGACTGCCGCCGTCGATCTGGCGTTGGACAGTATCGACCACACGGAACTGCTGGCGCTGTGGCCCGTAAACCTTGTGGCGCGCACGCGGGAATGGCTGGAGGCGAACGTTCTGGAAGGCACGCTGAAGGACGTGCAGGCCGCGCTGCGCATCGCGCCGGGGAAGGAGCCGGTGCTGTCGCTGGGTTATGATTTCTTCGGGGCGGACGTCCGTTTCCTACGCACGCTGCCGCCGATCCGCGCGGCCGACGGTTATGCCACGATCGAAGGGATGACCTATACGATGGTGGTCAGCAAGGGATCGGTCACGCCCCCCAAGGGCGGGGTGATCGACATGGCGGGGTCGGTCTTTTCGGTGCTGGACATCACCAAGCGCCCGTCGCAGGCCGAGGTGCAGTTGCGCACCTCTTCCAGCCTGACGGCGGCGCTGTCGCTGCTGGACGAACCGCCCTTCGGTTTTCTGGCCAAGGCGGGGCGCGAGGTCGAACTGGGCGACGGGCAGGCGCGGCTGGAGGCGACGCTGCGCTTTCCGCTGCTGCCGCGCCTGACGGCCGAGGATGTGGTCTTTTCGGTTTCGGGCAGGGTGACGGATTTCCGCAGCGAAAGGCTGGTTCTGGGCAAGGTGGTGGCGGCGCCCGACCTGTCGCTTTCGGCCGATCCGCGCGGGCTGCGGGTGGCCGGGCCGGGGACCATCGGGCAAGTGCCTTTCGACGTGTCCTTCCTGCAGCCCT
The DNA here is from genome assembly GCF_051132405.1 of Tabrizicola sp. M-4. Classification (GTDB taxonomy): domain Bacteria; phylum Pseudomonadota; class Alphaproteobacteria; order Rhodobacterales; family Rhodobacteraceae; genus Paragemmobacter. The sequence goes on from NZ_CP128606.1 coordinate 1,788,332, forward strand.
TCGGCAAGGAGGCCCCGCCCGCCAGCATCGAGGGCACGGTGGAACTGTCGCGCCGCACGATCGAGGAATTCGGCCTTGGCCTGCCCGAGGCCTTGGCGCAGGGCAGCGGGACCGGCACGGTCACCATCGACCTGCCCAAGGGCGAACCCGCGCGGCTGCGTCTGGTGTCGGACCTGAACCGCATCGCGCTGGCCATTCCCGGCACGGGATGGACCAAGCCCGCGGCGGGGACAGGGCGGCTGGAGGTGGCGGCGACGCTGGGAAGGCCCGCGCGCATCGACCGCCTGACCCTGACCGCGCCGGGGCTTTCGGCCGAGGGCAACGTCACCCTGCGCCCGGATGGGCAGTTGGAGCGGGCCAGTTTCGACAATGTGGAACTGGGCGACTGGATGACAGGCAGCGTGCAGGTGCTGGGCCGGGGCGAGGGGCGGTCCGTCGCGGTGACGGTGACGGGCGGCACGGCGGACCTGCGGCGCAAGCCCGCCGATACTGGCGACGGCGCGGATGGCGAGGGGGCCGACATCCCCCTGACCATCGCGCTGGACAGGTTGCGCGTGACCGAATCGATTTCCCTGACGCGCTTCCGGGGCGAGTTCACCTCGCGCGGAGGGTTCAACGGCAGTTTCTCGGCGCTGGTCAATGACAGTGCCGCGATCACCGGCACGGTGGTGCCGCAGCGCCACGGCGCGGCCTTCCGTATCCGGTCGGACAATGCGGGGGGCGTTCTGGCCTCGGCCGGGGTCTTTGCCTCGGCGCGGGGGGGGGAGCTTGATCTGCAACTGGTGCCGCGACCAGAGCGGGGCAGCTATGACGGGCGTGCCGATATCCGCAACTTCCGCGTCGTCGATGCGCCGGTTCTGGCGGAACTGCTGAATGCCGTCTCGGTCGTGGGCATATTGGAGCAGTTGAACGGCGAGGGGCTGTTCTTCGGGCAGGCGCAGGGGGATTTCATCCTGACGCCCGATGTGGTGGAGATTTCGCGTGGCTCGGCCGTGGGCAATTCCATCGGCGTGTCGATGGCCGGGGTCTATGGCACGGAAAGTGGCGCGCTGGCCTTGCAAGGGGTGGTGTCGCCCATCTACATCCTGAACAGCATCGGGTCGGTCCTGACACGGCGCGGTGAAGGGCTGTTCGGGTTCAACTACAAGGTCCGGGGCAGCAAGGACCGCGCGCTGGTTTCGGTCAATCCGCTGTCGATATTTACGCCCGGCATGTTCCGCGACCTGTTCCGGGGGGAACCGCCCAGACTTGGAAACCCAGACGGATGAAGCTTTCCGATTTCGACTTTGACCTGCCGGAAGCCCTGATCGCCACCCGGCCCGCCCGCCCGCGCACCCATGCCCGCCTGCTTCTGGCCGAAGGGGATGGTATCGAGGACCGGCATGTCTATGACCTGACCTCCATCTTCCGCCCCGGCGACCGGCTCATCCTGAACAATACCAAGGTGATCCCCGCCCGCCTGACCGGGCACCGCAGACGGGGCGAGGCCGTGGCCAAGGTCGAAGTGACGCTGCTGGAACCTGCGGCGGAAGGCTGGCGCGCCTTGGCCAAGCCGCTCCGCAAGGTGAATGCCGGGGAGGTCATCGTCTTCTCCGACCGCCTGTCCGCGACCGTGGCCGAGAGGGGCGAGACGGAGTTGCGGCTGACCTTCAATCTGCTGGGCGACGATTTCGACGCGGCTCTGGCCGAGGCGGGGGCGATGCCGCTGCCGCCCTATATCGCCGCGAAACGGGCGCCGGATGCGCAGGATGCCACCGATTACCAGACGGTCTTCGCACGCCATGCCGGAGCGGTGGCCGCGCCCACCGCTTCGCTGCATTTCGACGAGGCTCTCTTGCGTGCCTTGGCGGCAAAGGGGGTGGAGTTCACCGAAGTCACCCTGCATGTCGGCGCGGGCACCTTCCTGCCGGTGAAGGTGGAGGACGTCACCACCCACAGGATGCATGCCGAATGGGGCCAGATCACCCCCGGCGCGGCGGCAGAGATCAACGCGACGAAACGGGCAGGGGGCCGCATCATCCCGGTGGGCACCACCGCGCTGCGCCTGATCGAATCCGCCGCCGACGAACAGGGCGTGATGCAGCCTTGGACGGGTCCGACCGACATCTTCATCTATCCCGGCTATCGCTTCCGCGTCACCGATGCGCTGATGACGAATTTCCACCTGCCAAAGTCGACGCTGATGATGCTCGTCTCGGCGCTGATGGGGCCAGAGCGCATCCGGCGGATCTATGCCCATGCGGTGGCGAAGGGCTATCGTTTCTTCAGCTACGGCGATTCCTCGCTTCTCATTCCCTGACGGGCGCGCTACGGCCTGCGTCGTATTCCGGCCCCGCACATCCCTGCGGGGTGCTATGCTGTTTTCATTCCATCGCTTCGGTGCCCCATGATCCGCGTCATCTCCACCTCCTGGCCGCTGCTTCTGGGCGTGATGCTGCTGATGGTGGGGAACGGGATACAGGGCACGCTGCTGGGCATCCGGGGGGCGATCGAGGGATTCTCGACCTATGAGATCTCCATCGTCATGTCGGCCTATTTCGCGGGTTTCCTGATCGGGTCGCAGGTCGCGCCCTCGCTGATCCGCAAGGTGGGGCATGTGCGCGTCTTCGCGGCGCTGGGGTCGCTGATCTCGGCGGTGCTGGTCGTCTATCCCGTCGCCGCCGACTGGGTCGTGTGGACGGCGTTGCGGGTGCTGATCGGGTTCTGCTTTTCGGGCATCTACATCACCGCCGAAAGCTGGTTGAACAATGCCGCCACGAACGAGACGCGGGGGCAGGCGCTTTCGGCTTATATGATCGTGCAGATGGTGGGGATCATCGCCAGTCAGGCGATCCTGAACGTCGGCGATCCCTCGGGCTTCGTGCTATTCGTCATTCCTTCCGTCCTCGTGTCGCTGGCCTTCATGCCCATCCTGCTGGCCCCCACGCCCGCGCCCACCTTCGAGACGACGAAACCCCTGTCCTTCCGCGCGCTGTTCCGCATCTCGCCGCTTGGCTGCGCGGGGATGCTGCTGACCGGGGGGGTGTTCTCGGCCATGTTCGGCATGGCCTCGGTCTGGGGCGCGATGGAGGGGCTGTCGGTGCGCGACATCTCCATCTTCGTGGGTGCGCTTTATGTGGGTGGCCTCGTGCTGCAATATCCCATCGGCTGGCTGTCGGACCGGATGGACCGCCGCCTGCTGATCACCTCGCTTTCGGGCATCGCCGCCGGGACGATGCTGATCGCGGGGCTTTTCCCGTTGCCCTTCTGGGGCTATCTGGTTGCGGCGCTCCTGCTCGGGGGGATCACCAACCCGGTCTATGCGCTGCTCATCGCCTATACCAACGACTTCCTGTCCAAGGATGACATGGCCGCCGCCAGCGCGGGGATGATCTTCCTGAACGGCTTCGGGGCGATCTTCGGGCCGCTGGTCACGGGCTGGCTGATGCAGCAGGTGGGGGCGGGCGGGTTCTTCCTGTTCATCTCGGCGCTTTACGTCGCGCTGACGGGCTATGCCGTCTGGCGGATGACACGCCGCGCCGCGCCGGAAAGCACCGCGCCCTCTGCCTTCATCGTGCCGACCGCCTCGTCGGTCGCGGCGGCGGCGGTGATCGACAAGGATCGCTGAGGGCCGCAGGCCGCGCCCCGGCAATCGTCGGTTGCGCGCTGTGGCTTTCCCTGCCACCTTCGGCCTTCAAGCAGGGAGGGAAGCGCCATGTCGGACCCGATCGAACTCCTCGATTTCTGGCTGGACGAGGTGGGACCCGATGGTTGGTATGCCGGGGGCGAGGTGCTGGATGCCACCTGCCGTGACAGGTTCGTGGATATCTGGACCGCCGCGCGCGACGGCGGCTTGGAGCATTGGGTGGAGGGGACGGTCGGCAGCCTTGCCTTCCTGATCCTGACCGATCAGTTGCCGCGCAACATGTTCCGCGGTCGTGCCGAGAGTTTCGCCACCGATCCGCTGGCGCTGGCCGCCGCAAGGCGGGCCGTGGCAGAGGGATGGGACATGGATGCCCCGGAACCCGAGCGGCAATTCTTCTACATGCCCTTCGAACATTCGGAAGATCCCGCGGATCAGGCGACCGCCGTGCGCCTGATGGAAGAGCGGCTGTCGTCGGATCCCGAGATGGCGCTGCATGCCCGTGCGCATCAGGCGGTGATCGCCCGCTTCGGCCGCTTTCCGGGGCGGAACGAAGCGCTGGGTCGGTTCAGCACGCCGGAAGAGCAGGACTGGCTGGATCAGGGCGGCTATGGGGCCGAAGTCCGCCGCCTGAAGGAGGCCGGCTAGCCATGCAGCCCGTGCATAGGCCCCCGGCGCGGCCTTCGTTGCTTGGGTGGGAAAAATAGTTTAAGGCCAAACCAATTTCTTTGAGGGAGGAAACCCATGGCCGCAGCCTATGATGTGATCGTGATCGGTGCAGGTCCCGGCGGCTATGTCGCCGCGATACGGGCGGCGCAACTGGGCCAGAAGGTCGTTATCGTCGAACGCGAACATCTGGGCGGCATCTGCCTGAATTGGGGCTGCATCCCCACGAAGGCCTTGCTGCGGTCGGCGGAAGTGTTCCACCTGATGCACCGCGCCAAGGAATTCGGGCTCAAGGCGGACGGGATCGGCTATGACCTGCCCGCCGTCGTCGCCCGCTCGCGCGGGGTGGCGAAGCAGTTGTCGTCGGGCATCGGCCACCTGATGAAGAAGAACAAGATCGCCGTTGTGATGGGACAGGCCACCGTCACCGCCAAGGGCAAGGTCAGCGTCAAGACCGACAAGGGCGTGGAAGACCTCACCGCCCCGCACATCATCCTCGCCACCGGCGCGCGCGCCCGCGAACTGCCGGGGCTGGAGGCGGATGGCGACCTCGTCTGGACCTACAAGCACGCGCTGCAACCCAAGCGCATGCCGAAGAAACTGCTCGTCATCGGCTCCGGCGCCATCGGCATCGAATTCGCTTCCTTCTTCAACACGCTGGGCGCGGATACGACCGTGGTGGAGGTGATGGACCGCATCCTTCCCGTCGAGGATGCCGACATCAGCGCCTTCGCCAAGAAGCAATTCGTCAAGCAGGGAATGAAGATCCTTGAAAAGGCGGGCGTGAAGAAACTGGACCGCAAGCCGGGCGTCGGCGTGACCGCGCATATCGAGGTGGGCGGCAAGATCGAGACACATGACTTCGACACGGTGATCTCCGCCGTGGGCATCGTCGGCAACGTGGAAAACCTCGGGCTGGAAGCCTTGGGAGTGAAGATCGACCGCACCCATGTCATCACCGACGAATACTGCCGCACGGGCGTCGAGGGCCTCTACGCCATCGGCGACATCGCGGGCGCGCCCTGGCTGGCGCACAAGGCCAGCCACGAAGGCGTCATGGTCGCCGAACTGATCGCGGGCAAGCATCCGCACCCGATCAAGCCCAACTCCATCGCGGGCTGCACCTATTGCCACCCGCAAGTGGCATCGGTCGGCCTGACGGAAGCGAAGGCGAAAGAGGCGGGTTACGACATCAAGGTCGGCCGCTTCCCCTTCATCGGCAATGGCAAGGCCATCGCGTTGGGGGAATCGGAAGGCATGATCAAGACCGTCTTCGACGCCAAGACCGGCGAACTCCTCGGCGCGCATATGGTGGGCGCGGAAGTGACGGAGCTGATACAGGGCTACGTCGTGGGCCGCGCGCTGGAGACGACCGAAGAAGACCTGATGAACACCGTCTTCCCGCATCCGACGCTGTCCGAGATGATGCACGAGGCGGTGCTTGACGCCTACGGCCGCGCGCTGCACTTCTGACGCCGCGCCCGGTGCCGGGCCGGGGAGGGGGGCTGTCTGCCCCCCACGGGCCGCCTTGCGGCCCTCCCCCCGAGGATATTTGAAAACGGATGAAGGGGCGGGGATGCGCGCTGTCGTGACGGTGCTGGCGATCTGGCTGGCAGGGCTGGGATCGGCGGCGCAATTCGGCAAGCTGTCGGTCGCCTTCGACCTGATGGCCGCGCGCTATCCGGAACAGGGGGCGGCGGGGATCGGGTTGATCGTGTCCATCGTCGGCATCGTCGGGCTGATCTTCGGCACCACGGCGGGGCTTCTGGTCGCCCGCATCGGGCCGCGCCGGGCCATCGTGGCGGCTTTGGCGCTTGGCGCTGCCGTCTCGGCGGTGCAGGTGCTGCCCTTGCCCTATGCAGGGCTGATCCTGACACGGGTGCTGGAGGGGGTCTCGCATCTGGCCATCGTCGTCGTGGGCCCGACGATGATCGCGGGCATTGCCCCCCCGCGTCATCAGGGGCTGGCGATGACTCTGTGGAGCAGCTTCTTCGGCGTGACCTATGCGCTGCTGGCGATCATCGGGCCACCGCTTCTGGCTGAGGGCAGCATCACGCCCCTGTTCCTGACCCATGCCGCATGGATGGCAGCACTTGCCGTGGTCCTGCGCCTGCTTTTGCCCGATGACCCGCCCGCGCCCAGCTTGACCATGGGCAGCGGGCTGATTGTGCAGCATCTGGCCATCTATGCCTCGCCCCGGATCGCGGCCCCTGCCTTGGGCTTTGTCTTCTATACCGCGCTTTATGTGGCGCTCCTGACCCTGTTGCCGCCCCTCCTGCCGGAAGGCCAGCGCGCGCTGGCCGCGGCGGGAATGCCGCTTTTCTCCATCGCCGTGTCACTGACGCTGGGGGTCTGGGGGCTGCGCTACCTGACGGCGGTCGGCATGGTGCAGGTGGGCTATGCCGCCGGGGTGCTGGCCACGTTGATGCTGTGGCTGGGCTGGGGGCAGGGGGATATTGCGCTGGTCGCGGCCTTCCTTCTGGCCGGCGCGATGGGGATCGTGCAGGGGGCGAGTTTCGCCTCCATCCCGCAACTCAATCCGGCGGCGGAGGACCGCGCCCGGGCCTCGGGCGCGGTGGCGCAACTGGGCAATGTGGGCACCACGACCGGGACGCCCGTGCTTGCGCTGATGGTGGGGGCGATGGGGCCTTCCGGCCTCATCGCCTTTTGTCTGCCGCTGTGCCTTGCGGGCATCGCGGTGCATCTGCTGCAGGCGCGCAGGCGGGCGCGTCAGGCGTGAGGCTGCACCTCGCCGCCGCAGCCGCACCAATCGCCGAAACCGCCGATGTTCACGGCCTCATGCCCGAACTGTTCCAGCAGCGCCACTGCACGCCCCGCCCGCGCGCCTGCCGCGCAGAAGACGGCGACGGGCTTGCCCGCCAACCGCTTGTCAAAGTCGGGAGAGCGGGGATCAGCCTTCAGGGGCAGCAGGCCCAGCGGGATATGCACCGCCCCCTTCGCCGTGCCGGAGGCCGCAACCTCGCCCGTCTCGCGCACGTCGAGCAGCGTCAGCCGCCCCTGTTTCGCCAGATCGATGGCCTGCGGAACCGAAGTGATCGCAATCATGGCATATCCTTTCCATGGGAAAATCTTGCCGCAAACATATTGCAAAAAATGAATATGTAAAGAGGGCAACGCTCAGTTGATGAAATGCCGGGCGACTTCCCGGTTGGGATTGGACTTGTTCATGGAATGTTCACATTTTTGGATTGGAGACTCGCCCGCGATGCCCTATCTCTGCCGCATCCGTCCGGGGGTGTGGCATGGCCGAACAGAAGTTCATCGAAGTGCGCGGGGCGCGCGAGCATAACCTGAAGGGGGTCGATCTCGACATTCCCCGCGATCAGCTTGTGGTCATCACCGGCCTGTCGGGTTCCGGCAAGTCATCGCTCGCCTTCGACACGATCTATGCCGAAGGGCAGCGCCGCTATGTCGAATCGCTCTCGGCCTACGCGCGGCAATTCCTCGACATGATGGGGAAACCGGACGTGGACCATATCTCGGGCCTGTCCCCCGCCATCTCCATCGAACAGAAGACCACGTCGAAGAACCCCCGTTCCACCGTGGGCACGGTGACGGAGATCTACGACTACCTCCGCCTGCTCTTCGCCCGCGTCGGCACGCCCTACAGCCCCGCCACCGGCCTGCCCATCACCGCGATGCAGGTGCAGGACATGGTGGATGCCGTCATGGCCATGCCGGAAGGCACGCGCGCCTATCTGCTGGCGCCGATCGTCCGCGACCGGAAGGGGGAGTACAAGAAGGAATTCCTCGACCTCCGCAAGCAGGGCTTCCAGCGGGTCAAGGTGGACGGGCAGTTCTACGAGCTTGAGGAACCGCCCACTCTGGACAAGAAGTTCCGCCATGACATCGACGTGGTGGTCGACCGTATCGTCGTGCGCGAAGGGATCGAGACGCGCCTCGCCGACAGTTTCCGCACCGCGCTGGACCTTGCCGACGGTATCGCGATCCTCGAAACCGCGCCGGCGGAGGGCGACCCCGAACGCATCACCTATTCGGAAAACTTCGCCTGCCCGGTGTCGGGCTTCACCATCCCCGAAATCGAACCGCGCCTCTTCTCCTTTAACGCGCCCTTCGGGGCCTGCCCGGCCTGCGACGGCCTCGGGGTGGAGCTTTTCTTCGACGACCGCCTCGTCGTACCCGATCAGGGCCTGACCCTGATGCAGGGCGCGCTGGCACCTTGGGCGAAATCGAAAAGCCCCTATTTCACGCAGACCATTCAGGCGCTGGCCAAGCACTACGAATTCGACCCCAAGAAGAAGTGGAAGGACCTGCCCGCGCATGTCCAGCAACTCTTCCTCTATGGCTCCGGCGATGAGGAGATCAGGTTCCGCTATGACGAAGGCGGCCGCATCTACGAGGTCTCCCGCGTCTTCGAAGGCGTCATTCCCAACATGGAACGCCGCTACCGCGAAACTGACAGCGCCTGGGTGCGCGAGGAGTTCGAGCGGTATCAGAACAACCGAAACTGCGGCACCTGCCACGGCTACCGCCTGAAACCCGAGGCGCTGGCTGTCAAGATCGCGGGCCTGCATGTGGGCGAAGTCGTCCGCATGTCGATCAAGGAAGCCTTTGCCTGGATCGGCACGGTTCCCGACCACCTCACGAACCAGAAGAACGAAATCGCCCGCGCCATCCTGAAGGAAATCCGCGAACGCCTTGGATTCCTTGTCAATGTCGGCCTCGACTACCTGACGCTTTCGCGCAACGCGGGCACCCTGTCGGGCGGGGAATCGCAGCGCATCCGTCTGGCATCGCAGATCGGCTCCGGACTGACGGGCGTCCTCTACGTCCTCGACGAACCCTCCATCGGCCTGCACCAGCGCGACAATGACCGCCTGCTGACCACGCTGAAAAACCTGCGCGACCAAGGCAATACCGTCCTCGTCGTGGAACATGACGAAGACGCGATCCGCGAAGCCGACTACGTCTTCGACATCGGCCCCGGCGCGGGCGTCCACGGCGGCCGCGTCGTCAGCCACGGCACGCCCCAGCAAGTCGCCGCCGATCCGGTCAGCCTGACGGGCCAATACCTGTCAGGCCAGCGCGAGATCGCGGTGCCGAAGACCCGCCGCAAGGGGAATGGCAAGAAACTCACCGTCGTCGGCGCCACGGGCAACAACCTCAAGGACGTTACCGTCGACTTCCCCTTGGGCAAGTTCGTCTGCGTAACGGGCGTGTCAGGCGGGGGGAAATCCACCCTTACCATCGAAACCCTCTTCAAGACCGCCGCCATGCGCCTGAACGGCGCGCGGGAAACCCCGGCACCTTGCGAGACGATCAAGGGTTTCGAACATCTCGACAAGGTCATCGACATCGACCAGCGCCCTATCGGCCGGACTCCGCGTTCGAATCCAGCCACTTACACGGGGGCCTTCACACCGATCCGCGACTGGTTCGCGGGCCTGCCCGAAGCCAAGGCGCGGGGCTACCAGCCCGGACGGTTCAGCTTCAACGTCAAAGGCGGGCGCTGCGAGGCCTGCCAAGGCGATGGTGTCATCAAGATCGAGATGCATTTTTTGCCCGACGTCTATGTCACCTGCGAAACCTGCAAGGGGCAGAGATACAATCGGGAAACTTTGGAAATAAAGTTCAAGAACAAGAGCATATCCGACGTTCTTGATATGACTTGCGAGGATGCGCAAAGCTTCTTTCAGGCGGTTCCCGCGATCCGTGAAAAGATGGATGCGCTCTGTCAGGTCGGGCTTGGCTACATCAAGGTGGGCCAGCAGGCTACGACCCTGTCAGGCGGCGAGGCGCAGCGGGTGAAGCTGTCCAAGGAACTGTCGCGGCGCGCGACGGGGCGGACACTCTACATCCTCGACGAACCGACAACAGGTTTACATTTCGAGGATGTGCGCAAGCTTCTTGAAGTGCTGCATGAACTTGTCGAACAGGGCAATACGGTCGTGGTGATCGAACACAACCTTGATGTCATCAAGACCGCCGACTGGATCATCGACATCGGCCCCGAGGGCGGCGATGGCGGTGGGCAGATCGTGGCCGAAGGCACGCCCGAGGATGTGGCCAAGGTGGAGCGCAGCCATACCGGGCGCTATCTCAAGGATATGCTGAAACCCCGCCGCGTGGCCGCGGAATGAGGGACGCGCCGCCCGTCTGGGCGGCGCATCCTTTTCCGGCGTGACGTCGGTCAGGCCTTCTTCATCGGGCAGGTCGACAGGCCGAGTATGGAGTAGAGCGGACAGGTCGACATGACCCCCGTCAACAGCGGCACGATCCCGATGAGATAGGCCCAGCGATAGGCCGCGTCGGCGTTCAGGAAGAACCCCGCCAGCAGCGCCAGCCCGACCACGATCCGCAGCACCCGGTCAATTCCACCGACATTCTTCTTCAGCATGATGGTTCCCTTTCCCTCTTTTGCCCCAGCTCCGGGGACATGCAGAAAGGATAGCGAATCATGAATGTCTTGTCTGTGACCTGATCACAGGGCGCGCGCGGTTCTCAATTTCCGCGCGCCCGCCGCAGGGCGGCTTCGTCCCGCAGGACGACCTCGCCACGGTCCGTCGTCACCCAACCCGCCTTGGCAAAGGCGTCCAGCTTGCGTGAAACGACCTCGCGCGCCGATCCGATCCGCGCCGCGATGTCGGATTGCGTCGCCCGCACCACGCCGCCCTCGGCCAGATCCAGCAGGACGCCTGCCAGCCGCGCCTCCACCCGCCCGAAGGCCACCGATTCAAGAAGGCGCGTCAGGTCGGCCATGCGCTGCCCGAAGGACCGCAGGACAAAGCCGCGGAAGGCCGCGTCACGGTCCATCAGGCGCAGGAACAGGGGTTTGGGGATGGTCACCACTTCGGCCTCGCTGACGGTGGCGGCGGTGCCGCTATAGGGTTCGTCCCCCATCAGGCCCAGCGTCGTCTGGATGCAGCTTTGCCCCGCCTCGACGGCGTAAAGCAGGATTTCCCGTCCCGAAGGCCCGGTCAGATAGACCTCCACCCGCCCCGACAGCACCACGGGAAACCCCTGCGCCCGGTCGCCGGGGGCAAACAGGTCAAGGCCGCGCGGCAGGCTCCGCTTCTGCAAATGGGCAAGCTCCGCGCGTGTCTCGGGCTGTATCGCCCCCAGTTCCGCCATCCAGTCCATCAGGCCACCATCCAAACCGACAGTGGCAAGAGACCAGCACAACCCGCTCCGATCAAGCCCCATGCGAAAAGGGCCGCCCTTTCAGGCGGCCCCTTGCAGATAGTCCGGCGGATGGATCAATCCATCGGCTTGAAGTTCAGGCTCGCGCCTTCCTTGATCCCCGACGGCCAGCGCGAGGTGATGGTCTTCGTCCGCGTGTAGAAGCGGAACGCGTCCGGCCCGTGCTGGTTCAGGTCGCCGAAGGCCGACTTCTTCCAGCCGCCGAAGGTGTGATAGGCCAGCGGAACCGGGATCGGCACGTTGATCCCGATCATGCCCACGTTCACCCGCGCCGCGAAATCGCGCGCCGTATCGCCGTCGCGCGTGAAGATCGCGGTCCCGTTTCCATATTCATGGTCCATCGCATAGGCCAGCGCCTCCTCATAGGTCTTGGCGCGGACGGTCGACAGGACGGGCCCGAAAATCTCTTTCTTGTAGATGTCCATGTCGCGGGTCACATGGTCGAACAGGTGCGGCCCGACGAAGAACCCGTCCTCGTATCCCTGCAGCTTGAAGTTCCGCCCGTCCACGACCAGCTTCGCCCCCTGCGCCACGCCGGATTCGACCAGCTTCAGGATGTTTGCCTTCGCCGCCGCCGTGACGACGGGGCCGTAATCCACATCGTTTCCGGCGGTATAGGGCCCGACCTTCAACTTCTCGATCCGCGGGATCAGCTTTTCGATCAGCGCATCCGCCGTCGCATCGCCCACCGGCACCGCGACCGAGATCGCCATGCAGCGTTCGCCCGCCGCGCCATAGCCTGCACCGACGAGCGCATCCGCCGCCTGATCCATGTCGGCATCCGGCATGATGATCATGTGGTTCTTCGCCCCGCCGAAGCACTGCACGCGCTTGCCGTTGGAACAGCCGCGCCCGTAGATGTACTCCGCGATAGGGGTGGACCCGACGAAGCCGATCCCTGCGATGATCGGGTTATCAAGGATCGCGTCCACCGACTCCTTGTCGCCGTTGATCACCTGCAGCACGCCATCGGGCAGCCCCGCCTCCTGCATCAGCTCCGCCAGCATCAGGGGAACCGAAGGGTCGCGTTCGGACGGTTTCAGGATGAAGGCATTCCCGCAGGCCAGCGCCGGGCCCATCTTCCACATCGGGATCATCGCCGGGAAGTTGAACGGGGTGATCCCCGCCGCCACGCCGATGGGCTGGCGCATCGAATACATGTCGATCCCCGGGCCTGCGCTATCGGTGAACTCGCCCTTCAGCAGATGCGGCGCACCGATGCAGAATTCCATCACCTCCAGCCCGCGCTGGATGTCGCCCTTGGCGTCCGGAACGGTCTTGCCATGCTCCGACGACAGCACCTCGGCCAGTTTCTGCATGTCGCGGTTCAGAAGGCGCACGAATTCCATCATCACCCGCGCGCGGCGCTGCGGGTTGGTGGCCCCCCATTTCACCTGTGCGGCGGCGGCATCGGCAGTGGCCGCATCCAGCTCTGCCTTGGTCGCCAGCGCGACACGCGCCTGCACCTCACCCGTCGCCGGGTTGAAGACGTCGGCGAAACGGCCCGACGTGCCCTTCACATGCTTGCCGTTGATCCAGTGACCGATCTCTTTCATGGGATCCTCCCTCAATGCGTTGGCGGCACAATAGCCTTGCGGAAATGCCGCAAACAGAGGAAAGAACTCAAACAGGCTTTGCAAAAATGCAGGACAACCGCGAATGGACTGGGACGACCTCCGCATCTTCCTTGCCGTCGCCCGCAGCGAAAGCCTGTCCGGCGCGGGCAAGCGGCTGAAGATCGACGCGGCCACCGTTGGCCGCCGCATCGCAAGGCTGGAAGAGGCGATGGGCGCGCGATTGTTCGCCAAATCCCCGCAAGGCTATGCCCTGACCGAGGAGGGCACCCGCCTTCTGCCCCATGCCGAACGCGCCGAAACCGCGCTGGACGGCGCGCGCGAGGCGCTCAGCGGCCCCGAGGGCCTGTCGGGCCAGATCCGCATCGGCGCGCCGGATGGTTGCGCCAACTATCTGCTGCCGCAGGTGCTTGCGGAAATCTGCGACGCCAATCCCGGCCTCGAGGTCCAGATCGTGGCACTCCCCCGCGTCTTCAACCTGTCGAAACGCGAGGCCGATCTCGCCATCGCCGTAAGCCGCCCGACGGCGGGCCGCCTGACCGTGCAGAAACTGACCGATTACCGCCTGCACCTTGCCGCCCATCCCGAATACCTTGCCCGCTCGGCCCCCCTGACCGGGCCGCAGGACCTGCGCCACCACCGCCTCGTGGGCTATATCCCCGACATGATCCATGACAAGGAACTCGACTACCTGGCCGAACTGGGGGCCGGGACGGTGGCGCTGGCCTCCAATTCCGTCTCGGTGCAGTTGAACTGGCTGCGCGCTGGGGCAGGGGTCGGCGTGGTGCATGACTTCGCCCTTCCCGCCGCGCCGGAACTGAGGCGGATCATCCCCGAACAGGTGGCGCTGACGCGCAGTTTCTGGCTGATCCGCCATGCCGATGACGGGCGCGTGGCGCGTCTGAACCGCTTTGCCGATCTGCTGGCGCAAGGCCTGCGGCGCGAGGTCGCGCGGCTGGAGGCTTATTCGAGACAGGAAGGGTAGGGCGCCTCCTCCCCCTCTACCACCGGGCAGAGGCGCAGGGATAGAAGCGCCTCGCCCCTTGGCCGCCACTCGGCCATGCCGGGCAGGGTCTGGCCGGATGCGGCCTCTCCGCGCGCGGCCCATTGCAGGGTAAAGACATCCGCCCCAGCGACCGCCACGAGGATGAGCGCGCTTTCCGAATACCCGCCCGCATTGCCGCAGGAAAACATCACCAGATGCGCCGCCTCCGCCCCGGACACCTCCTGCGTGCCCTCATCCGATCCCCAGAAGGTTTCGGGACAGGCCTCGCGGAACCCCGCGCCGATGGTTGAGGCCACATCCAAAGGCTCGGGCAGGTTGCGCGCCAGCCCTTCCGCCGCCGACAGGGTGATCATCTGCGACCACTCCTCGACGCTTTCTCCTTGGGGCACGAATTCCAGCAGATAGCTTCCATCCGCCTCGTTCTCATAGGCTCCGACAAAGCCCTCGGCCAAGGGAAAGGCCACCACCCGCCCATAGGCGCGCGTCGTGGCCGTCATCTCCTGCGCCATGGCGGGCAGGGCCAGACCCGCCGCAAGAACCAGTCCCATCATCACCCGCATCGTCGCACCCCGGCCAGACAGCGGCCATATCCTCCCCGCAAGCCATGGCTCTGTAAAGCCATACAGTTTCGTTGACAGACGCCGGATGCACGCGCACCATCATTCTGACAACGAGGGAAGAGGGAGGAGCCCATGCTTGTCAGCCAGATCCTGAAGACCAAGGCCGATGACGGCGTCGTCACCGTGCCGCCCGGAACATCCGTCGCACAAGTGGCCGAAACGCTGTCCACCCGCCGTATCGGGGCGGTGATCGTCTCGCCCGATGGCAAGCGGGTTTCGGGCATCGTGTCGGAACGAGACATCGTGCGCGAACTTGGTCGCCGCGGCCCCGCCTGCCTTGCCGACAGCGTGGACAGCATCATGACGGCGAACACCATCGGCTGCCGCCGCGAGGATCGCGCCAATGACGTGCTGCAGAAGATGACCGATGGCCGCTTCCGCCACATGCCGGTGATGGACGGCAACCAGATGGTGGGCCTCATCTCCATCGGCGACGTGGTCAAGGCGCGTCTCACCGAACTCGCCATGGAAAAGGACGCGCTGGAAGGGATGATCAAGGGCTTCTGACATCCCGGCTTCAGGCGCTTTGGGTCTTGCGCTCATCCGCGCAATAATGTTGCGTGCATCCACGCGACCAAGGGGGAGTGGACCCATGCGCATCGGCCTTTATCCGGGCACCTTCGACCCCATCACGCTGGGCCATGTCGACATCATCCAGCGCGCCATGGCGCTGGTCGACCGTCTGGTGATCGGCGTGGCGATCAACCGCGACAAGGGCCCGCTCTTCTCGCTCGAGGAACGGGTGGCCATGGTGCAGGCCGAATGCGCGACGATCCAGGCCAAGACCGGGGGCGAGATCGTCGTCCATCCCTTCGAGAACCTGCTGATCGATTGCGCCCGCGACGTGGGGGCCAGCGTCATCGTGCGGGGCCTGCGGGCGGTGGCGGATTTCGAATATGAATTCCAGATGGTCGGCATGAACCGCGCGCTGGATGCCAGCATCGAGACGGTCTTCATGATGGCCGATGCCCGCCGTCAGGCCATCGCGTCGAAACTGGTGAAGGAAATCGCCCGGCTTGGCGGCGACGTTTCGAAATTCGTGACACCACCCGTCGAGGCCGCGCTGAAGGCGCGCTTTGCCTGAGATGTGAAAAGGGGGCCGCAGGGGCCCCCTTCCACCGTGCCGGTATGGCGCGGGTCTTACTTGCCGTAGACGGCAGCCCAGGCGATGCGATCCGCATCCTCCGGGAAAATCCCAAGGTCCAGTGCCACATCCCGCGGCATCCGGGCGATCTCGTCGCGGGTCTGGCGATACAGCGCGCGGGTTGCGGCGGCGGCCTTCAGCGTGTCGATCAGTTTCATGTCTCGTTCCTTTCACGAACCTGCCAAGGGCTTCTCGGTTATCCCTTCGGCATGCCGTGAAGATGGGCGCGTTCGTTACCGCTAACAACCGCCATGGCGGGGATGCCGCCATGCGTCTGGCGCATGGCTTGCGCGCAGAATGCAAGCCTCAGCGCAGCCGCGCCATCAGATGGCGCGCGGCCTTGGGGCCCGAGGGGGCGGGCAGATCCACGATCACCCCGCGCTTCTCCGCACTGGCCTTCACGGCCGCCGCCAGATCGGGCACCTGCGCCATCAGCGCCACGAATTCCTGTTCCTGAAGGGTCAGCAGCATCGTATGGCTCAGCGCGCGCACGGTGGCCCGCCTTGGCCGCTTCTGCAGCACCGACAGGTGACCGAACATCTCACCCTGTCCCAACAGATGCCGCGTCCCCGCGATCTCCGCCTCCACCGCGCCGCGCGCCACGAACCAGACGCGGTCGGGCAGGGCCTCCTTGCGCACCAGAACATCCCCCGGCGCTGCGTAGACCGCCTTCATCCGCCGCGAAAGCTGCTTCAACGATGCCTCGTCCAGCGCGGCAAACAGCGCAAAGCCCCGCAGGATATCCACCCGCTGCACCGCAAGGTCGAGCTTTGGCCGTGTCGCCAGCTTTGCCCTCTCTTCCGCGATGCGCTGCTGCAGCGACAGGCGCAGTTCCGGCCCGATCAGCCCGTCCTGCGTAAGCTGATCATATTCCACCTCTTCCTGCCGCAGCGCGAGGCGCCGGATCAGCCGCCGCTCCACCTCTTCGGCATAACCGGGGAACTGGATGCGCAGCCCCTCCATCTCGCGCCCGGCCTCCTCCATCCGCCAGCGCAGAAGGTCGGCCAGAAGGGCCGCCACCCGCTTGCCATGGATGCGCAGGATGCGCTTTTCGGTGAAGGTGATCAGGAAGCGCAGCATCTGCTGATGCGCGACAAGGAATTCGAACCGGTCCGCGATCAGGCTCTGCAACCCTGCCGTCAATCGGAACCGGCTATGCGCCCATTCCGCAAGTCCCAGCAGCCGCCCCCGCCGCAGCGCCCGCCGCGCCTGCGCGCGATAGCCGCCGCGCCCCGCCGTCCGCGTCGCCTCGATCAGGCGGTCGGCATCCGTCAGCATCCGTTCCGCCGTCCGGTCCGAAATGAACCCGTCGCGGAAGGCGTACAGCACAAGGTCCCGCTCATGCCCCGCCATGGCGACAAGGCCCAGCGTCACGCGGTCCTTGTCCAGAATGTCCTGCGCCTCGTCGGCCTTTTCCACCGCACGGTTCAGCCTTTCGCCGAACCGCTTGGCCTCTTCGCGGATGATGGCGGGCGTCAGGTCAAAGCTGCGCACGGTTTCGGCGACCGTTTCGCGCACATCCTGCAAGGCCACCGCCACCACCTGATCCGACAGCGCGCGATCCAGTGGCGAGAGCCGGTCCAGCCCCAGCCAGCCGATCAACGGGCGCAGCGTCGTGCCCTGCACCAAAAGCGTGAACAGCACGAAGCCCGTCGCCACGATACCCACCTGCCGCTTGATCTCGAACGGGATCGCCGGGTTCTCCGTGACCGCCAGCGCCAGCGCCAGCGTCACCGCCCCGCGCAGGCCGCCCCAGAGGATGGCGATGCGATAGGGCCGCTCCACCTTCGGCGACAGCCGCGCCAGCGTCAGCAGCGGCAGCAGGCCCCAAAGGATCACCGCCCGCGCCACGAAGGCCGCAACCACCACCACCGCCACCAGCAGGAAGTCATGCGCCCGCGCCTGCCCCAGCGCGCTCGGCACCAGAAGCGCGGCAAGGACGAAGATCATCCCCCCCGCCCAATAGGCCAGCAGGTTCCACGCCTCGCGCAGGAAGGCCAGCGCAGGGGGCGCAAGACGACCGGGCGACAGGAAGTTCACCGTCATCCCCGCCACCACGGCCGCCACCACGCCCGATGCGGCCAGCATTTGGTCCACGATCAGGAAGGTGGCGAAGGGCAGAGCGAAACTGACCGAAAGCTGCGCCAGCGGCCACGGGTTCATCCGCGCCATGGCCGACATCGCCACCCGCGCCAGCGCCCAGCCCACTGTCGCCCCGGCCCCGATCACCCAAGGCAGTTGCATCAGCACGGTCAAGGGCTCCGGCTCCGTCTCGCGCATGACAAGGGCCGAGAGAAAGACCGAAAACAGCGCGATGGCCGCCGCGTCGTTCAGAAGACTCTCCCCCTCGACGATGCGGGCAAGGCGCTGCGGGGCAGGGGTGGCGCGGAATATGCCCACGACCGCCGAAGGATCGGTTGTCGAAACGATGGCCCCCAGCAGCAGACAGGCCAGCACCGGCAGCGTGGTAAAGGGCATCAGCGCCATCGCAATCACCACCGTCGCCACGAAGACGGCGATCACCGCCAGCGACAGCACAGGCACCCAGTCATCCATCAACCGCCGCAGGTTCAGCGTCAGCGACACCTGAAACAGCAGGATCGGCAACAGCACATAGATGAACACATCCGATGAGATGGGCAGGCTCAGGATAGCCAGCGCCACGGGGTTCAGCGCATCGGTCATCTCGGTGCGCCAGAACCACGCCGCCCCCGCGCCGATGGACATGCCAAGGCCGACAAGGATCACGGGCACAGGCAGCCGCAGCCGCGCGGCAAGCGGCTCCGCCAGAGCGATGGCCAGAAACAGCCCGCTCAGAATCGCGATGACGACGATAAGATCCATGACGTCCTAGTTAAGTCTTTGCGACGGAAACAAAAGCAAAGGCCGGTCACAACATATGACCGGCCTGCAACAAAGACGCGTGACGGGCAGAAATCAGATCAGTTTGCCCATCGCCACGGCAGTATCGGCCATCCGGTTCGAGAAGCCCCATTCATTGTCATACCAAGACAGAATCGACACGAAGGTGCCATCCATCACCTTAGTCTGATCCATGTGGAAGACCGACGAATGCGGGTCATGGTTGAAGTCGGACGAGACGTTCTTGAACTCGGTATAGCCGAGGATGCCCTTCATCGGCCCATCCGCCGCCGCCTTGATCGCCGCGTTGATCTCTTCCACGCTCGTCGCGCGCTTGGCGATGAATTTCAGGTCCACGACGGAAACATTCGGCGTCGGCACGCGGATCGCGAAACCGTCCAGCTTGCCCTTCAGCTCCGGCAGCACCAGACCCACGGCCTTCGCCGCCCCCGTGCTGGTCGGGATCATCGACAGTGCGGCGGCGCGGGCGCGATACAGGTCCTTGTGCATCGTATCCAGCGTCGGCTGGTCGCCGGTATAGGAATGGATGGTCGTCATCATCCCCTTTTCGATGCCCACCACCTCGTTCAACACCTTCGCCACCGGCGACAGGCAGTTCGTGGTGCAAGAGGCGTTGGAGACGACCACGTCATCCTTGGTCAGCGTGTGGTGGTTCACGCCATAGACGATGGTCTTGTCCGCCCCGTCGCCGGGGGCCGAGATCAGCACGCGCTTCGACCCGTTCTCCAGATGGGCAAGGCACTTCTCCTTGGAGGTGAAGATGCCCGTGCATTCCATCACGATATCCACATGGCCCCAAGGCAGGTCCGCCGGATTGCGGATCGCGGTCACCTTCATCGGCCCGCGCCCCACATCGATCCAGTCCTCGCCCGTGGTCACCTGCGCCGGGAACCGGCCATGCACCGAATCGAACCGCAGCAGATGCGCATTCGTCTCCACCGGACCCAGATCGTTGATCGCCACGACCTCGATGTCCTTCCGGCCCGACTCGATGATCCCGCGCAGCACGTTGCGCCCGATCCGGCCGAACCCGTTGATGGCGACTTTGACGGTCATGGCATTCCCTCCGAATGGATTTCCACGGCGAATCCCGCGCCGCGATAGCGCTAACATCCGCAGAACGGGTAAAAGTTCAACCCGACTCTGCCCTGCTCAGCGCCAGAATGCCAAGAATTCGATAAAGACGAAGAACTTTCTCATCAGGAACAGCAGCGCCTCGCCGCCATTCCCGACGATATCCGCGATGACGAGCCCTATCACGGCAAGGGCAAGGATCAGTGCGATGCGGTCGGTCACGACCCCTCCATCAGTGGAGGAGCCGCCCCATCACCCCGGCCACGTCGGCCATCCGGCAGGAGAAGCCCCACTCGTTGTCATACCACGCCAGCACGCGCACCGTGCGGCCGCCGACCACCTTGGTCTGGTCCGGGGCGAAGATAGACGAATGCGGCGTGTGGTTGAAGTCGATCGAAACCTTCGGTTCCGGGTCATAGGCCAGCACCATGCCCATGTAGCCCGCCGCCGCCTCGCGCACGATCTCGTTCACGTCCTGCACCGTCACGGACTTGCCCGCGACGAAGGTCAGGTCCACCGCGCTGACATTCGGCGTCGGCACCCGGATCGCGGTCCCATCCAACCGCCCGGCCAGTTCCGGCAGAACCTCGCCCAAAGCTTTCGCCGCGCCCGTGCTGGTGGGGATCATCGCCATGGCGGCGGCGCGGGCGCGATACAGGTCCTTGTGCCGCCGGTCCAGCGTGGGCTGATCGCCGGTATAGGAATGGATCGTCGTCATGATCCCCGATTCAATCCCGATCGCGTCGTTCAGCACCTTGGCCAAGGGCGCAAGACAGTTCGTCGTGCAGGACCCGTTGGAAACCACCAGATGCTCCGCCGTCAGGCTGCGGTGGTTCACGCCATAGACCACCGTCTTGTCCGCCCGCTTGGCCGGGGCCGACACCAGCACCCGCTTCGCCCCGCGCCCCAGATGCACCGCCGCCCTGTCGCGGTCGTTGAACTTGCCCGTGCATTCCAGCACGACATCCACGCCGTCCCAGTCCAACTCCTCCGGATTGTAGGTCGACATCACCCGGATCGGCCCGCGCCCCAGATCCAGCGTGTTCTCCCGCACCTTCACCGTGCCGGGGAACCGCCCATGCACCGAGTCGTATTTCAGCAGATGGGCATTCGTCTCGATCGGCCCCGTGGCATTGATCGCCACCACCTGCACGTCATTGCGGGCGCTTTCCGCGATATGCGCCAGCGTGCAACGCCCGATGCGCCCGAAACCGTTGATGCCGATGGTGATGGTCATGCCTGCCGCTCCATGCCGTTGCATACCGTGGGATGCTTTGCGCTTACCCAAGGGCGGCAGAGTCGAAAAGTCCAAAAGCGACGCAAAATCAACATGTTAACGCAAACATCCAAGGTTTGCGCTAACATCCCGTGACCTTTGCCAAAAGGCCGCAGCCGGGATAGGAAGAACGCATAGGAACAAGGGAAGATTTGCATGAGTGGTCTGCTCGCCCTTCTGGATGACGTCGCCGCCATCGCCAAACTCGCCGCCGCCTCTGTCGATGACATCGCCGCCGCCGCCGCCAAGGCCGGGACAAAGGCTGCAGGCGTGGTGATCGACGACGCGGCGGTGACGCCGAAATACGTCCACGGCTTTTCCGCCGACCGCGAACTGCCCATCATCTGGCGCATCGCGCTTGGCTCCATGCGGAACAAGCTTCTGATCCTCCTGCCCGCGCTCCTTGCCCTCGACCACTTCCTCCCGGCGGCCATCACGCCCCTCCTGATGCTGGGCGGTGCCTATCTCTGCTTCGAAGGGGCCGAAAAGGTCGTCCACGCCTTCGCCCCCCATGCCGACGATCAGGTGGCCGAGGATTACGACACGCAGGACCCCGCCCATCTGGAAGAGGAGAAGGTCGCTGGCGCCATCAAGACCGACTTCATCCTGTCGGCCGAGATCATGACCATCGCGCTGGCCACCATCGAAAGCCCAAGCTTCGCGATGCAGGCCGTCACGCTGGCCGTGGTGGGCGCGCTGATCACCGTCGCGGTCTATGGCGCGGTGGCGCTGATCGTGAAGATGGATGACATGGGCCTGCACATGGCCGCCACGGGCCGCACCGGGGCAGGGCGCGCGCTCGGGCGTGGGCTGGTGCTGGGGATGCCCAAGCTCATGGCCTTCCTGTCGCTGGTCGGCACCGCGGCGATGCTCTGGGTCGGCGGCAACATCGTCATCCACGGGCTTGAGGTGACGCATCTCTGGGCCTGGCCTTATGAAACGATCCACCACATCGCCGATGCCACAGCCTCTGCCCTCGGCACCGCACAGGGCTTCGTCGCTTGGGCCGTCACCGCCTTCTTCGACGGCATCTTCGGCCTGATCCTTGGCGTCGTCCTGATCCCTGTCGCCACGCGGGTGATCGGCCCCCTGATCGCCGCCGTCACCGGAAAGAAGAAGGCCGCGCACTAGGCGCGGCCTCCAAACATCCCCAAGGACATCAGGTCAGAGCAGCGACTTCGCCACCGCCACGGCATTCTCCGCCGTGATGCCGAATTCCTTGTAAAGCCGCTCCATCGGGGCCGATGCGCCAAAGGACGACATGCCCACGAATCCGGCCTTCGTCTCTTTCCCGCGCTCACCCAGCAGCCAGCGGTCCCAGCCCTGACGCACACCCGCCTCGATGGCCACCCGCACAGGTCCGCCCGGCAGGATGCGCTTGCGATAGGCCTCGTCCTGCTGCGCGAAGAGTTCCATCGACGGCATCGACACCACGCGCGTCCCGATCCCCTCGGCCTCCAGGGCATCGCGCGCCTTCAGCGCGATCTCCACCTCGGACCCGGTCGCGATCAGGATGACCTGACGCTTCCCCGTCGCCTCGGCCAGCACATATGCCCCCTTCGCGACGAGGTTCTGGTTCACATGCGCCTTGCGCACCGCAGGCAGGTTCTGACGGCTCAGCGCCAGCACGGTGGGCGTCGCCTTCTGCGTCAGCGCCACTTCCCACGCCTCCGCCGTCTCCACCATGTCGGCGGGGCGGATCACCAGCGTGTTCGGCGTCGCGCGGCTTATTGCCAGATGTTCCACCGGCTGGTGGGTCGGGCCATCCTCGCCCAGACCGATGGAGTCATGGGTCATCACATAGACGACCGGCAGCCCCATGAGCGCCGACAGACGCATCGACGGGCGCGCATAGTCGGTGAAGCACATGAAGGTCCCGCCATAGGGGCGCACGCCCCCGTGCAGCGCCATCCCGTTCATCGCCGCCGCCATCCCGTGTTCGCGGATGCCGTAATAGACGTAACGCCCCTTGCGATCCTCGGGGGTAAAGACGCCCAGATCGGCGGTCTTGGTGTTGTTCGACCCGGTCAGGTCCGCCGACCCCCCGATGGTTTCCGTCATGACCGGATTGACGGCAGCCAGCACCTTCTCGGATGCCGCACGGGTTGCCAGCTTCGGCAGGCTCTCAACCGCCGCCTTCTTCACCCCGCGAATGACCGAAGCCAGCTTTGCCGGGGCCTCGCCCGCGAAAATCCGCGTGAACTCCGCCTGCTTCGCCGCCGAAAGCGCGGCGAAGCGCGCATGCCATTCGGCATGGGCCTTGGCGCCACGCGCGCCCTTGGCTTCCCAGGCCTTCTTCACATCCGCCGGAATCTCGAACGGACCGTATTCCCAGCCATAAGCCGCCTTCGCCGCCGCCATCTGCGCGGCATCCGTCAGCGCCCCGTGACCCTTCGACGTGTCCTGCGCCGCATGGCCCAGTGCGATATGCGTCTTGCAGGCGATCATGGTGGGCTTGTCCGACGCCTTCGCAGCCGTCAAGGCACGGTCGATATCCTCCGGATCATGCCCGTCGCAGGACAGCACGTTCCACCCCGACGCCGCGAACCGCGCCTTCTGGTCCGTCACGTCGGCAATCGACACCTTTCCGTCGATGGTGATGCCATTGTCATCCCACAGCACGATCAGGCGGCTCAATTGCTGCTTGCCCGCCAGAGCAATCGCCTCCTGCGAAACGCCTTCCATCAGACAGCCGTCGCCCGCGATCACATAGGTGTAGTGATCGACGATCTTCGCCCCCCAGCGCGCCCGCAGGTTTTCCTCGGCCATCGCGAAACCGACCGCATTCGCGATCCCCTGACCCAGCGGCCCGGTCGTCGTCTCCACCCCGGCCGCATGCCCGAATTCCGGATGCCCCGCCGTGATCGCGCCCCACTGGCGGAAGTTCTTGACCTGCTCCAGCGTCATGTCCGCATAGCCGGTCAGGTACAGCAGCGAATAGATCAGCATCGACCCGTGCCCCGCCGACAGGATGAACCTGTCGCGGTTGGCCCAACGCGGCGCGGCGGGATCGAAGTTCAGATGCTTCTCGAACAGCACCGTCGCCACATCGGCCATGCCCATCGGCATCCCGGAATGCCCCGAATTCGCCGCCGCCACGGCATCCAGCGTCAAGGTGCGGATCGCGCAGGCGCGCTTCCAGTGGTCCGGGTGGCGGGCGCGGAGCGTCTCGATATCCAAGGCCGTGATCCTGTCAGTGAGTGGGGTTTTACGGCCCCGCTTTAGGCAACCCCGCCAGCAAGATCAAGCAATCCCCGCAAGCCCTTGGGTGCAAAGAGGTGAGTTGCGCCTTATTCTTGCGCTACACTCCGGCTCAGAACGGTGCCGCGCGATTCGCGCGTCGCCGCTCTGGCCCGCCGATCCGGGGCAGACCGGACCAAGAACGAAAAGAAACGACACGCAGGACAGAAGGGCTTCGACATGCAGGATCTGGCCGAACTGGAACGCCGCATCGCCGCCGCCTTGCAGCGCATCGGCGACGGGATCGAGGCGGTCACCGCCGCACCGCCGCCAGCCGAGGATGCCGCCGCGAAGGATGACATCATCGCCGATCTCACCGCCGCATTGGAGGCCGAACGTCAGGCCAATGCCGACCTCCGCGCCCAACTGGAAGAGGCGCAATCCGCCGCCCCCATGGCGGTGGACGTGCCCGCCGATGCCGCCGACCTTCAGGCCCGGCTCGACCGGATGACCGCGCAACTCGACGTGCAGGGGCTTGAAATGCAGCGCATGCGCAAGACCGTGGTGCAACTGCGCGAAAACCTGCGCGGACTGCGCCGCTCGCAGGCCGCGAACCTTGCCGATCCCGATCAGATCAACCGCGCCATGATGGCCGAACTCGAAGCGATGCGCGTGACCCGCCTGTCCGAAGTGGCCGAGATGGACGAGATCCTCTCCGAACTCACCCCCCTGATCACCGAGGAGCGCGCCGATGCCTGAACTCACCGTCACTATCGGCGGCCGCGCTTTCGCCGTCGCTTGCCAAGAGGGAGAGGAGCATTTCCTGCGCTCCGCCGCTGCCATGCTGGATGCCGAGGCCCAGCCGCTCGTCGCCCATATGGGCCGCCTGCCCGAGGCGAAGATGCTCCTCATGGCCGGCCTCATGCTGGCCGACAAGACGGCAGCGGTCGAGGATGAGATCCGCACCCTGAAGGCGCGGCTCGCCGAATTGGAGGCCCGCCCCGAGACCCGTGTCGAGGTGCCGGTCATCCCCCCGCAGGTGACCGAAACCTTGGCCGAGATCGCCGCCCGGGCCGAGGCCTTGGCCCAGAGGCTGGACGAGGCGCGGGGCGCGGCATGATGCGGCGCGCGGCCTTGGCGCTGCTCCTGCTCTCCAGCCCCGCGCTGGCCGAGACACAGGTGCAGAACGGCAGCTATCTCTGCGACCGCGACGTGACGGTGCCGGTCGTCTATGTGAATGCTGACGACCTGTCGCTGGTGGTCCTGCATGTCGATGGGTCGCAGATCCTGCTCTACGACGAACCCGCCGCCTCCGGTGCCCGCTATGGCTGGCCCTCCGGCGGGTCCGGCTATGTCTGGTGGACCAAGGGGGCAGAGGCCACGCTCTACTGGAAGGATGGCGAGGCCGGAACCGAAACCGCCATCCTCTCCTGCAAACAAGGCTAGGCGCATACCGCTTTTGATGCGGTATGTTCTGCGGTATGCTGCCCTCAGCAACCGGAGACCCGCCATGACCGCCACCCGCCGCGCCACCTCCATGACCCTCGACGCGGCCCTCTTGGATGAGGCGCGCGCCCTTGGCATCAACCTTTCCCGCGCCGCCGAGGAGGGCATCCTCGCCCAGGTCCGCGCCGAACGCGCCCGCCGCTGGAAGGAAGAGAACGCCGCCGACATCGCGGCCTATAACCGCTGGATCGAGGAAAACGGTATTCCCAACGCTTCAGTCCGTATC
The DNA here is from genome assembly GCF_051132405.1 of Tabrizicola sp. M-4. Lineage (GTDB taxonomy): Bacteria > Pseudomonadota > Alphaproteobacteria > Rhodobacterales > Rhodobacteraceae > Paragemmobacter. The sequence goes on from NZ_CP128606.1 coordinate 1,814,291, forward strand.
GTGTGATTGAAATGGCGGAACAGTTCGACCTCTATCGCGATCCACAGGGAAGTCTGCTGCTGGTGCTGCAAAGCGATGCCGTCGACACGCTCGATACCCGGGTCTTTGCTTCGGTCGTGCCGACGGGCAAAGGGGGCGTCTCGTCGCTTGACCGTCTTTCCGTTCCTCTCAATTTCGCCGAGCGCGAATATCGCGTCATGCTCAACCTGCTGGGTACGGCCCGTCTCGGATGGATGGGCGAAAGGGTTGGCAATTACGCCCATCTTCGCGACCAGATCACCCGCGCCTTCGATCTTCTCTACTCAGGCATTTGAAACGAAAAAGCCCGCCAAAAGGCGGGCCTTTCCTCACACGCGGAACGCCTGATCAGGCATTCGCCTCGCGGATCTTGTTCGCCGCGTCCTTGTCGAAGGCCACGCCCTTCGCCTCGAACAGCGCATCCAGCTCGCCCGACAGCGTCATCTCGGTGACGATATCGCAGCCGCCCACGAATTCGCCCTTCACGTAAAGCTGCGGGATCGTCGGCCAGTCGCTGAAATCCTTGATGCCCTGACGGATGTCCGCATCCGCCAGCACGTTCACATCGGCGAAATTCACGCCCATATAGTTCAGCACCCCCGCCACGCGGGACGAAAACCCGCATTGCGGCATCATCTTGGTGCCCTTCATGAACAGCACCACGTCGTTCTTCTCGATCGTCTCGCGGATCTGTGCTTCAGCGCTCATTTTCCCGTTCCTTCTTGAACTGCGACAGATCACGCTTCCGCGTCACCCGCCACCATCTCGGCCCATATTTCCACAGCCCTCTGCCTTCCGTTGCAAGCCAGACCAGCGACCCGCACAGGAAAAAGCCCACGACTATCGGCACCGCCCACGGCGCATGGTCCACCAACCATTGCGCCGTATGCGGGTTCATCTCACTCCGACGCCTTGGTCGTCAGCGCCAGCGCATGAAGCTCTCCATGCGCGCCATCCATCTTGCCCTTCAGCGCGGCATAGACCGCCCGCTGCTGCTGTACCCGGTTCATGCCCTTGAAGCTCGCGTCGATCACCTCGGCGGCGAAATGCTGCCCGTCATCGCCCTGCACCGTGATCTTGGCCTCGGGAAAGCTCTCCCGGATCAGGTTCTCGATATCGCGCGCGGTGATCGGCATGTGGGCTCCCCGGTATTCCTTTCCGAAGATGTATGCCTATGGGGCAGGGGCCGCAAGTGGGGGCAACGCCTCCCATTCATGCCGCAGGATGCCATAAAGCATCACATCCACATTCCGCCCCAGCACGGGCCGGAACCAGTGATCCACCAGCCGCCCCTCCAGCCGATATCCCGCCCGCTCATACACCTTCTGCGCCCGCAGGTTCTCGCCGCTCGCATCCAGCCAGACCTTGCGCGCACCCAAGGCCTCAAACCCGTAATCCGTCAGCGCCCGCACGAAGCCAAGGCCGCGCCCGCCGCCCACCTCCGCCAGCCCCAGCCGCCGCAACTCCACCCGCCCCGAAGGATCGCCGATCTCGGCCCAGAGGCAGAACCCCGCCGCGCGACCGTCCTCCTGCCAGATCAGCAACCGATGCGCGGGGTCAGAGGCATAGAAGGCCAGCCGCCCCTCATCCTCATCCGTGATGAAGGGCGCATAATCTGCCCGCTGCGCCAGCGACCGGATGAAGGCGAAATCGTCAGGCAGGGCAGGGCGCAGGCTCACGCCACCGCCTTGGCAAAGGCCCCGCGATAGAGCGCAGACAGCTCCGCCAACGGAGCGCTTTCACCCCCCAGCGAGACGACATCGCCCCCGAAGCGCCCGACCACCGCCACGGGAACCCCCGCCGCCTTGCCCGCCGCGATCAGCGCATCCGCCTTGTCCGTCGCCACGATGTAACGCGCCTGATCCTCACCGAAGAGGAACGCAGCCCCGCCATTCTCCACCGTCACGCCGACCCGCGCGCCCTCGGCCATCTCGAAGGCGGCCAGCGCCAGCCCGCCATCGCCAAGGTCCGTGCAGGCCCGGATCAGTGCGCGGTTGGCGCGCACGAATTCCCCGTGCCGCTTCTCCGCTGCCAGATCGACCGCAGGCGCATCCCCCGCCTCGATCCCGAACCCCTCGGCCAGAACCGCCGACTGCCCCAGATGCGACCCCGCCGCCCCGATCAGCACCAGCGCATCGCCGGCGACAGGCTTGCCGTTGATCACCTCATCCAGCGACGCGAGGATACCCACCGCGCCAATCGTCGGCGTGGGCAGGATCGCCTTGCCATCCGTCTCGTTGTAAAGCGACACGTTGCCCGACACGATGGGCATGTCCAGCGCCGCCACAGCCGCCCCGATCCCTTTGATCGCGCCGACGAACTGCCCCATGATCTCGGGCTTTTCAGGGTTGCCGAAGTTCAGGTTGTCCGTCGTCGCCAAGGGCTTTGCGCCGACAGCCGTCAGGTTCCGATACGCCTCGGCCACCGCCTGCTTGCCACCCTCCACCGGGTTGGCCTTCACATAGCGCGGCGTCACGTCACTGGTGAACGCCAGCGCCTTCCCCGTCCCATGCACCCGCACCACGCCCGCAGGCAGACCCGGCGTCACCACCGTATCGGCACCCACCTGACTGTCATACTGTTCCCACACCCAGGCCTTGTGGGCATAGGTCGGGCTGCCGATCAGCGCCCGCAGCCCCGCCAGCGGCGCAATCGCAGGAAGCTCGCCCAAAGGCGCAGCCTTCGGCGTCTCCACCCAGGGCCGGTCATATTCCGGCGCAGAGGAGGACAGCTTGGACAAGGGAAGATCCGCCTTCACCTCATTCCCATGCAGGATGAGGAAGCGATCCTCGGGGATCGTCTCGCCCACGATGGCGAAATCCAGATCCCACTTCACGAAAATCGCCCGCGCCTCGGCCTCCTTTTCAGGCTTCAGCACCATCAGCATCCGCTCTTGGCTCTCCGACAGCATCATCTCATAGGCCGTCATGCCGGTTTCGCGCTGCGGGACGTTGTCCAATTGCAGCCGGATGCCCAGACCGCCCTTGTCGCCCATCTCCACCGCCGAACAGGTCAGGCCCGCCGCCCCCATGTCCTGAATGGAAATGACCGCGCCGGAGGCCATAAGCTCCAGACATGCCTCCAGAAGCCGCTTCTCGGTGAAGGGGTCGCCAACCTGCACGGTGGGGCGCTTCTCCTCGATCGTGTCGTCGAACTCGGCGGATGCCATCGTCGCCCCGCCCACGCCATCGCGCCCCGTCTTGGCGCCAAGGTAAACCACCGGCATGCCCACGCCCGAAGCGGCGGAGTAGAAAATCTTGTCCGCATCCGCCAACCCGGCGGCAAAGGCATTCACCAGACAGTTGCCGTTATAGGCCCGGTGAAACCGCACCTCGCCCCCCACCGTCGGCACGCCAAAAGCATTGCCATAGGCCCCGATCCCCTCGACCACACCCTTCACCAGATGCGAGGTCTTCGGATGCGATGGCTCGCCAAAAGACAGCGCATTCATCGCCGCAATCGGACGCGCGCCCATGGTGAACACGTCCCGCAGGATGCCGCCCACCCCCGTCGCCGCACCCTGATGCGGCTCGATATAGGACGGGTGGTTGTGGCTCTCCATCTTGAAGATCACCGCCTGACCGTCGCCGATATCCACCACGCCCGCATTCTCGCCCGGGCCGCAGATCACCTGCGGGCCGGAGGTCGGCAGCGTCCGCAGCCATTTCTTCGACGACTTGTAGGAACAATGCTCGTTCCACATGGCCGAGAATATGCCCAGCTCCGTAAACGTCGGCTCCCGCCCGATGATCTCCAATATCCGCTGATACTCATCCGGCTTCAGCCCGTGGCTGGCGATCAGGTCGGGCGTGATGGCGGGTTCGGTCATGGCGGCATCCCTCGGGTCTGGTGCTTGCCCGCGCGTCTAGGCGAAACGGGGCCAAAGGGGAAGGGGAAAGGGCAGGGGAAGCCACCCCCCGCAGGAAAAATGCACGTCCCGCCCGCGCCCCTGTCGAAATCCGCACCATGCCCGCGTCCTTGGCTTTAGGATGGCAGGGCAATCCCGCCCGCCGCCCTCAGGACAGGACAAGGCCAGACCATGAAATACATGCTTCTTCTCTATGCAGACCCCGCCAAGGAACCCGCCCCCGGCACGCCCGAATGGGACAGCTACATGCAAGGCTTCATGACCGTCGGCGAACGCACCAAGGGCGTCGCCACCTTCCTCGCTGGCGATGGCCTGCAACCCGTGGAAACCGCCACCTCCCTCCGCCTCCGGGGCGGCAAGCGCGAAACGATGGACGGCCCCTTCGCCGAAACCCGCGAACATCTCGGCGGCTTCTACCTGATCGAAGCCCCCGACCTCGACGCGGCCCTCGCCTATGCCGCCGAAATTCCCGTCGCCCATATCGGCACGGTCGAGGTGCGCCCGGTCATGATCTATTGATGACCCCCGAACAGGCGCTCGACCATTGCCTGCGCCGGGACAGGGGCCGCCTCATCGCGGCCCTTGCCACCCGCCTGCGCGACGTCCAGCGCGCCGAGGATGCGCTGCACGAAGCCGCCGCTTCCGCCCTGATCCACTGGCCGCGCGGCATCCCCGACCGCCCCGATGCATGGCTCCTCCGCGCCGCACTCCGCAAGGCCATCGACGCCCTGCGCCGCGACGGCACCGCCCAGCGCCACGCGCAGGGCATGGCCGCACTGGCCACAGAAGAGGCGACGCTTGAGGATCACGACATCCCCGACGACCGCCTCCGCCTGATCTTCGCCTGCTGTCACCCCGCGCTCGACCCGAAATCCCGCACCGCCCTCACCCTGCGCAGCATCTGCGGCCTGACCACGCCGGAAATCGCCCGCGCCTTCCTCGACAGCGACAGCACGATGGGCCAGCGCCTTTCCCGCGCCAAGGCCAAGATCGCCGCCGCCCGCATCCCCTTCGCCATCCCCGGCCCGGAGGATTGGCCCGCCCGGCTCGATACCGTCCTGACCACGCTCTACCTCATCTTCACCACGGGCTATGCCGCTGGCCCCGGCGAACCCCGCGACCTCTGCGCCGAGGCGATCTTCCTCGCCCGCCTCCTCACCGCCCTCCGCCCCGGAGAGGCCGAAATCGAAGGCGCTCTTGCGCTCATGCTCCTCACCGATGCCCGCCGCGCCGCCCGCATCGGCCCCGAGGGGGCAACCCTTCCCCCCGCTGCGCAGGACCGCCGCCTCTGGAACCCGGCCAGCATCGCCGAGGGGCACCGCCTGCTCGACATGGCCCTGTCCCGCCACAGCCCCGGCCCCTACCAGATCAAGGCCGCCATCGCCGCCTGCCACATGTCTGGTCCCGCCCCCGACTGGCCGCAGATCGCGGCGCTCTACACCCGCCTGATGGATTTCGAACCGACCCCGGTCATCCGCCTGAACCGCGCCGTCGCCTTGTCCGAGTCCGGCCATCTCCCCACGGCGCTTGCCGAATTGTCCGATCTTGCCGCCACGCTGCAGGACTATCAGCCTTTCCACGCCGCCCAAGCCGCGCTGCTTGCCCGTGCAGGCCGCATCGGCGACTCACGCGCCGCCTATGACCGCGCCCTCGCGCTCACTACCTCTCCTGCAGATGCCGCATTCCTCGGCAAAGCGCGCGCTGCACTGCCGCATCCGCAGGCAGACTGATCCCGCCTGTGCGAAAAGCAAAAAAAAGGCCGAGCAGAAGCTCGGCCCAAGTCCAACAGGGAGGTATGAGACGGCAAGAGAAGAACTCGATCACCGCCTCGCCGCTCCATTTAGGGTGGCGGGCGATTCCGTGCAAGGGCAGCAATGCCGCAGATGCATCATGGCCGCTATGCAGGCCGTGCATGGCTGTGCGCGCAGGCATGGAAACGTTTTCCGCCAACCGTCGCCAAAGCGGCTGGAACAGGCCCGATCAGGCCTGTTCGCGCTTGCGATACTTGAAGATCTCTTCGCTCACGAATTCGCGGAAGGCCGCCACCCGCTTGGAATGGCGCAACTCCTCGGGATAGGCGAGGAAGACGGGCACCTCGGCGCTTTCCACATCGGGCAGGACGCGCACCAGATTGGGGAAATCCTCGGTGATGTAATCGGGCAGCACGCCGATCCCGATATGGTTCAGCACTCCCTGCAACACCCCGAAATAGTTGTTCACCGTCAGGGTGGACGGGATGTCATGGCTCATCAACTGCTGCACCAGCAGGGCACCCGCCGCCACCTGCGCCGTCCCCGCATGCTGGCAGATCAGGCGGTGACTGTGGAAATCCGCCATCGTCAGGGGCGTTCCGTTCTGCTTCAGATACTCCTCGGTCGCATAAAGCCGCATCCTGATCTGCATCAGGCGCTTGCGGATCAGGTCGGCCTGACTGGGCTCCTTCATCCGGATCGCCACATCCGCCTCGCGCATGGGCAGGTCCAGCACCCGCTCCTCCAGCATCAGGTCGATCTTCAGGCCGGGATACTTCTGGTAAAGCGCGGTCAGGCGCGGCGCCAGCCACAGCGTGCCGAAGCCCGCCGTCGTCGTCACCCGCAACTCGCCGAAAACTTCGTCCTCGCTGTCCCTGATCCGCGCCGCCGTCGCCTCAAGCCGCTTGACCATCTGCGACGTGGCGTCGAACAGCAGTTCCCCCTGTTCCGTCAGGATCAACCCCCGCGCATGGCGGTGGAACAGCGTGACGTTCAGGCTTTCCTCCAGCGCGCGGATTTGGCGGCTGACGGCCGACTGGCTCAGATGCAGCACATCGCCCGCATGCGTCAGGCTGCCCCGATCGGCCACCGCATGGAAAATCCGCAGCTTGTCCCAGTCCATCATCGCAATCACCGCCAAAAAATCCCGGGCACGCTACCACGGGAGCCCCCACATAAGAAGTATATCTGCCATGTAAAGGATGCATGGCTGCGATTCCGTGCCCCTGCGCCACATTGGCCGGGGCAGGGCGCGGCAACGGCCTTTTCCCCCCCGCCCATCGCGCCTATGCTGCCCGCCAACGGGCAAATGATCCGGCACAGGTCGGCGAGGAGGCGGGAATGGCGGTTGGTGTCTTCGATTCGGGTCTGGGCGGCCTCACCGTGCTGGATGCCGTGGCGCGCAGGCTGCCCGACGTGCCCTTCGTCTATTTCGGCGACAATGCCCATGCGCCCTATGGCGTGCGTACCGCCGACGACATCTTCAACCTCACCTGCGCCGCCACCGAACGGCTGTGGGACGAAGGCTGCGACCTCGTCATCCTCGCCTGCAACACGGCCTCCGCCGCCGCCTTGAAGCGGATGCAGGAAACATGGGTTCCCGCCGACAAGCGTGTCCTCGGCGTCTTCGTCCCCTTGATCGAGGCGCTGACCGAACGGCAATGGGGCGACAACTCCCCCCCGCGTGAAGTGGCGGTGAAACACGTCGCCCTCTTCGCCACCCCCGCCACCGTCGCCTCCCGCGCCTTCCAGCGCGAACTCGCCTTCCGCGCCATCGGCGTGGATGTCGAGGCGCAGCCCTGCGGCGGCGTGGTCGACGCTATCGAACAGGGCGACGAAATCCTTGCCGAGGCACTGGTGCGCTCCCATGTCGAGGCGCTCAAGCGCCGCATGCCCGCGCCAGAGGCCGCGATCCTTGGCTGCACCCATTACCCGCTCATGGAAAAGGTCTTTCAGGACGCGCTGGGGCAGGGGGTGAAGGTCTATAGCCAAGCCAATCTGGTGGCCGAGTCGCTGGCCGACTACCTGACGCGCAGGCCCGAATTCCTCGGGTCGGGTAAGGAGTCGAAGTTCCTGACGACCGGCGACCCCAAGGCCGTGTCGAACAAGGCCACGCAGTTCCTCCGTCGGCGGATCGAGTTCGAGGCCGCGTAAGGCGGCGTTCACCCCGCATTCAAGCTCACCAAACCTTAACCGAACATCCCACCACCGCCCGCTGCGTGCTGACACTTTGCGGCACAGAATCCGGCACAGGTTCCGGTACAGGCGATTCACCCAAAAACCCCTTGCCCTCCGCCCCCGGCTGGCCCATCACTCCCCCATCTGGAAAGGGGGTCTCCATGACCGCGAAAGTCGCCATCCTAGGGGCATCGGGTTACACGGGCGCGGAACTCGTCCGCCTCATTGCCACCCATGAAGGCCTTGAAATCGCAGCGCTTTCCGCCGACCGCAAGGCGGGGATGGATATGGCGGACGTCTTCCCCTTCCTCCGCCACCTCTCCTTGCCGAAACTCCAGAAGATCGACGAGATCGACTTCGCGGGCATCGACCTCTGCTTCTGCGCACTGCCCCATGCCACGACACAACAGGTTGTGTCCGCCCTCCCGCGCACCCTCCGCATCGTGGACCTCTCCGCCGATTTCCGCCTGCGCGATCCGGCGGAATATGCCAAATGGTATGGCCAACCGCACACGGCCACGGACCTGCAAAAGGAAGCCGTCTACGGCCTGACCGAATTCTACCGCCCCGAAATCGCCAAGGCCCGCCTTGTCGCCGGAACGGGCTGCAACGCGGCCACCGGGCAATACGCGCTTCGTCCTCTGATTTCAAAGGGTTGCATCGACCTCGACGACATCCTGATCGACCTGAAGGCAGGCGTCAGCGGGGCAGGGCGGTCGCTCAAGGAAAACCTCCTCCACGCCGAACTCTCCGGCGGCACCCACAGCTATTCCGCAGGCGGCAAGCACCGCCACCTTGGCGAATTCGATCAGGAATTCAGCGCCTTGGCTGGCCGCCCCGTCCATGTGCAATTCACGCCGCACCTCCTGCCGATGAACCGGGGCATCCTCGCCACCGTCTATGTCAAGGGCGACCCGAAGGTGGTTCACGAAACCCTCGCAACCGCCTATGCCACCGAGGCTTTCCTGAAAGTGCTACCTTTTGGCGCGCTCCCCTCGACACGCGACATCGCAGGTTCCAACTTCTGCCACATCGGCGTGATCGGCGACCGCATCCCGGGCCGCGCCGTGGTCATCGCCGTGCTGGACAACCTGACCAAGGGCTCCTCCGGTCAGGCCATCCAGAACGCAAACCTCATGCTGGGCCTGCCCGAAACCCAAGGGCTGATGCTCGCCCCCGTCTTCCCGTAGGAGGGATCATGGCCGGACTGAAAGGGCTTAAGAAACAACGCCGTATCCAGATCATCGCTCTGGCTGCGGTCGCCTTGGTGGGGGCTACCGCCCTTGTCGGCTATGCCATGCGCGACGGGATCAACTTCTTCCGCTCCCCCACGCAGGTGGTGGAAGAGCCGCCCCAGCAGGGCGAGGTCTTCCGCATCGGCGGTCTGGTCGAGGAAGGCTCGATCCAGCGCGGGCAGGGCGAGACGATCACCTTCCGCGTCACCGACATGAACCAGTCGGTTCCCGTCGCCTATACCGGCATCCTGCCCGACCTCTTTGCAGAAGGCCAAGGCATGGTGGGCACCGGCAGCATGGTCGACGGCACCTTCCAGGCCACGGAAATCCTTGCCAAACACGATGAAACCTACATGCCTGCCGAGGTGGTCGACGCCCTGAAGGAACAGGGGGTCTATGTCGACCCGAACGATCAGGGCAGCTGACCGCGCGCTGGTTTCCGCCTGCGTTAACCCTTTCGCGGCAGGGTCGTCCCGGTCAACACGGGGGACCGCATGCCGAAACTCATCGACCGAAGCGCCACCATCGCCGCCGCCCTGCGCGGCCTCCTTTCGCCACGCGCGACGGCCCGCATCGGGCCGCAGGGCCGCTATGACCGCCTGATCGACGCGGTGAACCGCCTGCCGCGCCCCGTCCTCGTCTATGGCGCGGTCGCGCTCTTCCTGCTCGCGCTCATCCGACCGGATCTCTTCGATCGCGGCATGGCCAGCCTCGACCGCATGCCCGAGGAACTCTGGTGGCTGATCGGCGCCATCCTTGCCGGGCATTTCGGCGCGCGCGAGGCGCATCACCTTCGCGCCCGCGGCACTGCCGTCGCCCCGCCAAAGACCACCGCGCCTGGGCAGCAAAAGGCGGAACCGCCCAGCCCCGACTGATGCGCCGTCCTTGACCTGTCTGGTCGCCTCTGGCATTGCCGGAGGCAACCAGACAGGAAATGATCAAATGAACCTCTTCTCGGAAATCCGGGATCTCGTCACCTCCGCCCTGACCGCCCTGATGGCGGATGGCACGCTGCCTGCGGGCCTCGACCTTGCCGCCGTCGCCGTGGAACCGCCGCGCGACGCTTCGCATGGCGATATGGCAACCAACGCCGCGATGGTGCTGGCGAAACCCGCGGGCATGCAGCCGCGCGCCATAGCCGAGGCGCTGGCCGCCCGCCTCATGGCCGATCCGCGCATCGCCGGGGCCGATGTGGCAGGCCCCGGCTTCCTGAACCTTCGCCTCGATCCGGCGATCTGGCATACGCTTCTGCGCGCCTCCCTCACGCAGGGCACGGATTACGGCCGTTCGACCCTTGGTCAGGGGCTGAAGGTCAATGTCGAATTCGTCTCGGCCAACCCCACCGGCCCCATGCATGTGGGCCACACGCGCGGCGCGGTCTTCGGCGACGCGCTGGCGCGTCTCTTGTCCTTTGCCGGATGGGATGTGACGCGGGAATACTACATCAACGACGGCGGCGCGCAGGTCGATGTGTTGGCCCGCTCCGCCTATGAACGCTACCGCGAGGCGCATGGTCTGGAACCCGCGATCTCCGAAGGCCTCTATCCCGGCGACTACCTCATCCCGGTGGGCGAGGCGCTGAAGGCGAAATACGGCGCAACCCTGCTGGACCAGCCGGAATCGGTCTGGCTGAGGGACGTCCGCGATTTCGCCACCGAAATGATGATGGCAGAAATCCGTAACGATCTCAAGGTCTTGGGGGTCGAGATGGATGTCTATTCCTCCGAAAAGGCGCTTTACGGCACCGGCGAGATCGAAGCGGCCATCGCCACCCTGCGCGAGATGGGGCTGATCTACGAAGGCGTGTTGGAACCGCCGAAGGGCAAGGAACCTGACGATTGGGAACCCCGCGTCCAGACCCTCTTCAAATCCACCGCCCATGGCGATGACGTCGACCGCCCGGTGCAGAAGTCGGATGGGTCATGGACCTATTTCGCCCCCGACATCGCCTATCACTACAACAAGGTGCGCCGCGGGTTCGACCAGTTGATCGACATCTTCGGCGCCGATCACAGCGGCTATGTCAAACGCATGAAGGCCGCCGTCTCCGCCCTGTCGAGCGGCCGCGTGCCACTGGACATCAAGCTGATCCAGTTGGTGAAGCTCTACAAGAACGGCGAACCCTTCAAGATGTCGAAACGGGCAGGGACCTTCGTCACCCTGCGCGACGTGGTGGAACAGGCCGGCGCCGATGTGACCCGCTTCGTCATGCTGACGCGCAAGAACGATGCCGCCCTCGACTTTGACTTCGACAAGGTTCTGGAACAGTCCAAGGACAATCCCGTCTTCTACGTGCAATATGCCAATGCCCGCATCAACTCCGTCCTGCGCAAGGCGCGCGATGCGGGGCTCGACGTCTCGGACGCCACCCTGATGGCCGCCGATCTGTCGATCCTCACGCATGAGGCGGAATTGACGATGGCCAAGAAGATCGCCGAATGGCCCCGTCTGGTGGAAATCGCCGCGCGCAACAACGAACCCCATCGCGTGGCCTTCTACCTTTACGAACTCGCCTCGGAATTCCACGGCCTGTGGAACAAGGGGAACGAGGATACGTCCCTGCGTTTCATACAGGATGGCAATCCTGCCGTTTCGCAGGCGAAAATCGCCCTTGCCCGAAGCGTTTCCGTTGTCATTTGCAGCGGTCTTGCTATCTTGGGCGTCACTCCGGTCGAGGAAATGCGCTGATCAACGGCGCCCCGCCCGGTCGAGCAGGCAAAGATGACGGATGCGGCACGTATCGCATCCCGCAAGAGGCAGCGCATGGCGGATGTGGATTACGACGATTACGATGGGGGCTACCCGGAGGGGTGGTCTGATACCCCTGTTGCCAATGGTCGGCTGACCCGGATCATCCATCTGGCCGGGGCTGTCTGTTCGGTGGCACTGGTCATCGGCCTTGCCGTCTGGGGTTATCGGCTCGCGGTCCGCGACGTGAACGGCGTGCCCGTGATCCGTGCCATGGAAGGCCCGATGCGCATCGCGCCCGAAAACCCCGGCGGTGCCGTGACCGATCATCAGGGCCTCGCCGTCAACACCGTCGCTGCCCTCGGCACGGCCGCGCCGCCGCCCGACCGGCTGGTCCTTGCCCCGCGCCCCCTCGACCTCGCGCCAGAGGATGCTGCCGGCCTCTCTGCCGCGCCGCTGGAGACAGCCGCCGCCACCCCGTCGGTCCCGGCTTCCATTGCGGAACCTGTCGCCGCCCTGCAAGCCGCGCCTGAACCCGTGGCGCCCGTGGCCGAAGAAAACCTAGGCCCCGATCCCGACGCCGTCGCGCAGGCCCTTGCCGAGGCGCTGGCCGGAACCGAACTGGCCCCCGTCGCCGAGACGCCGCCCGTGATCCGCCCGCGCCCGCGCCCCGGAACCGTCACCGATGTCCAGCCCGTCGCCCTGTCCACCGACGCGACCGCTGCCACCCTTGCGGTGCAAGAGATCGACCCGGCGACCATCCCGCTCGGCACCCGGCTTGTCCAGCTTGGTGCTTTCGACACGCCCGAACTCGCCCGCGCGGAGTGGGCCAAGCTGACGAACCAGTTTGCCGATCTGATGGCGGGCAAGGCCCTTGTCGTGCAGGCCGCCGAAAGCGGCGGTCGCAGTTTCTTCCGCCTGCGCGCCCATGGCTTCGCCTCGGAAACCGAGGCGCGGGGCTTCTGCTCCTCGCTCCTTGAACAGAACGCCTCCTGCATCCCGGTCGAACAGAGATGAGCGCAGCCGATACCGGGACCGGGGCCACGATCTTCGGTTGCGCCGGGCCCGTGCTTGGCCGGGACGAGGCCGCCTTCTTCCGTGATGCCGATCCCTTTGGCTTCATCCTTTTCGCCCGCAACGTGGAAAACCCGGATCAGGTCCTCCGCCTGACGTCGGATCTGCGTGCGGCAGTGGGGCGCGATGCGCCGATCCTCGTGGATCAGGAAGGTGGCCGCGTGCAACGCCTGCGCGCCCCGCATTGGCGTGAATGGCTTCCGCCACTGGATCAGGTGGAACGCTCCGGCCTCCGCGCGGCCGAAGGGATGGCAATCCGCTCGCGCATCATTGCGGCGGAACTGCGGGCGGTGGGGATCGACGCGAACTGCGCCCCCTGCGCCGATATCGCCTCGCCTGTTACCCATCCCTTCCTGCGCAACCGCTGCTATGGCAGCGATGCCGAGACCGTCACCCAAGTTGCCCGCGCCGTGGCCGAGGGGCATCTGGCGGGCGGCGTTCTGCCCGTGGTCAAGCACATGCCCGGTCATGGCCGCTCCACCGCCGATACGCATCACAACCTGCCTACGGTGACAGAGGATGCGGCAACCCTTTCCGCCACCGATTTCGCGCCCTTCCGCGCGCTGAACGATCTGCCGATGGCGATGACCTCGCATATCGTCTTTGCCGCCTTCGACCCCGACCATCCCGCCACGCAATCCCCCGAAGTCATCCGCATGATCCGGCGGGAGATCGGCTTCGACGGGCTTCTGATGACCGATGACCTGAACATGCAGGCGCTGGCCGGAACGCTGGCGGAACGTGCCGCCCTTGCCATCGCAGCAGGCTGCGACATCGCCCTGCATTGCAAGGGCGATCTGGCCGAGATGCAGGCCGTGGCCAATGCTGCGGGCCATATGGGCCCCGAAGCCTCGCGCCGCGCGGCACGGGCGCTCTCCCGCCGCCGTGACCCCGATGCCGTTGACATCCCTGCGTTGGAGGCCAAGCTTGCAGCGATCCTGCAAGGTGCGCCCTATGGCTGAGGAAGACTGGTCCGGCATCGAACGCCTTTCTCCGGCCGAGCGTGTCTCGGCCGAGGCTCTTATCGTGGATGTGGACGGGTTCGAAGGCCCTCTCGACCTGCTTCTGATGCTGTCGCGGACGCAGAAGGTGGACCTGCGTCGCATCTCCATCCTGCAACTGGCCGACCAGTATCTGGGTTTCGTCGAACGCGCCCGCGCGCTGCGGATCGAACTTGCTGCCGATTATCTTGTGATGGCGGCGTGGCTCGCCTTCCTGAAATCGCGCCTGCTGCTGCCCCCCGAACCCGGCGAGGAGGGCCCTACGGCCGAAGAACTCGCCGCCCACCTTGCCTATCAACTCGAACGCCTGCAGGCCATGCGTGAGGCCGCCGCCCGCCTGATGGCGCGTGATCAGCTTGGCCGTGAATTCTTTGCCCGTGGTTTGCCCGAAGACGTGACCCGCCACCGCAAGGTGACCTATTCGGCCACGCTGCTCGACCTCATGCGCGCGTATGCCCGTATCCGCACCAAGGATGAGTTCCGCCCCTTCGTGATGGATCGCGACCATGTCTTCACCATGGAACAGGCGCTGGAGCGGATGCGCGGCCTGATCGGCTATGCCGGGGCATGGGCCGATCTGACCAGCTTCATGCCCGAAGGATGGGATACCAACCCGATGCGTCGCCGTTCCTCCACTGCGGCGCATTTCGCGGCGGTGCTGGAACTGGCCAAGCGCGGGCAGATCGAATTGCGGCAGGGCGAAACCTTCGCCCCCATCCAGTTGCGGCGGAAAGAGCCATGACCGAAACCTCGGAACCCATCGAACGCAGCCTGTTCGAAGCGCCACCCTTGGCCGAACAGGAACGCATGGTCGAGGCCATCCTCTTCGCCTCTGCCGAACCCGTCACGCTGGCCGAACTTGAACAGCGCATGCCCCATGGCTGCGACCCGGCCGAGGCGCTTGTCTATCTGCGCAAGCGCTATGAGGGGCGGGGCGTGCATCTGGTGCGGGTGGGCGATGCCTATGCCTTCCGCACCGCCGCCGATCTGGGCCACCTGATGCGCAAGGAGACGGTGGAACAGCGCAAGCTGTCGCGCGCCGCGATCGAGACGCTGGCCATCATCGCCTATCACCAGCCCGTCACGCGGGCCGAGATCGAGGAAATCCGCGGCGTTGCGGTATCGCGCGGGACCGTGGATCAACTTCTTGAACTGGAATGGATCCGCCTTGGCCGCCGCCGGATGACGCCGGGACGACCTGTCACTTTTGTTGTGACCGAACGCTTCCTAGATCATTTCGGTCTGGAATCCGCGCGCGACTTGCCGGGGCTGAAGGAGTTGCGGGCTGCGGGGCTGCTGGACAACCGTCCTCTGCCCGGCAGCATGGCCACTTCGGATGACGAGGAGGAGGCGACGCTGGGCCAGAGCGAACTGTTCGAGGATTGAGTAAAGGAGAGTGAACGCATGGATTTCGGTAAGCTTCTCAGTGGTCTTGGCGGCAAGTTGCTGCGGCAGGCCCTTGGCATCGCCATGAAAGAAGGCGTGAAGAGGTTGGGTGGCAGCAAGGGCAAAGGTCCGCAGGACCGGTTCAAGACGGCGCAATCTCGCGACAGCCAGAAACGCATGCAGCAGATCATGCGCATCGGTCGCCGGTTCTGGAAGTGATCAGCCGTCCCGGAACTGCTTGGCGAGTTTAAGGCCCTGTCCCTGATAGTTGGACTTGATTGCCTGCCCATATAGGGTCGCGGGTCGTTCTGACATCCGTTCATAGACCAGACGCCCCACAACCTGCCCATGTTCAAGGACGAAGGGCGCCTCATGGCAGCGCACCTCCAGCACGCCCCGCGACCCTGCTCCGCCTGCGGCGGCGTGGCCGAAACCGGGATCGAAGAAGCCCGCGTAATGCACGCGGAATTCGCCCACCATCGCCAGATAGGGGGCCATCTCGGCAGCATAATCGGGCGGGATCGTCACCGCCTCGCGGCTGACGAGGATGTAGAAAGCACCGGGATCAAGAATGATCCGCCCGTCATCGGTGCGGACCTCTTCCCAGAAATCGCGGGCCGGGTAATGGCCGATCAGATCGAGGTCCACCACGCCGGTATGCGGCTTGGCCCGATACCCCACCAGATCGCCCGCAACCGGCCGCAGGTCCACTGAAAACCCGAGACCATCCGAAATCACCGGATCGCCGGTGACCAGCGGTTCGCGGGCATGCAGGGCCTGCAGCGCGGCATCATCCAGCACCGCCTGACCGGCCCGGAACCGGATCTGGTTCAACCGCATTCCCGGCCTGACCAGAACCGAGAAACTGCGCGGGCAGACCTCCGCATAGAGGGGGCCTGTATAGGCTTCGGGTATGCGGTCGAATTCGGTGCCACCGTCCGTGATGGTGCGTGTCAGAAGGTCCAGCCGCCCGGTGGAGCTTTTCGCATTGGCGACGGCGGTGATCCCCGGCGGCAGGGCCAGCCCCTCCATGAGCGGGATGACATAGACGCAGCCTTTTTCCAGAACCGCCCCGGCGGTAAGGTCCACGCGGTGCATCTCGAATTCCGCCAGACGGTCCGCCACCTTGCGGCCATGGCCGGCAAGGAAGGAGGCACGCACTCGATAGGCCACCGTGCCAAGGCGCAGGTCGATGCTTGCGGGTTGGATCTGGGCATCGGTGATGGGGCTTGCGGCGGTGATCGACCCATCGCGGATCAGATCCCGCAAGGCCTGTGACGGAAGCACGCCTGTCGCAGTCATCGCACGGTCCTCTTGCACAAGCCGAAAACGGAACCGCCCGCGCTGCCATGGGGCAGGCGGGCGGTTTCGATGTTGGTCGGGCCGGCGAGATTCGAACTCGCGACCTTCCGCCCCCCAGACGGACGCGCTAACCAGGCTGCGCCACGGCCCGACAGGCGGGATACATACCGATATTCCGGGCAGGGGCAAGCGACAAAACGCATCGCGAAAGGCTTCACTTCACCCGGCGCCGCGCGGCATCCGCCACGCGTCCGCGCAGCAGGATCAGGCGGTCGCGGATGTCGCGCAATTCCGCCTGAGCGGTGACAGATTTCGCGCGTTGAGCCCGCCGCAGAAGGGCGGCAACCGTCGCCTCGGCGAGGTTCTCGTCTTCTGCCTCGGAAGCCGTGCCAAGCGCGGCAGGGGCGGCCTCTGGCTGGTCCGATTCGGGCGGCATGTCCTTTGCCGCAGCCAACTGCTCGGCGGCATCATCGGTGGCGGGTTCTGTCTGCGCGACCTCCATCGCTGGGGGCGGCTCCTCCCCGGCATCCGGGATCTCTGCCCCCTCGGCTGTCCCTGCATCTGCCATGGGGGCGGCAGTGGCCAGGGGTGTTTCCGCAGTTGCGATCTCCTCTGGCTGGGATTGCATCAAGAACAGGTCCGGCTCTGCAATCTCTTCGGTCTCGGTTGAAACCGGATCGTTGGGATCGCTGGGCCATGTCGCCCCGGCCTCGGTCGCGCCAGTGTCATCCTCCTCGGCCATGGGCCAGAGTTGCGCCGTCTCTACCGGGCGCGACGCCTCTCCTCGACCAAGCGCCGAGTCGAGCGGGATGATCTGGGCAGTGTGGGCGGTGGCAGGTGGGGCAGGGATGTCGAACCGAGTCTGAACGGCGAAATCCGGCGGTACGGGCGCATCGGGCGCGACCTCGGGCAGGAGCGCGGGATCCGCCCCGTCGCCGAGGGCCGCGACGTAGCGAATACCATGTTCCCTAAGGATTTTCTGAACGCCGCGAATGGTCATCCCATCGTCGTGCAGCAGCCGTTTGATGCCTGCCAGCAAGGCAACATCGGACGGGCGGTAGTACCGCCTGCCGCCTGCGCGCTTCACCGGTCTGATCTGCGGGAAACGGCTTTCCCAGAACCGCAGCACATGGGCTGGCGTTTCCAGAAAATCGGCGACTTCGCTGATGGTTCGGAACGCCTCAGGCGACTTTTCCATCGGGGCGAGTGACCTCCTTACTTGCGGGAACCGGCGGCCACGCGATCCTTCATCAGATGCGACGGGCGGAAGGTCAGGACGCGGCGCGGGCTGATCGGCACCTCGTCGCCCGTCTTGGGATTGCGGCCCACGCGGGCGGTCTTGTCGCGCACGGAGAAGGTGCCGAAGGACGAGATCTTCACCGTCTCGCCCGAGGCGAGCGCGTCGGACATGTGCTGCAGCACGCTTTCCACAAGTTGGGCGCTTTCGTTGCGTGACAGGCCCACTTCACGGAAAACCGCTTCGGACAAGTCCATTCGCGTCAGAGTCTTCTCGCTCATTCCAATCCCCCCCGGGCGTTTCACAGCAGAGTGAGCGGTTTCAGATTCCGAGTCAATATCAACCACTTGCCGAGGGGTTTTCAGACAGAAGTGGTGCGTTACCAGCGCAGGACGACCGATCCCCAGGCAAGACCTCCGCCAATCGCTTCGGTGACGATCAGGTCGCCTTGGGCAATCTGGCCGCGGGCCTTGCCTACAGAAAGCGCGAGCGGGATGGATGCCGCCGAGGTATTGCCGTGATCCTGCACGGTCACGACCACGCGATCCATCGGCACCTGCATGCGCTTGGCCGTGGCCTCGATAATGCGGATATTGGCCTGATGCGGAACGATCCAGTCCACATCGCCCCCGGTCAGACCCACCTTTTCCAAGGCGGCATGGGCGGTTTCGGCAAGCTTTTCAACAGCATGGCGGAAGACTTCCTTGCCCTGCATCCGCAGGTGACCCGTCGTGCCCGTCGAAACGCCGCCATCGACGTAAAGTATGTCGCGGTGCCGCCCGTCCGATTGCAGGTCGGTGGCGAGGATGCCGCGGTCCGCCGTCGTGCCCGCGCCTTCCTGCGCTTCGAGGATCAGCGCGCCTGCACCGTCGCCGAACAGCACGCAGGTGCCGCGATCCGTCCAGTCCATGAGGCGCGAGAAGGTCTCGGCCCCGATGACGAGGACGCGTTTTGCTTGTCCGGCAAGGATCAGGGCATTGGCATTGGTCAGCGCGAAGACAAAACCCGCGCAGACGGCCTGCACGTCAAAGGCAAAGCCGCGCGTCATGCCGATTCCGGCCTGCACCATCGTAGCGGCCGAGGGAAAGGTCAGATCGGCGGTAGAGGTGGCAAGGATGATCGCGTCGATATCATCCGCCTGCATCCTGGCATCGGCAAGGGCTGCCTGTGCGGCGCGGATAGCGAGATCGGAGGTGGTTTGGCCTTCGGCGGCGAAATGGCGGCGTTCGATCCCGGAGCGTGTCCTGATCCATTCATCGCTGGTCTCGACGAGGCTTTCGAGTTCGGCATTGGGGACGCAACGTTCGGGCAGGTAATGCCCGACGCCCTTCACGACGGCGCGTATCGTCATTCTTTCGTCCCGCCTCCCGTCCCCGTGGCCGTATCGGACGGGGTTGCTTCTGCGGCGGCATCCTGCCCCGCCCTGATGCCCGACGCAACCCGCGCGGCAAGCCTGTCCTGAAAGTCCGCCGCCGCAAGCTGGCGCGCAAGGCGGAGGGCGGCGGCGACGCCCGTGGCATCGGCGGACCCATGGGATTTGACGACCGTTCCGTTCAGGCCAAGGAAAACGCCCCCATTCGCGCGGCGCGGGTCCATGCGGCGTTGCAGGCGCCGCAGCGTGCCAAGCGCGAAAAGCGCGGCAAGGCGGGAAAAGACCGAAGCGTTGAACTCTTCCTTCAGGAAGTCAGAGATCAGCTTGGCCGTGCCTTCGCCTGTCTTCAGGGCGACGTTTCCGGTGAAGCCGTCGGTCACGATCACATCCACCCGGTCCGACGGTATGTCGCTGCCCTCGACGAAGCCGATATAGTCGAAGCTGCCCGCCTCGGCGGCCTGACCCAGCAGGTCATGCGCCTCTTTCAACTCGGCGCGGCCCTTGTGCTCCTCGGTTCCCACATTCAGCAGGCCGACGCGCGGTCGCGTCAGGCCGAGGCCGTTGCGGGCATAGGAGGCGCCCATCATCGCGAATTGCAGCAGGTCGCCCGATTCGGCTTTCACATCCGCGCCCATGTCGAGCATGACGTTGAACCCACCCGGGTTGCGCGATGGCCAGAGGCTGGCGATGGCGGGGCGGTTGATGCCGGGAAGCTTGCGCAAGCGCAGCATCGAGACCGCCATCAGCGCGCCGGTATTGCCGCAGGAGACGGCAACCTTCGCCTCGCCCTGTTTGACGCTTTCCACGCAGGACCACATCGACGTGCCCTCGCCATGGCGCATCACCTGGCTGGGCTTGTCATGCATCGACACGACGCGTTCGGAATGGCGCAGGGTCACGCGGCCCGCAAGGCCCGCCTCGCCATCGACAAGACGCGCAAGCTCCGTCTGGTTGCCGTGCAGGATGAAATCGACGTCGGCAAAGGCTGCGGCAGACACGCCAAGACCGGCAACTACGGCTGCCGGTCCCCTGTCGCCGCCCATGGCGTCGACCGAAATGACGATGCGCCTCGCGCCGTCGGTTACCGGAGTTTCAGGTCCGTTGGCCATCGGGCTGGGCGTCGGATGGGCGGCTTACGCCGCGTCCTCGTCCAGATCGACTTCCTTCGTGGTCGCAACCACTTCGCGAGCATCGTAATGGCCGCAGGAAGCGCAGACGTGATGCGGACGCTTCAGCTCGCCGCAGTTCGAGCATTCCTGCGGATTGCCCGCGACCAGCGCATCATGGGCACGGCGCATGTTGCGGCGCGAACGGGTGACTCGGTTCTGAGGGACAGCCATGTCTCAACCTCGGGTAGCGGGGACAGGCCCCTGATTTTCCTTTGCGATCAGCGGTTTGCCCGCTTTTCGCGCGAGCCGTCAACTGCCATCGAATGAGGCGCGGAACATACTCGGATTTGCCGCCTGCGCAAGCCCCTTTGTGCAGCTTTCGCACAGGGGTCTTGGGGCCCCGTCATTCATCTTCCGGCTTGCCGCCGAGCTTGTCGCGCAGGGCCGCTAAGCTCGCGAAGGGCTTGAGGTCGGAATCGCGGATGGGTGCGGTGCCCGGATCGGCAAAGACCGCCTCGCCAAGTTCGGCCCCCTCGGCCCGTGGATAGAGGGGCAGGGCGAGTTCCAGCGCCTCGGCCGCGACGGAAGTGAGGTCGATCACCTCGGGAAGGGGTTCCTGCGTGTCGTCCTCGGGCATTTCCACCTCGTCCCCTTCAGGTTCCTGCCAATCGGCGACATAGCGGCGCAAAACGGTCTCGGAGACGGCTGTGGTCACGGGGGCAAGAGTGATGGCGCAGGGCTGGATGGCGATGGCGGCAAGCGTTGCCTCCAGTTCGAAATCGGTCCTGCCACTGGGGCGGATTTCGCCGCGGAACCGGAATTCCGGCAGGTCCAACAGGCCAAGCGCCTGTGCCATTGCCTGCCGCGCAGCGGGGGCGGGCTTGATGTCGAAGCGGGTGGGTTTGCGCGCGGAAAGGGTGCGCGTCGGGATGGGCGGGTGCAGATGCGGCAGTTCGGGCAGCGGGATCGCGGTCTCGGACGTGTAGGGGGGCTGGGGCATGGGAACCTTTACGGCTGGCGTTCGATGCGGATCGGGGGCCTTGGAACGGTGCCGTCACGCAAGTGTCGGCGGTTCCATTCTTGAACAGAGGCCCGACCTTCTGTAAGCCGGAATGAAAGCGTCGCGGTTTGTTTGGCTGGCTTTGCATTACGTGTTGTCCCCGATCAAGACAAGGGTGGCACGCGGCGAGGGTTCGGCCTGCGGATGGATGCGGCAGAGGCAGGGTGGGATTCATGGGCTTTATCGGCATGTTGGCGAAGACGGCAGCGCGCGGACGGGTAGCGCGGTTCGGCCTGATCGCCGCGGTTCTGTTCGTCGCCGCCTGTTCGACGGTCTATCGCAACCACGGCTATGTGCCGACGGAACAGGACCTTGCCCTGATCGAGGTGGGCGTCGACACGCGCGAGACGGTGAACGAGAAGATTGGCCGTCCCAGTGCATCGGGCCTGTTGAACGACGTCGGCTGGTTCTACGTGCAGAGCCGCTGGGCCTATCGCGGGGCATTCGAGCCGCGCGAGATCGACCGTCAGGTGGTTTCGATCACCTTCGCGGAAAGTGGCCGAGTGGAGAATATCGAGCGCTTCGGGTTGGAGCGCGGGAAGGTCGTGCCGATCTCGCGGCACGTGACGGAATCGAATGTGAAGGGCCTGAGCCTAATCCAGCAGCTTCTTGGCAGCTTTGGCCGAGTCGGACCTGCAGCTTTTGCAGGGGACTGAAGCGGATCAAGTAATGAAGCAGGGAACGGGGCGCGAGAGTTCGCGCCTCTTTTCATTTCCTCATTTCCCGGGGTCAGTCTTCGGGTTCGAATTCCAGCGCGACACCGTTGATGCAGTAGCGCAGCCCCGTCGGCGCGGGGCCGTCGGGAAAGACATGGCCCAGATGGGCGTCGCAGCGGTTGCAATGCACCTCGGTCCGCCGCATCCAGAGGGTGCGGTCTTCCTGTTCGCCCACCATGTCGGGCGAGATGGGTTGCCAGAAACTGGGCCAGCCGGTGCCGCTGTCGAATTTGGTGCGCGCGTCGAAAAGGGGCGCGCCGCAGCAGATGCAGCGGAAGGTGCCCGCGGCCTTGGGGAAATCGTCATGGGTGAAGGCGCGTTCCGTAGCGTGTTTGCGCGTCACTCGATAGGCGAGGTCTGACAGTTGCGCCCGCCATTCGGCATCGGATTTCACCACCTTGTCCATCGTCGCGATCCTTTTCCATTACGGTAGCCGGGGCTTGCCCCGCCGCCCGCCATCGGACCATATCTAGGCGTCGCGCGGGGTTCGGCCAAGCGGCAAAGTCGGTGATGGCGGGGATGGATTTCAGCAAGGGACGCTTTCGGGTCAGGTTTGCCGCGACATCCGCGGATGTCGAGGCGGCGCAACGGCTGCGCTTCCGCGCCTTTCGTGGCGGGGAGGGGGTGGATGCCGACGGGTTCGACGCGCGCTGTCGGCATCTGATGGTGGAGCGGCGGGAGGATGGCGCTCTGATGGGGACCTGCCGGGTGCAGGTGCTGTCGGAGGGGCGGGCTCTGGAGCAGAGCTATACGGCGCAGTTCTATGATCTTTCCGCGCTGGCTGCGCGTTTTGGCCGTTTGCTGGAGATCGGTCGGTTCTGCATGTTGCCTGCGGGTGTTGAACCTGATGCGCTGCGGCTGACTTGGGCCGCGCTGACGCGGATCGTGGATGGCGAGGGGGTGGGGGTGATGTTCGGTTGTTCCTCTTTTGCGGGAACCGAGGGAGAGGCCCATGCCGACGCCTTTGCCGCGCTGGCCGAGGCGCATCTGGCACCTGTGGCGCTGCGGCCGGGGCGGCGGGCGGCGGAGGTGGTGCCGCTTTGCCCTGCGCCGCATGATGCGCGGCGGGCGATGCAGCAGATGCCGCCCCTGCTGCGCAGCTATCTGGCGATGGGGGGATGGGTCAGCGACCATGCGGTGGTGGATCGCGACCTTGGCACGCTGCATGTGATGACGGGGGTGGAGATCGCGTCGATTCCGCCTGTGCGGGCGCGGTTGTTGCGGGCGGATGCGGTGTAAGGGACGTTGACCTTGCGCCGCGCCCCGCATACCTGACCCTTCATGGCACGCGCACCCCTTCTTCAGCTTTCCGGCATCTCGCTTACCTTTGGTGGCAACCCTGTCTTCGACGGGCTGGACCTTGTCGTCCAGCCGGGGGATCGGGTGGCGCTGGTGGGGCGGAACGGATCGGGGAAATCCACCCTGATGAAGGTGATGGCGGGTCTGGTGGAGCCGGATCAGGGCGCGCGCATCGTGCCGCCGGGAGTGACCGTCGGCTATATGGAACAGGACCCGGACCTTTCGGGCTTTGCCACGCTGGGCGATTATGCCGCCAGCGCCTTGGCCGAGGGCGAGTCCTATCGGGTGGAGATGGTGGCGGAAGGGTTGAAATTCCGCCCCGAGACGCCGGTCGCCACGGCGTCAGGCGGGGAGCGGCGGCGGGCGGCGCTGGCCAAGCTTCTGGCAGAGGCGCCGGAGTTGATGCTGCTGGACGAACCGACCAACCATCTGGATATCCAGGCCATCGAATGGCTTGAGGCGCAGCTTTCGGAAACGCGGACGGCCTTCGTCCTGATCAGCCATGACCGGGCCTTTCTGAAGGCGCTGACCAAGGCCACGCTCTGGATCGACCGGGGCGAGGTGCGGCGGCGCGAATCCGGATTCGACGGGTTCGAGGAATGGCGCGAGACGGTCTGGGCGGAAGAGGACGAGGCGCGGCACAAGCTGGAGCGCAAGATCAAGGCCGAGGCGAAATGGGCCGTCGAGGGGATCAGCGCGCGGCGCAAGCGGAACATGGGGCGGGTGCGGGCGCTGGCCGCGCTGCGCGAGGAGCGGGCCTCGATGATCCGCCGTCAGGGGACGGCGGCGATGGAATTGGAAAGCGGCCCCACCAGTGGCAAGCGCGTGATCGAGGCGAAGGGGCTGGAAAAGGGCTTTGGCGACAAGGTGATCGTCAAGGGTTTTGACCTGCGGGTTCTGCGCGGGGACCGGGTGGCCTTTGTCGGGCCGAACGGTGTGGGCAAGACCACACTTCTGAAGATGCTGGTGGGCGAGGTGGCGCCGGATGCGGGCAACGTAAGCCTTGGCACCAATCTGGAGATCGCGGTCTTCGATCAGACCCGTGCGCAACTGGATGGCGAGGCGAGCCTGTGGGAGAACCTGACGGGCGATCCGATGATGCGGGTTTCGGGGAATTCCGATCAGGTCATGGTGCGGGGCAATCCGCGGCATGTGGTGGCATATCTCAAGGATTTCCTTTTCGACGAACGGCAGGCGCGGGCCCCGGTGAAAAGCCTTTCGGGCGGCGAAAAGGCGCGGCTGTTGCTGGCCAAGCTGATGGCGAAACCGTCCAACCTGTTGATTCTGGACGAACCCACGAACGATCTGGACGTGGAAACGCTGGATCTGTTGCAGGACATTCTGGGCGAGTATGACGGGACCGTCCTGCTTGTCAGCCATGACCGCGATTTCATCGACCGGGTGGCGACGGCGACCGTCGCTCTGGAGGGGAACGGGCGTGCGGTGGTCTATCCGGGCGGCTGGTCGGATTATGCGGCGCAGCGGCCTAAGGCGGTGGAGCCGGAGGTGAAGGCCACCCGCGGCGAGGCCCCCAAGGCCGAACCGAAGCCGGAGGCGGCGAAGGGCGATGGCCTGAGCTTCACCGAGCGGAAGCGGCTGGATGCCCTGCCTGCGGTGATCGAGCGGCTGGAGGCCGAGATTGCCAAGCTGGGCGAGTTCCTGTCGGACCCGGACTTGTTTTCCAAGGAGCCCGCGAAGTTCCGCAAGGCGTCGGAGGCGATGGCCGAACGGCAGCAGGCGCTGGCTGCGGCGGAAGAGGAATGGCTGGCACTGGCCGAGCGGGCGTAACGCCGCAGGGCGGCGTTTCCGGCGAAATTCTCACGTGATTTTGAGGGGATAGGCGGGATCTGGCCGGAATGGCCGCGTCCCGTCCGCCGGTTTTTGCCAAGGCGCATCACATCCCGTCACCAAGCCGTCAACCGGTCTTGCCCGGGGGGGCGATGAGGCGCAGGTGAGGAGGGCGAGACGGCCAACCCTGCGGGAATGGCCGCGACACAGGCACAGGAGACAGAAGATGAAACGGATCATGGCATTGGCTGCGGCCACGGCGACATTGGGCGCGATACCCGCGCTTGCAGGGGGGCCGGTGGCGGTGGTGGAAGAGCCGATGGTGGCCCCGGCGCCGGTGGCGGTGGCTGCGCCTTCGACCGATTGGAGCGGCCTTTATGGCGGTGTCCAGCTTGGCTATGGCGATGTGGGATCCTCGACCGGGGCGCTGGACGGGAACGGGTTCTCGGGCGGTTTGTTCGGGGGCTATCGGGCCGATCTGGGGCAGTTCGTGGCGGGTGTCGAGGGCAACTACGACAAGACCGACTTCACGCTGGGCGGGGGTGCCGCCTCGGTGGACAGCATCGCGCGGCTGAAGCTGATCGGGGGCTATGACCTTGGTCCGGCGCTGGTCTATGGCACGGTGGCCGCAGTGCGGGCGGACAGCACGCTGGGGGCCGACAATGGCTGGGGTGCGGGCGTGGGCGTGGACTATGCCCTGTCCAACGGCATGACGCTGGGCGCGGAACTGATGGAACATCGGTTCGACAATTTCGTGGGCAGCGGCACCGATCTGGACGCGACCACCGTCAATGCGCGGCTTGGTTTCCGGTTCTGACGTAAAGACAGAACGTAAAAACAGAGGGTTACGGTCTGGTCCCGAAGTATTGACAGATCATTAACCGGCTTTTGGCGGAGGGCGGTCCGGCTGTGGGCCGCCCTTTCGCGTTTCACATCAGTTCGGCCACGACCTTTGGGATCATGGCCACGTCGTCGCGCGTGCAATCGAACTGGCCTATCTGCACGCGGATCACATAGCGCCCGGCATGGCGGGTCTGGGTGAGGTAGATGCGGCCATCGTCGTTGATGCGGTGCAGTAATCCTTCCGTTTCGGCATCCGATCCGAGGGCGAAGGTGAAGAGCGAAAGCGAGGGTTCGGTGGTGATCGTCACGCCGGGAAGCCGCGCCAGCGCATCGCGGGCCTCGCGCGCCCAATCCACATGGTTGCGGATTCGGTCGCGCAGGCCGGACAGACCATAGGCGCGAAGGGTGAACCAGAGCTTAAGCGCGCGGAAGCGGCGGCCGAGCGGGACGGTCCATTCGTTGAAATTGGTGATCTCGTCCCGGCCCGCGGTTTCCAGATAGGTGGGGCGCAGGCCGAGGGTGCGGATCTGCGGGGCGGGATCGGCAAGGAACTGGACCGCGCAGTCGAATTGCGCGCCGAGCCATTTGTGCGGGTTGAAGACGATGCTGTCGGCCCCTTCGACGCCTTTCCAAAGGTCACGGAATTCGGGGCAGATCATCGCGCTGCCTGCCCATGCGGCATCGACATGGACGGGGATGTTGGCAGAGCGCGCAACCTCGATGCAATCGGCGATGCGGTCGAAGGCGCCGATGGAGGTGCCGCCCGCACAGAGGATGACGCCTGCGGGAGTATGGCCCTGCGCGCGGTCGGCGGCGATGGCCCCGGCAAGCGCGCCGGGTTTCATGGAATGGGTGGCATCGGTATGAATCTTCACCAGATTTTCCTGGCCGATGCCCGCGATGCGGGTTGCCTTGTCGACGCTGGAATGGGTTTCGGCGCTGGCATAGAGGCGCAGGCGCGGCTGGCTGGCGAGGCCTTTTTCAAGGCCGCGCCAACCCAGCGCGCGCTCCCGCATGGTCAGGACGGCGGAGAGGGTGGCGGTGGTGGCGCTGTCATGGATGGTGCCGGTGAAGCCGTCGGGCAGGCCGAGCGCCTGTGTCAGCCAGCGCATCATGACCTGTTCGAGTTCGGTCACGGCGGGGGAGGTCTGCCAGAGCATGCCCTGCGCGGCGATGGCATTGGCCAGTTGCTCGGCCAGCATGGAGGCGGGGGAGGCGTTGGCGGGGAAATAGGCGAAGAAGCGGGGATGCTGCCAATGCGTCAGGCCGGGGGGGATGATGCGTTCGAAATCGGCGAAGATCGTTTCGGCGGATTCGGGGTTTTCGGGTGGGTTTGCGGGCAGTTGCGCGGCGACGGTGCCGGGGGTCAGGGGGGCGCGGACGGGGCGGTCGCGCAGGGTGGAATGGTAGTCATGCGTCCAATCGGCCGCGCGCTTCGACCAGTGGCGAAGATTTTCGTGATCCATCGGAATTTTCCCCTTCTCCCCCTTGGGGATTTGAACAGGTGGGGGGCGGGGGGGCAAGGGGGGGAATTCTGCGGCGGAGATCAGGGAGTTGGGCGGAATCGGCTGTACCGGATCCTGTGCCGTATCCTGTGCCGCAACCTGTCAGCACGCAGCGGGCGGTTCGGGGAGGAAGCGTTAAGGGATCGTGAGGTGCGGGCCGCCTGTGCGGGGGCTTGGCAGGCGGGGGATTTGGCTGTAGCCAAGAGCGCATGGCAAGGACGGGCATCCACGGCATCTGCTGCATTACGCGCTGACCATCGGTCGCGCGGGCCTTCTTGTCGTTCCCAAGGAAAGACGAAGTTGCTAGACCCGCGCGGGACGGCGCATGGCTGCGGGTGCCTTCGGGGCCGCTGAAGGGGTTTGGGACATGGTGACGATCCGGCTGCACAATTCGAGGACGCGGGTGAAGGAGGTCTTTACCCCGATCGATCCGGACAATGTGCGTGTCTATGTCTGCGGGCCGACCGTCTATGACCGGGCGCACCTGGGCAATGCGCGGCCCGTGGTGGTGTTCGACACTCTGTTCCGGCTGCTGCGCCATGTCTATGGCGCGGGGCATGTGACCTATGTGCGCAACTTCACGGACGTTGATGACAAGATCAACGCCACCGCCCTTGCGCGGAAGGAGGCGGGGGCGGCGGGGTCGCTGGAGGAGTTGATCGCCGAGCGGACGGAGGAGACGATCCGCTGGTATCACGATGACATGGACGCCTTGGGGGCGCTGCGGCCCACGCATGAGCCGCGGGCGACGGCCTATGTGGGCCAGATGATCGCGATGATCGGGGCGCTGATCGAGGGGGGCCATGCCTATGCGAAGGAGGGGCATGTGTTGTTCCGTGTGCGGTCATTCGCGGAATACGGGCGCCTGTCTGGGCGGTCGGTCGATGACATGATCGCGGGCGCAAGGGTGGAGGTGGCGCCGTTCAAGGAAGACCCGATGGATTTCGTGCTGTGGAAGCCGTCGGATGACAGCCTGCCGGGGTGGGAGTCTCCGTGGGGGCGGGGGCGGCCGGGGTGGCATATCGAATGCTCGGCCATGTCGCTGGCGCTGCTGGGGGCGAGTTTCGACATCCATGGCGGCGGGATCGACCTGCAATTCCCGCATCACGAGAATGAGGTGGCGCAAAGCTGCTGCGCCCATCCGAAGGCGGAGTTCGCGCGGGTCTGGATGCATAACGAGATGCTTCAGGTGGAAGGGAAGAAGATGTCCAAGAGCTTGGGCAATTTCTTCACCGTGCGGGACCTGTTGGAGAAGGGCGTGCCGGGGGAGGTGATCCGGTTTGTCTTTCTGGGGACGCATTACGGGCGGCCGATGGATTGGACCGCCGAGAAGGCGGCGCAGGCGGAGGCGACCTTGCGCAAGTGGCGGGGGATGGTGGCGGGGGTTGCGCCTTCGGTGCCGTCCGACGCGGTTGTCGCGGCGCTGGCGGATGATCTGAACACGGCGGGGGCGATTGCGGAATTGCATGGGCTGGCGGCAAGCGGGGATCTGGCCGGGTTGAAGGCATCGGCGGGGCTTATGGGTTTGTTGGAGGACCATATGGGCGGCTGGGCCGAGGCCGGTGTGGACCTTGCACCTCTGGCCGCGCGGTTGGCGGCGCTGCGCGAGGCGGCGATGATGTCGAAGGATTTCGCGCCGGTGGATGCGATGAAGGCGGCGCTGGTCGCGGCAGGCGTGGAGGTGCGGATGTCGAAGGCGGGGGTGGAGTTGTTGCCGGGGCCCGGATTTGACGCGGGCAGGCTGGAGGGGCTGTCGTGAGCGATTTTTCTGCGAAAAATCGAGGGGGGCTGTCTGCCCCCCTCGGCGCTGCGCGCCTCACCCCCCGAGGATATTTGGGAACGGATGAAGGGGGGCGGTCGTGAAGGAGCGGCTCTATCTGTTCGATACTACCCTGCGCGACGGGCAGCAGACGCAGGGGGTGCAGTTTTCCACCGCGGAGAAGCGGGTGATCGCGGCGGCGCTGGATGCGCTGGGGGTGGATTACATCGAGGGCGGCTGGCCGGGGGCGAACCCGACCGACAGCGAGTTCTTTGCCGGGCGCGCGCCGACGCGGGCGGCGATGACGGCCTTCGGCATGACCAAGCGGGTCGGGCGGTCGGCGGAGAATGACGACGTGCTGGCGGCGGTGCTGGATGCGGGGACGCCTGCCGTCTGTCTGGTGGGCAAGACGCATGAGTTCCATGTGCGGACCGCGCTTGGCTGCACGCTGGAGGAGAATGTGGAGGCGATCCGCGCCAGTGTCGCGCATTGCGTGGCGAAGGGGCGCGAGGCGCTGTTCGACGCGGAGCATTTCTTCGACGGCTATCGGGCCGATCCTGCCTATGCGCTGGCCTGTCTGAAGGCGGCGCTGGGGGCGGGGGCGCGCTGGGTGGTGCTGTGCGATACGAATGGCGGGACGTTGCCCGCCGAAGTGGGGCGCGTGGTGGCGGAGGTGATCGCGGCGGGGGTACCGGGGGAGCGGTTGGGCATCCATTGCCATGACGATACCGGGAATGCGGTGGCGAATTCGCTGGCCGCGGTCGATGCGGGCTGCCGGCAGATCCAGGGGACGCTGAACGGGTTGGGGGAGCGTTGCGGGAATGCGAACCTGACGACGATCATCCCGACGCTGTTGTTGAAGGAGCCTTATGCGGGGCGGTTCGAGACCGGGGTGAGCCGCGAGGCGCTGGCGGGGATGGTGAAGCTGAGCCGTCAGTTGGATGACATCCTGAACCGGGTGCCGTTGCGCAGCGCGCCTTATGTGGGGGCGAGTGCCTTTGCGCATAAGGCCGGGCTGCATGCGAGCGCGATCCTGAAGGATCCGTCGACCTATGAGCATGTGGACCCCGCGGTGGTGGGGAACGAGCGGGTCATCCCGATGAGCAATCAGGCGGGGCAATCGAACCTGCGGGCGCGGCTGGCGGCGGCGGGGATCGAGGTGGAGCCGAAGGATGCGCGGCTGGGGCGCATCCTCGAGGTGGTGAAGGAGCGCGAGGATCAGGGTTACGCCTATGACGGCGCGCAGGCGAGTTTCGAGCTGGTGGCGCGGGCCGAGCTTGGGCTGTTGCCGGAGTTCTTCGAGGTGAAGCGCTATCGGGTGACGGTGGAGCGGCGGAAGAACAAGTACAATGAGATGGTCAGCCTGTCCGAGGCCGTGGTCGTGGTGAAGATCGGCGAGCGGAAGATGCTGTCTGTGTCGGAATCGATGGATGAGACGGGGACGGATCGGGGGCCGCTGAACGCGCTGGCCAAGGCGCTGGGGAAGGATCTGGGGCCCTATCAGGCGGTGATCGACGACATGAAGCTGGTCGATTTCAAGGTGCGGATCACGCAAGGGGGCACCGAGGCGGTGACGCGGGTCATCATCGACAGCGAGGATGGGCGGGGAAGGCGCTGGTCCACCGTGGGGGTGAGCGCCAACATCGTGGATGCGAGTTTCGAGGCGCTGCTGGATGCGATCAACTGGAAGTTGATTCGCGATATCGGGCAGCCGGTGGCGGGATGAGTTACGAGGTCCTGTTCGAGGGGCTGGAGCGGGCCGCGCTGGGAGATGCGGAGAGCCTTGGCTGGGCCCTGGACTGCGCCGGGGCGGCGGCGGATGCGGCGATCCTTGATGCGGGTTGCGGGCTTGGGGCGGATATCGGGACGCTGGCCGCGCTGCGCCCGGGGGCGCGGATCGTGGCGGTCGATCTGATGGAGGCCTTCGTCGCGCGGGTGCGGGGGGCGTATCCGGGCGTCGCGGTGCACTGCGCCGACATGACCGATCCGCCGGGAGGGCCGTTCGATTTCATCTGGTGCGCGGGTGCGGCCTATATGCCGGGGGTGGCGGCCTGCCTTGCGGCATGGCGCGGGCATCTGCGGGACGGGGGGGCGGTGGCCTTTTCCGATCTGTGCTGGCGCGTGGCGGAGCCGTCGGTGGCGGCGCGGGCGTTCTGGGAGGCGGAGGGGTTGGCGATGCGGGACGCCGTCGCGCTGGAGGCCGTTGTGGCGGGCGCGGGCTATGAGGTGCTGGGCGCGCGGTGGTTGGAGCCTGCGGCTTGGGCTGCCTATTACGAACCCGTGGCGGCGCGGTTGGCGGTGCTGCCGGAGGATGAGATGACGCGCGGTTTTGCGGCGGAGATCGCGCTGTGGCGCGCGCATGGCGCGGACTATGGATACCGCCTGATCGTGGCGAGGCCGAGATGAGCGTGGCGGCCTGTGCGGCGCTGCTAGAGCGGGGGGATGCGGACCGCTTTGCCGCCGTGATGGCGGCGCCCGTGGCGGCGCGGGAGGCCCTGCTGGTGCTATATGCCTTCAACCTTGAGGTGGCGCGGGCGCCTTGGGTGACGAAGGAGCCGATGATCGCCGAGATGCGGCTGCAATGGTGGCGCGATGTGGTGGCGGAGGCGGGCGAGGGGCGGCCTGCGCGGGCGCATGAGGTGGCGGGGCCTTTGGCGGGGTTGATCCGGGAGGCGGGTCTGCCGGTCGGTGTGATGGATGCGCTGGTCGAGGCGCGGCGCTGGGATGTCTATCGCGAGCCGTTCGAGGATGGCGCGGCGCTGGCGGCCTATCTGGAGGATAGCGGCGGCGGGCTGATGTGGCTGGCGGGGCGCGCGCTGGGGGCCGGGGACGGGGCCGAGGCGGCGCTGCGCGGCCTTGGCTGGGCGGCGGGGCTGGCTGCGTTCCTGCAGGCGGTGCCGGAACTGGAGGCACGGGGGCGGGTGCCGCTGGTCGACGGGCGGCCGGAGGCGGTGGCGGCGCTGGCGCGGGAGGGGTTGGCGCGGCTGGCGGCGGCGAAGCCGGGGCTGCGCGCCTTGGGCAAGGCGCGGGCGGCGACGATTTCGGCTTGGCAGGCCGAGGCGCTGTTGCGGTTGGCGGCGGCGGAACCGGGGCGAGTGGCGAGCGGCGCGCTGCGCGTTTCGGAATTCGCGCGGCGCTGGGGTCTACTGAAGGCGGGTTTCCGCGCAGGGTTGGTTTGATCCCGTACCAGTTTCCCAGACTTTCGGATGGGGACGGGCATTCTTTCTGCAATCGTGATCAGTTGCCCTAGAAAATCCCGATTTGTGTCCGTTTCAGAACAAGGATGGGCGGTAGGACGAGCATGGTGACTGGTCAGTGATGATCGGCCATGCCGCCGCCGTCAGCGGTTCTGGGATGTATCATGAGCGTGTTTTCGACGATTATGCCGGCAGATGTGGAGGTGGCAACCTCTCCTTCCGGCTTTTTGCGCGGAACGAGGTTGATGACGCCTGACGGTTGGCGCGGGGTCGAGGATCTGGGACCCGGCGACGTGATCACCTGCTGCAAGGGCCATGAGGTGCGGATCACCGCGCGGCATGTGCGGATGCTGGTGGGCACCGAGGCCATGGCGGTTTCCGTGAGCGGCGAGGCCCGCGGGGCAGGGCGGCGGGCGGATGGCCTGTTGCTGCCCTTGGATCAGATGATCGTTGTGGCCGGGGATCGGCTGGCGGCCTATTTCGGGGTCGAGGAGGCCCTTGCGCCCATCGGTGCGCTGGTCAATGGCACGGATCTGCGGTTGGTCGAGGCGCCGGTGTCGGAGCTTTGGATCGAGATCGAGACGGATCAGCCCTGCGCCATCGTTGTGGAAGGATTGCAGGTGGCCGTGGGCGATGCCGCGCGGGATGAGCGGCCCGCCTTGAGCGCGGTGGATGCGCGGTTGCTGGCGCTGGCGGCCTGAGGGGCCGTCGCTGCCGATCAGCGGAGTTCCTTGGGGCGCAAGGCCAGCCAGATGAGCGCCCCGCCTGCCAGCACGAGGAAGGGCAGCATGGCGAAGTTCACTGCCTGCCAGCCGTCCTGCACCGAGCCGCCGGAGCAGTTCATCAGCCCGCCCGACGAGAAGGAGGCGAGCGTGACGCCGCCGAAGACCACGAGGTCGTTCAGGCCCTGAAGGCGGCCTTTCTCCTCGGTCGCCTGTGCGGCGGTGAGCATTGTGGTGGCGCCGATGAAGCCGAAGTTCCAGCCGAGGCCCAGAAGGATGAGGGCGAGGAAGAAGTTTTCCAACTCGACCCCCGCGATGGCGACGGCCCCCGCCCCGGCGAGGATCACG
The DNA here is from genome assembly GCF_051132405.1 of Tabrizicola sp. M-4. Classification (GTDB taxonomy): domain Bacteria; phylum Pseudomonadota; class Alphaproteobacteria; order Rhodobacterales; family Rhodobacteraceae; genus Paragemmobacter. Next base: position 1,847,747 of record NZ_CP128606.1, read on the forward strand.
AGGCCGGTGGCGACGATGCGTTCCGCCCCGAAGCGGGCGATGAGATGGCCGGTGAAGAAGCTCGGCGCGTACATGGCAAGGACATGGGCGGTGACGACATCGGCGGCGTTGCCCTTGGTGAAGCCGCAGCCCACCACGGCGAGGGGGGAGGAGGTCATCACGAGGTTCATCAGTGCATAGGAGACGGTGGCGCAGATCATCGCCACGGCGATGGCGGGGGTGCGGATCAGCTCGGCCCGGCTGCGGCCTGTGGCGGCGCCGGGGACGGGCGCGCGGGGGCGCGGGATGTCGAGCAGGGTGAAGAGGAAAACCCCTGCGGCATTCAGCGCGATGATCGCGAGATAGGTGCCGAGGAAGGGGATGACCATCGATTCGGCGGTGAGTTTCACCAGTTGCGGGCCGATGACGGCAGAGAGGAGGCCCCCCGCCATGACCAGCGAGATGGCCTTGGGGCGGTAGGCTTCGGAGGCGGTGTCGGCGGCGGCGAAGCGGTAGAAGCCTTGGGCCGACATGTAGATGCCGGTGAAGAGGGCGGCGATGACGAAGAGGGCGAAATTGGCGGTGGAGAGGGCATAGGCGCCGAGGGCACCGCCGATGCCGCCGCCAAGCGCGCCGATGGCGAAGCCCGCGCGGCGGCCGTATTTCTGCATGAAGGCCGAGATGGGCGTGGCGGTCAGCATGGAGCCGATGACGGCCGCGCTGATGGGCAGGGTGGCCCAGCAGGCATTGGGGGCGAGGCTTTGGCCTGCCAGCCCTGCGACGGTGAAGATCATCGGCATCTGCGCGCCGAGGATGGCCTGAGCCGCGACGAGGACGAGGACGTTGCGCTTGGCGCGGCTGTCGGAGGGGGCGGTGAGGTCGGTCATGGCGGAAGGGTTAATACTTCGCGCGGCGGGAGCAAGGGACAAATGCGCACGGATGAATGTTTTGGGGGCGGAGGCGGAGGGACGGGCGTCCCCCCGCGCCCCCCCCCTTTGCCCCTGCTGCCGATGCCGTGCGGGATGGCTGGTGTTTTCGGGTGGCTTTGGGCCATGGTGGGGGTGGTTCCGGGGGTGCGGATGACGGTCGGGCGGATCATCGAGACGGAGGCCTGCGTGGCGGAGGGGGCGGCGTTGCTTGCGGCGCGGGAGCCGCGCTTTGCCCATGCGCTGGCCTTGACCGGGCCCTTGCCGCTGCGGCGGCGGGAGGATGGGTTCCGCGCGCTGTTGTCGGCGATCGTGAGCCAGCAGGTTTCGGTCGCCTCGGCCAATGCGATCTGGGCGCGGCTGGAGGCGGCGGGGTTCTGCGATCCGGACGCCATGGCGGGGGCTCAGGAGGAGGCGCTGCGGGCAGTGGGGTTGAGTCGCCAGAAGGCGCGCTATGGGCAGGCGCTGGCGCGGGCCGGGATCGATTTCGCGGCGCTGCGGGGGATGCCGGACGAGGAGGTCGTGGCGGTGCTGGTGGCGGTGCCGGGGATCGGGCGCTGGACGGCGGAGATCTATGCGATGTTCGCGCTGGGGCGGGCGGATGTCTTTGCCCCGGCGGATCTGGCCTTGCAGGAGGCGGCGCGGTTGCTGTTCGCGCTGGAGGCGCGGCCTTCGGAGCGGGCGCTGCGGGGAATGGCGGAGGCATGGTCGCCGTGGCGGGCGGTTGCGGCGCGGATGCTCTGGGCCTACTACCGGGTGGCGAAGGATCGGGAGGGCATCAAGTGAGCGACGGGCTGAAATTCGGGCGGAAGGCGGCGCAGAGCGGGAAGGCGCGGTCCTTGGTCGTCTTTGTGCATGGCTATGGGGCGGACGGGGCGGATCTGCTGGGTCTGGGCGATGCGCTGGCATCGCATCTGCCGGATACGGCCTTTGTCGCGCCGGATGCGCCGCAGCCCTGTGTGGGCAATCCCTTTGGCTATCAATGGTTTCCGATCCCGTGGCTGGACGGTTCGACCGAGGAGGCGGCACGGTCGGCCATGGCGGAGTCGGTCCGGCTGTTCGATGCCTTTCTCGATGCGCGGCTGGCGGAAGAGGGGCTTGGCCCGGATGCGCTGGCGCTGGTCGGGTTTTCGCAGGGGGCGATGATGTCGCTGCATGTGGCGCCAAGGCGGGCGCAGGCGGTGGCGGCCGTGGTGGCGATTTCGGGCCGTTTGCTAGTGCCGGACCTGCTGGCGGCGGAGGCGGTGGTGAAGCCGCCGGTCCTGCTGGTGCATGGGGATCAGGACCCGGTGGTGCCCTTCGACGACATGGGTCGGGCGGGCGAGGCACTTGTGGCGGCGGGGTTCGAGACCTATGGCCATGTGATGAAGGGCACGGGGCATGGGATCGCGCCGGATGGGCTGGGCGTGACCTTGCAGTTCCTGAAGGAACGGTTGCCGGCGTGATCTGCACGCGGCTTTGTGCCGATTTTTCTGCGAAAAATCGTGGGGCGATCCTTCTGCGAAGGATCGGGGCCGAAGTTTCGCAGAAACTTCGGCCGTTAGGTTTTTCGCAGAAAAACCGTGCGGGTCAGAAGAGGAACTGGATGGGGTCCGCGGCGCAGAGGATCAGGTATTGGTTCCCGGCGCGCATCAGGTGAAAGCCGCGCTTGCGCACTTCGAGAAAGAACCTGTCCTGCCCGATCTCCCGCTCCACCCAGTCGACATTGCGGCGGATCACGCCGCCTGTGACGGCGGCCTTGGCTGAGAAGATCTGGTCGATCCAGACATCGGGCGGGCTGAGGCGGTGGTGTTGCATGGGGCGATCCTGACCGCCCCATGCTTGCGATTCGGTAAACGTCAGGCGCGACCGCGGCGTCCGCCGCGGCGGCCGCCGGCGGCCTGCGAGGCGGCGGCGGAGGCTTCGGCGAAGGTCATGCCGCCTTCGACCGCCTCAAGCACCTTGGCGAAGCGGATCCATTCGCCGCCGTTCGGGTCGTGGTTCATCAGGAAGTTGGCGGCGCGGATCGCTTCCATCTCCTGCTGGCGGACGGGGTTCATGATGGCCGAGGTCATGCCCGCGCCGATGGCCATGGGCAGGAAGGCCCCGTTGATGCCGTGGCGATGCGGCAGGCCGAAGGAGATGTTGGACGCGCCGCAGGTGGTGTTCACGCCCAGTTCCTCGCGCAGGCGGCGGACGAGGGCGAAGACCTGCTGACCGGCGGAGGCCATGGCGCCGACGGGCATCACCAGCGGGTCGACGACGATGTCATGGGCCGGGATGCCGTGATCGGCGGCGCGTTCCACGATCTTCTTCGCCACGGCGAAGCGGACGTCGGGATCGGGCGAGATGCCGGTATCATCGTTCGATATCGCTACGACCGGGACGTTGTATTTCTTGACCAGCGGCAGGACGAGTTCCAGCCGCTCCTCCTCACCGGTGACGGAGTTCAGGAGGGGGCGGCCCTCGCAGGCCATCAGCCCCGCTTCCAGCGCGCCGGGGACCGACGAGTCGATGCAGAGCGGCACGTCGACGGTTTGCTGCACGATCTCGATCAGCGCCTTCATCAGGGGCGGTTCGACGAAGTTGTTGTCGGCATAGCGCGGGTCTTCGGCCATCTTGTTGGTGAAGACCGCGCCCGAGTTGATGTCCAGCACGGTCGCGCCGCAGGCGACCTGTTCCAGCGCGTCCTTGATGACGGTGTCGTAATTCCCCGCCTCCAGCTCCGCCGCCAGCTTCTTGCGGCCCGTCGGGTTGATGCGTTCACCGATCACGCAGAAGGGTTCATCGAAGCCGATGATCACGGTTTTCGTTTTGGATTCCAGAACTGTACGGGTCATCGTTGAACCTTTTTCTCAAGCATTGGCCGGGCGGCCGGAGGCCCCGGCGTTTTCGGTGGTCCAGGTGGCATTGGTCTTGATGCCGCCGAGGGGGAAGAAATGGACGGATTCGATCCCGAAATCGGGGTTCTTCGCCTTGTGCGCCGCCAGAGCGCCCACGAATTCGGTGGGCTCATAGGGCAGCAGAAGCTTCGTCACGTCCATCGCGCGCTTCTGCAGCACGCGGAGCGAGGGGCCGACGCCGCAGGCGATGGCGAATTTGATGAGCGTCTGCAGCTTCGCGGGGCCTGCGACGCCGATATGGACGGGCAGGGCGATGCCTTCGGCCTTGAGCCGGTCCACCCATGCGATGACGGGATCGGCCTCGAAGCAGAACTGGGTGGCCATGGCCATCTTGGCGTCGGTGCGTTCGGCGAAGGCGGATTTCCAGCGCGCGGCTTCCATCACCATGCGGTCGGAGCCGTCGGGATCGATGTCCTTGTTGCCTTCGGGGTGGCCCGCGACGTGGAGGCGTTCGAAACCGTCGAAGGCACCGGATTCGAGGAGTTGCATGGAGGTGTGGAAGTCGCCCGCGGGCTGTGCCACGCCGCCCGCAAGGATGAGGCCCTGCTTCACATCCGCTTCGCCCTTGTAACGGGCGACCCAGTCCGTGAGCGTCGCCTTGTCCTTGATGATGCGCGCGGGGAAGTGGGGCATCACGGGAAAGCCTTCGGCATTCAGGCGTTTCGCCGTGGCCACCATGTCCTCGATGGGCGTGCCGTCGATATGAGCGATGTAGACGCGGGTGCCTGCGGGGAGGATGTCGCGGAAATTCTCCACCTTTTCGGCCGTGCGGGGCATGACCTCGATGGAGAAGCCCTTGAGGAAGGCCTCCATCTCGGCGGGCGCGTTGGTGGCGGGGGCGGCTGCCTCGCGGCGGAAGTTGAACAGGGCCATCAGGCTCTCCCTCAGGGTCATGCGGTCAGGCTTTCGCCCAACCCTCGGCGTCGATCAGCGCCTTGAGGCGCGCGGTGTCGAATTCGGCTTCCAGACGCGCGGCCTCGGCCTTGGCGATCTCGTCCTGATCGCCTTCGACCTCATAGGGCGGCGCTTTCCGCCATTCGGCGAGATAGCTGTCGGTGTCGCGGGCGCCGACCTTCATGGCGCAGCGGTCGATGGCCTGTTCGAAGCGTTCGGTGAGTTGCACCTTGGCGCCACGGCGGCCCTTGCCGACGATCACTTGGGCGGGGATGTCGCGCCAGTAGACGATGGTGACTTCGGGCATGATTCCCTCGCGTTGCGTTGACCCTGTTGATAGCGCCGATCCGCGACCACCGATGTCGGTTTTCGACATGGCGCAAGCGGAAGGCGACCATGGCGAGAGCTAGCGCAAAATGCGCGGCAGGGCGACGGTGGCGTGGTCCGGCGGGGTGGAAAAATCTTCAAGGAAATCATGAGCCGCGTCGAAAGCACCGCTTTGGGGCAGGTGCGCGCTTGCCTTGGGGCGGGAAAGGGCGCTACGGTTGGGGCAAGCACAGATGGAGGGCGGTTATGACGCCCGAGCGTCCCCGGGGGGCGGACGCGATCCCGCAGCGCAAGGCTGCGCCCGAGGGCGTGGCAGCGCCGGTTGAACCGTCAGTCCCTCATCCGCCGGGGGCGGGCACGCTTTATGCGGCGCTCGACCTTGGCACGAACAGTTGCCGGATGCTGATTGCCCAGCCGAGGGGCAGTCAGTTTCAGGTCGTGGACAGTTTTTCCAAGACTGTCCAATTGGGCGTGGGGCTTGAAGCCTCGGGCCGCTTGTCGCGCGCCTCGATGGGGCGGACGGTGCAGGCCCTGCGCATTTGCCAGAAGAAGATCGAGAAGCATGGCGTGAAGCGGATGCGCCTTGTGGCGACGGAGGCCTGTCGCAGGGCGCGCAATGCCAAGGATTTCATCCGGCAGGTGCGGCGCGAGACGGGGCTTTCGCTGGAGATCATCGCACCGGAGGAAGAGGCGCGGCTGGCGGTGATTTCCTGCGCGCCGCTGGTGGGGCGGCGGACGGAACAGTTGCTTGTGGTGGATATCGGGGGCGGGTCGACCGAGTTGGTCTGGATTGACCTGTCGGCGGTGCCGCCGGAGGAGCGGGCGCGGTCGATCATGCGGCTGCATCGCGGGTTCCAGCCGCAGGGGGAACAGGCGGCGCGGGTGGTGGACTGGATTTCGGTGCCCCTGGGCGTGGCCACGTTGAAGGACCAGTTCGCGGATGTGGAGGATGACGGGGCGCGATTCGCGCTGATGTCGTGGTTCTTCGAGGAGAATCTGGCGAGTTTCTCGCCCTACAACGCGCAGCAGGCGCGGGACGGGTTCCAGATCATCGGCACGAGCGGAACGGTGACGACGGTGGCGGCGAGCTATCTGAACCTGCGGCGCTATGACCGCACGAAGGTGGACGGGTTGCAGATGACGTCGGATCAGATCGATCTGGTGATCCGGGAGTATCTGGCCTTGGGGCCGGAGGGGCGGCGGACCGATCCGCGTATCGGGCGGGATCGGCATGCGCTGATCATGTCGGGTGCGGCTATCCTTCAGGCGCTGATGCGGATATGGCCGACGGATCGCCTTTCGGTGGCCGATCGCGGCCTGCGCGAGGGGCTGCTTTATGCACAGATGAGCGCGGATGGCGTTCTGGAGGACGGGCCTTACGCATGACAACGGGCAAGAACACATCAGGGCGCGGACAGCGCGAGTTGCGGGTGCGGGTGAAGACCGCGAAGGGGCGGAAGCTTTCGTCCACGCTCTGGCTGGAGCGACAGTTGAACGACCCTTACGTCCAGCGGGCCAAGAAGGAAGGCTATCGCGGGCGGGCGGCGTACAAGATTCTGGAACTGGACGACAAGTATGGCTTTCTGAAGCCGGGCAGCCGTGTCGTGGACCTTGGCTGCGCGCCGGGGGGGTGGTGTCAGGTGGCCGTGGTGCGGGTCAACGCGCTGGGGCAGAACCCGAAGAAGCCCGTGGGCACCGTGCTGGGTGTGGACTTGCAGGAGGTGGAGCCGATTCCGGGGGCGGAGCTGCACCAGCTCGATTTCCTGGCGGATGACGCGGATGAGAAGGTGAAGGGCTGGCTGGGCGGGCGCGCTGATGTGGTGATGAGCGACATGGCGGCGGCGGCCTCGGGGCACAAGGCGACGGACCATCTGCGCATCGTGGCGCTGGTGGAGGCGGCCTTGGCCTTTGCCTTCGACGTGCTGGAGGATGGCGGGACCTTTGTCGCCAAGGTTCTGGCCGGTGGGGCCGAGAACGAGATGCAGGCGATGCTGAAACGGAATTTCCGTAGCGTGGCCAATGTGAAGCCGCCGGCGAGCCGGTCGGACAGTTCGGAGAAGTTCGTGGTGGCTATGGGCTATCGTGGCCGCGATCTGGCGACCGAGGGCGATGGCTGACGCGGGGGGGAAGATTTTTCGTACGAAAAATCTTCGCGGCGAAAATTCTTCGGACGAAGAATTTTCGGGGGCGGTGTCAACCGCCCCAGTGGCGGATCGGGCCGCAATCCATGTGGACGAAGTTGGAGCGCGAGTAGCGCCCCACGCCGCCCGAGGCGCAGGCCTCGGCCGCGCGGGCCATCTGGCTGACCGAGCGGGATTTCAGGCGCAGGTCTGCGGCCTGACCTTTCATGTGCAGCGAATTCCGTGCCACGCCGGAGGAGCGGTTGCGCAGCATCGCGTTGGTCGCGGGGCTGCGATAGCCGGAGAGGAGCGTGTAGGGTTCGGTCACATCCATCAGGCTGTGCGCGGCGGCCATGATGTCGATGGTGCGGTTGTCGATCGAGATCTTGTCGTTGCTGCGCCAGTCGCGCATGAAGTGATTGATCTCCTTCATCACCTCGGGAATGTAGTCGCCTTCGATCCAGTAGATCGTGTCGAGGCTTTCGCCGGTGCGGCCCGAATACATGCGGATGCGGCGGATGTCGCCCGCGCCACGCAGGAGGCCGAAGGCGTTGGAGTAGGTCGGCGCTGCGGCCACGACGGTGGCGGCGAAGACGCCGAGCAGGCCGCGACGGGTTACGCCAAGATTCGTCTTCTCTGTCATGCCGACCGCTGTCCCCGGTTCGTCTGCGCTGCGTTAAACTGCAGCTTTCATGCCACTTTTCCCCAAGTGCCCCGCGGTTATGCCACAGGAAAATCGACCGCCCAAGCGTTGATTGGCCGCTGTCGGGAGACAATCGCGGAATCGGCAAGAATCTGCTTAAAGCCCGGGGCGACCCTGCAAAAGAAGGCATCTGTTGCGCGGAGGGCGCGGTGGCGCGCCAAAGCGGGCCGCCACGAAAAGACCCAGCTTTTCTGGTGGGTTGTGAATGGACTCCGACCGGGGAATCACTCAAATTGCAACAAGTGCAAGGAATTTCGATGGGTTCGAGGGATAAGATGGGTACGTTTGGCCGTGGCGGCGTGAGGGGTTCTGCGCGGGGGCGCGGTGCGGGTGCGGCCTTGCTGCTTTCGGTGGCGCTGAGCGGTCCGGCTTTGCCGGCCATGGCGCAGACGGTGTCTTTGCCCTCGCAGCCTGCGGATGGGATGGTTGCGCCCTTCATGCAGGCGATGGCCGTGGCCTTGCAGGGGGATGAGGTCCTTGCCGAGTATTACGCCGCGCGGGAGTATCGGCCGCTCTGGACCGGGCCGCAGGATGCGGAACGGCGGGCGGCGCTGTTTTCGGCGTTGGACGGGGCGGCGGCGCATGGTCTGCCTGTGGCGCGCTATGATGCGGGAGCGCTGCGCGCGGCTTTTGCGGCAGCGCAGACGGAGGGGGATCGCGGGCGTCTGGAAGTGCGGATGGCGCGGGCCTTCCTCGACTATGCCTCGGATGTGGCGACGGGCGTTCTGGACCCGGAGAAGGCTGATGCGGGCATCCATCGCGAGGTGACGCGATTGAACCCCTTGGTGCTGCTGGCCCGGGCGGAGAACGGCAATCTGGCGCAGGTGCTGCGGTCGCTGCCGCCGAAGACGCCGGAATATGCGCGGCTGATGAAGGAGAAGCTGTCACTGGAGGCGAAGATCGCGGCGGGCGGCTGGGGTGCGCCGGTGGCGGCTGCTGCGGTGATGCCGGGGGATCAGGGTCCCGCGGTGGTGGCGCTGCGCGACCGGCTGGTGGCGATGGGATACCTGACGCGGTCGGCGACGGCGGTCTATGACCGCACGCTGCAGGCGGCGGTGCAGCGGTTCCAGATGGATCACGGGCTGGAGGCCGACGGGCGCGCGACCGAGGCGACGCTGGCCGAGATCAACGTGGCGCCGGAGGCGCGGGTGCAATCCATCGTCGTGGCGATGGAGCGGCTGCGCTGGATGCATGACGTGGAGCGCGGGGCGCGGCATATCTGGGTGAACCAGCCGGATTTCAGCGCGAAGATCGTGGATCACGGCAAGGTCACCTTCCAGACGCGGGCGGTGATCGGGAAGAACGTGCCGGATCAGCGCAGCCCCGAATTTTCGGACGTGATGGACCATATGGTGATCAACCCGTCATGGGGCGTGCCGCGGTCGATCATCGTGAAGGAATATCTGCCGCTTTTGCAGCGGAACCCGAATGCGGTGAGCCATCTGCAGGTGATCGACCGCAACGGGCGGGTGGTGCCGCGGGGGGCGGTGAATTTCGCGGCCTATTCGGCGCGGAGCTTCCCCTTTGGCCTGCGCCAGCCGCCGTCGGACGGGAATGCGCTGGGGAAGGTGAAGTTCATGTTCCCCAACCCCTACAACATCTATCTGCATGACACGCCCGCGAAGGAATTGTTCGATCACGAGGTGCGCGCCTACAGCCATGGCTGCATCCGGCTGGCGGACCCGTTCGACTTTGCCTATGCGCTGCTGGCGATGCAGTCGGACGATCCCAAGGGGCTGTTCCAGAGCCATCTGGACAGCGACCGGGAGACGGTGGTGAAACTGGAGGAGAAGTTGCCGGTGCATCTGGTCTATTTCACCGCATGGCCGACGGCCAAGGGCGAGATGACCTATCGGCGCGATGTCTATGGGCGTGACGCACGGATATTCGAGGCGCTGACCGAGGCCGGGGTGGCCTTGGACGGCGTTCAGGGGTAAGCCTGCCGCCGACCGCCTTTTCCGGGGACGCTGCACATGGCCCATACGATCCGCGATATCGCCACGGCGCTTGGGGCCGAGGCTGCGGGTGATCTTGACCTCGTGGTGAGCCGCGCGTCGGAGCCGCAGAGCGCGGGTCCGGAGGCGCTGGCCTTGGCGATGGACCCGAAATATGCGGGCGGGATCGCGCAGGGGCGGGCGCGGGCGGCGCTGCTTTGGCCGGGGGCGGATTGGCAGGGGTTGGGGCTGGAGGCCGCAATCTTTGCGCCGCGCGGGCGGCTGGCGATGGCGGGGCTGACGGTGCTGATGGACCCGGGGCCGGAGATCGCGGGCGGAGTGCATCCGATGGCGGTGGTGGATGCGGGGGCCGAGATCGGCGCGGGCGCGGCCATCGGGCCATTCGTGGTGATCGGGCGGGGCGTCAGGATCGGGGCGCGGGCGCGGATCGCGAGCCATGTGTCCATCGCCGAGGGGGCGGTGATCGGGGAGGATGCGCTGATCCTGCAGGGGGCGCGGATCGGGGCGCGGGTCACGATCGGCGACCGTTTCATCTGCCAGCCTGGCGCGGTGATCGGGGCGGACGGGTTTTCCTTTGTCACGCCGGAGAAATCGGGCGTGGAGGAGATCCGCGAGACGCTGGGGGAGCGCGGCGACATCCGGGCGCAGAGTTGGACGCGCATCCATTCGCTGGGGGCCGTGACCATCGGCGACGATGTGGAGGTGGGTGCAAATGTCTGCATCGACCGGGGCACGATCCGCGACACGGTGATCGGGTCGGGGACCAAGCTGGATAACCTTGTCCATATCGGCCACAACGTGCAGGTCGGGCGCGACTGCCTGCTGTGCGGGCAGGTGGGCATCGCCGGATCGGCGCGGATCGGGGATCGCGTGGTGATGGGCGGACAATGCGGGGTGAATGACAACATCTTTGTCGGCGATGACGTGATTGCCGGGGGGGCTACCAAGATTTTCACCAATGCGCCTGCGGGGCGGGTGCTGCTGGGCTATCCTGCGGTGAAGATGGAGACCCATGTGGAAATGCAGAAGGCCCTGCGCCGCCTGCCGCGGCTTGCCGCGAAGGTGGCCGAGATGGAGCGGATCGTCATGCCCCGGTCATCGGATCAGGGTTAGGTCGGGCCGACGGCAGGGCGGGGAAGGGCGTGATGATGGATGTGCGCGAGAAGGTGGTGGCAATCCTTGCGGAACAGGCGGTTCTGGAGGTTTCCGACGTGACGATGGACAGCACGTTGGAGGCGCTGGGGATCGACTCGCTGGGTCTGGTGGAGGCGATCTTTGCGATCGAGGAGGCCTTCGACATCGCCGTTCCGTTCAATGCCAATGATCCCGCGCAATCGGACTTCGACATGACCAGCGTGGCGGCCATTGTGGCGGCGGTCGAAGGGCTGGTTTCGCAGAAGGCGGCATGAGGCGCGTCGTCATTACCGGGGCGGGGACCGTCAACCCTTTGGGGCATGACGTGGCGCAGACCTTTGCGGTCATGGCCGAGGGGCGGGGCGCGATCGGGCCGCTGGACCTGCCCGATGTGGAGCGGCTTTCGGTGCGGATCGGGGCGCAGGTGCGGGGCTGGGATGCGGGGCTGCATCTGGAGCGCGGGGTGATGGCGGCGGCGGACCGGTTCGCGCAGATGGCGCTGGTGGCCGGGGCGCAGGCGATGGCGCAATCGGGGCTGGTCGTGGAGGAGGGCCTTGATTGCGGGGTGATCCTTGGCACGGCGGGCGGCGGGTTGCAGACCACGGATGACAGCTATCGCGCGGTCTATGCCGAGGGGAAGAACCGGGTGCATCCGTTGACGGTGCCGAAGCTGATGGCGAGTGCGGGGGCGAGCCATTTGTCCATGGCGCATGGGATGCGCGGGCCGGTCTTCACCGTCTCCACCGCCTGCGCGAGTTCCAATCATGCGATGGGGCTGGCCTTCCAGATGATCCGGTCGGGGGCGGCGCGGGCCGTGCTGACGGGAGGGGCGGAGGCGATGCTGTGCTTTGGCGGGATCAAGGCTTGGGAGGGGTTGCGGGTGATGTCGCAGCGGGCTTGCCGCCCGTTCAGCCGGACGCGCGACGGGATGGTGCAGGGCGAGGGGGCGGCGGTCTTCGTCTTTGAAGAGCGGGAGGCGGCGCTGGCGCGGGGCGCGGAGGTGCTTGCGGAGGTGGCGGGCTTTGCGATGACCTCGGATGCGGGGGATCTGGTCGCGCCTTCGGCGGAGGGGGCGGCGCGCGCGATGGCGGGCGCGCTGCGCGATGGCGGGATTGCGGCGGGGGATGTGGGTTACATCAACGCGCATGGCACCGGGACGGCGGCGAATGACCGGACGGAGGCGGCGGCGATCCGGGCGGTGTTCGGCGATGCGCCGCCGCCGGTGAGTTCCACAAAGGCGATGCATGGCCATATCATCGGCGGGACCGGGGCGGTGGAGGCGCTGGCCTGCCTGATGGCGCTGCGCGAGGGGGTGCTGGCCCCGACCATCGGTTTCGAGGAGGCGGACCCGGATTGCGCGTTGGACGTGGTGCCGAACGAGGCGCGGCGGGCGCGGGTGGAGGTGGCGCTTTCCAACGCCTTCGCTTTTGGCGGGTTGAATGCGGTGCTGGCCTTTCGGCGGGCCTGAATGGAAAAGGCCGCGCCTTGGGGGCGCGGCCTTCGTCGGATGGGTCTGGCCCGCGATTATTCGGCGGCGGGCGCGGCGCTGGCCGCGACGGCGTCATAGCCTGCGGTGAAGCCGCTGAGCGAGACTTCCAGCGCGACGGTCTGGTCGGGGGCGACGGCGGGGACGATGGTCAGCGTGGCCTTGCCGCCTTTCTTGAAGGCGTCCACCTCTTCGGCGGTGAAGCCCACGCGGGCGACGCAGCCGATCTGCGAGCAGAAGGTGAAGGGATAGGCCTTGGGCGTGGCCGCATCGACGCCGATGCGCAGCCCGGCGGTGAGCAGGGTTTCAAGCGGGGCGATGATCGTGGCGCCAGCCGCAGCCTCGCCGCCCGCGGGGAGGGTGAAGAGGCCGATTTCGGCGACCGAGGTGCCTTGGCCATCTTTCAGCAATTGGTAGAGCTGGCAGGGTTCGGTGCCTTCGGCGACACGGACGCAGCGCAGTTCCCAAGCGCCGTGGGTTTCCTTGACATAGGTGGAACCCGGCCCTTCGGCGGGCGTCTGGCCCATGGAGAGGCCGGTATCGGGCATTGCGGCCGCTTCGGGCGTGCCTTCTGCGGGGGCCGCGCCTTCGGCAGGCGCTTCCTGCGCGAGGGCTGCCGCGCCGGTGGCGAGGCCGAGGCCGAGGGAGAGGGCAAAGGCAACCTGCCGGGAAATGACGAGAGACATGGAGACCGTCCTTGATGTGTTCGGGGCGGGATTACCATGCGGGGGCGGCGCTGTCAGGTGCCAAATTGGTGATGCGCGGAGGCGGGCCTTGGGTCAGAGAAAAGGCGTCTGCCGGAATGAAAAAGGGCCGGAAGACCCAGCCCTTTTTCGCATCGTTTGTTTGCTCCCTGTCGGACTGGCCGACTTCATGGGAGGGGACGCTAAGGGGTTCTTTCCTATCCGTCAACAGGGAATCTGATTGCGGCGAGGGCTGAAAACATTGGAGAAAAACTGTCCTTTCGGTCAAAAGCGGGGCGTCATCTCCGGCTTTTGCGCGGGGCGCACACGTGGGGCGGGAAAACCGCTCTTCTGCAGTTGTGCAATTCAGGCAGGGCTCTGGCATGGGCGCGGGAAGCATGTATGTTCGCAGCCTGGGATGTGGTTTCTGCGACGGGCCGAAGGGGCCTGCGCAGGGTGACGGGGGCAGGACGAATGACCGATCAGGCAAGCATATTCGTGGGCGGTGGCGGCGAGGGCTATGGGTTGCCGCAGCAGCTTTTGCTGAAATACGGCAACCACCACGGGCTGATCGCGGGGGCGACAGGGACGGGGAAGACCGTGACCCTGCAGATCTTGGCGGAGGGGTTCTCGGCAGCCGGGGTGCCTGTGTTCATGGCCGATGTGAAGGGGGACCTTTCGGGCCTTGGCGCGGCGGGGTCGGAGGCGCACAAGCTGCATGGGGCCTTCATGGAACGGTCGGCCAAGATCGGGCTGGACCTGACCTATCGGGCCTTCCCGGTGGTGTTCTGGGACCTGTTCGGCGAGCAGGGGCATCCTATCCGGGCGACGGTGGCGGAGATGGGGCCGCTGCTTCTGTCGCGGCTTCTGGAACTGACGGAGCCGCAGGAGGGCGTGCTGAACGTGGCCTTCCGTCTGGCCGACGAGGAGGGGTTGCCGCTTTTGGACATGAAGGACCTGCAGGCGCTGCTGGTCTTTATCGGGGAGAATGCGGAGGCGATTTCCACGCGCTATGGGCTGGTGGCGACGGCATCGATCGGGGCGATCCAGAGGCGGCTTCTGGTGTTGGAGAACGAGGGGGGCGCGAAGCTGTTCGGGGAGCCTGCGCTGGATCTGGCGGATCTGATGCTGGTGGATGGCAGCGGGGCGGGGCGGATCAACATCCTTGCGGCGGACAAGTTGATGAACAGCCCGCGGCTTTATGCGACCTTCCTGCTGTGGCTGCTGTCGGAACTGTTCGAGACGCTGCCCGAGGTGGGTGACCCAGACAAGCCGAAGCTGGTCTTCTTTTTCGACGAGGCGCATCTGTTGTTCGACGACGCGCCAAAGGCGTTGGTGTCGAAGGTGGAGCAGGTGGCGAGGTTGATCCGGTCGAAGGGGGTGGGGGTTTATTTCATCACCCAGAACCCGGCGGATGTTCCTGAAGATATTCTTGGGCAGTTGGGCAACCGGGTGCAGCATGCGCTGCGGGCCTTTACGGCGAAGGACCAAAAGGACCTGAAGATGGCGGCGGAGACCTATCGCCCGAACCCGCGGTTCGACACGCAGGAGGCGATCCGCGATGTGGGGACGGGCGAGGCGGTGACGTCCTTCCTTGAGAACAAGGGGGTGCCCGGGATCGTGGAGCGGACGTTGATCCGCCCGCCATCGAGCAGGCTTGGCCCCATTGAACCTGCGCTGCGGGCGCAACTGATGGTGCAATCGCCGGTGTCCGGGAAATACGACAAGGTGGTGGACCGCGAGAGCGCCTATGAGATGCTGCGCGCGCGAGCCGAGGCCGCGGCGCGGGAGGCGGCGGCGGAGGCCGCGCCTGCGCCTGCGGAGGCGGATGACGGGTTCAGCCGGGCGCGGCGCTATGACGGCGGTGCGGTGCCGGAGAAGCGGAACGGTACGAAACGCGAAAGCGCGTCGAGCCGGAGCGATTCCATCGGGACAGCCTTTGCCAAGAGCTTTGCCCGGCAATTGGGCACGAAGACAGGTCAGGCCGTGGTGCGCGGCATCCTTGGATCACTGTTCCGCAGCCGCTGATCGGCGGGTTTCCGCCCCGGTCCGGGGAAGGATGGGGAGTGACCCATCCTTTGGTAACGACCCTATCCATAGGAAGTGTAGCGCGGGCGGCGCGAAAGGCGCAGGGTCACCCTGAAGCAAACAGGGGACGGCGTCATGGGCAGGATGACCGGCATCGGGGTCACGGCTTCGGAGCGGGCGATGACCGGGCAGGTCGCGCCGCTTTGCGGGACGGGGGCGGGTGTGATTGATCCGCTGGTGATCGATCTGAACCTGCGCCTGCTGTCGGGACGGGCGGAGCGCATGGCGCTTGAGGCCAGTTGCGCGGAGGCGGGCGTTCTTGTCGATGAGGCGGGCAGGGTGACGCGGTTACGCCTGCCCTGACGCCCGGAGCTAGAGCGGGCGGATGCGCAGGCGGGTGATGCGGTTTTCGCGTTTCTGCATCACTTCGAAGCGGAAGCCGTGGAAGCTGAAGGTCTGGCCTTCTGCGGGGATGGTCTGCGCCTCGTGGATCACGAGGCCCGCGATGGTGTTCGCCTCGTCATCCGGGAGGGTCCAGTCATTGGCGCGGTTGAGGTCGCGGATCGTCATGGCGCCGTCGACGATGTAGTCGCCGCCCTCGGTGCGGGACAGGCCGCCATCCTTGGCGACGATGTCGAATTCGTCGGTGATCTCGCCCACGATTTCCTCGAGGATGTCTTCCAGCGTGATCAGGCCCTGCAGCGCGCCGTATTCATCAACGACCAGCGCGAAATGGGTGCGCCGGGCGAGGAATTCGCGCATCTGTTCGTCGAGCGTGGTGGTTTCGGGGATGAAGTAGGGTTTCATCGCCACCTTGAGGATGTCGAGGAGCGAGAGGGCCTGCGGGACGCTGTCCTCGGTGTCATGGGTCAGGCGGTGGACTTCGCGCAGGAGGTCCTTGGCGTGGACGACGCCGAGGATGTTTTCGTCGCTGTCGCGGAAGATGGGCAGTCGGGTATGGGGGGAGGCCAGCGCCTGCGCGATGATCTTTTCCGGCGGGTCGTCGGCGTTGAGCATCTCGATCTGGCGGCGGTGGCGCATGATTTCGTCCACCGTGCGGTGGGTGAGGTCGAGCGCGCCGAGCAGGCGGTCGCGGGCCTCTTTCTCCACCGCACCTTCGGAATGGCCGAGCGCGATGGTTCCGGCGATCTCTTCGCGGATGGCGGTGATGCGACCGTCTTCGTTGCCGCGCACGCCGAGGGCGTAGAGGAGGCCGCGCACGAGGAGGCGGACGAGGGAGACGACGGGGGAGAAGATGACGATCAGGACGCGGATGATGGGAGCGACGCGGGAGGCGACGGATTCCGGATAGGTGATGGCGAGTGTCTTTGGCAGCACTTCGCCGAAGATCAGGACGAGGACGGTCATGACGAGGGTGGCCAGCGCGACGCCGCTGTCGCCGAAGAGACGGGTGAGGAGCGCGGTGGCCAGAGAGGCCGAGAGGATGTTGACGATGTTGTTGCCAAGGAGGAGCGCGCCGATCATGCGTTCGCTGTCTTCCGTCACCGCCATGGCCGAGGCGGCCCCGCGCGAACCCTTGTCGGCCTGCGCCTTGAGTTTGCCGCGGGAGGAGGCGGTGAGGGCGGTTTCCGAGCCGGAGAAGAAGGCCGAGAGGCAGAGCAGGCCGAGGATGGCGGCGGCGGTGATCCAGAAGGCGGCGTCGAGCGTCATGGGTGTTCCGGTGCGTCACCGCCTTGATGGCGGCGGAGCGACTATGGGGGAGGCGGGGCGCAGGCTCAAGCCTTGGTGGCTTTGCGGGCCAGCGGATGATGCGCGAGGACGAGGGATTTCAGGTGGTCGTCCAGCACATGGGTGTAGATTTCGGTGGTGGCGACATCGGCATGGCCGAGCAGCGTCTGGATCACGCGGAGGTCGGCACCTCCTGCGAGGAGGTGGGTGGCGAAGGCGTGGCGCAGGCGGTGGGGGGTGACGGCGGCGGGCGAGATGCCGGCTGCGACCGCGATATCCTTGAGCATCAGGTGGAAGTGCTGGCGGGTGAGGTGGCCTGCCGCGCCGGGGCCGGGAAAGAGGTAGCGGCTGGCGGGGCGGCCCTGTTTGCGGGCGGCCTCCTCTTCGCTGTCGCGATGGGCAAGCCATGCGGCGAGGGCGGCACGGGCCGGGGCGGAGAGGGGGACCATGCGTTCCTTGCCGCCCTTGCCGCGCACGAGGATCATCTTGGGATCGCCGCGCGCGGCGGCGACGGGGAGTTCCACCAGTTCCGACACCCGCATCCCGGTAGCGTAGAGCAGTTCCATCAACGCGGTGTTGCGGAGCCTTTCGCCGGGCGTCCGGCCCTTGGTGCGGGCGGCGTCGAGCAGGCGTTCGGCCTGTTCTTGGGAAAGGGTTTCGGGCAGGCGCTGGGTCGCCCCCGGCCCCTTGATGCGCAGGGCGGGGTTGTCGTCGCGCCAGCCTTCCTCATGCGCGAAGCGGTAGAGTTGGCGGATGGAGGAGAGGCGGCGGGCGCGGGTGGCCTTGGACAGGCCCTGCGCCTCGCAATGGACGAGGTAATCTTCGACGGTTTCGCGCGTGGCAGTGGCGAAGTCGAGGCTGCGATGGGCGAGCCAATCCGCGTAATCCTTCAGGTCGCGGCCATAGGCGAGGCGCGTGTTGCGCGCGGCGTCGAGTTCGGCGGCCTGTGCTTCGAGGAAGGCGGAGATCCAGCGGTGATCGTCGCGCGGGGGCATGGTCAGCCCCGCCGTTCCAGCAGAAGGAGTTCGAGGGCCGCGCGGCGGGCGGCGCGTTCGAGGCCCAGCTTGCGCAGCATGGCCAGCCCGTCGGTGACGCCGTCGAGATCGCCCTGCACGCCGCGTTCGATCTTTTCAACAGCGGTGAGGATTGCCTCGCCGATGCGGCCTTCTTCCCAGAGGGCTAGGAGGTCGTCGGCGGGTTCGTGGCCGATGAAGGCGGGCGCGATGGCGCGCGAAAGCGTGTCGGGCGGGGTGAGGCCGGTCACATCGCCTTTGGCGATGCCGAGGAGGAAGGCTTCTTGCGGGGTGGTGGGGGTGCGCTTGGCCGCGAAGGATTCGAAATCCGGGGAGAGGAGGCCGATGGTGAAGGCGATGCGGCCTGCCTCGCCATCGAGGGGCAGGTCAGAGAGGCGTTTGCCGTAGAGATCGGCGAAGGGCACCTCAAGCTCGGCCTCGGTCATGCGGGCCCAGACATCGGGGAGGGATTGCAGGATCGCGGCGCGTTCATTGGCGCCGAGCGCGGTGTCGAAGCGCTGGAAGGCGGCGACGCGGTCCCAGACCCCGCCGGAGGCTGCGGGTTTGCGTTCGGTGTAGAGGCCGAGCAGGAGGTTGGGCGAGATGGCCCCGGCGCGGGCAAGGCGTTCGGCGGCCTCGACCTGTGATTTCAAGCCCGCCTGCGGGCGCAGTTCGGCATGGGCGAAGGCGATGGGGAGGGTGGCGGTGGAGAGGGGTTCGCCAATCGCCTCGAACATGCGCCATGACAGGGGGGTGATGCGGGAGGGCGTGGAAAGGGGCGGTTCGCCCTCGAAGAGGTCGGGGTCGAGGAAGCGGGAAAGGAGGGCGTCCTCCTCGTACGTGATGTAGCCGAGCGCCTGACCGGTGCGCAGGGTGAGGGCGGCGGCGTTCCAGTCGCCGGAGCGGGCAAGGCAGAAGATGCGGGCGGGGAAGGTTGGGGCGAGGCCGGGGGATTCCACCATGATGCGGCAGCCGCGGTCCTCTTCTCCGGTGAGGAGGGCCACGTCGAAGCTGCGGCGGAAAAGGCCGGGATCGCGGGAGCCAGCCGCATCGAGCAGGGCGCGGGCCTGATCCAGCGCGCCCATGTCGAGCAGCTTGTCGATGCGTGCGGTGAGGAGGCGGGCGGAATTGCCGGAATCGGCGGGCGGTTCGGCCTCGGCCAGAAGGAGGGTGAGGAGGAGGCCGCGCAGGGCAGGCAGGCTGTCGACGCGTTCGGCGCCGATGAGGGCCACGATGCCGTCGGTTCGGGCGGGGCCCCAGAGCGCGGCGGGAAGGCCCGTGACCTTGGGCGAGAGCAGGCCCACGGCATCGGCGGAGGGAGCGCCGATCACGCTGACAGCGACGTTTTCCTGCACGATTCCCGTGGTTACGGCGGGGGCGTCGGGCTGCGGGGAGACCGCGCCGGGGGCGGTGACGGATTGCGACAGCCAGTCGATGGCCGAAAGCGGTTCCTCGGCACGCAGCGTGGCCGGAAGGCAGGCCAGACCCAGCGCCAGCGCGGCAGCGAAGGGGCTGCGTGCGTCAATCGGCATTCAATGTCACCGGAACCTTCACCTCGGCCTGATCGGGGGTGATGTCGCCGAAATAGGCGAATCCCGTCAGGCCGATGAAGCCGAGGATTGCCAGAACGACCAGAGCCTTGATGATGCGCCCCATGATGTCTTGCCTTTGCCTTTGCGTCCGCTTGCTGCGGATTTTCGTCTTGTCGCGCCTGCCCGGTGCTGCGGGGCAATCTGCCCCGAAGCACGGGCGGATGCCATGCCCCCGACTGCGATTATATATGGCTTTCGCCGCGACTTCACGCCATTGAGGGGGAAGAATGGCGGTTCGGCGGGCGGATTTGCGCCGGACACGAAGGTTTGATGCGGATTGCGGGTGATGGAGCGGCTGAAGAAGACCGTTGTCATGGTGGGAATGATGGGGGCCGGGAAGACGGCGGTCGGAACGGCTGTCGCGCGGTCCTTGGGTGTGGCCTTCCGCGATTCGGACGAGGAGATCGTGAAGGCCGCCAACCGCACCATCGCAGAAATATTCGAACGGGATGGCGAGCCCTTCTTCCGGGCGCGGGAAACGGAGGTTCTGGCTCGGCTGTTGCGGGGGAAGCCCTGCATCCTGTCGACGGGGGGCGGGGCCTTCCTGTCGGAGGCGAACCGCGGCCTGATCCGGCAGGCGGGGGTTTCGGTCTGGCTGCGGGCGGATCTGGATCTGCTGTGGCAGAGGGTGCGGCACAAGACGACGCGGCCCCTGTTGCGGACCGCCAATCCGCGCGAGACGCTGCGCGCCCTGTATGAGGCGCGGGTGCCTCTCTATGGCCTGGCCGACATCGTGGTGGACAGCGCGGCCGATCTGTCGGTGGACGAGATGGCGGCGAAGGTCGTGGCGGCGCTGGCGGCGCGGCCGGACGTTCTGG
Source organism: Tabrizicola sp. M-4 (assembly GCF_051132405.1). GTDB lineage: Bacteria > Pseudomonadota > Alphaproteobacteria > Rhodobacterales > Rhodobacteraceae > Paragemmobacter. Next base: position 1,867,976 of record NZ_CP128606.1, read on the forward strand.
AAGGGGAATGACATGGCGGTGGATGTGGTGCCGGTCGCGCTGGGGGCGCGGTCCTATGAGGTGCGGATCGGCCCCGGCCTGATCGACCGCGCGGGGGCGGAGATCGCGCCCTTGCTGAAGCGTCGCCGTGCGGCGGTGGTGACGGATGCGACGGTCGCGCCGCTGCATCTGGCGCGGCTGGTGGCGGCGCTGGAGGCGGAGGGGATCGCGGTTGCGACGCTGGCCCTGCCTGCCGGAGAAAGCACGAAGGGGTGGGAGCAATTCGGGCGCTGCGTGGAATGGCTTCTGGAGCAGAAGGTGGAGCGGCGGGATATCGTCGTGGCCTTTGGCGGGGGGGTGATCGGGGATCTTGTGGGCTTTGCCGCCGCCGTGCTGCGGCGGGGGGTGCGGTTCGTGCAGATCCCGACGACCCTGCTGGCGCAGGTGGACAGTTCGGTGGGGGGCAAGACGGGGATCAACACGGCGCAGGGCAAGAACCTTGTGGGGGCGTTCCATCAGCCGTCTCTGGTGCTGGCCGATATCGGGGTGCTGGAGAGCCTGCCCGCGCGGGATTTTCTGGCCGGATATGGCGAGGTGGTGAAATACGGCCTTCTTGGCGATGCGGCCTTCTTCGACTGGCTGGAGGGGAACGGGCCTGCGCTGGCGGGGGATGCCGCGAAGCGCCAGCACGCGGTGCGGCGGTCGGTGGAGATGAAGGCCGGCATCGTGGAGCGGGACGAGACCGAGGAGGGGGAGCGCGCGCTCTTGAACCTAGGCCATACCTTCTGCCATGCGCTGGAGAAGGCGACGGGCTATTCCGACCGGCTGCTGCATGGGGAAGGCGTGGCCATCGGCTGCGCGCTGGCCTTCGAATTGTCGCAGAGGTTGGGCCTGTGTGCGCAGGAGGCCCCCGGCCGGGTGCGGGCGCATCTGCGGGCCATGGGGATGAAGGTCGATCTGGCCGACATTCCGGGCGAGTTGCCGGGGGCGGAGGCCTTGGTCGCGCTGATGGGTCAGGACAAGAAGGTTGTGGACGGGAAGCTGCGCTTCATCCTTGCGCGGGGGATCGGCGAGGCCTTCGTCGCGGATGAGGTGCCGCCCGGAATGGTGACGGCGCTGCTGGACGAGGCGCTGGCGGCGCGGCGCTAGGGCCGCGCCGGGGCGGGATCAGAACAGGACCTTGTAGCTGTTGCCCTGCGTGTCGGTCGCGGTGCCCGTGCCGCTGGTGGTGCCGCTGCCCATGACGAAGGTGCCCTGCACGATGGTGCCATCCTTGCAGACGGCATAAAGCTCGCCCGAGTTCACGCCCGCGACGGTTTCGCGGTCACGCCCGAGCCTGCCGCCCAGATCGCGGATCGAGAGGCTGATGCCGCGTTCCTTGGACACGACGGTCGGGGCGACGGTCGTCCATGTGCCGGAGCAGCGCGGGCCTTTGGGGATGCGGAAATTCAGTTGGCCGGAATTGTCGTCGCTGTTGGTGGCGCGGGCCACGATCACGGGCGGCGGGACCTGCGCGGCGAGCGGGCCGGAGACGGGATAGAGCTGCATGTCCTTGCTGGCACCGCAGGCGGTGAGCAGGCCGAGGGAGGCGAGGGCGAGCAGTTTCTTCACGGAAAACCCCGTTCGGTTGGCTGAGTCGTTGGCGGGGGAACCTAAGGCCAGTGCGCGGCGGGGACAATGGCGCTGGGGGCTGGGGGCGGTCACGCTTTTGCAAGCGTGGCTTTCGGGTGCGGGCGTGCTAGCTGCGGGGAAGGCTGGCAGGGGACGAGATTGGGCATGCGGTGGGTGGTGGCGGTTCTGGCGGTGCTGGCGATTGCGGTTGCGGTCTGGCGGCTGGAGGCGGGGCGGGCGGGGCTGGAGATTGGGGCGTTCGACATTCCGGGCGGGCCGCCTGCGACGTTGACCGTCGCGCCGGGGACGGAGCCTGCGCCGGTAGTGGTGGTGGCGCATGGGTTTGCCGGATCGCGGCAGTTGATGGAGCCCTTTGCCCTGACGCTGGCGCGGGCGGGGTATCTGGTGGTTTCCTTCGATTTCATGGGGCATGGGCGCAATCCGCGGCCGATGACGGGGGATGTGACCACGGTCGATGGCACCACGCGGCTGATGGTGGAAGAGGTGCGGGCGGTGGCGCGGGCGGCGCTGGCGCATCCGCGCTCGGATGGGCGGTTGGCCTATCTGGGGCATTCGATGGCGTCGGACCTGATCATCCGGGCGGCCTTGCAGGAGCCTGCGGTCGGGGCGGTGGTGGCGGTTTCTGCCTTTTCGCAGGCGGTGACGGCGGAGCGGCCAGCGAACCTGCTTCTGGTTGCCGGGGAATGGGAGGGGCGTCTGCGGGAGGAGGCGCTGCGTATCCTGCGGATGACGGAGGCGGAAGCGGGCGAGGGCGAGACGGTGGGCGACATGGCCGTCGGGACCGCGCGGCGGATGGTGACCGCGCCGGGGGTGGAACATGTCGGGGTGCTGTATGCGCCTGCGGCGCTGGACGCGGCGGCGGCATGGCTGGATGCGGTCTTCGCGCGGGACGGGGCGGTGCCTGCGCAGGCGCGGGGGGGATGGATCCTGCTGCTGCTGGCGGGGGTGACGGCCTTGGCATGGCCGCTTGCGCGGGCCTTGCCTGCGGCGCCTGCGGTGGGCGGGCCGGTGCCGCTGCGGCTGTTCCTTTGGGCGGCGCTGCTGCCTGCGGTGGCGGTGCCCCTGCTGTTGGCGCCGGTGGAGACGCGGGTGCTGCCGGTTCTGGTGGCGGATTACCTCGTGCTGCATTTCGCGGCCTATGGGGCCATTGTGATAGGCCTGTTGGCACGGGCGGGGCGGTTGCGGGGGCAGTTTCCCGGACGGGTCTGGGGGTTGGCGGGTCTGGTGGCCGTGGTCAGCATCGCGGGCTTTGGACTGGTGCTGGACCGCTATGTCGCGAATTTCCTGCCCCATGCCGGACGGATCGCGGTGATCGCGGGGCTGGCGCTGGGGGCGGTGGCCTATTCGCTGGGAGAGGCGTTGTTGCTGGAGGCGGGGCGGGCGCGGGTCTGGCGGGTCCTGCTGGTGCGGGGGGCGTTTCTTGCATCGCTGATCGCTGCGGTGGCGCTGGATTTCGAGCGGCTGATGTTCCTGCTGATCATCCTGCCCGTGATCTTGCTGTTCTTCCTGATCTTCGGGACGATCGGTGGCTGGATCGGGCGGCGGAGCGGACTGGCGGCGGTGGGGGGGATCGGGCTTGGCCTGATGCTTGCATGGGCGTTGGGGGTGACGTTCCCGCTCTTTGCCTGAAGGCGCGGGGCGGGGTTGGGTTTGGCATATGCTTTGGTCTGGACCACATGCACGAGGCCAGACTGCACTGCAGACCGATCCGGGTTATGTTGCAGGGCGATCAGAACGGATGACGCCGATGCCCCATCGTCTTGACAGAGTATCCCTTGCCGCGACGCTGCTGGCGCCGCATGTGTCGCTGGACTGGGAAAAGCCGCGCCGCAAGGGTGCGACGATGATCAGTCGCGCGGTGATCGGCCCCTTCTCCAGCGTGACCATTCAGGCGGTGGACGGGAATGGCGACGTGAACGACCCCTGCGGCGGGTTGTCGGGCTGGAGCCGGGCGACGCGGAACGACCGGGCGGACCCGTTTCCGATCCGGTTCTGGGGGTTCACCCGGATGACGGATGAGGCGGCGTGGGACAGTCTGCGGACGATCATCCATCAGCGGTTGATCATGCAGGCGCAGGCCCATGCCCTGCTGTCGCGGCAGCCGCTGGAAGAGTTGCTTTCGGGGCTGAAGTTGACCGACGCCGATGCTGCGCGGCATGCCGTGGGGTTGATCACGGGCCGTGTGGCGCGGGCCGGAAACCTTTCGGGCATGATCCGCGAGCTTTACCTGCCGCGGGATGGCGCGACGACTGTCAACTTGCGTTGACACATTTTCTGGACCTGACGGGGGCTTTGCACTAGCTTTGCCAGAGGGCCAATCCGGCCCCTTGGGGTGGCGTGATGCCCGATGGTCCTTTCCCCGCAGTGCCCGGTCTGACGCTGCCTCCGATCGGCGGGGCGGCGCGTCCGGGGCTTTGCACCGATTGCGGCGTGTCACGGATCGGCGATGGCAAGGCCTGCGGGCGGGCCTGCCAGTTCATCGCGCCCGACTATCCCGCGCGGGAGGTCGAGGTGCATGGGCGGGTGGCCGATCCGGGGCAGGGCGAGGAGGCGTTCTTCGGCGTGACGCGGCGGATGCTGCGGGCGCGGATGACGAAACCGCTGCCGGGGGCGCAGTGGACGGGGATCACCACCGCGCTGGCGGGGCGGTTGCTTGAGACGGGGGCGGTGAGCGCGGTGATCGCCACAGCGCCCGATCCGGAGGACCGCTGGAAGCCTGTGCCCGCCATCGTGACCGAGCCTGCCGCACTGGCGGGGGTGCGGGGGATGCGGATGGGGTTCGGGCCCTTGCTGGCGGCGCTGGAACCGGCGGCGGCGGCGGGGCATCGGCGGATCGCGGTGGTGGGGATCCCCTGCCAGATCCATGCGCTGCGGGCGCTGGAGGCGGAGTTGGGCTTCGAGCGGATCTACGTGATCGGGACGCCCTGTTCGGACAATACGACGACCGAGAATTTCCACCATTTCCTTGCCCAGATCGACCCGCGGCCGGAGCGGATCAGCTATCTGGAGTTCCGCGCCGATTACCGGGTGGAGTTGCGCTATGACGACGGGCGGCCGGGGCGGACGGTGCCCTTCCTGAAGCTGCCCTTGTCGAAGCTGCCTGCGGATTTCTTTCCGATGACCTGCCGGACCTGCGTCGACTATACCAACCGGCTGGCCGATATCACGGTGGGGTATATGGGTGGCGACGGGGATCAGTGGGTGATCGCGCGGAATGCGCGGGGCGAGGAGGTGCTGGGCCTTTTATCCGATGCTCTGACGCTGACGCCCCTGACGGACAGGGGCAAGCGGGCGGGGGCGGTGACGGGGTTTCTGGCCAATGTGGCGCGGGCGGCAGGCGGGTTGCCCTTGCGGTCCATGCCGGATTGGGCGCGGCCCATCGTGGCCTTCCTGCAGCCCCGGATCGGGCCGAGGGGCCTTGAATTCGCGCGGGCGCGGGTGGAGATGAAGGCCATCGAGACGGTGCTGCATCTGCGGCGGGCCTTCCCGGCGCGGATGAAGAACATGGTGCCGGAGCATGTCTGGCGGCTGGTCGCGCCCTATGGGTTGCGGCCGGAGGCGGAGGAGCGGCGCGAGGGGGAGTGATCCGGTGGAGCGCTGCCCGCAAGCGGGCCGCGCAAGCCTTTTGGGTCGCCCGCCGCGCGTGCCGCGCGTCGGGCTCCGGGTTCAGGGGGCGCACGCGCCCCCTCTTGGCCTCGCGGCCAATTCACCCCCTGTGGATATTTTCGAACGGATGAAGTGGCGGGCGCGATTGGATCGGCTCAGTCCTGCAGACGCCCCATGCGGCCACCGCGTCTTTTGGCCAGCCGTGGGGCGCGGGTCGGGAGTTCGGCCATGATGGCGCTGCGAGCCTCATGGGTGAGGCGCGACCAGGCGGAGATTTCCTCGATCGTGCGGTAGCAGCCGACGCAGATGCGTTCGGCGGGATGGATGGTGCAGAGCTTGATGCAGGGGGATTGCACCTCGTCGCGCTTCCAGACGTCATCCTTCACGACGGCCCCCCGTTCCCGATATGGCCCATCCGGTCGAGGGCCCCTTGCAGGATATAGCCCGCGGCGACGGCGTCGATCACCTCTTTCCGACGCTTTCGCGACGTATCCGCCTCCAGCAGTGCCCTTTCTGCCGCAACGGTGGAGAGGCGTTCGTCCCAGAAGGCGATGGGAAGATCGGTCAGGCGGGTGAGGTTGCGGGCGAAGGCCTGCGTCGCCTGCACGCGGGGGCCTGTACTGCCGTCCATGTTGAGCGGCAGGCCGAGGACGATGCCGCGGATGTCGCGTTCGGAGAGCAGGGCGAGGAGGCGGGTGGCGTCTTCGGTGAATTTGACGCGGCGGAGGGTTTCGGTGGGGGTGGCCACCATGCGGCGCAGGTCGGAGATGGCGATGCCGATGGTCTTTTCGCCGAAGTCCAGCCCGCAGATGGCGCGGTTGGGGGGGAGGGCCGCCAGAAAATCTTCGAGCGTGGCGCAGATCACGGGTTCAGGCCCGCATTCAGCGCCTGTTCGCGCAGGAAGCTTTGTTGGGAGGGCGAGCCTTCGAATTTCGTGAGCGCCTCGGCGTAGATTTCCTGCGCCTCGTCCTTGCGGTTCAGGACGGAGAGGGAGGAGATGAGGCGGGCCCATTCCTCGACCGTGCCGCCTTCGGTGGCGAGGCGTTGCCCGAGCTGGGCGACCATGCCTTCGATCATCGCCTGTCGATCCTCGGGCGACATGTCCTCGGCGGCGGCGATGGCGGCGCCGTCCGGGCCGGGGGCGGTTTCGGGCAGGGTGAACTGGATGCCTGCGCGCATGGCGACATCCTCGATCTGGGCGCGGATCGGGGCCAGCCACGGGGCATCGGGCGGGCTTTCGTCCAGAAGGGGACGCCAGAGGGCGAAGGTGCGGTCGAAGCGGCCCACCTGTGCGGCCATGAGGCCGTAATAATAGCGCGCGGTGGGGTTGGCGGCGTCCAGCGTAAGGGCGCGGGTGAGTTCTGCCTCGGCCTCGGGCGAGACGAGGCCGCCTGCGGCCATGATCATCAGTTCGGCAAGAGCGGCATGATCTTCGGCGGTGGCGGTCTCGCCCTTGACGCGCAGGAGGTTTTCCATCGCAGCGCGGGCCTCGGTCAGGTTGCCGAGCCGGGCCTCGTTCGCTGCGAGGAGTTCAAGGCCGCGCGCGTCGTCGGGGCGGTCCTGCACGGCTTTGCGGAGTTGGTCCATCAGGGCTGCGAAGTCAGCCTCGGGCGTCACGGGGGCGGGGCGGGTGGTGGCGGCCTCGGCCTCCATCTCGGACTGGGAGGGGCGGGAGGCGCGCATCTCTTCGGACATCTGGAACCGCAGCGCGAGGGGGAGGTCGGGATAGCCGGGCGCGCCGAGGCGGTTATAGACCCAGAAGGAACCGCCGATCAGCGCGAGGATCAGCACGGCGGCGAGGGCGACCCCGCTTTTCGAGGCGCTGCGTGAGGCGGTGCTGGCGGCGCGGTCGGCCTCGAGCAGGCGGCGGGAGACTTCGGTGCGCAGACGCTCTGCCTCTTCCTGAGGCAGGGTGCCACGGGCGAGGTCGCGGTCGATCTCGGCGAGTTGATCGCGATAGACCTTGAGGTCGAAATCGGCGGCTGCGGCGAGTTCGGCCCGCGCCCGTATCAGTGCGAGCACGAAGAGCGCTGCGACGGCGAGGCCCATGCCACCGGCTGCGGCCCAGAAAGCGGCTGTCTCCATCGCGGTCGTCCTGTCGGTTCCTGTCGGGGCGGATGTAACCTTTCGGGGGGCGGATCGGAAGGCGGAAACGCGAAAGTGACCTGTGCGACGGGGTCGCAGGACAGTTATGTCGCATTTTTCCCGATTGTGCCGCTGGGAGGTGGGGCTTGGAACGGCTATGGCGGCAGAAGGGCGGCAAGGTTGCCGCGCGACGGGGAGAGGCTTGATGAAACGCTATTCGGTCTTTGCGATTGCCCGCGAAGCGCTGCGCTATCACACCGGCTGGGAACGCGCATGGCGCAGCCCCGAGCCGAAGAAGGAATATGACGCCATCATAGTGGGTGCGGGCGGGCATGGTCTGGCGACGGCCTATTATCTGGGCAAGAACCACGGCATCCGGAATGTCGCCATCATCGAAAAGGGGTGGCTTGGCGGCGGGAATACCGGGCGGAATACGACCATCATCCGGTCGAATTACTTGCAGGATTCCAGCGCGGCGATCTACGAGAAGGCGCGGTCGCTCTATGAGACCATGTCGCAGGATCTGAACTACAACGTCATGTTCTCTCCGCGTGGGGTCATGATGCTGGCGCAGACGCATCACGAGGTGCGGGGCTATCTGCGCACCGCTCACGCGAACAAGCTGCAAGGGGTGGAGACGGAGTTCATAACGCCGCAGCGCGTGAAGGAGCTTTGCCCGATCCTGAACATCGACGGGCCGCGCTATCCGGTGCTGGGCGCGCTGTGGCAGGCGCGGGGCGGCACGGGGCGGCATGACGCGGTGGCATGGGGCTATGCGCGGGCCTGTTCCGACATGGGGATGGACATCATCCAGCAATGCGAGGTGAAGGGCGTGCGGTCGGAGAATGGCGTCGTGACGGGCGTCGAGACGACCAAGGGCCATATCGGCTGCAAGAAGCTGGGGATCGTGGTCGCGGGCCATTCGGGGCAGGTGGCGGATATGGCGGGGTTCCGTCTGCCGGTGGAGGCCGTGGCGTTGCAGGCGCTGGTCAGCGAGCCGATCAAGCCCTGCATGGATATCGTCGTGATGGCGAACACCGTGCATGGCTACATGAGCCAGTCCGACAAGGGCGAGATGGTCATCGGGGGCGGGACGGACGGGTTCAACAACTACACCCAGCGCGGGTCGTTCCACCATATCGAGGAGACGCTGCGCGCGCTGGTCGAGACCTTCCCGATCATCAGCCGCCTGAAGATGCTGCGGCAGTGGGGCGGGATCGTGGACATGACGGGGGACCGGTCGCCCATCATCTCGAAGACGCCGCTGGGGAATTGCTTCATCAACTGCGGTTGGGGGACCGGAGGCTTCAAGGCCATTCCGGGGTCGGGCTGGGCGATGGCCGACCTGATGGCCAAGGGCGAGCCAGGGCCGCTGGCGGCGGAATTCGACATGTGGCGCTTCAAGGAAGGGCGGTTCATCGACGAGTCGGTGGCTGCCGGGGTGGCGCATTGATGGGGCGGGGCGGGGCCGAAGAATTTTCGTACGAAAATTCTTCGCAGGCGAAAAATCTTCGGACGAAGATTTTTCGGGGGCGCGAGATTGTTGAACGGGGTGCGACATGCTGCTGATTGAATGTCCCTATTGCGGCGTGAAGGCCGAGGAGACGGAGCTTGCTCCGGGCTATGAGGCGCATCTGAAGCGGTTCGGGCCGGGGTCGACGGACGAGGAGTTCGAGGCCTATATGTTCGCGCGGAAGAACCCCAAGGGCGTGCATTTCGAACGCTGGCGGCATGCCTATGGTTGCGGGAAGTGGTTTTTGGCCGCGCGCTGCACGGCGACGCTGGAGGTGTTCGGCACCTATCCGGCGCAGGTGGGCGAGCCGCCCGCCGACATCATCGAGAAGATCAAGGCCCGCAGGCCTGACTGGAAGGGTTACAAATGAGCACCCGTCTTGCGAAAGGGGGCCGTCTGATCGACCGGTCGGCGGCGATGGAGTTTTCCTTCAACGGCAAGCGGTTGAAGGGCTATCGGGGCGACACGCTGGCCGCCGCGCTGCTGGCCAATGACCAGATGCTGGTCGGGCGGTCGTTCAAGTATCACCGACCGCGCGGGATCGTGGCGGCGGGGCCGGAGGAGCCGAATGCTCTGGTCAATCTGGGGTCGGGGGCGCGGCTGGAGCCGAACCAGCGGACCACGGTGACGGAACTGTTCGACGGGCTGGAGGCCACCAGCCAGAACCACTGGCCGTCGCTGGAATTCGACGTGGGCGTGGTGAACAACTACGTCAGCCGTTTCCTGCCGGCGGGGTTCTATTACAAGACCTTCATCCATCCGCGTCCGTTCTGGAAGCATGTCTTCGAGCCGATCATCCGCCAATCGGCGGGTCTTGGGTCGGCGCCGAAGGAGCGGGATGCGGATCGGTATGAGCAGGCCTATGCCTTCTGCGATCTGCTGGTCGTGGGTGGCGGGATTGCCGGGTTGCAGGCGGCCTTGGTGGCGGGGCGCGCCGGTGCGCGGGTTCTGGTGCTGGAGCAGAACGCCCATTGGGGCGGGCGCGCGCCTGTCGATGGTGACGTGATCGACGGCAAGCCTGCGGGCGAGTGGGTGGATCAGGCCGTCGCCGAGTTGTCGGCAATGTCCAGCGTGACGCTGAAGACGCGCTGCATGGGGGCGGGCGTCTATGACCACGGCTATGTGCTGGCGGATGAGAAGGTGGCGGATCACACGCCGGGGGACGGGCGGCCGAAGCATCGGCTGTGGCGCATCCGTGCTGGGAAGATCCTGACGGCTACCGGCGCCATCGAGCGTCCGCTGTCCTTTGCGGGGAACGACATTCCCGGCGTGATGCTGGCGGCGTCGGTGCGGGATTACGTGGTGAACTGGGCCGTGTCGCCCGGGGATCGCACGGTCGTCGTGACGAACAACGACGACGGCTACCGCACGGCGATTGCCCTGAAAGAGGCGGGGCTGGCGGTTCCGGCCATCGTCGATGCGCGGAGCAATCCGTCGGGCGATCTGGTGGCGAAGGCGCGGGCGCTGGGGCTGCGGATCGAGGCGGGGCGTGGCGTCGCCAAGGTGAAGGGCGGCAAGCGGGTGACTTCGGTCGCCATCTGCCTGCAGGCGGGCGAGGGCGCGGTGATCGACGAGATCGCCTGCGATGCGGTCGCCATGTCGGGCGGCTGGTCTCCGGTCGTTCACCTGTGGTCCCATTGCGGTGGCAAGCTGACCTGGGACAATGTGAACGCCTGCTTCCGGCCCGATCCGGCGCGGCCGCCGCTGAACCATGATGGCGGGGCGCTGGTCTATGCGGCAGGGTCCGCCAATGGTGCGATGAAGGTGGCGGAGGCGTTGGCGGATGCGACCGCGCAGGCGGAGGCCGCGGTGGCTGCGCTGGGGATGAAGCCCAAGAAGGCCAAGGCCCCGGTGGCCGAGGCCGTGGTGGAAGGCCCGATGGAAGCGGTCTGGATCATGCCGCAGGGCGCTCCGGTTGAGCTGAAGTCCAAGATGTGGCTGGATTACCAGAACGATGTGAAGGTTTCGGACGTCCAGCTTGCGGCGCGCGAGGGGTATGAGTCGGTTGAACATACCAAGCGCTACACCACGCTGGGGATGGCGACGGATCAGGGGAAACTGTCCAATATCAACGGTCTGGCGGTGCTTGCTCAGGCGTTGAATGAAGACATTCCGCAGGTCGGGACCACGACCTTCCGTCCGCCCTACACGCCAGTGACGCTGGGTGCGCTGGCGGGCGAGGCGCGGGGCGAGATCTTCCAGCCGCTGCGCCGCACGCCGATGCATGCGTGGCACGAGAAGAACGGGGCCTATTTCGAGCCCGTGGGCCTGTGGCGGCGTCCCTATTGCTTCCCCCGTGCGGGCGAGACGCATGAGCAGGCGGTGCATCGTGAGGTGGTGAATACGCGCACGGCGCTTGGGCTGCTGGATGCCTCCACGCTTGGCAAGATCATAGTTAAGGGGCCGGATGCGGGGAAATTCCTCGACATGCTGTATACCGGCGTCATGTCCACGCTGCCCGTGGGCAAGTGCCGCTATGGCCTGATGTGCAACGAGCAGGGCTTCCTGTCCGATGACGGCGTGGTGGCGCGGATCGACGAGGAGACGTGGCTGTGCCACACCACCTCGGGCGGGGCAGATCGCATCCATGGCTGGATGGAAGACTGGCTGCAATGCGAGTGGTGGGATTGGCAGGTCTATACCGCCAACGTGACCGAGCAATATGCGCAGGTCGCGGTGGTCGGCCCGAATGCGCGCAAGGTGCTGGAGAAGCTTGGCGGGATGGACGTGTCCAAGGAGGCGCTGCCGTTCATGCAATGGGCGGATGGCACCCTTGGCGGGTTCAAGTGCCGGGTCTATCGCATCTCCTTCTCGGGCGAGTTGTCATATGAGATCGCGGTTCCGGCGTCGCATGGCGCGGCCTTCTGGGAGGCACTGCATGCGGCGGGGGCGGAGTTCGGGGCCATGCCCTATGGCACCGAGGCGCTGCATGTGATGCGGGCGGAGAAGGGCTTCATTATGATCGGGGACGAGACCGACGGGACGGTGATCCCGCAGGATTTGAACCTCGACTGGGCGATTTCGAAGAAGAAGGCTGATTTCCTTGGGAAGCGCGGGCAGCAGAGGAACTTCCTTGCCAGCCCGGACCGGTGGAAACTGGTGGGGTTCGAGACGCTGGATGGATCGGTGATACCGGATGGCAGCTATATCGTCGCGGCGGGGAAGAATGCGAATGGGCAGGGGAATACGCAGGGACGCGTGACCTCCACCTATTATTCTCCGACCTTGAAGAAGGGCATCGCGATGGGCCTTCTGAAGCGTGGACCCGAGCGGATGGGCGAGGTTGTGGAGTTCAACACCGTCACGGGCGGAACCGTGAAGGCAAGGGTCGTGGACCCGGTCTTCTACGACAAGGAAGGGGAGAAGCAGAATGTCTGAACCCGTGAGCGCGCTGTCGGGCGCGGTGTCGGAAGGTTTCGCCACCATCCGCGAGATCGGGCCCTTGGGCATGATCACGCTGCGGGCGAAGGCCGATGTGAAGGCGCTGCCGAAGGCGATCAAGGCGGCGGTGGGGACGGGCGTTCCCGCAACGCGGCGGATCGTGGTGGAAGGGGACCGCGCCTGTGGCTGGATGAGCCCGGACGAATATCTGCTTGTGATGCCCTATTCGGCGGTTCCTGCCGCGCTGGAGGCCATCGCCAAGGCGATGGGGACGGCGCATCATCTGGCGGCGGATGTGTCTGATGCGCGGGCCGTGTTCCGGGTGGAGGGTGCCAAGGCGGATCAGGTGCTGGCGAAGCTGTCGCCCGTGGATTTCGCGGCGCTGGCCGAGGGAGAGTTGCGGCGGACGCGGGCGGCACAGGTGGCGGCGGCCTTCTGGAAGGAGGGGGACGGGTTCACCGTCGTCTGCTTCCGGTCGGTGGGGCGCTATGTGTTCGACCTGCTGGCCATGAGCGCGAAGCCGGGGTCGGAATTGGGCTGAAGGCTGGTCCGGGATGGCGGCCCCCGGGGGTTTTCCACCCCCGGACCCCCGGAGGATATTTTGGAACGGATGAAGGGGCAGGGTTGCGCCCCTTTTTTCTTGCCCTGAAAGGCCAATGGCAGGCGGGGCGGCGGTTGGCGCGGAGGAAAAGCCGCTTTCGGCCTTGACCTTCCGGCTGCGAGGCATCTTATCTGCGCCATCCCGTGAACACGCGAACAGAGAGGATGACTCCCATGGCTTTCACGCTTCCCGATCTTCCCTATGCCCATGATGCGCTGGCATCGCTTGGCATGTCCAAGGAGACGCTGGAATATCACCACGACCTGCACCACAAGGCCTATGTGGACAACGGCAACAAGCTGATTGCCGGGACCGAGTGGGAAGGCAAGTCGCTGGAGGATATCGTCCGCGGCACCTATCAGGCGGGTGCTGTGGCGCAGAACGGCATCTTCAACAACGCCTCGCAGCACTGGAACCACAACCTGTTCTGGGAAGTGATGGGGCCGGGCGAGGACAAGAAGATGCCCGGCAACCTTGAAAAGGCGCTGGTGGAGGCCTTCGGGTCGGTGGCGAAGTTCAAGGAGGACTTTTCCGCCGCTGGTGCCGGTCAGTTCGGTTCCGGCTGGGCATGGCTGGTGAAGGACAAGGACGGGTCGCTGAAGGTGACGAAGACGGAGAACGGGGTGAACCCGCTCTGCTTTGGCCAGACCGCGCTCTTGGGCTGCGATGTGTGGGAGCATTCCTATTACATCGACTTCCGCAACAAGCGTCCGGCCTATCTGACCAACTTCCTAGAAAAGCTGGTGAACTGGGAAGCGGTGGCTGCGAAGCTGTGATGTCGCTTCCCGGCTTGCGGGCCGGGATGGGCGATGCGAGGAAGGGCCGTCCCTGCGGGGGCGGCCTTTTTCGATGCGGGGGAGCGGTGAGCGAGGCGGGGAAGGGCATTCTGGCCATCGTGGCGGCCTGCACGATCTGGGGTCTGGCGACGCTTTACTACAAGGCACTGGCGATGGTGCCACCGCTGGAGGTGCTGGCGCATCGGACGGTCTGGACATTCGCCTTCTTCGGGGTGCTGCTTGCGGTTCAGGGTCGGTTTGGGGCGGCGGTGACGCTGCTGCGCGGTCCAGTGCGGCGCAGGGTCTGGCTGGCGGCGGGGATTGTGGCCTGCAACTGGGGGCTGTTCATCTGGGCGATCCAGACGGGGCATGCGGTGCAGGCGAGCCTTGGCTATTACATCTTTCCGCTGGTGTCGGTCGTGCTGGGCGTGATGGTGCTGGGTGAACGCCTGACACGGGGGCAGGGGGCGGCGGTCGGGTTGGCGGCGGGGGCGGTGTTCGTTCTGACCTATGGGTTGGGGGTCGCGCCATGGGTTTCGCTGGCGCTGGCCTTTTCCTTTGCGCCTTACATGCTGATCAAGAAGCAGATGGCGGCGGGTGCGGCGGTTTCCGTGACGGCGGAGGTGATGCTGTTGCTGCCGCTGGCCGTGGTCTGGCTGGCTTTGGCGCATGGCGGGGTGGTTGCGGGCGGCTGGTTCGGGCAAGCGGGCGCGGTGACGTGGCTGCTGCCGCTGTCGGGGCTGATCACCGGGGGGCCGCTGATCCTGTTTTCATGGGGGGCGCAGCGGGTGCGGCTTTCGACGCTGGGGCTGGTGCAATACCTGAACCCCACGCTGCAGGCGGCGGTGGCGGTGATGGTGTTCCGCGAGGCCTTTACCGCATGGCATGCGGCGGCCTTTGCGATGATCTGGGGGGCGCTGGCGCTCTATTCGCTGGAAGGGTGGCGTCAGGAAAGGGCGCTGCGCAATGCGGTGACGAGCGAGGGCACGTCGGGGACGGTGCTGTAGAATTCCAGCATCGGGGGTTCGGCGAAGCCTTCGGCGATGACATGGCGGTTCAGCGTGACGAGGGGCTGCCAGTAGCCTTCGGTATCGAGCAGGAAAATCGGCTTGCGGTGCAGGCCGATCTGGCGCCAGGTCAGGACCTCGAAGAATTCGTCGAGGCTGCCCGCGCCGCCCGGCAGGACGACGATGGCGTCGGAGTTCATGAACATGACCTTCTTGCGTTCGTGCATGTCCTCGGTGATCACCAGTTGCGAGAGGTCGCGTTTGCCCTGTTCGCGGGCCATGAGATGGGTGGGGATGACACCCATGGTGCGTGCGCCTGCGGATTGCGCGGCGCGGGCGACCTCTCCCATCAGGCCGACATCGCCCGCGCCATAGACGAGGCGCCAGCCTTCCTGCGCGATGGCCTGCCCGAAATCGCGTGCGGCCTGTGCATAGGCGGGGCGGTTGCCGGGACGTGAGCCACAGAAGACACAGACGGAACGGAGCGGGGACATGGCGTGGCTTTCAGGGATTGGGAGGTTGCCTGCTTCCGTGTTATCGGGCTTGTGGAAATAAGGGAAGAAGGGGCCGGAAAACAGGCCCCGCGGACCCGCAGGGTATGGGGAACGGAAATGAAGCCTTGGGCTGAGATGTCGGCTGCCAATCGTGGCGGTGTGGTGGGTGGGGTGATCGTGGTGATCGCCGCGCTGCTCTATGGGGCTTGGACGGTGAGCCGCCCTGCGCCGGTGGCCGAGGCGGTTCCGGAACCAGCGCCCGGACAGGCCGCCGAGGCGGATGCGCCTGCGGCAGAGGTGGCGGAGGCTGCACCGGAGGCTGATGCGGCGGAGGCAGATGCGGCTGCGGGAGCGGAGGAGACCGCGGAGGGTGCCGCGGTTGAGGTGGCGCCTGCCGAGGAAGTGCAACTGGCACCTGCGACGGATGTTGCGGATGAGGCCGCTTCTGATGGCGCGGCAGAGGAGGTGGCGGCTGCGCCCGAGGCGCAAACCGAACCTGTCGCCGAGCCTTTGGCTGAGGTCCCCGCACCGGAGGTCGTGGCGGAGCCCGTGATCGCGCCGCCGTCCTTCGATCTCGTGCGGGTGGAGCAGGACGGGTCTGCCCTTGTGGCCGGGACTGCCTTGGCGGGATCGACGCTTTCCTTGCGGGTGACGGGGGCCGAGATCGCCGCCGTGCCTGCCGATCAGACCGGGAAGTTCGTCGCCATGTTCAACCTTGCGCCAAGCCCCGCGCCGCGCGTCCTGTCGCTGGTGATGCGGATGCAGGACGGGGTGGAGGTCCCCGCCGAGGGTACGGTGGTGATCGCGCCGACCGTGGCACCTGTGGCGCTGGCTTCCGCGACGACGGCAGAGCCCGCCGCGGCCGCCGAACCCGCGGCGGAGGCCGCGGCCACGCCGGCGGCACCGGCGGCGCTTTTGGTGACGGATGAGGGGGCCAAGGTGTTGCAGGCGGCGACGGACCTGCCCGGTGGGTTGGTCGTCAACGTGACCATCGACACGATAACCTACACGCCCGAGGGTGCTGTACAACTCGCCGGGCGCGGGTCGGCCGAGCGGGTGGTGCGCCTTTATCTGGACAATGCGCAACTGACCGAGACGTCGGTCAGCGGGGCGGGTGACTGGGCGGTGACGCTGCCCGAGGTGCAGCCGGGCGTCTATACGCTGCGCGCCGATCAGCTTGATGCCGAAGGCAAGGTGACCAGCCGTTTCGAGACGCCCTTCAAGCGCGAGACGGTCGAGGCGCTGGCCGCCGCATCGGGTGCGGGCGAGGCGGTGGTCGAGGCAGGCGCCGAGGCGACGGCGGAGGCAGCGGCGCCCGCGGTGGCACCGTCCAGCGTGACGGTGCAGCCGGGGTTCACCCTGTGGCGCATCGCGCGCGATACGCTGGGGGAAGGCATCCTTTACGTGCAGGTGTTCGAGGCCAACAAGGACCAGATCCGCGATCCCGACCTGATCTATCCGGGGCAGGTCTTCACCATTCCCAAGGAGTGAGCGCGCGCCCCGGGCCTGACTCGGGGCCTCCGGCTGACCACGAGGCCCCGGAGCAAGTCCGGGGCGGGGTTTGCTTGGCGCATTGCTGCACAGGGGGGTGTTCGGGGGGGCTCTGGCACTTCTTGGCGAAGGGGCATAGGTAGGGTGTCGAGAGGACCCCCCAAGATGCGCAAGACTCCCGTTTCGACAGATGAAAAGCCCGCTTCCGGCTGGCAGACCATAAGGCGCGTGCTGCCCTATCTCTGGCCGGAGGGCGAGGGATGGGTGAAGCGGCGGGTGGTCGGTGCGCTGCTGATGCTGGTGGCGGCGAAGATCGTGTCGGTGTCGACGCCCTTCCTCTACAAGCAGGCGGTGGACAATCTGGCGGGTGACGCGCCGGATGCGGCGACGATCATGGGGCTGACGGCGGTCGGTCTGACGGTGGCCTATGGGCTTGCGCGGCTGGGGACGGTGGCGTTCCAGGAGTTGCGCGACGCGATCTTCGTACGGGTGGGGCAGCGGGCGTTGCGGCGGCTGGCGCTTCAGACCTTCGAGCATATCCATGCGCTGTCCCTGCGCTATCACATCACGCGCAAGACGGGGGGGCTTAGCCGGATCATCGAGCGGGGGGTGAAGGGCGTCGATTTCCTGCTGCGATTCATGCTGTTTTCCATCGGGCCGCTGATCCTGGAACTGGCGATGGTGGCGGTGATCTTCGCCACGGTCTTCGGATTTTCCTACATGGCGGTCGTGGTCATCGTGATCTCGCTCTATGTCGCCTTTACCTTCAAGGTGACGGAATGGCGGGTGAAGATCCGGCGTGAGATGAACGAGCAGGACACCGATGCCAACCAGAAGGCCATCGACAGCCTGCTGAATTTCGAAACGGTGAAGTATTTCAATGCCGAAGCGCGCGAGGCGGCGCGCTATGACCATGCGATGCAGCGCTATGAGGTGGCGGCGGTCAAGACGGGGCAGAGCCTTTCCTTCCTGAATGGCGGGCAGGCGCTGTTGATCACGACAGGCTTGGTGATCGTCATGGTGATGGCCGCGATGGGGGTGCAGCGGGGTGAATTGACGGTTGGCGATTTCGTCATGGTCAATGCCTATATGATCCAGATCACCATGCCCTTGAACTTCCTTGGCACCGTCTATCGCGAAATCCGGCAGGCTCTGGTCGATATGGGCGAGATGTTCGGTCTGTTGGGCCAGCCTGCGGAAGTGACCGACAGGCCGGGCGCGCCTGCGTTGCAGGTGCGCGGGGGCGAAGTGGCCTTCGAGGGGGTCGAGTTCGGCTATGATGCGGCGCGGCCGATCCTGAAGGGGATCGACCTTACGGTGCCTGCGGGGCAGCGTTACGCGCTGGTCGGGCCTTCGGGGTCCGGGAAATCGACGATCGCGCGGCTGATGTTCCGTTTCTATGACGTGAATGCCGGGGCGATCCGGATCGATGGGCAGGATTTGCGGGATGTGACGCAGGGGTCGATCCATGCGCAGATCGGGGTGGTGCCGCAGGATACGGTGCTGTTCAACGATACGGTGCGCTACAACATCGCCTATGGGCGGGCGGATGCGACGGAGGAGGAGATCGTGGCGGCGGCGAAGGCTGCGAAGATCCATGATTTCATCGTGTCGCTGCCGGAGGGATATGAGACGAAGGTGGGCGAGCGGGGGCTGAAGCTGTCGGGGGGCGAGAAGCAGCGGGTGGGGATCGCCCGGACGCTGCTGAAGAACCCGCCGATCCTGATTTTGGACGAGGCGACGTCGGCGCTGGATACCCAGACGGAGCGGGACATTCAGGACAGTTTGCGCGAGATGGGGCAGGGGCGGACGGTGATCACCATCGCGCACCGGCTTTCGACCATCGCGGATGCGGACCGGATCGTGGTGCTGGAGGCTGGCCGGATCGCGGAGTCCGGCACGCATGAGGAGTTGCTGGCACAGGGCGGGCGCTATGCCGCGATGTGGGCGCGGCAATCGGCGGAGGAGGAAGAGAGCCTCGCCGCCGAATGAGCCTGCGCGTCAGGTGACGCGCAGGAGCTGGATATCGGCGGCGGTCAGAGTTGTCGTGCCGTTGACATAGGCCTGCGGGAGGCCGTCGATCTGGACTATGCTGCGATTGTTCGCGGCATCTGCCGTGACCGTAACAGTGGGGGCGCTGTTGCCCGTCCATTCCACGACGAGGCGGTCGCCTGTCGCGAAATCCGTCACCGTCGTTATGCCCGCCGGTGCGCCTGCGGTTTCGACGACGAAGCTATCCTCTCCCGTGCCGCCGGACAGCGTGTCGTTGCCTGACCCGGCGACAAGGGTGTCGTTCTCGTCCCCGCCCGACAGGCTGTCATTGCCCGCGCCGCCGCTCAGGCTGTCGGCACCGCCATCGCCTGAAAGCGTGTCATTGCCCTCGCCCCCGGCAAGGCTGTCTTCGCCCGCGCCGCCGCCGATGGAGTCGTTGCCGATGGCGCCGTCGATCAGGTCGTCGTCATTGCCGCCGAAAAGGCTGTCATTGCCGATGCCGCCAAAGAGGCTGTCATCCCCGTCGAAGCCGTTCAGCAGGTCGTTGCCGTCCTCGCCAAGGATGCTGTCGCTGCCACGTCCGCCGATCACGGTGTCGTTGCCGATGCCCCCGGCGATGAGGTCGTCGCCATCATCCCCATTGAGCGAGTCGTTGCCGTCGCCGCCCAGAAGGGAATCGGTCCCCGCGCCGCCGTTCAACGTGTCGCCATCCAGCCCACCATCCAGCGTGTCATTGCCCGAGCCGCCATAGAGGAGATCCGATCCCGCCTCGCCCTGAAGGCTGTCTGTCCCGGCCCCGCCATGCAGGCTGTCGCCGCCGGTGCCGCCCAAGAGACTGTCATTCTCCAGCCCGCCATGGAGGAAGTCGGCCCCCGTGCCGCCGGTCAGGCCGTCGTTTCCGCTGCCTCCGAAGGCGAAGTCGTCTCCGTCGCCCATATTGGCGGCGTCATTTCCCGCGCCCGTTTCGGCCCAGTCGTCATCGGTGCTGCCGGTGATGCTGTCATTGCCCGCGCCGCCAAAGAAGGCGATGTCCTCTTCGCCCGGATTGGCTGCCAGAGTGTCGTCGCCAGCGGTTCCTTCGACGTCGCGCAGATAGGCGGATTCGTCGTAAAGGGCATCGGCATCGCGTTCGCCTACCTCGCCCTTGAGACCGCCCGTGTCCGGTGTGGGCAGATAGTTGGCGTCTGGATCGGTGGATTGTGGAGGGTCCGGATCATCGGATGCCGGATCGTCCTGCGCGGCAAGCAGGTCATATCCAAGGAGGCCTGCCAAAAGCAGGGGCCACATCAGGAACTCGATACCCATGGAACACCATCACTCGAACATTCAACACGAGTGATAGCATCGCCTTGGCGAATGGTGAAACTTTGACGCTTTCGCGGTGTTTGCACGGCAGGTCGGGGCGGCGGGTCGCCGCGGCACGGCGGGGGCGGGGCTTGGCAAGGGTTCCCGCTTGCGTGTAAGACGGGAAAAAAGGACTGGAGAGGCCCGTGAGCAATCCCGACAGCTTCATCGATGAGGTGACCGAAGAGGTGCGCCGCGACCGGCTGTTCGCGCTGTTCCGCAAATATGGCTGGATCGGCGTGGTGGTGGTACTCGGCATCGTCGGTGGCGCGGGCTGGACCGAGTGGCGCAAGGTGCAGGAGGCGGCGCGCGCCGAAGCTTTCGGGGATGCGGTCCTGGATGCGCTGGACCTTGGAACGACAGAGGCGCGCGTGGCGGCGCTGGAGGCAGTGCCCGCGGATGGTGCGCAACTGGCCATTCTGCAATTGTTGTTGGCCTCGGACCCGACAGGGGATCGCGCGGCGACGCTGGCCGCGCTTGACCGTCTTGCAGCGGATGCGACCCAGCCTGCGAGCTATCGCGATCTTGCGGTGTTGCGCCGGGTCGTGGTGGCCGGGGCGGACATGCCTCTGGCCGAGCGCCGTGCGGCCTTGGACCCGATCGCTGCGCCGGGAAGGCCCTATCGGACGATGGCACTGGAGCAGATGGCCTATCTTCTGGTGGAAGAGGGCCGCACGGAGGATGCCGTGGCCGCCCTGAACGCCTTGCTGACGGATCAGGAAGCGCCGGGTGGCGTGCGGACGCGCGCGCGGGAAATGATCGTGGCGTTGGGTGGCGAGGTGGAGGCCGAGGCCCCCCCCGCCGAAGTTGCGCCGGAAGATGCAGGGTGACTTTGCCTTGGTCGCGGAAGCGAAGCATGGTTAGGTCGGATCGCAGGGCAGGATGGGGGCCGGGACGGTGAAACGCAGGGTTGTTGTGGCGATCTCGGGGCTGGCCTTGGTGACGGCCCTTGCCGGGTGCGAACGGGAATTGGTGCTGGAGGGCGAACGCTTTCCGGTGCGGGCCGATCTGGAGGCCTCGATTCCCGTCGAGGGGCAGCCCGCCCCGGTGGCACCGCCCCTGCGGCCCGAGAACCGGTCGGAGCCGATTTCCCTGCCTGCAGCGGTTGCGAATGCGGATTGGGCGCAGCGGGCCGGCGGTGCGAACCATCAGCAGCCGCATGGCGCGCTTTCGGCTGCGCCGCAGCGGGTCTGGTCGGTGAATGTCGGGGCAGGCAACAACCGCCGGAATCGGGTGAGTGCAGCGCCCGTCGTGGCGGATGGCCGTATCTTCACCCTGGATTCGGCCTCGGTCGTGCAGGCGACGGGGGCCAATGGCGGGGTGCTGTGGACCAGCAACCTGACGGCGGAATTCGATCGGGGCGGCAGCGTTTCGGGCGGTGGTCTGGCCGTGGCCGGGGCGCGCGTCTATGCCGCGACGGCCTATGGCGAACTGGTCGCGCTGGATGCGGCGACGGGTGGGATCGTCTGGCGGCAGCGCGTGGACAGCCCGATCACGGGCGCGCCTGCGGTTTCGGGCGGGACGGTCTTCGTTTCGGGGCGTGACGGTTCGGGCTGGGCGATCGACGCCGAGACGGGCCGCGTGCGCTGGACCGTGCCGGGTGCCGTGGGCGTGACGGGCATGATCGGGGCCTCTGCGCCCACGGTAAGCGACAACCTTGTGCTGTTCCCCTTTGCGAACGGGTCGGTGACGGCGGCGCTGAAGGTTTCGGGTGTGCAGGTCTGGCAGGCCCCGGTGACGGGGCAGCGCGTGGGCCGCGCCTATGCGGGTGTGACCGACATCACCGGGGATGCGGTGACGGTGGGCGATGTGACCTATGTCGGCACCGCTTCGGGCCGGACGGCGGCGCTGGATACCTCGTCCGGTGAACGGATCTGGACGGCGGTGGAGGGCGCGTTGAACACGCCGCTGGTCGTGGGCGGGTCGGTCTTCGTGGTGAATGACGAGAACCGTCTGGTGCGTCTGGATGCCGCGAGCGGCGAAGTGATCTGGGCCGTGGACATGCCCTATTTCACCAAGGACAAGCCCAAACGGCAGAAGGCCATCGTGCCGCATTTCGGGCCGGTGCTGGCCGGGGGGCGGTTGGCCGTGGTGTCCGGCGACGGGCAGTTGCGTCTGTTCAACCCGGCGGATGGTGCCCTTGTGGGCGGGGCCGAGATCCCGGGTGGGGCATCGGCGCCGCCGGCTCTGGCAGGCGGGGCTTTGTTCGTGGTGTCGGGCAACGGGCAACTTCACGCTTTCCGTTGACGCCAACCCCGTGTAGGGGTTCCCCTTCGGAAAAACCGGGAGCGGGCGATGAGCTTTACCCTTGCGATCGTGGGGCGGCCCAATGTGGGCAAATCCACGTTGTTCAACCGTCTTGTCGGCAAGAGGCTGGCGCTGGTCGATGACCAGCCCGGCGTCACGCGCGACCTGCGCGAGGGGGATGCGAAGCTGTTCGACCTTCGTTTCACCGTGATCGACACGGCGGGGTTGGAGGAAGTCACCGACGACAGCCTTCAGGGGCGGATGCGGCGGCTGACCGAGCGCGCGGTGGAGATGGCGGATGTCTGTCTGTTCCTGATCGACGGGCGGGTGGGGGTGACTCCGTCCGATGAGGTGTTTGCCGATATCCTGCGCAAGAAGAATGCGCGTGTCGTGCTGGGGGTGAACAAGGCCGAGGGGGCCGCGGGGGATTCCGGGGCGCTGGAGGCGTGGTCGCTGGGTCTTGGGGAGCCGGTTCGGCTGTCGGCCGAACATGGCGAGGGGATGGATGACCTCTACCGTATCCTGACGCCTTTCCGTGAGGAATTCGCAGAGCGCGAGGCCATGAACACGCCGGAGACGGAGGTGGATATCCCCGAGGAACTGGGCGACGAGGAGGTCGATCCGGTTGCCCATCGCCCGACCGCGAAGAAGCCCCTGCAGATCGCCGTGATCGGGCGGCCGAATGCCGGAAAATCGACGCTGATCAACAAGATCATCGGCGAGGACCGCCTGCTGACGGGACCTGAGGCCGGGATCACGCGGGATGCGATTTCGGTGCGGGCCGATTGGCAAGGCACGCCGATCCGCATCTTCGACACGGCGGGGATGCGCAAGAAGGCGCGTGTGACCGAGAAATTGGAGAAGCTTTCGGTCGCCGACGGGCTGCGGGCGGTGCGTTTTGCCGAGGTCGTGGTCGTGCTCTTGGATGTGGAGATCCCCTTCGAGACGCAGGATCTGCGGATTGCGGATTATGCGGAAACCGAGGGGCGGGCGGTCGTCATCGCGGTGAACAAGTGGGACCTCGAGGACGAGAAGCAGGAGAAGCTGGCCGAACTGAAGGAGATGTTCGAGCGGCTGCTGCCTCAGCTGCGCGGGGCGCCATTGGTGACGGTCTCGGCCAAGACGGGGCGGGGGCTGGACCGGCTGCATGCCGCGATCTGCCGCGCGCATGATGTGTGGAACAAGCGGATCACCACGGCGCGGTTGAATTCCTGGCTGGGTGCCATGACCGAGGCGCATCCGCCACCGGCCCCCGGCGGACACCGGATCAAGCTGCGTTACATGACGCAGGTGAAGGCGCGGCCGCCGGGTTTTGTGGTGATGTGTTCGCGGCCTGACGAGATGCCCGAAAGCTATAAGCGCTATCTCGTCAATGGGTTACGGGATCACTTCGAGATGCCGGGGGTTCCGATCCGGATCATGTTCCGGTCGCAGGGGGACAAGAACCCGTTCAAGGAACGCAAGTTCCACACACCAAGCCGCCTGCGCAAACATATAGAGGGGCGGAAGGACTGATCCAGTGGCGGGCGCGTTGGTGGCGCGCCGCCTCAGGCCCGCAACGTGGCGCGAAGGATCAGGGCCATGGCGGCGATGCCAAGGCCGGCAGTGATGGCGACGGCGGGGTTAAGCCCCGCATTCGCCACGACAATTCCGGCAAGCGCCCAGATCACGGTAAGGCCGTAGACCGGCATCCGCGGCTTGCGCCGTTGGACCGTGGTGGCCACCATCAGCGTTGCGATGATCATGGCAAGGGCCGAGGAGGTGTCGGTCAGGAGGCCATAGCCTGCCGCGACCACCCCGGTGGAGACGGCGGCGGCGGCGGAGAGCCAGCCTGCGAGAATGGCGATCGGGCCCGAGAGGAGCCAGCGATCGGTTTCTGTATCGGCCCGCAGGAAGGCGGCGATGGCGGTGGCTGCCATGATCAGGATTGTGACCGTGGCCCAGATCGGCGCGACCGGCGCGATGGAAAGCCATGCCGAACCCAGCGCGATGGCCGCGACGAGCGGCAGGCGCGGCGCGTCCCATGCCGGGTTTTCCGCATGTTTCCAGAGGCCTAGCACGGCATGGGTGATCAGCCAGAGGTAGATCACGCTCCAGATCGCGAAGGCGTATCCGGCGGGTTGGATGGAGGGGCGCGGTATGTTGACGGGGAAGAGCGCGGGATCGTAGCCGCGGAAGGGCGGGGTCAGGAAGGGGGCGGCGCCGAAGGCGAGGGTGACGAGGAGGAGGAGGGCGGCGCGGGCTTTCATGCCAGCGCGCCTTCGGGGGTGATGCGGGTCTTGCCGCCGAGATAGGGGTGGAGGGCGGCGGGCAGATCGACCGAGCCATCGGCCTGCTGGCCGTTTTCCAGCACCGCGATCAGGGTGCGGCCCACGGCCAGACCAGAGCCGTTAAGTGTATGAACGAATTCGGGTTTTCCACCTGCGGCAGGGCGGAATCGGGCGTTCATGCGGCGGGATTGGAAATCGCCGCAGACGGAGACGGAACTGATCTCGCGATAGCGGTTCTGGCCCGGGAGCCAGACCTCCAGATCATGCGTCTTCTGCGCGCCGAAGCCCATGTCGCCGGTGCAGAGGACGATGGTGCGGTAGGGAAGTCCCAGTTTTTCAAGGATATTTTCCGCACAGCGCGTCATGCGGTCATGTTCGGCGAGGCTGGTTTCAGGGGTGGTGATCGACACCATCTCCACCTTTTCGAACTGGTGCTGGCGCAGCATGCCGGTGGTGTCCTTGCCCGCCGAACCCGCCTCGGAGCGGAAGCATTGGGTATGGGCGGTCATGCGGATAGGCAGTTGATTTTCTTCCAGAATATCGCCCGCCACCGTGTTCGTCAGCGTCACCTCGGAGGTGGGGACGAGCCACCAACCATTGGTTGTCTGATAGCTGTCCTCGGCGAATTTGGGCAGTTGGTTGGTGCCATACATGGCGTCTTCCTTCACGAGGACCGGGGTCCATGTCTCGGTTAACGCATGGTCGTTCACATGGGTGTCGAGCATCATCTGCGCGAGCGCCCGATGCACGCGGATCACCGCGCCGCGCAGCACCACGAAGCGCGCGCCGGAGAGTTTGGCGGCGGTTTCGAAATCCATCCCCGGCTTGACGCCCGCGATCTCGAAATGCTCCAGCGGCTTGAAATCGAAGGCGCGGGGGGTGCCCCAGCGGCGGAGTTCGACATTGTCATCCTCGTCCTTTCCCACGGGCACATCGGCCAAGGGAAGGTTCGGAATCCGCATCAGCATGTCGCGCAGGGCCGAATCCTGTGCATCGGCCTCGGCCGTCAACTTGGCGATTTCCGCTTTCTTTTCAGCGACAAGCGCGCGGAGGCGTTCGAATTCGGCATCGTCGCCGCGCGCCTTGGCGGCGCCGACGTCCTTGGAGGCGCGGTTCTGATCGGCGGTGGCGGTTTCGGCCGCGGCGATCTTGGCGCGGCGGTCGGCGTCGAGGGCAAGGATCTCGGGCGAGGCGGGGGGCAGGCCACGGCGGCGCAGGCCTTCGTCGAAGGCGGCGGGGTTTTCGCGGATGGCGCGGATGTCGTGCATGGCCCTGTCCTCTGGGGTGTGAACGGGGGCAGGTATGCCCGTTTTGACGAAGAAGGGAAAGGGGGCGGCAAGGTGCTGATCTTGCTGAAAAACCCTGTGCCGAGGGTTGTGCCGTATTCTGTACCGCAAAGTGTACATACAAAATCCGAGAGGTGAGGCGCGCGCAGGTTGGTTAATCGTGCATGGGCGCACAGAAAGGGCCGACCCCGCCCTTGGCCGGGACCGGGGGGGCGGCCTTGGATCGACTGGCGGCGCGAGGATCGGACCTTTGTCCGGGACCTTGGAGGGATGACCGGGTGGATTGTCGGCGCTAGCCTCGACGATTGGTAATCACTTTATCCGCCCTTCTTTACGCAGTCCCCTTAGCCTTTCGGAGCGCCCATGACCCAACCCGTCCTGCCGATCGACCCCGAAACCCTCTTGATCTCCGCCGATGCCGCCCGCGAGGCGGCCCGCGCCCATGCCGAGGCCTATCGGACGGCCCAGCCCTATCCGCATGGCGGGTTCGACAATTTCCTGCCGCCCGAGATACTGGAGCGTGTCCTGCAAGAGTTGCGAGACCTGCCGGAGGCGGAAACCTCGTTCAACCGGGAGCAGGAGCGGCTGAAATCCAGCTATTTGCCGGAGCGGCTGGGGACCTATACGAAGAACCTGTTCTACGCGCTGAATTCGCGGCCTTTCCTTATGTTTCTTGAGGAATTGACCGGCATCAGCGGGTTGATCCCCGATCCCTATTTCGCGGGCGGCGGCATCCACCGGATCGAGACGGGGGGGCATCTGGACATCCATGCCGACTTCAACCACCACGGCAAGCTGAACCTTGAGCGGCGGCTGAACATCCTGATCTACCTCAACCATGACTGGAAAGAGGAGTATGGCGGGTCGTTCGAGCTGTGGGACAAGGGGATGACGCGGAAGGTGAGTTCCTTCGTTCCGACCTTCAACCGGATGGTCTGCTTTTCCACCACCTCGGACAGTTGGCACGGGAACCCCGAGAAGGTGAACCATCCCGATGGCGTGCCGCGGCAGTCGATCGCGCTGTATTATTACACCGCGACCTGGGATGCGACGCGCAAGAGCCACACGACGCTGTTCCGGCCGCGTCCGGGGACGGGAGACAAGGCCGATACCGAGACGGCGCGGCGCGAACTGGTGCAGGATCTGATGCCGCCGCTGGTCTATCGAAAGATGATGGGGCTGGCGCGGCGGCTGGGCCTTTAGGGGCGGATCACGTTTCGGTGGAAAGGGCGCTGCGAAATGCGCCTTGGGGGCCTTGCCGGTGCTTGGTAAGGCCCTTTCGCATGCCTATATGCGCCGGGTCGGCGGGGCACAGTGGCTGCCTTGCCTTCCCATGCCCCCGCCTTTAGGGTGCGCGCCAAATCTGGCCGGGTGACCCGGCCCAAAGCGACAGTGAGAGGACGCCCATGTTTGCTACGCCCGCCTATGCCCAGGCCGCCGGTGCCGGTGCCGGTTCCGCCTTTGCCTCGTTCATCCCCCTGATCCTGATCTTCGCGATCATGTATTTCCTGCTGATCCGCCCGCAGCAGAAGAAGATGAAGGAGCACAAGGCCATGGTCGAGGCGCTGCGGCGCGGGGATCAGGTCGTCACGCAGGGCGGGATCGTCGGCAAGGTGACG
Source organism: Tabrizicola sp. M-4 (assembly GCF_051132405.1). GTDB lineage: Bacteria > Pseudomonadota > Alphaproteobacteria > Rhodobacterales > Rhodobacteraceae > Paragemmobacter. Next base: position 1,895,299 of record NZ_CP128606.1, read on the forward strand.
AAGGTGCAGGAAGACAACATGGTGGAGGTCGAGATCGCCGAGGGCGTGAAGGTCAAGGTGATCAAGGGCACCATCGCGCAGGTCATCAACAAGACGGAACCGGCTGCGGCCTGAGCCGGAGCGGACCGATCCGGAGCGGACTGTCGCCATGCAATATACCCCGATGATGACGGCCCCGGCGTGGAAGAAGGCGCTGATCTGGGCGCTGGTGGCGGCAGGTCTGGTTCTGTCTGTGCCCAACCTGTTCTATGGCCGGGTGGAGGCCCATAACGACGCGGCGCTTGCCGTGGAGACTGCGGGTTTCGCCACGGAAGAGCAGCAGGCGGCGTTGGACCTCTGGCCCACGTGGATGCCTTCGGGATTGGTCAATCTGGGGCTTGATCTGCGCGGCGGGGCGCATCTTCTGGCGGAGGTGCAGGTTTCGGACGTCTACAAGGCGCGCATGGATGGTTGGTGGCCGGAAGTGCGCGACGCCTTGCGCGACGTGCGCGACCAGGTGGGCAGCGTGCGGCGGCAGCCGACGCAGGTGCCGTATGAGCTGCGCGTGCAGATCGAGAACCCTGCCGGAATGGCGGCGGGCGTGGAGGCGGTGCGGGCGCTGTCGTCCAATATTGTGACGCTGACGGGGGTGGGGCAGACCGATATCGACGTGACGGCCGAGGGCGATGTGCTGATCGTGCAGCTTTCGGAGGCGGAGCGCGAGGCGGTGGACCTGCGGACGATCCAGCAATCGCTGGAGATCATCCGGACGCGGGTCGATCAGGCCGGAACGCGGGAGCCGACGATCCAGCGGCAGGGCGCGGACCGCATTTTGATTCAGGTGCCGGGGATCGGGTCGGCGGCGGAGTTGAAGGCGCTGATCGGGACGACGGCGAAGCTGACCTTCAACCCGGTGGTGCGGCGTGGCACGGCCGAGGACCGGACGCCGGGGGCGGGGAACATCAGCCTGCCCTCGCTCGACGAGGAAGGGGTCTGGTACACGGTCGAGGAAGTGCCCGTCGTGTCGGGCGATGACCTGACCAATGCCAAAGGGGATTTCGATCAGAACGGGCGGCCTGCCGTGGCCTTCCAGTTCGATGCGCGCGGCGCGCGGGCCTTCGGCGACTATACGGCGCAGAACATCGGGGCGCCCTTTGCCATCGTTCTGGACGGCAAGGTGATTTCGGCGCCGGTGATCCAGAGCCATATTCCCGGCGGGTCGGGGATCATCACCGGGAATTTCACGGTGGAGGAGGCGAACCGGCTGGCGGTGTTGCTGTCGGCGGGGGCGCTGCCTGCGAGCATGACCTTCCTTGAAGAGCGGACCATCGGACCGGAGCTTGGGCAGGATTCCATCGATGCGGGGCGTGTGGCGGCGGTGATCGCCATGGCTGCCGTGAGCGTGTTCATGATTGCGTCCTATGGGCTGTTCGGGGTGTTTGCGGTGCTGTCGCTGGCGCTGAACATGGCGATGATCTTCGGCATCCTTTCGGCCATCGGGGGGACGCTGACCCTGCCGGGGATCGCGGGGATCGTGTTGATCATCGGGATGGCGGTGGATGCCAATGTCCTTGTGTTCGAGCGGATCCGCGAGGAGTTGAAGAATGCCAAATCGGCGGCGCGGGCGATCGAGATCGGCTATGAGCGGGCGCTTTCGGCCATCGTGGACGCGAACCTGACGACGCTGATCACCTCGGCGGTGCTGTTCACCATGGGGGCGGGGCCGGTGCGGGGCTTTGCGGTGACGCTGGCCATCGGGATCGTGACATCGGTCTTCACGGCGCTGTTCGTGACGCGGCAGATGGTGGAAACTTGGTATGGGCTGCGCAAGCCCAGCACCGTCTACGTGTGAGGGGGGCGGAATGGCCTGGAGATTGCGGCTTGCACCGGAAAAGACCAGTTTCGATTTCTTCCGCTTTCAGTGGCTGACCTTCGGCGGGTCTATGCTGTTGATGGTGGCGGCCTTTGTCGCCTGGGGGGTGATGGGCCTTAATTTCGGGATCGATTTCAAGGGCGGCACGACGATCCGGACGGAAAGTGCCCAGCCCGTGGATGTGGGGGCCTATCGCGCGGCGCTTGAGGGGTTGCCCTTGGGCGATGTGGCGATCACCGAGGTTTTCGATCCCAGCTTCGGGCCGGAGCAGAACGTGGCCATGGTGCGCATCGCGGCGCTGGATGCCACGGAGGCGGTGACGCCCGAGACGATTGCGGCGGTGGAAGAGGCGCTGCGGACCATCGATCCGGCGATGACCTTTCCCAGCGTGGAAAGCGTGGGGCCGAAGGTTTCCGGCGAATTGGTCTGGGGGTCGATCATTGCTGTGGCGCTGACCTCGGCGGCGGTGCTGGCCTATATCTGGATGCGGTTCGAATGGCAGTTCGCGCTGGGGGGTGTTCTGGCGCTGCTGCATGATGTCTTCATCACCATCGGCATCTTCGCGCTGTTCCAGATCAAGTTCGACCTGACGATCATCGCGGGGCTTTTGACGATCCTTGGCTATTCGATCAACGACACGGTGGTGGTCTTTGACCGGCTGCGGGAGAATCTGCAGAAGTACAAGACCATGCCGTTGCGGGACGTTATGAACCTGTCGGTGAACGAGACGCTGAGCCGGACGCTGATGACGTCGACGACCACGCTGATCGCGGTGGGGATCATGATGGTCTTCGGCGGCGACGTGATCCGAGGCTTCTGCTTTGCCATATTTCTGGGTGTGATCCTCGGGACCTATTCCTCGGTCTATGTGGCGAAGAACATCGTGCTGATGATCGGGCTGGACCGTAGCGAAAAGCCCAAGAACAAGGGCACTCCGGATGAATTTGCCAATGTGGATGCCTGAGCTTTGGGCCTGAGGGGGCACGGATGCGGCTTACCGAGATCAGCTATGGCAGCGCGCAGCCGGTGGAGGGGTATGGGCCCGGTTTCTTTCGCGTGGGCGGACATGTGCTGCGCGGGGCCTGCCTGATCACGCCTTGGGATGCGGGGCCTTGGGGCGGGTTGGAGGATACGGGCGTTCCGCTTGCCATGGCGGGGCGGATCGACGTGCTGCTGCTGGGCATGGGGGCGGAGATCGCCCATCCGCCAAGGGCCTTTCGTGAGGCGCTGGAGGCGGGCGGGATCGGGGTGGAGGTGATGTCTTCGCCCGCGGCCTGCCGGACCTACAACGTGCTTCTGGGCGAGGGGCGGCGCATCGCGGCGGCGCTTCTTCCCGTGTTCCAGCCGGGGAGCGGCGCATGAGCGCCGCGGACGAAAAGTTTTCGGAGGAAACTTTTCGGGAAAAATCTTCGGAGGAAGATTTTTCGCAGGCGGCGGGGGCCGGGGACGCGGCATGGATCTGAGCGTCGAGGGGCTGGCTGTCGCGCGTGGCGGGATAGCGGTGCTGGAGGGGGTGTCCTTTCGGCTGCGGGCGGGCCGTGCCCTGATTCTGCGGGGGCCGAACGGGGTGGGCAAGACCACGCTGCTGCGCACCATCGCGGGGTTGCAGCCTGCGCTTGACGGGTCGGTTTCCGTTCCGGCAGAGAGCATCGCCTATGCCGCCCATGCCGACGGGTTGAAGGCCGTGCTGACGGTGGAGGAGAATCTGCGCTTCTGGGCCTCGGTCCATGGGATGCGGGATGTGGAGAACGCGCTTTTGGCGATGGACCTTGTGGCCTTGCGTGGGCGGTTGGCGGCGAATCTGTCGGCGGGGCAGAAGCGGCGGCTTGGACTGGCGCGGCTGCTGGTGACGGGGCGGCCCGTGTGGCTGCTGGATGAGCCGACGGTTTCGCTGGATGCGGCGAGCGTCGCGCTCTTTGCCGGGGTGGTGCGGGCGCATCTGGCGGGCGGGGGGGCCGCGCTGATGGCCACGCATATCGATCTGGGTCTGGCGGAGGCGGAGGTTCTGGACCTTGCGCCCTTCCGGGCGCGGGCGCCTGTGGCGGGCGGGCCTGTCGGGGCCTTCGATGAGGCGTTTTCGTGAGGGGGTGGCCCCTTTCCCCGACCCTCTCCCCCATGGGGAGAGGGGGCGCGGTCGGGTTGGCCGCGCGCGGGATGGCTGATCCCGGGAGGGCTGTCTGCCCTCCCGGACCCACCCGAGGATATTTGGGAACGGATGAAGGGGGCGCGGGATGTGGGCGCTCCTGAGCCGGGATTTGCGCTTGGCGATGCGGGCGGGGGGCGGGTTCGGCTTGGGGCTGGCCTTCTTCCTGCTGGTGGCGGTGCTGGTGCCCTTGGGTGTGGGGCCGGAGGGCGGGGTTCTGGGGCGGATTGCGCCGGGGATATTGTGGGTGGGGGCGCTGCTGGCCTGCCTTTTGTCGCTGGACCGGATCTTCGCGCTGGATTTCGAGGATGGGTCGCTTGACCTGCTGGCCACGAGCCCGATGCCGATGGAGGGGGTGGTGGCGGTGAAGGCGCTGGCGCATTGGCTGGTGACGGGGTTGCCGCTGACACTGGCGGCGCCGGTGCTTGGGGTGTTGTTGAACCTGCCCGTGGCGGGCTATGGCTGGCTGGTGCTTTCGCTGCTTTTGGGGACGCCCGCGCTTTCGGTGATCGGGTCCTTTGGCGCGGCGCTTGTGGTGGGGGTGAAGCGGGGGGGATTGCTTCTGTCGCTGCTGGTGTTGCCGCTTTATGTGCCGACGCTGATCTTCGGGGCGGAGGTGGTGAAGCGGGGGGCGGCGGGGATGGAGGTTTCGGTGCCCCTTCTGCTGCTGGCGGGGATCACGCTTGGGGCGGCGGCCCTGCTGCCTTTCGCGGCGGCGGCGGCGATCCGCGTCAATCTGCGCTAGGCGGCGCGCGGGATAGTGAATTGAGGCCTGCGGGCCGAGCGGGTAGGGAAGGGCGCATGTCGATCTGGGAATATGCCAATCCGAAGAAGTTCATGCAGACCTCGGCGGGGCTGCTGCCCCTTGTCTGGGGGGTGACGGTGATCTGTCTTGTGGTGGGGCTGATCTGGGGGTTCTTCTTCACGCCGGATGATTTCCGGCAGGGGTCGACGGTCAAGATCATCTACCTGCATGTGCCGAGCGCGATGATGGCGATCAATGCATGGGTGATGATGCTGGTGACGAGCCTGATCTGGCTGATCCGGCGGCATCACGTATCGGCGCTGGCGGCGAAGGCGGCTGCGCCCGTCGGGTTGACCTTCACGATGATCGCTCTGGTGACCGGGGCCTTCTGGGGGCAGCCGATGTGGGGGACGTGGTGGGCATGGGACCCGCGGCTGACCTCCTTCCTGATCCTGACGCTGTTCTATCTGGGCTATATCGCGCTGTGGGAGGCGATCGAGAACCCCGATACCGCCGCTGATCTGACGGCGGTGCTGTGTCTGGTGGGGTCGGTCTTTGCGCTGCTGTCGCGCTATGCGGTGCTGTTCTGGAATCAGGGGCTGCATCAGGGGGCGTCGCTGTCCTTGGACAAGGAGGAGAATGTGGCGGATGTGTTCTGGTTCCCGCTGCTGGTCTGCATAGCGGGCTTTGTGCTGTTGTTCGTGGCGCTGGTGCTGATGCGGACACGGACAGAGATCCGGGCGCGGCGGTTGCAGGCGCTTTTGGCGCGGGAGCGGCTGGCATGATGCCGGATCTGGGGAAATATGCCTTTGCGGTGCTGGCCTCTTACGGGGCGTCCTTGGCGCTGTTGGCGGCGGTGGTGGGATTGACGGTCTGGCAGGGGAAGCGGGTGAAGGCGCGGTTGCGGGATGTCGAGGCGCGGCAGGGGCGGGACGATGGCTAAGTGGCTGATGGCGCTGCCGCCGGTGCTGTTTCTGGGGCTGGCGGGGCTGTTCTATGTCGGGATGCAGCGCGAGAATCCCGATGATCTGCAATCGGTCTTTCTGAACAGGCAGGCGCCGCCGGTGCCGGCCGCGGGTTTGCCGGGCTATCCGTTGCTGACGGATGCCGATCTGCGGGCGGGCGAGGTGACGGTGGTGAATTTCTGGGCGAGCTGGTGCCCGCCTTGCCGGGCCGAGCATCCGGTTCTGCTGGAGATGGCGGAGCGGGGCATCCGGGTCGCGGGCGTGAACATGCGCGATCAGGAGGCCGATGCGCTGGCCTATCTGGCGGATGAGGGCAATCCGTTCTTTGCGCTGGGGTTCGATCCGACGGGGCGCGACCGGGTGGAATGGGGGGTGACCGCACCGCCCGAGACCTTCATCCTGCGGGGCGACGGGACCGTGGCCTTCCGCTTCATAGGGCCGCTGGTGGGGACGGATTACGAAGCGCGCTTCGTGCCTGCGCTGGAGGCGGCGCTGGCGGAGGAAGCAGCGGGGAGTTGAGGCCGTCGCCACCGAAGTAAGCGAAAAGGGGGGCTGATCCAGCCCCCCTTTCCAATTTCCGCCCAAGGGCGGTTACCGGGTAATGACTTGGGAAAAGACGAACACAAGCCCCGGACAGAGGGCGCACCATTCACTGTCGTCACGCACCTGCAATGGCAAGCAACAGCAGGGTGGCAAGGAAGAGACCCTCGCCGAAGGGCAGACTATGGCCGGTCAGGACCGAACGCTTCGTTTCAGGTGGGGGCGTGAGAACGATCATCTGGTCTTCCCGGCGTCTCAGGTTACGCGACGAGATCAGGATAGCCGAATGCACAGGAGAATCGGTCCGGTTTGTTGGAAACAGATCGTTTCCGGTGAACCGGTGGCAGGGAGCCGCGATTTAACCTTTCTTGCGGGCAAAATGCGGCGGCAAAAGGGCGCAAAGGCGGTCTTGATGTGGAAACCGGCGCGTGGGCAAGGGCCGCGCGCCGGGACGGTGTGGCTGTGCGGGAGGTCAGGCCTCGGCGCGGGTGGTGAGGGCCACTTCGTTCATGATGCGGAGGCGTTTGTTGTTGGCGTCCTTGTCGACGAGGCCGCTGATCAGGAAGACGTCGACAATCCACCAGATCGCGAAGATGATCAGGAGCGGGATGCCGATCAGGATGCCGCTGAGCAGGAGGCCGCCCCAGCAAAGGATGAGCTGCACGATGCCGATGCCGACGGAGCCGAGATAGAACCTGTGCGCCGCGAAGCCGCCGAGGAAGAACCACAGGAGATAGGCCACGCCCGCGGATTTCTTTTCGTTGGACAGGCGCTGTTCGACCAGCATCTGCTGTTGGGTGGAAAGCTGCATTGGTCCCTCATCACTTCCTTGTGAGGAAGGCCTAGCATGTAAGGAATTTGAATCAATAGGATTTTTGGAAACGCGGGTGGCCCCGCGTTTCCAGTTGGTTCCGAATTCAGGCGGCGAGGTTGCGCAGCACGTAGTGCAGCACGCCACCATGTTCGACATATTCGATCTCGATTTCCGTATCGATGCGGCACTTGATCTGGATCGTCTTGGTGGTGCCATCCGCATAGGTGATGTGGCAGGGCACGGTAGAGAGCGGTTTCAGATCGCCTTCAAGCCCTTCGATGGAGACGGTTTCGTCGCCCTTGAGGCCCAGCGATTTGCGGGTGTCGCCATTCGTGAATTCGAAGGGGATGACGCCCATGCCGACGAGGTTGGAGCGGTGGATACGCTCGAAGGACTCGGCGATCACGGCCTTGACGCCCAGAAGCGCCGTGCCCTTGGCCGCCCAGTCGCGCGAGGAGCCTGCGCCGTATTCGATGCCGCCGAAGATGACCAGCGGGGTACCGTTGGCCTGATGCGCCATCGAGGCGTCGAAGATGGAGGTCTGCGCGCCGTCGGGGCCCTTGGTGTAGCCGCCTTCGACGCCGTCCAGCATCTCGTTCTTGATGCGGATATTGGCGAAGGTGCCGCGCATCATCACCTCGTGGTTGCCGCGGCGGGCGCCGTAGGAGTTGAACTCGCGCGGTTCGACGCCGCGTTCGGTCAGGTATTTGCCCGCCGGGGTGGTGGGTTTGAAGGAACCCGCCGGGGAGATGTGGTCGGTGGTGATCATGTCACCGAGGAGCGCGAGGACGCGGGCGTTCTTGATGTTCTTGATGGTGCCCGGCGTTTTCGCCATGCCGCGGAAGTAGGGCGGGTTCTGGATGTAGGTCGATTCCGCGGGCCAGTCGTAGGTTTCGGCCTCGGTGATCTGGACGCCCTGCCATTTTTCGTCGCCCTTGAAGACGTCGGCGTATTTCTTGAGGAAGGCCTCGCGCGTCACGGTGGCGTGGACGAGGTCGGCGATTTCCTTGTTCGTCGGCCAGATGTCCTTGAGGTAGACGGGTTTGCCATCCTTGCCCGTGCCGAGCGGTTCGGTGGTCAGGTCGATGTTCATGTCGCCTGCCAGCGCGTAGGCCACGACCAGCGGGGGCGAGGCGAGGTAGTTGGCGCGGACGTCGGGCGAGATGCGGCCTTCGAAGTTGCGGTTGCCGGAGAGGACGGCCGTGGCGACGAGGTCGCCTTCGGCGATGGCGGCCGAGATTTCCGGTTGCAGCGGGCCGGAGTTGCCGATGCAGGTGGTGCAGCCGTAGCCCACGAGGTTGAAGCCCACGGCATCGAGGTCTTCCTGAAGGCCTGCGGCGTTGAGGTATTCGGAGACGACCTGCGATCCGGGGGCGAGGGAGGTCTTCACCCACGGCTTGCGGGTGAGGCCGAGGGCGCGGGCTTTGCGCGCCACGAGGCCTGCGCCGATCAGGACGTAGGGGTTGGAGGTGTTGGTGCAGGAGGTGATCGAGGCGATCACGACCTTGCCGGAGGAGAGTTTGTAATCCTCGCCCTTCACGGCCACTTCGACGCCCAGCGGGCGTTTAAAGGAGGCTTCCATCTCCTTGGCGAAGGAGGCTTTCGCATCCGTCAGCGGCAGGTAGTCCTGCGGGCGCTTGGGGCCGGAGATGGCGGGGACGATTTCCGACATGTCGAGGTGGAGCGTCGAGGTGTAGACGGGGTTGTAATCCGGGCCGCGCCACATGCCGTTGGCCTTGGCATAGGCTTCCACCAGCGCGATGCGGGCCTCGTCGCGGCCCGTCTGGCGGAGGTAGCGCAGGGTTTCATCGTCGATCGGGAAGAAGCCGCAGGTGGCGCCGTATTCGGGGGCCATGTTGGCGATGGTCGCGCGGTCGGCGAGCGGCAGGTGGTCGAGGCCTTCGCCGTAGAATTCGACGAACTTGTTCACCACGCCGTGCTTGCGCAGCATCTGCACGACCTTGAGGACGAGGTCGGTCGCCGTGGTGCCTTCGCGCATGGTTCCCGTAAGCTTGAAGCCCACGACTTCGGGGATGAGCATGGAGACGGGTTGGCCGAGCATCGCGGCCTCGGCTTCGATCCCGCCGACGCCCCAGCCGAGGACGGCGAGGCCGTTGACCATCGTGGTGTGCGAGTCGGTGCCGACGAGGGTGTCGGGATAGGCGACTTCATGGCCGTTCTGGTCGGTATCGGTCCAGACGGTTTGGGCGAGGTATTCGAGGTTGACCTGATGGCAGATGCCGGTGCCGGGCGGCACGACGCGGAAGTTGTTGAAGGCCTTCTGTCCCCATTTCAGGAAGACGTAGCGTTCCATGTTCCGTTCGTATTCACGGTCCACGTTGGCCTGGAAGGCGCGGGGGGTGCCGAATTCGTCGATCATCACCGAGTGGTCGATGACGAGGTCGACGGGAACCAGCGGGTTGATCTTGGCGGCGGAGCCTTTCAGCCCGAGGATGCCGTCGCGCATCGCGGCGAGGTCCACGACGGCGGGAACGCCGGTGAAGTCCTGCATCAGCACGCGGGCGGGGCGGTAGGCGATTTCGCGCGGGTTCTTGCCGCCCATCTTGGCCCAGTCACCGAAGGCGCGGATGTCGTCGAGGGAGACGGTCTTGCCATCCTCGAAGCGCAGCATGTTCTCCAGCACCACCTTCAGCGCGGCGGGGAGGTTGGAGAAATCCCCAAGGCCCGCAGCCTGTGCGGCTGGGATGGAGTAATAGGCGACGGACTTGCCGCCTGCGGTCAATGTCTGACGGGTTTTTGCGCTGTCATGTCCGACGGTGACGGTCATGGATGCCTCCTGCAAATGGCTGGTGTTCCGGGTGGCGGAACGGATGGCGGTGCGGGTCCGATGCATCAGGAATATGTGTGATGCAAGGGATTCCTGCGTGTTGTATGCAATTGTATGCAGAAAATCCAGCCCGAATTATGGCGGGACGGCAGGGTCCTGCGGGCGGGGCTGCGGCATCGAGGCCACGCGCGGCGGTGAAAAGCGGGGGCGGTTGCCTCGCAAAACCTTGATTGGCGGGGGCGGCGGGCTTTTTGTAACAGGAATGGGACTGGGGACGAGCGGGAAGGAACCGATGCGACATTTCGTCAGCGCTGCAATTGGCGCGACCCTTGCGCTTGGCGTGCCTGCATTTGCCCAAGATGCCGGAGGGGACGAAGCGGCGGGGATGACCTCGCCCGTGGTCGTGGAACTTTATACGAGCCAGGGCTGCGCCTCTTGCCCGCCGGCGGATGAGTTGCTGGCGGAACTGGCGGCGCATGAGGAGGTGATCCCGCTGGCGCTGCATGTGGATTACTGGGACTATATCGGCTGGCAGGACAGTTTTGCCCGTCCGGAATTCACCGAGCGGCAGAAAAGCTATGCCCGCGCCGTGAAGAGCCGGATGGTGTACACGCCGCAGATGATTGTGGGCGGGGTGGATCGGGTGGAGGGCACGGCCCCGGATGCCGTGGTGAAGCTGATCGGGAAGCATCTGGCAGAGCCGCAGCCCGTTCGCCTGACGGTGGAGCGGGTGGGCGACCTGATCGTGATCCGGGCGGTGGCGGAACCGCCGCTGAGCGCGCCCGTGGATGTGCAGATCGTGCGCTATGAGCCCTCGGCGGAGGTGGCGATCGAGCGGGGCGAGAATGCCGGGAAGACGGTGACCTATCACAACATCGTCACGGAATGGGCGACGCTGGCACAATGGCCGGGAGTGGCGCCGCTGGAGATCTCGGCCCCTGCGCCGGGGGCGCAGCCGGTGGTGGTGATCCTGCAGGAGCCGGGTCCGGCGGAAGTGCTGGCGGCGGCACGGGTGGAGTGACGGCTAACCCTGCCCGCGGCGCAATTGCGTTTCCCGGTGCCAGATGTAGAGGCCAGAGGCCACGATGATGGCCGCGCCGACGAGGGTGAGCAGGTCGGGCCATTCGTCATAGAGGACGATGCCCCAGACGGTTGCCAAAAGGATGCCCGCATAGCCGAAGGGGGCGAGGATCGAGGCCTCGGTCATGGAGAAGGCGCGGATCAGGCAGATTTGGGCGGCGGTGCCTAGGCATCCCACGGTGACGAAGCGCCAGATGTCATGGGGCGCGATGGGCTGCCATGCGCCGGGCAGGAGGGCGGTGGTCACGATCATGCCGAAGAGCGCGCCGTAGAGCATGGCGGTCCACGGGGATTCGGTCATGCCGACCTTGCGCGTCAGCAGGGCGGAGGCGGCATAACTGACCGCGCAGCCCAGCGGCAGGAGGGCGGCGGGGGTGAAGACATCGGCGCCGGGGCGGATGATGATCATCGCACCCACCATGGCGGCAAGGACGCCTGCGATGCGGCGGGGGCCAAGCTTTTCGCCAAGGAAGATCGCGGCGCCCAGCGTGATGAGGACGGGGTTGATGTCGGCCAGCGCCGTTGACTCGGCCAGCCCGATATAGGCGAGCGAGGCGAAGAAAAAGCCCGTCGCGCCCAGTTGCGTGGCCGAACGCAGGAGGTGCAGCCACGGGTGGCGGGTGCGGGCGATGGTGGGCAGGGCGCGGTTGACGATCACGAGGACGAGGAGGACCTGCCCGGCAAAGCGTGCCCAGATGACCTGCGTCGTGGGGTAATCCTGCACGAGGCCCTTTGCCAGCGCATCCATCGCGGTGAAGAGGAGGAGGGCCGCCAGCATCAGGAGGATGCCCTTGCGGGTGGAGGCGTCGGTCGGGGTCTGCATAGGGCGTCCTTGGTGCTGGGCGGACCCTAGGCGGGGGCGTGGGAAGGTGCAAGCGGGTGGGTTCAGGCATCCTCGCCCTCTTTCTGCAAGAGGGTGAGTTCGCCCGCCGCTTCCAACCCCCGGATGGCGGTGATGATGGCGTTGAAGGCGGCATCGGCATCCTTGGGCTGGACCTTGCCGCGGGCAGCCATGTCTTCGCGCATCTGTTGCACCATGCGGGGAGAAAGGGCGGAGAGGATCTGTTCGACGACGGGGGCGAGGGCGGGGTCGGCGGTGGCGGCGGCGAAGGCGGTGGTGATCTGCGCGGGATCGGTGGCGCGCAGGACGCGGGGCATGTCGCGCGGCGAGATTCGGGCGGGGATATGGGCGAAGGTGAAGATGGCCTTGCGGACCTGTTCGGCGAATGCCGCATCCTCGGCCTCCAGCCCGGCGAGGACATCGTCGCGGGTGGTGCTGGGTGAGACGTTGAGGATGGCGCCGATACGGTCGACCGGGCCAGAGGTGAAGGCGCGGGGCGGGCGTGCGTCGAGTTGCGCGACAAGGGAAAGGCCGATGCGGCGGAGCGTTTCCGGGCCGATGGTGGCGGTGCGCGACATGGCCAGCGCGATGCGCCGCGCGCGGTCCCCCGGCATGCGGCCAAGGATTTCGGCGGCGCGGGGGACGGGGAGTTTCGACAGGGTGACGGCGGCGGTCTCGGCAGCCTCGTCCGCGAGGAGGGGCAGGAGATCGTCGGGCGGGAGGGTGGCGATCCGCTCCCAAGGGTCGGATTTGGCAGAGGCGGCGGCGAGGCGGCGCAGGCGGCTGGCGGCATTGGGCGAGATATGACCATCGACGAGGGCGAGCGCCCCATCGATGCCCTGCGGGAAGGTGAGGCCGGTGGCATCCAGCGCCTGTGTGAAATCATCTATGACGGCGGCTAGGGTTGCGCGGTCGACGAGGCCCATGCGGGCCATCTGTTCGGCAAGGCGGGTCTGGTGCTGTTCGGGAAGGTCCGACAGGGGCAGCGGGTCGCCCTGCGCGAGCATGAGCCGCACGATGATTGCGGCCTTTTCTACCGGTGTGGTGGTGCGGGGAACAAGGTCGCCCGCGCGGGGATCAGGGCCGTGGCGCGGCGTGGCGAGCGTGGCGATCTGGGCGAATTGGACAGGGCTTTCGTCCTGCATGGCGACCTTCCCGTGACATGTTTCCGGGAAGGGTAGGCGGGCCGGGTTAACCGGCCCTTACCAAGCCCCCGATCAGGAGGTGGTCTGCGGCACGCAGCTGCCCGAGGCCGCGTCATAGACGGTGCCCTCGGCGCAGGACGAGGCGGATTGCTGGGTCTTTTCCCAGTTGCAGCCGCCGCCGGCGAGGGCGAAGGTCGGTGCAAGGGCGAGGGTCAGGGTGATGAGGGTCGTCTTGATCTTCACGGGTCGTCCTTTCTTTCGCGAGTTGCTAAGTGGCAGGGCGACCGGCCGTCGGAAAATCCGCATCCGGTACGTATCTTTCAAGGTAACACAGAATTGGCGCTGGCAAGGATGGTTTTTTCCATCCCTGCCACGGGTGCATTTCACGCTTTCGTGAGGTCAGCCGAAGACGCGGGCGAAGATCGTGTCGACATGTTTGGTGTGATAGCCCAAGTCGAATTTCTCTTCGATCTCGGCCGGCGAGAGGGCGGCTGTGACCTCGGGGTCGGCCAGCAGTTCGGTCTTGAAGTCGGCGCCCTGTTCCCAGACCTTCATCGCGTTCCTTTGCACGAGGCGGTAGCTGTCCTCGCGGCTGACGCCTGCCTGCGTGAGCGCGAGGAGGACGCGCTGCGACATGATCAGGCCTTTGAACTTGTTGAGGTTCTTCAGCATGTTCTCGGGGTAGATGACCAGTTTCTCGACCACGCCCGCAAGGCGGTGGAGCGCGAAGTCGAGGGTGATGGTCGTGTCGGGGCCGATGGCGCGTTCGACGGAGGAATGGGAGATGTCGCGTTCGTGCCAGAGGGCCACGTTTTCCAGCGCGGGCGTGACGGACATGCGGACGAGCCGGGCGAGGCCGGTGAGGTTCTCGGTCAGCACCGGGTTTCTTTTGTGCGGCATGGCGCTGCTGCCCTTTTGGCCGGGGGAGAAGAATTCCTCGGCCTCCAGCACCTCGGTGCGCTGCATGTGGCGGATCTCGACCGCGATGTTTTCGATGCTGGAGGCGATGACGCCCAGCGTGGCGAAGAACATGGCGTGGCGGTCGCGGGGGATGACCTGCGTGGAGATGGGTTCGGGGGTGAGGCCCAGCATCTTGCAGACATGTTCCTCGACGCGGGGATCGATATTGGCAAAGGTGCCGACGGCGCCCGAGATGGCGCCTGTGGCAATCTCGGCCCGCGCATTGACGAGGCGCGTGCGGTTGCGGGCCATTTCGGCGTAGAAGCGCGCGAAGGTCAGGCCCATGGTGGTGGGTTCGGCATGGATGCCGTGGCTGCGGCCGATGCGGACGGTGTCCTTGTGCTCGTAGGCGCGGGTTTTCAGCGCGGCAAGCACGCGGTCCATGCCGGCAAGCAGCAGGTCGGCTGCGCGGGCAAGCTGGATGTTCAGGGTGGTGTCGAGGACATCCGACGAGGTCATCCCCTGATGAACGAAACGCGCCTCGTCATTGCCGATGATTTCGGCGAGGTGGGTGAGGAAAGCGATGACGTCGTGTTTGGTGACGGCCTCGATCTCGTCGATGCGGGCCACGTCGAAAGTGGTGTCCTTGGCTTTCCAGACGGCTTCGGCATTGGCCTTGGGGATGACGCCGAGGGCGGCTTGCGCGTCGCAGGCATGGGCCTCGATCTCGAACCAGATGCGGAAGCGGGTCTGGGGTTCCCAGATGGCGACCATGTCGGGGCGGGAGTAGCGGGGGATCATGGCGGGCCTCATGTCAGGACGGGACGCGCAGGCATTACGCCGGGACGGGGAGCGAGGCAAGGCGCTGGGAGGGATCGGGGGGGACGAATTTTCTGCGAAAATTCGGAAAGGAAGGGGGACTTTGCGTCCCCCTCGGCGCGTGCCGCGCCTCACCCCCTGCAGGATATCTGTCGAACGGATGAAGGGAAGGAACCGGCCCTCCTGCTTCATCCGTTCTGCAAATATCCTCGGGGGTGAATTGGCCGCAGGCCAAGAGGGGGCGGATAGCCCCCTGATTTTTCGCAGAAAAATCGTGGCTCAGGGCTGGCCCATCAGGGCGCGGTCGAACGGGTAGCGGGTCAGGTTCTCGCAGCCGGTTTCGGTGATCAGCACCTGATCTTCGAGCTTTATCGAGAAATCGCCGCCTTCCGGGCTGACCAGCGCCTCGACGCAGATCGTCATGCCGGGTTCGAGGACGGCGTCGAAGGCACCCTCCATCCAGCCGTCAGGATAGGTGACATAGGGCCATTCATCGCAGAGCCCCACCCCGTGCATCTTGCAGGAATATTTCTGCTTCCAATACTGGTCGTCGAGTTGGTGCCCGCCGAAGGTGAGTTCGCGGATGGAGACGCCGGGTTTCAGCCGCGCCTGATGGTCGCGGATATGGTCGAGCGCATGGGCATAGGCCGCGATCATCGCATTGGTGGGGCGTTCGTCGCCCACCCACCAGGTGCGGGAGATGTCGATGCAGAAACCGTAGGCGCCGATCAGGTCGGTGTCGAAGGCGACGATTTCATTGTTCTGCACGATGCGGGGGCCGCATTCCTGAAACCACGGATTGGTGCGGGGGCCGGAGGCGAGGAGGCGCGTTTCGATCCATTCGCCGCCGCGCCGGATGTTTTCGGCGTGCAGGACCGACCAGATGTCATCCTCGCTGATGCCGCCTTTCGGCACGTTCTCGCGGGTGAAGGTCTCCATCGCGGCCACCGCGCTTTCGCAGGCATGGGCCGCGCAGCGCATCGCTAGCATGTCATCGGGGCCCTTGATGGCGCGGGTGCGTTCGGTGACTTCTTCACCCTCCATCACCTGAAACCCGATCCCTTCCAGCGCGCGCAGACCGTGGACCATGATCTTGTCCACGGCGAGGCGACGGTTGGTGCCTGCGTGTTCGCGCATCACCTCATCCACCTGCGCGGCGAAGGCGCGGGCGGCGGCTTCGCCCCGGTCACCGGTGGAGTTGTAGAAGAAGGTTGCGCCCGAACGCAGTTCCTTGACCAGCGGGTTGAAGGTCACGAGGAAGGGGGAGTTCTTGTATTCCCACATCACCATATGCCCGTCGGCGCAGAGCAGGCAGGCGCGGAAGGGGTTGTGGGTGTTCCAGAGCTGCATGTTCGTCGTATCGGTGGCGTAGCGGATGTTCAGCGGATCGAACATCAGGAGGCCGCCGTAATCGCGGGCGTGGAGCGCCTTGACCAGACGGTCCCAACGGTAGTGGCGCATCCGGTCGAGGTTCGGAGGGGTGAGACCCGCCGCCTCCCATTCGGTGAAGGCGAGTTGGGTGGGGCCGATCTCGACGCGGTCATTGTCATTCGGGGTGCCGTCGGCGAGCCGGGGGCCGCGCGTCGGGTCGATCTTGCGGCGGTCGGCGTGGTATTGGACGGTCATGCGGCATCCCCCCTGCTGTCATCGCGATGGTGGCGGGGGGAGGGCCTGCGCGATTGCCGGGGGGCGACGGCTTGCGTCGGTTTCAGACCGGGTTGCACGGGTTTCGCGCGGCGGCTAGCAAGGGGCATGCGTGTGCCCGTGCTTCAGGACAGTCTGCCCCATGTGCCTTGGATGGAGGCGGCCACGGCGCGCCTGCCGGGGATGCGACCCTGCGGGGCGGAGGACTGGATCCGGGCGGACGAGGCCTTTGCGGGCCAGATGGCCGAGCGCGATTGGTTGATCGCGACGCGGCTGCCTCTGGTGCATGCGCTTTTGCCCGAGGGGCGAGTGGCGGCGGAGGAATTGCTGGAGGCCGTGCTGGAAATCCTGTCGCGCCGTCCGGGCTATGCCGTCGGTGCGGGGGCGGTGACGCGGCCCGACGGGGTGGTCGTGCCGCTGGATGGGCGCTTTCCCATGGTGACGCTGGGGCGGCTGGTGCAGGAGGACCTGTGCCTGATGGAGCGGCGGGGCGAGGAAAGCGTGATGACGGGGGCCATCCTGTGTTTCCCGGCAAGCTGGACGCTGGCGCAGAAGATCGGGAAGCCCATGACCGGCATCCATCGCCCGGTGGCGCATTACGATGCCGAGCTGGCGCGGCGCGTGCAGCGCCTGTTCGACATGGTGCGGCCGGGCCAGCCGATGGAGCGGTACAACGCGTTGGTCTATGACGACCCGACGCTGCATCAGCCGCGCGTGGAGGGTGACCGGCGGCCCTATGCGGTGGAGCGGCTTTACATGCGGTCGGAGCGGCAGGTGATCGCGCGGCTGCCCCGGAGCGGGGCGGTGGTGTTTTCGATCCACACCTATATCGTCCCGCTGGAGCGCCTGTCGCCGGAGGCGCGGGAGGCCATGGCAGGCGCGGGGCTTTGACGCCCCGGCGCGTCAGGCGTTTTGGGTGATGTGTTTCCGAGCCTGCAGGAAACGGCGTTCAAGATAGCTGTAGACCTGCATGCCCGCGATTCCGATGGTGACGGAGAGGACCAGCGAAATCCAGGGATGGGGTTCGCCGAAGGTCTTGTTCACGATCTGGATCGTCGTCTCGTGGCAGAGGTAGATGAACATCGATGCGGAGGCGATGTTGGCGATGACCAGTTTGGCGGCGGCAGGCAGGCGAATGCTGCGGACGAACAGGATCAGCAGGCAACCGCCGCCGACGTAATAGGCGGCCGAGGTGAACTGCCACTGGATCAGGATCGCGATGAGCGACACGGTGAGGGCCAGAAGGCGCGACTGAAAGTCGTTGGCATTGGCGATGATGATGCCCACCACGAAGGGCCAGGCATAGTGCCACGGCGTGCGGTGGAAGTTGTAATCCATGTTCCAGATTTGATCGAGCGCATGGTCGAAGCCGATGACGAGGGCGAGGACGGCAATCGCGCTGTACATGGGTTGGCTGCTGAAGACGGCGCGGACCTTGGGAATGGAGAAGAGCAGGGCCGTGAGGAGAAGCAGCTGGATGTAGAACTCCACGAAATAGAACAGGAACATGTGCAGCGAACTGGGATCGAGGAAGTTCGACACCAGCAGGAGTTGCATCAGGTTGAATTCCTGCGTCGCGACCTCGAGGACGGCGATGACCATCATCGTGGGAATGGCCACCGAGGCGACAGTGCCGAACAGGGTGCGCACGCTTCCTGTGCGGATGATTTCGGGCAGTTGGAAGCGGGCGACGGAATAGCCGGCCAGCATGATTAGGAAATAGGCCGCGCCCCAGTTGGAACTGTAGATGAAGGCGTTGGTGTGCAGGCCAAGAATGCAGAGGATGAAGAAGGACCGGGTCAGCGTCACGGTTTCGAGGGGAAGCCAGCCGGATTTCGGCCTGCCTTCGACGTGTTTCTGCAGTTGCGCCGCCGTGAGGGATTCCCATTTGTCGGGAAGGGCGCCGAAGCGCTTTTCGAATGCAATGGAAAATTTGATGTAGTGGAGCGAATCCCCGCCGAGGGTTTCGAAGGTGTCTTCCTCGCGGATCGTCTGGCCGGGAAATTCATGCTGGAAGAGAGAACGCACATCGGTGACGGTGCCGGTCGCGGCAGGTCCCTGGGTCTGTGCGGGAGGCTGGGCGAGGTAGCGCTCGGTAAGGACCTTGCGCTGGATCTTGCCGGTTTCGGTGCGGGGCAGGCCGTCGACGGCCATCACCCGCAGCGCGGTGCCTGCTGCCACGCCCATCTCGCGTAGGGCGGCATCCGCGACGGGGCGGAGGCGATCTGCGGCGGATTGGTCGCCTTCGATCGCGACGAGGATACCGTCGCCGCGTTCGGCATCGGGGATGCGCACGACGCAAAGTTGGGTATCGGGCGCGAGACGGGCGCGCAGTTGGGATTCCAGTTGATCGGGAACGATCTTCACGCCCGCGCAATTGATCAGGTCGTCGGCGCGGCCGTCGAAGAACAGATCACCGTCGGACATGTGGCCGAGGTCGTTCGTCTGTAGCCAGCCTTCCGCGTCAAGAAGGCTGTGGAAACCGTCGGCATCGATGCGCGAGGCCGCCACATGGGGGCCGCGGATGCGGATGCGGCCGGAGCTGTCCAGACCGATCTCGGTCTTGCCCAGCGGTCGTCCGACGGAGGCGAGGCGAGAGGGTTCCACCTCGGAAATTTGGAGGAAGGTGCTGCGCGAAGCCTCGGTCAGGCCGTAATGCTGCACGATGCGCGCCTTGGGGAACATGGCGCGGATCGCCAGTTTCTCTTCGGCTGTCATGGGTTGCGAGCCGATCTCCATCCAGCGCAGGCGGGAGCCCGCCTGCCCGATGATCTCGGGCGAGGCGAGGAGGAGGCGCAGGAGGCTGGGCACCGCGGAGAGGGCGTTGATCTGATCCGCGGCCAGCATGCGGGCGAATTCCATCGGGTCGAAACCGCGGGGCGGCATGTAGGCCTGGCCACCGACGGCGCTGATCGCGCGGAAGCGGGCGAGGCCGAAGCTGAAGGTCGCGGGAATGCCGACATATTCGCGGATGTCGGATGTCATCTGCATGGCATCGATGATGCGGCGGGTGGCATCGGCGAGATTGCCATGCGTGAGGACGATGCCCTTCGGTTTCCCCTCTGTGCCGGAGGTGTAGCTGATCTGGGCGATGTCATCGCCGTCTTCGATGGCATGCCGTGCCGTGAGCCATCCAGTCCGGCCCCCGGGTTGGATGCAGCGGTCGATGGTGATGCCCGGAAGGTTCCCCGCCTGTGCCGCGTCCGAAAGCATGACGAGGGGAACATGCGCCGCGTAGAGGGCAAAGACATGGTCCACGAAATCGAGAGAGTTGGTGCGGACGACGCCGGTCGCCACGAGTGCTGTCTTCGTCATGTTCAGATCCCGGACGCGCGATCCCAAATGAGTCCCTCAGGGTGAGGTAGACTCCTGTTAACGTTGGTATACAAGCCCTTCTCTGTGGCGGCGGTGTGGCCGAACGCGCTCGGAATGTGCAATTCCTGTGAAATGCTGTGGATTGTTGACGGATCGTGAGAATTCTCGCGGCGAGTATCGACAGTGCTGGGCTGCCCTCGGCGATGAAGGCGGGTTGCAGGCTGATCCCTTCGGGGGCCCAAGGCGATGCCTTTTCCGGACAGGGCGGGGCATCCTGCCGGGGATGCGAAGGTTGACCGCGCGTTGCCGCTTCGGTGTTCATCGGAACGTGGATGCCTGTCCGGGCGCAGAAATTCGGTGATCCAGCGGACTGCGAAGGCGTCACCGCGCTGAGTGCCGGAGGGTACGGCATCAGGCGGTGGCCATTTGCCCAGTGATCCCAGCGCGACGGTCATCATCCCCGACGCTGTCGCCTGTGTCGCCCCGGTGGGGGCATGTCATTTGCGTGCTTTGGCGATGGTCTATTCATGGATGCCAGTCATGCGGGTGACTTTGCCTTCCCAGTCGAACTCCATTCGGACCTTTCTGGCGCCAGCCCCCTCAAGCCTGCATCCCCAAGCCTTGTGAACACGAGCGGTTCCTTGAAATGTGATTATTCGGATGTGCGCATCCGATAGTGTGGCGGGATGTGCAGCCCGGCTGCGGTGATCTCTGCCTGCAGCCTGTCGGACATGCAGAAGGTGAGCCGGCGCAGGTGCCGCTCGCACCAAAGATGGGCGCTGCCGATCGCCTCGGCCGACATTGCAACGCCGCGACAGCGTTCCTTGAGCGGCAAGCCGATGGACGGGGAGGGGCTGTCAGTATCCCACAGGCTTTTCGGATCGCTTTCTTGCAGGCGAAAGGCAGAAAGCCATCGACCCACCACCATCATGTGATGCTGCACGGGATGTTCCTCCCCTTTCGGCAGCAGAACCCGGATCGGGTTGAAGTGATGCACCCCAGGTTCGAGCCGTTCGATGATCTCGCGTAAGGGCTCTGCCACGAAGTACATTCGGTTGGGCCCCTCCATCAGCGCAGCCTTGCGCGCATAGGTGCGGTCGTAAACGAATTCCTTTGGCCATTCATGCGCCGCGATCGGCAGCAGCGGCGGTCGGTGATAGCCGTTTTCGCCGAGTTCGGAATGGAATTTCTCGCTCACGTGGAGGACGTAGATTTGGAACACCTCGTAAGGCTTGCCGTCGCCGTCGAGCGGCCGGTCATCGGTGAAGACGTAGCGAGGAGGGTGCTTCGGGGTCAGGCCGGGGACCTGGCGGGCGTTGAAATGGGCCGCGAGAGCGGCGTGGTATCCGCGAAACGCGCCTTTCGGGGAGAAGGCGTCGAAGTCGGACGAGAAGAAGATTCCCCATACCATCCAGGACCATCCAAAAAAGAGCTTCGCCTAACGCTGGCTTATGCAAATGACCAATAGAACGTTACTTTTGGTTTGGATGATTACACCTCGTGCCGGTCGCCGCAATCACGGGAAACGCAAGGAACTGGTATCTCAGCTACCTCGATAGCGACACGATCTGATGTGCGAATTGGGGCATCCCTTGGGGCACCGCTAGCGGCATCGCGTTAACTCTGTCTGTGGAAAACTTGGACGCCCCGAGCGTCGCGAGTGGCTGGCTGGGGCGCTAGGATTCGAACCTAGGTATGGCGGTACCAAAAACCGCTGCCTTACCACTTGGCGACGCCCCAACCGTGCGGCGGTGTTTAGCGAAGGCGTTTGGGGGGTGCAAGGGGGGTGACGTGGAAAATCTGCGGCATTGTCGTGGCGGGCCGGTGGGGATAGGCAGGGGGCATGGGACAGGTCGATGTCATCGTGCTCGGGGCCGGGGCTGCCGGGATGTTCGCCGCGATCGAGGCAGGGCGGCGGGGGCGGCGCGTGCTGGTCGTGGACCATGCCAAGGCGCCGGGGGAGAAGATCCGGATCTCGGGCGGGGGGCGGTGTAACTTTACCAACACGGGCATCGCGATGGAGCGGTTCCTTTCGAGGAATCAACGCTTTGCCCTGTCGGCCTTGCGGCGTTACACGGCTGCGGATTTCATCGCGCGGGTCGATGCGGCGGGAATTGCCTGGCATGAGAAGACGCTGGGGCAGTTGTTCTGCGACGGGTCGGCCACGCAGATCATCGCCATGCTGCAGCGTGACATGGGGCAGGCGGGGGTGGAGCTTTGGCTGGGCACCACGCTGGGGGAGGTGCGGCGCGCTGCGGGCGGATTCGAGGTGGAGACCTCGCGCGGGGTGGTGCGGGCGGCGTCCGTCATCGTGGCGACGGGGGGGAAGTCGATCCCGAAGATGGGGGCCACGGGGTATGGCTACAAGGTCGCGGAATCATTCGGGATTCCGGTGACGGAGACGCGGCCTGCCTTGGTGCCCTTGACCTTTGCGGAGCAGGAATTGGAGTGGATGCGGCCTTTGGCCGGGGTGTCGCTTGCGGCGGGGCGGGTGAGCCGGGGGAAGGTGGGGTTCGACGAGGCGGTGCTGTTCACGCATCGCGGGTTGTCGGGGCCTGCGGTCCTGCAGATATCAAGCTATTGGCGGGAAGGGGAGGCGATCACGCTGGATCTTGTGCCGGGGCGGGATATGGCGGCCTTTCTGGCGGAGGAGAAGCGGGTTGCGGGGCGGGCGGCGCTGCGGACGGCGCTGGCGAAGGTGATGCCGGAGAAGCTGGCGCGGGTGGTGGAGGCGCAGGCAGGGGCCGGGGGGCCGCTGGCCGAGATGGGGCGCGCGGCGCTGGAACAGGTCGCGGCGCGGGTCAGGGGGTGGGAACTTCGTCCCGTGGGATCAGAGGGTTACCGGACGGCGGAGGTCACGCTGGGGGGGGTCGATACCGATGCGCTGGATGGCCGGACGATGGAGGCCAAGGGTGTGCCGGGGCTTTATTTCGTGGGCGAGGTCGTCGATGTGACGGGGTGGTTGGGGGGATACAACTTCCAATGGGCATGGTCATCGGGATGGGTGGCCGGGCAGGTGGCGTGAGGGCTGCGCGAGGCGTGCCGGAGGCTGTGCCGTAAACTGTACCGCAAACTGTCAGCACGCAGCGGGCGGTGCTTTGGGGATTGCGTAGTGTTTGGGGCAGGCGGCGGGGCGTGTGGGTGTGGCGGGGTGAACCCCGCCCTACGCCCGTGCCTTGGGCACGGGCTGTCCCGGAGCCTTGTGGGTGATGACCTTTTCGGGGCCCTCAGATGCGGATCGGGTCGGCCTTGGCGAGGCGGTCGAACTGCATCAGGCTTTCGACCAGCGCGGGCATGGCGGAGAGCGGGATCATGTTCGGGCCGTCGGAGGGGGCCGTGTCCGGGGCCTCATGCGTTTCGATGAAGACGCCCGCGATCCCGATGGAGACGGCGCAGCGGGCCATGACGGGGGCGAATTCGCGCTGTCCGCCCGAGGAGCCGCCCTGACCGCCCGGCTGCTGCACGGAATGGGTGGCGTCCATGATGACGGGCCAGCCCGTACGCGCCATGCGGGGCAGGCCACGCATGTCGGCCACCAGAGTGTTGTAGCCGAAGCTGGTGCCGCGTTCCGTGAGAAGGATGCGGTCATTTCCGGTGGAGGCGACCTTGTCGGCCACGTTGTCCATGTCCCACGGGGCGAGGAACTGGCCCTTCTTGATGTTGACCACGGCGCCCGTCTCGCCCGCCGCGATCAGCAGGTCGGTCTGGCGGCAGAGGAAGGCGGGGATCTGGATCACGTCGACCACCTGCGCCGCCATGCGGGCCTGTTCGGCATCGTGGATGTCGGTGAGGACCGGCATCCCCATGGCGCGGACGGCCTCCAGCACCTTGAGCCCAGCCTCGATCCCAAGCCCGCGCTTGCCCTTGAGCGAGGTGCGGTTGGCCTTGTCGTAGCTGGCCTTGAACACGTATTGCGCGCCGGCCTTGACGCAGGCCTCGGCCATGGTGCCCGCGATCATCTGGGCATGGTCGAGGGATTCGAGCTGGCAGGGGCCGGCGATCACGAGAAGCGGGCTGTCATTGCTGACGGACAGCCCGCCGATCTGGACGTTCTTCATCTTGTTCCTCAGGCCGAGACCTGTTCGCGCAGGATTGCGGCGGTCATCGACAGGAGCAGGTATATACCCGCAAAGATGAGCATCGCCACCACCGTATTCTCGAATGCGCGGGGATAGGTCGCCTCGTCGGGGGCCACGGGAGCCACGGAGAGCGAGATGTAGCGGGCCTGACGGTTGGCCTCGATCCGCGCGGTTTCCATGGCCTGCAAGGCCTGCGCCAGCATCATCTGGCGAGTTTCGGCATCGGCCTCGGCCACGGCGAGTTCGGATTGCACGCGGGCGAGGGATTGGCCGGAGCTGTCTTCCTCGACCAGTTTGGCGCGCAGGAGGCTGATTTCCCGTTCCAGCGTGGCGATGCGGCGTTTCAGCGGGTCCATCCGGGCGGGGTTCGGGTTCTCGTTCGATTCCATCTGTGCCAGCGACAGCTTGTCGGTGGTAAGCTGGCCTTCAAGCTGGCCGATCTGGCCTGTGATCAGGCTGACCTCCACGTCGGAGGAGAGGACCTTGAAGGTTTCCTGCAGGTTCACCGAACGCTGGCGGGCGTCGAGAAGCGCGGCCTCTGCCTCGTCATAGCTTTCGCGGGCGCCGCGCATGGCGTCTTCGCGCAGGCGCTGGGTCAACTGATCCACCTGTTCCTCGGCATAGCCGATGAGGGCCTGCGAGAAGCGGACGGAGGTTTCGGGATCGGGGGCGATCACCTCCATGCGGATGATGCCTTCGGTCGGATCGTAGGAGACGCGGACGTTGCGCTGGTAGATCTTGTAGGCGGCCTCGTTCGAGGCGTCGGGATCGAGGCGCTGGATCGGGTCGATCGAGGGATCGGTGAAGACCTGCCGGAAGCCGATGTCGCGGTCGAGGCGCAGCATGGCGTCGCGCGATTGCAGATAGCCCTGCACCGTGATCGAATCCTGCATGTTGGCCATGGGCGTGTTGGCCAGCCCCCCCATCGAGGTGGAACTGGCGCTTTGCGGCATGGCCTGCTGGATGACGAATTCGGTCTTGGTGGCGTAGAGCGGGGTGGCGATGCGGTAGTAGTAGAAGCCTGCCAGAACGGTGGGCAGGATGACGAAGAAGAGCAGCCGCGCCATCATCAGCATGGAGCGGCGGCGGCGGCGGCGGGCGAGATCCTGCTGCATCTTCAGGATTTCAGCCGCGTGATTCACCTCGTCCATAGGGGCGGGCATCTTGGCGGGCTTGATCGTCTGGGGCAGGCGGGCGCCGGCTGGAACGGGGACCATCGCGCCGCCCTGCGCTCCGGCGGCGGCGGCTTCTTCCTCGGCTACGATCTCGACCACGGGATTCGGGCGGAAGGGATCGAGCCCGGCCTGCCGGAGCAGGCGGACAGCGTCGAAATCGGAGGTGGCGGGGAGGCCGTATTTCTGCGCCATGCGGCGGGCGAGGCGGAGTTGGCGGCCGGTCAGGCCCTCGCGGCGGATCGAATCGAGGTCGGAGGCGGCGCTTTGTTCGGAGGGCGAGGAGGCCTGTGCTGCAGGGACCCCAGCGGTGGGATAGGGGGCGTCGCCGAAGCCGTCCTCGGTCTGTTCGAAGAGCATTTCGGGGCGCGTGGCGGCAACGGACGGGCCGGAAGCGGGCGACAGCGGGCTGGCGCGCGGGATTTCCTGATCGGGGGGCACCATGCGGGGGCTGGGGCGTGCCGGTGCCGCCTGCCGCGCCGCGCCTTCGTCGGCGGGCGGGATGTCGGGACGGCGCGTGTTGTACCGCTTAACCTTGAGTTTCATAGTTATACAGCCGTTTCGCTTCTTCCAGGGTGTCGAACATGTGCAGGCGGCCATGACGGAGGACCGCGGCGCTTCGACAGAATTTCTCGATGGTGGAGGCCTGATGGGAGACGACGACGACGGTCGCCTCGCGCAGGCGCTGGCGGAGGATGGCACCGGCCTTTCGGTTGAAGTCGGCGTCGGTGGTGCCGGGCATGCCCTCGTCGATCAGGTAGATGTCGAATTCGAGGGCAAGGAGGAGCGCGAAGGAGAAGCGGCCGCGCATGCCGGAGGAATAGGTGCCGACGGGCATGTCGAAATATTCGCCGATGTCGCACATCCAGCGGCAGAAGCTTTCGACATAGTCGGGGTCTAGGCCGTAGAGACGGGCGATGTAGCGGGCGTTTTCGGTCGCCGAGTGGCGGTTGACGACGCCGCCCATGAAGCCCAGCGGGAAGGAGATGCGGGCGGTGCGGGTGATCTTGCCCTCGTCGGGCTGTTCGAGGCCCGCCATCATGTTGATGATCGTGGTCTTGCCGGTGCCGTTGGGGGCGAGGATGCCGAGGGATTTGCCCAGTTCCACACGGAACGTGGCCTGATCGAGGATCACCTTGCGCGTCTTGCCGGTCCAGAAGGACTTCGAGACGTTGTCGAACTCGATCATACCGTCACACCTGCCTCGTTCCTGCCTGCCCGGTGGAAAGGGCCTCGTTGCCGTTCCGGGGCCGCGCCGACGTGCCCGGTCCGGAGGACCCTTCGTTCCCCTTGGCGTTAGCCTGCCATTCGGGCGACATTATGTCGGAATTCCTATCGCGGTGACAATGCAAAGGAATGATCGGTCACTGTTTCCCTTCTACGACGGGCGGGCGGGGGATGTTAGCCCGCGCGGCGGAGGGCGCGGGAGAGGAGGAGGGCTGCGGGCCAGGCGAGGAGGGAGAGGGCGAAGCCCAGGCGCGCGGCTTCGGCCATGGCGCCGCCGGGGAGGGCGGTGTCGAGCGAGAGGACGGGGACGGTGAAGCCGATGCCCGACAGGATCGCCACGAGGACGAGGTCGCGGATGCGGACGCCCGCAGGCATGGGCAGGCGGAAGAGTTGCGCCATGAGGAGCGCGCCGAAGAGAAGGCCCAGCGGCTTGCCCAGCCAGGTGGAGAGGAGGACGGTGATCGTGGTGGGGGCGAAGGCCGCAAGGTCGATGCCGCCGCGGGTGAGGCCGAAGAGGAAGAGGACGACGGCGAGCGGCTTGACCAGGGAATGCGCAAGGCGGTTGAGCGGGTCGTGGAGATATTCCTCGGCCTCGGCAAACAGGCCGAAGGCGCGTTCGGCATGGGGGATGAGTGGGATGACGGGCAGGAGGCCGAGCGCGCCGGGAAGGCCCGCCGCGACGACGCCCAGCCATGAGACGAGGCCCGCCACGGCATAGGGCCAGAGCGTCTGGCCGCGGCGGCGGTCGCGTTCGGTGAGGTCGTCGGTCTGCGGCCTGCGGTTGAGCCATGCGAGGGCCGCGCAGGCCAGCACGGGCAGGGCGAGCCAGAGCGGTTGCAGGTCGCCGCCCGGAGAGGCGAGGCCCGCGGCGAGGATGCCGAGGATGCTGGTCGCGATGCTGATGAGGAGGAGGAGGTGCAGGGCGGGATGGGCGGGGCCAAAGACCATGCGGCCCGCGACATAGCCGAGGATGATCTCGGACCCGAAGGGCAGGGGCCAGCCTTCGGCCCAATGCACCCATTCATCGGCGACGAAGACGGCGGAATGGGCAAGCCACACCGCCAAGGCGCCGAGGCAGGCCCCGATGACGGCCCCGGCGGGCAGGAGGGCGCGGCGGCCCGACAGCGCGCCGCGCTGGAGGACCAGCGCCTCCCACAATTCCTTGCCCACGAAGAAGAGGAAGAGCGG
The DNA here is from genome assembly GCF_051132405.1 of Tabrizicola sp. M-4. Lineage (GTDB taxonomy): Bacteria > Pseudomonadota > Alphaproteobacteria > Rhodobacterales > Rhodobacteraceae > Paragemmobacter. The sequence continues at coordinate 1,922,556 of NZ_CP128606.1, forward strand.
CATCAACAGTTCGGAGGTCACCGTCATCGGGGTGATGACGAGGACGTCGCCCGCGATCCATGCGGGTTTCGCCAGTTCGATCAGGCGGTATTCCATCGCATCGTAATAGCTGGCGGGGGAGAGGTTCACCCAGAGCGTGGCGAGGAAGACCCCGCCAAGGAGCGCCCATGCGAACCGTCTGACGAAGGGCGAGACGCGATACATCGGAACGAAACCTGCCTGCTGCGCGGATGTGGCGCGCATTAGCAGGCGTGCGGACCCGCGCAAGGCGGAATCACCGCGCGGGGCGGGCGGTGTTGCCTCGGTGCCATGGAGCGGCCATTCTGATGCGATGGACAGCGACCCTGACACGCGCGGTTTGGACAATTGTGACCGACCCATGACCTCCCCCTGCGACGCGCAAGCCCCTGACAGGGAAACGGCGGCCTGCATCGCGGATTTACAGGCCTGTCGCATTTGCGCGCCGCGTTTCGCGGCGACGGCGACGGCCCATGAACCGCGTCCCGTCGCATGGTTCGCGCCGGGGGCGCGGGTCCTGATTGCGGGGCAGGCACCGGGGGCGCGGGTCCATGCCTCGGGCCGGCCCTTCACCGATGCCTCGGGCGACAGGCTGCGGGCGTGGCTGGGGCTGACGGAGGCGGAATTCTATGACCGCGCGCGGATTGCCATCGTGCCGATGGCCTTCTGCTTTCCGGGTTACGATGCCAAGGGGGCGGATCTGCCGCCGCCGCCCATCTGCGCGCGGACATGGCGCGACCGGGTGCTTGGGCATCTGCCGCAGGTGCGGATGGCGCTGGCAGTGGGCGAAGCGGCACAGCGCTGGCACATCGGGCCGGGGAGCATGACGGGGCGCGTGACCGAGTGGCGCAGCCATGCCGCGCGGGGCATCTGGCCCTTGCCCCATCCTTCGTGGCGCAATAGCGGGTGGCTGCGACGCAACCCGTGGTTCGAGGCCGATCTTTTGCCGGAATTGCGGGCGGGCCTGCGAGATGTGCTGGAGAGCCGAGAATGACACCTCTGGATATCGCCCATGCGGCGATGGAGCGCGACGAGACGGATGAGGCGAGCCGGTTGCGGTTCTTCGACTGTCTGGCCGATGGCGAATTCTTCCTGCTGCTGGAGGAGGAGCCGGAGGGCAATGACCTGAAGCCACGCCTCTTTCCGCTGGAGGAGGGGCCGGTCATCCTGATCTTCGATCTGGAGGAGCGGATGGCGGAGTTTTCGGGTGGAGTGGCCCCCTATGCGGCGCTGCCGGGGCGGGTGATCGCGCAGATGCTGGCGGGGCAGGGGATCGGGCTGGGGGTGAACCTTGGCGTGGCCCCGTCGCAGATGATCTTGCCGCCGGAGGCGATGGATTGGCTGGCGGGCCTGCTGGAGGGCGCGCCGGAAGAGGCCGAGGATGTGCCGGAGCGGTTCGAGATCCCGCGACGCCTGCCTGCCGCTCTGGTGCAAGCGCTGGAGGCGAAGCTGGCGCGGATGGCGGGGCTGGCGGCCTTTGCCCTGCTGATGGGGGTGACCTATCGCGGCGGGCGCAGGGGGCACATGCTGGTCATCGTCGGCGCGGCGGAGGGGGCGCGCGAGGCGCTGGCCCATGCGGTGCGCGAGGCGGTGGTCTTCTCGGGGCTGGAGGCGGGGGTTCTGGACGTGACCTTCCTGACGGGTGAGGAGGAGATCCTTGCCCGGATGGTGCAGGTGGCGCGGCGCTTCGACATTCCGGCGCCGGAGGTGCGGGAACGGGCGGCCCCTGCGGCACCGGGAAGTGACCCGGAACGGCCGCCAAAGCTGCGTTGAGGGGCGGCTTGCATGGGGTATTATGATACCTATTTTGCAGGTGTCTGATATTGCTTGATAAATTCTTGTCCGGCGGACTTGACCCCTGCGCGGGGACGGGCAATAAGCCGCCATCCAAGATCCCGGGGGGTGACCCCCGCTTCAACTCACAGGGTTCGATATGAAAACCTTCACCGCAACGCCTGCGGATATCGAGAAGAAGTGGATCCTGATCGATGCCGAAGGCATCGTTCTGGGCCGCCTCGCCACGATCGTCGCAAACATCCTGCGCGGCAAGAACAAGCCGACCTTCACCCCCCATATGGACATGGGTGACAATGTCATCGTGATCAACGCCGACAAGATCCAGATGACCGGCAACAAGCGCAACGACAAGGTCTATTACTGGCACACCGGGCATCCCGGCGGGATCAAGCAGCGGACCGCGCGTCAGGTGCTGGAAGGCAACCATCCGGAGCGCGTCGTGATCAAGGCCGTCGAGCGGATGATCACCCGCAACCGTCTGGGCCGCCAGCAGATGACCAACCTGCGCGTCTATGCGGGTGCCGCCCATCCGCATGAAGCCCAGCAGCCCACCGTTCTGGACCTGAAGGTCCTGAACCCGAAGAACACGCGGAGCGCCTGATCATGGCCGACATCAAATCCCTCGACGATCTGAAATCGGCCGTTTCCGGTTCGGCCCCCGCTGCTGCGGAAGCCGCCGCGCCGAAGGCGCCGGTCCGCGACTCGCTGGGCCGTTCCTATGCGACGGGCAAGCGGAAGGATGCGGTCGCCCGCGTCTGGGTGAAGCCGGGTTCGGGCAAGGTCATCGTGAACGGCAAGGAGATGGCGGTCTATTTCGCGCGTCCCGTGCTGCAGATGATCCTCAAGCAGCCCTTCCAGATCGCCAATGTCGAAGGCCAGTTCGACGTTTACGCGACGGTGGCGGGTGGCGGTCTTTCGGGGCAGGCCGGTGCGGTGAAGCACGGCATCTCGAAGGCGCTGCAGCTTTATGAACCCTCGCTGCGCCCGGCGCTGAAGGCGGCAGGTTTCCTGACCCGCGACTCGCGCGTGGTGGAACGGAAGAAATACGGCAAGGCGAAGGCCCGCCGGTCGTTCCAGTTCTCCAAGCGCTAAGGAACGCTGCGCGTATCGCGCAGGTCACGGACTGCGAAGGCCCGCGCGTTGCGCGGGCCTTTTGCTTTGCGTGGCGGGTATGGGCGCGGGCATACTTACGTCGGTACGGGTGAGAATCGGATCAGGTGATGGCAACGAAGAAGAAGGCGGCGCCGGTCAAGGCGGCGAAGGGCGGGAAACCGATGGGCAGTGGGAGCGGAATAGCCGCCGAGGTGGTGGAGGTTCCTGTCGTGGCGGAGGTGGAGCCTCCGGTCGCGGAGGCCGGGTCCGGCGCCCCGGCGGAGGCGGCGGGGAGGGCGGCGAAGCTGCGGCCCTATGCGGCCTATGCCTTTCGCGGGACGGATATCCGCGGCGACATCCGCGAGAAATACGGATTCGACGGCGATCTGCTGGAGCTTTATGCCAGCGGGACGGAACGGGTGATCAACAAGTGGCATCATTACCTGCCGCTTTATGACCGCTATTTCGCGCGCTGGCGGAATCGGCCGTTCCGGTTCCTTGAAATCGGTGTGTCGAAGGGCGGGTCGCTGGATCTGTGGCGGCGCTATTTCGGGCCGGAGGCGGTGATCTTCGGGATCGACATCGATCCGAAATGCGCGGCCTTCGACGGGATTTCGGGGCAGGTGCGGATCGGCTCGCAGGACGATCCGGCGTTTCTGGCGCGAGTCGTGGAGGAGATGGGGGGCGTCGATGTGGTGCTGGATGACGGCAGCCACCTGATGCCGCATGTCCACAAGACCTTCGAGGTGCTGTTTCCCAAGCTGTCCTATGGCGGGACCTATATGATCGAGGACCTGCACACGGCCTATCTGCGGCGCTATGGCGGCGGATTCCGGAGCGGCGAGAATTTCTTCAACTTCGCCCGCCGGATGGTGGATGACATGCACCGCTGGTATCACACCCATGGCGAGCGCAGGCCGGATCTGGGGCCGGATTGTTCCGGCATCCATATCCATGACAGCGTGGCGGTGTTCGACAAGGACCGGCCCTTCGCGCCGACGCATTCCCGCGTGGCGGCGCGGGGCAGGGCATAGGCCAAAAAGAAAGGCCGGGCGCGAGGCCCGGCCCAGTCAGGGGACCGTGTGGCGGGGGTCAGTCCCGCCAGAAGGGTTTCGCGATCTCTTCCTGTGCGGCGGGGGCGTTGAGGCCGATGTCGCGCAGCAGATGCGGGTCAAGGTGGCGCAGCGCGCGGCGGCCACGGGCGCGGTCCTCCCATTCGGCCCAGAGGAGCGCGAGCCGGACCAGCAGGCGCGACAGCGGCGGCAGCGGCGCGGGCAGGGCTTGCGTCGGGGTGAAGGGGCGGGCGGGCATCTTGTGGTCCTTTTTGTGTTGATACAATCAATGCAATCTGATAGTCGATTGATACAATAGCATATCGCTGTCAGCCAGAGAAACATTGTGACCGGAACAATCTGGAAACCCGATCTTGCGGCCTATCCCGGCCCCAAATACCTCGCGCTGTCGCGGGCGCTGCGGGAGGCGATCCGGTCGGGGGAGTTGGCCGAGGGGACGCAACTGCCCACGGTGCGCGATCTGGCGTGGGAATTGGGGGTGACGCCGGGAACGGTGTCGCGGGCCTATGCGCTGGCCACGCAGGAGGGGCTTCTGGCGGCGACGGTGGGGCGGGGAACCTTTGTCGCGGCGCGGGCGCCGCGGCTGGGCCCGACGCAGCCTTTGCTTCTGGAGCGGGAACCGGATCAGGTGAACGGGCGGATCGACCTGCGCGCGCCGCGCCTGCCGGATGTTGGCCAAACCGCCGCCTTTTCCGAGGCGCTGCGGGAGCGCATCGCCAACATGACCGACGACTGGATCGACTATCCGACGCAGCGCGGCGAGGTGCCCCTGCGCCGGTCCATCTGCGACTGGCTGTCGGATCGTAATTTGGGCAAGGTGGGGGTGGATGACATCGCCCTGACCGCGGGGGGGCAGAATGCCATCGCCTTGATCTTCCTGTGTTGCCTGCGCGGGGATCGGCCTGTCGTCCTGACCGAGGAGCTTGCCTATCCGGGGTTCCGCCATGCCGCGCGGCTGGCGCGGGCGGAGGTGGTGGGGGTGGAGACGGATGATCAGGGGATGATCCCCGAGGCGCTGGAGGCGGCCTGCCGACGGCACGGGGCGCAGGTGCTGTGCCTGACGACCGAGGCGCAGAACCCGACGACGGCGCGGATGACGCCGGAACGGCGGGCGCGGATCGTGGCGATTGCCCGGCATTTCGACCTGCAGATCATCGAGGATGATTGCTATACCCTGTCGGAAAGCGAATGGCCCGCCCTGCGGGCGCTGGCGCCGGAGCGGGTCTGGCATGTGGGCAGCCTGTCGAAGACGATCTCGGCAGCGCTGCGGTTCGGCTATATCGTGTGTCCGGCGGGGATGGGCGAGACGGGGCGGTTGACGGCGCAGCATGCCTTTTTCGCGCTGGCCAAGCCGGTAAGCGAATTGTGCCTGCACCTGTTCGAGAGCGGGGCCGCGCAGGAGATCCGCCGCAAGGTGAGCGAGGATCTGGATCGTCGCATCCGGATCATGGTGAATCATCTGGGGCGGTTCGATCTGGCCTGGCAGCCGGGGCTGCGCTTTGCCTTCCTGAACCTGCCGATGGGGTGGCGGGCCTCGACCTTTACCCGGATGGCCGAGGCGGAGGGGGTGCTGGTGCGGTCGGCGGATGAATATGCGCTGATCCACGGGCGGGCGCCCCACGCGGTGCGGATCGCGCTGGCGGGGAACATTCCCGAGGAACGGTTCACGCTGGCGATGGAGAAGCTGGCGGGGCTGTTGTCGCGGCCGCCCTATGACCCGCCTGCGGTCTGAGGGGGCGGCGATTACGGCGGGAATGTGGCAATCCTGTGAGGGGCATTGCCACAATCTGCGGCGAAAGGGGCCATTCTGTGTCGTTCCGGGCGCGGTTTCCGGGGTTGCGGCGGCGGTTTCGAAAAGGTGAATTGACCCGGAGCCGCCTGCATGGCCTTTGTGCGCCCATAAGAGCAGCACAAACAATGGACCCGAAAATGGGACAACAGGCCTTTTTCCATGCGCCCCATGGCGGCGCGGATTTTCTTGGCATTCGTCGGTCGCGCGGTGGCGAGACGGAGATCGTCTATGATGACGGCGTCGCGCGGCGGATGGTGTGGCGCGTTGCGGGCAAGCCGCAGGATGGCAAGCTTTCCGATGCGCTGCGCACGGCGGTCGGATCGCTGCGCGTCGTGCCCACGCTGTATGACGAGTTGAAGAAACGCTCGATCAGCATCGAACGCGTCGCGGGCTGAGACCCGCGCTTGATTTTCGGGCATCTGCGGTGCATTTCAGCGATGTGCCGCAATGTTCCTGCGTCTGTGCTTGCGCCTTCGCATCCGTTGCGTCTAAATTTGATCAAAGATCGGATCAAAGGCCGACCAAAGCAAAGGGCCGACAGGGGGCGCGATGGGTTCGAATGGGGGAACGGGCGGCGGGATGGGCCGCTCTGAGAAGGCGAATGGCCTTCTTCTGATCAGCCCGCCGCTGATTTACGTCATCCTTCTGCTGGCGGCACCGCTGTTGATGGTGGTGCTGTATTCGCTGTCTTTGGAAGGCGGCGGCTATGGGTTCGGCAATTACGTCGCGGTCTGGACGGACAGGATCAACCAGCTTTTGATGCTGCGGTCGCTGACCGTGTCGTTGTCGGTGACGGTTGTCACCGTGATCCTGGCCTATCCTGTGGCCTATTTCGTGAGCTTCTACGTCAAGCCCGACAAGAAGGCGCTGTGGCTGTTCCTGATCACGATTCCCTTCTGGACCAGCTATCTGATCCGGGTGTTCCTGTGGAAGGTGATCCTCGGCTTCAACGGGGTGATCAATTCGGGGCTGATGTCGCTGGGCATCATCGACGCCCCCTTGCAGGCCATCAATTACAACGTGCAGGCGCTGGTGATCACGCTGGCCCATGCCTATGCGCCCTTTGCCATCCTGCCCATCTTCGTGGCGCTGGAGAAGATCGACCGGTCGCTTCTGGAGGCGGGGCGTGACCTTGGCGAGAGCCAGTTCATGACCTTCCTGCGGGTGACGCTGCCCCTGTCGATGCCGGGGGTGATTGCCGCCGTCCTGATCGTCTTCATCCCGACGGTGGGCGACTATGTGACGCCCGACCTGATCGGCGGGGGCAAGTTGCCGATGATCGCGAACCGGATCGAGGGGACGATGCTGAAGCAGAACAACCGGGAGCTTGGGTCGGCCATCGCCGTTTCGGCCATGCTGGTGGTGGCGGCGGTGACCCTGATCTTCCTGCTGTTGAATCGGCGCTTCCTGAAGGGTGCGAAATGAGATCCCCCGTCTTTCGCGGCTATGCCATCGTCTATCTGATCTTCCTTTACGCGCCGATCATCCTCTTGCCGCTGTTCGCCTTCAACGACAGCAAGGTGATCGCCTTCCCGTTGCAGGGGTTCACCACGGCCTGGTTCGTGGAGATGTGGCAGGACACCACGTTGTGGAACGCGGTGCGGAATTCGCTGACCATCTCGGTCTCGGTCGCGGTGATCTCGACGCTGTTGGGGCTGTTCGCGGCGCGGTCTTCGACCCGATTCAACTTTCCGGCCAAGGCCGGGATCATGGGGTTGATCATGCTGCCCATGGTGCTGCCGGAGATGATCCTTGCGATGGCGCTTCTGGTGGTGCTGCTGGCGGTGGGGATCGAGCTTTCGCTGCTGACGATCATCCTTGGCCATGTGCTGATCTGCACGCCCTTTGCGGTGGCGATCCTGTCCTCGGCCTTCCAGTCGCTGGACCGGTCGCTGGAGGAGGCGGCCTATGACCTTGGCGAGACGCCGCTTTCCACCTTTTGGCTGATCATCCTGCCTTTGGTGATGCCGGGGATCATCTCGTCGCTGCTGATCTGTTTCACGATCAGTCTGGACGAATTCATCATCGCCTATTTCCTTGGCGGGACCGATACGGTGCTGTCGGTCTATATCTATGGTCAGTTCCGCTTCCCGGCCAAGGTGCCCGCCGTGATGGCGCTGGGGACGGTGCTGGTCCTTCTGTCCATCGCCCTTCTTGCAACAGCAGAATATTTCCGCCGTCGCGGCATCGCGAAAGCCGGCGGCAAGGATACCGGAGGCTTCCTGTGACCAAATCCGACGCCATGATCGAGTTCCGGGACGTCCACAAGTATTACGGCGATTACCACGCGCTGCGCGGGATCACGGGGACGATCCGTCCGGGCGAGTTCTTTTCGCTGCTGGGGCCGTCGGGTTGCGGCAAGACCACGCTTTTGCGCACCATCGCGGGGTTCGAGGACATCTCCTCGGGCGCGGTGCTGGTGGATGGGCGCGACATGGCGGGGGTGCCTGCGAACAAGCGGCCGACCAACATGGTGTTCCAGTCCTATGCCATCTTTCCGCATCTGAGCGTGGAGGAGAATGTGGGCTTCGGTCTGCGGCGTGATCCGCGGTCCAAGGAGGAGAAGGCGCGCGCCGTGGGCGAGGCGCTGGAGATGGTGGGGCTGAAGGGCTATGGCAAGCGGGCGGCGCATGCGCTGTCGGGCGGGCAGCGGCAGCGGGTGGCGCTGGCGCGGGCGCTGATCCTGAAGCCCAAGGTGCTGCTGCTGGATGAGCCGCTGTCGGCGCTGGACAAGAAGATGCGCGAGCAGATGCAGGTGGAGTTGATCCGGCTGCAGCGGCAGGTGGGGATCACCTTCATCCTTGTCACCCACGATCAGGAGGAGGCGCTGGTGATGAGCGACCGGATCGCCGTGATGTTCGAGGGCGAGATCGCGCAACTGGCGGATCCTGAGACGCTCTATCGGCGACCGAACAGCCGGAAGGTGGCGGATTTCATCGGCACGATGAATTTCCTGCCCGCGAAGGTGCTGGAAGAGGGCGCCGGTTCGGTGGAGATCGAGGCGGCGGGCTTTGGCCGCATCCATGTGGAGGCGTCGCAGGTGATGGGCGGGGCGACGGCCGAAGGGGCGACTGTCGGCTTCCGTCCCGAGACGCTGACCATCCTTTACGAGGGAAGCGCCGCGACCGACCGCGAGAGCATGGCGACGATCGAGGAGGTCGTCTATTTCGGCGACATGACCTATTACGACGTGCGCATCGACGGGACCGAGGCCCCGGTGCGGATTTCGATGCGCAACGTGTTCGGCCGCCCGGTTCTGGATCGGGGCGCGCGGGCGCGGGTGGGCTGGTCGCCGGGGGCGCTTGTCCTGTTCCGCTAGGGCGGGGGCTTGGCCCCCGGCGAAAAATCTTCGTACGAAGATTTTTCGGTTTCGAAGATTTTTCGTACGAAAAATCTTCGCGCCCGGTGTCAGCGATCCGGCGGCAGAAGGCCCAGACCGCGCAGGTAGATGCCGATTCCGGCCTCCAGCAGGTCTTCGGGCGTGAAGGGTGATTTGGCCCCCGGTGCGCCGCGCATGTAGAGTTCCACCACGCCGTGGCTCATCGCCCAGACATGGGCCGAGAACATCGTGGCCGGGGGGCGGCGGTCGGCGGGCATCTGTTCGGACAGTTTCTCTGCCGCCTTTTCCAGAACGGCCCGGGCCTTGCCCGCCACCAGCGCGAGGTCGGGATGGGCGTTGAAGGAGAGTCCGCTTTCGAACATCGCCATGTAATGGCCCGGATATTTGCGGGCGAAGGCCAGATAGGCACGGCCCGTCGCCTCGAACGCCGCAAGGGCGGAGGGCTGGCCGTCATTATAGGCGAATTCCATCAAGGCGGCGAAGATGTCGTAGCCCTGCCGCGCCACTTCGGCGATGAGGTCGTCGCGGCCCGCGAAATGGCGGTAGACGGCGGCAGGCGTCACATCGGCACGTTTCGCCGCCTCGGACAGGGTGAAGCCGGAGGGGCCGCGTTCCGCGATGAGCGCCAGCGCCGCCTCGACCAGCGCCTGCCGGAGGTTGCCGTGGTGGTAGCCGTGCTTCATCTCAGCCTTTCGGGCGCAGGTCGGGACCGCCGCAGATGGCGGGATCGGGCTTGCCGATCAGGGCATCGTCCTTGCCGTGGAAATCGACGGCGCGCAGGACGGTCTGGATGGCGGCGATGCGGGCGCGTTTCTTGTCATCGGACAGGATCACGGTCCAAGGGGCGAAGTCGAAATGCGTCCGTTCCATGGTTTCATCGATGGCGGTGCAATAGTCGTCCCATTTTCCCAGACCGTCGATGTCGATGGGCGAGAGTTTCCACTGTTTCAGCGGGTCGCTTTCGCGGGCGAGGAAGCGGCGGAGCTGTTCGGCGCGGCCCACTTCCAGCCAGAGCTTCACGAGGGTGAAGCCTTCGTCCACCAGCATATGTTCGAATTCCGGGAGTTGCCGGAAGAAGGTCTCGCGCTGTGCTGGGGTGCAGAAGCCGAAGACATGTTCCACCATGGCGCGGTTGTACCAAGAGCGGTCGAACATCGCCATTTCGCCTGCGGCGGGAAGCCAGTCGACATAGCGCTGGAAATACCAGCTTGCCGCTTCGCGGTCGGAGGGTTTGGAGAGGGCAACGACGTTGCAGACGCGGGGGTTGAGGTTCTCGCGCATCACGTCGATCGTGCCGCCCTTGCCTGCGGCGTCGCGGCCTTCGAAGAGGACGATGACGCGCTTGCCGCTGGCCTTGATGTCGGCCTGCAGGCGGACGAGCTGGCGTTGCAGCCCATCCATCGTGGCGTCGTACTCCTTGCGCTTCATCTCGGCGGGATAGGGATAGCCCGGGGTGATGAGGTCATCCTTGCCGGCCTCTTCGATGGCCTTGCGGATGGGCTTTGGCGCGCCCTTCCGGAAATAGCGGGTGATCGCACCGTCAAAGGGCAGGTCGGACATCATGGCATCCTGTATGTGGCTTTGCCCGCCAGTATGGCGATGGGAGCGATCAGCGCAATCCGGCGCGTCGGGCGGCGCGGTGGATGGCGGCGATGACGTCATCGGGATGGCTGTGATGGGGCATGTGGCCCGCGCCCTCGATCAGGGTGAGGTCACCCTGCGGCAGGAGGTCGGCAAGCGGGATGGCATGGATGCGGGCGGGAACCACGTCATCGGCGGTGCCGTGCAGGATTTCGACGGGCAGGTCGAGGCGCGGGTATTCCTGCGCCATGCGGGTGACATGGGGCTTGAGCCGCGTTACCTGCAGGGCGTTGTCGCGCAGGGTGCTGCGGCGCATGGTGAGGCCGATGCCCACGTATTCGGTATAGCCTTCGGGGGCCGTCTGGGGGGTGAAGATGGCCTCGACGATGCGGTCTGTCTGGCGTTCGGTGGCGAAGGCGGTGAGGGCGGGGATCACGGTTGCGGCGCCGATGCGGCTGCCCGTGACGGCGTAATAGGCGCCAAGGCCACCGGGCCATGGCATCGTGGCACCGGAGAGGACCACGACCGCCGAGACATCCGGCGTATCGGTCAGCGCCCAGGCCATGGCGACGGCCCCGCCATAGGAATGGCCCGCCACGATGGGACGGGTAACGCCAAGCTGATCGGCGGCCTTCTGCAGGAGCGCTGCCTGCATCATGGGGCTGATGCCGTCGGGGCCCATGCTGCCGGTCCAGCCCAGACCGGGGCGGTCGAAGGCGATGACGCGGTAGTCCTGCGCCAGACGGTCCACCAGCGCGAAGGTGAAGTCGCGGGTATTGCCGCTGGCGCCATGAATCAGCACGAGGTCGGGGCCCTGACCCTGCACATGGGCATGGACGGGGATGCCGTCCACGGTGACGATCCGGCCCGTCGGGGGATAGGCGGCCTCGGCCGCGGCTTCGCGGGCGCTGGCGCGGCGGTCGGTCAGGAGGGCGCAGCCGCCAAGGGCGGTTGCGGCAAGCAGGAGACTAAGTGCCAATTTCAGCGATCTCATATGGCGTGGATTGGTAAATTTCATTGATCCAGTTGCCATATAGAAGATGCGCGTGACTTCTCCAGCGATTGAGCGGCGGGCGCTGCGGATCGTCATCGGGATAGTAGTTCATCGGCACGTTGATCGGGGTGCCGTTTGCGACGTCGCGGTCATATTCCTGTTTCAGCGTGTCGCTGTCATATTCGAAATGGTTGAAGATGTAGAGCGCGCGGTGGGAGGCATCCTCGACCAGACAGGGACCCACTTCCTCGGACCCGAGCAGGGTGCGCAGGGCGGGGCGGGCGTCGATTTCGGCCTGCCGCATTTCCGTCCAGCGGCTGACCGGGATGACGAAATCATCCGAAAAGCCGCGCAGATAGGGGGAGGTCGGCGCGAGGTTGCGGTGGCGGTAGCAGCCGAAGGCCTTTTTCGGCAGCATGTGTTTCTGCACGCCGTGGAAGTGGTTGATCATGGCCATCCCGCCCCAGCAGACGCCGAAGGTGGATTGCACGTTGGTCTGCGTCCAGTCGAAGACCTCGCAGAGTTCGTCCCAATAGGTCACCTCCTCGAAGGGGAGGTGTTCGATGGGGGCACCGGTGATGATGAGGCCGTCGAATTTCTCGCCCTTCACGTCCTGGAAGGGGCGGTAGAAGGTTTCCATGTGTTCGGCGGCGGTGTTGCGGGTCTGGTGTTCCGTCATGCGGATCAGGTGCAGGTCGATCTGCAGCGGCGTGGCCCCGATCAGGCGGGCGAACTGGTTCTCTGTCTGGATCTTCTTGGGCATCAGGTTCAGAAGGCCGATGCGCAGGGGGCGGATGTCCTGCCGGGCCGCCCGTTCGGGCGACATGACCATGACGCCTTCGTTCCGCAGAACGTCATAGGCGGGCAGGGTCTCGGGCAGGGTGATGGGCATTGGTAAACTCGTCGGTTCAATCAGGGGGCGTATCTAGGCGCTGGGGGCGCGACGATCAAGCGCCGTCGCGATGAGGCTATGGAAGTCGGCGGGGGTGCGGACGGTGGCCACCTCTTCGGCGGTGACGGTGATGCCCCAGTTGGCCATGGCGGCATAGCGCGGCTGGCGGTGGTTGAGGAGGCGGGCATAGCCGAAGCGGAGGAAGGCGTCGGGATCGACCTGATCTTCCGGGCGGCCTTCCTGCGCGAGATATTCGGCCCAGAGGGAGGCGAGGAAATCGGGCTGGTAATAGATGGGCTTCGGGGCGCGGTCGAAGCGGCGGATGAGTTCGTCGCGATGCGCCTCGGACCCTTTGATCCAGACGAGGAGGAGGTTGTCGGACAGCGCCTTCATCACCGGATCGGCGGGATCGGCGGCGTCCACCACCTCGCAGATGGACCCGCCGCTGTCGCAGACGAAGTTCTCATAGCAGTAGATGTCGCGGGCGCGGTCGATGAAGCGGAGCGTGTCGTGGAGCGCGGCGATTTCCGCCTCGCGGTGCTGGGCCTGACGTTTGCAATATTCGGCGAAGGCAACGCCGCCGCGGGCGGGATCGCCGGGCTTGCCCAGATAGGTGGAGAGGGGGGCGAGATTGTCGAAGGTGATGTTGGAGGCGATGTAGACGCTGTCGGTCATCAGGAGTTCGCGCAGGAGCGGGACCTTCATCGCCTCGCGTTTGAAATTGTCGGCGATGTATTCGCCCATGTAGCGGGTGCCGATGCGGTAATCGACGGAATAGTGGAACCAGCCGCCACCCTGATCCTTGGGCGCGTCGCGCAGGAGGTTGGAGAGATGGGTCTTTCCCAGCCCCGACATGCCGAAGAGCAGCACGCGCTTTTCCCGCGCCGCCTGGAATTCCGCCCCTGTCTGGTAGATCATGCCTGCCCCCGCGCCCTGATTGCCGCGTGATACCCAAGCGCGGGACGGAATACACCCGGAAAAATGCGAAACCCCGCCACGGGGGCGGGGTTTGCGGTGGGGTTCTATGGTGGTGGATCAGAAGCTCCAGCCGACCTTGACACCGACGCCGATTAGGCTGTTGTCGGTGAAACGGCCGAAGGTCGTGCCGGCCGGTGCGGGCGACGGCGCCTCAGTCACGGCATCGCCGATCATCGCATAGGTCACGCCACCGGTGATCTTCATGTTGTCCTGCGTGTAGGTCGCGCCGAGGCCGACGCTGGTATAGCCGTCGGTCGGGCCAAGGTTTCCGGAAAAGCCGCCATGCGAGGCTTCATGCGACACGAAGACCGCACCGGACCAAGTTTCCGAGAAGCGGCGACCCACGCCCAAAGTGTAGGTGATCGTGTCATTGGCGTAGGATACGAGGGCCGATCCGCCCGTCGCCCCGGCGAAACCGGTCGGACGAATGGCGAAGTTGGACCAATCGCGCCATTTCACCGAGCCAAACATCAGCGTGTTCTCTGCAACGCCCGTCTGGAAGTCGAGGGCAAGCGACTGGGGCGTGACGGTGGTGAAGTTCGTGGTGATCGCACCCGGACCGGGGGCAGGAAGGAATTCCTGCGCGGTGAAGTCGTGTTCGATTTCAGATGTGTAGGTCAAAGCCACGCGCAAGGCGATCTCGGGGATCTCGTAGGCCGCACCGAGGACGAAGCCGAAGTCCTGTTCCTTGGACGAGTTCATCGTATAGCCATTGAAGAGGGCGACGCGGCCTTCCACGGTTTCCGACTTGATCCCGCCGTATACACTGGTCCGTTCGTCGAAGCGGTAGTGCGCGAGGACGGTCACGCCCAAGGAATTGATTTCCGCGGTGGAGCCGAGCCCGACGCCGTAGAGATAGGTCGCGGCCCCATAGTCGACGTCCGCGCCAAGCGGTTGGTCGACGATGACACCGATTGCCCACTGATCGTTGAGCTGAAATTTCAGCGCCCCGGCAACGGTCGTGTAGCGGGGGGCCATGTCGCCCGAGCTGCCGCCAGCAGGCAAGGCAGGGAAGGGCGCACCGGTCGGGATTGCCTGCGTCCCCGAAACGCTGGGCGAGACGGAACCGAAGCTCAATTCAACCCAGTTTCCCTTTTCGAACAGGAAGCCCGGGTTGAAACCTGACCGCTCGATCCCGCCCGCCTGCGCGGAGAGCGTTCCTAGAACAAGTGCGGTTGTCGCACCGAAGGCTGACTTGATCACTGACATTATCCGTATCCCTCCCGCACGCTTTCCCCGACGTGCCTTTCTGTGGGTAACGGTAGGTCCGGGCGGAAATTGGGTCAATTCATGACGCCACGTCACGGATTTGTGACGGGGGGGAGTGTTGCAGGCTTGCGCGTTTCGGCCCGGATATTGGCGAAATTCCCGATGAAGATGATCAGCGCGCCGAGGATCACCAGCGGGTCGAGCGGTTCGGCATAGAGCAGAACCCCCACCAGCGCGATCACGGGCAGGCGGGCGAAATCGATGGGGATCACATAGCTTGCCGGGGCGAGGGAGAGCGCCGTGGTGATGCAGAGATGCGCGAGCAGGCCGCAGAAGCCGATCACGGCCAGCCATGGCAGGGTTTCAGCGGTGGGCAGGCGGATCACCCCGTCATGGCCCGCCATGACGAGGCCGAAGACCCCCTGCATCAGCGTCAGCCAGAAGAGGATGGAGACGATGCTTTCGCCGCGGGTCAGTTTCTTCGTCATCAGGTTGGTGGCGGCAAAGCAGATGGCCGAGGCGGCGGCGGCAAGGACGCCCGCATCCAGCGCCGCGAAATCGGGGCGCGCGACAAGGAGGATGCCCGCGAAGCCCATGGCGGCGGCGAAGAGGCGGACGCGGGTGAGCCTCTCTCCCAGAACCAGCGGCGAGAGCAGGATCACCCAGATGGGCGATGTGAATTCCAGCGCGAAGACCTGCGCGAGCGGGATCATCGTCAGCGACCAGAACCAGAGGTTCTGCCCCGTGAAATGGAAGAGGTTGCGGACAAGGTGCTGACCCATGCGGTCGCGGCGCACCTCGCGCAGGCGGTTCAGGCTGCCCGCCACCACCAACACCAGCGCGAAGCCGAGGACGGACCGCCAGAGCATGATCTCGAACGTGTCATGCGTGCCCGCGACGGCGCGCCCCGCGATGGCCATGGCGGTGAAGGAAAAGACCGAACCGGTCATCCAGAGGGCGGCGGCGAGGGGGCGGTGGGTCTGCGTCATGGCGGCACAGTCCTGCGGGCGGGGGGGATTGTCCAGTGCCAGACGGGGTTCAGTAGCCTGCCGTCAGGCCGAAATCCACCATGACCGCCGCGCCCGTCACGCCCGCGCTGGCGGGGGAGAGGAGGAAGGCCGCCTGTGCCGCCACCTCGTCGGGGGTGAGGAAGCGCGCGGATTGCCCCTGCGGGTAATGGGCGCGCAGGCGGGAGAGGTAGCCTTCGGGGTCGCCCTCGCCGAAGCGGGCGGCCTGATAGGCGAGCATCGGGGTTTCGATGTCGGAGGGGCAGAGCGCGTTGACGCGGATGCCGCGGGGGGCCAGTTCGCGGGCGAGGGCGCGGACCATGAGGACGACCCCGCCCTTGGAGGCGCAATAGATCGCGGCCCCGGCATTGCCGACGATGCCCGCATCCGAGGCGATGGCGACCACCGTGCCCTGTGTTTCGGCCAGTGCGGGAATGGCGCGGGAGATCAGGAAGAAGGTGGCCTTGAGGTTCACGTCGATACAGGCGGACCAGTCGGTTTCGGTCGCCTCTTCCGAGGGGCCTTCGACCCAGAGGCCCGCGGCGGCGACCACGGCGTCGATCCTGCCAAGGCGGGCGAGGGTGGTCTGGATGACCGTTTCGCAGGCGGTGACGTCGCGCAGGTCGGCGGAAAGGTGGAGGGCGGCGGGAAGGCCGGTCAGGGCTTCCGCGCGCAGGTCGGTGGCGGCGACGGTCGCGCCGAGGCTGTGGAGGAGGCGGGCGGTGGCCCCGCCGACGCCGCCGCCAGCGCCGGTGACGAGGATGACCTTTCCGGCAAAGAGGCCGGGGGCGAAGACCTGCTGCATGGGATCAGCCCTGCGGCAGGACGATGGCGCGGATTTCGCCGGGGCGGGCGGGGGCGGCGATGGCGGCGGCGGCCTCCTCCAGCGGCAGGGTGCGGGAGATCAGCGGGTCGAGTTGCAGGCGTCCTGCGGCGATCATGGCGGCGGCGCGTTCCTGCGTGAAGGGGTTGATGAAGGAGGAGAGGAACTGGACCTCGCGGAAGAGGAGGTCGAAGGGTTCGATCTGCACCTTCTGGCCTGCGGGCAGGACGCCGAGGATGACGACGCGCCCGCCGTCGCGGGTCAGGCGGGGGGCGGATTCGACGGTATCTGTCACGCCCGCGCATTCCACGACGAGATCGGCCCCCTTGGGCCAGAGGGCGCGGGCCTCTGCCTCGGTCCCCGCGGTTTCTGCCGCGCCCAGCCTGCGGCCAAGCGCCTGTTTCGAGGTGGAGCGGGTGACCAGCATCACCTCGGCCCCGGCGAGGGCGCAAAGTTGCAGGGCCAGCATGCCGATGACGCCGCCGCCAAGGATCATCACGCGTTCGCCCGCCTTGGGCGCGCCGATGTCGATGCCGTGGAGGGTGCAAGCGAGGGGTTCGCAGAAGGCCCCATGCAGGGGGTTCAGGTCGGCGGGGAGGATATGGGCCTTGTGGGCCGGGAAGGCGCAGAATTCGGCAAAACCGCCGTCGCGGCCAAGGCCGGTGGCGACGTTCCTCAGGCAGAGGTTCACGCGGCCGCGCAGGCAATTCTCGCAGCGGCCACACCATGTGTTCGGATCGCAGGTGACGCGGGTGCCTTCGGGGATCGTGACGCCCTCGCCGCAGCCCACGACGATGCCCGCGAATTCGTGGCCGAGCGTGAGGGGCGGTTTGGAGGGGAATTCGCCATGCAGCAGGTGGCGGTCGGTGCCGCAGATGCCGCAGGCCTCCACCCGGATCAGCACCTCGCCGGGGGCGGGGGTGGGGATCGGCACCTCTTCGGTGCGGATGATGCCGATGTCGATGAGCCGCGTTGCCTGCATGGTCCTGTCCTCCCTGAGGGAGATTAGGACCGGGGGGTGGGCGGGCGTCAATCCCACCAGCGCGGCCACCAGCGGTCGAGGATCGCGTTGAAGTCGCGGGGGCGGGCGAACCAGCCGGTGAGGAGGATCCAGGTGAGGGCCAAGGAGGAGGAGAAGAGGAGGATCAGCGGCGACAGGTTGCCGCCCTGCTGCCAGTATTCGTTGAAGACCGTGTAGGAATAGGCCATCGGCGCGATGGGCAGGAGGGCCAGCCACATGACCGGACCGCGACGGAGAATGACGACGACCACCTGCGCGACGGGGTAGAGCGGGACGCTGAGGAAGGCGTAGATCGTAAGGGGGATGGCCAGGATCATCCCTAGGGTTTCGCCGAGCATGGGAAATGTCCTTCATCGAAATGATGCGGGATGATTCCACCGAAAGACGGCGAAATCGGGAGCGGGGTGACGCGCGGCGTCAGTCGCGCAGTTCCTCCACCCGGAAGTCGCGCAGGATGTGGCGGGTGGCGGCGAACCATGCGCTGTCGCGGGTGCGGCTCTGGTGGGCGTCGAAGGCGGCGCGGTCGCGGAAGGTTTCGCTGACGTCAAAGATCAGGGGATCGTCGGTGTCGTCGATGGTGAAGCTGATGCAGCCCGGTTCGGCGCGC
Organism: Tabrizicola sp. M-4; assembly: GCF_051132405.1. Classification (GTDB taxonomy): domain Bacteria; phylum Pseudomonadota; class Alphaproteobacteria; order Rhodobacterales; family Rhodobacteraceae; genus Paragemmobacter. The sequence continues at coordinate 1,940,780 of NZ_CP128606.1, forward strand.
GTCGCCAGCACATGGGCGGGGCGGTGGAGGAGGACCGCGGCGCGCTCCTCCTCGGTCATGCAGACGAGGCGGCCGGAGAGGCGGATCATTCGAGTTCGATCGTCCCCGGCGGTTTCGAGGTGCAGTCGTAGAAGACGCGGTTGACGCCTTGGACTTCGTTGATGATGCGGGTGGCGGTCTCGCCGAGGAAGTCGTGGGTGAAGGGGTAGTAATCCGCCGTCATCCCGTCGACCGAGGTCACGGCACGGAGCGCCAGCGCGTAGTCATAGGTCCGCCCGTCGCCCATCACGCCCACGGTGCGCATCGGCAGGATGGCTGCGAAGGCCTGCCAGATCTCGTCATAGAGGCCGTGCTTGCGGATCTGGTCGATGTAGACGGCATCGGCGCGGCGCAGGATGTCGAGCTTCTCGCGCGTGATCTCGCCGGGGCAACGGATCGCCAGACCGGGGCCGGGGAAGGGGTGGCGGCCGATGAAGGCATCGGGCAGGCCGAGTTCGCGGCCCAGCGCGCGGACTTCGTCTTTGAAGAGTTCGCGGAGCGGTTCGACGAGCTTCATCCCCATCTTTTCCGGCAGGCCGCCCACGTTGTGATGCGACTTGATGGTGACGGAGGGGCCGCCGCTGAAGGACACGGATTCGATCACGTCGGGATAGAGCGTGCCTTGGGCGAGGAAGGTCGCGCCGCCGACGGATTTGGCGTGTTTCTCGAAGACCTCGATGAAGAGCCGCCCGATGGTCTTGCGTTTGACTTCCGGGTCCGAGACGCCTTCGAGCGCGCCGAGGAAGAGGTCGGACTCGTCGGCATGGATCAGCGGCATGTTGTAATGGTCGCGGAACATGGTCACGACCTGTTCCGCCTCGCCCAGCCGCAACAGGCCGTGGTCGACGAAGACGCAGGTGAGCTGATTCCCGATCGCCTCGTGGATCAGGACCGCCGCGACGGAGCTATCCACGCCGCCGGAGAGGCCGCAGATCACCTTCTGGTCGCCCACCTGTTCGCGGATCTTGCGGATCGCCTCTTCGCGATAGGCGCCCATCGTCCAGTCGCCCTTGAAGCCTGCGAGTTTCACGAAATTCTCGTAGAGTTTCGCGCCCTTGGGGGTGTGGTGCACCTCGGGGTGGAACTGCACGGCGTAGAAGCGGCGGGCCGGATCGGCGGTGATGGCGAAGGGGGCGTTGGGGGAGGTTCCGTAAACCTGGAACCCCGGCGCGATGGCCGAGACGTGGTCGCCGTGGGACATCCAGACCTGTTCGCGCCCGTCTTCGAACCAGCCGTCGAGGATCGGGAGTTTGGCGTCGGTGGGCGTGACATAGGCGCGACCGAATTCGGCGGTGCCGTGGCCGCGTTCCACCTTGCCGCCGAGGCAGTGCATCATCACCTGCTGGCCGTAGCAGATGCCGAGGATCGGCACGCCCATGTCGAAGACGCCCGCAGGCGGCATCGGCGCGCCATCGGCAAAGACCGAGGCCGGACCGCCGGAAAAGATCACGGCCTTGGGCGCGAAGGCGCGGAGGAAGGCGTCGTCCACCTTGTTGAAGGGGTGGATCTCGCAATAGACGTTCAGCTCCCTCAGGCGGCGCGCGATCAGCTGCGTCACCTGGCTGCCGAAGTCGATGATGAGGAGGCGGTCGTGGGTGCTCTGGGTCATGCGCCCGCGTAGCCTTTGCAGGCCGATTTCGCAAGGGGCCAAGGGCAGCGAAGCCGGGGGTTTCACACCCCCGGACCCCCGTGGGATATTTGGGCAACGGGGAAGGAGGCAGGGTCGCCGCCGACATGGGCGCATGTCGCTTTTGCACCTCAAGCGCCGCATTCATCGGGCGGGGGAGAGGGGTTTGGGCGCATAAGGGCGGAAAATGTGCGGCCTGCAAGGGCTGCGGGAGCCTATGGAGAGAACGATGAGCGACACCGATCTTGCAGTGGCCGGGGCAGGGCGCAGGGCGCGGGGCGGCGGCGGGTCGGCGCGGCGGGCGGAGCGGACGGCGGTCAGCCTCGACACCGCGAAGTTCATCCAGCGCAACATCCCGAATTTCGAGATCCTGAACGACGAGGCGCTCGAGATCATCGAGTGGAATGCCGAGACGGTGCTGGAGGAGATCGGCGTCAATTTCGTCGAGAACCCGGAGGCGTTGAAGCGCTGGAAGGATGCGGGCGCGGATGTGCAGGGCGAGCGGGTGCGGATCCCGCGTGGGCTGGCGCGCAAGCTGTGTGCCACCGCGCCGTCGTCGTTCACCCAGCATGCGCGCAATCCGGCGCGGAACGTGGAGATCGGGGGCAAGTCGCTGGTGCTGGCCCCGGTCTATGGTCCGCCCTTCGTGCGCGACATGGAAGGCGGGCGGCGCTATGCGACGATCGCGGATTTCCAGAACTTCGTGAAGCTGGGCTACATGTCCAAGTGGCTGCACCATTCGGGCGGCACGGTCTGCGAACCCACCGACGTGGCGGTGAACAAGCGTCACCTCGACATGCTGCATGCCCATATGGTGCTGAGCGACAAGCCCTATATGGGGTCGGTGACGGAGCCCAGCCGCGCGGCGGATTCGGTGGAGATGTCGAAGCTGCTCTTCGGGTCGGATTTCGTCGACCAGAACACGGTGATGACGAGCCTCATCAACATCAACAGCCCGCTCACCTTCGACGGGATCATGATGGGCGCGCTGGAGGTCTATGCGAAGGCCAATCAGGCGGCGATCATCTCGCCCTTCATCGTGGGCGGCGCGATGGCGCCGGTGACGGTGGCGGGGACGCTTACGCAGGTGCTGGCCGAGGTGCTGGCGGGCGTGGCCTATTCCCAGCTGATCCGCGCCGGCGCGCCGGTGATATTCGGCGCTTTCGTCACGTCGATCGACATGAACTCTGGCGCGCCGACCTTCGGGACGCCGGAGGCCGCGCATATCACCTATGGCGCGGGGCAGTTGGCGCGGCGGATGAACCTGCCCTACCGTTCGGGCGGGTCATTCTGCGGGTCGAAGCTGCCGGACGCGCAGGCGGCCTATGAGACGGCGAACAGCCTGAACATGGCGCTGCTGGCGGGGGTGAACTTCATGCTCCATGCCTGCGGCTGGCTGGAGGGCGGCCTCGTCTCCTCCTACGAGAAGTTCGTGATGGATGCCGACCAGCTCGGCACGCTGCACCATCTGGCGCAGGGGATCATCATGGACCAGAACGGGCAGGGGATGGATGCCATCCGCGAGGTCGGCCCCGGCGGTCACTATCTGGGCTGCGAGCATACTCAGGCCAATTTCAAGTCGGCCTTCTGGCGGTCGGACCTGCTGGATTACAAGCCCTTCGAGACATGGGCCGAGGAAGGGTCGCGCGACACGATGCAACTGGCCAATGAGCGGGTGAAGAAGCAGCTGAACGATTATCAGCAGCCCGCGCTGGACGAGGGCATCCGCGAGGCGCTGGATGACTATGTGGCGAAGAAGAAGGCCTCGATGCCCGACGCCTTCATCTGACATGCGGACGCATCGCAGGATCTGGGAGGGGGCTGCCTGCGGGCGGCCCCTTTGTCATTCGCGCATCGCCCGTTCGGCCAGCAGCGCGATCAATAGTTCGACGTGATCCATGCAGGACCATGACGGGTCGCCGGCGCGGCGGGCGGCCTCCATCCGGGCCTCGCGCGCGGTGAGGCGGGGGAGGATGGCCGCGGTAGGGACATGGGGGCCGATGATGCGCGGCAGATCGCGCGAGGCGCGGTAATCGGCCAGACCAAGGCGCGCGGCATCCAGCAGCAGCCGGGGGCGGCGTTGGCACGGGGCTTCGGCCTCGGGTTCCTGGGAAAGCGGGCGGGGCAGGGGGGCAGCGGCGGGGGACATGGCACTCTCCATCGACAAGGGCGCCAGAGTAGCGCCGGACGGTGGGGTGTTGCGTCGGGGGCCGTGTCAGCGCGCGGCGATGTACGGTTTTGTTTACAGTTCGGGAACAATCATCCGAATTGCCCGCCTTCATTAACCATTGGGTAACCAATTCTCGCTTGGGTTGCATCATGGGTCCATTCACCGGGGACGGGCAGAGACATGCCATGCAGAAGCTGACGATCCCTTCCCCGATGCCGACGCTGCCGCCGTGGCTGCCGCTGTCGGTGCTGCATTACCTGGATCATACCGCCGTGGGCACGAGCCTGCGGGCCTTGGCGCGGCGGGACGGGGTTTCGGCCTCGACCGTGCTGCGGCAGGTCCGCCAGTGCGAGACGCGCCGGGACGATCCCTTGGTGGATGCGGCCTTCGAATCCCTGCGGGCGACCGTGATGGGATGGGGTGGGGGATCGTCCTCAACAGATGAGGACACCATGACCGCCCATGCCCGCCCCGACACCATGCCGCAGGATGCGGCCACCCTTGCCGCCGAGGCGCGGCGGGTGCTGCGCCGGATGATCGAACCGGAGGCCTTCCTTGCCGTCTCGGCCGAGATGGAGCGCGCGGTGGTGCTGCGCCCGGAACCGGGGGGGCGGCAGGCGCGGCTTTGCACGGTGGAGCGGGCGGTGGCGCAGGCATTCGCCCTGAAGGACTGGATCATCTGCGACCAGCAGGGGCGGATCGCGGTCTATCGCATCACCGGGGCGGGGCGAGCCGCGCTGCGGCGTCTTCTGGCCGAGGAGGAGATGCGGGCGGGGGGCGTGCGCGAGGCGCAGTTCATCTATGCCGACCAGCATCGCGACATGGTGGAAGGGGCGGCGGACCCGGCGGATGGCCGGAAGCTGCGCTACAATGCGGCGGAAAGCCCGGTCTGCGCGCTGGGGCGGAAGCTGGGTCGGGATGGGAAACCCTATCTTTCGGTGGAACTGGTGCGGGTGGCGGAACGGCTGCGCGAGGATTTCGAACTGGCGCAGATGGGGCCGCGTGTCGCGCAGAACTGGGAACGGTTCCTGACGGGGGCGGATCGCGGCGGGTTCGGATCGGGCGGCGGGACGGCAGAGGGGCCGCGCGCGGCGCGGGATCGGGTGGCGGAGGCGCTGCGGGAATTGGGGCCGGGGCTGGGGGATGTGGCCTTGCGGGTGTGCTGTTTTCTGGAAGGGATCGAAACGACCGAGCGGCGGATGGGATGGGCGGCTCGGTCGGGAAAGATCGTGCTGCGGATCGCCCTGCAGCGGTTGAAGCGGCATTATGACGAGAAGGTGGGGCGGTCGATGATCGGCTAGGGGATCAGGCCGAGAGGCCCCCCGCCACGATCATCACCGACAGGCCAGCCAACCAGAGCGCGGCCAGCCGGGTGATGCGCGGGGGGAAGCCTCTTTCGGCGCGGGGCAGGATGCTTCCGGCGCAGGCCCAGAGAAGGGCCACGGCGGCGATGCAGCCTGCCAGCACGGCGACGGAGGCGGGCGTAAGTCCCGCCGCCGGGATCAGGACAAGGCCCATGACCAGACCCTTCGGGTTGAGGAAGGTGGTCACCGCGATGCGGCGGGCCGAGACGAGGGTGGTTCCTGCCGTTCCGGGGCCCGTGCGCCACATCGTCCATGCCAGATAAAGGACCCATAGCCCTGCCAGCGTGGCGATGATGGGCCGGAGGAGGCCGATCTGTGCCGCAAGTAACTGGGACAGCAGCGCCAAGGGCAGGATCGCCGCCAGATAGGCCGCCAGTTCCACAGGAATCAGCCGCAGGGCGCGGGGCAGCCCGCGCTCGGCCGATGCCAGAAGGATGAGCGTGTTTGTCGGCCCCGGCGTGAGGAGCAGGAGGATCAGGGCGAGGGCAAGGGTGGGCAGCGTCATCCGGGGTGGGTCTCCGTCGGTTGGCGCTTTCCTAGCAGGGGGTGGAAAGCCTGTGGATGACCTGCATCAATTCCGGTTCCTGCATCCGTGGCCGCGTCACCCTCACGCGTTGCGCCCCGCGCGCCAAGGGCTTATGTCTTGGCCACGCCAGAACCGAGGAGGCCCCGGTGCGCGACCTGAAACTTCCCGACCAGCGCCATCCCGAAAAGGCGCATCGCCCGGACAATGAACAGCCGAAGAAACCGGCATGGATCCGGGTGAAGGCCCCGACCTCGGAGGGCTATAAGAAGACCCGCGACATCCTGAAGGAAAAGAAGCTGGTCACCGTCTGCGAAGAGGCGGGCTGCCCGAATGTGGGCGAGTGCTGGTCGCAGGGGCACGCGACCATGATGATCATGGGCGAGATCTGCACGCGCGGCTGCACCTTCTGCAACGTGGCGACGGGCAAGCCGCAGACGCTGGATGCCTTTGAACCCGGGCGCGTGGCGCATGCCGTGGCGGAACTGGGCCTGTCGCATGTGGTCGTCACCAGCGTGGACCGCGACGATCTGGAGGATGGCGGGGCGGAGCATTTCGCCCAGACCATCCGCGCGATCCGGCATCGCGCGCCGGGCACCACGATCGAGATCCTGACGCCCGATTTCCTGAAATGCCCGCCCTCCGCTCTGGAGACGGTGGTAGAGGCGCGGCCCGATGTGTTCAACCACAATCTGGAAACCGTGCCGGGGCTTTACCCCGAGGTGCGGCCCGGTGCCCGCTATTTTCATTCGCTGCGGCTGTTGCAGAAGGTGAAGGAACTGGACCCCGGCATGTTCACCAAATCGGGGATCATGGTGGGTCTGGGCGAGGATCGGCAGGCCGTGCTGCAGGTGATGGACGACATGCGCGCGGCGGATGTGGATTTCCTGACCATCGGGCAATATCTGCAACCAACGCCAAAGCATCACCGCGTCGCCCGTTTCGTCACGCCCGAAGAGTTCAAGGGCTATGAGACGGCGGCCTATGGGAAGGGGTTCCTGATGGTTTCGGCCACGCCCTTGACGCGGTCATCCTATCATGCGGGCGACGATTTCGCGCGGTTGCGCGAGGCGCGGAACGCGAAACTGGGTCGCGGCTGAACCGTCAGCCTAGACCGCACCCGATGGGTGCGGTCGCCCTGCGAGGGGTCAGAACTTGATGCCCACCGAGGCATCCAGCGCCATGCTGGTATTGTTGCCATCCGCCGCGCCGAACTGGGCATAGGCCCCGTTGGAAAAGCCGTATTCCGCCGCGATGCCGATCATGTTGCCGCTGACGGTGCCATCCTCGGTGCGCAGATGCCCGCGCAGGGTCAGCGACGGGGTCACGGCAAAGCCGACATAGCCCACCGCCACCTCGCTGTCGCCCGCGATGCGCTGGCTGGTCAGGTAGAGGCCCATGTCGAACTGGCCCGCCTGATGGTTGGCCCCCACGGTGACGCCCAGATTGCCATCCTCACCCTCGATCGCGCCTTCGATCTGGGTGCCGCCGGTCTGGTATTCACCGGCGATCTGCCAATGGGTGCCCGCCTGATGGGTGATGCGGTGGATCGAGGCGCCATAGCGCAGCGCCCCGCCTTCGCCGGTGAAGCGCGCGCCATAGACCTGTTCGCCCAGAGATTTGGCAAGCCCGGTGACGATGGAGGTGCCGCGCTGGTCGAAGGCGAATTGCCTCTCGCGGTTGCCCGCGAAAACGGGGATCTCGATCAGGCTGTCCACCACGGTCTGCGGCGCGCCGAGGGCCAGTTCGCCCGGACCCACGCCGAAGGTGATGGCCAGATAGGGCAGCGAGGCATCGGTGCCGGTATCCAGATCGTGGTCGATGTCGCCGCCCAGTTCAAAGCCCACGGGGCCTTCGAAGCGCAGCATCAGATCGCCGCCGACCCGCGTGCCAGAGGCGCCGTTGCGGCGGGTATGTTCGAATTCCAGATCGCCCGTGAAGGACAGCGATTCCATCCCCTGCGCCAAGACCGGCAGGGGAAATACCCCAAGACACAGCGCAAGCGCGCCGCCCGTTAGCCTGTTCATCGGATACACCATACTGCTCTGTTTTTTTACAGGGCTACCATGGATGGGGGTTTCCCGCAATCACAAGCAGGAGGGCGAGGCCGCGATCATTCGACCGCGGGCACCTTCTTCAGATAGGCCGCCACCGCCTGACGGTCGCTTTGGGGGAGTTTCGCCATATTCTCCACCACATGCGCCATATGACCGCCCGCGCTGTCATATTCCGGGGTGAAGCCGCTGGTGAGATAGGTCGCGATCTCGCCCGTGGACCAGGTCAATTGGGCGGGAGTGATGCCGGGGATGCGCCCCTCGCCTGAGGGGTTGGGCGCGCCTGCCAGCCAGCGGGCGGTATCCATCCCGCCCAGCGCGGTGCGGGGCGTGTGGCATTCGCCGCAATGGGCCAGCGCCTCGACGATTTCGCGGCCGCGGATTTCTTCGGGCGTGAGGTCGCCGTCGATGACCCAGCCCTCTGTCAGGTAGAGCGCCTTCCAGACGCCAAGGCTGCGGCGGATGTTGAATGGGAAGGCGATTTCATGCGGCAGGCTGGCGGCATCCGACGGGGGCAGGGTCTGCATATAGGCATGGATGTCGGCCACGTCCTGCGGCTGCATCTTGGCGTAAGAGGCATAGGGCAGGGCAGGGTAGTAATGCGCCCCCTCGGGCGAGACGCCGCGCATCAGCGCATTGCCCAGATCGGCCACCGACCAGCCGCCGATACCCTGCGGTGAAGGCGAGATGTTCGGGGCGATGAAGGTGCCATAGGGCGAGGCGAAGCGTTGCCCGCCCGCCAGCATCAGTTCCGCATCCCCTTCCGCCTCCGGCGCCATGTGGCAGGAGGCGCAGCCCGCGGCGGTGAAGACCGTCTCGCCGCGCAGGACATCGCCGGTCAGCCCCTCGAAAGTGGTGGCGGGCAGGGGGGCGGGCGCGGTGATCCACCACCCTGCGGCAGCGCCCCCAAGGGCTAGGACGGCAATCGCGGGAAGAATGCGCATGAACGGACCTTTCGGATAATGCATGCCCGAAGGCTAGCGCCGCGCCCCGCGTCGGGCCAGTGACGAAGTCGCGATGTGGCGGCAGGCGGCGCGTCAGGGTTTGAGTTTCTGGGGCACCAGCGCCTCGGGCCAGCCGAAGAGCCATTCATAGCCGAAGATGAGAAGGCAGAGCGCGATCACGCCGAAGACCAGTTTCACCCGCTGCGGCGAGGGCGGGTTGCGCACCCATTGCGCCATACGGATCAACCAGATAGGATTCATGCCGTCACCCCGTAAATCGCACCTTGCCGATATAGGGTAGGTTGCGATTGCGCTGCGCGAAATCAATCCCGTAGCCCACCACGAATTCGTCGGGGATCTCGAATCCCGTCCACGTCGCCTTGATATCCACCTCGCGCCGCGAGGGTTTGTCGAGCAGGGCGCAGACTTCCAGACGTTTGGGTTCGCGCGACAGGAGCAGGTTCTTGACATGGTGCAGGGTGAAGCCCGTATCGACGATGTCTTCCACCACCAGCACGTCGCGGCCCGCGATCTCGCCCCGCAGGTCCTTGAGGATGCGGACTTCGCGGCTGGAATGCATCGCATCGCCGTAAGAGGAGGCTTCGAGGAAATCGACCTCGACCGGCAGGTCGATCTCGCGCACCAGATCGGCGATGAAGACGAAAGAGCCGCGCAGCAGGCCCACGACGACCAGCTTGTCGGTGCCCGCGTAATGGGCGGTGATCTCGGCCGCCAAGGCCTCCACCCGCGCGGCAATCGCCTTTGCGCTGATCATCTGGTCTATGACATATGGCCGCTCTGACATGATGCACCCCTTGATTTCCCGCCAAGCTCTACCCAATACGGGGAACCGTGTCACGAAGACAGGCGCAGCCATGCCCACCCATCACGAAATCAAGCGCCTGCCCTACAGCGCGCAGCAGATGTATGACCTTGTCGCCGATGTCGGGTCCTATCCGAAGTTCCTGCCGTGGAATTCGGCGGCGCGCATCCGGTCGCGCAAGGCCATGCCGGACGGGTCGGAGGTGATGGAGGCGGATCTTGTCATCTCGTTCAAGGTGTTCCGCGAAAGGTTCGGGTCGCGCGTGACGCTCTGGCCCGCGGCGCGCAAGATCGACACGGTCTATATCGAGGGGCCGTTCAAGCATATGAAATCCACCTGGGCCTTCCGCGATGTGGAGGGCGGCTGCGAGGTGGAATTCTTCGTGGATTTCGAATTCCGCAACGCCATCCTGCAGGGGATCATCGGCGTGGTTTTCAACGACGCGATGCAGCGCGTGGTGCGCGCCTTTGAACGCCGCGCGGCGGAGTTGCACGGGCCCAAGGTCTGACGCGACGGAACCGCGCGGGCGCGGCGTGGAAGGAGCATTGATCGCCACATAACGGGGATAGCCCATGCTCCGCCTTGTCCTTGCCCTGATCCTTTTCGCCCTGCCCGTGGGGGCCGAGACCATCCGCCTTGGCGACCGGTCCTATCGCATCGACCTGCCCGCAAGGGCCGCGGGGGCGCCCGTCATCCTTGCCCTGCATGGCGGCGGCGGCAGTGCCGACCAGTTCGCGCGGTCCTCCGGCCTGTCGCGCCCAGCCAATGCGCAGGGCTATGCGGTGATCTATCCCGAGGGCACGGGGCGCGCGGGCACGTGGAACGGCGGCTATTGCTGCGGATCGGCGCAGCGCAATCGGGTGGATGACATGGCCTTCCTCGATGCCGTCATCGCGGATGCGGTGGCGCGCTTTCGCCTGAACCCCGCGCGGGTCTATCTGACGGGCATGTCGAACGGGTCGATCATGGCCGAAACCTATGCCGCGCTGCGCCCCGGCAAGGTGCGCGCCGTGGCGGGGGTGGCAGGCACGATGGATGCGCGGCGACTGCGACCCAAGGGGAAGGTGCCGCTCCTGCATATCCACGGCACGGCGGATGAGATGGTGCCCTATGCGGGCGGCAGGGGCGCCACCAGCCTGACGCGCACGGATTTCGCCTCTGTCGCGGCGGTGGAGGCGGCCTTCCTTGCACCCTATCCGATGCTTGCGCGGACCGAACGGGTGATCGACCGCGCGGCGGACGGGATGCGGGTGATCGAACGCAACTATGCCAATGGGCGCGGCGTGACGCAGGTCCGCATCCTGACGGTCGAAGGCGGCGGCCATGCCTGGCCCGGCAGCCGCCGCGCGCCCCGGCAGGGCGGCACGCGCGACATCACGGCCAATGCCGAGGTGCTGCGCTTCTTCGCCGAACATCCCTGAAACCGGCGGCTTCGTTTCGGGAAAAATACCCCGGGGTCCGGGGCAGGGCCCCGGGGGCCGGCCATCCCGCACCCCGCTTCAGGCCAAGGCCCGCGCCATCAACGCCAGCGCATGTTCCACCGTCGCCCGCCGCACGGCGGCGCGGCCCAGCGGGCCGAATTCCACCGTTTCCACCTGAGTGGCCTTGCCCGCCTGCGCCAAGGCAAAGCAGACGCGCCCCTCAGGCTTGAACTCCGATCCGCCGGGGCCTGCGATGCCGGTCACCGATACCGCCATCGTCGCCTGCGACAGGCGCAGCGCGCCTTCCGCCATCTCGCGCGCGACCTCTTCCGATACCGCGCCATGCGCGGCCAGCGTTTCGGGCAGCACGCCCAGCATCTCGACCTTGGCCGCGTTGGAATAGGTGACGAAGCCGCGTTCGAAGACGTCGGAGGACCCCGCGACATCGGTCAGCGCGCCGGCGATCAACCCGCCGGTGCAGCTTTCGGCGGTGGCGATCCGAACGCCCCAGTATCGCGCCGCCTTCAGGACCTCTGCCGCCTCTGCCATCACCTCACCCCATCAGCAGCCCATGCGCGACGCCTGCCGCAATCACCACGCCGATCCCGGCGAAGATACCCGCCCAGACATCATCCAGCATCACCCCCAGCGCATCGCCGCGCGCATCGGCACGCCCCACCAGCCACGGCTTCCAGATGTCGAACAGCCGGAACAGGAGGAAGGCCGCGAGCCAGCCCGGATAGGGCATCCAGCCGTCGAAATCGCGCCACCAGAAGGCGAAAGAGGGGAAGAGCAGCGCGATCCACTGCCCCGCCACCTCGTCGATGACCACCTCGGACGGATCGTCGCCGGGGCCGCAGACGGCCTTGCAGGCGGCCAATCCCGCCCCAAACGCGACCAGCGTGGCAAGGGCAAGGCCCGGAAAGCCCGCGTAACGGTCGATCACCACGCCCAAGGCCAGCGCGGCGGCGGACCCCCATGTGCCCGGCGCAGGCCGCAGGAGACCCACGCCGAAGAAGGTGGCGATGGCGCGCATCATGCGCGTACCAGACAGGCGGTGGCCAGCGCGGCGATGCCCTCTTCGCGCCCGGTGAAGCCCAGCCGTTCCGATGTGGTGGCCTTCACGCTGACGCGGGTCACGTCGACGCCCATGATGGCGGCAAGTTCGGCCTGCATCGCGGCGGCATGCGGCCCGATCTTGGGGCGTTCGCAGACCAGCGTCACGTCGCAATTGCCCAAGGCATAGCCCTGCGCCCGCATCAGGTTCGCCGCGTGGCGCAGGAAGATGTGGCTGGCAGCCCCCTTCCATTGCGGGTCGGAGGGGGGGAAATGCCGCCCGATATCGCCCATCGCCAGCGCGCCATAGATGGCATCCGTCAGGGCATGCATGCCCACATCGGCATCGGAATGGCCCAGCAGCGCCTTGTGATGGGGCACCTTCACCCCGCACAGCCAGACGTGATCGCCTTCGGTGAAGGCATGCACGTCATAGCCATTGCCCAAGCGCACATCCATGTTGCGGTCCTTCATCATCGCCTCTGCCCGCGCGAAATCGCCCGGAAAGGTCACCTTCAGATTGCTTTCGTCCCCGTCCACGATGGCGACGTCAAGCCCTGCCGCCCGCGCCACCTCCACATCATCCGCGGCACCGCCCGGATGGGCGCGATGGGCGGCAAGGATGTCCGCGAAGCGGAAGCCCTGCGGGGTCTGCGCCCGCCAGAGGCCCGCGCGGTCGCGGGTGCCCACCACGAGGCCATCTTTGCCCAGCCACAGCGCATCGGTCACCGGAAGGGCAGGGGCCGCGCCCGGATGGGCATCCAGCGCGGCAAGGACCCGGGCGATGACCTCCGGCGCGACGAGGGGGCGCGCGCCGTCATGGATCAGGACGCGGGTGACGCCTTCCCCCGCCAGCGCCTCCAACGCGTTTCGGACCGAGGCATCGCGCGTCGCGCCGCCCTCCACCAGCAGGGCATCGGCGGCGAGGGCCAAGGCCTGCGCATGGTCGTCGGGATGGATCACGACGACAAGGCGGTCCACCGCCCCCCGGAACGCCGCCAGCGTATGGGCCAGCACGGGCCTTCCGGCCAGCAACTGCCATTGCTTGGGAATGTCGCCCCCGGCACGGCTGCCCCGCCCTGCGGCGACGATCACGGCTGCGGTCGTCATTCCCTGCGCGACTCCCCCATTGGACGCTTGCCCTTTTTCCCTCCCTACGCCACACCGCCGCGCCTGACAATCTGGCGCGGCATCGGGCAAACATGCCTAAAAATTGTGCATCGCCAGTTTTTCAGACAGAATGCCCCTCTCCGCGCTTGGCTTCTGCCCGGAGCGGCCCCTAACACCAACCTATCTGCACAAGGAACAGGCAATTGGCCCTCTGCCTCGGACCCCAGACGATCGAAACGCCCGTGCTGCTGGCACCGCTGGCGGGGATCACCGATCTGCCCTATCGCCGTCTCGTGGCGCGGTTCGGGGCAGGGCTTGTCGTGTCCGAGATGGTGGCCAGCCAAGAGGTGGTGCAGGCCCAGCCCGAGGCACGGGCGCGGGCCGAGCTGGGGCTGGAGGAACAGGCGACATCGGTGCAGCTTGCGGGGCGCGATCCCTATTGGATGGGCGAGGCGGCACGGCTGATGGAGGCCAATGGCGCGCGGATCATCGACATCAACATGGGCTGCCCGTCGAAACGGGTGACGACGGGGCTTTGTGGTTCGGCACTGCTGCGCGATCTGGACCTTGCGCTTGCGTTGATCGAGGCGGTGGTAAAGGCGGTAAACCTGCCTGTCACGCTGAAGACGCGGCTGGGCTGGGACGAACGCCTTCTGAACGCGCCGGAGCTTGCCCGGCGGGCCGAGGGGTCGGGGGTGCGGATGATCGTCATCCATGGCCGCACGCGGAACCAGTTTTACAAGGGCAGCGCCGATTGGGCCGCCATCGCGCGGGTGAAGGAGGCGGTGTCTATCCCTGTCATCGCCAATGGCGACATCATCGATGCGGGCACGGCGCGGCAGGCCTTGGCGGCTTCGGGCGCGGATGGGGTGATGATCGGGCGCGGGGCGCAGGGCGCGCCGTGGCGTCTGGCGCAGGTGGCATCGGCGCTGTACGACACGCCCGCCCCGGTGGTGCCGGAGGGCGCGGCGCTGGCCGATCTGGTGGCCGAACATTACGAGGCGATGCTGCAATTCTACGGCGCGGCTCTGGGTCTGCGCTGCGCGCGGAAACATCTGGGCTGGTATCTGGATGGCACCACAGCCGACCCCGCCCTGCGCCATGCGCTGCTGACGGCGGATGAACCGGGCAAGGCGCTGCGGCTGATACGGTCGGTCTTCACCGCGACGGACCCGAGGCGCGAGGCCGCATGACCCCATATCGCACGCCATACCCGGTTCCGGGTGTCGTCTGGGCCTCTCTGCCGCTGCCTGCATTGCTGATCGGCCCCGACAACCGGATCGCCGAGGTCAATCCGGCGGGCGAGATCTTCCTGAATGCCTCTTCCCGGTCGCTGATGGGACAACCGGCCTTCGACCGGCTGGCGATCGACGCGCCGATGGACGAGGCGCTGGCGCGGGCGCGGGTGAACCAGTCGCCGCTCTTCATCAACGACGTCGACGTGACCACGGGCGAACGCGCGCCCGTGCAGTGCAACATCCAGGTTGCGCCCATGCATGACAATGCCGAGGTGATCCTTCTGATCATCTCGCCCCGTGACATCGCGGATCGTCTGGGGCGGGCGATGCAGGTGAAATCGGCCGCGAAATCCGCCATCGGCATGGCCGAGATGCTGGCGCATGAGATCAAGAACCCGCTGGCGGGCATTTCGGGTGCCGCGCAGCTGATCGGGATGAACCTGCCGCCCGAGGATAGGGAATTGGCCGACCTGATCGTGGAAGAGACGCGGCGCATCGTTAAACTGCTGGAACAGGTGGAACAGTTCGGCAACCTGCGCCCCCCGGAACGCCGCCCCGTGAACATCCACGACGCGCTGGACCGCGCCCGCAAATCCGCGATGGTGGGTTTCGCCGCCCATATGCAGATCGTGGAGGATTACGACCCCTCGCTTCCGCCCACCTATGCCGATCCCGATCAGTTGATGCAGGTCTTCCTCAATCTCATCAAGAACGCCGCCGAGGCCTGTCAGCGCGCGGGCGAGGGGACGACGATCCGGCTGCACACCTTCTATGACCTGTCACTGCGCATCCGGGGCAGGGATGGCCGCCCCGCCGCGCTGCCTTTGCAGATCGAAATCATCGATGACGGCCCCGGCATTCCGCCGGAGATCGCCGCCGACATATTCGAACCCTTCGTTTCCGGCCGCGAGAACGGCACGGGGCTGGGGCTCGCGCTCGTGTCCAAGATCATTTCCGACCACGAGGGATGGATTTCCGTGGATTCGGTGCCCGGTCGCACCGTGTTCCGCGTTTCGCTCCCCATGGTGCCGAAAGAGAAAAAGGAGAAAGCCTGATGGATGGAACCGTCCTCGTCGCCGATGACGACCGCACGATCCGCACCGTTCTGACGCAGGCGCTGACGCGGGCCGGGTGCAAGGTGCATGCGACCTCGTCCCTGATGACGCTGATGCGCTGGGTGGAGGAGGGTAAGGGTGATCTGGTCATCTCCGACGTGATCATGCCCGATGGCAACGGGCTGGACGCACTGCCCCGGATTTCCAAGATGCGCCCCGGCCTGCCGGTGATCGTGATTTCCGCCCAGAACACCATCATGACGGCCATTCAGGCGGCCGAGGCAGAGGCCTTCGACTATCTGCCCAAACCCTTCGACCTGCCCGACCTGATGAAACGCTCCGCCCGCGCGCTGGAACAAAAGCGCCGCGCCCCGGTAAAGCCGGTGCAGCCGCGCGAGGCGGCGGATGACCTGCCGCTGGTGGGGCGGACGCCCGCGATGCAGGCGCTGTATCGGCTGGTGGCGCGGGTGATGAACACCGATCTGGCGGTGCTGATCACGGGCGAATCGGGCACGGGGAAAAGCCTGATCGCCAAGGCGATCCACGATTTCTCGGACCGTCGGTCGCAGCCCTTCGTCGTGGCGCAGGCGGCGGATCTGGCCGGGATGGACGGACCGTCCGCCCTGATGGCGCGGGCGCGGGGCGGGAGCCTCGTCTTCGACGAGGTGGCCGATTACGACGACGACATGCAGGCCCGCATCGTGCGGATGCTGGACCTAGCAGGCGACAACGCGCCGCGCATCATGGCCACGTCACAGACCGACCTTTCCGCCCGGATGGAGGGCGGGCAGTTCCGGCAGGACCTGTATTATCGCCTGTCGGGCGTCACCCTGCATGTGCCCGCCCTGCGCGAGAGGGTGGATGACATCCCGCTTCTGGCCGAGCATTTCCTTGCACGCGGCGAACGCGACCTTGGCAGCCTGCGCCGCCTGTCGAACGATGCCCGCGACCTGATCCGCGCCTATTCATGGCCCGGAAACGTGCGGCAATTGGAAAACACGCTGCGCCGCCTGATGGTCACCTCCTCCGAGACGGAAATCACCAAGGCCGAGGTGGAGGCCGTGCTGGGCAACCAGCCCGCGATGGAGCCGCTGAAGGGCGGGGGCGAGGGCGAGAAACTCTCCGCCTCTGTCGCGCGGCATCTGAAACGCTATTTCGACCTGCATGGCGGGCAACTGCCCCCGGCGGGCGTCTATCAGCGTATCCTGCGCGAGGTGGAGATGCCCCTGATCGAGATCGCGCTGGATGCCACGGCGGGAAATCAGGCCAAATGCGCCGACCTCCTTGGCATCAATCGCAATACTTTGCGCAAGAAGATCACCGATCTCGATATCCGCGTGACTCGCCGCCGCAAGCTGATGTAAAACCGCAACATCAAGCGTGTTCCCCATGCCGCACAGCGTTATGGGGCACAAGATATGGGCAGCGGGGGGATTCGGTCCCTCGGCATGAGGGGATCGCCTGACGTGCATCGCACTGTCGGAAGCAACACTTGGTCGCGCCTGTCGCGCTTGCGCCGCCAGCGGCAGGTGCAGAATGCCATGACCTTCGGCCTTGTCTTCCTTGGCCCGCTTCTGGCCGTGGCGACCTTCCTTGCGCTGGGGCCGCTGAATCAGGGGGCGAACTCGCCCTCGCTGCGGCTGATCCTGCTGGCGGACCTCGTCTATATCCTCGTCGTCGCGGCGCTGGTCATGGCGCGGGTGGTGCGGATGATCGCAGACCGCCGCAGCAAATCGGCCGGGTCGCGGCTGCATATGCGGCTGACCTTCGTCTTCGGCGTGGTCGCGCTGATCCCCACCATCCTTGTCGCGGTCTTTGCCGTGGTGACGGTGAATTTCGGTCTGGAGGGGTGGTTCTCGGACAGGGTGCGGTCGGTCGTCGGGTCCTCCCTCTCTGCCGCCGAGGCCTATGAGCAGGAGCATCGTCAGGACCTGATCGCCGATGCCGAGGCCTTGGCGCGCGACCTGAACCTGTTCAAGCAATCGATGTTCTTTCTGGATGACAGCCAGATGCGGCCCGTGCTGACGCAGGCGCAGGCCAGCATCCAGCGTGGGCTGAAGGAGGCCTATCTGATCGACGGCGCGGGCGAATTGATGACGCGCGGCGAGCGGAGCTATCTCTTCGATTTCGAACAGCCCACGCCCGATGAATTGCAGCGCGCGCGGTCGGGCGAGACGGTGCTTATTCAGGATTGGGCGAATAACGAATTCCGGGCGCTGGTGCATCTGGATGCCTTTGCCGACCGCTACCTCTATATCTCGCGCACGGTGGACGGGTCGATCCTGTCGCTGCTGGACGGCACGCGCGAGACGGTGGCGCTGTATCATCAGCTTGAATCGGAACGTGGGCGGCTGTTGTTCGAATTCGGGCTTCTCTACCTAGGCTTCGCGCTGATCCTTATCCTTGCCGCCGTCTGGCTTGGCCTCTGGTTCGCGGAACGGCTCTCGCGCCCCGTGGGGCGCTTGGCCGAGGCGGCCGAAAAGGTGGGCGAGGGCGACCTCGACGTGCAGGTGCGCGAGGAAGACGGGGATGACGAGATCGCCTCGCTGGGCCGATCCTTTAACCGCATGACACGGCAGTTGAAGGGGCAGCGCGAGGCGCTGGTTGATTCCCATTCGCAGACAGAGCGGCGGCGCAGGCTCTTCGATTCCGTGCTGTCGAATGTCACGGCGGGTGTGATCGGGCTGAACCCCGACGGGCGGATCGATTTCGCCAACCGCGCCGCCGACCGCCTGCTGGACATGGGGGCAGGGGCCAGCACCGACATGCCGCTTGCCGTTGCCGTGCCGGAATTCGGCCCGCTGTTCGAAAGGCTGATCGAAACCGCCGCGCCCGCCGCACAGGAAGAAGTGCGGCTGACGCGCAAGGGCAAGCTGGAAAGCCTGCTGGTGCGCATGTCGGAACGCCGGAACGAGGATGGCGGTCTGGAAGGCTATGTCGTGGCCTTCGATGACGTGACAGATCTGGTCAGCGCGCAGCGCATGGCGGCGTGGGGCGACGTGGCCCGCCGCATCGCGCATGAGATCAAGAACCCGCTCACGCCCATCGCGCTTTCCGCCGAACGGATCAAGCGGAAGTTCCGCCCGCAGGTGGCAGAGCCCGACGATCTGGACCAATACACCGATGTCATCGTGCGCCAGACCAATGACCTGCGCCGGATCGTCGACGAATTCTCCAAATTCGCGCGCATGCCCGAACCCGACCGCCGCGAGAATGACCTGACCGCGCTGTTGCGCGACGCGATCCTCTTGCAGGAAAGCGGCCAGCCCGGCGTGACCTTCGTCAAGTCGCTTCCCGCCGAGGCGGTGGTGATGGACCTTGACGCCACCATGATCAGCCAAGCCTTGACAAACCTCATCAAGAACGCGGGCGAAGCGATTGAAACGCTTCAGGAAAAGGGCGCCCCCGCCGGGCACCGACCGGAAATCCGCGTGACGCTGGAGGCCGAACCCGACGCCGCCGTGATCCGGATCATGGACAATGGCACCGGCCTGCCGCCCGACCGCGCGCGGCTGTTCGAACCCTATGTGACCACCCGCGAAAAGGGCACGGGCCTTGGCCTGCCCATCGTCAAGAAGATCATCGAAGAGCATGGCGGCACGCTGGCCCTGCTCGACGCACCCGTTTTCGAAGGCAATGACCATGCGGGCGCGATGGCCGAAATCCGGCTGCCGCGCGCGCCCAAGGTCCGTACCCGTAAACCCGCGGCCATGGCCGCACAGGGGGGATAGAGCATGAGCAGCATCCTGATTGTAGACGACGAAAAGGACATCCGCGAATTGATCGGGGATATCCTGAAGGACGAGGGCTTTTCCGTGCGCCTCGCCGGGAATTCCGACGATTGCATGGCCGAGATCAACGCGGAACCGCCCGCGCTGATGATCCTCGACATCTGGCTGAAGGACAGCCGCATGGACGGGATCGACATCCTGAAAACCGTCCGCCGCGACAACCCCGACGTGCCGGTCGTCATCATTTCCGGCCATGGCAACATCGAGATCGCGGTCGCCGCCATCAAGCAGGGCGCCTATGACTTCATCGAAAAACCCTTCAACATCGACCAGTTGATGGTCGTCGTCTCGCGCGCGATGGAAACCAGCCGCCTGCGCCGCGAGAACAGCGAACTGCGCCGCAAGGACGTGACCTCGGCCGAGATGCTGGGCGCAAGCCCCGCCTTCAAGGCGCTGAAATCGCAGCTTGAGAAGGTGACGAAGTCGAACGGGCGCGTGATGCTGACGGGGCCTGCCGGATCGGGCAAGGAAATGGCCGCACGCTTCATCCATGCCCACTCCAACCGGGCGGCGGCGCCCTTCGTTTCCGTCTCGTCGGCCACGATCGAACCCGAACGGATGGAAGAGGTGCTCTTCGGCCGCGAAACCTCGGAACGCGGGATCGAGAAAGGGCTTCTGGAACAGGCCCATGGCGGTGTCGTCTATTTCGACGAGGTGGCCGACATGCCACTGGGCACCCAGTCCAAGATCCTGCGCGTGCTGGTGGAACAGCAGTTCACCCGCGCGGGCGGCACCGACAAGGTCCGCGTCGATCTGCGCGTCATCTCCTCCACCACGCGCGACCTGCGCAATGAAATCGCCTCGGGCCGGTTCCGGCAGGAACTCTATGACCGCCTGAACGTCGTCCCCATCGCCGTGCCCAGCCTCGAGGACCGGCGCGAGGACATCCCCGACCTGACGCGCCATTTCATCGACCTCTTCCACCGCACGCAGGGCCTGCCCGCCCGCAGCCTTTCGACCGAGGCGGAGGCGCTGCTGCAGACCATGCCCTGGCCGGGGAATGTGCGCCAGTTGCGCAACGTGATCGAACGGGTGTTGATCCTTGGCGACGGGTCCGGGCCCATCGAGGCGCGGGAATTGCCGGGGCAGGAAACGCCCGAGGGCGATACCGGGCGGCTGGTCCTTGGCGGGGCCATGGCGACGCTGCCCCTGCGCGAGGCGCGCGAGGTGTTCGAACGCGAATACCTGCTGACCCAGATCAACCGCTTCGGCGGCAATATCAGCCGGACGGCAAGTTTCGTGGGCATGGAACGCAGCGCCCTGCACCGCAAGCTGAAATCGCTGGGCGTGGTGACCACGGCCAAGGCCGGCGGCCGCATGGCGCGGCTGGACGAGGAGATGGACGAGGACGAGGGCGAGGAGGTCTGATCCCCGCTTCGGTCCCGGGGGAGAGGCGGGCAGGTGCCCGCCATTGACCGAACCACCCCCATCTGCCAATCAGGGGGCGCGATGGACCGGAGGCAGTCATGAAGGTGATCATCTGCGGCGCGGGGCAGGTGGGCTGGCAGATCGCCCGCCAATTGTCCGGCGAGAAGAACGACGTGACGCTTGTCGATTACAACGCCGATCTCGTCCGCCGCGCGACCGATACGCTGGATGTGCAGGGGGTCGTGGGCTTTGCCTCCTATCCGGATGTGCTGGAACGGGCAGGGGCGCGGGACGCCGACATGATCATCGCCGCAACCCATTCCGACGAGGTGAACATGGTCACCTGCGAGGTGGCGCACGCGATCTTCTCCATCCCGCGCAAGATCGCCCGACTGCGCGCGCAAAGCTATCTGGATGCCATCTATTCCGACCTCTACCGCCGCGACCACCTGCCCATCGACGTGGTGATCAGCCCGGAACGCGAGGTGGCCGAGGCCGCGCTGCAGCGCCTTGCCGCGCCCGCCACCTTCGACACCGAAAGCTTCATGCTGGGCCGCGCGCAACTTCTGGGCATCCAGCTTGATGAGGATTGCCCCGTCCTCAACACCCCCCTGCGGCAGTTGAACGAACTCTTCTCCACCCTGCGCGCCATCGTCGTGGGCGTGCGACGCGAGGGGCGGCTCTTCGCCCCCGAACCCGGCGACCAGCTTTTCGCCGATGATCAGATCTACGTCTTCACCCATTCCGAAGACGTCAACCGCGCGCTGGAGATTTTCGGCAAGCAGACCAAGAAACAGGAACGCGTCGTCATCATCGGCGGCGGCAATGTGGGTCTTGGGGTGGCAAAGGCGCTGGAAGCCCGGACCGACCGTGTCCGCGCCAAGATCATCGAAAAGAACCGCGCCCGCGCCGAACGCGCCGCCGACAGCCTTGAACGGACCATCGTCCTGAACGGCGACGGGATGGACATGGACATCCTTCTGGAAGCTTCCATCGACCGCGCCGATGCGGTGCTTGCGGTGACCGATGACGACAAGACCAACCTTCTGGTCGCCGTCCGCGCGAAACAGGCCGGTTGCCCCATGTCCATCGCACTGGTGAACGACCCGACCCTTGCGCCCCTGATGGGCCCCTTGGACATCGACGCCTATATCAACCCGCGCGCCACCACCGTCTCGTCGATCCTGCGCCACATCCGCCACGGCAAGGTGCGCGCCATCTATTCCCTTGGCGATGCCGAGGCCGAGATGATCGAGGCGCAGGTCCTGTCCACCTCGCCCTTGGCGGGGCGGATGATCCGCGACATCGAATTCCCCGAAGGCGTGCTGGTGGGCGCGCTGATGAAGGGCGACAAGGTGGTGAAACCCACGGGCGACACGCGGATCGAGGCGGGCGACATCATCGCGCTTTTCACCATGGCCAGCGACGTGCGCGAGGTGGAACGCCTCCTGCAGGTCTCCATCGATTTCTTCTGATGCTGCGGCGCCTGTCGGAACTGCCGCTTCTGGTGCTGCTGATGGGGATCACGGCGCTGACGATGTGGCTGCCCGCCGCCCATGCCGTGATCCTGCGCGACCACCAGACGGGCCGCGCCTTCTTCTATTCCGGTGTCATCCTCCTTGTGCTTGCGGGAATGATCGGGATCGCCACCGTCAACCACCGCGCCCGAAATCCGGCGCGGGCGAACCTCGTCGCGCTGGTGGGGGCCTATGCGCTCCTTCCCGTGCTCATGGCGCTCCCGGTGGTGCAGGCGCTGCCCGACACGTCCTGGACGAATGCCTGGCTTGAAATGGTGTCGTCCTTCACCACGACGGGCGCCACGCTCTATGAACCCGGCCGCCTGCCGCCTTCCATACATCTGTGGCGGGCGCAGGTGGGTTGGATGGGAGGGCTTTTCATCCTCGTCGCCGCCATCGCCATTCTTGCGCCAATGACCTTGGGCGGGATTGAGGTCATGTCGGGGCGTGTGCCGGGGCGCGGGGCCGAAGGGCTCAGCCAGATCACCGCCACCGCCGATCCGGCGCGGAGGGTGGCGCGGCAGGCTGCGACGATCCTGCCCATCTACACCGCGCTAACGGTGGGGCTGTGGATCGCACTCCTCATGGCGGGGCAACCGAACTTTCCCGCGCTCATCCATGCGATGGGCACCATCTCCACCTCGGGGATCAGCGCGGGCGGAGGGTTGCCGGTCGAAGGGCCGACCTTCCTTGCCGAAGTCGCGATCTTCGCCGCGCTTTTGCCCGCCGTGACCCGCCGCCTCTGGCCGGGCTCCTTTCCGCATGATCCCAGCACCCGCATCTGGAACGACCCCGAACTGCGAATGGCAGCGGTGCTTGTCGTGGTGATCCCGGCCATCCTCTTCCTGCGCCACTGGCTTGCGGCCACGTCGGGCGCAACTGGGACAGAGGCCAATGACATCCTCTCCGGCCTGCGCGCCCTCTGGGGGGCGGTGTTCACCACGCTCTCCTTCCTGACAACCACCGGCTATACCTCGGCGGACTGGATCACCGCGCGGCAGTGGTCGGGGCTGGAAACACCGGGTCTCGTGCTGGCGGGTCTGGCCATCTTCGGGGGCGGGGTCGCCACCACGGCGGGGGGCGTGAAACTGCTGCGCGTCTATGCCCTGTTCCGCCATGGCGAGCGCGAACTCGAACGCCTGATCCACCCCAATTCCGTCGGCGGCTCCGGTCCCGTCGCCCGCCGCCTGCGGCGCGAAGGGGCCTATCTGGCATGGATCTTCTTCATGCTCTTCGCGCTGACCATCGCCGTCCTCGTCGCGGCCCTCGCCCTTGCGGGAATCGCCTTCGAACCGGCCCTGATCCTGACGCTTGGCGCGCTGACGACCACCGGCCCGCTGACCAGCGTCGCCGCCACCGACCCCATCGCGATCAGCCAGTTGCCCGCCGCCGCCAAGGCCATCCTCGCCTTTGCCATGGTGGTGGGGCGGCTGGAACTTCTGGCCATTCTCGTCCTGCTTGCACCCGATGGCTGGCGGCGCTGACCCCGCGATGTAACAGGCATCCGAAACCTTGTTTTGGGGCTGGAAACTGTCTGCAAGGCGTTACATACTTTGTTCGTCGAATGTGACCTCGGACAGAGGGAACGGGGACATCGACCATCGCGCGACAAGACCAATAACAAAGGCAAAGACAAAATGGCCGGCGACAAACAAAATTTGCAGGACGCGTTTCTCAACCACGTTCGTAAGGCAAAAATCCCCGTAACGATTTTTCTGATCAACGGTGTGAAGCTTCAGGGTGTGATCACCTGGTTTGACAATTTCTGCGTTCTCCTGCGCCGCGATGGCCAGTCGCAGCTTGTCTACAAGCATGCGATTTCCACCATCATGCCCGGCGCGCCGATCAACCTGTATGAAGGCGAAGACTGATTTCCGATCTGCCGGAAGAGGATGACGACGATCTCCCGCTCCTGAAGGGGCGGGATGCGCGTGACCGCTCGACAGCGGCCCGCGCCACGCGGGCCTATGTCCTGCATCCCGATATCCGCAACGCGAAATCCCGCCGCCTGCCCGAACATGGGCTGGCCGAGGCGATCAGCCTTGCCGCCGCCCTGCCGGAGCTTGACCTTGCCGGCGGCGAGGTGGTGCGCCTGCCGCGCGTCCATCCCGGGATGCTTTTCGGCTCCGGCAAGGTGGAAGAGTTGAAGGCGCGCTTCAAGGCCGATGACATCGCCCTCGTCCTTGTCGACGGGCCGGTCACGCCGGTGCAGCAGCGCAACCTCGAAAAGGAATGGGGGGTCAAACTCCTCGACCGGACGGGTCTCATTCTGGAAATCTTCGCCGACCGCGCCCGCACCCGGGAAGGCGTGCTGCAGGTGGAACTCGCAGCCCTCAGCTATCAACGCACGCGCCTTGTCCGCGCATGGACCCACCTCGAACGCCAGCGCGGCGGCTTCGGCTTCGTCGGCGGCCCCGGCGAGACGCAGATCGAGGCCGACCGTCGCGCCATCGACGAACAGGTCATCCGCCTGAAACGCCAGCTCGACAAGGTGGTGAAGACCCGCGAACTCCACCGTGCCGCGCGGCGCAAGGTGCCTTTCCCCATCGTGGCGCTGGTGGGTTACACCAACGCGGGCAAAAGCACGCTCTTCAACCGCGCCACCGGGGCGGATGTGCTGGCCAAGGACATGCTCTTCGCCACGCTCGACCCCACCATGCGCGGCATCACCCTGCCATCGGGGCGCAAGATCATCCTGTCGGATACCGTGGGTTTCATCTCGGACCTGCCCACGCAACTCGTCGCCGCCTTCCGCGCCACGCTGGAAGAGGTGCTGGAGGCTGACCTGATCCTCCATGTCCGCGACATCGCGCATCCGGAAACGAACGAACAGGCCGCCGACGTGGCCGACATCCTGCAATCCCTTGGCGTCGGCCCCGCCACGCCAATGTACGAGGTCTGGAACAAGCTCGACCTCGTCGCCGCCTCGGAGCGCGAGGCGCTGACGCAACAGGCCGAAACCCGCGACCGCGTCTTCCCCGTCTCCGCCCTCACGGGCGAGGGCGTGCCGCGCCTGCTGGATGCCATCTCGGCGGCCTTCGACGAGGAAAAGACCGAACGCACCCTCGCCGTTCCCTTCAGCGACGGCCGCCGCCGGGCCTGGCTTCATGCCGAAGGGGTGGTCCTGTCGGAAACCCCCACCGACACGGGCTTTGCCGTCACCGTCCGCTGGACCGCGCGGCAGGAAAAACGCTACCGCGATCTGGGCTGAGCCTCTGCCCCTTCATCCGTTCTGAAAATATCCTGCGGGGGTCCGGGGGTGCAAAACCCCCGGTCCGCCGCTCAACACCCAGCGCCGCGCCCGGCCATGATCTCCGGCATCCGCCCCTCGACCCAGCGCGCCAAGCCCCGCACCAGCGCCGCCGCCTCCTCGCCGATCTCGGTCAGCGAATAATCCACATGCGGTGGCACCACGTCATGCGCCACGCGGCGCACCATCCCATGCGCCTCCAACCCCTGCAGGGTCTGGGCCAGCATCCGCTCACTCACATCCCCCAACTCGCGCCGCAACTGTGAAAAGCGCAGCGTCCGCCCCGCAAGCGCCACAAGGATCAGCGCGCCCCAGCGGCTGGTCAGCATCCCCAGAACCTGCCGCGAGGGGCAAAGCGGATGCAGCACACTCGGCGCGGCCCCCGGCGGCGGGGCAGGGTAATCCTTCATCGCACAGACCCCTGTGAGGAAAAGCGGTATACTAACAAAAATGTAGGTTCTTCCTTTTCGTAAGTAAAGCCGTCATCTGAAGGCAACCCGCAACGAAAGGAGCCTTACCATGACCATCGCCATCACCGGGGCCACCGGCCAACTCGGCCGCCTCGCCCTTGCCGCGCTGCAGGCGCGCGGCCATGCTCCCATCGCCCTCGTCCGCGATCCGGCCAAGGCCGCCGACCTGAACGCCGACACCCGCGCCTTCGATTACAAGGCGACCGGAACCCTCGTCCCCGCCCTTGCCGGGGTGCAGACGCTTGTCCTCATCTCCTCCTCCGACACCGATGATCGCGTGGGCCAGCACCGCAACGTCATCACGGCGGCCAAGGCCGCAGGGGTGGGGCGCATCCTCTATACCTCGATCCTGCGCGCCGATACCTCGCCCCTGTTGCTCGCCGCCGATCACAAGGCCACGGAAGAGGCGATCCACGCCTCGGGCCTTGCCTTCACCCTCCTGCGCAATGGCTGGTACACGGAAAACCACACGGGCAGCCTTGGCGGGGCCATCGCCGCAGGCGCGCTGATCGGCTCGGCGGGGGAAGGGCGCTTCTCCACCGCCGCCCGCGCCGACTATGCCGAAGCCATCGCCGTTGCCGCAGGCGCGGGGCATGACGGTGCGGTCTACGAACTGGCGGGCGATACGGCGCACAGCTATGCCGACCTTGCCGCCGAAGTCTCGCGCCTGACGGGCAAGACGATCCCCTATAACGACCTGCCGCCCACGGTCTACGCGGGCATCCTGCAGGGCTTCGGCCTGCCCGAAGGCTTTGCCCATGTCCTTGCCGATGCCGATGTGCAGGCAGGCCAAGGCGCGCTTCACGATGACAGCCACACCCTGTCGCGCCTCATCGGCAGGCCCACGACGCCATGGCAGGACACCGTCGCCAAGGCGCTGGCCTGAGGTCAAAGGGGCAGGGGGTCAGGCCGCCCGCTTGGGCACCACCCCCTGCGCCACCACGCCCTCATCCATCAGCTTCCCGATCTGCCCCGACCCAAGGCCCAGCACATCGCCTAGGATTTCCTCGGTATGTTCGCCCAGCACCGGGGCAGGGGCAGGCCCCATCCGCGCCAGATCGGAAAAGGTCACGGGCGATCCCGGCACGGGGAGGCTTCCCACGCCCGGCTGATGGATCACCCGCATCATCGGATTGTCCTCCGACAGGTCCGGGTCCTGCTGCACCGCCTCGGCAAAGCTGCGGAAGACCGACCATGTCAGCCCCGCCCCGTCGAAGAGGGGGGCCACCTCCTCCAACCGCCGCGCCGCGAACCATGGCGCAAACAGCGCCGTGATCTCCTTCCGCGCGGCCCAGCGATCCCCCTCGCGCGACAGATCCAGCGCCATGCGCTGCCCCAGATTGGCCACCTCCTGCGCAAGGTCCAGCACCTTGACCAGCCCCCGCCACTGGCGATCCGTCAACCCGATGACCATGACCCGCCGCCCGCAGGCCAGCAGGAAATCCTGCCCATAGGCACCATAAAGCGAATTCCCTGCCTTCGGGCGATCCACGCCATTGGCCAGTACCTCGCCCACGATCCCAAGATTGGCCAGCATCGCCGCCGCCACATCCTTCAGCGCCAGTTCCGCCAACTGCCCGCGCCCCGTCCGCAGGCGATGCCGTTCGGCGGCCAGAAGGGCGTTCACCACCATCCCCCCCGCGATGCAATCCCATGCGGGCAGCACATGCGCCACCGGATCGGTCGACCCTTCCGCCCCCGTCGCCATGGGAAAGCCAAGCGACGGGTTCACCGTGTAATCCACCGCAGGCTCCCCCCGCCGCGTGCCCAGAAGGCTGACCATGATCAGATCTTCCCGTCGTGCCTTCAAGGCGGGGTAATCCATCCAGCCGCGTACGCGCAGATTGGTCAGGAACATCCCCGCATCCGGCCCCGGCGCGCAGATCAGGTCGGTCACGATCTCCTGCCCCTCGGGCCGCGCCATATCCACCGCCAGCGACCGCTTTCCCTTGTTCAACCCTGCCCAGAACAGGCTCGTCCCGTCCCGCGTCACAGGCCAGCGATGGGCGTCCAAGCCCCCCTGCGGCCGGTCAAAGCGGATCACATCCGCCCCCATCTGCGCCAAGGTCATCCCCGCCAGCGGCACCGCCACGAAGGCCGACCCTTCCACCACCCGCATCCCCGCCAGCACGCCCGCCATCGCCTATCCCTCCCACTCGGCCTGCATGCAGACCAGCCCATCGCCATTCACCGTGGCCACCCGATCCCCCACCCCCTGCAGCGAGAGGCTGTCGAAATGGAAGGCAGGCCGCACCCCGCGAAAACGATATCCGCCGGGCATCGCACCGCCCCGCCGCGCCCGCGCGGCCTCCATCAGAAGCATCGCCTGCAACGGCCCATGCACCACGAGGCCCGGATATTTCTCCACCCCCGTCGCATAGGGCAGGTCGAAATGGATTCGATGCGCGTTGAAGGTCAGGGCCGAGAAACGGAACAGCCGCACCTCATCGACCACCACCTCCTCGCGCCAGTCGGGGTCTGGGGCCGCAACCGGGGGCGGCGGGGTGAACCGGTCGGGCATGGCGATGAAGACGATGTCCTGCTCCTCCTCCACCGCCAGACCTTCCGCGCCGCGCACCTCGTGGCGGACGGTGACAAAGACCATCTGCCCCGTGCTGCCGGTCTTTTCGGAAACCTTGGTGATCTCTGACCGGCGGAACATCTCCTCGCCGATTCGCAAAGGCGCGTGAAAGCGCAGCCGCCCCCCCGCCCACATCCGCCGTTCCAATGGCACGGGCGGCAGGAACCCGCCCCGCGCGGGGTGCCCGTCCGGCCCCAGTTCCGCCATCGCGGCCTCGGGCGTCCATCCCATCCAGTGCCAGAGGGCAGGCAGATCCGCACCTTCGCGGAACTCCCCGCCAACCCCCAGCGTCGCCGCCATCTGCCGCGCCTGCCTCGGGCTGATCCTGTCGCGCGCCTCTTCGACGCGACCAAGCCAAGGG
This sequence comes from Tabrizicola sp. M-4, assembly GCF_051132405.1. Classification (GTDB taxonomy): domain Bacteria; phylum Pseudomonadota; class Alphaproteobacteria; order Rhodobacterales; family Rhodobacteraceae; genus Paragemmobacter. The sequence goes on from NZ_CP128606.1 coordinate 1,969,542, forward strand.
TCGAAGGTCCCGGTCATCTTTTTTCCCTGATCGCCGCGCGTGCGCAATTTTATTGCGCAATGATGTTGCGCGTCCGGCAAAGGTCAAGGGCCGCGTGGCAAGCGGCGGCAGGCTAAGGGTCAGTCCGCCTCGGGCATCAGCAGGGTCACGCCCACCGCCGCCGCCCGCGCCAGTTCCGGGTCAAGCGACATGGGCACATATTCCCCCCGCCGCCACAACTCGCCCAGATCATCGTAGAACCGGCTCAGCGGATGGCCCGACTGCCCGGTCGAGGTGATGAAGACCGAGGAATCCGGATCGGCAAAGTCATAGACCCCGCGATAGCCCGCGCCATGCACGTTCTGGAACGGGTTCGGCCCCTGGCCCCGCGTCTTGCCGCGCATCAGCGTGTGGTCATCGCCGCTGGTGCTTTGGCGGATGTTCACGAAATAGCGCAGGACGGGTATGCTCCCAAGCACGGGGTGATCCTGCATCGCCTCATGCGCATCGCCCCAGCGCCAGCTTTCGGGGTTCGGCCCATATGTCTCGGTCAGGGTCAAAAGCGCCTCGTCCAGCGCGATCCGCGCCAGATCGCTGCAGCTTTCCACCACCGCCGACTGCACCACGTCGCACCAGATGCTGGCCCCGTCCACGTTGCGGTAGATGCGTTCGATCAGCAGCGGCTCGATATGGGTGAAACTGTCGGCCAGCGGCCCCAGATCGTCGCGGATCAGCCGGTCCTGCAAGGCGCGCACCCATGCCTGATAGATCAGGGGTTCGGGCAGATGCTCGCTCATCTCGCCGTTCCACGCGGCAAGGATCTCCAGCGCGCGCTGGCGCAGCCGTTCCGGCGTGCCATCGGGCGCGGCCTCGCCGGTGAACCACAGATCCGCCCCGATCAGAGGCAGCAACGAGCGCGCGGTGAAACTGACGGTATCCAGCTGCGCCTCGATGAAGCTTTCGCGCGTATGCACCTCGCGCGCCTGCATCAGCGTCAGCCAGCGCTGGATGCGCTGCGTGTCGCCCCAGTCGTAGGAGACGTGCAGCGGGAAGGGCCTGTCCACCGTCTTGTTGTTGGTATTCCCCAAAAGGCCCGAGTCCGGGTTCACCACGCGCGGATTGTCCTCATAGGGCAGGATGCCCTGCCAACGGTTCGCGGCGATCCAGCCCGGCACGGGCATGCGCCCCTTGCTCTGATGGGCCGCATCGCGGGCAGGCATCGCCCCCATCAGTTGCAGCGCGATGCCGCGCCCATCGGCCAGCATCACGTTCTGCGCGGGGGCAACGACCAGACGCCCCGCCTCGATGGCCTCATCCACGCTGCGCGCCCCCATCATGCGGATCACCGCCGTCATCGATGTGTCGGCCCCTGTCAGCGCCGTCCATGACAGCGCCGCGACATGGCCGGGGGGCGTGATCGTGCCGATGTCGTAATGCGATCCGGGCAGGACGGGGCCGTTCTCCGTCCAGCGCAGGGTGATGGTCACCGGGGCGGCATCCTTGACGGTGATGATCGACCGTCGCGTGACGAACTCCTTCCAACCGTCGGGCGTGCGGTATTGTTCGGGGTTCTCGGGGTTGACCTCTTCGATGAAGAGGTCCTGATCATCCAGATAGCTGGAGGTCAGCCCCCAACCCAAGGCTTCCGACCGGCCCAGCAGCACGGCGGGGATGCCGGGGATCGTGCCCCCGATCACCCCGCCCGATTGCAGCTCCAGCCGCGCCAGATACCAGACCGTCGGCGCGGTAAAGCCCAGATGCGGGTCATTGGCCAGAAGGCTCCCCCCGGCGGCCGAGCGGGCGGGCACCGCCGCCCATGCGTTCGAGGCCCCCGCAAACTCGGCCCGCGGAAAGGGCGACAGATCCCCCGCCGTCGCCATGCGCAGGGGCGCCGAGGACGGCGCCACGCCCGGCACGATCTCCGAGAACCGGGGCAGGGCGGTCACGCCCGTTCCCGGCGCATCGGGCAGCAGGTCGCGCACCCGCGCATCGGGCAGGAGGAGCGAGACGCGCGCCCGCATCACCTCTTTCTCGATCTGCCCCGAAAGCTGCAACGCCGTCAGCTTCAGGATGGCGATGGAATCGGCGGGCTGCCAAGCCGCGATCTCGTTCGAGAACAGGAAGAATTCCGGCGCGCCCCGCCCGCGCGCATCGCGGTTCACCTGTTCGATCCAGGCATTCACCCCCCGCGCATAGGCGTCCAGCGCCGTCATCGTCGGGGCGTCCTGCACGGCCACCGAGGCCTGCGCCAGCCCGTAAAGATCATAGCGCCGCATCAATTCGTCGATCCGCAGCGTGCGCTCGCCAAAGACTTCGGACAGGCGGCCCTGCACCGTCCGGCGCAGCATCGTCATCTGCCACAGCCTGTCCTGCGCATGGGCAAAGCCCAGCGCGAAATAGACATCCGCATCGGTCGCGCCGAAGATATGGGGCACGTTGTCGTTGTTGCGCACGATCTCGACCGGGGCCGAAATGCCCTGCAGGGCGAATTCCTCGCCATAGTCGGGCAGCGAACGCGACAGGAAGTAATAGAGGATCACCACCGCCAGCACCGACAGGACGACCATCCCGGTCAACAGGCGCAACATCCAGCGGAACACGAGGAACATCTTGGCCCTGTTCTTGACGGCGGGGAACGGATGGCTTCCTAGTCCATCGGGGAACAAAGGGCAATGCAAGCGGGGGTGAAGATGGCAAAGCTGGCCTTTCTCGGTCTGGGCGTGATGGGCGGGCCGATGGCGCGGCACCTTGCGGCCAAGGGGCATGAGGTGACGGTCTACAACCGCACCCCGGCGCGGGCCGCGGCCTGGGTCGCCGCCCATGGCGGCCGCCAGGCCGCGACGCCTGCGGCTGCGGCAGAGGGGGCCGATGCCGTGCTGGCCTGCGTCGGCAATGACGACGACCTGCGTCAGGTCTGCACCGGGGAAGGCGGCGCCTTCGGCGCCATGGCGCCCGGAACGCTCTTCATCGACCACACCACGGTTTCCGCGCAGGTCACGCGGGAGCTTTCGGCCCATGCCTCGGCCCGTGGCATCGGCTTCGTCGATGCTCCTGTCTCGGGCGGGCAGGCCGGGGCCGAGAACGGCGTCCTTTCCATCATGTGCGGCGGGGCAGAGGCCGATTATGCCCGGGCCGAACCGATCATGGCCGCCTATGCCCGCATCTGCCGCCGCCTTGGCGACAGCGGGGCGGGGCAACTGGCCAAGATGATGAACCAGATCTGCATCGCGGGCCTGATGCAGGGCCTGTCCGAGGCGCTGGCCTTCGGCCAGAAGGCGGGGCTGGACGGCGAGGCGGTCGTCGAGGTGATCAGTCAGGGCGCCGCCGGATCATGGCAGATGGTCAACCGCCACAAGACCATGCTGAAGGGCGAGTTCGACTTCGGCTTCGCGGTGGACTGGATGCGCAAGGACCTTGGCATCTGCCTGAAGACGGCGGACGAGATCGGGGCAAGCCTGCCCGTCACCGCGCTGGTCGACCAGTTCTACAAGGATGTGCAGACCATGGGTGGCGGGCGGAACGACACGTCCAGCCTGATCCGCCGCCTGCGCTGATGGGGCAGGGGGCCATCCGGCCCCCCGCACCCCCCCTTTTCCCGCCCCCCCCCGTCAGGGGATGATGCGCGTGTATTTCACGCCCGCAAGCGTTGCCCCGGCGATCAGACCCTGCTGCCCGAAGACCAGCGCGATGACGGGGTCGATCTCCGTCGTTTCCTTGCCGATGCTGCCGCCCTGTTCGGGGGTTACGTATTTCAGATCGGCGCTCGCCGCCCAACCGCTCCCGGCGCGGAAATCGGCCAGCGCGGCATCGGTCATGAAGAACAGCGCATGGGCATATTGCTGCGCCCCGATCTGCAAACCATAGCTCGCCTTGGTAGAGGAGTAGTAATCCACCGTCACATCGCGGATGCGCAGCGCGCCGCGCCCATAGGCCCCGCCGATGAAGAACCCGGCTTCCGTGATCAGCGGCATGTAAAGCACGCCGAAGGCCCTGTTCGCCAGATCCTGCGTGCCGGGATAGCGCGAGAACAGGAAATTCCGCGTCGCATCCACCCGCGCGTCGATCTGCTGCGCCCCGGCCCCGCCCACGCCATTGCCGCAGGCCGCCGTCATCAACACCGAAGCCCCGGCCCCTGCCAGCAGCCCGCGTCTTGAAATTCCATTCATGAAACCGCCCCTTTTGCCTGTGGCGGGCTTCTTGCGAACCCGCTCCTTGACAAAGACTATTCCCTTTATGCGCGCCTGTCATGTCCCGCCGTGCAGGCAGGCAAAGCCCTGCCGAACAAATGTGGGGAGACGGGCGGAAGAAGGAAGGGGGCCTTCTGCCCCCTCTTGGCCTTTCGGCCAATTCACCCCCGAGGATATTTGAAGAACGGGTGAGGACAGGCCGATCAGGATGAAGGGACGCCCCTATGCCGGCTCAGCCCCAGGTCCAGCCCGCGCGCAGCTTGCGGGCCACTTCGGGCGCGAAATAGGTCAGGATGCCGTCGCAGCCCGCGCGCTTGAACCCCATCAGGCTTTCCATCATCGCCTTGTCGCCGTCGATCCAGCCACGTTCCGCCGCGCCCTTGATCATCGCATATTCGCCCGACACCTGATAGGCATAGGTCGGTGCGCCGAAGGCCTCCTTCACGCGGCGGCAGATGTCCAGATAGGGCATCCCCGGCTTGACCATCACCATGTCGGCGCCTTCGCGCAGGTCGCGTTCCACCAGACGTAGCGCCTCGTCGGTATTGGCGGGGTTCATCTGGTAGGTCTTCTTGTCGCCCTTCAGCGCCCCCGACGCCCCCACGGCATCGCGGAAGGGCCCATAGAAGGCCGAGGCGTACTTTGCCGCATAGGACAGGATCGCCACGTCGCGATGCCCCGCCGCCTCCAGCGCGGCCCGCATCGCGCCGATGCGCCCGTCCATCATGTCCGACGGCCCAAGAATATCCGCCCCGCATTCCGCCTGCACCAAGGCCATCCGGACCAGACATTCGATCGTCTCGTCGTTCAGGATCACCCCGTCGCGCACCAGCCCGTCATGGCCATTGGCGTTGAAGGGGTCCAGCGCCACATCCGTCATCACGGCAATCTCCGGAACCGCCGCCTTGATCGCCCGGATCGCGCGGTTGGCCAGATTGTCGGGGTTCCACGCCTCTTCGCAGCCTTCGGTCTTCAGCGCGGGGTCGGTATAGGGAAAGAGGCAGATCGCCGGAATGCCCAAACCCGCCGCCTCCTCCGCCGCCTTCACCACCAGATCGACGGACAGCCGCTCCACCCCCGGCATGGAGGCGATGGGTTCCCGCACCCTCACGCCATCGCGCACGAAGACCGGCCAGATCAGATCGCCCACCGCCAGCAGCGTTTCCTGCGACAGCGCCCGCAGGGCAGGGGTCCGCCGCAGGCGGCGGAAACGGGCGGCAGGTGTGGGGGCGGAAATCGGGCGCATCAGGTCAGGCTCCGGCATCGGGATCATCCAACGGGGCTTGCGCCCCGGCCCCTTGCCTGCCAGAGAAAGAGGCGCGCAACAAGCCGTCACGGAGCGGCGGGCCAAAAGGCCGATGCGCCACGGGGTTGCGGACGGGGACGGGCGGTTGGACTGGTACAAGACGATCTTCGAAGTGATCGATCTGCGATCCTTCTCCAACCTCTGGTTCTGGCTTGCCCTTGCGGTCCTGTGGTCCACGGTCAGCCATTTCGTCATCGGCGTTCCCCATGACCTCCTCCGCCGGGCCGAACGCGAGGGCGGTCAGGCCATGGCCGATGTCGAGGCGCTGGCCGGCGTCTATACCCGCCGCCTGCTCTTCATCTGGCGCAGCGGCGGGCTGGTCCTCATGGCCTTCACCTGTTTCCTTGTGACGGGGCTCATCCTGCTGGCCACACTCTACGGGATCGAATTCGCCCAGGCCGTGCTCTGCCTCCTCCTGCCCATGCTCGTCGTCAGCGCTCTCACCCTGCGGACCTGCACGATGATCGAGGCGGGCGATCTGCGGGGCAAGGACCTGATCCGCCGCCTGCGCCGCCACCGCACCACCGTCCAGACGCTGGGCATGTTCGCGATCTTCTTCACCGGCATGTTCGGCATGTACCAGAACCTCACGCTGGGGGTGTTCCGCTGATATAAGGCGTTGACGCCGCCGTCCCTGCGGTTAAGTCACGCGCCATCATGACGACAGCATCCCGCATCCTCCTCGGCGGCGCGCCCGAAGGCTTCGACGCCCGCCTCCTCGCCCGCGAGTTGGAAAAGGGCGCCCCCCTCATCCACATCGCCCGCGATGACAAGCGGGCCGAGGCGATGGCGGCGGCGCTGGCCATCATGGCCCCCTCTGCGACGGTGCTGGACTTTCCGGCATGGGATTGCCTGCCTTATGACCGCGTTTCACCGAACCCCAACCTTTCCGCCCGCCGCATGGCCACACTGGCGGCACTGGCCGACGGGGTCCGGGGCCCCTTCGTCCTTCTGACCACGCTCAACGCCGCAACCCAGCGACTTCCCGCGCGCGATGTGATCCGCACCGCCTCCTTCTCGGCCCGCGTGGGCGACAGGGTGGACGAGACGCGGCTGAGGGGCTTTCTCACCCGCATGGGCTTTTCGCCTGCCTCCACCGTCGCCGAACCCGGTGATTTCGCCATCCGGGGCGGGATCGTGGACCTCTGGCCGCCGGGCAGCCGCACGCCGATCCGGCTTGATTTCTTCGGCGATGTGCTGGACGGGGCGCGCCGCTTCGACCCCGAAACCCAGCGAACGACCGAGAAACTCACCGCCATCGACCTTGCGCCGATGTCCGAGGTGATCCTTGACGAGGCCGCGATCACCCGCTTCCGCCAGAATTACCGTCTGGAATTCGGGGCAGGGGGATCGGACGACCCGCTTTACGAGGCCGTCAGCGCGGGGCGCAAGCATCAGGGGATGGAACACTGGCTCCCCTTCTTCCATGACCGGCTGGAGACGCTGTTCGACTATCTCCCCGATGCGACCGTGGTGCTGGACGACCAGATTACCCCCGCCCGACTGGCGCGCTGGGAAGGGATCGAAGACCAGTACGACGCCCGGCGCGAGGCGATGACGGCCAAGGGGCGGCTCGACTCGGTCTACAAGCCCTGCGCGCCGGGGCTGCTCTATCTCGACGATGCCGGCTGGGAGGCGGCCACCGCCCCCCACCGCCTGATCCAGCTTTCGCCCAACGCCGCCTCTCCCGGCCCCGGCGTGCTGGATGCGGGAGGCCGTCTCGGGCGCAATTTCGCACCGGAACGCCAGCAGGAAAGCATAAGCCTTTTCGGTGTCTTGGCTGCCCATCTTAAGGAACAGCTTCAGGATCGGAACGTCATCATCGCCTCATGGTCCGACGGCGCGCGGGAACGGCTGGAAGGGCTTCTCTCCGACCAAGGCGTCACGGGCGCGAAACGCATCAAGGACGTCCGCGAAGTCCCTGATGGGAAAGGTGGATTGTTCCTCGCCGTCTGGGCGCTTGAGGCGGGTTTCACCGCCCCTGGCCTTGCCGTCATCTCGGAACAGGACGTGCTGGGAGACCGCCTCGTCGGCAAACCCAAACGCAAGCGCAAGGCCGAAAACTTCCTGCGCGAAGTGGACAGCCTCTCCCCCGGCGACCTTGTCGTGCATGTGGAACACGGGGTCGGGCGCTATCTGGGCATCGAGACGATCACGGCCCTCGGCGCGCCCCATGCCTGCGTCGCGCTGGAATATGCCGAAGGCGCAAAGCTTTACCTTCCGGTCGAGAATATCGAACTCCTCTCGCGCTACGGCCATGAAGAGGGGCTTCTCGACCGTCTCGGCGGTGGCGCATGGCAGGCCAAGAAGGCGCGCCTCAAGGAACGCATCCGCGAGATCGCCGACCGCCTCATGCGGATCGCCGCCGAACGCGCGCTCCGCCATGCGCCAATACTGGAGGCGCCGCATTCCCTCTGGGAGGCCTTCGCCGCCCGCTTCCCCTGGCAGGAGACCGACGACCAACTCTCCGCCATTGCCGATGTGGTGGCCGACCTCGAATCCGGCCGCCCGATGGACCGCCTGATCGTGGGCGACGTGGGCTTCGGGAAGACCGAAGTCGCCATGCGCGCGGCCTTCGTCGCGGCACTGGCAGGGATGCAGGTCGCCGTCATCTGCCCGACCACGCTGCTCGCGCGCCAGCATTACCGCAGCTTCGCCGAACGCTTTCGGGGCTTTCCGATCACGGTCAAACCCCTGTCGCGCTTCGTCAGCCAGAAGGACGCCAAGGCCACCCGCGAAGGGCTTGCCGCAGGCACGGTGGATATCTGCGTCGGCACCCACGCGCTGCTGGCAAAGGACATCCGCTTCAAATCCCTGGGCCTCCTGATCATCGACGAGGAACAGCATTTCGGCGTCGCCCACAAGGAACGGCTGAAGGAGATGCGGTCGGAAATCCACGTCCTGACCCTGACCGCCACGCCCATCCCGCGCACCCTGCAACTCTCGCTCACTGGCGTGCGCGACCTGTCGATCATCGCCACGCCCCCCGTGGACCGTCTGGCGATCCGCACCTACGTGTCGGAATTCGACCCCGTCACCCTGCGCGAGGCACTCCTGCGCGAACGCTATCGCGGCGGGCAGAGCTTCATCGTCGTCCCCCGCATCTCGGACCTGCCGGAGATCGAGGAATTCCTGCGCACCCACGTGCCGGAAGTGACCTATGTCATCGCCCATGGCCAGCTCGCCGCGGGCGACCTCGACGAGAAGATGAACGAATTCTACGACGGGAAATATGACGTCCTGCTCTCCACCACCATCGTGGAATCGGGCCTCGACATCCCCACCGCCAACACGATGATCATCCACCGCGCCGACATGTTCGGCCTAAGCCAACTCTACCAGATCCGGGGCCGCGTGGGCCGTGCCAAGACCCGTGCCTATTGCTTCCTGACGACCAAACCCCGCGCGCCGCTCACACCCTCGGCCACGAAACGCCTGCGGCTTCTGGGCAGCCTCGATTCCTTGGGTGCGGGCTTCAACCTCGCCTCCCACGACCTCGACCTGCGCGGGGCGGGGAACCTCTTGGGCGAGGAACAATCGGGCCATATCAAGGAAGTCGGCTACGAACTCTACCAGCAGATGCTGGAAGAAACGATCGCCAAGCTGAAATCCGGCGAACTCGCAGGCCCTGCCGCGCTCGACGACCAATGGGCCCCGCAGATCAACCTCGGCGTCCCCGTCCTGATCCCGGAAGACTACATCCCCGATCTCGACATCCGCTTGGGCCTCTACCGCCGCCTGACCTCGCTCACCACCAAGGTGGAACTCGAAGGCTTCGCCGCCGAGTTGATCGACCGCTTCGGTCCCTTGCCCCGCGAGGTGAACACGCTGCTGCTGGTCATGCGCATCAAGTCGATGTGCAAACGCGCGGGCATCAGCCGTCTGGATGCCGGGCCAAAGGGGGCCACGGTGCAATTCCACAACGACAAATTCGCCAATCCGGCGGGGTTGGTGGATTTCATCAAGGCCGATCCCTCTGCCCGGGTTCAGGGCAACAAGATCGTCCTCATGCGCGACTGGAAGTCCGAGGGCGACCGGATCAAGGGCGCCTTCGCCATCGCCAAGGACCTCGCCGAAAAGGTGGTGAAACCGGAAAAATCCGCGAAGCCGTAGGGCGGGGTTCACCCCGCCTCGAAGGGGCTCACACCGCAGGCTCACTCATCGCGGGATCATCCGCATCAACCCCCATCCCGCCGCCGCAAAGACCGCCACCCCGGCCATGAGCGGATAGGCCGTCCCGTCGAACATCAACCCCACCGGCACCGCCAGAACGACCGACACGACCGTCGCGATCGACCCCATCACGCTGGCCGCCATCCCCGCGATATGCCCCACAGGTTCCAGCCCCAGCGCATTCAGGTTCCCGATGGTCAGCCCGATCATGAAGAACACCCCCACCGACCACAGCAGATGCGCCGGAAAGGCCAGCGCGGGCGGCCAGATTCCCCCGGCCTTCGCCGCCAGCATCACGGCGGAAAACACCACCTGCGCCGCCAGCGTCGTGGTGACCATCCGCCGCATGCCCAGCCGGACGACGAGCTTCGCATTGATGAAACTCGCCGATCCCGACAGCACCGCGATCAGCGCGAACCAGACCGGGAACCGCTCCCCCTCGCCATAGACCTGATCGAGGATCGGCTGGGTGGCCGACAGCGTAGCAAAGAGGCAGGCGAAGACGAGCGTCTGCACCGCGATGGAGATGACGACGACCCGATGCGACAGCACCTCGACGAAGGCCGCCTTCAGCGCCGCCCCCTGCAGCGGCCGCCGGGCCTCTTTGGGCATCGTCTCGGGCTGGCGCAGCCAGAACCACAGCATCGACAGGGCCGAGAAGACGACGAAGGCAAGGAAGATCCCCCGCCAACCCGCAACCCAGATGATCCCCTGCCCGATGAAGGGCGCAATCGCGGGGACCAGCGTGAAGATCATCATCGCGAAACTGACGACCCGCGCCATCTCGCGCCCCTTGTACATGTCGCGCACCAAGGCCAGCGACACGACCCTTGGCCCCGCCGAGCCAAGCCCCTGCAACAGCCGCGCGACCAGCACCCCCTCCAACGTTGGCGAGACATAGGCCACCACCGCCGCCACGCAGTAAAGCGCCGCCCCGGCAAGGATCACGGGCTTGCGCCCGAAGGCATCCGACAGCGGACCCGCGAACAGCGTTCCGATTCCCATGCCCAGAACGAAGGAGGTCAGGATGAGTTGCGCCGCATTGGGCGCATCGGGCGAAAGCTCCGCCGCGATCTGGGGCAGGGCGGGCAGCATCGCATCGATGGAAAAGGCGATGGTCGCGAAAAGCACCGCGATCATCGCGATGAATTCGGTCTGCCCCATGCGCGGGGCGGTGACAGGAGAGGGCGCGGTCTGTGACATGGCGACAGCGCTATCATGCCCCATCCGGCACCGCCAGCATCCCCGCCGCACAGGGGTATGTGCAAAAGGGGGCCACGAATTTTCTGCGAAAATTCAGGCCCCCGCGCAGCGTATCGTCAGTGGGACCCCCGATTTTTCGCAGAAAAATCGCCTCCCCCCGAACCTCACTCCGCCAGCTTTTCCACCAACTCGTCGATCACCTGCTGCCAGACCTCCACCGGCTGCGCACCCTGCACGACGTATTGCTGCGCGATCAGGAAGGTCGGCACCGCCGAAACCCCCTTCTTCCGCGCATCTCTGTCGCGCGCCGCGATGTCATCCCCATCCGCATCCGAGGCCAGAAGCCGCGCCACCGCCGCCGCATCCATCCCCCCCTCACCGGCCAGCCGCGCCAGCGTCGCGGCATCGCCGATATCCTCGCCATCGCGCCAATGCGCCCGGAACAGCCGTGCCACCATCGGCGTCTGCTTCCCTTCGATCCCAGCCCAATGGATCACCCGATGCGCGTCCAGCGTGTTGGGCAGGCGCTTCACCTTTTCCATGTCGATCTCGGCCCCGGCCTTCTTCGCATGCTCCACGACCTGCATCATCGCCTGTATCGCGCGCTGCCGCCCGCCGAATTTCGCGGCCAGATACTCCACCTGATCCGCGCCCTCCTTCGGCATGTCGGGGTTCAACTGGAAGGGATGCCACTCGATCCGGAACGGATGGTTCGGGCGGCTCTCCAGCGCGCGGTCGAGGTTGGTCTTGCCGATCAGGCACCACGGGCAGACCGGGTCGGAAAAGATGTCCAGACGGATCATGGCGTCACACTCCTTGGGCAATGGGGCCTTGGGCGATGGGGGGGATCAGGCCCGCAAGGGCGCGACGGTTCAGCTTGTTGTTGGTGGATCGGGGCAGCGCGTCAAGCCTGACCCAAAGCCTCGGCTGCTTGTACCGGGCAAGGCAGGTTTCCGCATGGGCGGCCAGCGCCGCCTCGTCCAGCGGCGCGTCGGCCAAGTAGAAACAGGCGATCACCCGCACACCGACCCGCACCTCCACCTCCGTCACCGCGCAATCGGCGATGCCGGGACAGGCGCGCATCGCCGCCTCCACCTCCAGCGGCGAGACACGGAACCCGCCCGCATTCATCAGGTCATCCGCCCGCCCGCGATAGAAGACCGCGCCCTCGGCCGATATCTCGGCCAGATCCCCGGTCACGAACCATTCGCCCCGGAACCGCGCCTCCGTCGCCGCCGCATCCCCCAGATAGCCCAGCATCAGCCCCGGATCGCTCCGATGCACCGCCAGCACGCCCACCGCCCCCCGTGCCACCGGCAGGCCATCCTCGCCCAGCACCGCCACGCGCCGCCCCGGCTGCACCCATCCCGCCGATCCCGGCACCTGCGGTCGCGCCTCGCAGCCCGAGACATAGGTGGAAACCTCCGTCATCCCCAGCGCCTCATGCACCGCGCGCCCCGTCGCCGTCTCCCATGCCGCGCGCAGAGCCGCCGCCATCGCCTCGCCCGCGCTCAGCCCATGGCGCAGCTTGGGCAGGGCGGGCATCGGCGCGCGCAGCATCTGGCGGTAAACCCCCGGCGCTGCGGCAAAGACCGTCACGTCGAACCGTTTCATCAACAAAGGCAGCGCCGCCGCCTCCACCCCCGGCGCGGGCACCATCGCCACCGCCCCCACCGTCCACGGGTCCATCAACCCCGTCCCCAGCGTATAGGTCCAGTTGAACGCGCCCGCATGCAGGACGCGGTCGCCATCGCCGATCCCCTCCCACCCGCGATGCATCATTCCCCGCGCCCAGATCGCCCGATGCGCATGGCCCACCGCCTGCGCCCGCCCCGACGTGCCCGAGGTGAAAACCGCATAGGCCAGCCGCTCCGGATCGCCCATGTCCCAGTCACAAGGGGGCAGGGCTTCCCAGCCCATCACCTCCGCCGCCGTGACCGCAGGGCAGGGCAGGGGCTCCGGCAGCGCCACCCCATCCCCCGCCACGATCAGCGCAGGGCCCAGCAGCGCCGCCATCCGCGTGATCTCCGCCACGGTCAGCCCTGCCGGGGTGGGCACAGGCACCAGCCCCGCCGCGATAGCCCCCAGAAAGGCCACCGGAAAGGCCACCTCGTTGCCCAGCCGCATCAGCACCCGGTCCCCCGGTCGCAACCCCCGCGCCAGCAACCCCGTCCCGCAGCCCCGCACCGCCGCCAAAAGCCGCGCATAGCTCCACCGTTCCGCCCCGCGCGGGCTGATGATCTGCAACGCCATGCGGTCCGGAAAGCGCGCGGCAGAGGCCTCCAGAACATGCCGCGCCATGTTGAACGGGGCGGGGCAGGGCGGCCATGGGGAAAGATCGATCTCGGACAGCATCCCGCCTTTCTAGGCCCCCACGCCGCCGTTGCAAGCGGGCCGCGAACCAAGTAATCCGCAGCCATGGCCGGATCCGACCCCAAAACCCTCATCCGCATCGCCCGCGAGAACGGGACGGAACCCCCTGTCGCACCGCTGAACCTTGGCGAACGGGTCCGCGACCTGCGCAAGGCGCGCGGCTGGACGCTGGAACAGGCCGCCACGCAGGCGGGCCTTGCCCGCTCCACCCTGTCCAAGATCGAGAATGGCCAGATGTCGCCCACCTACGAGGCGCTCAAGAAACTGGCCGAGGGGCTGGCGATCTCGGTCCCGCAACTCTTCACCCCGCCGTCGAAGGCGCAGGTCTCGGGCCGCATGGCGGTGACGAAACAGGGCGAGGGGCAGGGGCACGCAACCGCCACCTACGAACACGAACTCCTCGGCGGTCAGCTGACGCGCAAGCAGATGCTGCCCTACCGCGCCCGCATCCGCGCGCGGGATGTCGAGGAATTCGACGGCTGGGTCCGCCATGACGGCGAGGAATTCCTCTACGTCCTGACCGGCGTCATCCGGCTCTACACCGAATTCTACGAACCCGTGGACCTGCGGCGCGGCGACAGCGCCTATTACGATGCCTCCATGGGGCACAATGTCATCAGCCTGTCAGAAGAGGACGCGACGATCCTCTGGGTGACCTCGCTCGTCTGACGTGGTTTCCTGACGCAGGAAACGCATTGAAGTCCGACGCGGATTTCGGCGCCCTCCGGGCGCGACGCCCGCCCCCGGAATTTGCGTCAAATTCCGTCGCGATTTCCGCGCCGGAAATCGCCCCCGCCAAAGCAGAAGGCCGGGCACAAGGCCCGGCCCCCGCGAAATTCCGGCGTCGCGCGTCAGAACATGTTGCCCACGGCCCGCGCCCCGGACGAGATGTCCTGACCCGCACCCTCGATCGTCGCGCATCCCGCCAATGCAGCCAGCACCGCCAGCAGAGCCACAGCCTTCCTCATCGTCCGCTCCTCATCAGTCCTCATACCACCAGACTTCCGGCTGAAAGCCCGGCCAGTCGCCATAAAGCGGCAGCCGCTCGGGGAACTTCAACTCCTTCCGATGCGCCAGCCGCGACACGTCCGAATACCAGATCGGGATCACATACCGCCCCGTCGTCAAGATACGGTCCAGGGCCTGCACGGCGGCAATGAACTCATCCGGGTTCCGCGCCGCAACCATGGTGGCGATCATCGCCTCGGCGGCAGGCGAATTCATGCCCATCCAGTTGCGTGTGCCCGGCTCCGTCACCCCCGCCGAACCCCAATACAGCGTCTGCTCGTTCCCCGGCGACAGCGACAAGGACCGGATGTAATGGGTCATGTCGAAATCGTAATTCGTCGTGCGCTCCTTGTATTGGGCCGAATCGATGGTCACGACCCGCGCCTCGATCCCCAGCCGCTTCAACCCTTCCACATAGATCGTGGCCGCGTTGATGATGTCGGTCGCCCCGTTCACCAGCACGATCTCAAAGGCGAAGGGCTCCCCGGCCGCGTTCTTCAACACGCCGTCCTGCACCGTCCAGCCCGCCTCTTCCAGCAGGGCCGTCGCCGCCCGGATCGCGCCCCGGTTCGCCTCGCTCCCGTCCCCCACCGGCAGTGCATAGCCCTCCATCGCGCCGGGCAGCAATTCGCCCCGGAACGGCTCCAGCAATTCCGCCACGCGCCCCTCGGCAGGCGCGCCGGGCACCATCCCCAAGGGCGAGTTGGAAAAATAGCTCTGGATGCGCGGCGGGATGCCGCCGTTCAGCGTGCGGTTGACCAGTTCGAAGTTGAAGGCCGTGATCAGCGCCTCGCGCACCCGCCAATCCTGAAAGATCGGGCGACGCGTATTGAAGACGAACCCCTCGATCCCGGATGGCCGCGCATGCGGGATCACCGATTTCACCACCTCGCCGGATGTGACGGCAGGGAAATCGTATTGCTGTTCCCATTTCACCGGGTTCGTCTCGCGCCAACTGGTGATCTCGCCCGCCTTGAAGGCCTCGAAGACCACGCCGCCATCGCCGAAATAGTCATAGCGGATCTCGTCCAGATTGTGCTGCCCCCGGTTGAAGGCCAGATCCGCCCCCCACCAATCGGGGTCCTTGCGATAGGTGACGAACCGCCCCGGCTCCAGATCCGCCACCACATAGGGCCCAGAACCGATCACCGGCTCAAGAGAGGAGGCCGTGAAATCCTTCCCCTCCCACTGCGCCTTCTTCAAGACAGGCCGCAGACCAAGAAGCAGCGGCAATTCCCGATCCTCCGTGTTGAAGGTGAATCGCACGCCGCGCTCCCCCACCTTCTCCACGCGCGCCACCTTCGCATAGGCGGCGGCATAGCGCGGCTGCCCCTTGGTCCCCAGCGTCTCGAAGGACCAGATCACATCCTCCACCGTCACCGGGCTCCCGTCCGAGAATCGGGCCTCGGGCCGCAGGGTGAATTCCACGAAACTGCGCGACTCATCGGTCACCACCGATTCGGCCAGCAGACCGTACAGCGTGAAGGGCTCGTCATAGGACCGGCCCAGCAGTGTCTCGATCGTAAGGGCGCTGACACCCGCCGGGGCGATGCCGTTCACGATGAACGGGTTCAGGGAATCGAACCCCCCGCTCTCGCCGAAGACGATCCGCCCGCCCTTGGGGGCATCCGGGTTTGCATAGGGCAGGGACACAAAATCCGGGGGCAGGGCGGGCTTTCCATACATAGCTATGCCATGCGTATCCGCGCCTGCCGCCACCGGCGTGATCGCACAGATGAAGGCGGCGGCCATGCCCCTGATCCCGGCGAAAGTCACTGTCCCCATACCTGCAACACTCCTCGAAGCGACGTTTTTATTGACAGCGAGCCTAGACCCGCTTGCCAGCCTTTTCAAACTTTTAGCTTGGATACCGGCAACAGGGCGCGTATATAGACTGTACTGCTCGATAGGTTTCTTGCCTGTATGAAACCTGCCTCAATAACTGAACGCCGGCCTCTGGCCGGCGTTTTTTTATGCATCACACCCCCGCGACAGCCGCGTAACAGGGGTAGAATTCGCCCCCGCAGCATGCATAGCTTTCGCAGATGCAGCAAAAGGGGGCCATCATGGACCTGAAGGGCAAGACCGCCATCATCACCG
Source organism: Tabrizicola sp. M-4 (assembly GCF_051132405.1). Taxonomy (GTDB): domain Bacteria; phylum Pseudomonadota; class Alphaproteobacteria; order Rhodobacterales; family Rhodobacteraceae; genus Paragemmobacter. Next base: position 1,985,871 of record NZ_CP128606.1, read on the forward strand.
GATCGAATTCCGGCATCGGCCTTGGCGTTGCCGAGGAATTGGCCAAGGCGGGCGCCGACATCGTCATCAACAGCTTCACCGACCGCCCCGAGGATCACGCGCTCGCCGCGCGCCTCGCCGCCGATCACGGCGTCACCGCCCGCTACATCGCCGCCGACATGTCCGATGCCACCGCCTGCCGCGCGCTGGTGGAAAAGGCCGGGGCCTGCGACATCCTCGTGAACAATGCAGGCATCCAGCATGTCGCCCCGGTCGAGGAGTTCCCGGTCGAAAAGTGGAACCAGATCCTCGCCATCAACCTCTCCTCCGCCTTCCACACCACCGCCGCCGCCCTGCCGGGGATGCGGGCAAAGGGATGGGGGCGCATCGTCAACATCGCCTCCGCCCATGGCCTGACCGCCAGCCCCTTCAAATCCGCCTATATCGCGGCCAAGCACGGCGTCGTCGGCCTGTCCAAGACCGTGGCGCTGGAAACGGCGGGGCAGGGGATCACCTGCAACGCCATCTGCCCCGGCTATGTCCTCACCCCCTTGGTCGAGGCGCAGATCCCCGATCAGATGAAGGTCCACAACATGGACCGCGACACCGTCATCCGCGAGGTGATGCTCCTGCGCCAACCCTCGCGCCAATTCGCCACCACCGAACAGATCGGCGGCACGGTGGTCTATCTTTGCTCGCCCTATGCCGATCAGGTGACCGGCACCACGATCAGCGTGGATGGCGGCTGGACGGCGCTGTGACCACCCGCCTCAACCTCGCCCTGCAGGGTGGCGGCGCCCATGGCGCCTTCACCTGGGGCGTCCTCGACCGCCTGCTGGAGGAGGAGGGGCTGGAAATCGCCGCCCTCTCCGGCACCTCCGCAGGTGCGCTGAACGCCGCCGCCCTGAAGGCCGGGATGATCGCGGGCGGCCGTCAGGGCGCGCGCGACAGCCTCGCCGCGCTCTGGGCGCAGGTGGCCAATGTCGGCGATTTCCGCATGGCCCGCTGGATGCAGCCCTTCTGGTCCGCCTCCCGCCTCGTCTCCGAGGCGGTGGAAACCGCCTTCCCCGTCTCGCCCCAAGGCATCGCCGCGCAGGTCTGGTCGCCCTATGGCTGGGGTCCGTTCTGGGAAAACCCGCTGGAACCCGTGGTCCGCCGTCTCGATTTCTCCGGCGTCTGCCACTCCGAAGGCCCGCGCCTTTTCGTCGGCGCGACCAATGTCCGCACGGGGCGCATCCGCATCTTCGAAGGCGACGCCCTCACGCCCGAGGCGCTTCTCGCCTCCGCCTGCCTGCCTTCCGTCTTTCAGGCCGTCACCATCGAGGGCGAGGCCTATTGGGACGGCGGCTATTCCGGCAATCCCGCGCTCTTCCCCCTCTATGCCCCGGACCTGCCTGACGACATCGTCATCGTCTCCATCAACCCTTGGCTGCGCGATGCCGTGCCCATGTCCCCGCTCGACATCCAGAACCGCATCAACGAAATCAGCTTCCACGCCGCCCTTCTGGGCGAACTCCGCGCGGTGAACTTCGTCAAACGCCTGATCGCCGAAGGCCGTATGGAACGCGGCCGCATGAAGGATGTCCTGCTCCACCTCATCGCCGATGACGGGCTGATGACCGACCTTTCCGCCACCACCAAGCTCTCGCCCAATCCGGCGCTGATCGACCGTCTCTTCACCGCTGGCCGCGACGCCTGCCACGGCTTCCTCGGCCAGCACCGCACGGCCCTTGGCCGCCACGCCAGCCTCGACCTCGCCGCCCTCTTCGGCTGACCTACTTGCCGATCAACGGCTCCTTCACCGCCGGATAGACCAGCCCCCCCGAAACCACCAGTTTCGCCGCCTCGTCGGGCTTCATGTCCAGAAAGATCACATCTGCCCGCGGCACATAGATCAGCACGCCCGAGGTCAGCGGCGTCAGCGCCACGAAGACCGCGATCATGTCCGCCCCCGGCAGTTTCGCCGCGATCTCTCCCTTCGGCGTCGTAGCGACCAGTCCCACCGACCAAGACCCTTCCCGCGGGAACTGCACCAGACAGGTGCGGTCGAAGGTCTTCTCCTTCTGCGCGAAGACCGTCTCGGTGATCTGCTTCAACCCGCCATAGACCGACCGCACCACCGGCACCCGGTCCACCAGCAATTCCGCCTGACTCATGAAGGCCCGGCCAAGGAACCCGCGCGCCATCCAGCCGATCAGCACCGTGAAGACAAGGAACACCGCCACGCCCACGCCGCGCAGCGGGAAATTCGCCTCCGGCCCAAGGAAGCGATGCACCAAGGCCTCCGGCTGATAGGCCGCCGGGATCAGGGGCAATATCCACCCGTCCAGCCAGCCCACGACCGACCAGATCAGCCACAGGGTCAACCCCGTGGGCAGCACGACGACCAGTCCTGTCAGAAAACTCGCCCGCAGCGCGCCCAGAAGGCTGCGCCGCGGCGGTGTTGTTTCGCTCATTGCCCCGGTTCCCTTGTTCCCGCCAATTTAGGAACAGCTTGGGGCCCAGACAACCCGCAGCATCACGCCCCGCGCGCCAAGGCCTCCGCAATCGCCGCACCAAGGCGGGCATTGTTCAGAACGAGGGCGATATTCGCCTCCAGCGACCGCCCCCCGGTCAATTCGAAGATGCGCTGCAAAAGAAAGGGCGTCACCGCCTTCGCGGCAATTCCCTGCGCCGCGGCCTCGGCCAATGCCTGCTCCACCACCGGCATGATCTCGGCCCGTGCAATCTCGGCCTCCGCCGGAATCGGATTGGCCACCAACTGCCCCCCCGGCAGACCCAGCGCCGCCCGCATCCGCGCCGCCGCCGCGATCTCCTCGGAGCTGTCCATCCGGAGCGGCGCCTTCAACCCCGAATCCCGCGACCAGAAGGCCGGAAAGGCCTCCTGCCCAAAGGCGATCACGGGCACCCCCGCCGTCTCCAGCCATTCCAAGGTCTTCGGCAGGTCCAGAATGGCCTTCGCCCCGGCAGCCACCACCGTCACCGCCGTCTGCGCCAGTTCCGGCAGATCCGCGGAAATGTCGAAGGATGTCTCCGCCCCGCGATGCACGCCGCCGATCCCGCCCGTGGCAAAGACCGAAATCCCCGCCAGCCGCGCGCAGATCATGGTGGCCGCCACCGTCGTGGCCCCGGTCCCGCCCGTCGCGACGCAAGCGGCCAGATCCGCCCGGCTCAGCTTCGCCACGCCCCGCGCCTGACCAAGCCCCTCAAGCTCCGCCTCCGTCAGCCCCACATGGATGCGGCCCGCCATCACGGCCATCGTCGCGGGCACCGCGCCATGGGCGCGCACCTCCGCCTCCACCCGCCGCGCCGTCTCCACATTCTGCGGCCATGGCATCCCATGGGTGATGATCGTGGATTCCAGCGCCACCACCGGCGCACCATCGCGCAGCGCCGCCGCCACCTCGGGCGCGAAAACCAGACGATCCATCGCTCTCTCCTTACAATCCGTTATGCAGGTCCCGCGCGATCGGCGGCCCCCTGCGATAGTCGCTGAACAGGACCTCAAACCCGCCGCGTTCCGGCGAACAGGCCATCACGCCCACCTGCGCTGGCCCATCCCCCGGCAGATGCCCCAGCCGCGCCAGAAACCAGCCGCCCCCGGGCCGCGCCACATCCACCCGCACCGCATCGCCATGCCGGCTCAGCCGCAGCCGCACCCGCGCGGCGTCGAAGGGCAGGGGCATCGTCGCCCAGTCGGATTTGCCATCGGTGACCACGGTCGAAAAGACCGGCACCCCGTCATTCACCTCGATCCCGCACTTGATCCAATGCCGATCCGACAGACGCATCATCAACCCCGCCTGATCATAAAGCGCCTCATAGCGCCCCACGATCACCACCTCGGCGGTGAAATCGCCCGGCACCTCCTCCCACAGGAAATGCCCAGAATGGCGGGTGAACCCGTAAAAGGTCTCGCGCCAGAAATCCGTGCCCTCGGCGGTGACGACGCGCAGCGCCTCTCCCTCTACCGCCGCCATGGCGGGCGGGTTCAACCATGCCATTCTGTCAAAGACGCTCATGCCGGGGCCTCCCCGCTCACATAGACCGCCGCAGCCCGGATCGCCGCCGCCAGCGCCGCCGCCCGGTCCGCGCCGCGCCGTTCCGCCACGACATGCGCCGCCATGAACGTATCCCCGGCCCCCGTGACCCGCGTCACCATCACCTGCGGCGGATGATCCACGATCACCCCCGCGCCCCGCGCCCCCTCGGCACAGGCCCGCCCGCCATCGGTGACCAGAACCCGCGCCGCACCGCGCGCCAGCAACCCCTCCGCCGCCGCGCCCGCGCTGTCATAGGCCTCATGCCCGATCAGCCGCGCCTCTTCGAGGTTCACGTAAAGCACCGCCCCGCGATGCCCCATCAAGGGCAGCAACCGCTCCGCCTTGCCCGGGCTGGCAGGCGCCACCCGCAGATCCGCCGCCGCGAACAGGGGCGACCCTGCGATCTCGGCCAGAAGATGCACCGTCAGGTTCCCGTCAAGCGCGATCATCCCCGCCCATGGCGCCTCGGCCGAGCCCAGCGATCCATCCGCCAAGGGCCGCAGGATCTTTTCCCCCGCCGCCTCCAGCGAATGCGCGTCGGCAATGGCGGCGATCAACCCGTTTGCGCCCTCCACCGCCATGTACTGATCCGTCGGCAGGTCCTCCGACCGATAGGCGAAACCCGTCTCCACCCCCAGCCGCCCGCAGGCCGCGACCAGTTCCTCCCCCGCCGCATCCCGCCCGATGGAGGTCAGCACCGCAGGCCGCAGCCCGAACCGCGCCAGCGTCATGGCGATGTTCATGGCGACGCCACCGGGCAGCCGCGTGATCCGCCCCGGCACGTCCGACCCCTGCCGCATGGCAAGCGAGGACCGCCCGATGATGTCCCACAGGACCGAACCGATGCAAAGGATGTCAGGCTGCGCGCTCATGCCCCCATCTAGAGGCGAAGGGCAGGGGCTTTCAACCCGTCCCGCAACATGCCATGCCTTCCCCATGCCCGACCTGCGCCCCGCCACCAAGGACGACGCCGCCATCATCGTTTCGCTGATGGACATGGCCAGCCACGGCATGGCCCGCGCGCTCTGGGCCGCGCTCACCCCGCCCGGCGAAGACCCGGAAACCTTCGCCCTCCGCCGCGCGCAGCGCGACACGGGCGGGTTCAGCTATCGCAACACCCGCATCCTCATGTCCGAAGGCCAGCCCGCCGGGATGATCATGTGCTGGACCCTTCCCCCCGAACCGCTGCCGACCCAAGACCTTCCCGCCACCGCCCGCCCGCTGGTGGAACTGGAAAACCTCGCCCCCCGCCACGCGCTCTACATCAACGCTCTGGCCGTCTTCCCCGCCCACCGCCGCCGCGGCCTCGCCCGCCTCATGCTGGCGCAGGCGGGGCAGGGCCCGCAGGCCCTGATCGCCGCCGCCCCCCGAAACCCCGTCCCGGGCCCGACCGTGGACGTCGCGGCCCGCCGCGCGGAGGCCCCGGATCATGTCCGGGGCGGGGTCACCCCGCCGGAGGTGGCACTCGCCCTCTACCACGCCGCAGGCTTCCGCGAAGCCGCCCGCCGCCCCGCGCAGGGCGATGCCCATTGGCAACCCGATTTCCCCGACTGGGCGCTCCTGACCCGCTGAAGGACGCTTCCACAGCGCGAAACGGCCTGCCCGGGTCCAGCCTCACCTGTTCCCCTTCGCCCGGTTATGCGTCACGCACAGCATCTCGCAATTGGCGGCATCCGTCTTTCCGCCCCTCGACCAAGCCGCGACATGGTCCGCCTCCATCTCCTTTAACGCCCAGATCTTCCCGGCATGGGCTGCATTGCCCACCGCGCAAAGCGGGCAGTTCGACCGTCCGGTCGCCCGCGCCGCTGCGGTCTGCGCCTCATAGACCTGCCGCCTGACCGAGTCTTCGAACAGCCGCACGTCCAGAAGCTGCGTCTGCACCTCGCCGCCCAGCACGAATTCATAGATGCCCCGCTTGTCCTTCACCGCCTCATCCGCGCGCAGGGCGCTCACCCGCGCCTCCACCGCCGCAGGGTCAAAGCCCGTCCCTCGATATGCCTCATACAGCCGCCCCCAGTCCAACCCGCGCATCTCCGGGTCGGGCGGGCGGATGAAGACGGCATCGATCCAGCCCATCACCGCCTCGAAGTAACCCTGCAACCCCGCGATGCCCGTATCCTGCCGATGCTGCGCCATATACCCGTCGACCGTCATCCCCTGCGACGCCGCCACCCATGACAGCGCGACCGCCAGCACCTCCTGCCGCTTCGGGTCCCCGGTCACATAGGCCGCCCAACGCTGCTGGTTGGCATTGGAGGAATTCGAAAACACCGCCTTGGCCGCCGTCACGAACGGCCCGGAATAGATCGCGTTCAGTATTTCCTGCGGTTTCAGTTGGACGCCCGCGATGTTTATCGTCTGGAACCAGTCCTTTATCTCCCTCTCCGTCCCCGAGCAGATGTAGACGAGAAGGCGGGCCTCCATGATCCTTTCCCGCTCCTCCCGCGACAGCGAAGAAAAGGTCTGCTCGCGCCCATCCCGCCGGATCGCGAATTTCCCGGTGACGAAACGCCCGATGCTGGTGATGCGCTGCTGGCCGTCCAGCACCTCCAGTCTGCCATCCCCGTCATTGAAATAGATCAGACCCAGCGGATAGCCCCGCAAGAGCGAGTCGATCACCGCGACATCGCGCTTGCCATCGCCATAGATGTAATTGCGCTGATATTCCGGCTGGATCACAAGCCTTCCGGCCAGCCCGAAAAGCCCCTTGCCCTCCAACTCGCTGAAGTGGAACCCTTCCACGATCTCCCGGACGCTGAATTGCTGCAGGTCGGCCTTCATTTCGCGGCCCCCTTCCTGCGGATCAGGATCCGCTTGAATACCTTGACCCCTTCAACCACACCCGATGCATTCAGGTCATATGTTCCCGGCTTGCCAAAGCGGGCGGCATAGGCATCCCGGCATTCCTGCGACGTGTAGACACGCGTGCGGAAAGGGTTGTCCGGCGCGTTGGACTCGGTTGTTCCAAGGATTTCGAACTGGTCGGGATTGTATTTGTCCAGAAAGGTGATGGGCACACCCATCACACCGTCATAGTCAGACGGAATTGCATCCGTAAAGCCAACTTCAATGGCATCATAGTTATCGTAGCGTGCATAGCCGATCCCCCGCACCTCCTTGTGGCGGCTGAACTTGATGTTCTCCGCCATGGTCATCAACTGAAGCGGCTCGTGCCGTCGCCCATGGTCGATGTTTGTGAACCAGCGCACGGATTTCACGCGGATGTACTTGTTCCCTTCGGCATCCACTCGGAACCCTGCCGCATCCAGCGGATAGCTGTGGGGAACGCGGAACTCCCGGTCGCCGCTGGTGATCGTCGGCCCCAGCCACAGCCTGTTCTGCTGGATCAGCGGGAAGATCTCGCTGTAGGTCGTCGCATTGCTGTTCCCGATGACCGAGAATTTCTTCCCCCCCGCCACCAGCCATGCCACGAAATCGCGGAACAGGCTGAAGGGCGGGTTCGTCACCACGATATCCGCCTCATCCCGCAGCGCCGTCACCTCGCGGCTGCGGAAATCGCCATCCTCCTCAAGATAGCTCCACCGCAGGTCGTCGATATCGATACGGTCGTCGGCATTCCTGTCCGCATCCAGCACGAAGACCCGCCCCCGCTTCATCGACTTGGCGGCGCTGTAATCGGGGCTCGCCGTCTCGAACAGGGTCGGCTGATAGAAACTGCCGCCCGCATTGCTGCGCGGGGCATAGCTGGTGGAAATCAGCTTCCTCAGCCCGAAATCCCGGAAATGCAGCGCGAATAACTTGGTGAAGTTGCTCCATTCCGGGTCATCGCAGGGCAGCAGGATCGTCTTGCCCCGGAACACATCCGGATCGTATTCCAGATAGGCATTCATCTCGCGTTCGATATCCGCCCATTGGGTGTAGAACTCGTCGTTCTTCGCCCGCTTGGCATTCGACAACGCCAGATTGCCGGATAACGGCTTGGCACTCATTACTACGTCCCGTACTCGCACAGGGATTCAACACACACGAATCCTCATCGTGATCATTATCAGGACTTCCCGTTGCTGTAACGTAAAGGTCGAAGGGGCGGGAAAGGACCAAATCCCCCAACCCCACTTGCGCATCCCGGCAAAACCCCCTAAAGGCACGCGCACTTCACAGGCTTCGCTTGGGCTTGACGGGGAGAAATCCCGTCCGGTCCGCCGGTTGTCCCGCAGGGGATGAGACAGCGAGGCCAAGGGCTAAACCGGAAAGGAATAGGACATGGCTCTTCCCGAGTTCTCCATGCGTCAGCTGCTTGAAGCTGGCGTCCACTACGGCCACCAGACCGCACGCTGGAACCCCAAGATGGGCGAATACATCTACGGGGACCGCAACGGCATCCACATCATCGACCTGACCCAGACCGTTCCCATGCTGGAACAGGCGCTGAAGGTCGTGCGCGACACCGTCGCCAAGAACGGCCGCATCCTCTTCGTCGGCACCAAGCGTCAGGCCCAGAAGCCGATCGCCGAAGCCGCCGAGAAATGCGCCCAGTTCTACATGAACCACCGCTGGCTGGGCGGCACGCTGACCAACTGGAAGACCGTCTCCCAGTCGATCAACCGCCTCAAGCAGATCGACGAGCTGATGGCGCATGGCGCCGAAGGCCTGACCAAGAAAGAGCGCCTGAACATGGAGCGCGAGCAGGCCAAGCTTCAGGCCTCCCTCGGCGGCATCCGTGAAATGGGCGGCACCCCGGACCTGATCTTCATCATCGACGTGGGCAAGGAAGACCTCGCCATCCTCGAGGCGCAGAAGCTCGGCATCCCGGTCGTGGCCGTGGTCGACACCAACTGCTCGCCCAAGGGCGTGGATTACGTCATCCCCGGCAACGACGACGCGGCGCGCGCCATCGCGCTCTACTGCGACCTCGTCGCCCGCGCGGCGCTTGACGGCATGTCCGCCCAGCTGGGCGCCGCCGGCATCGACCTCGGCGCGCTGGAAACCGCGCCGGAAGAAGAAGCCGTCGCCGAAGCCTGATCGCTGCCCCTCACGGGGCGTATGCCCGGCAGGGATACCTGCCGGGTCACACAGGAATTTCAGGAGTCTGACATGACGATCACCGCAAGCATGGTGAAGGAACTGCGCGATTCGACCGGCGCAGGGATGATGGATGCCAAGAAGGCGCTGACCGAGACGAATGGCGACATGGAAGCCGCCGTCGACTGGCTGCGCACCAAGGGCCTCGCCAAAGCCGCCAAGAAGGCCGACCGCGTCGCCGCCGAAGGCCTCGTCGGCGTCGCCGTGACCACCGGCAAGGGCGTCGCGGTCGAGATCAACTCGGAAACCGACTTCGTCGCCAAGAACGAGGATTTCCAGGCGCTGGTCCGTGACGTGGCCAACGTCGCCCTGACCGTCGGCGAGTCGGTCGAGGTGGTGAAGGCCGCCGCGCTGAACGGCAAGACCGTCGACACCGTGATCCAGGAAGCCATCGCCCGCATCGGCGAGAACATGACCTTCCGCCGCCTGCACGTTCTGGAAGGCGACACCGTCGTCTCCTACGTCCACAACGCGGCGACCGCGGGCATGGGCAAGATCGGCGTCCTCGTCGCGCTGAAGGGCGATGCCGCCAAGGCCGAAGAGATCGGGCGCCAGTTCGCGATGCACATCGCGGCGACCAACCCGCTCTCGCTGTCCGAAGCGACCCTCGACCCGGCCGTGGTGGAGCGTGAACTCGCCGTCCAGACCGCCAAGGCGCTGGAAGAGAACGCGGCCTCCTCGAAGCCCAAGCCCGAGCAGGTGATCCACAACAACATCATCCCGGGCCGGATGAAGAAGTTCCTGTCGGAAAACACGCTGCTGGGTCAGGCCTTCGTGATCAACCCCGATCTGACGGTCGAACAGGCCGCCAAGGAAGCGGGCGTGGAAATCACCGGCTATGCCCGCGTCGCCGTCGGCGAAGGCATCGAGAAGAAGCAGGAAGATTTCGCCGCCGAAGTCGCCAAGGCGCTTCAGGGCTGATCGCTCCGCTGACCAAAGACAAAGGCCCGTCCCGCAAGGGGCGGGCTTTTTCCTTTGCCCCTTCGGAAGGCAGGGCAGGGGGCCCGCGCATGAAAAAACGGTGCAGCCTTGCGACTGCACCGTTTCACCATTCTCCGGCCTTGGGGATTAGGCCGGAAACACTCGACAAGCCGGTCGGGCGGCGGGAAATTTCCACCCTCGCGGCAGGGCCCGACGCTCCCCCCGGGGAGGGGAAACAGGCCCGCTGATGGATGCGGCGAAATCGCGGCCGTTCACCCCGTCAGCCGTCCCTTGGCCGAAGCCGTCACTCTGCGGGACTGCGGCCTTATGATCAGTTTACCCAGCGTCAGGATAGTCAGGGAATCCCTACCTCGCCGCCGTGGCATGGGGGGCAGGGGGCGCACAGGCCCCTTCCTTCTGGAAGATCATGTTCAACAGCGCGGCCTTGGCCACCGCCTGCGCCGTCGTCTCCACATCCAGCGCCTCGCGCGCAAGGCGCAGATGCTTTTCCACCATCGCGGGCGACACCCCCATCAACAACGCCACGTCCTGCGTCGTCTTGCCATCGGCCACCCATTCCAACGCCTCGCGCTGGCGCTGCGTCAGCGGTCGCCGCCGCATCGCGCCCGGCAGGTTCACGATCTTCAGATGCATCATGTTGGCCACCGCCATCACCGCATCCCCGTCACGCGCCCAGATCGCATCCACCCCGTCATGGTCGATCCCCGGATCGGCGATCAACCCCAGCGCCCCCTTCGCCCGGCTGGAGGCCTCGGGGAAACTCACCGTGACCCCCGCGCGGATCCCCATGGCCGCATTCTGCCGCACCGCCGCCGTCTCATCCGCGCTCAACTCCCCGCGCTCCAGCGCCTCCTGCACCCAGCGCCATGTGCAGGCCCCGGTATTCTCCTGCGCCCAACGGAAGGCCGGCGTCCGCGCATAAAGCCCGCCCGAGAAATAGCGCCGCGCGTAATCGGCATCCGCCGTCGTCAGAAAGACCGCATCCTCCGGGTCCCCGATGGACCGGTCGCTGAGGAACCGGGTAAAGCCATAATTCACCCGCCCGAATCCCAGTCCCGCAAAATAGCCCGTCGCCGCTTCCCATACCGGACGGACGGCGGTTGCCTCGGCAATCCGCGACAAAAGCGTCAGAACCTCGCTCAAGGCCTCGTCCCCATCCCCTCGGCGCCGTGTCTCCGCCGGCGCGTCTTGCCCTTGGCTATCCTTCTGTTTACGCACGCAATCATGGGCCTGTCGAGTGGTCAGACCCGTTCCCGCAGGGAGAGAGCGATGAAAGCGGATGTCGTGGTGATCGGCGGGGCGGTCATGGGGGCCTCGGTCGCCTTCTGGTTGAAGAAAATGCAGCCCGACCTCGACGTCCTCGTTGTCGAACGCGACCCAACCTTCGCCCGCGCCTCCACCGCGCTGGCCGCCGCAGGCATCCGGCAACAATTCTCGAATCCCGTGAACGTGGAAATCTCCCGCTTCGGCATCCAGTTCATCAAGCATTTCCAGGATCACCTCGGCCTCGATGTCGGCATCCCCGACCTCGGCCTGCGCGAAAACGGCTATCTCTTCCTCACCCGCACCGCCGAAGGCCTGCAAACCCTGACCGATCTCGCAGCCCTGCAGCGCGACCACGGCGCGGCGACGGAAATCCTCACGCCGCAGGAAACCGCCGCGCGCTTCCCTTGGCTGAACACCGATGATCTGACGGGCGCCAGTTTCGGCCCCCGCGACGAAGGCTTCTTCGACAATATGGGCCTGCTGAACGGCTTCCGCGCCGCGGCCCGGCAACTCGGCGCGAGATTCCTCACCGATACCGTCACAGGCCTGACCGTGACCGGGGGGCGCATCATCGGCGTCACGCTGGGGCAGGGGGGGCACGTCTCCTGCGGCGCCGCCGTCAATGCCGCAGGCCCCCGCGCCGCGCAGATCCTGCGCATGGCGGGCCTCGACATCGCCATCGAACCGCGCAAGCGCACCGTATTCGTGATCGACGCGCCCAATGCCCGACTGCCGCATGCACCCCTGATGATCGACCGCGACTACTGGATCAGGCCGGAACACAAGCAATGGATCACCGCCACCGTCCCGGCCGAAGACGGCCCCTGCGACGCCGATGATTTCGACCCCGACCTGCACCTCTGGGAAGAGATCATCTGGCCCGCCCTCTGGCACCGCGCGCCGGGCTTCGACGCGGTCAAGGTCATCCGCCACTGGGTCGGCCATTACGCCTATAACGTGCTGGACCAGAACGCCGTTCTGGGCCCGCATCCGGCACTGCCCAACCTCTACCTCATCAACGGCTTCTCCGGCCACGGCCTGCAACAATCCCCCGCCGTCGGGCGCGGCATTGCCGAACATCTGCTGACGGGCGGCTGGCAAAGCCTCGATCTCTCCGACCTCTCGGTCGAACGGATGCTGGAAGGCCGCCCCTTCGCCGAAAAAGCCGTCGTGTAGGGCGGGGTTCACCCCGCCACACGCCCGGCGCAACCCTTAACGCCCTCTCACCGCACCGCCCGCCGCGTGCTGACAGGTTGCGGTACAGTTTCCGGCACAGGACCCGGACAGGCTCAGACGGCCTTCTCCGCCGCCGCCCGGATCGCCCGGATGTTCTCGCCATAGGGCGCGGGATTGGCCACCGAACCGCCCTTGAACACGGCGGAACCCGCCACCAGCACATCCGCGCCCGCCGCCGCAACCAGCGGCGCCGTCTCCACCGTCACGCCACCGTCGATCTCGATATGGATGGGCCGATCCCCGATCATGGCACGCAAGGAACGCACCTTATCCACTTGGGAATGAATGAATTTCTGCCCGCCAAAGCCCGGATTGACCGTCATCACGCAGATCAGGTCTACCATGTCCAGAAGATGCGCCACCGCATCGAGTCCGGTTCCGGGGTTGATCGCCAGCCCCGCTTTTTTCCCTGTATTCCGAATGGCTTGCAGCGTACGGTGAATATGCGGCCCAGCCTCCAGATGCACAGTGATCACATCCGCACCCGCCGCCGCATAGGCCTCGATATAGGGGTCCACCGGCGCGATCATCAGATGCACATCCATTACGCCCTTGATATGCGGCCGGATCGCCGCGCACATCGCAGGCCCGAAGGTCAGGTTCGGCACGAAATGCCCATCCATCACATCCACATGAACCCAATCCGCACCCTGATCCTCGATGGCCCGGCACTCAGCCCCGAAATTCGCGAAATCCGCCGAAAGGATCGACGGCGCGATCTTGATCTTCCGCGAAAACTCCATGGCCATGCTCCAGCAAAAGAAGGGTGTGCCGCGCTTCTAACCCAAGCGGTCGTGGTACGCCAGCAGGATGCCACCACAGTCGGTACATGACATAATATTGATTATCGGATATCCAGATGTAAGCGCAAAGTAGAACTGTCGCACCTGAGCAAAGTTAGAATGTCGCCCTGTCCTTCCAACAAAGGAGTCGGCGGCATGGGATGGGTGCTGATGAGCGAGCGCGAAGTTCACCGCGTTGAAGTGCTGTCCGGCGTAGTGGCGGGCCGGATGTCGACGAGCGAAGCGGCCTCAGTTTTATGTCTGAGCGAGCGACAGGTTCAGCGCTTGCTGAGGACCTTCCGCGAGGACGGCGCAGTGGCCTTGAGACACAAGTCTCGCGGAAGGCCGTCGAATAACCGCCGCCTCGAAGGCTTGCGCGATCTGACGCTGGCAATTGTGCGCGAACAGTATGCTGATTTCGGTCCGACATTGGCGGCCGAGAAGCTGGCGGAGCGTGATGGCGTGAATGTCTCGCGCGAGACCCTGCGCAAATGGATGGTCGAGGACGGACTCTGGCTCTCACGCAGCCAGCGGCGGGTCTTCCATCGTCCTCGGCTTCGGCGGGAATGCTATGGAGAGCTGGTGCAGATCGATGGCTCCGATCATCGCTGGTTTGAGGATCGTGACCCGCCCTGCACCCTGATCGTGGCCGTGGATGATGCGACGGGTGCGATCCAGGAGATGCGCTTTGTGCCCTCGGAGAGCACCTTCTCGTATTTCGAGATGCTGGCTGGATATCTGCGGTCCCATGGCAAGCCAGTAGCCTTCTACTCGGACAAGCATTCCGTGTTCCGGGTTGCCAAATCCGATGCCAGGACAGGCCATCAGACCACGCAGTTCGGGCGTGCACTTCTGGAGTTAAACATCGAGATTCTTTGCGCAAATTCGAGTCAGGCTAAGGGTCGCGTGGAGCGCAAAAACCGTACTCTGCAGGATCGACTGGTCAAGGAGATGCGCCTCGATGGCATCACCGGCATGAAGGCTGGGAATGACTGGTTGCCAGGGTACATTCTTCGGCACAACCAGCAGTTTGCCCGCCCCCCTGCCCGCCCTGACAACCTGCATCGCGCGGTCACGGAGACGCCGGATCGCCTCAACGACATCCTGTGTTGGCGCGACGAGCGTCATGTCACCCAGCAGTTGACTTTCTCTTACGAGAGGAAGCGCATCATGCTGGAAGAGACCGAGCTCTCCCGCAGCCTCGTTGGCAAGTATGTTGATACATATGCTTGGGCGGATGGACGCTTTGAAGTGCGCTGGAAAGGCTTCTCCCTGCCCTACTCGGTGTTCGATCCTGATCAGCAGCGTGTGACCCACGCTGCGATCACCGAGAACAAGCGTTTATCGGAGGTCTTGTCCTACGCCAAAGCGCTTCAAGACGCTGAACAGAAAGCGCCAAAGATCGGGAAACAGCGCACTCAGTATACCCCAACAGGAAAGAAGAGCCCTGGACGCAAGAGTTGGCTCGACAAACGGGCGGAAAGACGGGCGCAAGCGGCCTCGACGCATGCTGCGGAGTAACCAGGACCGCAGGACCGGTCAGGTCTGCGATATTGGCGGTCTCCGCCCTGCCCGGTCCTGCTCCGGAGCCCTCAAACGACATTTCTACTTTGCAGACCAAGCGACGCTCAAACTTGGTGACAACACCCAGATGCATCGAAACCTATCCCCCTGCAACCGAACCATCCACCCGCCGCACTGTCCAGACCCACTTCTCGTAGAAGAACAGGTTGATCCCCTCCCGCTCCATCCGATAGCCCGCGGCCGCCGCCGACTCCTGCAGACGCGCAAGGAAAACCCTGTTGCTCACCGGGATGTGGATGCCGCCATAGCCCAGTTTCTTTCCCCCGATCAGCCGGATGTGATATCCCGTGGTGCTGCCAAAGGACTCCATCCCAATCTCCGCGATCTCTGACCACTCATACCGTTCGTCGCGCATGTCAGAGAAGCGCCGCACCCGCATCGTGAATCCGCCCTCGTGAAAGGTCACACCGGAACCCAACGGACGCGAAACGAAAAGCAGACGCAGACCAATCGCCACGAAGGCAACGGACAGCAGCCCCATCAGGAAAAAGACATCCGGCCAATCGGCCACCCGCCGGAATCCGCTATGCTTGACGGTGGTGTAGATCGGCATCGCAGGCAGCACCGCCGCTGCAATCAGAAAGACCCCCAAGAACCGATTCAACCCGCGATCTTGCCGGATATCCGGCGGAAGCCTCGGCCCTGCCGCCCCGCCACCTTCACCGTCCCGAGAACCTTCCTCGACCATCGCTACACCTGCACACCCGTCCCACGGCAAGGATCAGCCCCGTTCCGGACAAAAACATGACAGCAAAGGGAAAATTTGGCGCACCCAGCACGATTCGAACGTGCGACCTTTGCCTTCGGAGGGCAACACTCTATCCAGCTGAGCTATGGGTGCGCTGTAGCGTCCGATTACCGAAAAGCTGCAGGGGATGCAACCGCCTATCCGCCCCCTGCCCCGGTCACCCGTTGAAAAGTTCGTTCGCCAGTTCCAGCGCCGAGATCAGCGCATCCACCTCGGCCTTGGTGTTGTACAGCCCGAAAGACGCCCTGCAGGTCGCGCCCACGCCCATATGCTCCATCAATGGCATGGCGCAATGCGTGCCCGCGCGCACCGCCACGCCCCGCTTGTCAAGGATGGTCGAGATGTCATGCGCATGCGCCGCCCCCGCCATGGTGAAGGAGAAGATCGCCCCCTTCGTCTCGGAATTCCCCTGCACGTTCAGCCAGTTCAGGCCCGCCAGCCGCGCCCGCGCATAATCCCGGATGCTGCGCTCATGGGCGGCGATGTTCTCCATCCCCAGACCCATCATGTAGTCCAGCGCCACGCCCAACCCGATCTGCGCCACGATCGACGGCGTCCCCGCCTCGAACTTCATCGGCGGATCGTTATAGGTCACGAAATCCCGGCCCACCTCGCGGATCATGTCACCGCCGCCGAGGAAGGGCCGCATCTCCTCCATCCGCTCTCGACGTATGAAGATCGCCCCGGAACCGCTTGGCCCGTAAAGCTTGTGCCCGGTCACCGCATAGAAATCGCAACCGATGGCCCGCACATCCACCGGCATGTGAACCGCCGCCTGGCTTCCATCCACCAGCACCGGCACGCCCTTCTCGCGCGCCCCCGCGCAGATCGCCGCCACATCGACCACGGTGCCCAGCACGTTCGACATATGCGTGACCGCGACCAGCTTCGTGCGCGGCCCGATGGCATCGATCACCGCCTGCGGGTCCAGATCGCCCTTCGCGTCGCACTCAACCCATTTCAGCACAACCCCCTGCCGTTCCCGCAGGAAATGCCACGGCACGATATTGGCGTGATGCTCCATGATCGACAGCACGATCTCGTCCCCGGCCTGCAACCTCGGCGCGGCCCAGCCATAGGACACAAGGTTGATCCCCTCTGTCGTGCCGGAATTGAAGACGATCTCTTCCGGATCGGCATTCAGGAACCGCCCGACGATGCCGCGCACCGCCTCGTACTTCTCGGTCGCAAGATTGGAAAGGTAGTGCAAGCCCCGGTGAACATTGGCATATTCCATCGAATAGGCCTGCGTGACCGCCTCGATCACCGCCCGCGGCTTCTGCGCCGAAGCACCATTGTCCAGATAGACCAGCGGCTTGCCGTTCACCTGCCGCGACAGGATCGGAAACTCCGCGCGGACCTGTTCGACGTCATACATTGATGCCCAACCCCAGCGAAACCATCAGCAGGCTCAAAGCGAAGACCGCCACGACGAAGGTGATGATCACCCCCAGAAAGACCAGACCCAGCGACCGGAAGCCGTGCATCTCGGCCACGAAATTCACCAAGAGCCACAGGAAGATGACCAGCGACCCGATCTCCACCAAGGGTGCCGCGATCGGCAGCGCCACCAGCAGGACCAGTTGCAGCACCACCAACAGAAGCTGGATGAACTGCAGCCACGCGATCAGGATGACCGAATCCGCCAACTCGCCCTTCCCGCCCCGCCAGCGCCCCACGACAAAGGCCAGAACGGCCGTCATCAACATGCCGAAGGCGACCATCCCGGCCCAGAAGAACGGCCCCACCGGCTGCAATTCCGTGCCATCCGGCGCCACCGCGGGCGGCAGCAGCGCCGCCATCCCCTGCATCAGGAAGGCCGACATGACCGCCATCAACGCCAGCGCGGCCCACCGCGCCTGCATCGGCAGCGGCTGCCGCATCACCACCTGCGCCGCCTCGCGTGGCCGCCGAAAAGTCAGCCGCACCAGACCGCTCAGATTTGCCACGGTCAATTCCATGCCCGCTCCGCCTCGATCAGCATGTTGATCCACAGATAAAGGAAGACCACGAAAACCAGCCCCCCCACCACCGTCGCCCCGGTCCCTGCCCCGATGAAGCCCGCGACAAGCCCCTGCAACAGCATCACGGGCGTCGTGCAGAACAGCGCCCAGAACAGCGCCAGCCTTGCCCCGAACCCCGTTCCCTTCCCGCCCAGCAGCCGCGCCACGCCATGGCTGATGGCCGCCAGCAGGTAAAAGAACAAGGGCGCGATGAAAACCAGCGCCATAAGCCGCGATCCCATCAGCGCCTGCAAGGTCGGCACCTGATCCAGCGGCGTCCCCGCCGCCTCTGCCGCCAGCCGCGTCAGATGCGCCTCGCGCGCAAGGCCGGGCCATTGCGCCACGAAGATCAACCCGCAGGCCCCCATCAGCGTGGCAATGGCGCGGTCCTCGCGCTGCCCCTCCGCCAGCTTGCGGGCGATCACCGCCCGCGGCCTGCGCCAAGAGGCAAGGATATCGGGAACGACCGGCATCCGCTCAATGCTCGTGGCGTGCCAGCCACCCCTCCAGCCGCGACCGGATATCCTCGGCAATCGCCTCATCCTCGATCTCGGCAATGGCTTCCGCAAGGAAGGCCAGCACCAGCAGGGATTGCGCCGCCCGCAGCGGCACGCCCCGCGACCGCAGATAGAACAGCGCCGTCTCGTCGATGGCGCCGGACGTGGACCCGTGCGAACATTTCACATCGTCCGCATAGATTTCCAGTTCCGGCTTCGCCAGAAACTGGCTGTCCTCATCCAGCAGCAGCGACTGCGAAATCTGATACCCATCCGTCTTCTGCGCGCCGGGCTTCACAAGGATCTTGCCCTGAAACACCCCCACCGCGCCGTTCTTCAACACCTTCTTGAAAACCTGACGGCTTTCGCAGCGCTCCGCCGCATGGGTGACGAAGACCGTATCGTCATGGTGAAAATTCCCGTCGCCCACCGCAGCCCCCGCGACATGGGCCACCGCCTCGTCGCCGTTCAACTCGATGACCGCCTCGTTCCGCGTCAGCACACCATTCGCCGTCAGCGTGAAGGACTTGAACAGCGCCCCCGCCCCTAACCGCGCGAAGATATGCGTGACGGCACGGCGTTCATGATCACGCCCCTGCGCACGGATATGGTGGAACCGCGCGCCCTCGGCGACCTCCACCTCCAGCACCTTGGAAAACCGCGCCGCAGCCGGGCCGTTTTCCAGAATGGTGATCTCCGCCCCGGACTCCACCTTCACGCAATGATGCAGGATCGCATCAGAAGCATCTGATTTATGCGCATAAATCAGGGAAACAGGCTTCGCCGCCTTCCCCGTCACGCGGATCAAAACGCCATCCGTCGCAAAGGCCGAATTCAACGCCGCCAGCGGACGCTGCACCGGCACCTGCCCCCGCGCCTCAAGCACGCCATAGACATCGCGCGCCCAATGGATATCCGCGCCCCCGGCCTTGGCCAGCCGCTCGATCTCCACCCCGGCCAGCGACAGGTCATCGGACGCCTCGGCGTCAAACACCCCATCGACGAAGACGATCTTCAGCCGGTCGATCCCGTCAAAGACCGGGCTTTCGTCGCTGTCATCGAACACCGCCGCACGCGGAGCCTCGGCCGCCACCAGACCCGACGGGTCCGTATAGCGCCAATATTCATCCCGCTTCCCCGGCAGCCCCATCGCCGACAGCCGCGCCAAGGCCTCGCCGCGCGCCGCGCCCAGCCAACCCTCACGAGCGAAGGACAGCCCCGCGATCCGCGCCGCCAGCGCGTCCTGCTTCGCCTGCGGCAGTGCCATCACTGCACCTCCGCCAGCAGGTCCGCGTAACCGTTGTTCTCGACCTCCAGCGCAAGCTCCGGCCCGCCCGTCTTTATGATCCGGCCATTCGCCATGATATGCACCACATCCGGTTTGATGTGGTCCAGCAGCCGCTGATAGTGCGTGATCACAAGGAAAGACCGCCCCGCATCGCGCAGCGCGTTCACCCCGTCCGACACCAGCTTCATCGCATCCACGTCCAGACCGGAATCCGTCTCGTCCAGAATGCACATCTTCGGCTCCAGCATCGCCATCTGGAGGATTTCGTTCCGCTTCTTCTCCCCGCCGGAAAAGCCCACGTTCACAGGCCGCTTCAGCATCTCGGCATCGATCTTCAAGGTCTTGGCCTTCTCGCGCACGACCTTCAGGAACTCGCCCGCGCTCATCTCTTCCTGCCCGCGCGCCTTGCGCTGCGCATTCACCGCCGTCCGCAGGAAGGTCATGTTGCCCACGCCCGGAATCTCCACCGGATACTGGAAGGCAAGGAACAGCCCCGCCGCCGCCCGCTCCTCGGGCTCCATCTCCAGCAGTTCCTCGCCATCCAGCGTGGCGCTGCCGTCCGTCACCTCATAGCCGTCGCGGCCCGACAGCACATAGGACAGCGTCGACTTGCCCGACCCGTTCGGTCCCATGATCGCATGCACTTCCCCTGCCCCGATGGTCAGGTCCACACCCTTGAGGATCTGTTTGTCCTCTTCCTCAAGTTTCACGTGCAGGTTCTTGATATTCAACATGTTCTGTTCCGTCTCTATCCGTCATGGCCCCGCGAGGGTGCCTTATCCCAACCGCACGGCGGTCCCGCTGGCCGACACCATCAGCATCTGCCCGATGACCTCGTAATCCAGATCGACGCCCACCACGGCATTGGCCCCCAGCGAACGCGCCTTGTCCTGCATCTCGCTCAGCGCCGTCTCGCGCGCATCGGCCAACTTCGCCTCATAGGCCCCCGACCGGCCCCCGATGATATCCGTGATCCCGGCGAACAGATCGCGCACGATATTCGCGCCCATGATCGCCTCGCCCGTCACGATGCCAAGGTATTCGGCAATCTGGTAACCCTCGACAGAACCCGTCGTCGTCACGATCATCGGCTTCGCTCCCCACATATCACCCAACCGACCCTTCCAGCGAAATCGCCACAAGGCTCTGCGCCTCCATGGCGAATTCCATCGGCAGCGCCTGCAGCACCTCCTTGCAGAAGCCGTTGACGACCAGCGCCACCGCCTCCTCCTCGTCCATGCCCCGCGAGCGGCAATAGAACAGCTGATCCTCATCCACCTTGGACGTGGTCGCCTCATGCTCCACGCGCGAGGAGTTGTTCTTCACCTCGATATAGGGAACCGTATGCGCCCCGCACTTGTCCCCGATCAGCAGGCTGTCGCACTGGGTATAGTTGCGCGAATTCGTGGCCTTCGGGTGCATGCTGACCAGCCCCCGATAGGTGTTCTGCGCGCGGCCCGCAGAAATCCCCTTCGAAACGATCCGGCTCTTCGTGTTCTTCCCAAGATGCACCATCTTGGTCCCCGTATCCGCCTGCTGGGCATTGTTCGCGATGGCGATGGAATAGAACTCGCCTTGGCTGTCATCCCCCCGCAGGATGCAGGACGGATATTTCCACGTGATCGCCGACCCCGTCTCCACCTGCGTCCACATCACCTTGGACCGATGCCCCCGGCAATCCGCGCGCTTCGTGACGAAGTTGTAGATGCCGCCCTTGCCATTCTCGTCGCCGGGATACCAGTTCTGCACCGTGGAATACTTCACCTCGGCATCGTCCAGCACCACGATCTCCACCACCGCCGCATGCAGCTGGTGCGTGTCCCGCTTCGGCGCGGTGCAGCCCTCAAGGTAGCTCACATAGCTCCCCTTGTCCGCGATGATCAGCGTCCGCTCGAACTGCCCCGTATTCTCGGCATTGATCCGGAAATAGGTGCTCAACTCCATCGGGCAGCGCACGCCCTCGGGGATGTAGACGAAGGACCCGTCCGAAAAGACCGCGCTGTTCAACGTCGCAAAGAAGTTGTCCGACTGCGGCACGACCGAGCCGAGATACTTCTTCACCAGCTCCGGATGCTCCCGCACCGCCTCGCTGATGGAACAGAAGATCACCCCCGCCTTCGCCAGTTCCGCCTTGAAGGTCGTCCCCACGGACACGGAATCGAAGACGGCATCCACCGCCACCTTCCGCTCGCCCTCCGGCGCCTCGACGCCCGCCAGCAGTGCCTGCTCCTTCAGCGGGATGCCCAGCTTCGCATAGGTCGCCAGCAGCTTCGGGTCCACCTCGTCCAGCGATTTGGGCTTGACCGCCATGCTCTTGGGCTTGGCGTAATAATACTGGTCCTGATAGTCGATCTCCGGGTAATTCAGCATCGCCCAGCGGGGTTCTTCCATCTTCACCCAGCGCCGATAGGCCGCCAGCCGCCAATCCAGCATCCAGTCCGGCTCGCCGTTCTTTTCCGAAATCAGCCGGACGATATCCTCCGACAGACCCTTCGGCGCATATTCCGTCTCGATCTCGGTTTCCCAGCCGTATTTGTATTTCCCGGCCATGGCCTGCACGGTTTCGATCGTCTCGCGATCGACCCCGTCGCGGATCTCGGCTTCCTTCACGGCGGCTTCGCTCATCGGTCCATCCTTCACGGCTAGGGCGCAAGGCACCCCGTCTTCAAACTCTCATGCGGCCCGGCTCAGGGCCTTGGCGTATTGCGCGCACCAGATATCGGCGAAACGCAACACATCGTCCTTCGTCACCCCGGGCCCCAGAGAGATGCGGATCGCCTGCGCGGCCTGCGCCTCGTCGAACCCCATCGCCCGCAACACGCGGCTCGCCTTCACCTTGCCCGAGGAACAGGCGGACCCCGCCGAAACGGCAAAGCCCGCAAGGTCCATCGCCATCACCTGCGTCTCCCCCTTCCAGCCGGGGGCGATCAGGCAAAGGGTATTGGGCAGACGCGCCGCCCCATTCCCGACGGAAATAGTATTGTTAGCGCCCAAGGACAATGCGGTTTCTAGAATATTTCTAAGTTCCGCAACCCTTTCCCAGACCCCGGCTTCCAGATCGCGCTGCGCCGCCTCCGCCGCCGCCCCCATCCCGGCGATGCCGATGACATTCTCCGTACCCGCGCGCCGCCCCATCTCCTGCCCGCCGCCCGTCAGCGCAGGCGCGATCTCGAATCCGTCCCGCAGGATCAGCGCGCCAACCCCCTTCGGCCCGCCGAACTTGTGCGCCGACACCACCGCCATCTCCGCCCCGCTCCAGGCAAAGGAAAACGGCACCTTCCCCACCGCCTGCACGATATCCAGCATCAGCGGCACGCCCGACTCCCGCGCCGGGGGCTCGGCAATCACCCCCGTCTCGTTATTGGCATAGCCCCATCCCAGCGCCCTGCGCCCCACGCCCTCGCGCCGCTGCGCCCAAAGGCAGTCATGCGCCGTCGGGTCCACCTTCACCGCATCCACCGGCAACCGCCCCAGCACCGCCGCCGCCTCCGTCGCGCCCGAGGTGAACACCACCTCCGCAGGCTTGCACCCCACCGCCGCCGCCACCTGCGCCCGCGCGCGCTCCACCAGGGCCCGCGCCGCCCGCCCCTCGGCATGAACCGAGGACGGGTTCCCCACCACATCCATCGCCGCGATCATCGCCGCCCGCGCCTCATCCCGCAAAGGCGCCGTCGCGTTCCAGTCCAGATAGACCCGCGCCCTCACCGCCCCGCCCCTTCAGCCGTTCCCAAATATCCTCGGGGGGAGCGTCGCCGCAGGCGGCGCGGGGGGCAGACAGCCCCCCCGATTTTTCGCAGAAAAATCGCCACCCCCTCACGCATCCTCATCCACCACCCGGAACAGCGCCGGAACGGCGGGGCAAGGCGTCATCTGGTTGCGGATCACATCCGACAGCCGCGTCTGGTGCAGGAACACATAGACATGCGCGCTCAACCCCTCCCACAGCCGGTTGGTCAGGCTCTGCGCCCGTGTCCCCGATACCCCGCCCGAGGCCCCTGCCCCGGTATGCAGCGCATCCACCGTCTCCTCCACCGCCTCCAGCACATCCGAAACCCGGATCGCATCGGGCGACTTCGCCAGCCGATACCCGCCCCCGGGCCCGCGCACCGCCTCCACCAGACCCGCCCGGCGCAGCTTCACGAACAACTGCTCCAGATAGGGCAGGCTGATATCCTGCCGCTTCGCCACCTCGGCCAGCGACACCAGATCCTCCCCTTTCGCCAGCGCCAGATCGGCCAGCGCCACCATCGCATAGCGTCCCTTGGTCGAGAGTTTCATGCCCCACCGCCTCCAAAAACATTGACGCGGGGTTTACGGCCCATTACGTCCTGACCGACCCCGCAGCGTGGCCCCAAAGGCCGCGTTTGGAACCGTTCTAAATTGTCCGAGCGAAGTCGTCAACAATCGCTCAAGGAAAGACAGGCGCAACACGCAATGCCCGAAGTGATTTTCGCAGGCCCCGAGGGCCGTCTCGAAGGCCGCTACCATCCCCAGAAGGACCGTGACGCCCCCATCGCCATCGTGCTGCATCCACATCCGCAATATGGCGGCACGATGAACAACAAGGTGGTCTACAACCTCCATTACGCCTTCTACAATCTGGGCTTCACCGTCCTGCGCTTCAACTTCCGCGGCGTGGGCCGGTCGCAGGGCGAATACGATCAGGGCATCGGCGAACTCTCCGACGCGGCCTCGGCGCTCGACTACCTCCAGTCGATGAACCAGAACGCGAAACACTGCTGGGTCGCGGGCTTTTCGTTCGGCGCATGGATCGGCATGCAACTCCTGATGCGCCGCCCGGAGATCACGGGCTTCATCTCGGTCGCCCCGCCCGCGAACCTCTACGACTTCTCCTTCCTCGCCCCCTGCCCCTCCTCGGGCCTCATCATCAACGGCACCGCCGACCGCGTCGCGCCGCCCAAGGACACCAAGCAACTGGTGAACAAGCTGCACGAACAGAAGGGCATCACCATCACCCACAAGGAAGTCGAAGGCGCCGACCACTTCTTCAAGGACGAAGAGGCCCATATGAAACCGATGATCGACACGGTCACCGAATATGTGCGCCGCCGCCTCACGGAAGGGTCCCGCTGATGGGCATCCTGCAGGACCTGACCGAACAACTCGCCAAGGACGTCGTCGAGGCGATGGACGAAACCGGGGACGACCGCCTGCATGACAAGGTTGGGAAGGTCCTGCTCGACGCCTCTCCCACCACGCAGGAATCCTTCATGACCGCCGTCCGCGTCATCCTCGCCGAACGCAAGGGGCGCAAATTCCTCGAACAGACGCTCAAGGCGAAACGCGAAGGCGGCACCGCCCCCGCCGCGCCCCGCGGGGCCGATAGCGGCCACTGATGTTATCTGAAGACCGCCTCGCCGCCCAGTTCGCCTTCCTGAACGAGGCTGACCGTCTCAAATCCGTCGTCCGCGCCACCACGCTCTGCGATGGCTCGCGGCCCGAAAATTCCGGCGAACATAGCTGGCATCTGGCGCTCTACGCCCTGACCTTGGCCGATCAGGCCGAACCCGGCGTAGACATCAACCGCGTCATCCGCATGCTCCTCCTGCACGATCTCGTGGAAATCGACGTGGGCGACGTCCCGATCCATTCCGCCAATGGCGCAGCCCACGCCGCTCCCGAAACCGTGGCGGCGGAACAGCGCGCCGCAGACCGCATCTTCGGCCTCCTCCCGCCCGACCTGCGCGAAAACTTCCGCGCCCTCTGGGACGAATTCGAGGCCGCCGAGACCCCCGACGCCCGCTTTGCCAAAAGCCTCGACCGCGTGCAGCCCGTCATGGCCAACCTGCAATCGGGCGGCGGCACGTGGATCACCTACGACGTCACCTTCGATCAACTCCAATCCCGCGTGGGGTCAAAGATCGACCGCGGCGCGCCCCGTCTCTGGGCTTGGGTCCGCGAAAAGGTCCGCCCCTTCTTCGCCTGATCCGGCCCCGGCCCGGCACTCGATCGCCGCTTTCGGTATGCCATTGCATACAATCCTTTGCAAAACCCGCCCGTATGGTCTATGCAGCCCGCATCGAATCCATTTCCGAAAGGGCGCGGCGCATGACCAAGATCAAGGTTGCAAACCCCGTCGTCGAACTCGACGGCGACGAGATGACCCGCATCATCTGGGACTTCATCAAGAAGAAACTCATCCTCCCCTATCTCGACATCGACCTGCATTACTACGACCTCGGGATCGAGGAACGCGACCGCACCAACGATCAGATCACGGTCGATTCCGCGCTCGCCATCCAGAAGCACGGCGTCGGCGTGAAATGCGCCACCATCACCCCAGATGAGGCGCGGGTGGAAGAATTCGGCCTGAAACAGATGTGGAAATCGCCCAACGGGACGATCCGCAACATCCTCGGCGGCGTGATCTTCCGCGAACCGATCATCTGCAAGAACGTCCCCCGCCTCGTCCCCGGCTGGACCAAGCCCATCGTCGTCGGGCGCCACGCCTTCGGCGACCAATACCGCGCCACCGATTTCCGCTTCCCCGGCAAGGGCAAACTCACGCTGAAATTCGTCGGCGAAGATGGCGAGGTGATCGAACGCGAAGTGTTCCAGGCCCCCGGCGCAGGCGTCGTCATGGGCATGTACAACCTCGACGACTCGATCATCGACTTCGCCCGCTCCTCCTTCAACTACGGCTTGATGAAGGGCTGGCCCGTCTACCTCTCCACCAAGAACACCATCCTCAAGGCCTATGACGGCCGCTTCAAGGACCTCTTCGCCAAGGTCTATGCCGAGGAATTCGAAGACAGGTTCAAGGCAGCAGGCATCCATTACGAACACCGCCTGATCGACGACATGGTGGCATCGGCGCTGAAATGGTCCGGCGGCTATATCTGGGCCTGCAAGAACTACGATGGCGACGTGCAATCCGACACCGTGGCGCAGGGCTTCGGCTCGCTGGGCCTGATGACCTCCGTCCTGATGACCCCCGATGGCAAGGTGGTGGAGGCAGAGGCCGCCCACGGGACTGTCACCCGCCACTTCCGCGAACACCAGAAGGGCAAGCAGACCTCGACCAACTCCATCGCCTCGATCTACGCCTGGACTGGTGGCCTGAAGCACCGCGCGAAACTCGACGGCAACGACGCCCTGATGACCTTCGCCACCACGCTGGAACGGGTGACGGTCCAGACGGTCGAAGACGGCTGGATGACCAAGGACCTCGCCCTCCTCGTCGGCCCCGATCAGAAATGGCTCACCACCATGGGCTATCTGGAGAAGGTCGACGAATACCTCAACAAGGCGCTGGCCGGCTGAGGGAAGACACACCCGCCCCGGGCCTGACCCGGGACGGGTTCTCCTTGACCAATCATTACCCGACCCTCACCACACAGCCCGCTGCGTGCTGACGGTTTGCGGTACAGTTTACGGCACAGGATACGGACAGTCGAAAACAGGGGCCGGATCGCCAGATCCGGCCCCTGCCCTTTCCAGCCAAGGCAGAA
This sequence comes from Tabrizicola sp. M-4, assembly GCF_051132405.1. Classification (GTDB taxonomy): domain Bacteria; phylum Pseudomonadota; class Alphaproteobacteria; order Rhodobacterales; family Rhodobacteraceae; genus Paragemmobacter. The sequence continues at coordinate 2,012,754 of NZ_CP128606.1, forward strand.
ACAAGGTCAGCCATATTGACCCTAAAAGGGTCACATGCTATGACCCTTTTCATGACCGATCCACGCCGCCATTCCCTGCTCGAAGATGTCCAAGGCATCGCCTTCGGCATCGTCATGGCCGCGCTCGGCATCCACATCCTCACCCATATGGGCTTCGCCACGGGCCAGACGACGGGCCTTGCCGTCCTCATCGCCTATACCGGCAACCTCCCGTTTTCGCATGTATATTTCGCCATCAACCTGCCCTTCCTCGCGCTCGGCTGGTGGTATCTCGGCCGCCGCTTCGCGCTCAAGACGCTCATCACCACCGCCGCCCTGTCGATCCTCACCGACATCCTGCCGCGCTGGATGACCCTCGGCCCGATGGAACCGGCCTTCGCCGCCATCCTCTTCGGCATCCTCTTCGGCATCGCCGCCCTTGCCGTCGTCCGCCACGGCGGCAGCTTCGGCGGCTTCTCCATCCCCGCCCTGATCCTGCAGGAAAAGTTCAAGATCCCCGCAGGTTACGTCCAACTCGCTGTCGACATCATTATTTTTTCCGCCGCCACCCTGATCCTCGACCCCGCCACCCTGCTCTGGTCCTTCCTCGGCGCCGCGACCTATTCGCTCTTCCTCGCCATCAACCACCGCCGCGACCGCTACATCGCCGCCTGACCCTCTGGCGCACCGGCCACCGCACCGCTACAGACGCGCCATGACCGACCCAAAAAGCCATTCCCTGATCGAAGATGCGCAGGGCCTCGCCTTCGGGGCCACCATGGCCGCCTTCGGCATCACGATCCTCACGCAACTCGGCATGATAACCGGGCAGACCGCGGGCCTTGCCGTGCTGCTCTCCTACGCCACTGGCATCCCCTTCGGGCCCGTCTTCTTCGCCATCAACATCCCCTTCTACTGGTTCGGCTATCGCCGCATGGGATTGACCTTCACGATCAAGACCTTCCTCGCCGTGGCAGCCCTCTCCACCCTCTCGGCGCTGATGCCGTCTTGGGTGCAATTCGCCACCCTGAACCCCGCCTTCGGCGCCATCCTCTTCGGCTTCATCTCCGGCGCGGCCCTCCTTGCCATCTTCCGCCACGGTGCCTCGCTGGGGGGGATCGGCATCCTCGCCCTCTATCTGCAGGACCGCACAGGCTTCCGCGCCGGGCACACCCAACTCATCTTCGACGCCGCCCTCTTCGCCACGGCCCTCACCTTCCTCCCCTGGCCAACCGTCGCCTGGTCCTTCCTCGGCGCCGCCGTGGTGAACCTCGTCATCGCCATAAACCACAGGCGCGACCGCTATATCGCCACCTGATCCGCATCCCCTAGCCAAGCAGGCGCAAACCCTGTATGGCCCCTCGCAACCGCAGAAAAAGCATTGAAAGAGATCTCCCCGATGGAGCTTCGCAACATCGCCATCATCGCGCATGTCGACCATGGCAAGACCACCCTCGTCGACGAGCTGCTGAAACAGTCCGGCTCCTTCCGCGACAATCAGGCCGTCTCCGAAAGGGCGATGGATTCCAACGACATCGAACGCGAACGCGGGATCACCATCCTTGCGAAATGCACCTCGGTGGAACATGGCGAAACCCGCATCAACATCGTCGACACCCCCGGCCACGCCGATTTCGGTGGCGAGGTGGAGCGTATCCTGAACATGGTCGACGGCGTCGTCCTGCTGGTCGATGCCGCCGAAGGCCCGATGCCGCAGACGAAATTCGTCACCTCCAAGGCCCTCGCCCTCGGCCTCCGCCCCATCGTCGTGCTGAACAAGGTCGACAAGCCGGATGCCGAGCCCGACCGCGCCCTTAACGAAGTCTTCGATCTTTTCGCCAATCTTGGGGCGAATGACGAACAACTCGACTTCCCCTATCTCTACGCCTCCGGCCGCGCCGGTTGGGCCGATGAAAGCCTCGATGGCCCCCGCAAGGACCTCACCGCGCTCTTCGACCTGATCGTCCGCCACGTGCCCGCGCCGAAACAGATCGCCCGCCAGTCCGAACCCTTCTCGATGCTGGCCACCACCCTTTCAGCCGACCCCTTCATCGGCCGCATCCTGACGGGGCGCGTCGAATCCGGCAAACTGAGGGTCGGCGAAACGCTGAAAGCGCTGTCCCGCACGGGCGAGCGGATCGAACAGTTCCGCGTGACCAAGGTTCTGGCCTTCCGTGGCCTGAACCAGACCGCGATCGACGAGGCGGTTGCGGGTGACATCGTCACCCTTGCCGGCATGACCAAGGCCACCGTGGCAGACACGCTCTGCGCGCTGGAAATCGACACCGCGCTTCCCGCGCAACCCATTGATCCGCCTACGATTACCGTCACCTTCGGCATCAACGACAGCCCGCTTGCAGGCCGCGACGGGAACAAGGTCCAATCCCGCGTCATCCGGGACCGTCTTCTTAAGGAAGCGGAAACCAATGTGGCGATCAAGGTCGCCGACACCCCCGGCGGTGAGGCATTCGAGGTTTCCGGTCGCGGCGAACTCCAGATGGGCGTGTTGATCGAAAACATGCGCCGCGAAGGGTTCGAACTCTCGATTTCCCGCCCGCGCGTCATCTTCAAGGAAGAGGACGGCGTGCGGATGGAGCCGGTGGAGGAAGTCATCGTCGACGTCGATGACGAATATTCCGGCGCCGTGATCGACAAGCTGACCGGCGAACGCAAGGGCGACCTTGTGGAGATGAAACCCGCGGGCGCAGGCAAGACCCGCATCATCGCCCATGTTCCCTCCCGCGGCCTCATCGGCTATCACGGCCAATTCCTGACCGACACGCGCGGCACGGGCGTGCTGAACCGCATCTTCCACGGCTGGGTTCCCCACAAGGGCCCGATCCAAGGCCGCCGCCAGGGCGTGCTGATCTCGATGGAAAACGGTGTCTCGGTCGCCTATGCGCTCTGGAACCTCGAAGAACGCGGTCGCATGTTCATCGGCCCGCAGGAAAATGTCTACGAGGGCATGATCATCGGCGAACACTCGCGCGACAATGATCTTGAGGTGAACCCGCTCAAGGGCAAGAAACTCACCAACGTCCGCGCCTCCGGCACGGACGAGGCGGTGCGCCTGACGCCCCACATCAAGTTCAGCCTCGAAGAGGCCATCGCCTATATCGACGATGACGAACTCGTTGAAGTCACGCCGAAAATCATCCGCCTGCGCAAGCGCGTCCTCGACCCGCATGAACGCAAGCGGCAGGCGCGCGCCTCCTAAACCTCGGCGCGTTCCCCACGGCTTTCACCTCTGGTCGCGCGGAAATGTCCGCGCGCCCATTTCAGGAACCCCGCGATCCGGGGATCGGTCGCCCCTGCCGCATCCGCCACGGCCCAGACATCGCAGGGCGGCGGCGCAGGCCCGTCAATGGGCAGCAGCCGCGCATCATTCCCCGCCAGATCGGCAGGCAGAAGCGCGATCCCCAAACCGTTCGCACAGGCCTCGGCCATGATCGGCACATTTGGCGACAGAAGGGAGACATTCCCCCCCTGCCGCGCCAACCAGCGATAGCTCTCCACCTCGGCCAAGACCTTCGAGGCGCGGATGACCCCGTGCCCCTGCAACGACTCCAGCCGCCCCCGTATCCGGTTCGCCGCCACATAGGAGGGGGACGCATAAAGCCCCATCTGCAACCGCCCCAGCATCTGCCCCGTGCTCCGCTCTGGGGCAGATGCCATGGGGGCCACGGTCACATCAAAGCTTTCAGGATCAAGGGCATAGACGTCATCATATACCTGCAACTCCGCTGCGCAATCCGACTTCGCCGACCAGACTGGCAGCGCCGGGCCAAGAAACAGCCTCGCCATCATTTCGCAACTGGCAACCCGCAAGGGCGGCCCAGCCTCGTTCAGCCGCGCTTTCACCCGTTCATATATGGCTGCCATCTCGCGCGCCGCGGCCACCAGTTCCTGTCCCCGCGCATTGGGGCTCATCCGCCCCATTTCGTCGCGCAAGAAAAGGGGATGCCCGTTCTCCTCGATCGCCGCCAATCGGCGCGACATGGTGGACTGGCTGATCTTGGCAATGCGCGCCGCGCCGGACAAACTTCCGGCATCGCTGATCAGCAGGATATCCCTCAAATCATTCCAGTCTGGAAAAGGTGCAGCCATGCCAGAGAACTCCCTTGGCAAGAAAAACTTGGCACTTGGGAACAGGTCACTGGCTAAACACGTGTGAAACTGGCGCGACGTTCCACAGAACAAAGATTAACGCCCACATGGGGGGCGTCAACCAACCTTTCAACCGCAAGTGAGAAGGACCGTCACGCCGCGAGGGAAAGACGTTCCGGATCAAAGCGATACTGTTCGACCGTCGCGCCGTCGAAAACGCAGAAAGACCCCGGCGGCACCGCAATCCAGTCGCCCTCGTCCTGCTCCAGCGGTTCGCTCACCACCGCCCTGCCCTGCCGCCTGTCCGACCAGCGATGGTAAAGCGTGGGCGCATGGTCATCCGTGGCATAGCGCACGGCATAAAGCCGCTGCCCATCCGAAAGAGCCGCCGTCAACCGCAGATGCGGCAGCGATCCCTTCGCGCGCGCCAAGGCGATCACCCGCGCCGCTGCCCGTTCCATGGCGCCCTGCGGATCATCGTCCAGCCCCTCCGCCAGCGCGATCAGGAACAGGGCCTCGCTATCCGTCGCGCCTTTGCGATGCGGATAAAGATCATCGCGGATCATCATATCGGCATCCCTGCGGAAGGCCTCATAGCCGCCAATCTGGCCGTTATGCATGAAACTCCACCGCCCCACCGCGAAGGGATGGCAGTTGTTCCGGCTTGTCGCCGTCCCTGTAGAGGCTCGGACATGCGCAAGGAAAAGCCCCGATTTCACCTGCGCCGTCAGGCTGCGAAGGTTCGGGTCGGACCACGCGGGCATCACGTCACGATACAGCCCCGGCTCCGGCCTTTCTCCATACCATGCAAGGCCGAAACCATCGGCATTGATCGCCGTGTGGCACTGTGTTGCGCAATGGCTTTGATGGATCAGGGAATGGCCGGGGCGACTGACGATCTCTTCCAGAAAGATCGGCGCTCCCACATAGGCAGCCCAGCGGCACATTAGATGCACCCCCGGTTGGTCAAAAAATCACGCATGCTCCGCCTCGGATTCTTTTTTCAATGCATAGCATGAAAACGGCCCCCGCAGGGGCCGATTTATCCACAGGCAAAGAACTGCCATGCCTAGGTCACTCGACCTCTTCCACGACAACCAGATCCCGCACGCTTGCCCCCTTCGCATGGGCCAGCGCCGCCTGATAGGCAGGGGAGTTGTAGCAATCCACCGCCGCCTGCAGGCTGGGAAAGCGCGCGACGACGTTTCGCGCACGGTCATTCCCCTCTAGCTGCACGTATTTCCCGCCACGGGCCAGAAACACCCCGCCATGCGCGGCAATGGCAGGCCCTGCCTCCTTGGCATATTCGCCATAGGCGTCAGCGTCGGTCACCTGCACATGGGCGATCCACAGAGCAGTCGGCATCCTCAACCCCCGATCACGGCTTCCGCCGCTGCAATTGCCGCCTCGGCCAGCGCGATATCCGCGCCCCCCGCCTGCGCCATGTCGGGACGGCCACCGCCGCCTTTGCCGCCCATCGCCTCGGCCGCCGCCTTCACCAAGGTCACCGCCGAAACGCGCCCGGTCAGATCCGCCGTCACACCCGCAGCCACGGCAGGCTTTGCCCCTGTATCCGCGATCAGCAGCACCGCGCCCGACCCCAGCCGCGCCTTCAACTCGTCGATCAGCGCGGGCAGGTCTTTGCCCGACACACCTGTAAGAACCTGAGCGAGGAACTTCACGCCACCAACGTCCTTTGCCTCCGGTCCACCCTTGGCCCCGCCGCCCATCGCCAGTTCGCGCCGCAGTTGCGCGACCTCGTTCTGCAGCGCGCGGCGTTCCTCCGCCAGCGCCTTCACGCGGTCCACCACCTCGAATACAGGCGTCTTCAACAACGACGCCACATCTGCAAGGCGCGCATCCTGCACCCGCAGATGCTCCAGCGCCGCCGCCCCGGTCAGCGCCTCAATCCGCCGCACGCCCGCCGACGACGCCGAATCCCCCAGCAGGACGAAAGCCCCGATATCCCCGGTCCGCTTCACATGCGTCCCGCCGCACAATTCCAGCGAATAGGTCTTGCCATCCGCGCCCTTGCCCGAACCTTCCAGCAGGCCCATCGACACGACGCGCACTTCCTCACCATACTTTTCGCCGAAAAGCGCCTGTGCGCCCAAGGCCCGCGCGTCATCCGGCGTCATGATCCGCGTATCCACCGGCGAATTCTGGCGGACGAAGTCATTCACCTCCGCCTCCACCTGCGCCAGTTCCACAGCCGAGAGTGCCGTCGAATGGCTGAAATCGAAACGGAGACGGTCGGGCGCATTCAGCGAACCCTTCTGTGCCACGTGATCCCCCAGCGCACGACGCAACGCCTCGTGCAGCAGGTGCGTCGCCGAATGGTTGGCGCGGATCGCCGAGCGCCGCTTGTGCTCCACCTCCAGCTTGGCTGGCTGGCCCTTGATAACCGTGCCTTCCACAACCTCGGCCACGTGGATGAACACCCCCGCCGCCTTCTTCGTGTCCGTCACATGCGCCAGCCCCGTGGCCGTCCGCACCCAGCCCGCATCACCGACCTGACCGCCCGACTCGCCATAGAATGGGGTCTGATTGACCACGATCTGCACTGTAGATCCTGCCTCAACCGACCCGATCCCGGCACCATCCCGCACCAAAGCAAGGATCTCACCCTCTGCCGTTTCGGTGTCATAGCCAAGGAATTCCGTCACGCCATGTGCCTCGGCCAATTCGAACCAGATCTTGGCATCCTTCGCCTCGCCTGTTCCTGACCATGCAGCACGCGCCTTAGCACGCTGCTCGGCCATAGCGGCCTCGAAACCCTGTACATCCACCGCGCGGCCTTTCTCGCGCAGCGCATCCTGCGTCAGGTCCAGTGGGAAGCCATAGGTATCATATAGCTTGAACGCCGCCCCGCCGGGCAGTTCCGCCCCCTCGGGCAGGCGTCCAAGTTCCTCGTCCAGGAGCTTCAATCCACGATCAAGAGTTTGTTTGAACTTCGTCTCTTCAAGCCGCAGCGTTTCCTCGATCAGGGCCTGCGCGCGGGACAGTTCCGGATAGGCCCCGCCCATCTGCCGCACTAGCGCGGGCACCAACTTGTGCATCACGGGGTCCTGCGCGCCCAGCATATGCGCATGCCGCATCGCGCGGCGCATGATCCGGCGCAGCACGTAACCGCGCCCCTCGTTCGATGGCATCACGCCATCCGCGATCAGAAAGGAAACCGACCGCAGGTGGTCCGCGATCACCCGATGGCTCACCTTGCCCGGACCATCAGGGTCCGCACTCGTCGCATGGGCCGACGCCTCGGTCAGCGACCGCATCAGGTCGGTATCATAGTTGTCATGCTTGCCCTGCAGCAGCGCCCCGATCCGCTCCAGCCCCATGCCGGTATCGATCGACTGCATCTCGAGCGGGCGCATGGTGCCGTCCGCGAACTGCTCGTTCTGCATGAAGACGTTGTTCCAGATCTCGATGAACCGGTCCCCATCCTCATCCGCACTACCCGGAGGGCCACCCCAGATATGGTCGCCGTGGTCGTAGAAAATCTCGGTGCACGGCCCGCAGGGCCCCGTCGGCCCCATGCGCCAGAAGTTGTCATCCGTCGGGATGCGGATGATCCGGTGATCCTCCAGCCCCGCCACCTTCTTCCAGATTCCTGCCGCCTCGTCGTCGGTATGGTAGACGGTAACGCAGAGCTTCTTCGGATCGATCCCGAAGTCCTTGGTCAGCAGTTCCCATGAAAACGCAATCGCCTCGGCCTTGAAGTAGTCGCCAAAGCTGAAATTCCCCAGCATTTCAAAGAAGGTATGGTGCCGCGCAGTATAGCCCACATTGTCCAGATCATTGTGCTTGCCGCCCGCGCGTACGCATTTCTGCGCCGTCGTCGCCCGCTTGTAGTCCCGCGTTTCCACGCCAGTGAAGCAGTTCTTGAACTGCACCATCCCGGAATTGGCGAACATCAGCGTCGGATCATTCCGCGGCACGAGGGGGGAAGACTCCACCACCCGGTGCCCATTGCGGGCAAAGAAGTCGAGGAAGGTCGATCGGATATCGTTCAGCGACGCCATGCTGGATTGGCCCTTTCAAAGGCGGAAAACCCGTTTGCGCACCCAATTAGCCCCGCAATCCTTCCCTGTCCACAGCCAGAGCCGCAGCCGGGGTCCGTCACGCAGAAAAATGGCCGGAACCCACCGGTTCCGGCCCCTTTCCGTTCATCCTGTCCAAGATGTCACATGTCCAACACATCATCCTCTGCAGCACCACCCGGCGAGGTGAAATCAAGCCCGTTGGCGGCGCGGATCTTGTCCTCGATCTCAGCTGCAAGGCCCGGGTTCTGCTTCAGAAACAGCTTGGCATTTTCGCGACCCTGGCCGATGCGTTCATCCCCATAGGAGTACCATGCACCCGATTTCTCCACGACCCCGGCTTTCACGCCGATATCGATCAACTCGCCCAGCTTGGAGATGCCCTCACCATACATGATGTCGAATTCCACCTCGCGGAAGGGTGGTGCGACCTTATTCTTCACCACCTTGACGCGGGTGGAGTTGCCGATGACCTCATCCTTGTCCTTGATCGAACCCGTGCGGCGGATATCCATCCTGACGCTGGCATAGAACTTCAACGCATTGCCGCCTGTCGTGGTTTCCGGGCTGCCGAACATCACGCCGATCTTCATGCGGATCTGGTTGATGAAGATCACCATGCAGTTGCTGCGCCCGATGCTGGCGGTCAGCTTGCGCATGGCCTGACTCATAAGGCGGGCCTGGCTGCCCATCTGCATGTCGCCCATGTCGCCCTCGATTTCCGACTTGGGCGTCAGCGCGGCGACAGAATCCACCACGATCAGGCTGACCGCGCCCGAACGCACCAGCGTGTCGACGATTTCCAGCGCTTGTTCGCCCGTGTCGGGCTGGCTGATCAGCAGCTCGTCCAGATTGACGCCGAGCTTTTTGGCATATTGCGGGTCAAGCGCGTGCTCGGCATCGACGAAGGCGCAGACCCCGCCCTTCTTCTGCTCTTCTGCCACGACGTGCAGGGTGAGTGTTGTCTTACCCGAGGACTCCGGCCCGAAGATTTCGATGATCCGTCCCTTCGGCAGGCCACCGATACCCAGCGCGATATCCAGGCCCAGCGATCCGGTCGAAGTTGCCTCAATCTCCAGAACCGGACTGTCCTTGCCCAGTTTCATGATCGAACCCTTACCGAACTGCCGTTCGATCTGTGCCAGAGCGCTTTCCAGCGCCTTCTGTTTGTCCATTTCGCGCTTCCCGTTCAAGTCGAGGAGGTTCGCCACCGCCATGTCCGTCTCCTTATTCCATAGCCGCGACCGGGCGGCAATTGTTGCGCGTGTTCCCCAAGTGTTCTCACGCTTATGAGCACAAAGAGAGAACATATCAATCAAAATCGAACATCATCAGCCTAAGGATCAAAGGTTAAGGCAGAGTTTACGCCCTTACGTCGCGCGCGGGCCTTGTGTAGAAGGCAAGCGTGCAAGGAAAAGGTGCATCATGTTGGTTTTCTGGGAACAGCGACTGGCGATTCTCGCCACGCCCAAGACGGGCTCCACCGCCATCGAGGCTGCGCTCGAATCGATGGCCAGCATGGCCATCCAGCGGCCACCGGTCCTGAAGCACACGCCGGTGCAGAGGTTCCATCGTTTCATCGGGCCCTATTTGGAAACGACATCGGGCGGGCCATTCACCGTTGTTGCCTTGATGCGCGAGCCGCGCGACTGGCTGGGGTCATGGTTCCGCTACCGCCAGCGCGACGACATTTCCGAGGCAGCGAAATCGACACGTGGCATGACATTCGATGCCTTCGTGAATGCATGGTGCGACGACCCGCAACCGGCTTTCGCCGCTGTCGGGTCGCAGGCTCGCTTTCTGCAGCCAAAGGGGGAGAAGGGTGTCGATCACCTTTTCCGTTATGAAGAGATCGAAACCTTTGTCCAATTCCTCGAGGACCGTTTGGATTGTGAAATCATCCTGCCGCGCCTGAACGTCTCACCCACGGCCGACCTTCACCTCGCCCCGGCGACCGAGGCGCGCCTCAGAATCACCGCTGCACGTGACTTTGCACTCTATGAAAGCCTCACACCCTGATAGCTGAGATCGGTTCGCAGGGTTAAGTTTGCCATCACCGGTTGACGGCTATCTGGGTCACGCAGCCATCTGCGCCTGCACAGTGTCGGCCAATTGCGAGAGAGAGAAGGGCTTTGCAAGGAAGACCGAATTCGGGACACGCGCCTGAAGGTCCGACAACGCCTCTTCCGCATAGCCCGAAATGAAGACGGTGCGCACTCCCGGGCGCGAACCAAGCGCCTGTAGCACCCATCCCGGCCCATCCAGACCGGGCATCACCACGTCGGTCACGAAGACGTCCACCTGCAGGCTGTTGTCTTTCAGGTGGGCCAGAGCTTCCTCTGCACTTGCCGCTTCAAGAACCGAGTGGCCCCGCAGTCGCAGCGCACGGGCAGCAAAGGCACGCACCGGGGCCTCATCCTCGACCAGAAGGACAACGCCTTCGGCCCGGCGCGCCTGATTGCGTTGCACGGGCGGGGCACAGTCGGCCGCATCGACAGGGCAGAGCGGGAACCACAATTCAAATTCCGTCCCCTGCCCCAGTTCTGACTGGACGAAGATGAACCCGCCCGATTGCTTCACGATGCCATAGACGGTGGAAAGTCCGAGACCGGTTCCCTCACCCTGACGTTTCGTGGTGAAGAACGGTTCGAAGATCTTGTCGATCCACTCTTCTGGAATGCCCTTGCCACTGTCGCGCACGGTGATCACCACATGAGCGCCGCGCGGAACCAGAGCCTTGCCACGGCTCATTTCCGCGTCAAGCCGCATGACCCGAGCCTCGATCTGGACCACCCCCCCGTCAGGCATGGCGTCCCGCGCGTTCACCACGAGGTTCATGATTACCTGCTCCACCTGACGACGATCAGCCCGGATTGCCGCGACCTCGTTCAACGGCACCAGATCAAGACCGACCTTCTCTCCCAGCAGCCGGTTAAGAAGATGTGTCAGATCCGACAAGGCCTCACCCACATCGATGCGCTCTGGCTTGAGGGTCTGTTTGCGCGAGAAGGCAAGGAGTTGGGCGACCAAGGCGGCAGCTCGGTTCGCATTCTGCCGGATCTGGATCAGATCCGGGTAGTCCGGATCCTCGGTGCGGTGTCGCAGCAGAAGCAGGTCGCAATGGCCTGAGATCGCGGTTAGCAAGTTGTTGAAATCATGTGCAATGCCACCGGCGAGCTGACCAATCGCCTGCATCTTCTGTCCCTGCACGAATTGTGCCTCGAGTTGCTTCAAGGCGGTCGAATCCTGCAGGACGGCCAGTACACCGCCGCGGCCATCCGGCCGGAGCGTCATCCGCATGAACCGCTCCGCCTCGTTCAGATGCATCCGTCCGCGCAAACCCAGCATCTCGGACCCACCGGGCAGGCGCCCGGCCGCCACATCGCTGATCCAGTCTCGCACGGGTCTTCCCAGATCGACGAACAGTTGCGCGGGTTCCACGACATCATCCGCGCCGAGTTCCAGAAGAAGCCGCGCTTCGGCATTCACAGCGGTGATCCTTCCGTCCGACGCGAAGGTCATGATGGGAACGGCCAAACCTTCGATGACCCGCGCCTCTGGCACACGGTCAATGACCTGAGATCTGTCCATCTGCCGCCTTTTCAAGCGTCGTGCCGTCGACCAGACGGCCGCAACCAGTGCCGCGCCTGACAAGGCGAGAAAGAAGACGGTGACGACACCCCAAAGAGGCAACCCAAATAGCGCCACCGTCACGAGCGTGGCCAGACAGGCGGCCAGCATGACCTGTGTCCACATCCACGAATGGATCTGGTCAGGGATCAAGTCCGGGGGATGGGCAGGATCGTCGCTCATTCCGGGCAATTGCACATAAAGGCCTTAACAAGTTCCTAACGGCCTGCGGTTCGACGCCTCAGACGGTCAATTTTCGCAGAATGGCCGCGTAGAAGCCGTCTCCCCCATCCAAGGGGGTAAAGCGTCGCTCTGCCTCAAGCGTCCAGCCGGGATGCCGCGTAAGGAAAGCCGCTATCTGTGCACCGTTCTCGATTTCGAGCATAGAGCAGGTAGCATAGGCAAGCGCCCCCCCCGCATGCAGCATGGAGGCCGCGCGGTCCATTATTGCTGCCTGCAATTCCATCAAGGCCAGCAGCCGCGCGGGCGTAAGCGCCCATTTCCCCTCGGGGTCCCGACGCCAACTGCCCGAACCGGAACAGGGCACATCGGCAAGGACCAGATCAAAGGGGCCCGTCTCCTCCGGGCGCGCGGTCAAATGCACCTGCACCCCGGCGCGTTCTGCCCGCAGCGGCAGGTCTGCCATCCGCCGCGCCTCGGCATCGTGGGCATACAGGCTTAGTCGCGCCCGCGCGGCCATTGCAAGGGTCTTTCCCCCACCTCCTGCACAGAGGTCCAACACCGTCATCCCGTCCGATAGGGGCAACATTGCCACGACCGCTTGGCTTGCCGCGTCCTGCAATTCCACCACCCCGGTGACATAACATCGGCTGGAGTGAACCTTCCGCGCGCCCCCGACCACCTCCAACGCTGTGTCGGCAAGGGGATGAGCGCGCGCCACGATTCCGTCGTCGGCCAACGCCGCCACCGCCTGTTCGCGGGTCGCACGCGCCGTATTCACCCGCAGGAACACCGGCGCGCGCCGCTGCATCGCGTTCATTACGGCCTCGAACCCGTCGCCCAGCGAGGCGCGCAATTTTGCCTCTAGCCAATCGGGACAGTCGATCGCCTCGGCCCCCTCAGGCTGCCGACCTGCCTCCCCGGGGCCCGGCACTGCTGGTGCATAGCCCTGTCCGTCGAATAGCATCTCGGCCCCGTTTCGGCGCGCCCAGCCCAATACCAGAGACCGGGCCCCTTCCCCCCCGCCAAGTGCTGCGCAGGAACGGCGGCAGCGCAGCACGTCAAAGACGATATCCCGCACCGCCGCGCGATCACCCGAGCCCGCATAGCGATTGGCGCGCCCCCAGTTCACCAGCGCCACCTCCGCAGGACGTCCTGCCAGAACGGCCTCCATCACGTCGATGGCCGCCGCCACACGCGCACCGGGCGTCATGCCTTGCGCTCCTGCAGAATGTTGCCGCCATCCACCACGATCACCGCCCCGTTCACATAAGAGGCCGCGTCCGAAGCGAGGAAGGCCACCACTGCCGCCACCTCGTCAGGCCTGCCCGCACGACCGGGGGGCGTGGCGGTTGCCGCCAGCAACTCCTCGGGTGTAGAGGCCTCTGTCGCCACCCAGCCGGGTGCCACCGCATTGACCGTGACGCCCCGCGCCGCGACCTCAAGCGCCAGTGCATGGGTCAGCCCCACCATCCCGGCCTTGGCCGCAGAATAGGCCGCTTCTCCGGGATTTGAAACATAGGGACCCGTCACGCTTGCCATCATGATGACCCGGCCGTGCCCCTGCGCCACCATTCCGGGCAGGAAGGCCCGTGTCACCAGCACCGCCGTGGTCAGAGAAGCATCCATCGCCCTGCGCCACTGAGTGGGATCAAGATCAAGGAAGGGCACCTGCTCGGCTGGAGAACCGACTGACCCCATGCCAGCGTTGTTCACGAGAACATCAACCGGCCCGACTTCATCCAACAATCGCGCCACCTGGGCGGGTTCCGACAGGTCGGCCACATGTGCGGTCACTTTGAAGCCCTCGGCGATCAGTTCCGCCGAACGCAGGTGGATTCTCCCGGTCGTCGCAGTGATAGCCACACTGCTCCCCTCACAAGCCAGTGCGCGTGCGCAGGCAAAGCCGATGCCTCCGGGAGCACCCGCGCCCGTCACGAGAACCCGCACTTGCCTTGCCATGCTTTCCCCCGCATTTCCGGCACGGACCATAGGAAAAGGCAGGCGACTTGACCAGCACCCGCCCCACTCCACCCTTTCGACTTCGCAAGAATTCGGCGTGGCCAGCGAAGGATCGTTTCCTGCCCTACTCCGCCTGATCGGCAAGTTTGCCATTTAGCATTCCGGATTTCTCTTCTCCGAGACGGTCAAACAGGCCCAACTGGGTTTCGAGAAAATCGATTTGCCCCTCCTCATCTGCGATGAGTTCGTCGAAAAGTGCTCGGGTGACGAAGCCGCGCACCGAATCGCAATGCCGCCGTGCCTCGACATAGACGGTGCGCGCCCCGTGCTCGGCGGCGAGGTCCGCCTCCAGCGTGTCGCGCAGGGACTGCCCGATACGGAGAGGGTCCCGTTTTTTTGCGGCTTGGGATGCCCTTCCAGAAAGATGATCCGCGCGATGAGTTTGTCCGCATGGTGCATCTTTTGGTTACTCTTGGCCCGCGACTTCGCAGCAGGATGGCCGAACCCCAAGTCTTCCTGCAACCGGAAGTGCAGCCAGTACTAGCTGATTGCGGTCCGTTCTGACCGCAACGCCGCGTTCAGATAGTCAATAACCTTGGGATCGCCCTTCATTGCGGTGCTGTCCTTGCCTGAGGATGGGTATGGGACGGCTGGACCGAACCGTTATGGCGGGGGACATGGGTACGTTTAGGCTCGCACACAAGCGCATCGTGTCAAGAAAGAGCGGCATGCATCCGTCGCAAGCGGCGCGCAGTGACAATCGATCACAGCGGCCCCTTCACTTCGTCAGAATGAGTTTTCCCATCCGCGTTACCCGGAGGACATAAACCTCTCCCCGATGCACCAGACGCACGATGCTGCCACCTCCCATAAGGGTGATGACGTCATACAGGGGGGGCTCTGCCTCGGTCCTGTCTTGGTTCAGGTTCTCAGGCGACACGGCTCTTTACGCGATAGGGGAATACTTATGTCGCAAACCCTATAAAAACTGTCAGCAATGTAAAGTCGAGAAATTCACTCAACCAAAGATCGTCCTTGTTGCTCCAATGCAAAACGGGCACCCGTTAGGGGCGCCCGCTCCGCTTTTTCTGCCTTCCTGAAAGGTTCAGGCGGCTTCCGTGATGAACTTCACCGCATCGCCGAAGGTCTGGATCGTCTCGGCCGCGTCATCAGGAATCTCGATCCCGAATTCTTCCTCGAAGGCCATGACAAGTTCCACGGTGTCGAGCGAGTCTGCACCAAGATCGTCGATAAACGAGGCGTTCTCGGTCACCTTGTCCTCCTCGACGCCCAGATGCTCGACGACGATCTTCTTCACGCGTGCGGCGATGTCGCTCATGTCACTTCCTCTTTCACGTTGCGGGATCGCGTCCCGTTCCTTGTCCCTGCCCGGAGGGGCATCTTCCCCGCTTACCATACGGGTAGACCGAATTAACTCCCGGTCCGTTCGCCGCGCCTATAGCAAGGGTGTTCCCGCAAGGCAAACGCTTTCCATGCCATGGGCACGGCGTCCACCTACACCATGTCCATCCCGCCGTTCACATGCAAGGTGGCACCCGTGACATAGGCGGCCTCGGCTGAGGAAAGGTATAGAACCGCCGCAGCGATCTCTGCTGGATCACCCATCCGCCCAGCCGGGACGGCTGTCAGGATGCGGGCCTTCTGCTCTTCGTTCAGCTTGTCGGTCATGGCCGTGGCAATGAAGCCCGGCGCGACGACGTTGACCGTGATGCCGCGGCTTGCCACTTCTGCCGCAAGCGATTTCGACAGGCCCAGCAGGCCGGCCTTGGCGGCCGAATAGTTCACCTGCCCCCCATTCCCGGTGGTACCCACGACCGAACCGATATTGACGATACGCCCCCACCGCGCCTTCATCATGCCCCTAACGGCTGCGCGGCACAGGCGGAAGGTCGCCGTCAGGTTGACGTCAAGGACGCTGGCCCAATCCTCGTCCGACATCCGCATCACAAGGCCATCACGCGTGATGCCTGCGTTGTTCACAAGGATGTCGACTGATCCCATAGCTTCGGTCGCGCGTTTCACCAAGCCTTCGACGTCCTCTGCGACGGACAGGTTGCAGGGGAGTACATGCGCTCGCCCGCCAAGTTCAGCCGCTAAAGCCTCCAACGGTTCCACTCTTGTCCCCGAAAGCCCGACGGTCGCCCCTGCCCTGTGCAGCGTACGCGCGACTTCGGCCCCGATCCCGCCCGAAGCGCCAGTGACCAGCGCCGCCTTTCCAGTCAGATCGAACATTGCCCGCTCCCTTGCGAAAATCCCGGGCGACCTCCTAGCAGCATCCCGCCCTCCGCGCCACCCGCTCCGCTATGCCATGGCCAGAAAGGGCGCAACCTCCTCCATCACTTGCCGATTGTTCGATTAGCTGGACAGCCGCTGCCCCAAAGCGTGAGGCACGCTGAACACAGCCGGGCGTGTTCAACGATGCTGCCCGCTCAAACACTCCTCACGACCTGCTGGAAACTGACGTTTCCAAACTATCCCCAAGGTCTTCCCGGAACTCTGACAAAGCCCTTCCGAATGTCGTTTCCGCCGTTTTCACAATTCCTCAGAGGGAGTCGACCTACGGCAACCGGGGCTTAAGGCCCCCATCCCAGAGCTGGAGCGAATGCAAGGGCGAGACAAATGCCTTGCGGCGGTACGCTGCGCTTACTTCCCTGTTCATCCTCTGGCCGCCTGAACATCCTCCGGAGTGCCAACCGCGCGCAAGGAAACATCGCCCGAAACGATCCGCTTGATCATCCCCGATAGGGCCTTCCCTGCGCCGATCTCCCAGAACTCGGTTACGCCCGCGCCCTCCATCCAAAGAACGGACTCGCGCCAGCGTACCGATCCCGTCACCTGTGCCACCAGCAGATCGCGGATGCGGTCAGGTTCGGTCACCGCCTCGGCCCGCACATTCACCACCACCGGCACGACCGGCTTTTCCACCACCACCGCGGCCAGCGCCTCGGCCATCACCCGTGCGGCGGGCTGCATCAGCGCGCAATGGAAGGGCGCGCTAACGGGCAGCAGCAGCGCCCGCTTGGCCCCCTTGGCCTTGGCTATCTCCACTGCCCGCTCCACCGCCGCCCTATGGCCCGACACAACGACCTGTGCGGGATCGTTGTCGTTTGCGGCCTGACAGACCTCGCCCTGCGAGGCCTCGGCGGCCACCGCCACGGCCGCCTCGAAATCCAATCCCAGCAGCGCGGCCATGGCCCCCACGCCTACGGGAACCGCCTCCTGCATGGCGCGCCCTCGGATGCGCAGGAGTCGCGCCGTATCCGACAGGCTCAGCGAACCCGCCGCGCAGAGCGCCGAATACTCGCCCAGGGAATGCCCCGCCACGAACCCCGCATGGGACGAAACCGTTATCCCCTCGGCCTCCAGCGCGCGCAGCGCCGCGATCGAGGTTGCCATCAACGCAGGCTGCGCATTCTGCGTCAAAGTGAGTTCGGCAATATCGCCTTCCCAGATGAGGACGGAAAGCCGTTCTCCCAGCGCCTCGTCGACCTCGTCGAAGACAGCCTTCGCCGACGGATAGACCTCGGCCAGCGCCCGCCCCATCCCGATGGTCTGCGCCCCCTGCCCCGGAAACACGAATGCACGGCTCATGGCCCGCCCCTCCTTCACAATCCCGGCCATACGGCCCCTACACTCTCGCTTATCCAAAGCGACGGCTTCGCGCAATCTACGGGCCTGGGACGTCGGGTGTTGGAGAAACTGGCACATCTCCTGCACAGTGCTCAACCGTCGGTAAACCAAATGGGTCTACTGTCGTTACAGACTGTGCACGGTCGCCCATCTCGGGTCGCCGCTCCTCAAGCCCAATCCAAGGTGACCATGAAAGACATTTCCCCTGACGAAATGCCCCTGATCGCTGATCGTGGCCCCCTTCCGACCTCCATCGCCCCTTTGACCGAAACTTCGCACACCCAAGCAGAAACCGGTGTCATCCGCGAGATTGCTGCGGAAGTCGGTACTCTTTCCGTTTCGCTTGCCGATGTCTCTGGCGCAGTCGAAGATGTCGACAAGCTGATGCACAGCCAGGTTGAGACACTGCGCGGTCTTCGGGGCCTTTCGGAGGAACTGTCGCGCGGAAATGACGCCATCCGCGATGCCGCCCGGACAGCCCTCGGCGCAACGGTCGATGCCCGCCAGACCGTGGCCTCCGGGCAGACCCGCATCGACGCCGCACTTTCCGATGTCACCACTCTTGCCAATCAGGTCGCCCTCTTCGGCGAAAGGATCGAGGCACTGACGCAGGCGCTGGGCAAAGTCGCCCGCGCGGCGGGCGACATCGACGCAATCGCCCGGACCACCAACCTTCTCGCCCTCAACGCCTCTATCGAAGCCGCGCGCGCGGGCGCCGCAGGCAGAGGCTTCATGGTGGTCGCGCAGGAGGTGAAACAACTCTCTGGCCGTACGCAGGATGCCACGCGCCTGATCGAAGCCAACCTCGCCGATCTTACGCGGGAAATCACGGCCATCGCAGATACCGGCCGCGCCGCTGCCGACAGTGCGGGCAAGGTCCGGCGTGAGGCGGGCCATGTCTCCCGCGTCATGGCCGAGATCGACACTGCCGTCCTCGCCATCGCCGACCGACAGGATGAGATCACGCGCTGCACCGAAAGCGTCGCAAGCCAGGTCACCGCGACCGAGGATGGATGCCATGGCATTGGCGCAGGGGTCACGCAGGCGGCGGGTCGCCTTTCCGCCGCGAAGGCAAGCCTGTCCGGCCTTGTCGATGCAAGCGAACGCCTCGTCGCATCCACCGCACGTCTGGGCGTTGAGACCGTCGATACGCCCTACATCGAAGCGGTCAAGGAAGCCGCCGCGCAGATCTCTGCCCTGTTCGACACAGAGGTCGCGGAAGGCCGCATCTCGCTGCGCGACATGTTCGATCAGGACTATCGTCCGATCCCAGGCAGCGATCCGCAGCAGATGTTGGCCGCCTTCACAGCCATGACGGACCGGGTTCTTCCCGCTGTGCAAGAACCGCTTCTTCAACTGTCCACCGACGTCGTGTTCTGCGCGGCCGTGGATGTGAACGGCTATCTGCCAACCCATAACCGCAAGTTCTCGCTGCCGCAGCGCCCGGGGGACCCCTCTTGGAACGCAGCGAATTGCCGCAACCGACGGATATTCGCTGATCGCGTGGGTCTTGGCGCGGGCCGCAGCACCCGCCCCTTCTACCTGCAATCCTATCGCCGTGACATGGGCGGCGGCACTTTCGCGCTGATGAAGGATGTCTCGGCCCCGATCTACGTCAATAGCCGCCACTGGGGCGGTCTGCGGCTTGCCTATCGGGTCTGACGCAGCGGCAAGAGGGGGCGGCGCGACGTGTCGCCTCTTGCTGCGCGAAACACCCCATGCGACATCCGCCCACATGGCCCGTCATGTCCACCCTGCCCTGCGCCGCCTCGCCTATGCCACCACCTTCGAGGCAGGCGGCGTCCTGTTCTCAACCGCGATCCTGCTGCTTATGTCCGGGGCTTCGACAGGCAGTTCCCTTGCCTTTTCCATAGTCGCTTCAAGCGTTGCGATGCTTTGGAACCTCGTTTTCAACGCAGGATTCGAGGCCTGGGAAAGCCGCCAAAGCGTCAAAGGGCGAGGCATCGCCCGTCGCATCGTCCACGCCCTTCTGTTCGAAGGCGGTCTTGTTCTGTTGCTCATTCCGCTCACCGCATGGTGGTTCTCTGTCACCCTCATGCAAGCGCTGGTCTACGAGGCCGTGCTGATCGTGGCATTCCTGTTGTATACCTACGTCTTCACCTTGGTCTTCGATCACCTGTTCGGGTTACCCGCTTCGGCCCGCTGACACATCACCCACCCTTGCACTCCCGCACCCTTTCTGTATAAGGCCGCATCCTTTCCGCATGAAACACGAACCGGCGCAGCCTCTCGTGGACGGGCCGCGGAAAGGCCGAACGCCCGCCCTATGAAATGCGCCCTGTAAGAACTGGAGTGCACATGGCTCTTTACGAGCATGTCTTCATCGCGCGCCAAGACCTTTCCAACGCGCAGGCCGAAGGCCTTATCGAACACTTCTCCACGGTTCTCGCGGACAACGGCGGCAAGGTCGTCGAGTCGGAGTACTGGGGCGTCAAGACGATGGCCTACAAGATTAACAAGAACCGCAAGGGCCATTACGCCTTCCTGAAATCGGACGCCCCGTCGGCCGCCGTTCAGGAGATGGAGCGCCTGATGCGCCTGCATGACGACGTCATGCGCGTGCTGACCATCAAGGTCGAAAAGCACGGCGATGGCCCCTCGGTCCAGATGCAAAAGCGCGACGACCGTGAGCGTGGCGACCGTTCCGAAGGCGGCTTTGGCGGTGGCGAACGTCGCGAACGCAGCTTTGGCGACCGTCCGGAACGCACGGGCGACCGTGGCGGCTTCCGTCGTTGATCAAGCCCAGGAAAGGACCATAAACCATGGCGAACAAACCGTTTTTCCGCCGTCGCAAGGTCTGCCCCTTCTCGGGCGACAATGCTCCTGCGATCGACTACAAGGACGTCCGTCTGCTGCAGCGCTACATCTCTGAGCGTGGCAAGATCGTCCCGTCCCGCATTACCGCCGTTTCGGCGAAAAAGCAGCGTGAACTGGCGCAGGCGATCAAGCGTGCCCGCTTCCTCGCCCTGCTCCCCTACGCCGTGAAGTAAGGAGCGACGAACATGCAAGTTATCCTCCTTCAGCGCGTGGCCAAGCTTGGCCAGATGGGCGAAGTCGTTAACGTCAAGGACGGCTACGCCCGCAACTTCCTCCTGCCACAGGGCAAGGCGCTCCGCGCCAACGAGGCGAACATCAAATCCTTC
Source organism: Tabrizicola sp. M-4 (assembly GCF_051132405.1). Lineage (GTDB taxonomy): Bacteria > Pseudomonadota > Alphaproteobacteria > Rhodobacterales > Rhodobacteraceae > Paragemmobacter. Next base: position 2,033,470 of record NZ_CP128606.1, read on the forward strand.
GAGGCCAAGAAGGCCCAGCTTGAGGCCAACAACCTCGAGACGAAGAAGGAAGCCGAAGCCGTGGGCGCCAAGCTCGACGGTCAGGCCTTCGTGGTGATTCGTTCTGCCTCTGACGCCGGCGCATTGTACGGCTCTGTCACCACACGTGACGCGGCCGATGCTGCCACGGCTGCGGGCTTCACCGTGAACCGCTCGCAGGTCGTCCTCGATCGTCCGATCAAGGATCTCGGGCTTCACACTGTTTCGGTCGTGCTGCATCCGGAAGTGACCGTGAAGGTCACTCTGAACGTGGCACGTTCGCCGGAAGAGGCCGAATTGCAGGCATCGGGCAAGTCCATTCAGGAACTGGCCGCCGAAGCCGAGGCAGCAGCCGATTTCGAGATCGCAGAACTGTTCGACGATATCGGTGGCGCGGCATCGGAAGACGCCTGATCTTAGGCACCGGTTTGAAATCGACGAACCGCGCTGGGCAGCCAGCGCGGTTCTTCATTGCGTGGCACCGCTTCCCAAGAGACCTGTCGCCCGCGACATCCTATGTCGCCGCTGCCTAAGCCAGCGCCCCCACCGCCCCCTAGCGTGGCCAGCGGAGGAAAGCATGACCACCCTAGCCCAACCATTGCCCGGCCAAACGGCAAAGGGAATCGCCCTGCTCGTCGCGGGTGTCGCCGTATTTTCGGTGCAGGACTTGATCCTGAAACTTCTTGCCGGGGCATATCCCCTGCATCAGGCGATGCTGCTGCGCTCGCTCACCGCCATTCCATTCCTGCTGATCCTCGTTCATTGGGAGGGTGGCCTGCGCAGCCTCTTTACGCCGGGCACCCGCGCCATGATGCTGCGCGGCTGCGTGATGTTCGCTGCATATACCGCCTATTACCTGGCCCTTGCCGCGCTGCCCATGGCCACAACCGTTGCACTCTATTTCTCAGCCCCGCTCTTCATAACCATCCTCTCTGTCTTCTTCCTGGCCGAGAGGGTAGGCCCTCGACGGTGGTTCGCCCTCATGGCTGGGTTCTCAGGCGTACTGATTATGGTCCGCCCCGGTGGCACGCTCTTCGATTGGGCAGCGCTGCTTCCTGTCCTATCTGGCCTGACCTACGCCATCTCCATGATCGCCGCTCGTCGACTTGGCACCACCGAAACCGCCTCGGCGTTGGCCTTTTGGGGTAATGCGGTCTTCCTCCTCGGCGCTATCCTCCTCTCGGCCCTGTTTGGAAGAGGCACTTGGGAAGGCGACGCCCACCCGTCACTAGCATTCCTCCTACGAGGTTGGGTTACCCCGACAGGCTTCGACCTTATGCTGATGATGTCCTGCGGCATCATCGCCGCTGCAGGCCTGACGCTCCTCACACAGGCCTACCGCGTGGCGGAGGCATCGGTCGTCACCCCGTTCGAATATACCGGCCTGATCTGGTCAGTCCTATATGGCTGGATCTTTTGGCAGCACTGGCCGAACGATACAGACTGGATCGGCATCGCCATTATTGTGGGCGCCGGACTCTACATCCTCTGGCGCGAAGCCCGCGAATAGGAAAGAGGCCGAAGGCATCGCCCCGGCCCCTTGCCTATTCCCCGAAAGGGGCTCGGCTTACATCTCGTCCAGCGCCTCGACGGCTTTCTGCAGGTCTTCCTTGCCGACTTCCTTCTCGGTCACCTTCGCCCCAGCCACGATGTGATCGACGACCTTGTCCTCGAAGATCGGCGCCCGCAGTTGCTGCTGAACCTGCTGGTTCTTTTGAACGAACTCGAAATAGGCGCGCTCCTGCCCCGGATAGTTGCGGGCCTGCGCCAGCACGGCCTGCGTCATCTCGGCGTCGGTCACGGTCACTTCGGCCTTGCGGCCCACTTCGGCCAGCAAAAGGCCCAAACGGACGCGGCGCTCCGCAAGGGTCTTGTGCTCGTCCGTCGGGTCGATGTTGCCGTGGTTGTGGCCATGCTCATGCGGGTTTTCCTCATGCCACAACTGATGCGCGATCTGCGCGGCCTCGGCTTCCACCAGACGCGCTGGCAGGTCGAACTTAACCATCCCGTCAAGCTGGTCCAGCAGCGCCCGTTTCATCACCGCACGCGCGGCACCCTTGTACTCCGCCTCAAGCCGCTCCGCGATCTGGCCCTTCAAGGCGGCCAGATCCTCCGCCCCGAACTTCTTGGCCAGCTCGTCGTCGATCTCGGCTGCCTTCGGCTCCTTCACCGCCTTGATCGTGCAGGCAAACACCGCAGCTTTGCCCGCCAGATGCGCGGCGCCGTATTCGGCCGGGAAGGTCACGTTGACAGAAACCTCGTCACCGACCTTGGCGCCGACCAGCTGATCCTCGAAGCCCGGGATGAACGACTTCGACCCCAGCACAAGCGGATAATCCTCGGCCGAGCCACCCTCGAACAGTTCCCCGTCGACCGAGCCCTTGAAGTCGATCACGACCTGATCGCCGTCCTTGGCCTTCGCGCCCTTCTTGCGGTCGTCAAACGACTGCGCGGTGGAGGCGAGGTTCTTCAGCGCCTCTTCCACATCCGCGTCAGACGCCTTCACGACAAGTTTCTCGATCTTGATCTTCGACGAGTCCAGATCCGGGATCGGCGGCAGCGCCTCGTAGGTCATCTCGACGACGACATCCTTGCCCTCGGCCCAGGTCTCGCCATCGACCATCTTCACCTCGGGCTGCAGCGCGGGGCGGTCGCCGGTCTTGTCGAAATGGTCCTTCATCGCGCCGTCGATGGCATCCTGCATCGCGTCGCCCAGAAGGCGCTGGCCAAACTGCTTTTTCAGAATCGCTAGCGGCACCTTGCCCTTGCGGAAACCTTTCATCTCGATCTCGGGCTGCGCCTCGACCAGCTTTTCCTGCACTTTCGCGTCCAGCTCGGCCGCCGTCACCGTGATGGTGTAGGCGCGCTTCAGACCTTCGTTCAGGGTCTCGGTGACCTGCATGTTTCCGTCCTTCTCATCTCATCCCTGGTGCGGGTGGAGGGACTTGAACCCCCACGCCTTACGGCGCCAGAACCTAAATCTGGTGCGTCTACCAGTTTCGCCACACCCGCAAATTGCCCAAAGCCCGCCCGTCCGTCCCCTCAGGTCCGGCCCGCACGCGCCCTGAAAATTCCGCGCCCTTCTAGCAAAGCCCCACGGGGGATGCGAGAGGAAAATCAGGGCGAAATCTGACGCAGATTCCGCACCGTTTCCTGACGCAGGAAACGCGGCGGGCGTCCCGCCCGCAATCCGGAATTTGCGTCAAATTCCGTCGCGATTTCTGCGTCAGAAATCGCCGCCTCACACCCCCAACCGCCGAAACACCGCAGGCAGCATCTCCGGCAAATCCTCCGCAATCAACCCCGGCCCGAACTCCCGCGCGCATTCCACATGCAGCCAGGCCCCTGTGCAGGCCGCCTCATAGGCCGCAAACCCCCGCGCCATCAGCCCTGCGATGAACCCCGCCAGCACATCCCCCGACCCCGCCGTCGCCAACCAAGGCGCCGCCCGCTCGTAATGCGCCGAATTGACCGCGCAGCGCCCATCGGGTGCCGCAATCACCGTATCCGCCCCTTTAAACAGCACCACGCACCCCGCCCGCGCGGCAGCCTCCCGCGTCGCATCCACCTTGGAATAGGCCGGACCCGCCACCGCCGGAGCCGCCAACTTCTCCGCTATATCCGGAAACAGCCGCGCAAACTCCCCAGCATGAGGCGTCAGCACACAGCCCTCATGCAGCGCCCCAAACAGCCCCGCATCCTGCGCCAACAACGTCAAAGCATCCGCATCCAACACCAAACCCCGCCCCGGGCCCGACCCGGGGCCTCCACGCCTACCCAAACCACCTCCCCGGACGAGGTCCCGGGTTAAGCCCGGGACGGGCATCCCCAGCGCCACCCGCACCAACCGCGCCTGCCGCGCCCCCGTCCCCAAACCCGGCCCCAGACAGACCACGCGGGTCCGCTCATCTGCCAGCACGGCCTGCAAAGCCGCCCCATCCTCCACCACCCGCAGCATCACCGCATCCAGCCGCGCCGCGTTCTGGGCCAAGGCCTCCGCCGGACAACCCACCGTCACCAGCCCGGCCCCCACCCGCAGCGCCCCCCGCGCCGCCAGCCGCGCCGCGCCCCCGCGCCCGCTTGGCCCGCCAAGGATCAGCGCATGGCCATGCGTGAACTTGTGCGACAGATGATCCTCCGCCCACCCGGCCTTGGACAATTGCCGCACACGGAACCCGCCCGGCGCGGGCAGCAAAGCCTCATCCGGAGCAACGAGTCCCAGCCGCGCCGGCTTCCACGTTCCGCTCCACCCCGCCGCCGTTCGGCGCGGCGTCTTCATCTGCCGCCATGGCGCAATCCCGATATCCACAACAACCACCCGCCCACAAAGCGCCGGTCCCTCTGCCAGCACATGCCCCGCCTTCAGACTGTCGAAGGTCACCGTCAACCGCGCCCGCGGCTGATCCCAACCGCGCCTCAAAGACCGCCCGCTGTCCAGACACAGGCAGGACGGCGCATCCACCGCCACCAGCCGTTCGCGGTAGTAGGCCAGATCCCCCCCATACCCGCCGATATGGCCCAGAATGCCGTCAATCTCTCCCTCCGGCGGTCGCGACAGCCCCGTGCCAAAAATCGCATCCACATAGATGTCACTGGATGGCCCGCGCCGCAGGTTTCCCTCCGTCAGAGGCTCCACCGCCCCATAGGACCACCACCGCCGCGCATTCACCGCAGCATCGCGCGGCATCGCATCGGGCTTCGCCGCCGCCAGCACCCGCACCTGCCACCCCCGCTCATGCAGCAGCCGCGCCACGACAAACCCGTCGCCGCCATTGTTGCCGGGTCCGCACAGCACCACCGCCCGGAACGACCCCGCCCGCAACTCCGGCCATTCCGCAAAGATGGCCGCCACCACCCCCCGCCCGGCCCGCTCCATCAGCTCCAGCCCGGTCACGGCCCCGCTCTCGATGGCGGCGGCCTCAATGGCGCGCATTTGTGCAGAGGTCAGCAATTCGGTCATTTTCCCGCCCATTTCATTCGCAAACCGCCCATCCTTCCAGCAATCTGCACAAATTTTAATCACGCCACCCGGAAACCCTCGACCAAGCCCGCCATCCGGCCCGCCTGCGATTGTGGCCCCCATGCGAACATGATCATACCGCCAAAGACAAGGCACGCGGGGGAGAGTCGGCCCATGAAAAAGATCGAGGCGATCATCAAGCCGTTCAAGCTGGACGAGGTGAAGGAAGCCCTTCAGGAAGCCGGCATCCAGGGCCTCTCCGTCACCGAAGTCAAAGGCTTCGGCCGCCAGAAGGGCCACACCGAACTCTACCGAGGCGCGGAATATGTCGTCGACTTCCTTCCCAAGGTGAAGATCGAGGTCGTCCTCACCGACGACATGGTCGACACCGCGATCGAGGCGATCGTCTCCGCCGCGCGCACCGACAAGATCGGCGACGGCAAGATCTTCGTCTCCCCCGTCGAACAGGCCATCCGCATCCGCACCGGCGAAACCGGCGACGACGCGGTCTGATGAACACCGTGCGCCCCTCGGGGCAAAGCGGCACCTGATAACCCAAACCGAAAGGCATCATGATGAGCGCAGTAAAGAATGCTCTGAAGCTGATGAAGGACGAGGAAGTCGAGTATGTCGACATCCGCTTCACCGACCCCAAGGGCAAGCTTCAGCACGTCACCCTCGTGGCCGACCTCGTGGATGAGGACTTCTTTGAAGAAGGGTTCATGTTCGACGGCTCCTCCATCGCCGGCTGGAAGTCCATCGACCAGTCCGACATGAAGCTGATCCCCGATGCTTCCTCGGTCTATATCGACCCGTTTTACGCGGAAAAGACGATGTGCGTGCATTGCAACGTCGTCGAACCCGACACGGGCGAGGCCTACTCCCGCGACCCGCGAGGCACCGCCGCCAAGGCCGAAGCCTATCTGAAATCCTCGGGGATCGGTGACGCCGCCTACTTTGGCCCCGAAGCCGAATTCTTCATCTTCGACGACGTCCGCTACTCGGTCGCGCCGAACAAGGTCTCCTACCAGATCGACGCAGAAGCGGCGGCCTGGAACACCGACACCGTGATGGAAGGCGGCAACCTCGCCCACCGCGCCAATTACAAGGGCGGCTACTTCCCGGTGAACCCGATCGACGAGGCGCAGGACCTCCGCGGCGAGATGCTCTCGACCATGAAGCGCATGGGCATCAAGGTCGACAAGCACCACCACGAAGTGGCGACCTGCCAGCACGAACTTGGCATGATCTTCGGCGGGCTGGTCCAGCAGGCCGACAACATCCAGAAGTACAAATACGTCATCCACAACGTCGCGGCCGCCTATGGCAAGACCGTGACCTTCATGCCCAAGCCCATGAAGGGCGACAACGGCTCGGGGATGCATGTCAACATGTCGATCTGGAAGGACGGCAAGCCGCTCTTCGCGGGCGACAAATACGCCGACCTCTCGCAAGAGGCGCTCTACTTCATCGGCGGCATCCTCAAGCACGCCAAGGCGCTGAACGCGATCACCAACCCGTCCACCAACTCCTACAAGCGCCTGATCCCCGGCTTCGAAGCCCCGGTGCTGCGCGCCTACTCCGCCCGCAACCGCTCGGGTTGCGTCCGTATTCCGTGGACGGAATCGCCGAAGGCCAAGCGTGTGGAAGCCCGCTTCCCCGATCCCTCGGCCAACCCCTACCTCGCCTTCTCGGCGCTCCTGATGGCCGGCCTCGACGGCATCAAGAACAAGATCGACCCCGGTCCGGCCTCGGACAAGGACCTCTACGATCTGCCGCCGGAAGAACTGGCCGCCATCCCCACCGTCTGCGGCTCGCTCCGCGAGGCGCTGGAGGAACTGGAGAAGGACCACGACTTCCTGCTCGCAGGCGACGTCTTCACCAAGGACCAGCTCGAAGGCTACATCGCGCTGAAGTGGGAAGAGGTCTATGCCTTCGAACACACCCCGCATCCGGTGGAATACCTGATGTACTATTCCTGCTGATCCCCGGATCGGCTGCCACAAGAATCGCAAAAGGGCCGCATTTCGCGGCCCTTTTCCTTTTTCAGCCACAGGTTTCCGGCAGCCTTCGGGCAAGGCAGCGCGCTTTAACCAGAGGTTACCCCCAAGAATTACTGGAAATGCGCCCGCGCGCACCTTGGAAAGAACAAATTCCGGCCACGATTCGGTGTTTCGCTTAATGAAACTTAAGGAGCCCCACCATGCTGGATATCGAAGCGTCCTTTGCACCCGTTCCCGAGTTTCACACCACAGGTTCACTTATCGCGGAAAGAGCCCTGCTCTCCCACGATCGCCAGAAAGGCGTCGAAATCCTGACCTCTGCGGTCAATCCTGCAAACGCCATGCCAGAATGCGCCATTGCAGGCCCGGCTGTAAAGCTTCACTTGCCGCCAGCGCAGAGCGAAGCGGCGGAACCGTTGCGCCATTCGCAAGGCATCGCGGCCCTCTTCGCCGCTCCACCGTCCGAGTCGCTGCCTGATCTTGCCTCGGTGCCCCCCCTCACCCCTAACCCGCCAGCCCAGGTTGAGGATGCGCCTGCACTCTCCTTCCGTGCCGCGGCCCCCACTCAGGATGACACGCAGCCCGAGGCGCGCCCCATCACGCCGCGGCGGCCCATGCGCTTCACTTTCGCGCGCGAGACGGGTGAGCCAACACCGGTCGCACCTCCTGCCTTCAACCTGTTCGCCGGAGTCTTTCACGAGGACAGTCTAGAACATCCTGATCTTGATCCGCGCCTGCGGCGGTCCCGCGAACGCGCCATGGCGCGCATCGCCGCCCATGAGGCCGCCCTGCCGCCCGAGGCGCGCAATCTCTGGTTTGACGATGCGGAAGCGGCGCAAGGCACCTCTGTTGCCATTGCGGAAGCATCCGTGTCCTCGGAGGCATCGCCACCGTCGGTGGAATCGGACGTCACCCATCACCGTCGGGTCGTGCGGCATATTTGTGTCAAGCGCCGCGCCGAGGAAGCGCCCGCCCCCGCAGCGACAATCCGCGATCCGTTGCAGGATCACCTTCACCGCATTCGCGAGGCGCTCTACACGGTTGATCCGTCCGACCAGCCGGAATCAATGCCGCAACTATCGCTGGCCGATCGTCTCATTGCCATCCTCTTGCATCTGGCTGTTCTGTTCAGCACTTTGCCGGAACGCCTTGCGCAGTTTGCAACGCCTCTCCTGCCCGGCCGGCAGCGCGACTTTTCGCTTCGGCTGGGAACGGCAGCAAGCCTTGGCGCGGCAACCGTCATGGCGCTTGCAGGGACTGGTCACCACCTCCTGAGTTAGAACGCCCTCCTTCGGCACGTCGCAGACAAGGTGTTCACGATCCGGCGACAACGGGGAAAAGGCCCGGCGAAATTCCGCCAGCTACCGCCAAATCAGGCAACAATCGGGCAGCAGACACCACCTTTTCCCGGTTTGCCCCAGAATTGACCCGAAAAACGGCACAATTCGGTATCAACCTTCACGTGCACAACGCCTTTGGGGGGCAGGAGGCACAAGATGGCACTGGATGGAAGCACGATTGCGCAGTTCGTGTTCGATCGCGACCCGGCACTGAACTTGCCGCTGCTCGTGAGAGAACTGGATGGGGCCTTGGGGCGCTCGGGCGCAGGTCGGCGCAGGGTAACGTGGGATTGCGACGACCTCGTCTTCGTCGATCTGGACGGGGTCCGGTTCAGCCTTTCCTACACCGGAGAACCACTTCCCGGCCTTCCCTCCAGCCTGATGATCTCGGTCGGCCCCGGCCCGGATCGCGACCATGACGCTGCAGATCGCCGGCGCTACGAAGACCTCTGCCATCTGATCGCAGATCGCCTCCGCAGCCGCTTCACCCCACGCGAGACACTCTGGCACCAAGTGGCGGGGCCCGTGACCGCCGATCTGGTGGACGATCTCTTTGATCGCCTGCCGGATTTCTCTACCCAGAACCACCGTCACCCGCTTGCCCGTCGCGCCGCGCCTGCCAAGGCCATCCGCGCCTTCCCCGAAACCGAAGAGGGGATGCCTGCATCCTTCGTCGAGAAAGCTCTGGCCATCAAGGCGGCAAAGGCGGAACGCGCCCGTGCAACGCTCGCCGGCTTGCGCCCTGTCGCATCGCAGGCCGAGCCGGGCAGACAGGCGCCTCCCCCAGCCAATGCCTTGGGTAACCCCACGCCCGCCAGCCCCGAACTCAACCGCGTTCGTGCCGCCCTCTATCCCACCCCGGAGGAGTCCACCGGTCAGGACATCCGCATGCGCCTCGCCGCCTCGACCTTGGATGTCACGCTGATGGTTGTCTACCTGCCTATGGGGGCTGCGATGCTGACCTGCTCGATGTTGCGCGGCGGGAATGTGAACAATTCCGCACGTGTCATGGCTCTGACCTGCGCACTTCTGGCCTTTGGCCATATTGCGGGGCTCAGCCCCGCGCTCTCGGCCATCTAAGGGCAAGCGGCAAGGAGCGAAGCGGACCCGATTGCGACCATGAGGAGAACGTGCCGTCAAGCTGCGCGCTGCATCGGCACGTCTATCCAGAAACGGGTCGCGTGTGCATCGCTGCTGAAGTCGATCTCGCCACCGATCGACCCAATCAGATGCTTTGCGATCGAAAGTCCAAGGCCGCTCCCCTGCTTCCGGCGCGTATCCGTCGGCTCGCCCTGAACAAAAGGCTGGAAGATATGGGTACGCATGGCTTCGGGAATGGGCATGCCGCCATTCGTCACCGTGATGCGCGCCTTGTCGGCTATCCAATCTGCGCCGATCCGGACGGTGCCGCCGGGATCCGAATACTTGACCGCGTTGGAAAGCAGTATGCGCAGTACCCGGCCAAGACGTTCGGGATGCGTCTGGCAAACCAGCGGGGTTCCCTCGGGATCGACGATCACACGAATACCCGCCGTCTCGGCCTTCCTCTCGGTCGCCGTCACGGCCATCTCGATTGCTTCCTGAACACGCACATCGTTGGCAATCCAGAAGCTTTGATCAGATACAACCGTCTCCATCTCAAGGATGTCATCGAGGAGTGATTTGAGGCGCGCCGCATTCTTCGACGCAACGCCCACTAGGTTTTCGACCTTTTCCGGCCCCGCCGCCGCACCCATGACTTCCAGCAGTCGCAGCGCGCCCATGATGCCGGTCAAGGGGGTGCGCAGTTCATGGTTAACCGTATGAACGAATTCGCTCTTCAAATGATCAAGCTGCCGTGCCGCCGTCACATCGGTAATCTGCGAAATGAACATGACCGGCCGATCTTCCGGGTCACGGACGACGGTCAGGTGCAGAACGCCAACCACGATGCGCCCGCTGGAATGGATATAGCGCTTCTCCAGACGCACGCTTTTTTGATGGGTGGCCACCATGCGCCGCGCGATCAGGACGGTTGCCTCGCGGTCTTCCTCATGCGTGACATTTTTGAACCCCGCCTCCATCAGCTCGGCCTTGGAATAGCCTAGGAAGTCGCAGAGCGCGGGGTTTACATCGATCCACGTGCCGTCGATCCGAGTCAGTGCCATACCGATGGGCGAATTCTCCATCGCAGCCCGCAGCAGCCGCTCGCTGTCGCGCAGGCTTTCGATGCTTTGCTGAGGCGCCGCCGAAGTGGCCTCGTCATTGAGTTGCCCCTTGCGATCGAAGTCCTGCGCAGAGGTATCATACATCCCGATAACGACCTGAAACAAAACGCTTACTGCATAGCGTATCATGAAATTGGCCGACCTTGGCTAAAGATCAACACCCGACACGGCCCCGCATCCGGAATTGCATACATGTTCATACCTTCGGATGTGGCCCCTGGCAGTGCCGCCTGCGTTGAAGGGCCGACCAGAGGCTGTTAGGCTTCCTTGCGGTGTCGACGGAACGACAGGCCGAAAGGGAATGCTGATGGGAATTGAAAGTCTGCTGGCGATGCTCTTGATCGGGGCAGTCGCAGGATGGCTTGCCGGAAAGCTTGTGTCGGGCTTCGGCTATGGCCTCGTGGGTAACATGGTCGTGGGCGTGCTGGGCGCGGCGGTGGCCAGTTTCCTTCTGCCACAGCTTGGATTTGGCGTAGGGGGTGGCGTGATCCGGGCAATCATCCATTCCACCATCGGCGCCGTGATCCTGCTGGTGGTGATACGGATTGTGAAAAAAGTCTGACAAGCACCTGCAAGAAAACGAAAAAGGCCCGCACTTGGCGGGCCAATCTCATCTTTGTTCCGCACGGGTACTCAGCTGCACCCGCTCGTGCCGCCGCAGGTATTGCACTTCATGCAGGTGCCGTTGCGCACCAGCGTGTAATTGCCGCACTCCCCACAAGGGTCGCCCTCATAGCCCTGCATCTTGGCCTTGGTCCGCGCATCCATGCTGACCGTCCCGGTGGCAAGTGTCGTCACGGCGCTGCCTCCCATGGTTTCAGGCACAAGCGTATTCAGAGCCATCACCGGATCGGTGCCCGTCGCAAAGGCCGTAGCCCCCATGCCGCCCTGCAGAACCACCAGTTCCTGAGGCAGACGCTTGCGCAGATAGCCGGTCGAGGAGATGGACTTCAGCAGTTCCACCGACTTCGACGCCGCTGACTCGCTCACCTCGCCGAAATTGCGCTTGCCCTCGTCATCACCGCGGCCAAGGTCGTCAAAGGCCGCGCCGGTGGGCTTCACATGGGCAAGGTCCGTGCGATCCAGATAGGAGATCGCCAATTCGCGGAAGATGTAGTCAAGGATCGACGTCGCGTTCTTGATCGAGTCGTTCCCCTGCACCATCCCCGCCGGTTCGAAGCGGGTGAAGGTGAAGGCTTCCACGAATTCCTCCAGCGGCACGCCGTATTGCAGGCCCACCGACACCGCGATGGCGAAGTTGTTCATCATCGCGCGGAAGCCCGCGCCTTCCTTGTGCATGTCGATAAAGATTTCGCCCAGCCGCCCGTCGCCATATTCGCCGGTACGCAGATAGACCTTGTGGCCGCCCACGATGGCCTTCTGGGTATAGCCCTTGCGGCGCTCCGGCAGCTTTTCGCGGTTGGTGCGGATGATCTCCTTCACCACGATCTTCTCGACGATCTTCTCGGCCAGAACGGCAGCCTTTTCCTGCGCCGATCCGGTCGCGAGGATTTCCTCCGCCTCCTCGTCATCCTCCACCAGAGCGGCGGCCAGCGGCTGTGACAGCTTCGACCCGTCGCGGTACAGCGCGTTGGCCTTGATCCCCAGCGAATGCGAAAGCTCATAGGCCGCCAGCGTTTCCGCGATCGTTGCCGAATTCGGCATGTTGATCGTCTTGGAAATCGCGCCCGAGATAAAGGACTGCGCCGCCGCCATCATGTGGATATGGCTTTCCACCGAAAGATAGCGTGTGCCCTTCTTGCCGCAGGGGTTGGCGCAGTCGAAGACCGGATAATGTTCCGCCTTCAGGAAGGGCGCGCCTTCCAGCGTCATCGTCCCGCAGACATGGTCATTGGCCGCATCGATCTGCGCCTTGGTGAACCCCAGATGGCGCAGCAGGTCGAAGGTCGGGTCCGCCAGCTTTTCGTCCGGAATGCCCAGCGTGCCCTTGCAGAACTCCTCGCCCAGCGTCCACTGGTTGAAGACGAAGCGGATGTCGAAGGCCGAAGGCAGCGCCGCCTCGATCTTCTCCAGCTCGCGCGGGCCGAAGCCGTGGCCGATCAGCGCGGTGGGGTTGATGCCCGGGCAGTTGCCGATGGACCCGTGACCCACGGCATAGGCCACGATCTCGGCGATCTCGGACGAACGGTAGCCCAGCGTCTCCAGCGCGGCGGGAACCGACTGGTTGATGATCTTGAAGTAGCCGCCACCCGCCAGCTTCTTGAACTTCACCAGCGCGAAGTCAGGCTCGATCCCCGTGGTGTCGCAATCCATCACCAGACCGATGGTCCCCGTAGGCGCGATCACCGTCGTCTGGGCGTTGCGATAGCCGTGCTTCTCGCCCAATGCCAGCGCCTCGTCCCATGCGGATTTCGCAAGCGCGACAAGGGTTTCGTCGGGGCAGTTCACCTGATCCAGCGCGACGGGGTTGACGTTGACCGCCTCATAACCCGCCACCTCGCCATAGGCGGCGCGGCGGTGGTTGCGGATCACGCGCAGCATGTGGTTCGCGTTGCGGGCATAGCCGGGGAAGGACCCCAGTTCCGACGCCATCTCGGCCGAGGTGGCATAGGTGATCCCCGTCATCAGCGCGGTCAGCGCCCCGCACAGAACGCGGCCTTCCTTGGAGTCATAGCCCAGACCCATGTTCATCAGCAGACCGCCGATATTGGCATAGCCAAGACCCAGCGTGCGGAAGTCATAGGAAAGCTGCGCGATCTCCTTCGACGGGAACTGCGCCATCATCACCGACACTTCCAGCGTTACCGTCCACAGACGGGTGGCGTGGATATAAGCCTGCGCGTCGAACTTGCCGTCCTTGTAGAAGGTCAGCAGGTTCATCGAGGCAAGGTTGCAGGCCGTATCGTCAAGGAACATGTATTCGGAGCAGGGGTTCGACCCCCGGATCGGCCCGTCCTCAGGGCAGGTGTGCCATGCGTTGACCGTGTCGTGGAACTGGATGCCGGGGTCGGCACAGGCCCATGCGGCATGGCCCACCTGATCCCAAAGCTCGCGCGCCTTGATGGTCTTGGCGACCTTGCCATCCGTCCGGCGGATCAGCGCCCAGTCCTCGTCATTCTTCACGGCGTTCAGGAAGGCATCCGTCACGCGGACCGAGTTGTTGGAATTCTGGCCCGACACGGTGATGTAGGCTTCGGAATCCCAGTCGGTGTCATAGGTCGGGAATTCGATGCTGGTGAAGCCCTGCTTGGCATATTGCAGGATGCGGTTCGTATAGGTGTCCGGGATCATCGCCTTCTTGGCCGACCGGATCGCCGCCTTCAGCGCGGGGTTCTTCGCCGGATCGACCGCGTCCTCGCTCGACCCGTCCCACTGGCGGATCGCCGCGAAGATCTCGTTCAGCTTCTGCTCATGGGCCTTCGACCCCGCGACCAGAGACGCGACCTTCTGCTCCTCGATCACCTTCCAGTTGATGAACTGCTCGATATCGGGGTGATCCATGTCACAGATCACCATCTTCGCCGCCCGCCGCGTCGTGCCGCCCGACTTGATCGCCCCCGCCGCGCGGTCCCCGATCTTCAAAAAGCCCATCAGACCCGACGACTTGCCGCCGCCCGACAGCTTCTCCCCCTCGCCGCGCAGGGACGAGAAGTTGGTGCCCGTCCCCGAGCCGTACTTGAACAGCCGCGCCTCGCGGACCCACAGGTCCATGATCCCGCCCTCGTTCACCAGATCGTCGCTGACGGACTGGATGAAGCAGGCATGGGGCTGCGGATGTTCATAGGCCGAGTCGGACTTGGTCAGCTTGCCGGTCTGGTAGTCGACATAGAAATGCCCCTGCGACGGGCCGTCGATGCCATAGGCCCAGTGCAGGCCGGTGTTGAACCACTGCGGGCTGTTCGGTGCCGCCATCTGGCGGGCCAGCATGTAGCGCATCTCGTCGTAATAGGCGCGGGCGTCGGATTCGGTGGTGAAATAGCCACCCTTCCAGCCCCAATAGGCCCATGCCCCCGCCAGACGGTCGAAGACCTGCTTGGCCGAGGTTTCGCCCGTGAACCGCTCGCCCTCCGGCAGCGCCGCCAGCGCGGCCTCGTCGGGCACCGACCGCCACAGGAATTCAGGCACGCCCTTTTCCTTCACCCGCTTCAGCCGCGCCGGAACGCCCGCCTTGCGGAAATACTTCTGCGCCAGCACGTCCGAAGCGACCTGGCTCCAGCCTTCCGGAACCTCCACCGCTTCGTTGCGGAAGACGACCTTGCCATCGGGATTGCGGATTTCGGAGGTCGTCGTCGCGAAAGCCATGGTGCCATAAGCGCCGGTGGCCTCGGTCGTGAATTTGCGTTCGATCTTCATCTCTGCCCCGTCTCCAAGTTTCTGGCAGGGCCTGCGCCCCATCCGCCGTTGCTGTCTGCGGTGGCCAAAGCTTCGCCGCCCCTGTCACATGGACACAGGATCGGGGCATCCTTACCGATGCCCTGTTCTGTAAGGGTTTAGACCTGCCCGACGCGCGACCACTAGATATTGTGGCCTTACCGCTTGCGTCGTCAAACTGTCGTAAACCTTTGCCTCATTCAACGGGAATTTTGCACCCAGAAGGGCGATTTTTTGCTTGACGATTTTCCTGCAACAGCGCGCCAACTCGCCGCGGGGTTGTGGGCAGCCATGTGGAAAAACCAAGGGTAAGTTTGCCCATACTTAAGAAATCTCACGCATTCGCGATGGTTTGGGAGGGTGAGTTGAACAGGCGCTTCAAACGCCTTCCTCGCCCCTGCTTTGCAGAGCGCGCGATTCTTGGGCAGGGCCGCTGCGACGATTTATCAGGGTGATTCCAATGCCAACGAGGGACGCCGCCCCCAACAGGCCGGGCGTCACCGACTCGGCGAACAGCAGCCAGCCCAGAAGGATCGACAGGATCGGGGTCAGAAAGGAAAAACTCGCCACCGTGGCCACAGGATAGATGGACAGCAGCCACAACCATCCGATGAAGCCCCCGGCCACAACGATGGAGGATTGAAACACCAGCCCTACTAAATGTAGTGGCTCTAGATCGCGGATCAGCGGCCCGAAGGCGGGCGCAGCAAACAGCAGCACCGGGCCAGAGACGAGAACCATCCAGAAAAGCTGCATCTCGGGGCCGATCTCGCGCAGACGCGTCGCGCGCGCGGCAATGGCCGTGCCAGCCCAGCACAGCGCGCCAAGTAAGGCCAGAAGATCGCCTGTAAGGCTCCCCCCGGCACCCCCGCCCCGCGAGAGGATCGCCCAGGCTGTGCCGATGAACGCCAGCACGAGCCCGGTTGCCCGCACTGAATTCAGCCGCTCTCCGGGCAAAAGCCAATGGGCCATCAGCCCGAACCAGACGGGCATGGAATAGAAGATGACAGCCGCCCGGCTGACTGCCGTAAGGTCCAGCGCAACGAACAGGCAAAGGAACTCGGCCGCGAAGATCACTCCGATCACAAGGCCCGGTCCCAGATCGCGACGCCTCAGCCTCACCCCTTTGCCGCGCCAGATCAGCCAGAGCGCGACAAAAACCACCGCCAGTGCGGAACGCAGACCCGCAAAGAACACCGGCTGCAATCCCTCATTCACCCATTTCACGAGGATCTGGTTGAAGGCAAGAAGGAGCGTCACCGAAAAAAGCGCAGCGCCGCCAAAGGCATCCAACCTGTCTTTCCGCACAATGCCCACCTAGCCCTGCCCTGCCTGCACCCTTGGCTGCTTCGGCGGGACTGTCAATCACCGGGCGGAAAGCTCTGGCCCAGGAGGGCCGGATCACGTAAATCCAGATGCACGACAATAAGGAAAGGCAGGAGATGGCGGATATCGTCGCCCGCTGCGAGGCGAAGGGGCTTCGCATGACCGATCAAAGGCGGGTCGTGGCCCGCGTCATCGGCGATGCCGAAGATCATCCTGATGTCGAGGAACTCTATGCCCGTGCGGTCAAGGTCGACCCCCGCATCTCCATCGCGACTGTGTACCGCACGGTGAAATTGTTCGAAGAGGCCGGGATTCTGGACAAGCTGGAATTCGGCGATGGGCGCGCGCGGTACGAGGATGCCGAACGTGACCACCACGACCATCTGATCGACGTCCATACCGGCGCGGTCATCGAGTTCGTCGATCCCGAGATCGAGGAACTACAGGAACGCATCGCCGCGCGTCTTGGCTATCGCCTGATCGGTCATCGGCTGGAACTTCTGGGCGTGCCGGTCAAGAAGACCTGACATTGGATCACTCCGCCAACAACCTCCGCGGCATCACGCTGATGTTGATGTCCATGGCGCTTTTCGCGGTCGAGGACATGTTCCTGAAATGGGCAGCCAGCGACGTGCCCGTGGGCATGGTGATCTTTGTCGCTGGCGCCTTCGGCGCGCCTGTCTTCGCTTTGCTCGCACGCCTTGAGGGGAAACGCGTCCTCGTCCCGGCCGCCATGCAGCGGGCCGTCCTTCTGCGCAACGCGGGCGAAATGGTGGCCACATTCGCCTATATCAACGCGCTTGCGGTCGTCGATCTTTCCACCGTCTCGGCCGTCCTGCAGGCAACGCCCCTTGCCGTGACGCTGGGCGCGGCGCTCTTCCTGCGCGAGGCGGTGGGGTGGCGGCGCTGGTCGGCCATCGCGGTGGGCTTCGCCGGGGTCCTGCTGGTGATCCGTCCGGGGATGGAAGGGTTCCGCCCCGACTCCCTCTGGGTGCTGATCTCCGTCGCGGGCCTTGCCCTGCGTGATCTTGCGGCGCGGGCGATCCCGGATGAGTGCAGCACGGCGCAGGTGTCCTGCTGGGGCCTTCTGTCGGTGGCACTGCTCGGTGCCGTGATGATGGTGCCGGGCGGGGCCGTCATGCCGGATGCGGCGCAGGTCGGGGTTCTGTTCGGCGCGCTTGTCTTCGGCACCGCAGGTTACTGGGCCGTGGTCGCCGCCACGCGGACGGGAGAGGTCGCCGTCGTTGCCCCCTTCCGCTATGCGCGCCTTGTCTTTGCCATGGTGATCGGCATCGCCGTCTTCGGCGAACGTCCCGACGCGCTGATGCTGGCCGGGGCGGCGCTGGTCATCGGATCGGGGCTTTACGCCTTTGCCCGCGAACGGGCCCGCAAACGCGCCCTTTCCTTGCAGGGTCACAGCGGGTAAACGGGGCCGCGAGAGCACCACCCGTTTGCCACGGAGGCCATACAGCCCATGAGCACGATCATCGACATCCACGCCCGCGAAATCCTCGACAGCCGGGGCAATCCCACCGTCGAGGTGGACGTTCATCTGGAAGGCGGCTTCATGGGCCGTGCTGCCGTTCCCTCGGGGGCCTCGACCGGGGCGCATGAGGCCGTCGAGCGGCGGGATGGCGACAAGGCCCGCTACAAGGGCAAGGGCGTGCTGGAGGCGGTGGCCGCCGTCAATGGCGAGATCGCGGAAGAGATCGTCGGTTTCGACGCCATGGAACAGGTCGGCATCGACCGCACCATGATCGAGATGGACGGCACGCCGAACAAATCCCGCCTCGGAGCGAATGCCATCCTGGGCGTGTCGCTGGCAGTTGCCAAGGCCGCGGCGGAGGCATCGGGCCAGCCGCTTTATCGTTATGTCGGCGGCACTTCCGCGCGAGTCCTGCCGGTTCCGATGATGAACATCATCAATGGCGGCGAACATGCCGACAACCCGATCGACATTCAGGAATTCATGATCATGCCCGTGGGCGCGGAGAATATCCGCGACGCGATCCGCATGGGGTCGGAGGTGTTCCACACCCTGAAGAAGGAACTTCAGGCCGCAGGGCACAATACCGGCATCGGCGATGAGGGCGGCTTTGCGCCCAACCTCAATTCCGCTCGTGACGCACTTGATTTCATTCTGAAATCCATCGAAAAGGCAGGCTACCGCCCCGGCGAGGATATCTTCCTTGCGCTGGACTGCGCCGCGACCGAATACTTCAAGAACGGCCGCTATGAGATGAAGGGCGAAGGCAAATCCCTTTCGATCGAAGAGAATGTCGCCTTCCTTGCTGGTCTTGCCACGGACTATCCGATCATCAGCATTGAGGATGGCTGTTCCGAGGATGACTGGGCGGGTTGGAAATTGCTGACCGAGACGCTGGGCAACAAGATTCAGCTTGTCGGCGACGATCTTTTCGTGACGAACCCCAAGCGGCTTTCGGAAGGTATCGCAAAGGGTTGCGCGAATTCCATGCTGGTCAAGGTGAACCAGATCGGCACCCTGACCGAGACGTTGCAGGCAGTGGAGATGGCGCATCGCGCGCGCTACACCAACGTCATGTCGCACCGGTCGGGCGAGACGGAGGACTCCACCATCGCCGATCTCGCGGTGGCCACGAATTGCGGGCAGATCAAGACCGGGTCGCTGTCGCGGTCGGACCGTCTGGCGAAGTACAACCAGCTGATCCGCATCGAGGAGATGTTGGGAGAGACCGCGGAATATGCCGGGGATTCGATCCTGAAAGGCTGATTTCGGCCTGCTGCGGCCGTACCGCAGGCTGTGCCGCAAACTGTACATACCGTGTACATACCGCAGCTGCAGAAAAGGCCCCCGGTGCGAACCGGGGGCCTTTCTCATGGCCCGAAGAAGCGGGCGGGACGGAAGGGGGCAAGCGGCGGCTGGCTGCCCTGCCCCGTCAGTTCAAGCGCCATCACATCCGCCACCAAGGGCGCCAGCGTCGCGCCTGAATGCATCACCGCCATGGAAAGGCCGGGCAGCACCGGGCCGATGGCGGGCAGCCCATCCCCCGGCACGGGACGATCAGCCAGAAGCAGGCGGTCAGGCCGAATGAAGGCATTCGGGAAGAGATGGCGCAGCCGCATCAGGGTTGCGTCCTCAAGTGCCTGCGGCGCGGCGATGGTCTCGGCGGCGTCGGCCTGATGATGGGCAGAGGCGGGAGCGATCAGACGGCCTTCGGCATCCTGCCGCACCTCCTGATCCGGCGTGGCGAGGATGTGGTGAAGGAGCGGCGGCAAGGGCCGCGTGACCATCAGCGCGCCGGGGCGCGGCAGCATCGGGAAGGACAGGCCCAGAGGGGCCAGCAGCGCGGGCGTTCCGTTGCCGGTGCAGAGAACGGTGTGATCGGCGGGGATGTCACCCGCATCGGTGCGGATGCCGGTGATGCGGTCATCGCCCTGTGTCAGGCCGGTGACGCGCAATCCGCAAAGAAGATGCGCCCCCTGCGCCGAAGCGGCGGCCAGCAATTCCTCGGTCAGGGCGGCGGGGTCCCGTGCGGCCTCGCCCGGAAAGAAAAGCGCGCGGTCCGGCGGATCGGCCAGCCGCGGCTCCAGAGCGGTGATCGCGGCGCGGTCAAGCAGGCGCAGCGGATAGCCCATGGATTGCAGAGTCGCCGCGGTATGATCGAAGCCTTCGCCCTGTTCCTGATACCAGATGCAACCTTCGGGTTGCCAAGGACGCTTCAACTCCGCCGCCAGATCGCGATGCGCGGCCATGGCGGCATGGCGCAGGTGAAAATGCGCCTCGGACAGGAAGAAACTCGCATTCACCCAGCCGAAGCTGCGGCCCGATGCGCCAGAGGCCGGAAGACCTGCCTCGACCAGCGTGACCGACGCGCCATTCCTTGCAAGCCGATGCGCGAGTGCCGCGCCGGTGATACCTGCACCAAGGATGAGGAAACGGGGTTGCATGACGGCTCCTTTGACGCATGGTGGCAAAGTCTGTCGCCGGAGGGAAGCATGGATCGGGCAGAGGCCATCATAGCGGAACTTGGATTGCAGCCCCATCCCGAAGGCGGCTGGTATCGCGAGACTTGGGCAGGGCCAGAGGTTGGTGGCCGGGCCGTGGGGACTGCCATCTATTTCCTGCTGAAGGCAGGGGAGCGGTCGCATTGGCACCGGGTGGATGCGGGCGAGGTCTGGCTGTGGCATGCGGGGGCGAGGCTTGACCTTTTGCTGGCCGAGACGGAGGCGGGGCCGCTGACGGTGCATCGGCTGGGGCCGGATGTGCTGGCAGGGGAGCAGCCGCAGGCGGTGGTGCCCGCCGGATGGTGGCAGGCGGCCGAGGCGCGCGGGGGCTGGGCGCTGGTATCGTGCTGCGTGGCGCCGGGGTTCCGGTTCGAGGGTTTCGAACTGGCGCAGGAGGGGTTTACAATCGGCGGGCGGTGAGCCGCAGGCGGAGCGACGGGTTACCCGGCAGGCGGCACCTTTCGCCGTCCTATCACGCACAAATAAACCCATAGACTGCAACTATTGCTACCGTCACAATTCCGCATTGGCGCTTTGCCCCGCGCTTCGCTAGCAGGGGGGCATGAGCGACCCGATCCCCACCCCTCCGAAGAACGAAGACAGCCCGAAGGGCCTGTTCCTTGCCGTGACTGCCTATCTGATGTGGGGTTTCCTGCCGCTCTACATGAAGGCGCTGGCTGCCGTGCCGGTGCTGGAGGTGCTTGCGCATCGGGTCATCTGGTCGGTTCCAGTTGCGGGGGCGATCCTTGTCTGGCTGGGCCGGACGCAGGATCTGAAGGCGGCGCTGCGGTCACCCCGGATGATCGGGATGGCGGCGCTGACGGCGGGGCTGATCTCGGTCAACTGGGGGATCTATGTCTGGTCGATCCAGTCGGGCCATGCACTGGAGGCGGCGCTGGGCTATTACATCAACCCCTTGTTTTCCATCTTCCTGGGCGCGGTGCTGCTGGGCGAACGCATGAACCGCGCGCAGGTGGCGGCCATCGCTCTGGCGGCGCTGGCGGTCGGTGTGCTGACATGGGAAGCCGGTCAGGTGCCGGTGGTAGCGCTGGGGTTGACGATAAGCTGGGGGTTCTATGCCTATCTGAAAAAGCGCCTGCCGCTTGGCCCCAATCAGGGGTTCATGCTGGAGGTGCTGATCCTGTCGCCGCTGGCGCTGGGCTTTCTGGTCTGGGTGGGCGCGCAGGGCGGGCTGGTCTTTGGGACGGATGGCTGGTTGACGGGGTTGCTGCTTCTGGCGGGGGTGGTGACGGCGGTGCCTTTGATGATCTACGCCAACGGGGCGAAACTGCTGCGCCTGTCGACCATCGGCATCCTGCAATACATCGCGCCGACGATGATCTTCCTGACGGCTGTCTTCGTCTTCGACGAACCTTTCGGGACGGCGCGGGCGGTGGCCTTTCCGATGATCTGGGCCGCATTGGTGATTTATACCGGGTCGATGATCCGGAGGAAATGACGCGGGGGATCAGTCCGGGCGGCTGACCTTGCCGCCGCCGACGAGGGCGGCGACACCCGTGGTGGCGGGGCCTGAGGTCGGCAGGCCGCGCGCCACACGGACGGCGAGGAAGGCGAAAGCCTGCGCCTCCAGCATGTCGCCGTCGAGGCCCGCCATCTCGATCGGTTCGGCTGTGACGCGAAGGCGGGTGGAGAGTTCCTGCATGATCCGCGCATTGTGACGCCCGCCTCCGGTGACGAGAAGGCGGCTTATGGGTACAGGGAAATGCTCGGCCCCGCGCGCCACGGCGGCGGCGGCTGCTGCGGCAAGGGTGGCGGCGGCGTCTTCGGTGGGCAGGTTGCCCATGTCGAGGGCGGCGTGGAACTCGTTGCGATCCAGCGACTTGGGCGGCATGCGGTGGAAGAAGGGATGGGCGAGGAAGGCCGCAATGCGGGCTTCATCCACCGCGCCCTTCAGCCCCGTCTCGCCGCCGGGGTCGAGCGGTTGGCCACTGCGGGCAAGCATCAGGTCGTTGAGGGGGGCATTGGCGGGGCCGGTGTCGAAGGCGAGCAGCGCGCCATGCGATTCCGGGGCAGGCTGGCGCGGGTCGATCCATGTGACATTGCCCACGCCGCCAAGATTGAGGATGGCAAGGGGCTGCTCTGCGCCGATATGGCGGGCGCAGGCGAAATGGAAGAAGGGGGCCAGCGGCGCGCCCTGCCCTCCCATGGCGACATCGGCGCTGCGGAAATCCCAGACCACGGGCAGGCCGAGCGCGCGGGAAAGAAGCGCGCCGTCGCCCGCCTGATGTGTGCCCCTGCCCTTTGGCTCATGCGCGAGGGTCTGGCCGTGAAATCCCACGATCCCCGCCCCGGTGAAGCGTGAAAGCAGTTCGGCATGCGCGGTCTCCACCACCTCCGCTGCCTCCTGCACCCCGTCCTCGCCGGGCCAACGCCCGAGTGCGCGGCGCAGGACGGCCTGTTCGGCAGGGCTGTAGGGGCGGAAGGCGGCTGGGCCGAAATCGAGGATGCGTTCCCCGTCGGTCAGGACCATCGCCGCATCCACCCCGTCGAGCGATGTGCCCGACATGGTGCCGAGCGCCCAGATCGCGCCGCCTTTCAGCATCTTCCTTTCACCCCCTGCCCCCGCTATACCGCGCCCTGCCGATGTTAAAGCACGGGTGCCCCATGACCTACCATCCGAAATCCGACTTCCTGCGCGTGATGATCGAGCGCGGCTATCTGGCCGATTGCACCGATTATCAGGGGCTGGACGAGGCTTTGGTGAAGGGCGTGCTTCCCGCCTATATCGGCTATGACGCCACGGCGGCCAGCCTGCATGTCGGGCATCTGCTGAACATCATGATGCTGCGCTGGCTGCAGAAGACGGGGCACAAGCCAATCACCCTGATGGGCGGCGGGACCACGAAGGTGGGTGATCCCTCCTTCCGGTCGGAGGAGCGCCCGCTCCTGACGCCCGCGCAGATCGACGCCAACATCGCCGGGATGCAGAAGGTCTTCGCGCGCTACCTTGCCTATGGCGAGGGCGCGACGGATGCGATCATGCTGAACAATGCCGAATGGCTGGACGGGCTGAACTACCTCGATTTCCTGCGCGACATCGGGAGGCATTTCTCGGTCAACCGGATGCTGTCCTTCGAATCAGTGAAATCGCGGCTGGACCGGGAACAGTCGCTGTCCTTCCTCGAATTCAATTACATGATCCTGCAGGCCTATGACTTCCTCGAACTGAACCGCCGCTATGGCTGCCTGTTGCAGATGGGCGGCAGCGATCAGTGGGGCAACATCATCAACGGGATCGACCTGACGCGGCGGGTCCTGGATCAGGAGATCTTCGGGCTGACCTCGCCCCTCCTGACCACCAGCGACGGAAAGAAGATGGGCAAGTCGGCCGGCGGCGCGGTCTGGCTGGACGGGGGCATGCTGAGCCCCTATGAGTTCTGGCAGTTCTGGCGCAATACGACGGATGCGGATGTGGGGCGGTTCCTGAAGCTCTACACCGAATTGCCGGTGGAGGAATGCGACCGCCTGGGCGCTCTGGCCGGATCCGAGATCAACGCGGCCAAGATCATCCTTGCCAATGCGGTGACGGGCCTTCTGCATGGCGAAGAGGCGGCGGCGGCAGCCGAGGCCACGGCGCGCGAGGTCTTCGAGAAGGGCGGTATCGGCGATGACCTGCCCACCATCGCCCTCTCTGTAGACGAGGTGGCCGAAGGCGTGGGGATCGTTCAGCTTTTCGTGCGCGCGGGTCTTGCGGCCAGTGGCAAGGATGCCAAGCGTCTGATCTCGGAGGGCGGGGCGCGGATGAATGACGAGATCGTCACCGATCCTGGCCTGCGGCTTGGCGCGGGCGAGTTTGCCGAACCTCTGAAACTGACCGCAGGCAAGAAGCGGCATGCGCTGGTGACGCTGGGCTGACGGCCAACGCGAAAAATCTTCTGCGAAGATTTTTCTGGGAAGAATTCTCGGAGAAAATCTTTCGTCGGTGGCGCGAAAAGGAAAAGGGGGCCAAGGCCCCCTTCTCCGCTCTGTCCGGACGGAAGTGCAGGATCACTCCTGCAAGGTCACCTTGGCCATGTAATCCGGCGCATCCACAGCGCCGTTCGCGGCAGGGTCGCCCTTCTTGATGGCGTCCACGACCTCCATCCCCGAAATCACCTTTCCCACCACCGTATACTGCCCGTCCAGATGCGGGGCCGGGGCGAACATGATGAAGAACTGGCTGTTGGCGCTGTTCGGATCCATCGACCGGGCCATACCGACCACACCACGATCGAAGGAGAGCGCGGAGAACTCCGCCGCAAGGTCGGGCTTGGACGATCCGCCCATGCCCGCCATCGACAGATCGCCGCCCTGACGCCCGAATTCCACATCGCCCGTCTGGGCCATGAAACCCTCGATCACGCGGTGGAAGACCACGCCGTCATAGGCGCCTTCCTGCGCCAGCGCGGTGATCTGGGCGACATGGCCCGGCGCCGCATCCTGCGCCATGTCGATAACGATGGTGCCCGATGTGGAACCGGCCACCTCGATCACGAGGTTCGGGCCGGGCCCGTCGGTCACGTCTTGCGCGATTGCGGTCTGCGAGAGGGCAAAGCCCCCAAGGACGGCAAGCCCGAGGGCCATGATCCCCCCGGCGATCAGACGTTCAGAGGACATCGGCAGCCACCCGCACGGTGATCATGCGATCCGGGTTCGCCGGCGGCTCGCCGCGGGTGATCTTGTCGACATGGGCCATGCCCGAGATGACGCGGCCATAGACGGTGTATTGGCCGTTGAGGAAGTGGTTGTCGTTGAAGTTGATGAAGAACTGCGAATTGGCC
This sequence comes from Tabrizicola sp. M-4, assembly GCF_051132405.1. Lineage (GTDB taxonomy): Bacteria > Pseudomonadota > Alphaproteobacteria > Rhodobacterales > Rhodobacteraceae > Paragemmobacter. The sequence goes on from NZ_CP128606.1 coordinate 2,058,424, forward strand.
GAATTCGGGTTTGCCGAACGTGCCGCGCCCAGCGTGCCGCGGTCATGCGGGATGCGGCTGAACTCGGCGGGAAGGTCGTCATATTGCGACCCGCCCGTGCCCGCCCGGCGCAGGTTGAAGTTGTTTTCCATGTTGCCGTTTTCCACATCGCCGGTCTGGGCCATGAAGCCCTCGATCACGCGGTGGAAGGCCACGTTGTCATAGGCCTTGTCGCGGGCAAGCTGCTTCATCCGTTCGCAATGTTTCGGGGCGATGTCGCTGAGCAGTTCGATGACCACCTCCCCATCCTTCAGCGTCAGGATGATCGTGTTCTCGGGATCCTTGATCTCGGCCATGGGGCGTTCCTTCCGGTTTGATTTGGCCGGGAACCTAATGGTGCAGCGGCGGCAAGGAAAGGGCGAAAGGGGAAATGCGCCTGCGGCACGGTTGACGGGCGGGCACAGACGGCGGAAAGAGGGGGCGACAATCCGGTGATGGAGGCGATCATGGGCTGGAAGACGCTTGACGATGTGGCGCTGGCGGGAAAGACCGTGCTGGTGCGGGTGGATATCAACGTGCCCATGGAGGCCGGACGGGTGACCGACGCCACACGGATCGAAAAGATCGTGCCCACGGTGGAGGACATCATCGCGCGTGGCGGCAAGGCGGTCCTGCTGGCGCATTTCGACCGGCCCAAGGGCAAGGTCGTGCCGGAGATGAGCCTGCGCCATGTCGTGCCCGCGCTGCAGACGGCGCTGGGGCGCAAGGTGGTGTTCGGCGAGGATTGCGTCGGCGCGCCCGCTCAGGCGGCCATCGCTGCGGCAGCCACGGGGGATGTCGTGCTGCTGGAGAACACGCGTTTCCATGCGGGCGAGGAGAAGAACGACCCCGCCCTTGCCGCAGGCCTCGCCGCGCTGGGCGACATCTATGTGAACGATGCCTTCTCGGCCGCGCATCGGGCGCATGCCTCCACCGCCGGGATTGCGGGCCTGCTGCCCGCGGCAGCGGGCCGGTTGATGGAGGCGGAGTTGCGCGCGCTGGAGGCGGCGCTGGGCTCCCCTGCCCGTCCGGTGGTTGCGGTGGTGGGCGGAGCGAAGGTTTCGACAAAGCTTGACCTGCTGGGGAACCTTGTCACCAAGGTCGACCATCTGGTGATCGGCGGCGGGATGGCGAACACCTTCCTCGTCGCGCAAGGGGTGGAGGTCGGCAAGTCGCTTGCGGAACGCGACATGGCCGATACGGCGCGCGAGATCATGGCCAAGGCCAAGGCGGCGGGTTGCACGATCCATCTGCCGGTCGATGTGGTGGTGGCGCGCGAGTTCAAGGCCGATGCCGCGAATGAGACGGTCGATGTCGGCGCCTGTCCGGCGGATGCGATGATCCTTGATGCGGGACCTGCCACGGTGGCGCGGCTCGTCACGGTGTTCGAGGGGGCGAAGACGCTGATCTGGAACGGGCCCTTGGGGGCGTTCGAGATCAAGCCCTTCGATGCCGCGACCAATGCGGCGGCGCAGGCCGTGGCGCGGCTGACGCGGGCGGGCGCTCTGGTTTCCGTGGCGGGCGGCGGCGATACGGTGGCCGCGCTGAATGCCGCCGGGGCTGCCGCGGATTTCACCTTCATCTCCACCGCTGGCGGGGCCTTCCTTGAATGGATGGAAGGCAAGGAATTGCCCGGAGTTTCGGCGCTTATGGCCTGAGGCGGGGGCGGGCGGATGCGAAAAAACGCCCCGCCCGCGCCATGGTTGCGCTAACCTGTTTGAAAAGCGGGGGGCGCTTGCCTAAAGCGGGGGCAGAGGCCCGCGATTTGACCGGAAGGGAAGAGAGAGAATGCGCGCGACGAAGACCGTTCAGAAGATCCTGAGCAATTACGAAGGCGAAACCCCCGGTGTGAAGGCGAACCTGTGCCGCATCCTGATGGAGGGCAAGCTGGGCGGCACCGGCAAGATGATCATTCTGCCGGTCGATCAGGGCTTCGAACATGGTCCCGCGCGGTCCTTCGCCATGAATCCGGGCGGCTATGATCCGCATTACCATTACCAGTTGGCGATCGATGCGGGGCTGTCGGCCTATGCCGCGCCGCTGGCCAATCTGGAGGCCGGGGCCGATACCTTCGCCGGGCAGATCCCGACGATCCTGAAGATGAACCATGCCAACAGCCTGATGTCCGAGACGGCGGGCAAGAATCAGGCGGTGGTGGCCTCGGTGCAGGATGCGCTGCGTCTTGGCTGTTCGGCCATCGGCTTCACCATCTATCCGGGATCGGACATGGCGCTGGACATGTTCGAGGAGATCAGCGCATTGCGGGCCGAGGCGGCCTCGGTGGGCATCGCCACGGTGATCTGGTCCTATCCGCGCGGCGAGGCGCTGAGCAAGGCGGGCGAGACGGCCTTCGACGTCACGGCCTATGCCGCCCATATCGCGGCGATGCTGGGGGCGCATATCATCAAGGTGAAGCTGCCCAGCGACCATCTGGAACAGGACGAGGCGAAGAAGGTCTACCAGAAGACCGGCATCGACGGGGCGACCATGGCCGCCCGCGTGCGGCATGTCGTGGATGCCTGCTTTGCCGGGCGGCGGATCGTCGTCTTCTCGGGCGGTGCGGCCAAGGGCGAGGATGCGGTCTATGATGATGCGCGCGCCATCCGCGACGGCGGCGGGAACGGGTCGATCATCGGGCGCAACAGCTTCCAGCGCCCGCGCGCCGAGGCGCTGGCCATGCTGGCCAAGCTGACCGATATCTACAAGGGCCGTGGCTGAGCGAGGCGCTTCCAGCCCAAGGGAAAAGGGGCCGCGCGTTGCGCGGCCCCTTCGCTTTTCCGCCCTGTGGCACGGATGCCCCAATTCCCGCCCGGATTGCCCCGATGCCCTGCCTGCCCCTTGGACGCCCCTACATCTTGTGGTGAACTCGCCATCAGACGCCCCCGGACAAGAGGGGCGACAAGAGGCGCTTGCAGATGACGACTTCCTCCTCTCGCCCTTCGCTTGGGGCCATGGTTTACGGGCTCGTGGCCTTCACCTTGGGCAGCTATTTCACCTTTGCCGCCGTGCAGGGCGATTATGGTGTCTTCCGGCAGGTGGAGATCGCCGCCGAGGCGGAGCAGTTGACGGCGGAGCGTGACCGCCTTGCCGCAGAACTGGCCGAGATCGAGAATCGCACGCGTCGCCTGTCGGACGAATTCCTTGACATCGACCTTCTGGACGAACAGGCGCGCAGCGTTCTGGGCTATGTCCGCGCGGATGAGGTCGTGATCCAGTGACCCCGTCCCGGACCTGATCCGGGACCTCCTGACGGCCGCGCGCCTGATGCCCCGGCAGTGCTCAGGGGCAGGGTGCGCCTGCCCTTGCCACCCTTTCCTTTGCTGCATGGCTGCCATGCGCTCACCCGGCCGATGGCCGGATTTTTTGTTTTGACCCCATAATCCCCGATATCGTATAGGTCGTTTAACGTTGAACTATTTTCAAGCCAGCCGAGGGGAGGATACCGCCGATGGCCGCGAAGAAACCCGCCGATCGACCGAACGTGTCGAAGGACGAGTTGCTCAAGTATTACCGCGAGATGCTTCTGATCCGCCGCTTCGAAGAGAAGGCGGGTCAGCTTTACGGCATGGGCCTGATCGGTGGGTTCTGCCACCTCTATATCGGGCAGGAGGCGGTCGTCGTCGGGCTGGAAGCCGCGGCGAAGGAAGGCGACAAGCGGATCACCTCCTATCGTGACCATGGGCACATGCTGGCCTGCGGGATGGATGCGAAGGGTGTGATGGCCGAACTGACCGGGCGCATCGGCGGCTATTCCAAGGGCAAGGGCGGCTCGATGCACATGTTTTCCAAGGAGCGCCATTTCTACGGCGGCCACGGGATCGTCGGCGCGCAGGTGCCGCTGGGCGCGGGGCTGGCCTTCGCCGACAAGTATCTGGGCAATGACAACGTGACCTTCGCCTATTTCGGCGACGGGGCCGCGAACCAGGGTCAGGTCTACGAGACCTACAACATGGCCGAGCTCTGGAACCTGCCGGTCGTCTTCGTGATCGAGAACAACCAGTATGCGATGGGGACCTCCGTCAAGCGGTCGACCAAGTCGCCGTCGCTCTGGGAGCGCGGTGCCGCCTATGGCATCAAGGGCGAGGCGGTCGATGGCATGGACGTGCTGGCCGTGAAGGCCGCAGGCGAGAAGGCGGTCGCCGCCTGCCGCGCGGGCGAAGGCCCCTACATCCTTGAAATGATGACCTACCGCTATCGCGGCCATTCCATGTCGGACCCGGCGAAGTACCGGACCCGCGAAGAGGTGGAGAAGATGCGGTCGGAGAAGGACGCCATCGAGCACGTCCGCGACCTGCTGTTGCAGGGCGGTCTTGCGTCGGATGACGACCTGAAGGCCATCGACAAAGAGATCAAGGCGCTGGTCAACGAAAGCGCCGAATTCGCCAAGGAAAGCCCGGAGCCTCCGCTGGAGGAACTCTGGACGGATATCTACGCGTAAGGGGGGAAGAGATATGGCAACGCAAGTATTGATGCCCGCGCTTTCTCCGACGATGGAAGAAGGCACGCTGGCCAAATGGCTGGTGAAGGAAGGCGACAAGGTCAAATCCGGCCAGATCATCGCTGAGATCGAGACGGACAAGGCCACGATGGAATTCGAGGCGGTGGACGAAGGCATCGTCGGCAAGCTGCTGGTGGCCGAGGGCACGGCCTCGGTGAAGGTGAACACCCCCATCGCCGTGCTGGTGGAAGAGGGCGAGTCGGCAGATGCCGCCCCTGCCCCGGCTGCCGCTGCGACGGCTCCTGTAGCTTCGGCCCCGGCCCAAGTCGCGGCCCCGGCTGCGACTCCTGCGCCTGTGGCGGCTCAGGGCTGGCCGCATTCCGACCTGCCCGAAGGCGTGCCGACCAAGACCATGACGGTCCGCGAGGCGCTGCGCGAGGCGATGGCCGAAGAGATGCGCGCCGATCCCAACGTCTTCCTGATGGGGGAAGAGGTCGGCGAATATCAGGGCGCCTACAAGATCTCCCAAGGCCTTCTGGACGAGTTCGGCGCGAAGCGCGTGGTGGATACGCCCATCACCGAGCATGGCTTCGCAGGCATCGCCGTCGGCGCAAGCTGGGGCGGGCTGAAGCCGATCGTGGAGTTCATGACCTTCAACTTCGCGATGCAGGCCATCGACCACATCATCAACTCGGCGGCCAAGACGCTTTACATGTCGGGCGGCCAGATGGGCAGCCCGATGGTCTTCCGTGGCCCGAACGGGGCCGCCGCACGCGTGGCCGCGCAGCACAGTCAGGACTACGCGGCATGGTATGCGGCCATTCCGGGGATCAAGGTGGCGATGCCCTATTCGGCGGCAGATGCCAAAGGCCTCCTGAAATCCGCGATCCGCGACCCGAACCCCGTGATCTTCCTTGAAAACGAGATCCTCTACGGACGCTCCTTCGAGGTGCCAGCCGAGGGCGACTTCACCATCCCCTTCGGCAAGGCCTCGATCCTGCGGGCGGGAACCGATGTGACCATCGTCTCCTTCGGCATCGGCCTGACCTATGCGCTGCAGGCCGCCGAGGAACTGGCGAAGGAAGGCATCAGCGCCGAGGTGATCAACCTTCGCACCCTGCGCCCCATCGACTATGACACGGTGCTGGCGAGCGTGATGAAGACCAACCGCTGCGTCGCGGTCGAAGAAGGCTTCCCCGTGGGGTCCATCGGCAACCACATCGCCGCGACCATCATGCAGAAGGCCTTCGATCATCTGGACGCGCCGGTGGTGAACTGCACGGGCAAGGACGTGCCGATGCCCTATGCGGCGAACCTTGAGAAACTGGCGCTGACCACGACCGCCGAGGTCGTCGCCGCCGTCAAATCCGTCTGCTACCGGTAAGGAGAGGGGAACATGGCAACCGAAATTCTCATGCCCGCCCTCTCTCCGACGATGGAGGAAGGCACACTCGCGAAATGGCTGGTCAAGGAAGGCGACACCGTCAAATCCGGCCAGATCATCGCCGAAATCGAAACCGATAAGGCCACGATGGAATTCGAGGCCGTGGATGAAGGCATCGTTGGCCGCATCCTCGTCTCCGAAGGCACGGCGGGGGTGAAGGTGAACACGCCCATCGCCGTGCTGGTGGAAGAGGGTGAATCGGCGGATACTGCGCCCGCCCCCGCCAAGGCCGCCGCTCCCGCTGCCGCGCCTGTTGCGGCCCCGGTCGTGGCTGCTGCGGCCCCGGCCCCTGCTGCACCCAAGGTCGGCGGCGCGCGTGTCTTCGCCTCGCCTCTCGCGCGGCGGATCGCTGCGGAAAAGGGTCTGGACCTCACGAAGGTGCAGGGCTCCGGCCCGCATGGCCGCATCGTGAAGGCGGATGTCGAAGGGGCAAAGCCCGTGGCGGCAGCGCCCGCTCCTGCCGCGGCCCCTGCCCCGGCGGCGGCATCGGCTCCGGCAGCGATGCCCACCGGCCCGGCGACCGAGACGGTGCTCAAGATGTATCAGGGCCGCACCTTCACCGAGGTTCCGCTGGACGGCATGCGCCGCACCATCGCGGCCCGCCTGACCGAAGCCAAACAGACCATCCCGCATTTCTACCTGCGCCGCGAGGTGCGTCTGGATGCGCTGATGGCCTTCCGCGAACAACTCAACAAGCAACTGGAAGCGCGCGGCGTGAAGCTTTCCGTCAACGACTTCATCATCAAGGCCTGCGCGCTGGCGCTTCAGGCCGTGCCGGATGCCAATGCCGTCTGGGCGGGCGACCGGATGCTGAAGCTGAAACCCTCCGACGTGGCCGTGGCGGTTGCCGTGGAAGGGGGCCTTTTCACCCCCGTCCTCAAGGATGCGGACCAGAAATCCCTCTCCGCCCTCTCGGCGGAAATGAAGGATCTCGCCAGCCGCGCCAAGACGAAGAAACTCGCCCCGCATGAATATCAGGGCGGCAGCTTCGCCATCTCGAACCTCGGCATGATGGGGATCGAGAATTTCGATGCCGTCATCAACCCACCCCATGGCGCGATCCTTGCCGTCGGTGCGGGCATCAAGAAGCCGGTCGTGATGAAGGATGGCAGCATCGGCGTGGCCACGGTCATGTCCATGACGCTATCGGTCGACCACCGCGTCATCGACGGTGCCTTGGGCGCGCAACTGATGCAGGCCATCGTGGACAATCTGGAAAACCCGATGGCCATGCTGGCCTAAGCCACGCGCAGCGCATGAAAAAACCCCCGAAAGCCCGCGCTTCCGGGGGTTCATCTTTGCCCGACAGGGTCAACCGCAGTCGACGCAACCTGTCAGCTTGTGATCCATCGAAACGGCGGGCTGGGAACACCCCGCCTCGCCCACGATCTTGGCCGGAACGCCCGCCACCGTCTTCATCGGCGGAATGTCCTGCAACACCACGGACCCCGCCGCGATGCGCGAGCAGTTGCCGATGGTGATGTTCCCCAGAACCTTCGCCCCCGCCCCGATCAGCACGCCATTGCCAATCTTCGGGTGACGGTCGCCATCCTCTTTCCCCGTGCCGCCCAGCGTCACGGAATGCAGCATGGAAACGTTGTCGCCGACCACAGCCGTCTCGCCGATCACGATGGAATGGGCGTGGTCGATCATCAACCCCTTGCCCACGCGCGCGGCGGGATGGATGTCCACCCCGAACACTTCCGACACCCGCATCTGCACGAAATAGGCCAGATCCTTGCGCCCTTGTGTCCACAGCCAATGGCCGATGCGATAGGCCTGCACCGCCTGATAGCCCTTGAAGAACAGGATGGGCTGGATGAACCGATGGCAGGCCGGATCACGGTCATAGACCGCCATCAGGTCTGCCCGCGCGGCGGCCCCCAGTTCCGGGTCGCTGTCATAGGCCTGATCCGCGATTTCGCGCAGGATCTGCTCGCTCATCTCGCCGGAGGCAAGCTTCAGCGAAAAGCGGTAGGCCAACGCCCGCTCCATGCCGGAATGGTGCAAAAGGCTGGAATGGATCAGCCCGCCCAGCAGCGGCTCTGTCGCAATGGCCTCGCGCGCCTCGTCACAGACACGGGTCCAGACAGGATCGACAGTCGTCACTTTGGTCTTCAGTTCGGCCATGTCGCGCCCTCCGTTCAGAATGTGCTGCATAGCATATGGGCGCGGCGGAGGACAGACCAACCATGGTCTTGCCTTCCACGCTGCAATCGCGCCTGCCGCCGCAGAAATCGCCTGCAGCATGTCCCCGTCAAGACGGGTGGCAACGACCGCTCCGCAAGGCTCGCAGCGCGACATCAGGCTGCCATTTCCCCAGATCGGATGACCCCGCCCCAACCGCCGCATGTACCGATGCGCGGCATGCGCCTCGGCCAAGGCGGCCTCCGCCGTACCGCCCTTCCCCAGATATGCCGCCAAAGCCAGCACATCCCCGATCAGCACTCGCCGCATCAGGCCAGCGTCAGGCTGCGGAAAGGCCCCGGCCCGAACCGCGCCGAAACCTGCGCGACCTGAACCGTAACCCCCGGCCCGTCCGCCGCCCGCATCGCGGTGGAATAGATCCACGACGGCACGCCCACCTCCACCTCGCGCAGCACCTCCGCACCTCGCACCACCCGCAGGGCATAGGCCTCCCGCTCCTCGCCCAATGGCACCTCGCCCGACGCCCAGCTATCGCCGTCGATCCGCGTCCGCCGCACCCACGAAAGGTGCAGCCCCCCCGCCTCGGCCCGCGCCCTCAGATGCGCCACCGACAGCGGCCGCAGCCCGATTCCGTCAAAGGCCAGCACACGTTCCACCACATCCGCATCATCGAACCCCCGCGCCGCGGCGCCAATGCGCCATGTCCGCTCCAGCCCGCGCAAGGACGGCGCAAGGTCGATCTGCCCCACAGCAGCATCGATCAGCACCACCTGCGATCCGGCAGGCCAGAAGGCGGGCATCCCCGCATCGCTGCCCGCCTGCCCCCGCAAACGCAGCGACAGATCCCAAGTCGCCGGTGCTACCAACTCGGCCCGCGCGAATTGGAACACCTCCCATCCTCCCGCGCTGCCATCGCCAATCGCCGCCAGATTGGCCCCGTTCAGCACCGCCACCTCCGCCGCCGATGACAGCGCGCCGCCCGCGAACTCCACCCGCAACGCGGGCCCACGATCCCACAACCCCGGCCGTGCCGCCGCCAGCGCATTCTGCGTCACCCCAACCGTGGCCCGCCCCGTCACGACACGCGACAGCGCGAACCCATCCGCCCCTTCGCCCTGCCAGACCGCCACCCGCCCCGGCCAAGGCTCCGCCGTCACCGCCAGATGCGGCGCATGCGGCACCTCGGCCCCCGACAGAAGCGGCAGGTCAAGGAACAGCGGATAGACCGGCACCGCAGGACGATGCGCCACGATCACCGCCCGCTCCCGCCCATCCGGCCCCGGCAGGTAAACCCCCGGCTCCACGCGCGAGGCTTCCACCATCACCCGCCCGCGCTGCTCCATCCGGTCGATCCGCCAGCGCCGCCCCGCAAGCGACACGACCGACCCCACCTCCACCGCGCCCAAGGCCGAAGGCGGCAGGCCAAAGCTCGCCACATCCCGCCCCACCCGCGCCTCCGACAGCCACCGCTCTCCCAATCTGCGCGCCTCATCGGGCAAAAGCGCCAGCGGCACCTCCTGATCCAGCGCCCCCGCATCCTCCGCATCCGGGCGCTGCACCTCGGCCACCTGCCTCCGATAATCGCCCTCGGCCTCCAGATAGGCCACCCGCAGACGCCCCGCCGCCTCACCCTCGGCCGCCCGCCGCAGGGTCAGCGCCGCGCCCTCCTCCACCGCCAGCCCACCCTCATCCAGCACCGCGCCAACCCGCGCCTGACGGCGGCGAAAGGCCAGCCGCCCACCGCTTTCCACCGCATCGAACCCGCAGGCCAGCATCAACGGCTGCACCGCCGCCCGTCCCGTGGCCAGCGACTCCAGCGCATAGCCCCGCACCACGCCCTCCACCGCCGCAACCTCGGGCAAGTCCAGCCCTGCCCGCTCGGCAATCTCGGCCAGCACCGCCCCCACCGGCTGCGCCGTCACCCGCCCGTTCAGCCAGTGCCCGCGGTCATGGTTCGGCCCGTCCGACCAGACATCCTCCAGCAGGGGAAAAGCCGGATAGGGCCGCGCATCCCACGCCCAGGCATGGGCGTGTCCCATATCCAGCATCGGCGCGCCATAGACAGGCGAGACGGGATTCACCCCCTCCTGCGCCCAGTAGGAGGTCATCGCCCGGAAGTACTGCATCTGGATCAGGTCATCCCGCCCCCCGACCGAGGCGCGCGGCAATCCCGATTCCGACGACCGCGCATCGAAGAAAAGGTTCGGCTGGTTCGTCCCCTTGTCCACCGCCGGGCACCCGTATTCGGTGAACCACAGGGGCTTTCCCATCGGCACCCACCCTGTCGGCACCGCAACCCTCTGCCCGTCGATCCGCTCGTGATGCGGCTGCGACCACCAGTTGCGCAGATCCTTCGCCCGCCAGATCCACGGCTCGCCCGCACCGTCGGTGATGGGCTCGCGCCGCTGCGCCGCCACCCCCTCGGACGAGGCATAGAACCAGTCGTAAAGCTCGCCCCCCTCGATGTTCCCGCGCAGCGACCCAAGGTCATGGATTGTCCCCCACCCGGCATCCGCCTGATCCTCGCCCTCGCGCCAATCCGACAGGGGCAGGTAATTGTCGATCCCTACGAAATCGATGTTCCCGTCCGACCAAAGCGGATCAAGGTGGAAATACCGGTTCCCGTCCCGCGCCAGCCCGAAATACTCGGACCAGTCCGCCGCATAGCCGATCTTCACGCCCGGCCCCAGAATGGCCCGCACATCGGCCGCCAGCGCCCGCAGGCCCGCGACCATCGGAAAACTGTCCCCCGCCCCCCGGATCGCCGTCAATTCGCGCAGTTCCGATCCGATGCAGAAGGCCTCCACCCCGCCCGCCGCTGCGCAGAGATGGGCGTAATGCAGGATGAACCGCCGCAGACCCCAATCCTCCGCAGGCCCGGTATAGGTGATCGTCTCCCCCCAGCGCGCGAAATCCCCCGCCTGCGCCGCGCCCAGAAAGGCCGCCGCCTCCGCCTCCGCCGCCGCTGTCCGGTCCGGGCTTCCCGCCCGCCCCGGTGCCACCGAAAGGGTGATCCGCCCGCGCCACGGCATCACCGGCTGATCCTCTGCCCCGCTCCACGGGTCCGGCCTGCCATTCCCGGCAAGCTGCTCCATCAGGATGAAGGGATAGAACATCACTGCCTGCCCCCCGGCGCGGATCGCCCGGATCGCCTCGATCACCGCCGCGTCGGCGGGCGTCCCGCCATAGATCGACGCCCCGCCGCTCCGTGGCACCTCCTGCGCCTGCCACCGCCCGATCCCGCCCGCGCGCCACGGCATCGCCTGCCCGTCCCGCCCCGTCTGCTCCACCTTCGGCCGCAGCTTGCAGAGCCCGCAGCGCAGATCATCCCCGAACCACGATACGACCAGCGAGACCGACTCCACCCCCGGCACCTCGCGCCGCAACTGCTCCAGCGACAGGGCAAAGTCGGTCTTTCCGCCCAGACTGTGCTGGTTCACCACCTCGCCGCCGAAGAACCCCTTGCGCAACTGCACGCGGCTGGTGGCAAGGCTGTATTCCCCCGTCCCCGGGATCATCGCCACAGCCCGGATCGCCCCCGCAAAGGCCGGGACCTGATCCGCCAAGGCCCCCTGCGCCGGGCGGATCACCTCGAAGGTGAACTGTGGCACCCGGTTCCCATACTCCGCCAAGGCAAGATCCTCGAACACCACATAGGCCGTCCCGCGATAGGCGGGCGCCTGCGCCGCCCCCTCCACTGCCGCGATCTTGGCGTCGGGCAATTGCGCCTCCGAACCCGGATAGACGCGCATCGTCAGGGTCGAAACATCCACCTCCGTCCCGTCCGCCCAGATGCGCCCCACACCAAGGATCTCCCCCTCGCACAGCGCCACAGCAAGGCTGACGCCATAGCTATAGCTCGTCACCCGCGGGCTGGGCGCGCCCTTCCCGCCCCCGCCGCTGGTCGTGGCATATTCGGTGAAGGGCGAGGTCCATATCACCCGCCCCCCGACCCGCACCTTGCCCCAGACCATCGGCAGCGCCGCACCCAGCCCCGACGACATCACCCGCAGACGGTCGATCCGCCCGGTCTCCACCGCCTCGGACCCCGCGCCGAACAGCCGCGCATCGATCGCCTGCCCCACCGTCGCGCCGATCGCCCGCCCAATCACCGCGCCCGAAAGGCCCAGCACCGTGCCGCCAAAGCCCGCGCCGACAAAGGCACCCGCCGCCGCCAGAAGGATCGTCGCCATCGCTCAACTCCGCTCAGGAAAGGCAAAACGCGCCACGATCCGGCGCGCCCAAGGGGCCGAGAGGGGGCTTTCCACCACCCCATGCCCCGAATAGGCGTGGATGAAGCTCGCGCCCCCATCCCCCGCCATGGCCGAAAGGCCCAGATGCTTGGCCACCGCATCCTCGCGCAGCCGGAACAGCAGCACCTGCCCCGGCCCCTCCGCCCCCGCTGCAACCGGCAGCAGCCACCGCTCCGCCGCCGCGCGCAGCACCTCGCGCCGCCCCGCTTCGGCCCAGTCGGCGGTATAGGGCGGCACCGTTTCGGGTTCCGCGCCGATCACCTCGCGCCAGACCCCGCGCAACAGGCCAAGGCAATCGGTCCCCGCCCCCCGGCAACTCGCCTGATGCAGATAGGGCGTCCCGATCCAGCCCCGTGCCGCCTGCACCACCCGTGCCGCGACCGCGCCCGTCACGATCCCGCCGCCACGGACCGCGACGGCATCGCCGTGATCCAATCCTCGCTCGGCACATGCGGAAAACCGCGGAAGTTACTGAAATTCTGAAACTTCTCCCGACACGTTACCGCCCGCCTGTCGCAACCCGCCGAAAGCCGCACCACATCCCCCGGCGCAGGCATCACGCCGGGCTCCTCCCACAATTCCACCAGCCGCGCCCCCGCCTCCCAGCCGTCGCGCTTCACCGTCCCGCCCAGACCCGCCGCCGGGCCGTCCATGAACTGGCAGCGCCCGCCCTCGAACCATCCGCCCTCGAACCCCGCTTCCAACGGCAGCACCAGCACCCGCCGCTCCCGCACCGCCAACAGCGGAAAACTCCCGGAAAACGCCTCCGCCCCAAGAACGACGCCGCAGCGCCGGTCGCCCAGCACCGCATCGCAGCCCGACTGGATCACCCGCCCCACCGTCCGGTTCATCGCCTCCGACAGGCCCCGCAACTCCACCCGGAACTCCGCCCCCGCCTGCACCACCTCGCCCAGCGTCCCGGCAAAGCACAGCGTCCGCTGCCCCACCTCCTGCCAGTTCACCAGCCATTGCCGCACGCCCGCCCCGTCGAACCGCCCCGCGCGCAGGTCCTCCTCCCGGATGCCCGCATCCGACAGCGCCCCCACCACCTCGGCATTGTCCACCGCCAGCCCCGCCACCTGTTGCAGCGCCCCCGCCGTCAGCCCCGTCCCCGCGCGGAAGGTCACCCCCTCGAAAGCCAGATCGCGGTCATGGTCGGTGAACCCCATCACCACCCCGTCCCGCCGCTCCACCGCCCAGCACTGGCAGGTCGTCGTCACCCCGCCCGCCAGATGCGCCGCCAGATCGCCCGAAACCACGCTCACAGCCGCACCTCCACCACCGGCACCAACGGCACCTCCCCCGCCTGAAAGGACGCGACCGACACCGCGATGCGGTCCGTGTCGAACCGCACCGGCACGTCGAACTCGAACCCAGCCGTCACCGCAACCCCCACATCCGGCGCCAGCACGAAGCGCACCTCGCCCGTCGCCGCATCCAGCGTGTAATCCACCGTCTCCACCACCGGATCACCGGCCAGCGCCAGAACCACCGTCCCCACCACCGGTTTCAGGATCGGGCGCCGAAACGCCATCCCGCCCGGATCATAGGTCTTGGCCAGACGGAACACCGTCTCCACCCCGTCCCCCGTCCCGATCACCTGATCCAGCGCCGATACCGTCCCCGAAGGCTTGCACGACTTGAAATCCGCCCAGTCCTTCCAGCGGAACCCCCACAACTGCCCCCGCCGCGCCTCGAAGAAGGCGATCAGCGCCGCCACGTCGTCCAGCGACCGCAGACCCAACCCCGCGTCATAGCGCCGTCGCGACTGCGCCCATGGCGTGTTGCGCTCCTCGAACCCGTTGGCCAGCGTCACGATCTCGGTCCGCCGCTCCGGCCCCCCGGTCGATCCGAAACTCAGATTGGCCGGAAACCTCACCTCATGGAAACCCATCGCACCCTCACCTGTTCCGCTGCCCGCGCGACAGCGCCCGCGCCGCCTGCGCCGCGATCTGGCTCTGGCTGCGCTGGAACCCCGCCACATCCGGCGTCGTGATGTTCATCACCACCGTCACGGGCCGCCCGCCGCCACCGCCCGCCTGCACGCCCAACCGCCCATCCGCGCCGCGCGCCAGCGGCAAAATCGCCTCCGCCCCCGCCTCGCCCATCAACCCCAAACCGCCCCGCATCGGAAACAGCGTTGGCGAAGTCACCACGCCCCCCTGCGCAAAGGGCATCACCCGCCCCTGCGCGAAAGCCCCGCCCTTGGCAAAGGCCAGCGCGCCGCCGAACAGCGCGTTCATCCCCTCCGCCAATGCCCCGCCAAGCGCGTTCTGCACCGGGCGCATCGCCACCGAATAGACCGACGCCGCCATCCCCGCCGCCACGCTCTTCAGCGCATCCGAAAGCCGCATCCCGTCAAAGACCACGCCATCGAAGGCCCGCCGCAGCCCGCTGCCAAAGGCGGTGGACAGCGTCCCCACCTCGCGCCCCGTGAACAGCATCGTCTGGCCCAGCCGCGCCAGTTCCGCCTCGAAGGCCGCCGTCATGGGCACCACGCCCTCCAGCCGCGCCTCAAGCGCCCCCAGATCGTCCCGCTCCATGCCCGCCCTCCCCATCCGGAAACGCCGCCGCCAGTTCCTCCAGCCGCGCGCGCGACAGGGGCGGCACCGCCGCCCCCACCCCCAGCATCACCCGCAATTCCGCGGGCGTCAGCGCCCAGAACTCCGCAGGCCGCAGGCGCAACCCCGCGATCCCCGCCCGCATCAATCCCGGCCAGTCGATCATCCGCGCTCCCCCGGCACCGCGAAGGCCCGCGCCAGCACCTCCGCCGCCGCCCGCGCCGCGCCCACCGGCCCGCCGCCGATCTCCACCGTCAGAAGATCCGCCGCCGTCCCGCGCCAGCCGCCGCCACGCAGCCCCGCGACCAGCAGCGCCAGCACATCCCGCGTGGAAAACCGCCCCGCCTCGAACCGTGCCACCAGATCGACCAGCGACCCCTCACCAAGCCCCGCCTCCAACTCGGCCAGCGCGCCCAGCGTCAGCTTCGCCACATGCGGCCGCCCGTCCAGAACGACCTCCACCTCCCCGGCAAAAGGATTGGCCATCACAGCGCCGTAAAGGCCAAGGCCCCCGCCGAGGCCAGCGTCAGCTCATAGGTCGCCTCGCCGTTGAAACTGCCGGCATATTCGATCGCGGTGATCTGGAACGGCCCCTCCACCACCCCGAAATCCGGGATGATCACCTGAAAGGCGGGCATCTCCCCGTCAAAGAAGATCTGCCTTGCCCGCTCATCCGTGCCCGCATCGCGGAACACACCTGCCCCGCTCACCTGTGCCGACCGCACGCCCGCGCCCGCCAGCAACTCGCGCCAGCCCCCCGCGCTTTCAAGGCTGGTCACATCCACCGTCTCGGCGTTGAAACTGATCCGCGTGGCGCGCAGGCCCGCCACCGTCTCGAACTGCCCGTCCCCCGTCAGGTCCACCTTCAACAGAAGGTCCTTGCCGCTCTGCACCGCCATCACTCGCTCCTCACACCTCTACCCGCAGCCGGAAGGTCAGATCGACCCGCCGCTCGCTGCCATCCTCCGACCGCACCGCCTTCGCCTTCAGAAACCACACCTCCACGACCCGCGCAGGCGCGGCCAGCGCCACCCCCTCCATCGCGTCGCAGACCGCCGCCGCCGCCCCTTTCGCGGCAAGGAAACCCGCCGCATCCGAACGCACGGAAACCTCCACCCGATGCTCCGCCCCCGCGCCCGTGGCGTCCGAGGCATCGCGCGCCTCCTCCGCCCCGATCAGGACGAAGGTCCCCGACGCCGCCCCCGGCGGCACGGCATCAAGCACCGCCACCCCCGCAAGGTCAGGATGCGCCGTCAGCGCCGCATGCACCGCCGCCTGCACGGCACCTGCCAAAGCGTAACTCATCCCGAAACCTCCTCCGCCGCGCAGATCAGATACCGCCCCGCCGCATCCGCCTCGGTCACCGCCAGCAGATGGAACAGCCGCGCGCCATCCCGGAACCGCATCCCCGGCACGGGCCGCAGCCCATGCCCTTGCGGCAACCCCCGCACGGTGATCCGCAAAGGCTGCACCGGCACCGCCACCCCCAGCGCCTCTCCCGCGCGCCCGGAACCCGGCCGCACTTCCGCCCAGACCGTCCCCAGCGCCTGCCACGTCTCGGCAAAGCCCCCCGCGCCGTCACCCGCGCGCTGCGCCGCTTCAAGGATCAGGGGCCGCGCCAACCGCACCCCCCTCATCCCGCCATACCCCCGCCAAGGATGCGCACCGTCCGCCACCGCTCGATCAGGGCCTGCACCGCATGGGGCAGCCCCGCCACCCCATCCCCCGCATCATGCCGCGTCTCATAATACTGCGCCGCCAGCAGCAGCACCGCCTGCCGCAAATCCGCCGGAACATCGGCCCATGCCGCCCCGAAACCGGCGGTAAAGGACACCTCCACCCGCCCCCCGGCAGGGATCACCGGCAGCGCGCCGGACACCGCCACCAGCCTTGGCCGATGCGCATCCCGCTCCAGCCGGAACCGCGCAGGCTCCAGCACCACCCGCCCCCCAGCCGCATCCACCAGCGCCACCTCCTCCACCGCGGCGACAGGCGCCACCGGCAAAGCCTGCGCCCCCGCCCCGCGCCAGCAGGTCAGCCCCAGCCGGAACCCCCGTGCCAACAATGCCTTTGCCGTCCGCCCCTCGATCACCGCCAAGGCCGCGCGCAACTGGCTTTCCAGCAGCCCCGCCTGCAGGGCATCGCCCTGAAAGGCCGTCCCCAACCGCAGATGGTCGGCCAGCGCCGCCACCGCCAGCGCCGCGCCCGGCACCGCCCCCGTCTCTTCCAGCACCATCACATCACCCCACCTGCACCAAGGGGCCGGGACCTTCCGGCCCCGGCCCTGCCTCACTCACGACACCGCAAACCGCAAAAGCTTGATCGCCGCGTAATCCGTCACATCGCCCCCCACGCGCTTGGACGCATAGAACAGCACATGCGGCTTGGCGCTGAACGGATCGCGCAGGATGCGCAGGTCGGGCCGCTCCGCGATGGTGTAGCCCGCGCGGAAATCGCCGAAGGCAATCGCATGCGCCCCCGCCGCGATGTCCGGCATGTCCTCGCAGATCAGCACCGCATAGCCCATCAGCCGCGCCGGTTCCCCCGCTGCCAGCCCGTCAGACCACAGGAAGCGCCCATCCGCATCCTTCATCTTCCGCACCGCGCCCGCCGTCTTGGAATTCATCACGAAGGACGCATTGGCGCGATACTCCGCCCCCAGCGCATAGACGAGGTTGATGATGCAATCCGCCGGATGGACCGCCGCGAAATCCGACGCCGCCCCCGACGGCACATAGCCAAGGCTGCCCCAGGCCCAGGAGGCATTCGCCACCTTCGGCGCGGTCAGAAAGCCCTTCGGCTTGTCCACCCCGTCGCCGCTGACGAAAGCCGCCGATTCCGCCCGCAGGAACCGCGTCGCGATCTTGCCCGCCAGCCAGCCCTCCACGTCGAAGGCGCTGTCATCCAGCAGACGCTGGCTCGCCTTGGGCATGGCCGAAAGCTCGTGCAGCGGGATCGACACCCGCTCCAGCACCGGCGTCCCCGTCTCGGCCGCGGCCCCCGTCTCCGTGGCCCAGCCCGACCCGACCTCGGACCGGTCCACCAGCACGTCGAAACTCGCCGCCTCCACCTGCACGACCTGCGCGATGGCGCGGATCGAGGCCGTCGACACCAGCACCGACTTCACCGCCTCCGCCGTCTGCGGATCGACCAGATAGCCACCATCCGCCGCAACGGCGGTGGTCATCGCCTTGCCCTCCGGCACGATCCCCCGCAACCCGTCATCATCCCCCGTCCGCAGATAGGCCGCAAAGGCCTTGCGATGGGGCACCCCCACCTCCGCCGCCGCCGCAAGGGGCGGGCGCCCATAGCCACCCATCTTCCGTTCCAGCATCGCCACGCGCTCCTGCCCTTCCTTCACCAAAATCTTCACCTCGCCCTGAAAGGCCCTGACTTCGCTCACGAAATCCGCCAGCGCCGCCTTCACTTCCATAGCCGCCTCCGCCCCGCCGGGGGCCTCCCCGGCAGTCTCCATCCAGTCCATCCGTTTCCCTCCGAAAGGCGCCTAGCGCGCCGCCAACCCGGCCCGCGCCGCCCGCAGCGCCGCCGCCAGTTCCCCCGCCGCCCCTTTCACCGCCACCCGCGCCGCGGGCAACATCGGAAAGGTGACCAGCGACACTTCCCACAATTCCACCTCGGCCAGCAGCCGCCGCCCCTTGGGCCCACGCTCCGCCCGCACCGTGCGATAGCCGATGGACAGCCCGTCCAAGGCCCCCGCCGCCAACAAGGCCGCCGCTTCCCGCCCCCTCTCCAGATCGGTCAGCAGCCGCCCCTTCACCCACAACCCCCGCGCATCCTCGCGCACCTCGTCCCACACCCCTATGGGCTGGGCGGGGTCATGCTGCCACAGCATCCGCACCCGCCCGCCCGCCGCCGCCATCCGCGCCAGCGACGCCTTGTAGGCCCCCGGCAACACCACATCGCCGCCCCGGTCCACCACCCCAAACAGCGAGGCATAACCCTCCAGCATCGCCCCCTGCACCGCCAGCGCGCCGCCCAACGGCACGAATTTCCGCTCCAACATGCCCCTCACCTCCCCAAAGCCGCCGCCACCAAAGCCTCCGCCCCCTGCGCCAGCAGGAACCCCGCCGCGCCGAAGACCATCACCCAGATCCGCCGCTCCAACCGCTCCAGCGCCGCCTCGATATGGCCCAGCCGGTAATCCAGCGCCGCCCACCGCTCCTCGCTCACCCGCTCCACCACCTCGATCCGCGCCGCCGCCGCATCGAAACTGTCGAACAGGAACCGCGACCCCGCCCCCTCGCCCCTCATTCCACCAACGGGGGCAGGCCAAGGGCCGCCCGCTTCTCCGCCGCCGTCAGGAAATCCGCCGCCGCCACCCGCGCCCAAGCGGCATCCCGCTCTCCCGCCAAAGCGGGGATCAGGTCCAGATCGGGCCGCATCTCCACGACCTCGCCCATATGCCCCGAAAGCCACTCCGACAAAGCCGCCATCACCCGCGCGGCCAAGGGCAGCACGGTCAAACGATAGAAGGCCCGGTTCGCCTCGGCATAATTCGCATAGGTCGCATCCCCCGGTATCCCCAACAGCATCGGAGGCACCCCGAAAGCCGTGGCGATCTCCCGCGCCGCCGCCTCCTTGGTCTTCTGGAACTCCATGTCGCTGGGCGAAAACCCCATCGGCTTCCAGTCCAACCCCCCTTCCAGCAGCATCGGCCGCCCCGCATTCCGCGCGCCGGTGTGATGCGCCTCCATCTCGCCCACCAGCCGGTCATACTGATCCGGCGTCAGCATCGACTGCCCATCCGCCCCGCGATAGACGATCGCCCCCGAAGGCCGCGCTGCATTTTCCAAAAGTGCCTTCGACCACGCGCTTGCGCTGTTATGCACGTCGATCGCCACCGCCGCCGCCTGCAAGGGCGAGAACCCGTAATGGTCATCCTGGGGGTGGAAACTGCGGATATGGCAGACAGGCCGCACCTCGCCCCCCATGGCAAAGCGATGCACCCGCCCCCCCACCGTATAGTCAAAGGCCACCGGCCACCCGTCCGCCCCCGGCACCACCGCCATCCGGTCCGACCGCAGCACGTGCAATTCCACAGGCAAGGCCCCCTCGCCCGGCACCGCCTCCACATAGGCATTCCCCGACAGCAGCAGATGCCCGTAGATCGCCTCCAGCAATTCCGCCCGCCCCTGCGCCGCATTGGGCCGCGCCAGCAGAACCCCCATCGGATGCGCCTCATAGCGCCGCGCCGCATCCTGCACGACCAAAGGCAAGGCCGCCGCCGCCTCGGCGATCACCCGCACCGCCCGGAACCCCACGGGGTTGCCCATGAACCCCGTCCGCGTCAGGCTCCCCGCATCCCTCGCCGACCATGCCGCGCGCCCCGCCATGCCCCAGACCGCCACGCGCCCCGCCGCACTCGCCTTGCGCTCCACCACCGGCTCTGGCGCCTTCCGCAAAAACCGCAACACCATCCCACGCCCCCTCATCCGCGCAGGGTCATCCCCCGCGCGCCAAACCACCCGAAACCGCGAAAAGATCAGAGCGTCCGCACCTGCGGCCGCCGCCACGCCGCCGCCCGATCCACCATCAACTCGGTCAAGGCCCAGACCAGCGCATCCACCCGGTCCGGCGATCCCTGCCCGACGTAACCGCCCCGCGTCATCATCCCCATCTGCGCCTCCAGCCGCGCCAGCCCCGGCAGATGCGCAACCCGCCCCTGCTCATACAGCGCCGCCACAGGCTCCGCCCGCACGGCCTTGCCCTTGCTCGCATGCACCAATGTCAGCGGAAGGAACGCGTCCTGCTGCCGGATCACCGCCGCCACAAGCTCGCCCCCCATATTCGCCTCGGCCACCATCCGGTCGGCCCCATGACGCCGGAACACCTCCACCGCCCGCGCCGCCCATCCCGCCGCGCCAAGCCCCTGCACCGAGGCATCCTCCAGAACGACCGCCCGCCAGTCCTGCGGCGGCCCCTCCAGCCGCGCCCCCACGACCACGATCCCGCATTCATCCGCCCCCGCGCCGGAACTGGCCGGCGGATCCACCGCCACCACCACGCGCGACAATCCCTCCGCCGACCCGCCCGCCGCCGCCGCGATCATCTCGCGCGACCACAGCGCCCCTTCGGCATCCTCGACCAGCAGCCCCTCCAACTCCTCCATCCCCCGCCGCGTGCCGCCATAGCGCGCCTCCATCTCGGCAAGGAAAGACGCCGCCAGATTGGCCCGGTTCGCCCCCGTCGGCGCATGGCTGACCACAGTCGACGGATGCTTCAGCACCGCCTTCAACACCCCCACGTTGCGCGGCGTCGTCGTCACCACCGCCTGCGGCAGAGGCCCCAGCCGCAATGCGAATTGCAGCATGTCCCACGTCTCCTGCGCCTTTGGCCATTTTGCCATCTCGTCGGCCCAGGCCGCATCGAACTGCGGCCCCCGCAGGCTTTCGGGATCATGCGCCGAAACCACCTGCGCCACCGCGCCATTGGGCCAGATCAACCGCTTCCGCCCCGCCTCCCAGATCGGCCTCCGGTCCGGCGGCGCGCAGGCCAATATCCCGCTATCGCCAAAGACCATCACCTCCCGCACCTGATCCACCGTCTCGCCCACCAGCGCCACGCGCCGCGCGCGGCCCGGATCGGCGGGCCCCGCGCCCTCCACCTGCCCGCGCACCCATTCCGCCCCGGCCCGCGTCTTCCCCGCCCCGCGCCCGCCCATGATCACCCATGTCCGCCACGCCCCGTCCGGCGCGATCTGATGCGGCAGCGCCCAGAATTCGAACAGCCACGGCAGCGCCAGAAAGGCCCCGTCGCTCAACCCCGACAGGAACTCAGTCACCGCCTCCGGCGTCGCGGAGGCGAGCCAGACGGCGCTCGATCTCAACCCGCGCAGCATCGAGGTCGAGAGCCCGCTCTCCCACAACTCCGGCCGTTTCGTTGCGAAGCCTGTCAATTTTCACCCTCTCGTCCAGCAACACGGCCAAGGCCGCCTGAAGGTCGCGCACGGCGCGCAGCGCCCGCTCCGACCCGTCTCCGCCACCATCCCGCAGCCGCACCAGCGCCGCGCCCAGATCCTGCGCCGCCCGGTCGAACACCACCCGCGCATGATCCAGCGCCGCCAATCCCCGCGGATCGGCGCCCCCTTTCCCGTCACCCTGCATCAATCGGCCCGCCCCCTGTCATCCCGAACGGCGGAAAAGGAAAAGCGGCCCCGGGGTCACCCCCGTGCCGCTTGCCTACCTGTCCCATCATGCCCCAAGTCATAGACCGGGGCGCACGCCAAAGTCAAGGAAATTCCGACGCCAGATCAATGGGTTAGCGCACGCCCCGTTAACCTTTCGTCAATCAGTCCTGAACCCCGCCCTCGCCTTCCTGCCCGCGCTGCCGCTCGATCTCGCGCCAGCGCGCGACATTCTCGTTATGCTCGGCCAGCGTCCGCCCGAAGGCATGGCCCCCGGTGCCATCCGCCACGAAATACAGGAAATCGCTGTCCTCCGGATTCAACGCCGCCTCGATCGACAACCGCCCCGGATTGGCGATCGGCGTCGGCGGCAACCCGTCGATGACATAGGTGTTCCACGGCGTCTCGCGCCGCAACTCGCTCTGCCGCAGCCCGCGCCCCAGCACCCCCTCGCCCCGCGTGATGCCATAGATCACTGTCGGGTCGGTCTGCAGCCGCATCCCCTGCTGCAGGCGGTTCACGAAGACGGAAGACACGCGCCGCCGCTCTTCCGGCACGCTGGTCTCCTTCTCGATGATCGAGGCCATGATCAACGCCTCCTCCGGCGTGTCATAGGGCAGGCCCTCCGCCCGGCTGGCCCAAAGCTCGGCCAAGGTCGCCGCCTGCTTCTCGGCCATCGCCGCCAGCAGCGCCGCGCGATCCGCGCCCCGCTCCACCTCATAGCTGTCCGGCGCAAGGGTTCCCTCGGGCGGCACCTCGGCGATCTCGCCCGTCATGAACTCGGCCCGGCGCAGCGCATCCACCACCTGCCAGCTCGTCACCCCCTCGGCCAGCGTCACGCGCCAGCGGATGTCATCGGCCTCCGCCACCTCCAGATACTCCGCAGGCGCCGCCGTCACCGCCGGGTCGAACTTCACCACCTCGACATAGCGGTTCGTCGCCGGGTCAAGCTCGCGCAGCACCACCTCGGCACTCGCCACCGAAATCCGGAAATTCACCTCGCGCCCGCAGGTCGATTGCCCGCCCGCCGTCACCACATCCAAGACCTGCGCCATGCTCTGCCCCGGCAGCACGAGGTAAGAGCCGAACTTCAACGCATCCGCCTTGCCCGAATACTCCGCCCCGATCCGGAAAATGCGGGCGTCACTCACCGCCCCCTGCTCCTCCAGCGCGCGGCTGACCGCCGAAAGCGAATCCCCCCGCTCCACCCGGAAACAGATCGCCTGCTCCAAAGGCCCCGGCCCGGCGAACTGCTCCCGCCCCCAGGCCAGCAGCCCCGCCGCCATCACCAGCAGCACGATGAACAGCGTCAGCGCATTCGAGGCGATGGACCGCCACATCAGCCGGTCACCTTGCCCAGCACAAGGCTCGCATTCGTCCCGCCAAAGCCGAAGGAATTGGAAAGCGCCACGTCGATCTTCCGCTTCACCGCCTTGTTCGGCGCAAGGTCAAGTTTCGGCTGCACCGCCGGATTGTCCAGATTGATCGTCGGCGGCGCCACCTGATCGCGGATCGCCAGCACGCAGAAGATCGCCTCCACGGCGCCCGCCGCCCCCAGAAGATGCCCGATGGAGGACTTGGTCGAGGACATGGTGGCCTTCGCCGCCGCATCCCCCATCAACCGCTCCACCGCGCCCAACTCGATCGTATCCGCCATCGTGCTGGTGCCATGCGCATTGATGTAATCCACCTGATCAGGCGTGATCCCCGCCCGCTTCAACGCGGCCGACATGGACCGGAAGCCACCATCCCCATCCTCGGACGGCGCCGTGATGTGATAGGCGTCCCCCGACAAGCCATAACCCAGCACCTCGGCATAGATCTTCGCCCCGCGCGCCTTGGCATGCTCATATTCCTCGAGCACCACCACGCCCGCGCCTTCCCCCATCACGAACCCGTCGCGATCCGCATCATAGGGACGCGACGCCTTGGTCGGATCATCCGCCCGCTTGGTCGACAGCGCCTTGCAGGCATTGAACCCGGCAATCCCGATTTCCGAAATCGGGCTCTCCGCGCCGCCCGCCACCATCACATCGGCATCCCCCCACTGGATCAACCGCGCCGCATCGCCGATGGCATGCGCCCCGGTGGAACAGGCCGTGACGACGGCATGGTTCGGCCCCTTGAACCCGAAACGGATGGAAACCTGCCCGGAAATGAGGTTGATCAGCGCGCCGGGAATGAAGAAGGGCGAAACCCGTTTCGGCCCCTTCTCCTTGATCAGCACGGCGGTTTCCGCAATCGAGGTCAGCCCCCCGATCCCCGACCCGATCATCACGCCCGTCCGCAGTCGGCCTTCCTCATCCTCCGGCATCCAGCCCGAATCCCGCACCGCCTGCTCGGCGGCGGCCATGCCGTAAAGGATGAAATCATCCACCTTGCGGCGGTCCTTGGGCTCCATCCAGTCATCCGGATTGAAGGTGCCGTCGCTGCCATCGCCGAAGGGGATCTCGCAGGCATATTGCGTGACGACATTCGACGCATCGAAGCGCGTGATCGGCCCCGCGCCGGACTTCCCGGCCAGAAGGCGGCTCCAGGTCTCCTCCACCCCGCAGGCCAGCGGCGTGACCATTCCCAGACCCGTGACAACGACCCGACGCATCCCGCCCCTCCGCTGAAAGCAATGTTCCGCACGGGTGATACACGGGGGGGCCTGCCCGTGCAACACAGCGCCCACGGCAAAGCCCACCCACCCGCGCCTCCCCGCCGGAACATGCCGTCAAGGCCCCCCAATCGCGAACGATTTTTCTGCGAAAAATCCCAACCGGCGCAAAGCGCCGGCGAATTTTCGCAGAAAATTCGTCCCCTCACCCGCCCGCCGCACCTGCCACAATGCCATCCCCGCCACACATACCGCCCTCGCTACTGCGCCAACAGAAGGGCCACCGACCCCACCTTCGCCCGCACTTCCACCCCAGCCGCTCCGAACGATTTTTCTGCGAAAAATCCCAACCGGCGCACAGCGCCGGCGAATTTTCGCAGAAAATTCGTATTCCCCCCGATCCCGAACCAAACACCTCGACCAGACCCACCCTTCAGCATCACCCGGCCGCTCTCCCGCCCTCCCGGCAGGAAAAGGAACCCGCAGCCCCGGCACACCGCCCCTGCCCCCCTATCGCCACGACGTGCCCCCAACCTCCCAACCAAACCTTGCCCGACAACCGGCCAAGCCCCGCCTCCTCCCCCGCATCAACCTTAATGCTGCCCAAACCCAACGCGCGTATGCACAACTTGCGGTACGGCCAGCGGCATACAAAACGGCGCCCCGAAAGGGCGCCGTTGCAAGGGATTAATGTTGCACGCCAAAGCCTTGCCCCTGCGGGCAAGGCCAAAGCTCAGCCGATCCGGTAATTCGGGCTCTCCCGCGTGATCTGCACGTCATGGACATGGCTTTCCTTCAGCCCCGCCCCGGTGATCCGCACGAACTGGCACTTCGTCCGCATCTCCGCCACCGTCGCATTGCCGGTATAGCCCATCGCCGCCCGCAGCCCCCCCACCATCTGGTGGATCACCGCCGCAGCCGAGCCCTTATAGGGCACCTGCCCCTCGATCCCTTCCGGCACCAGCTTGTCCGATGCGGCATCCTTCTGGAAATACCGATCCGCCGACCCCCGCGCCATCGCGCCCAAGGACCCCATCCCGCGATAGGCCTTGAAGCTCCGCCCCTGCCACAGGATCACCTCGCCCGGCGATTCATCCGTCCCGGCAATCGCAGAACCGACCATCGCGCAGGAGGCCCCCGCCGCAATCGCCTTGGCGAAATCGCCCGAATACTTGATCCCGCCATCCGCGATCACCGGCACGTCGCCCGCCGCCCGCGCCGCATCCATGATCGCCGTCAACTGCGGCACGCCGACCCCCGCCACGATCCGCGTCGTGCAGATGGAACCGGGGCCGATCCCCACCTTCACCGCATCCGCCCCCGCCCCGATCAGCGCGCGCGTCGCCTCGCCCGTGGCCACATTCCCGGCCACGACTTGCACGGTGTTCGACAACGTCTTGATCCGCTCCACCGCGCGGGCCACCCCTTCGGAATGCCCATGCGCGGTGTCGATCACCACCATGTCGACGCCCGCATCGATCAACGCCTTCGACCGTTCGAACCCCGCATCCCCCACGGTCGAGGCCGCCGCCACCCGCAGCCGCCCCAGCTCGTCCTTGCAGGCCTGCGGGTTCAGCACGGCCTTTTCTGTGTCCTTCAACGTCAGAAGACCCGTCAGCTTCCCCTGCCCGTCGGTCACCAGAAGCTTCTCGATCCGCCGCGCCTTCATCAGGGAAATCGCCTGATCCCGGTCCACCGGCTCGCGCAGCACGGCCAGATTGTCCGCCGTCATCATCACCGAAACCGGCGTCTTGTCGTCGCTGGCAAAGCGCATGTCGCGGTTCGTCACGATCCCCAGAACGCGCCCCTGCCCGTCCACGACCGGGAAACCGGTGATGTTGTAACGCTCCATCAGGGCCTTGGCATCCGCCAGCGTCTGGTCAGGCGTCAGGGTGATCGGCTTGTAGACCACGCCCGATTCAAACCGCTTCACCCGCCGGACCTCGGTCGCCTGCTGCTCGATGTCCAGATTGCGGTGGATTACCCCGATCCCCCCCGCCTGCGCCATGGCAATCGCCATCCGCGCCTCGGTCACCGTATCCATCGCGCTGGACAGAAGCGGGATGTTCATCCGGATCGACTTGGTCACGAAGGTCGAGGTATCCGCCTCGCTCGGCAAGACGCTCGACGCGGCCGGAACCAGCAGGACATCATCAAAGGTAAGGGCCTCGCGAATCTCCATCACCGTCTCCGTGGAAAGCTTCGTTTGGCGGTTCCCCTTTTCACGCAAGGCAGGCCGATGCAAGGGCAAATCCCGCCGCAAGCACCCTTGCACCCGCCCAGCCCCCGTGCATCCTGCGCCCGCAGCCCAAGGAGCGGTCAGAATGCGCGTCGCCATCGTCGAGAATACAAGGATCACCCATCACGGTCAGGTCGGCATCGCCCTGCACGAACAGGCCGCCAAGATCGACCTCTTCAAGCCGTGGTCCGACAACCGCCTGCCCGACCCGGATGCCTTCGACGCGCTGGTGGTCTTCGGGGGCGAACAATCCGCCCGCGACGATCACAGCCATCCCTACCTCCCCGCCCTCGCCGACCTGATGCGCGGCGCAGGCACGGCGGGCAAGGCGGTGCTTGGCATCTGCCTCGGCTCGCAACTCCTCGCCCGTGGTCTGGGCGCAGAGAACCACCTCGGCACCGCCCCCGAATTCGGCTGGTGCGACGTGACCCTCACCGAGGCGGGCCGCGCCGATCCGGTGCTGTCGCACCTTCCTGCCACCTTCCCCATCTTCCAGTGGCATTCCGACACCTTCACCCTGCCCGAAGGGGTCACCCGCCTCGCCGGGTCATCGGTGGCGCAGAACCAGTGCTTCCGCCTGAACCGCGCGACCTATGCGATGCAGTTCCATTTCGAGGCCTCGCGCGCCGTCGTCGCCGACTGGAACCGCACCTTTCCAGAGGCGGTGGAGCGGAACGCGCCCGGCTGGCTCTCGACCCATCACCCCGAACAGGCCCCCCAGCGCGGCACCGCCGCCGATGCCCACGGCCTCGCCATCGCCCGCGCCTGGGTCAAGCTCATCGAAAGCGGAAACTGACGCAGTTTCCGCGCCGATTTCTGACACAGAAATCGGTCCCCGCGCGATGGCGCCCAAGCGGAATTTGCGTCAAATTCCGCCGCCTCAAACCTCCGCCGCATTCGTCACCGCCGCCAGCCGCCCACTGCCCCAAAGCGTGATCACCCGATAGGCGATCGGCGGCACGATCCCCAGCGCCAGCACGAGGGCTGCCATCCCTGCCAGATCCCAACCCAGCGCGAACAGCGCGCCGGCAAAGGCGGTCAGAGGAAAGGTGAAGGCCGCCCACATCGCCGAAAAGCCCGACACGGTGATCCACCGCCCCGCCGCCACCAGCGCCGCAAAGATCGCCACTGCCCCCGCCAGCGCCACCTGCGCCACCGTCCCATGCCCCAGCCCCGCCGTGATGGTCGCGGCAAAGCACATCGGTGCCAGATGGATCGCCAGCAGGGGCCGCAGCGGCGCGGGCGGTATCCTGCGGAGCAACTGCCACAGGCTCGCCCCCCAGATCGCCAGCGCGGCCAGCCCCGGCCCGATGACCAGCATAAGCGCCAGATCGGGCCAGCCCACGACCGGGGCCGCCAGCCCGCCCACGATGAACCCGACAAAGGTCAGATGCCAGCCGGGGTTCACATCCCGCGCCTCCGGCGGCAGCGCCAACAGCACGCGCAGGGTCACCAGCGTCACCCCCGCATGCGCCAGCAGGGCCGCCACAAGCACCGCCTTGCCCAGCCCTGCCGAAAACGGTGCCACCGCCGCCGCAAGCGCCATGCCCCCCACCGTCGCCGCCGCAATCCCCGTGCGCCCCGGCAGCACCTTCAGATCGTCGAGGATGACCGAAGGCCGCCGCGCCATCTTCGCCAGATAGGCAAAGACCGCATAGGCCCAGAGCATCGCCACCGCTCCCAGCACCAGATCGGCCAGTCCCACCGGCAGCCCCGCCGCCGCCAGCCCCGGCCGCAGCGCAAGGCCAAGCCCGAACAGCCCGAGGATCGCCGGAAAGACGGCGGGCGGCACACGATCGAAACGCCCCGGCCTGCGCGGCGGAAACTGCGGCGGCGGATAGGCTTTCGGGCGCGGATGGGCAGGCTGGGCCATGTCGGATCCTTCGGATGAACGCATGCACCCTAGCGAATGCAAAAGGCACAGGCAAAGCCCGCGCCCCGTGCCAGATCACCGCAGCCACCGCCCGCCGCCCACGTAGGGCGGGGTTCACCCCGCCATCACAGGTTCCCCCCCGCCGCCCATGTAGGGCGGGGTTCACCCCGCCATCCGGCCGGTATGTCCCCTCCCTCAACACAGGAACGGAAACCAATCCTCCCGCAACCGCTGCCCCGCCTGCATCCCATGCCCCGGAAAGGGGGGCGAGGTCGGCCCCGGCCGCTCCACATAGCGCGCGTCATCCCCCACCAGCCGCAGGCTGAACGCCCGCCGCCGCGCCGTCGTCGTGTTGCCCCGCGTCCCGTGCAACGTGCGGTAATGGAAGGCCACGGCATCGCCCGGCTCCATCTCCCATTCGCGGATCTCCATCCCCTCCGCCTCCGGGTCTGGCACGGGCATGTAATCATGGTCCCCCGGATAGAAATTCGTCTCCGCCATCCAGCGCGTCGGCAGCACGTCCTTCGGCCACAAATGGCTCCCCGCCACACAGCGCAAGGACGCCTCCTTCACCGGGTCCAGCGGCACCCAGAAGGAAACCGTCTGCCGCCCCTCCACAAAGTAATAGGGCCCGTCCGTATGCCATGGCGTCGGCTTGTTCGTGCCGGGTTCCTTCACCAGCACATGGTCATGGAAAAGCTGCACCCGCTCCGACCCCATCAACCCCGCCGCCACCTCCGCCACGCCCGACCCGCGGATCGCCCGCTCGAATTCCGGGATGCGCGTCCAGTTGCAATAGTCGTCGAAGAACCGCCCCTTCTCGCCGGGCTTCAACGTTGCCATCACCTGCGGCGAGGGTTCGGCCATGTTCTTCTCCACCCCCGCCCGCAACTCCTCCACCCAATCGGCGAACAGACCCTTCACCAGCACGACGCCGTCGCGCGCATAATCCCCTGCCATCGCCTGCGAAATCGTCACTTTCGCCATCACGCCACCGCCCCCTGTCGGATTCCATCACGTCCCGGTCGACAAATCGCACGCGCCGGGCATAGGTTCCAATAATATGTCGCAATAACAGTCATAGACCCATGCTCCCCGTCACCCTACGCCAGATCGAATATGCCACCGCCACCGCCCGCTGCGGCGGCGTCACCGCCGCGGCCGAGGCGCTGAACGTCTCGCAGCCCGCCCTTTCCGTCGCGCTCGCGCAACTGGAACAGGCCCTCGGCCAACCCCTCTTCCTCCGCCGCCCCGGCGGCCGCATCACCCCCACCAGCTTCGGCCGCGGCTGGCTGGCCGAGGCGCAGGCGCAACTCGACGCGCTCACCCGGCTCATGTCCGGCGAAACCCCCGCTGCCCCCGTCCGGCTGGCCTGCTTCGAAGACCTCGCCCCCACCCATCTCGCCCCGCTCCTGCGCAAGCTCGCCGCCACCGCGCCCGACATCGCCATCGCGCCCGAAATCCTCCCCTTCGAAACCATCGCCGAAGGCCTGCGCGCAGACCGCATCGACCTCGCCCTGACATGGGACCTCGGGCTTGACGGCAGCACCGACCGCCGCGCCCTGCAACAGATCGCGCCCCACGCCGTCGTCGCCGCCAACCACCCGCTCGCGGCGCAGTCGCGCAAGGGCATCTCCCTCGCGGCGCTGGCTGGCCAACCGCTCATCCTCGCCGATCAGGGCCCCTCGCTCGCCCATATGCGCGCCCTCTTCGCGGCCCGCGACCTGCCCTTCACCGTGGCCCATCGCACCGCCACCATCGACCTCATGCGCAGCTTCGCCGCCAACGGCTTCGGCATCGGCCTCAGCTACACCCGCCCCGCAGGCCGCCGCAGCCATGACGGCGCGCGCCTCGTCTCGCTTCCCATCACCGATGCGGGCACCGAACCCATCATCCTCGCCCGCGCCGCAGGCAACGCCCTTCCCCCGCCCGCCGAACGGATCGCCCAACTGATCCCCGGCCTCTTCACCCCCAGCCAAGACCCCGACGGAGACGCCTGACCCCCATGACGAACACCTATGACACCGGCCGCCTGAACCTGCCTTTCGTCGGCATCTCCACTTTCGGCAAACGCCCCTACATTGCCGACTGGGACGCGATCGAAGCCGATATCGCCATCCTCGGCGCACCCTTCGACTTCGGCACCCAGTTCCGCGCCGGCGCCCGCTTCGGACCCCGCGCCGTCCGAGAAGCCTCCACCCTCTTCTCCTTCGGCCATGCCGGGGCCTATGACCACGAGGATGACGTCACCTATATGGGCCCCGATGTCCGCATGGTGGATATCGGCGATGCCGACATCGTCCATACCGATACCGAAACCAGCCACGCCAATATCGAAAAGGGCGTCCGCGCCATCCTCAAGGCGGGCGCGCTGCCCGTCACCATCGGCGGCGATCACTCCATCAACATCCCCTGCATCCGCGCCTTCGATGACCAAGGCCCGATCCACATCCTCCAGATCGACGCCCATCTCGATTTCGTCGACATCCGCCATGGCGTCCGTCACGGCCACGGCAACCCTATGCGCCGCGCGGCGGAAAAGGACTATGTCACCGGCATCACCGCGCTCGGCATCCGCAACGTCTCCTCCACCACCAAGGAAGGCTACGACGCCGCGCGCAGCATGGGCGACGATATCCTGTCGGTGCGGCAAGTCCGCAAGCTCGGCCCCGACGCCACCGCCGCCCGCATCCCCGCAGGCGCGCGCGTCTATGTCACCATCGACATCGACGGCTTCTGCCCTTCCATCGCGCCGGGCACGGGCACGCCCAGCCATGGCGGCTTCCTCTATTACGAAGTCCTCGAAATCCTCCAGAACGTCGCCAACACCCACGACATCGTCGGCATCGACCTCGTCGAGGTCGCCCCCGACTACGACCGCGACGGCACCACCGCCATCCTCGCCGCGCAGGTCCTCTTGAACTTCCTCGGCTTCATCTTCCACGCCCGCAAGAGCCGCGCCTGAATTTGAAAGGGGCAGAGAAACCCCTGCCCCTTCATCCGTTCCCAAATATCCCGGGGGTGTGGGGGCTGGCCCCCACTCCGCCGCTCACCGATAAAGCAGCGATTTCCCACCCGCGAAGACATGCACCTTCTTCGGGTCGGCCCCCAGCGAAACGGTCTTGTGCCGTAACTCCGCATGGATGCCCGGCAGCTTCGCCACCATCTGCGCGCCATCGCCCTGCCGCTTGAAATAGAGCAGCGTCACCTCCCCCAGCGCCTCGGTGATCTCCACCTCGCCGGTAAAGACCGCCTCGCCCGTCGTCTCGACAAGGTCCTCGGGCCGGACGCCCACATTCACCTTCAACCCCATATCCGCCGCCGTGGTCGGCACCGCAGACCGCGCCGTCCCGCCATTGGCAAGGCGCACGACCGTCTCCGCCCCGGTCCCCACAACCTCGCCCGCCAGCAGGTTCATCGACGGGCTGCCGATAAATTGCGCCACGAATTCGTTCTCCGGCCGCTCATACAGCTCCAAGGGCGTGCCCACCTGGCTGATCCCGCCCCCCGCCAGCACCACGATGCGGGATGCCAGCGTCATCGCCTCCACCTGATCATGGGTCACATAGATCATGGTGGAATTCGGCATCTGCTCCTTCAACTGCGCGATCTCGATCCGCGTCGCCACCCGCAGCGCGGCATCAAGGTTCGAAAGCGGCTCGTCGAAGAGATAGACCTTCGGGTCGCGCACGATGGCCCGCCCGATGGCCACCCGCTGCCGCTGCCCGCCCGACAGGGCCTTGGGCAGACGGTCCAGATAGGGCGTCAGTTGCAGGATCTTCGCCGCCTTGTCGACCGCCGCGCCGATCTCCGCCGCCGATTTCTTCGCGATCTTCAGCGCGAAAGCCATGTTGTCGCGAACCGTCATATGCGGGTACAGCGCGTAGGATTGGAACACCATCGCGATGCCCCGTTGCGCGGGCGGCACGTCGTTCATCTTCACCCCGTCGATGGTGAAATCCCCGCCCGTGATCCGCTCCAGCCCCGCGATCATCCGCAAAAGCGTGGACTTGCCGCAGCCCGAGGGGCCGACGAAGACGATCAATTCCCCCGTCTTGATGTCGAGGTTGATGTCCTTCAACACCTTCACCTCGCCATAGGCCTTCTCGACTCCGACCAGTTTCAGGTCCGCCATCCGTCCACCCTCCCCTTAAACCTTGCGCGCGATGCAGCAGCCCCATGCGGGCAGATGCACCTTCCCCCCCGCGGGCGCGACGCTGCCCACGGACTCGCCGATCCGTTCCCAATGCCCCGCCGGAAGCGTGACCTCCGCCGCGCCCTCGCCCAGATTGAAGGCGCAGAAGATCTCGATCCCCCCGCTGCGGATGAAGGAGAAGACATCCCCCTCCGCCTTCCACCCGGTCATGCGCCCCTGCGCGAAAGTCGGATGCCCGCGCCGGAAGGCAAGCACGCTGCGGTAATGATGCAGCATCGACCCTGCCTCCGCCTCCTGCGCCGCCACCGACAGGGGCCGATGCGGCGCCGTCACCGGCAGCCACGCGCGCTCGGCGCTGGAAAAGCCGCACAGCCCGTTATCCGTGACCCATGGCATCGGCGTCCGGCACCCGTCGCGGCCCTTGAACTCCGGCCAGAACTCGATGCCGTAAGGGTCCTGCAATTCCTCGAAACCGATCTCCGCCTCGGGCAGGCCCAATTCCTCACCCTGATACAGGCAGACCGACCCGCGCAGGCACATCAGCATCGTCGCGTAAACCCGCGCCGCCGCATCCGACAGCCCCCAGCGCGTCACATGCCGCACCGTGTCATGGTTCGAATAGGCCCAGCACGGCCAGGCATCCGGCGCCGCCGCCGCCAGCCTGTCGAAGGTCCGCGCCGCCAGCGCCGCCGTCAGCCGCGCCGGTTGCAGCATCTCGAACGGATAGCACATCTGCACCTTGTCCCCGCCCGAGGTATATTCGCCCATGATCTCCAGCCCCCGCTGGGCATCGCCCACCTCGCCCACCGCCGCCGCGCCATAGGGGTTCAGCACCGCGCGGAACTTGCGCAGGAAATCCAGATTCTCCGGCTGGTTCTTGGAAAACAGGTGCAACTGGTGGTTATAGGGGTTCACGCTCGGCGCGATGCTGTCATTGCGCAATTCCGGCGGCAGCGACGGGTTGTCGCGCAGATACCTGTCCGCGAAATAGAAGTTGATCGTGTCCAGCCGGAACCCGTTCACCCCCCGCTCCAGCCAGAACCGCGCCACATCCAAAAGCGCCTCCTGCACCGGCTCATGGTGCAGGTTCAAATCCGGCTGGCTGGTCAGGAAGTTGTGCAGGTAATATTGCTGCCGCCGCCCGTCCCACTGCCATGCCGACCCGCCAAAGACCGACAGCCAGTTGTTCGGCGCCGTCCCATCGGGCTTCGGCTCCGCCCAGACATACCAATCCGCCTTGGCGTTCCCCCGGTCCTTCCGGCTTTCCTTGAACCACGGATGCTGGTCGCTGGTATGCGACAGCACCAGATCGATCATCACCTTCAGACCCAGCTCATGCGCCCGCGCCACCACCCGGTCGAAATCGGCAAGGCTGCCGAACATCGGATCGACGTCGCAATAATCGCTCACGTCATAGCCGAAATCCTTCATCGGGCTGGTGAAGAAGGGGCTGATCCAGATCGCATCCGCCCCCAGCCCCGCGATATGCGGTAGCCGCTCCACGATCCCGCCCAGATCGCCCACCCCGTCGCCATTGCTGTCCTGATAGCTGCGGGGATAGATCTGATAGATCACCGCCCCGCGCCACCATTCGGCATCATGGCCGATCACGTCCGTCATCTTTCCGTCTTTCTCACTTCACCGATCCGGCCAGCAGGCCGCGGACCAGATATTTCTGCATCGCAAAGAACACCACCAGCGGCACCGCTATCGACACGAAGGCCGAGGCCGACAGAATTTCCCAATCCCCCCCGCGTGACCCCATCAGGTTCACAAGGTTCCCCGTCAGCACCTGCTGGTCATTGCCCGTCCCAAGGAAGACCAGCGCCACCAGAAGGTCGTTCCACGTCCACAGGAACTGGAAGATGGCAAAGGACGCCAAGGCAGGGAAAGAAAGCGGCAGGATGATCTTCACGAAGATCTGGAAATCCGTCGCCCCGTCCACCCGCGCATTCTCGATGATGTCGCGCGGCAGACCGGCCATGTAGTTGCGCAGCAGGTAAATCGCCAGCGGCAACCCGAACCCGGTATGCGCCAGCCAGATGCCCAGATAGCCCTTCCCGATCCCGATCCAGTTATGGAACTGCAACAGCGGGATCAGCGCCAGTTGCAGCGGCACCACCAAAAGCCCCACCACCATCGCCACCAGCAACGCCCGCCCCGGAAAATCCATCCATGCCAGCGCATAGGCCGCAAAGGCCGCCACCAGAATGGGGATGATCGTCGCCGGAATCGCCACTGTCAGCGTGTTGATGAAGGCCTGCCCGATCGACTGCCCCGCCAGCGGACTGGCGATCACGTTGCCATAGTTGTCGATGGTGAATTCGGGCGGCGTCGCCGCGCTGACAAAGACGCGCGGCATCCGCAGATCCGCCATCGACGTGGCCGAGGACAGGACGAAATCCCCCGTCTCCGCCACCGTCAGCGAAACCCCGTCGCCCAGATCCGCCACCGCGCCGGGTTCATAGGCCTCCGGCTCGCGCGAGGATGTCCCCCAATGGCTGATCACCGCGCCCTGACCCTCGAACAGATTGCCCTGAATGGCAAAGCCGCCATCCACCGGCACCTCCTCACCCGCGATGCGGATGGCCGGCAACTGGCTCTCCTGCGTCGAAAGCGCCTGCCACCAGCCCGAGGTCGCGATCTGGTCCCCCGTCCGGAAGGACGACACCAGCAGCCCGAAGGTCGGCAGCACCCACAGCGCCACAAGCGCCGCCGTGCAGAGATGCACCACCCACAAAAGCGCCGGTTTCTTGCCTGCGATATTGTCCATCAGACCATCCCCCTCAGCGCATTTCCTTGCGGGCGTTGTAGACGTTCCAGACGAGGATCGGCGTCACCAAGAGCATGATGATCATGGCCGATGCCGAGCCCACGCCCCAGTCCAGCGCACGGAAGAGCTTGTCATACATGTAATTCGCCAGAACCTGCGTCTCCCACTGGCCATTGGTCATGGCCAGCACGATGTCGAAGACCTTCAGCACGACGATGGTGATGGTGGTCCAGACGACCACGATGGTCGGCATGATCTGCGGCACCTTCACCTGAAAGAAGATCTGGAACGGGTTCGCCCCATCCAGCAGCGCCGCCTCGATCGTATCCTCCGGCACGCCGCGCAGCGCCGCCGACAGGATCACCATGGCAAAGCCGGTCTGAATCCAGACCAGCACCGCCATCAGGAAAAAGCTGTTCCAATAAGGCATCGACAGCCATGTCTGCGGCTGGCCATAGGGCAATTCGTTCGCCACGATCCCGATCAGCCAGGTCGCCACGATCCAGGCGATGAACAGCGCCACCGCTGCCCCGACGATCCGCCCCGCCGTCATCCAGCCGCCCTTCGCCGCGCCGCCCAGAACCGGCCGCAACAGCGACCACGCCGCCCAGAGCAGCAGCGCCAGAACCGCAAGCAGGAACAGCCCCGGCAACAGCCGCAGCAACAGGAAGGACCCGACGCCCCCCTCGAATTTCAACCACAGCGCATTCAGCAGGCCGATCTGCGCCTGCTCCACCGGACGCGTGTCATAGATCAGTTTCCAGATCACCGACGCGCCCACGAAGGAAATCGCCATCGGCATGAAGATCAACGATTTCGCGATATTGCCCCAGCCGATCCGGTCCGTCAGTTGCGCAGCCAGCAGGCCGAAGGCCGTCGATGCCGCAGGCACCACGACCAGCCACAGCATGTTGTTGCGCATCGATTCCCAGAACTTCGCCTCAGAGAACATCGACGAATAATTGGCAAAGCCCACGAATGTCCCGTCGCGGTTCAACGACAGCCAGAAGGTCGCAAAGACGGGATAGGCAAGATACAGACCCAGCGCCACCATGGCGGGCATCAGGAACAGCCATGGCCGGATCATGTTCGCCCGGCTGGTGTTCACGCCCGCATTCGGCCCCCGGGCAGGGAAAAGAACCTTGTCCAGAAACAGGTTCGACAGAAAGAAATAGCCCACGCAACCGCCAACGCCGATGACGATCACCAACAGGGCCTGCACTGCAGGATTCATGGATTCCCCTCCCAAGGTCTGGCGGGCGGCAACCGCCCTGCCGCCGGGTTGGCCCGGTCTGGCTTGGACGGGCCCGGGCATGATGCCCGGACCCGCCAACTTCAGTCACTCATACAGCACGCCGGGAGGCGATCACTTCGGCCAGGACGCCTGGATGGTGTCGGCCACTTCCTGCGCCGACTTGCCGCCGGTGTAGTCGACCATGCCGGTCCAGAAGCTGCCCGCGCCCACGGCACCCGGCATCAGGTCCGAACCGTCGAAGCGGAAGGTCGTCGCATTGGCAAGGATCTCGCCCTGCTTGCGCAGCGCATCCGAACCGTACAGCGCGGCGTCCACGCCCTTGTGCGGGGTGACAAAGCCGGATTGCGCCATCCACACCTCATGCGCGATCGGGGTTTTCAGCCATTCGATGAAGGCGCGGCCTGCTTCGGTGTCCTTCATCATGAAGGCCAACGTGCCGGCACCCAGAACGGGCTGGCCCAGATCCTTCTCGGCATAGGCCGGGAAGTAGAAGAAGTCCGCATCCGTGCCCAGTTCCGTGCCTTCCGGGAAGAAGGACGGGATGAACGACGCCTGACGGTGCATGTAGCACT
Source organism: Tabrizicola sp. M-4 (assembly GCF_051132405.1). GTDB lineage: Bacteria > Pseudomonadota > Alphaproteobacteria > Rhodobacterales > Rhodobacteraceae > Paragemmobacter. Next base: position 2,095,900 of record NZ_CP128606.1, read on the forward strand.
GCGGCGGCGACGAGAAGAGACCCTTCGGGCTGTCGCGGAAGTCGGTCGAGGCGACGGCCGCCGCACCACCCGCCACATAGGCGTCATTGCGCGCGAACCAGCCGAATTCCTCGATCGCGCCGATGACGGCCGGATCGTTGAACGGGATCTCGTTGCGCACCCACTTGTCATAGACGTCGGGCGACTGCGTGCGCAGCATCATGTCCTCGACCCAGTCGGTCGCGGGCCAGCCCGTCGCACCGCCCGAACCCAGACCGATGCACCACGGCGTGCCGCCATCGGCCACGATCTGGTCGGTCAGCGCCTTCAGCTCTTCCATCGTCGTGGGCACTTCATAGCCCGCATCGGCGAAGTTGTCGGGCGAATACCAGACCAGCGACTTCACGTCCGCCTTATAGGGGAAGGCATACAGGGCTTCGGCGCCGTCGGCACCCTTATAGGTCCCCAGAGCGGCCCAGGACGCGCCCGCGCCATAGTTCTCGGTCAGCCAAGCCTTCGTCTCGTCGCCCAGCGGCACGACAAAACCCTTGGCGGCCAGATCGCCGATCAGGCCCGGCTGCGGCAGCACGGCGACATCCGGGGGCGAACCCGCCTCGGCGTCGATGATGATCTGCTGCTCATAGCCTTCCGACGAGGAATAGCTCACATCCACGCCCGAAGCCGCCTCGAAATAGGCCAGCATCGACTCGACCAGCACCTGATCCTCGCCGCGCCACGGCCCGAAGATCGTCAGCGTCTGGCCTTCCAGGTTGGTGGCCTCGTCAAAGGCCGTATAGCTGTCCCAGTTGAAGGCGCCTTCGCCCACCGGAAACTTCAGGTCCTGCGCCAGCGACGGACCGGCCAGAAGCGCAAGCGCTGCCGCGCTCGCGAGGTATTTCGCTTTCATGTCTTCCTCCCGATTCCCCGCCCTCTGGACGGGGCTTTGAAAACCAAACGGCAGAATCACGCTCAAACCGCTTTGGATGCCGCACCCTTGCCGATCACACCCCACAAGTCAATCCAAAGCGCATTGGAAACCCATCCAAACCGTCCGCACTGCCCCGAAAAACGGCGTAAACGTTTTCGCAAACGGCTGCATTCTCTTTGACCTTGACAATTCACTTGTCTAACCTGCCCCCCGATTGAAACCGGTTTGGAAGCCGCCGCCCCATGAACCTCAAGGAACTGGCCACGAAACTGGGCCTCTCGCCCACGACCGTCAGCCGCGCCCTGAACGGCTACCCCGAGGTCAACGAGGCCACGCGCGAACGCGTCATGGCCGCGGCCAAGCGGCACAACTACCGCCCCAACACCCGCGCCATCCGCCTCGCCACAGGCCGCGCACTGGCCATCGGCCATGTCATCCCGCTCGCCACCCGGCACGAGATCGTCAACCCCATCTTCGCCGACTTCATCGCCGGCGCGGGCGAAACCTATTCCCGCAACGGCTATGACATGATCCTCTCCGTCGTCCCCGACGAGGATGAAGAACAGGCCTATCGCGACCTCAAATCCCGCGGCAGCGCCGATGGCGTCATCCTCCACGCCCCGCGCATGAACGACCCGCGCATCCCGCTCCTGCATGAAATCGGGATGCCCTTCCTCGTCCATGGCCGCGCCACCGGCACCGAACTGCCCTATTCCTGGGTCGACGTGAACAACCGTCGCGCCTTCGAACGCGCGGCCAATTTCCTCCTCGACCTCGGCCATACCCGCATCGGCCTCGTGAACGGCCTTGAATTCATGGATTTCGCCATCCGCCGCCGCACCGGCTATGTCGACGCCCTCACCAAGCGCGGCCTCACCCCCGATCCCGCGCTGATGTCCTCCGACGAGATGACGGAAATCTCCGGCTACCGCGCCGCCTCCACCATGCTCGACGCGCCCGACGCCCCCACCGCCTTCCTCGTCGCCTCCATGATCTCCGGCATGGGCGTCCGCCGCGCGATCGAGGAGCGCGGGCTGAAGATGGGCCGCGACGTCTCGGTCATCATCCATGACGACGACCTCTCCTACATGAAGAACGGCGGCGACGTCCCGATCTTCACCGCCACCCGCTCCTCCGTGCGCGAGGCCGGGCGCATCGCCGCCGAAATGCTGCTGGACATCATCTCCACCCGGACCGGTGACCCCCAGCATCGCCTGCTCGAGGCGGAACTCATCATCGGCCAGTCCACCGGACCGGCCCCCCGCAAGGCCTGATCCCATGACGCTCTCGCGCTTCGACTTCCCCGAAGGATTCCTCTTCGGGGCCGCCACCGCCGCCTATCAGATCGAGGGCATGCAATGGGGCGGCGCCGGTCCCTGCCATTGGGACACCTTCTCCGCCACCCCCGGCAACGTGGTCCGGGCCGAGAATGGCGATACCGCCTGCGACCATTACCACAACTGGCCGCAGGACCTCGACCTGCTCAAACGCGCCAACATGGACGCCTACCGCTTCTCCACCGCGTGGAATCGCGTCATGCCCGATGGCGTCACGCCCAACCCCGAAGGGCTGGATTTCTACGACCGCCTCGTCGATGGCATGCTGGACCGCGGCCTGAAACCCTTCCAGACGCTCTACCACTGGGAAATGCCCTCGGCCTTGGCCGACAAGGGCGGATGGACCAACCGCGACACCTGCCACCGCTTCGCCGATTTCGCCGAATGCATCACGGCCCGCATCGGCGACCGCGTCGCCTCCATCGCTACGATCAACGAACCTTGGTGCGTCGCGTGGCTGTCGCATTTCATGGGCATCCACGCCCCGGGCCTGCGCGACATCCGCGCCGCCGCCCGCGCCATGCACCACATCCTGCTGGCGCACGGCCTTGCCGTGGAACGCCTGCGCGGCATGGGGCAAGGCAATCTCGGCATCGTCCTGAACTTCGACTATGCCCAACCCGCCACCGACAAGCCCGAGGACGTGAAGGCCGCCGCCCTCTGGGACGGCATCTTCAACCGCTGGTTCATCGAGGCCATCACCCGCCGCACCTACCCCGAAAACGTCCTCGAAGGCCTCGCCCCCCACATGCCCGCCAATTGGCAGGATGACATGGCCCTGATCGGCCAGCGCGTCGACTGGCTGGGTCTCAACTACTACACCCGCCACCTCAACGCCCACGCCCCCGGTACCCCTTGGCCGTCGCTGAAAGACGTGGCAGGCGACCGCCCCAAAACCCAGATGGGCTGGGAAATCTACCCCGAAGGCCTGCACCATTTCCTCACCCGCATGGCTAAGGATTACGTCGGCGACCTGCCCCTCTACGTCACCGAAAACGGCATGGCGAATGCCGACGACACCGACACGCCGGACAAAGTGCGCGAAGACTTCCTCTTCGCCCACCTCGCCGCCACCAAACGGGCCATCGCCGACGGGGCCAATGTCAAAGGCTTCTTCTACTGGTCCCTCCTCGACAATTACGAATGGGCCGAGGGCTATGAAAAACGCTTCGGCCTCGTCCATGTGGATTTCGACACCTTGAAGCGCACCCCGAAATCCTCCTATCACGCCCTCGCCCGCGCGCTGGCGCGGAACGACTGAACCGGAGCGCCGCCCATGTCCCTCGCCATCCTTGCCGATATCGGCGGCACCAATACCCGCGTGGCCCTTGCCGATGGCACCGCCGTCCGGCCCGACAGCATCGCCCGCTATCCGAACGCCGAATACAAGGCCGCAGGCAAGGACATCGCCCATATCCTGCAGGACTACCTCGCCACGACAGGCGCGCGCCCCGACGGCGTCTGCGTCGCCGCCGCAGGCCCCGTGCAGGACGGCGTCGCCACCATGACCAATCTCGACTGGACGATGGACGGCGCGAAACTCACCGCCGCCACCGGCGCGCGACGGGTGGCGATCCTGAACGACCTGCAGGCGCAGGGCCACGCCCTCGGCCATATCGCGCCCGACCACCTCCGCACCCTCATCCCCGGCCCCGTCCACCCGGATGCCCCGAAACTCGTCGTGGGCTTGGGCACGGGCGTCAACGCCGCCCCCGTTCACGGCCAAGGCGCGGCCCGCGTCGTCCCGCCCTCCGAATGCGGCCATGTCAACATGCCCGTCCGGTCCGAGGAAGACCTCCGCCTCATGCGCTTCATCGAGGCCCGCCTGACCGCGCGCGGCGAAACCCCGCATTGCGGCGCGGAAGAGGTCCTCGCCGGCCGCGGCCTCGCCAACCTCCACGCCTTCGCGGCGACCGAGGCTGGCCACCCGCAGGAAAAGACCTCCGCCGAAGTCCTTACCGCCCTCGCCGCAGGCGACCCGATCGCAACCCATGCCGCCCGCCTCTACACCACGATCCTCGCACAGGTCCTTGCCGACCTTGCGCTCATCCACCTGCCCTATGGCGGCATCTATCTGATCGGCGGCATGTCCCGCGCCATGACCCCGCATTTCGCCCGCTTCGGCCTGCCCGAAACCTTCCGCGAACCCCGCCGCGTGGACCTGCTGCAAAAGGATTTCTCCGTCACCGTGGTCGAGGACGATTTCGCCGCCCTCACCGGCTGCGCGGCCTTCCTGCAGGCCACCACCGCTTGACCTCATTCCTTCCCGTCCCCCGCCCCGGACCCGCTCCGGGGCCTCCACCCCCCAACCTCCCACGCAGCGGTTAACCCTTTCTCAAGGCAGGGCCCGCTGCGTATGTACAGTTTGCGGCACGGTTTCCGGCACAGGTTCCGGTACAGTCGTTTTCGCCCTTTCCCCGCCTTTTCCGACACTTGCCTTGCAAATCCCCACCATCCGCGCATCCTTGCCAAAAGATGAACGCAGCCGAGGCATCCCCGATGACAGCCCCCCTTTCCGGCCTCACCATCCTCGATCTCACCCATGTCCTCGCGGGGCCTTTCTGCTCCACCATCCTCTCCGATCTGGGTGCCTCGGTGATCAAGGTGGAACGCCCCGGAACCGGCGACGACACCCGCGCCTTCCCGCCCTTCGTGGACGGGGAATCCGCCTATTTCTCGGCACTTAACGCAGGCAAGCGCTCCATCGCGCTCGACCTCAAATCCGCCCCCGACCGCGCGATCTTCGACCGCCTCCTCGGCCGCTGCGACGTCCTGCTGGAAAATTTCCGCCCCGGCGTCATGGACCGTCTGGGCTATGCTTGGGAAACCCTGCACGCCCGCCACCCCCGCCTGATCTACGGCGCGGTGTCAGGCTTCGGCCATACCGGCCCCGACGCCGCCAAACCCGCCTATGACATGGTCGTCCAAGCCCGCGGCGGCGTCATGTCCATCACCGGCGAAGAAGGCGGCCCCCCCGTCCGCGTGGGCGCCTCCATCGGCGACATCGTCGCCGGAATGTACCTTGCCCACGGCGTGCTGGCCGCCCTCTATGCGCTTGAAAAGACGGGGAAAGGCGCCAAGGTCGACATCGGCATGCTGGATGCCCAACTGGCCATACAGGAGCACAGCCTCGCCATAACAACCGCCACCGGAACGCCCCCCGGCCCCACCGGAGCGCGGCATCCGACCATCACCCCCTTCTCCACCTTCCGCGCCTCCGACGGCTTCTTCGTCATCGCCGCCGGCAATGACGCTCTCTTCCGCCGCCTCTGCGACACGCTGCCCCTGCCCCTCGCCGATGATCCGCGCTTCGCCACCAATGCCGCGCGCTGCGAAAATGTCCATCTTCTCAAACGCTTGATCGAAGCGGTAACCCTGGGCCAGACCGCCGCGCAATGGATTTCCACCCTTGATGCCGCAGGCATCCCCACCGGCCGCGTCCAGACCATGGCCGAGGCGCTGCGCGACCCGCAAATCCTCGCCCGCAACATGGTCCTCCCCATCACCCCCCGCCCCGGTGGCCCCGCCTTCATGGCCTCCGGCAACCCGATCAAGATGTCCACCCTCCCCGACCCTACCACCCGTAGTGCCGCCCCCCTTCTGGACGGCGACCGCAAGGCGATCCTCGACTGGCTGGACAAGTCCCCCGATTGACGCCCGCGACACCTGATCTGACGCAATCCGACATGGACGCTTCCCCGCGCCGCCCTAGAACAGGGACGCGAACAGGAGATGCCCCTTGCCCACCCCCACCGCCGTGGACAGCGCCACCCTTCCTGACGAGTGCTGGGATGACCCCGCACGCGGCAGCATCCGCTTCCGCACCCTGATCTCCGCCCCCACCACCGACAGCGACGCACTCACCTGCGGCATCGCCATCATGGACCGGGGCGACACCTTCCCCCTGCATTCCCACCCGCAGGCAGAGGTCTATTTCGGCCTCGAAGGCGAAGGCTCCGTGCAGATCGACGGGCAGTCCCACCGCCTCGCCCCCGGCATCGCGCTTTACATTCCCGGCGGGGCCATCCATGGCATTCCCGTGGCCGAAGGCCCGCTCCGCTGGTTCTATACCTTCGCCGCCGACGGCTTTTCCGAAATCCGCTACAGCTTCCTTTCCGAAACGGACCCGACACAATGACCGAAGACGCGCTCGTCATCTTCACCCCCTCCGGCAAACGTGGCCGTTTTCCCTTGGGAACTCTGGTACTTACGGCGGCTCGGCAATTGGGCGTGGACCTTGATTCCGTCTGCGGCGGGCGCGGCATCTGCTCCAAGTGCCAAATCACGCCCAGCTATGGCGACTTCCCCAAGCATGGCGTGACCGTGGCCGGCGACGCCCTGACCGAATGGAACGCCGTCGAGGAACGCTACAAATCCAAGCGTGGAATGATCGACGGCCGCCGCCTTGGCTGTCAGGCCAAGGTGATGGGCGATGTGGTCATCGACGTGCCCCCGGAAAGCCAGGTCCACAAGCAGGTCATCCGCAAATCCGCCACCCAGCGTGACATCGTCATGGATCCCGCCACCCGCCTCCTCTATGTCGAGGTGGCGGAACCCGACATGCACGAACCGACGGGCGATTTCGAACGCCTCGCCATAGCCCTGCGCGACCAATGGCAGGTCGAGGATGTGGTCGCCGACCTCGCCCTCCTGCGCCGCCTGCAACCCGTTCTGCGCAAAGGGGAATTCAAGGTGACCGTGGCCCTGCACAAGGGCAACCACGATGCCGCGCCCCGCATCCTCGACCTCTGGCCCGGCTTCCATGAGGGCGGCCTCTACGGCCTTGCCATCGACCTCGGCTCCACCACCATCGCGGCCCATCTCTGCGACCTGAAGGACGGCTCCGTCCTTGCCTCCTCTGGCCTGATGAATCCGCAGATCCGCTTCGGCGAAGACCTGATGTCCCGCGTCTCCTATGCCATGATGAACCCCGGCGGCGATGTGGAAATGACCCGCGCCGTGCGCGAGGCGGTCAACGCGCTTGCCGCCTCCAACGCGGGCGAGGCGGGCGTTGACCCCTCTGCCATCTACGAGGTGGTCTTCGTCTGCAATCCCGTGATGCACCACCTGCTTCTGGGGATCGACCCCGTCGAACTGGGTCAGGCCCCCTTCGCGCTTGCCACCTCCGGTTCGCTCTCGCTGGACGCCCGCGATCTGGATCTCACGAACCTCAACCGCGCCGCGCGGGTCTATGTCCTGCCCTGCATCGCGGGCCATGTCGGCGCTGATGCCGCCGCCGTCGCGCTTTCGGAAGAACCGAACAAATCCAAGGACATGGTCCTGATCGTGGATGTCGGCACCAATGCCGAGATCCTGCTTGGCAACGAAACCCGCGTCCTTGCCTGTTCCTCCCCCACAGGCCCCGCCTTCGAGGGCGCGCAGATCTCTTCCGGCCAGCGCGCGGCACCGGGGGCCATCGAACGGGTGGAAATCGACCCCGTCACCAAGGACCCGCGCTTCCGGGTCATCGGCTGCGACCTCTGGTCCGACGATCCCGCCTTTGCCGAAGCGACCAAGCAGACCGGCATCACCGGCATCTGCGGTTCCGGCATCATCGAGGCGGTGGCCGAGTTGCGCATGGCGGGCCTACTGGATGCGGGCGGCCTGATCGGCAGCCCCGAACAGACCGGAACCTGGCGCTGCGCGCCCGAAGGGCGCACCCACAGCTACATCCTGCATGACGGCAGCCTCGAAGGCGGCCCACGCATCATGGTCACGCAGGGCGACATCCGCGCGATCCAGCTCGCCAAATCCGCGCTCTATGCCGGGGCGCGCCTGCTGATGGACGAGATGGGCGTAGAGAAAGTCGACCGCGTCACCCTCGCCGGGGCATTCGGTGCGCATATCAGCCCGAAGCACGCCATGGTTCTGGGCATGATCCCCGACGTCCCGCTCGACAGGGTCACCAGCGCCGGAAACGCCGCCGGAACGGGCGCACGCATCGCGCTTTGCAACGTCGCGGCGCGCGATCAGATCGAGGCGACGGTGCATCAGATCCACAAGGTCGAAACCGCTATCGAGCCGAAATTCCAGGAACATTTCGTCAACGCCAACGCCATCCCGCACGCCACCGACCCCTTCCCCGAACTCTCCGCCGTGGTCACCCTGCCCGATGTCAGCTTCAACGCAGGCGGTGCGGGGTCCGAAGGGCGCAGGCGGCGGCGCGGCTGATCCGGGCTTTCCTTCCCCGCCTGACGGGCTATGATCCGCCGCAGCGCGACAGGATGGCGATGACCGAAGACCCGGTAGCAGAGCTTCTTTCCCGGGTGGCCCAGCAGGACCGCGCGGCCTTCCGCACGCTCTATTCCCAGACCTCGGCGAAACTTATGGGCGTACTTCTGCGTATCCTTGGCAACCGGGCCGAGGCCGAAGAGGCCTTGCAGGAAGTTTTCACCCGCGTCTGGCTGCGCGCCGGGCGCTTTGACGCGACGAAAGGGCGCGGCATGACCTGGCTGATCGCCATCACCCGCAACCACGCCATCGACCGCCTGCGCGCCCGTCCCGACGATGCCGCGCGTGGCGATAATGATGGTGAGCTGCTGGACCGGGTCCGCGACACCGCCCCCACCGCCGAAACGCGCCTCATCGCCAGAGGCGAGGCAGGCCGCATCGCCGATTGCTTCGAAACGCTGGAACCCGACCGCGCCGAAGCCGTCCGCGGTGCCTATCTGCGGGGCCTGTCCTATCAGGACCTCGCCGCGCAATACGACGTGCCCCTGAACACCATGCGCACTTGGCTGCGCCGCGGACTTCTCAGGCTGAGGGAGTGTCTGGACGCATGACGACCGACGACATCCCCCTGACCCCGCTGGAAGAGGACGACGCGCTGGCCGGTGAATATGTGCTTGGCGTGCTGTCCTTGACCGACCGTCTGGCGGTCGAGACACGGTTGAAGAACGACACCGCCTTCGCCGCGCTGGTCACCGCATGGGAAGACCGTCTTGCCCCGTTGAACGACGCCTACGCGGATGCGCCCGCCCCCGACCTGCTGCCGCAGATCGAGGCGCGGCTCTTCCCGACACCGGCGAAACCGGCCCGTCGTCCGATCTTCGGCTGGCTCTTCGGTACGCTCACCGCTGCCGCCGTTGCCGCGGGCGCGGCCTTCCTCCTGCTGCCGCCTCCTGCCGCCCCGGTCATCGCCACATTGGGCGAGGCCACGTCGCCGCTCCGCTTCGAAGCACGCTTCGACGGGCAGGCGCTGACCATCACCCGCGTCGCAGGCAGCGCCGCGCCAGAGGGGCAGGTGCAGGAAGTCTGGATCATCGCCCCGGATGCGGCCCCCGTTTCCTTGGGCCTGCTGCCGGGCGACAGCCTGACAGTCCCCTACCCCGAGGCCCCCGCCGGCTGGACCCTCGCCGTGTCCTTGGAACCGCAAGGCGGCTCTCCGACCGGTGCGCCCACAGGGCCGGTCCTTGCCGCAGGCACGATCACGGACCTGTGAACCCCTTTCTCTGAAACTTCCCGAAAAGGCCCCGCGTAGCTTCCCCCGCAAGGCAGATGGACTGCCTCACAACGGGAGATACGACATGAAACTCGGTTACGCCTTTTCCGCCCTGATCCTCGCCTCCGGCATGGCCTTCGCCGCTTCGGACGGCAGCGAGAACCCGATGGTCGGCGGTGCCCCCATGTTCTCGGACAAGAACATCGTCGAGAACGCGGTGAACTCGAAGGACCACACCACCCTCGTCGCCGCCGTGCAGGCAGCCGGTCTGGTAGAAACCCTGCAGGGCGAAGGCCCCTTCACCGTCTTTGCCCCCACCAACGCCGCCTTCGAGAAACTTCCCGCAGGCACGGTGGAAACCCTGCTGAAACCCGAAAACAAGGATCAACTGGTCAAGATCCTGACCTGTCACGTGGTCGCGGCAAACGCGATGGCCGCCGACATCAACAAGATGATCGCCGATGATGGTGGCATGCACACGATCGCAACGGTGGGCGGCTGCGAATTCACCGCGATGGTCGAAGGCGACGCCATCAAGATCAAGGACGGGCAAGGCAATATCGCAACGGTGGAGATCGCCGATGTGAAGCAGTCGAATGGCGTGATCCATTCCATCGACACGGTTCTGCTGCCCGCGATGTGATCGCGCAGGCAACAGGCGCGGGTCGGGGCCGTCACTGCCCCGCCCGCGCAGCCATCGCCACGGGGTGACTTTTCCTGTCCCCAACACCAAGTGCTCCCGGGGCAAGGCAGGGGGAGAGCGCGGCGCAAGCCCGTTCTCCCCTTGTCGAATCTGGCGCCAGCCCGTCTCCTGCGCGGATGACGCGTCGGTTCCTCTTCCTCACCTCCTCGGCCCGCCCCGAAGGCAATGCGCTGCTCCTTGCGCGTGCGGCGGCGGCATCCGTCAATGATCCCGTGCAATGGATCGACCTGACTGATCCTCCGCTTCCCCCCTATCGCGACCTGCGACCGGGCCATGCAATGCCCCAAGGCCCCTTGGACGACATCCTTCAGGCGATGTGCGCCTCGACCGACATCGTCTTCGTGGCCCCGATCTACTGGTATGCCCTGCCCGCACCCGCCAAACTGCTGCTGGATCACTGGTCCGGCTGGCTCGACGCGCCGGAGTCGGGCTTTGCCGATTGGGCGAAGCGCAAGCGCATCCATTTGATCACCGCCCGCGCCGACCCTGACCCGTCGGTTCCCGACCTGCCCGAGGCGATGCTGAAACGCTCCATCCAATGGCTTGGCATGGATTGGGCAGGTGCCCTTCACGGCATCGGCGAAGCACCGGGGGATATCCTCAACGATCGCGCGGCGATGAAGGCGGCCAAGCGGTTCCTCGCATCGCCCGAGGGTGCTTGACGTCGTCCGACGCATCGCTTACCTCATGCCCAACGCGGGTGTAGCTCAATGGTAGAGCCGCAGCTTCCCAAGCTGATGACGAGGGTTCGATTCCCTTCACCCGCTCCATCCCCTTACTCGTGGATAAAGCCCTTTACGGGATTCATCCGGCCTAAGGTGCCGCCCGCATTTGCGACGCGCACCGCCGACCAGTCCCCCTTGGCCGAAACGTCCACGACCAGCGTATCCAGCGTAATGCGGTTCCTTTCCCAATTCGCCTGATCCACCAGCACTTCGCGGTCGCTGATCACCTTGGACACCACGGCGACATGCCCCTTGGGCATCGCCCCGCTGGCGGCAAAGGCCATCACTGCGCCGACGCGCGGTTCCTTGCTGCGGTGGTAGCGGCCCTTGGCCTGATCCCACCATGTCTTGGCGTTTCCCCGCAATTCCACCCCGCTGACCTTGCGCGCGAAGGGCACGCACCAAATGCGCCCGCGCTGCGGTTCGGCCATGGCCGCCCGGACGGCGGCCTTCACCGCGGCCCGTTCCGCCCCCTCGGCCTGCGCCCGCGGCGCGGCGAAAAGCGCAAGGAACCCCTTCGCCTCACGCGGCGTCTGGGCGGCGGCAGGCAGCGCGACAGAGGCCGCGGTGGCGGCAAGCAACAGGGAAAGCAGGGCGCGGCGCATCGGGGAAAGCCTTGTTGTTGACGTTGCGCGCCCCCTGCCATGGTCCCCATCCGCTGCCAACCCGACCGCATGGATGTATGGCCGATCTCCGCCCATCCCCTCGCGCCGGATCGGCAAACCGCTGCCGCTTTCCTTTCCTTGCCCCCTGCGCTAACAGCGCGGCAGTCAAACAGGAGGTTTTCCAATGTCCGAGATCAAGCGCATCGGGGTCGGTGCCCGCATGTCCGAAGCCGTCTGCTACAACGGCATCGTCTGGCTTGCAGGCCAGGTGGGCAATCCCGGCGACAGCGTCGCCGACCAGACCCGCACCTGCCTTGCCGAGGTGGACCGTATCCTCGCCGAGGCTGGCACTGACAAGACCCGCATCCTTTCCGCCCAGATCTGGCTGGCCGACATCTCCACCTTCGCCGAGATGAACGCCGTCTGGGACGCTTGGGTCCCGCAGGGCCACACTCCCGCCCGCGCCACCGGCGAGGCAAAGCTGGCAACGCCCGACTACAAGGTCGAAGTGATCGTCACCGCCGCGTTGAAGTGACAGAGACGCAGCAGGAATGAAAAAGGGGCAGAGAGGCCATCCTCCCTGCCCCTTCTCACATTCACACCAAGGTCACAGCGCAGGCTGCGCGCGTTCCACCAGACGGGCGAAGAAGCTTGCCCCGATGGGCGCAGCCTCGTCGTTGAAGTCATAGGCCGGATGGTGCAACCCCGCCCCCGGCCCGGTGCCAAGGAAGAGATAAGCCCCCGGTCGCGCCTCCAGCATATAGGAGAAATCCTCCGACCCCATCTCACGATTGGCCTTGTCGTTCACCGCCGCCTCGCCCGAAACCTCGCGCGCCACGTCGGCCGCGAAGGAGGCCGCCGCCGCCTCGTTGATCGTGGCAGGATAGCCCCAGTCGTAATCAACCCGCGCCGTCACGTTGAAGGCCAGCGCATGGCCTTCGACGATCTCATGGATGCGCCGTTTCAAAAGCGCACGCACCTCGGGGTTGAAACAGCGGATCGTGGCGCAGAACATCGCCTCTTCCGGGATGATGTTCGATGCGGTCCCGGTATGGATCTGCGTGACGGAAATCACCGCCTCGTCCAGCGCATAGACGTTGCGCGGGATGATGGTCTGAATCGCCTGCACCATGGCGACCACCGCGACCACGGGGTCGATGCATTCATGCGGGTTCGCGCCATGCCCGCCCTTGCCGGTGATATAGACGAAGGCCGTGTCGACAGATGCCATCAGCGCCCCGCCATTGGTGTGGAAATGGCCGAATTCGACATTCGGCGCATTGTGGATGCCATAGACCTGCCCGATCCCGAACCGGTCCATCACCCCTTCCTTCACCATGACCTCGCCGCCGCCGCCATCCTCTTCTGCAGGCTGGAACAGCAGCGCCACCCGCCCTGCGAAACGCCGCGTTTCCGCCAGATACTTCGCCGCCCCCAATAGCATGGCCACATGGCCGTCATGCCCGCAGGCATGCATCTTGCCGGGAATGGTCGAGGCGTGTTCCGCCCCCGTGATCTCTTGAATGGGCAGCGCATCCATGTCGGCCCGCAGACCGATCACCGGCGCATCCGGCGTATCCGCCCCTTGCCCCTTCAGGATCGCCACAATCCCCGTCTTCGCGATCCCGGTATGAATCTCGTCCACCCCGATCTCGCGCAACCGGTCCACGATGAAGGCCGCCGTATCGTGGCAATCAAAGCCGAGTTCCGGATGGGCATGAAGATGACGTCGCCAGCCCTTCATTTCCTCGGCATAAGCGGCGATACGGTTCAGGACGGGCATCATGGTTTCCTTGGTCGTGACGGCCTTTGATCAAATCCGAATTCGAAGGGGGCTGCAATGGGCGGAACCGACAGTGACGCAACGACCGGCGACAAGTTGATCACCGATCCCGAAGGCGGCCTTCCCCGCCTGCTGGAAATCATGCGCCGTCTGCGCGATCCGGCGACGGGCTGCCCTTGGGATATCGAACAGAACTTCGCCTCCATCGCCCCCTATACGCTGGAAGAGGCGCATGAGGTGGCCGATGCGATCGAACGGCAGGATTGGGCCGACCTGCGCGGAGAATTGGGCGATCTGCTCTTTCAGGTCGTCTATCACGCCCGCATGGCGGAAGAGGCCGGACATTTCGACTTCGACGATGTCACCCGCGCGATCAGCGACAAGATGGTTGCCCGCCACCCCCATGTCTTCGGCAGCGAAAGCCGCGACAAATCCGCCGCCCAGCAAACCGAGGATTGGGAACGACTGAAGGCCGCCGAACGCGGCCCCGCCCGCGTCCTTGACGGCGTGGCGCTTGGCCTGCCCGCCCTGACCCGCGCCGTGAAGTTGCAGAAGCGTGCCGCCCGGGTCGGCTTCGATTGGCCCTCGACCGATGAGGTGGTGGCCAAGATCACCGAAGAGGCCGCCGAACTGGTGGAGGCCCGCGCCGACCTGACGCAGGATGAGGTGGAAGAGGAATTCGGTGACCTTCTCTTCGTCATGGCCAATCTTGCGCGCCACCTGCAGGTCGACCCCGAGGCCGCCCTGCGCCGCGCCAATGCCAAATTCACCCGCCGCTTCGCTCGCATCGAGGATTGGCTGGCAGAGGCCGGAAAACGACCCACCGACAGCGATCTGGCAGAAATGGATGCCCTGTGGGGCCGCGCGAAAGAGGAGGAAAAGGCAAAGGGCTGATCCGGCCCTGCGCTGTCCACAAATTTTATTGTTTCAGTCGGGTATTGACCTGAGTGAAATAGTAGGTTTTACGACAGGGGCAAATTCCGACAAAAGGACTCAAGCAAATGACGATGCGCCTTTCCCTTCTGGCCCTCGCCTGTGCCTCCACCGCACTTCCCGCCCTTGCGGATGAAATCAACGTCTATTCCCATCGCCAGCCCGAACTGATCCAGCCGCTGGTCGATGCCTTCACCGCCGAAACCGGCATCACGGTCAATGTGGCCTTCGTCGACAAAGGCATGGCCGAACGCCTCGTCGCCGAAGGCGACCGCTCGCCCGCCGACCTCGTCCTCACCGTCGATATCGCGCGCCTGACGCAAGTCGTCGAAGCAGGCGTGACACAGCCGGTACAATCCGACGTGCTGGAGGCGAACATCCCCGCCACGCTGCGCGATGCCGATGACCATTGGTTCGGCCTGACCAGCCGCGCCCGCATCGTCTATGCCAGCAAGGACCGCGTGGCCGAAGGCGAAGTGACCACCTATGAAGATCTGGCCGATCCGAAATGGAAAGGCCGCATCTGCATCCGCTCCGGCACCAATGACTACAACGTGGCCCTCACCGCCGCCGTCATCGCCCATCACGGCCCCGAAGCCGCAAAGGCTTGGCTCGAAGGCGTGAAGGCCAACCTCGCGCGCAAGCCCGACGGCGGCGACCGCGATCAGGTCAAGGCCATCGCCGCGGGGGAATGCGACATCGCCATCGGCAACACCTACTATATCGGCCAGATGCTGAACGACCCGGAACAGAAGGAAGCGGCCGAAGCCGTGCGGATCGTCTTCCCGACCTTCGAAGGCGACGGCACTCACCTGAACGTGTCGGGCGTCGCCATGACGAAGGCCGCCCCGAACCGCGAGAACGCCCTGAAGTTCATGGAATGGCTTTCCTCGGACGAGGCACAGCGCATCTATGCCGAAACCAACCACGAATACCCCGTGAAGCCGGGCGTCGCGCGCTCTGCGCTCGTGCAAAGCTGGGGCGAGTTCACGCAGGACTCGATCCCGCTGACCGACGTGGCGAAGCTGCGCCCCGATGCGCTGAAGCTGATCGAGGAAGTCAATTTCGACGGCTAATGCTGCGGTCAACGCGAACCTTCGGTGAGGGGCTTCCGGCAGGAGGCCCCTTTCACTTTGACCATCTGGACAAAAAGTCACAGTTGCGGTTACCTGCCGGCGATAAGACTTAAGTCGCATTGAACGGAACAAGGGGCATTTTCGGGCATGGCACAGGCACGCAAGATCATCATCGACACCGATCCGGGGCAGGATGATGCCGTGGCCATCCTCCTCGCCCTTGCCAGCCCGGAAGAGATCGAGGTGCTCGGCATCACCGCCGTCGCCGGGAATGTGCCCCTGCCGCTGACCCAGAAGAATGCCCGCATCATCTGCGAACTCGCGGGCAAACCGAATGTGCGCGTCTTCGCAGGGTGCGACCGCCCCATGCGGCGCAAGCTCGTGACGGCAGAGCATGTCCATGGCAAGACTGGCCTCGATGGCCCCCAAATGTCCGACCCGGTCATGCCGCTGGAAGAGGAGCATGCCGTTGATTTCATCATCGAAACCCTGCGCCGCGAGCCGGCGCATACGGTGACACTCTGTCCGCTCGGCCCCCTTACGAACATCGCCACCGCCTTCGAAAAGGCCCCCGATATCGTGGGGCGCGTGCAGCAGATCGTCCTGATGGGCGGGGCCTATTTCGAAGTTGGCAACATCACCCCCGCCGCCGAATTCAACATCTATGTCGACCCGGAAGCCGCGGCCATCGTCTTTGCCTCCGGAGTGCCGCTGGTCGTCATGCCGCTGGATGTCACCCACAAGGCCCTGACCACGCGCGCACGGGTGGAGGCCTTCCGCGCCATAGGCAACGAAGCCGGCCGCATGGTCGCCGAATGGACCGATTTCTTCGAACGCTTCGACATGCAAAAATACGGCAGCGAAGGTGCCCCCCTGCACGATCCCTGCGTGATCGCCTATCTTCTGCGCCCGGACCTCTTCACCGGTCGCCACACCAATGTGGAAATCGAAACCCAGTCCGAGTTGACGCTGGGGATGACAGTGGCGGATTGGTGGGGCGTGACGAAGCGTCCCGCAAATGCACTGTTCATCGGCGGCATCGATGCTGACGGGTTCTACGCCCTGCTCACCGAACGCATCGCCCGGCTTTGACCGCGCGGCGGGGTGAACCCCGCCCTACCCCAGCGCATAGCCCGAACCGCGCACCGTGCGGATCGGGTCCTCGCCCCCCGCCTCGGTCAGGGCCTTGCGCAGACGGCCCACATGCACATCCACGGTCCGCGTTTCCACATAGATGTCGCGGCCCCAGACCCGATCCAGCAGCGCCTCGCGGGTGAAGACGCGCCCCGGCCTTTCCATGAAACAGGCCAGAAGGCGGAACTCCGTCGGCCCCAACCGCACCTCGCCGGTCGCGCGCTGCACGCGATGCGTTTCCGTGTCCAGCCGGATATCGCCATGTTCCAGCACAAGACCCACCGTCGCAGGCCGCACCCGGCGCAACTGCACCCGCACCCGCGCCATCAACTCCACCATGGAATAGGGCTTCACCACGTAATCATCTGCCCCCGTCTCCAACCCCCGCACGCGATCCACCTCCTCGCCACGGGCCGAGATCATCACGACCGGGATCCCGCGCGTCTCGGGCCGCATCTTCAGACGACGGCAAAGTTCGATCCCCGAAAGCTCCGGCAGCATCCAATCCAGCAGGATCACATCGGGCGCCGCTTCCGCGACCATCACCTCGGCCTCGGCCCCGGTCGTGGCCTGCAAGACTTCAAACCCTTCGGCGGCAAGGTTGTAGGCCAGAACCTCGCGCTGCGCGGGCTCATCCTCCACCAGCAGAACCGAAGGGCGCACCGTCATGCGGAGGGACCGGCCAGCGTGCTGTCGACCTTGGGCCGCGCGTCGCCCGGCAATTGCCCCGTGACCAGATAGATCACCTGCTCGGCCACCGCCGTGGCATGGTCGCCCACCCGTTCGATGTTCTTGGCGATGAAATGCAGATGCATCGCTGGGGTGATGTTGCGCGGGTCTTCCATCATATGGGTCAGCAATTCGCGGAACAGCGCGTTGTACATCTGATCCACCTCGTGGTCGCGCTGGCGCACATCCTCGGCCAGCACGGCATCGCGGGCGATATAGGCATCCAGCGCATCCTTCAAAAGCAGCGTCACCTGTTTCGCCATTCGCCGGATCGACCCGGTGGAACCCGGCAGCGCCGTCATCTGCGCAAGAACCATCGACCGCTTGGCAAGGTTCTTGGCGTAATCGCCACAGCGTTCCAGATTGGCCGCGATCTTCATCACCGTCAGGACCGTCCGCAGGTCCGATGCCGCAGGCGCCCGGATGGCGATCACCCGCGCGCATTCCGCGTTGATCTGTTCTTCCAGCGCATCGATGGCCTTATCGCCCGCCCGCACGCGCTGTGCCACCTCTTCGTCGCGCGTCTCCAGCGCCTCGGCGGCATCGAGTATCGCGGCCTCCACCAGACCGCCCATGCGCATGACCAGCGCCTGAATGGATTCGAGATCGCGGTCGAAGGCGGAAAGAATATGGGATTGGGACATGTCTCTCTCCGTCAGCCGATACGGCCGGTGATATAGGCTTCGGTGCGCGGGTCGTTGGGGTTGGTGAAGATATGGCCCGTCTCGCCATACTCCACCAAATGGCCAAGGTGGAAGAACGCCGTGCGCTGGCTGACCCGTGCCGCCTGCTGCATCGAATGCGTCACGATCACCACGGAAAACTGCGCCCGCAATTCATCGATCAGCTCTTCCACCTGCGCC
This sequence comes from Tabrizicola sp. M-4, assembly GCF_051132405.1. Taxonomy (GTDB): domain Bacteria; phylum Pseudomonadota; class Alphaproteobacteria; order Rhodobacterales; family Rhodobacteraceae; genus Paragemmobacter. Next base: position 2,114,136 of record NZ_CP128606.1, read on the forward strand.
GTGGCGATGGGGTCCAGCGCCGAACAGGGTTCATCCATCAGCAGCACCTCGGGCGACGTCGCCACCGCACGCGCGATGCACAGCCGCTGCTGCTGCCCGCCCGAAAGCCCCGTGCCCGGTGCCGTAAGCCGGTCCTTCACCTCATTCCAGAGCGCCGCCTTGCGCAGCGACCGCTCCACGATCTCATCCAGTTCCGCCTTGCCCCGCGCCAGACCATGAATCTTCGGCCCATAGGCCACATTGTCATAGATCGACTTGGGAAAGGGGTTCGGCTTCTGGAACACCATTCCCACCTTGGCGCGCAACTGAACCGGATCGACGCGCGGATCATAGATATCCTGCCCGTCCATCTCGATCCGCCCTGTCACGCGGGCGCTCGCCACGGTGTCGTTCATCCTGTTCAGACAGCGCAGGAAGGTCGACTTGCCGCATCCCGACGGCCCGATGAAGGCCGTCACGGTCTTGTCGAGGATATCGACATCGACATCCTTCAACGCATGGTTCGTCCCGTAATGGACCTGCACGCCCCGGGCGGTGATCTTGGCGGTCTCTGTCACGACTCTCTCCGTCAGACGCATGTCATTCATGGCAGGCTCTCCTTACCAGCGCCGTTCGAACCGGCGGCGCAGGATGATGGCGACGGCATTCATGACCAGAAGAAAGGCCAGAAGCACGAGGATGGCACCCGAGGCACGTTCCGCAAAGGCCGGATCGGCACGCTGGGTCCAGCTATAGACCTGCACCGGCAGGGCCGAGGCAGGGTCAAAGAACCCGGAGGGCGGCGCATCCGGGAAATCCCGCACAAAAGCCACCATCCCGATCAGCAGAAGTGGCGCGGATTCCCCAAGCGCCCGCGCAAGGCCAAGGATCGTCCCCGTCAGGATGCCGGGCATGGCAAGCGGCAGCACATGGTGGAAGATCGTCTGCATGCGGCTTGCCCCAACCCCAAGCGCCGCGTCGCGGATCGAAGGCGGCACCGCCTTCAGGCTGGCCCGCGTCGCGATGATGATCGTGGGCAGCGTCATCAGGGTCAGCACAAGCCCGCCCACGATGGGCGCCGATTGCGGCAGCCCCGCGATGTTGATGAACAGGGCCAGCGCAAGGATCCCGTAGACGATGGCCGGCACCGCCGCGAGATTGGCGATGTTGATCTCGACAATGTCCGTCCAGCGGTTCTTGGGGGCCAGTTCCTCAAGATAGATCGACGCCGCCACACCTACGGGCAAGGAAAGCACCAGCACCACGATCATCATGTAGGCCGATCCAAGGATCGCCACGCCCAGACCCGCCGCCTCGGGCCGCAGTTCCGAAGCATCAGGACGCGTCAGGAACCCCCAGTTCATCCGTGTGTCGATCAACCCGGCCGCCTGCATCCCATCGGCCAGTTTCAACTGCTTGGGGCTGATACTCGCGTCGCGGACAGCCGTCTCCAGCGTCACCCGGCCCTTGAAATAGCCATCCACCCGCGAGGCCGCGTAGACCGGGAAATCCACCCGCTGCCCGATCAGCGAGGGATCGGCCAGCACCGCATCCCGCAGGTCGGCCGGTGCCTCCTTGGACAAGAGCGCCATGATCTCCTTCGGGCGCAGTTCGCCCGTGTCGACACCGCGCTCGGCCAGTGCGGCGATCAGCGCCTCCTGCATCACCGCGCCATAGCCCAGCGTCGTGACCGCCTTCATCTCCTCGGGGTCACGGTTGCCCGCCCTGTCCAGAACGTCCGCATCCAGCGTCACCGGCAGGATCACATAGGTCTGGCGAAAGGCCGAAAGCCCGTTGCCCAGCACCGAAGACACCAGCACCAAGAGCGCCACGAGGCCCAGGCCCACGGCCGACAGACCCAGCAACCGGAACCGCCGTTCCGACGCATTCCTCCGGCGCGTTCGCTCATCCGGAGCGATGAGCGATGCCCCGCCCCTCGGCGCATCCTGCGAAGCGATGGAAGAGGTCATTCGTACTGCTCCCGGTATTTGCGCACGATGGTCAGGGCAAGGACATTCAGCCCGAGCGTGAAGACGAACAATGTCAGGCCAAGCGCAAAGGCGACCAAAGTCTCGGCGCTGGCGAATTCGGTATCGCCGGTCAACTGGCTCACGATCTTCACGGTCACTGTCGTCATCGCCTCGAAGGGGTTCAGCGACAGTTGCGCCGCGGCCCCCGCCCCCAGCACCACGATCATCGTCTCGCCGATGGCGCGACTTGCGGCCATCAGGATAGCCCCCACGATGCCCGGCAATGCCGCTGGAAAGACCACCTGACGGATCGTCTCGGATTGCGTCGCCCCAAGCCCATAGGACCCATCTCGCAAGGCCTGCGGCACAGCGTTGATGATGTCATCCGACAGGGACGAAACATAGGGGATCAGCATGATCCCCATCACCACCCCCGCCGTCATCACCGAAGACGCGCTGTCACCCAACCCCATCGGCTGCGCGAACCAGTCGCGCAGGAAGGGCCCCACCGTCATCAACGCAAAAAGCCCGTAGACGATGGATGGGATGCCAGCCAGTACCTCGATCGCGGGCTTTGCCACCGACCGCAGCGCCGGGCTTGCATATTCCGAAAGATAGATCGCCGCCATCAGGCCGACCGGCACCGCAACCAGAAGCGCGATGAAGGAAACATAGAGCGTGCCCCAAAGCAGCGGCCACAGGCCAAGCGACGACCCCCCGCCAAATCTCGGCGACCAGGTCAGCGATAGGAAGAAGTCCCGCGCCGGGTAAAGCTGGAAGAAATGCCAGCTTTCGAACACCAGCGAGAAAATGATCCCCACCGTCGTCAGGATTGCGATGGAGGATGCCCCAATCAGCATCGCCTGCACAAAACGCTCCACCACGTTGCGCGCACGGAAGGCCGGCGCCACTCGCCACAGCGACAGAAGGAACCCAGCCACCGCCAGCGCCAGCACAGCCACCGACATCACCCCCTGCCCCAGTGCCATCTCCGCGCGCCAGCGGCTTGCGGCCTCGGCCACCTGCTGCTGGATCGGGGCCGCGAGGGCCACGCCCGCTGCTGCCAGCCGTTCCTTCAGAACATCCGGTTGCGGCACCAGCGCGGCCAACTCGCCCTCGCTCATGGCGCGCCCGGCGACAAGCAGTTCCATCCCCTCGGCGATGCGCCGCACATCCGCCATCACCAGATCGCGCGACGACCCGTCCGCAATATCCGCAGGCAGGATTAGTGCGGTGATGTTGCGTTCCACCACCACGGGCTGCACGACCAGCCAGACCACCATAAGAAGAAGGGCAGGCACCACGGCGAACAGCGCCACCATCTGCCCATAATAATGCGGAAGCGAGTGGAGGCCCCGCGCATCGCCACGCGAAAGCGCAAGCGCCCGCGCCCGGCCCGCGACAAAGCCCACAACACCAAGCCCTGCCAGCAGCAGAAGAAGAAATCCGGGGGTCATCATGCGTTCCTGTTCTGCGATCCGGTCACTGGCTCAGGGGTTCCATCGGCTGCTCCGCCGCGATCATCGCCTGCGTCTCGTGCAACAGCGGGTCCGACACCAGCCCGTAATCCGCCAGCGGCCCATCCGGCCCGGCCACCTCATCCGACAGGAAGAAGGCGATGTATTCGCGCAGACCCGGGATCACCCCCAGATGCGCCAGCTTCACATAGAAATAGAGCGGGCGCGAAACCGGATAGGTGCCGCTCGCGATGCTTTCGACCGATGGGGTGACACCGTCGAAATCGTATACTCGCAGACGATCCGCATTGGACTGATAGAAAGACAGGCCGAAAACACCGATCCCAATTGGATTTGCCTGCACCCGCGCCAGCGTCTCGGTATAGTCGCCGTCGATATCGACGGCGACACCATCCGTCCGCAGGGTCAGACAGCCGCTCTCGGCTGCCTCTTCCTTCGCCGCCTCATCCCCCTCGGCCGCATCGGCGAAAAGGTCGAAAGCCCCGGTCGCCTTGCAGCCGGCCAGCAGGACATTGTGATCGAACACTTCGCGCGTGCCATGCTTGGTGCCGGGGATATAGGCCGCGATCTCCTGCGACGGCAGACTTGGGTCGACCTCCGACCAGTCGCGCAGCCGGTTCGGAACCAGCTTCCCATCTTCCACGATCTGCGCTCCCAGCGCGCGATACCACTCCGCCGCGCCAAAGACGAAATCGGGCTGCTCGCGCAGGGCGGCAAAGACGATCCCGTCATAGCCGAAGCGCACTTCCATCACCCCCGTCACACCGTTGCTGGCGCAGAGGTCCAGATCCGACTGCTTGATCCGGCTGGAGGAATTGGCGATGTCGATCGTCCCCTCGCCAAGCCCCTCGCACAGTTTCTTGCGCCCCGCGCCGGACCCGCCGCCTTCGACTACCGGGGTGCGGAATTCGAAGTTCTCGCCAAAGAGTTCCGCCACGATGGTGGCATAGGGCAGGACCGTGGACGAACCCGAAATCTGTATGTTCTCGCGCGCCGCCACCGGGAGCGCGGCCAGCATCATCGCCACCGTCAGGATCGTTTTGTCACTCATCCGGTATTCCCACGTGCCATTACGAGTACGCACGCCCCCCGGGCCGCGCGCAGGCCTTTTGCAACGGCTTTGTAACGGTTCCATGACAATTCAGCGAAGCCGATGGGGCAAGAGAGGTGCGCCACTGGCTTTCCGGCCTCAGATTTCCGGCAATATCACGCTGAAAACACTACCTTTTCCGCGTTCGCTCTCGATCCGCATGCGTCCCCTGTGGCGCTGGATGATATGTTTTACGATGGCCAATCCCAGCCCAGTGCCGCCCTGTTCACGCGACCGATGACCATCGACCCGATAGAATCGCTCCGTTAGGCGGGGGATATGCACCGCATCGATTCCCTCTCCCCGGTCGATGACGTCCAGTCGAATACCCGGCCCGCGCGGCATCTGCTCGCGGGCCAGATGCAGCGTCACCACGCCCCCGGACCCACCATATTTCACGGCGTTCTCGATCAGGTTCACCAGAACCTGCGTGATCTGATCCGCATCCCCCGGAAACGGCAGCGGCCCCGTCTCTCCCGTGATTTCCACCCGCACCCCAGCCCCTTCCGCCAAGGGCCGCAGCGTCGCCACCGCCCCTGCCAGCAGGGCCTGCAGATCGACCCGCTCCGTGGGGCGGACGCGCTCTTCCGCCTCGACACGGCTCAGTTGCAGCAGGTCACCGATCAGGCGGTTCATCCGTCCCGCCTCGCTCTCCATGATCGCAAGAAACCGCGCCCGCGCCGCCGGGTCGTCCTTCGCCGCCCCCTTCAGCGTCTCGATGAACCCCAGAAGCGCCGTCAGGGGCGTGCGCAACTCATGGCTCACATTCGCCACGAAATCCCGCCGCATCAGCCCCATCTGCTCGGCCTCCGTCACGTCCTCGAATGTCAGAAGCGCATGCCCATCACCCGCAGGCGCCACCGTCACGCGATAGGTGATGTCCTGTGACGGGCCGGGGATCACATGTCGCGCGGTCCCCGTCCTCCCTTCGGAAAGAGCTGCGGCAATCGCCGCCTGCAACCCCGGTTGGCGCAGCGAAAGCAGATGGTGCCGTCCCTCGATCCCCGCCCCGAACAGCGCGACTGCCGCCGGATTCGCCGCAGCGATGCGCTCATCCGGGCCGATGGCGATCACCGGCAAAGGTATGGCTGCCACGATTGTCCGCATCAATTCCCCATCCATGCCACGCTCCCGCCCCCTTCGCCCCTAATAGCACGGTCAAGGCCCATCGCCAGCATCCGGGACGCGCCCCTTGGCCCGCTCCCCACTGACGAATCATGACGGAGAGGACGCATGCAGACCGGAGGACAGCCACAGGCACCCGAAAGGGAACGGCCCGCGCGCCCGACGGCCTCCCGACGCCGCGCGCCCCGCTCGGAACCCGCGACCGAGACAGAGCAGGACCGCGGCCTCGCACTGGCCTTGGGTTTCGAAACCCTCCCGCCCGACTCCATCGCCGTCGCAGGCCCCGACGCTATCGACGCCGCACTCCTGAAATCCTTGAAACCTGAGCGTGTCCTCTGCCCGCTCTTCACGGCCGAATTCGACGCCCTTCTCGTCGCCACGCATCTGCGCAAACTCGACTTCGCTGGAACCCTCGTCGTGGTCGCACCGGATCTGCCCAATCCGCGCATGGTGGAACGGGAATTGCGCAACCAGTCCGGCGGGTTGACGGTGAAGGTCGTGGTCAAACCCTGACCGCGCTCAGGCCTGCGGGTTGTCCCGGCGGTAGATCCAGTCATGATCCGGATCGTTCTGGAACCGCCAGTTCCGGCGCGGACCAGCCATGACGTTCAAATAATACATGTCATAGCCATAGGGCGCACCGCAGGGATGATGCCCTTTCGGCACCAGCGTGACGTCATGGTCCTTCACGGCCATAGTCACATCCAGACTGCCATCCTCGGTATAGACCCGCTGGATGCCAAATCCCTGCGCCGGGTTCAGCCGCATGTAATAGGTCTCCTCCAGATAGGTCATCCGGGGGAAATCGTCCTCGTCATGCCGATGGCTTGGATAGGAGGACCAGTTGCCCTGCGGCGTGAAGACCTCCGTCACCAGCAGGCTATCGGCCACATCCCGCGCCTCCATGGCAATATTGTTGATATAGCGCGTATTCGCCCCCGTCCCGCGCGGGGTCAATTCGATCCCCTCCGGCCCCAGCCGCCGCACGGGATGATTGCCCATCCCAGGCGCGGTACAAACCGCCAGCACGCAATCCGTCGTCGCGACCGCCGCCCAGTCGGACCCGTTCGGAACGTAAAGGCAATGTGGCGGCGTGCGTTCGAAGACGCTCATCCGCTCGCCCATCTCGCCGAAGTCCTGCGCGCCCGCCGTGATGCGTGCCTTGCCCTCGACCAGCACAAGGATCGCTTCCCGCTCCCCCGTCGCCTCTGCCGCGCTCTGCCCTGCCGCCAAACGATAAAGGCCAAAGCCGACATAGCCCCAGCCTGCGCTTTCGGGCGTGATGTCATGGACCTTACCAGTCGTTCCGACAGGTTTCCTCAGAAGATCGGCCATGCCCTTCACCCGTTCCTAAATATCCCACGGGGGTCCGGGGGTGTGAAACCCCCGGTCCCACCGGCTTGTCAAATGAGACCGGCTTCCCGCGAAAGCCGCTTCAGCGTTGCCAGACCCAGCGTCTGATAGAGCAGCGGGTTGCGCACATCCGGGTTCTGTTCCGCCTCGATCACGATCCAACCGTCATACTTCGCCCCGGCCAGCAGCTTCAGCAACGGGCCGAAGTCGATCCCGCCCTCCTGATCGCCGGGAACAGTGAAGGCGCCCTCGACCACGCCCTTCAGGAAGGACCAACCCTCCTTGCGCACCTTCTCGACCACGGCGGGACGGATGTTCTTGGCATGGAAGTGTCGCACCCGCCCGATATGCTTCGTCAACACCGCCACCGGATCGCCGCCGCCGAAGGCGCAATGGCCCGCGTCGAAGAGCAAATGCGTATGCGGCCCCGTCGCCGCCATAAAGGCGTCGATGTCTGCGGGACTTTCAACGATGGTCCCCATGTGATGGTGATAGACCAGCGTCACGCCCTGCCCGGCCAGATAGGCGGCGAAAGCTTCCAGTTTCGCACCGAACTCCGCCATTTCACTCGCCGAAAGCGTCGGGCGTTCGTTCACCGCGCGGCTCGCGTCGCCATGAATGGCGTTCGATGTCTCGCAGACGATCATCACCTTGCAGCCATTGTGCTTCAGCTTGGCCAGATGGTGCTGACAGGCGGCGATCTCGTCTTCCACCGACCGGACCAGAAGCTTGGTCGAATACCAGCCCGAGATGAACTTCAGCCCGTAAGAACCTAGCAGCGCGCGCATTTCCTCCGGATCGTCCGGCCAGCGGTGGCCGTTCTCGATCCCGTCGAAACCGATCTGGCGACCGGCCTCGTCGAGGATGCGGGTGGTGGGGATATCGGCGCCGATGCTGCGGTCGTCGTCATTGGCCCAGGCGATGGGATTGGTTCCGAAAAGGATCATATGTTTTCTCAACTTCAGCCGTCAATCGACTGCTTTTGCTTGTTTTCTTCGAACTTCACCCGCGCCGCGCGCACGCTTTCGCGCACCGAAACCTCGGGGACACCGACTTCCCACCAGGTCCCGCCCGCCGCCGTGGACGGCATGGGATCGGTGTCGATCACGATGACCGAAGGCACAGCCCCGCCGCGCATCTCGACGATCTTCGCCTCCAGCTCGGCCACGGAACCCGCCTTGACCGCCCGCGCCCCCATGCTGCCGGCATGCGCGACGAAGTCGATGGCCGACGGATTAACGTGATAGGCGTCGTCCAGCAGGTTGTTGAACGGCGCGCCGCCCGTGTGCTTCTGCAAACGGTTGATGCAGCCATACCCCCGGTTGTCGGTGATCACCACCGTGAAAGGCACGCCCATCATCACAGCGGTCGCCAACTCGCTGTTGGCCATCATATAAGACCCGTCGCCCACCATGCAGACCACATCCGCATCCGGCCGCGCCATCTTGATCCCCAGCGCCCCCGCAATCTCGTATCCCATGCAGGAAAAACCGTATTCCATGTGATAGCCGCCCTGCGCGGCATCCCAGATCTTGTGCAACTCGCCGGGCATCGTCCCCGCCGCACCCATAACGACGGTCGCCGGGGTCGAGGCGCGCTGCACCGCCCCCACGACCTGCATGTCGGTCGGCAACTCGTTCCCCGCTGCTGGCGCGGCCTTCACCGCCGCCTTGGCCGCCGCCCATTCGGACTTAAGCTTCGCGTCCGGCAGCGCGAAGCGAACGCCCTTCAGCGCCGCGCCAAGGCGCTCCAGCGCCACGCGGGCATCCGCCACCAGCGACATCGCGCCGTGCTTGGACGCATCATAGGCCTGCACGTTGATCGCAAGTATCTTGCGCGCAGGGTTCTTGAACAGCGACCAGGACCCCGTCGTGAAGTCCTGGAACCGCGTGCCGAGGCCGATCACCAGATCCGCCCCCTCGCAGACAATGTTGGCCGAGGAAGACCCCGTCACCCCCACGGGACCGAAGTTCATGTCATGGTCATGCGCCAGCGCCGACTTGCCCGCCTGCGTTTCGACCACCGGAATCCCGTGCTCGGCAGCAAAGGAGGCAAGCGCCGCCTCCGCCCCGGAATAGATCACCCCGCCACCCGCCACGATCACGGGCTTCTTCGCGGCCTTGATCGCCGCAATCGCCGCCTCCAGCTCCGCCTGATCCGGCTCCGGGCGGCGGATGCGCCAGACCTTCGGGGTGAAGAAGGACTCGGGATAGTCGTAAGCCTCCGCCTGCACGTCCTGACAGAAGGCGAGCGTGACGGGGCCGCAATCCGCCGGGTCCGTCATCACCCGCAGCGCGCGCGGCAGGGCGGTGATGATGTGTTCCGGCCGCGTGATGCGGTCGAAATAGCGCGACACGGGGCGGAAGCAGTCATTCGCGCTGACGGTGCCGTCCGCGAAATCCTCCACCTGTTGCAGCACCGGATCGGGCGCACGGTTGGCAAAGACGTCGCCGGGGATGATCAGCACCGGCAGACGGTTCACATAGGCCAGCGCCGCCGCCGTCACCACATTGGTCGCCCCCGGCCCGACGGAGGTAGTCACCGCCATTACCTTCCTGCGTTTGGACGCCTTGGCATAGGCAATCGCCGTATGCGCCATCGTCTGTTCGTTATGCCCGCGCCAAGTCGGGAACACGTCGCGCGCACCATGCAGCGCCTCGCCCAGACCGGCTACGTTGCCATGGCCGAAGATCGCCCAGATGCCTTCGATGAACCGCGTGCCATCCTCCGCCTGCTGGTTGGCAAGCCAGCGCACCATCGCCTGCGCGGCAGTCAATCGGATCGTCTTCATGCTGCAATCTCCCCCTTGGCGCGCGCCTCGTCCCAAATTCGGCACAGGCGGCTATATCTCTCGACCATCATTGCGACGGCCTCCTCATCCCCCAGCGAACCCGCAAGCCAGCCGCGGGCCGCATCGGCAAAGATCGTGCGCCCCACGGCGAAGCCCTTCACCATATCATGCCGCGCGGCAAGCGACAGCGATGCCGCAAGCTGCTCCTCCGGCGCGTCAAGGCCAAGCACAACGATCCCCCGCACATGCGGATCACGCGCAGTGATGGCGGCGCAGGCATTGCTCCACGCCGCATCCGTGGCAAAGGGCTCCAGTTTCCACCAGTCCGGGTAGACGCCGAGGTCATAGAACCGCTCGATAACCCGCGCCGAAGTCATGTCATCCACCGGGCCAACCTTCGAAGGGATGATCTCAAGGAGCATCTCCAATCGGTTACGGCGGCAGGCGTGGAACAGGCGGACGACCGTCTCTTCCTGCTTCGCCTTCGTCGCGGCATCGTCTTCGGGGTGGTAGAAGCACAACACCTTGACCACATGCTCCAGCGGCCATTCCGACAGCCCCCCGAAATCCGGCCCGATCTCCGGCTCCAGCGTCAGCGGGCGCGACCCCGGCCATTCCACCGGACGCCCGATCCACAGCCCCGTCCCCGCCGCCGCATAAAGCGCATGGCGCCCAAGGCGCGAGTCGCACAGGATGCCATGCCCCGGCAGCCCATCCGCCACCGTCAGCGCGGCCTTCAGGCAAAGCTCCTTGAACGCGCCGATCTTGGCGGGCGTCGCGCCCTCCATCGCCTCAAGCTGCATGCGATGGTCGAAGGCGAAGACGCGCATCGTGGACCAGTCCTTGTGACGGTTGGTCGCCCAATGCACCTGCTCCAGCGCCGCATCCTTGCGCAGCGCCTTCTCCACCACGCCGCGCTGCAGGAAGAACTGCAACTCCGTCCATGACGGATAGGCCGGCGTGCAACCATGCCGCGACACCGCGAAGGCCCCGCAGGCATTCGCATACTTCAACGCGACGGGCCAAGGCTCGCCATCCAGCCAGCCCTTCAGCAGGCCGGACATGAACCCGTCCCCCGCGCCCAGCACGTTGAACACCTCGATCGGGAAACCCGGCCCGCTTTCCCCTTCGTCCAGCGTATCAGGGATCGCCCCCGTAAACGCCACCGCACCCATCGGCCCGCGCTTGCAGACCAGCGTGGCCTTGGACACCGCCCGCACCGCCCGCAGCGCCGCAATGGTGTCGGTCGTGCCGCCCGCGATGTGGAATTCCTCCTCCGTCCCCACGATCAGGTCAAAGTAGTGCAACGTCGCCTGCAGCTTCGCCGTGACGGCGGCGCTTTCGATAAAGCGGTTCTCGCCGTCGCCATGCCCCGACAGACCCCAGAGGTTCGGGCGGTAGTCGATATCCAGCGCCGTCTGCAACCCGTGCTTCCGCGCCAATTCCAGCGCCTTGATCACCGCTGCCTCGGTGCGCGGATGCGACAGATGCGTCCCCGTCGCCACGACCGACCGCGCCTCGGCGATGAAACTCTCGTCGATATCCTCCTCGCAGAGGGCCATATCGGCGCAGTTTTCCCGATAGAAGATCAGCGGAAACTGCTTCTCGTCCCGAATCCCCAGCAGGACCAGCGCGGTCAGCCGTTCGGGATCGGTCTTCACCCCCCGCACGTCCACGCCTTCCTTCGCCAGTTCCTCGCGGATGAAGCGGCCCATATGCTCGTCACCCACCCGCGTGATCAGCGCCGAGCGCAGGCCCAGCCGCGCCGTCCCCGCCGCCATGTTCGTCGGGCTGCCGCCGATATATTTCTGGAAGGACCCCATATCCTCCAGCCGCCCGCCCACCTGCGCGCCGTAGAGGTCGACCGAGGACCGGCCGATGGTGATGACGTCGAGCTTCTTCGCTGGGGACACCGTTCCTCCTCCGGCCACGCCCCTTGGTGCAGGGATTCGGCCCGTAACCTGTTTTGGAATTTTTATTCCATACGCCCGAAAAGGGGAAGCGCTTTCTTCACCCCTCGCGCGCCGATCCCACTGCCACGGCCAGCGCGATGGACAGAGCAAGCGTGGCGGAGAGAGAGCGGAAGGCGCCAAAATCCACCTCCGGCACGGTCAGCACGGTGGAAGAGAGCCTGGCCAGGGGACTGGTCAGCCGGTCGGTGATCCCGATCACCGGCAGACCCCGCGCCTGCGCATCGGCGGCCAGCGCCAAGGTTTCATCCGAGTAAGGGGCGAAGGTGATCGCGATGCAGGCATCGCCCGCACGCATGGCGTGGCGGTGGTCCAGCTTGCCCACCCCGTCATGCAGCATGGCGGGAACCTGCATCTTCTCGAAGACGTAAGTGAGGTAGGACGCCACCGGATAGGCCCGCCGCAGCCCAACGACATGCAGCGTCCCCGCCCCCGCAAGCTGCGCCACGGCTTGCGAAAGCGCGGCCTCGTCGGCGGATTTCGCCAGTTGCTCCAGCGACAGACGCCCCGCCTCCACGAATTCCGCCAGCAGCGCCGCAGGACTGCCCGCGCCGTTCTCCTTCAGGTTCCGCAGGCGCGTGCCGTAATCGGGCCAGCCGGGGGAATAGGCCTCGCGGAACAGGCGCTGCATCTCGGAGAAGCCGGAAAACCCGAGGATCTGGCAGAAGCGCATGAGCGCCGAAGGCGGCACGTCCGCCCCCGCCGCGAGTTCCGCCACGGTGGAGACGGCGATGCGGTCGGTGTTCGAGGCGATGTAGTCGGCGCATTGGCGCAAACGCTTAGGCAGGGTGTCCGTCACCTCGGCCAGCCGGATGCGGAATTCGTCGATGCTGGCCGGTGCGGTCATGCGTCCCCCCTGTTGGCGGCGAAGCTAGCAGCGTGGAACGAATATTCCAACCGGATTTGGAACACGATTTCTGACGCAGAAATCGTTGCGGAATTTGACGCAAATTCCGGGCGCCACGCGTCCCACCCGATTTCTGCGTCAGAAATCGGCGCGAAATCTGCGTCAGATTTCGCTAAACCGCCCGCAATCCCGCCCGGAACCGCAGCGCATTTGCCCGATACCCGGCCGCCGACTTCAGCAGCCGTGCCCGCGCGGCCTCGTCCAATTCGCGGATCACCTTTCCCGGACTGCCCATCACCAGCGATCCGTCGGGAATCTCCTTCCCCTCCGTGATCAACGCACAGGCCCCGATCAAACACCCCCGCCCGATCTTCGCCCCGTTCAGGATCGTCGCGCCCATGCCGATCAGCGTGCCGTCCCCGATCACGCAGCCATGCAGCATCGCCTTGTGGCCAATGGTGCACTCCGCCCCGATCACCAGCGGAAAACCCATGTCCGTGTGCAAGACGCAACTCTCCTGCACATTCGACCCCGCACCCACGCGGATTTCCTCGTTATCCCCTCGAAGCGTCGCCCCGAACCAGACGGAGGACCCCGCCTCAAGCACCACCCGCCCGATGATGTTGGCATCCGGCGCGACCCATGCCGAAGGATCGATCTGCGGCGTCACCCCATCCAGTTCATAGATCATCGCGCTTCGAACTCCCGGTTCAATCCACGCACGAAATCGGAAAGCCCCGGCTGACGGTCCCTCCGCATCCGCTCTGCCTCCAGAATCGTCTTCAACTTCTCGAACGTTGCCTCCAGATCCTCGTTCACCAGCACATAGTCATATTCCGCCCAATGGCTGATCTCGTCGCGGCTCTTCGCCATGCGGCCCGCGATCACCTCGTCGCTGTCCTGCCCGCGCGACCGCAACCTGCGGTCCAACTCGGCAATCGACGGCGGCAGGACGAAGATCGACACGACATCTCGCCCCAGCGCCGAATTGCGGATCTGCTGCCCGCCCTGCCAATCGATATCGAAGACCGTGTCACAGCCCGCCCGCATATTCTCTTCCACCGGTCCGCGCGGCGTCCCGTAGAAGTTCCCAAACACTTCAGCATGTTCCAGCATCTGGTCACCATCGACCATCGCCTCGAACTCCGCCCGCGACCGAAAGAAGTATTCCCGCCCGTCCTGCTCCCCCGGCCTAGGCGCGCGGGTGGTGGCCGAAACGGAAAAGCGCATCGACGCATCCCACCCCATCAGCATCCGCGTCAACGTCGATTTCCCCGCCCCGGAAGGGGAGGAAAGAATAAGGAGAAGCCCCTTGCGCGCCATGGTCATTCCACGTTCTGAACCTGCTCGCGCATCTGATCGATGACCGTTTTCAGGTCAAGCCCGATGCGGGTAAGCGCCATCGCCTGCGCCTTGGAACACAGCGTGTTCGCCTCGCGCATGAATTCCTGCATCAGGAAATCGAACTTCCGCCCCACCGGCCCCACCTCCGACAGCAAGGCCCGCGCCGCGGCCACATGGGCTGTCAGCCGGTCCAATTCCTCGGTCACGTCGTTCTTGACCGCAATCATCGCCAATTCCTGCGCAAGCCGCGCCTCATCCACACCGTCGGCATTGGCCATGACCTTCGCCAAGGCCTCCTTCAACGCCGCGGCGGATGCCTCGCGCCGCGCCTCGGCCTCCAGCCTTGCCTCGCCGGTCAAGGCCTCGATCCGGTCCAACTGCCCCGCGATCACGCCCTGCAGCGCCGCCCCTTCCGCTGCCCGCATCGCGTTGAACTCGGCCAGCAACGCGGGCAGATCCGCAAGGATCGCAGCCCTGAGCGGCCCCGTATCCTCATCCGCCGCCCCGGTATCCAGCACCCCCCGCACCGCCAGCACATCCGCTGCCGTCGCCTGCGCCAGCGTCACGCCCGCGCCCATCGCAGCGGCCTCCACCTCTCCCAAGGCCCGCAGCACAGCCGCCAAGACCGGGGCATTCACGCGCAGCGGCGCCTCCTCGCCCCCCTCGCGCGCCACCCGCAGCGACAGCGATACATTCCCCCGCCCCAGCGCGCGCCCCAGTTCGGCCCGCAGCGCGGCCTCCAGCCCATCGATCCAGTCCGGCACCCGCAAGCGCAGATCCAGCCCCTTCCCGTTCACCGACCGCAGGTCCCAGGCCCAGCCAAAGCCCGCCCCCTGTCCCTTGCGGGCCGCAAACCCGGTCATCGAAACCGTCATCCGCCTCTCCCCGGCCCCGCGCGGGACCATTAACCCTTTGTTCATTCTTCCCGGACAGCGCCGCATTCCGGCCCTAATCTGCCCATGCGGCTAAGCATACCGAAGTTTCAGCCGTATCTGGGCGTAACAGAGGGGCAAGGCCCCGACAACCAGCCCCGTTATCCGGCCCTCCGGCCCCGGCCAAGCCTGCGCTTGTCCGGCAGCGATGGCACGGGCGGCGAAGGCAGGCAAAGCGGGCGGATGGTGACGGCATGGGACGCGACGGTCGGACGAACGGAACCTTGATCGGCATGTCGGATGGCCGCAGCGGCCTGCCGGGCAACCGCGCGCAGCGCGCGGCCATCGCGACCCTGCGCCGCCACTGGCACGGGCTGCGCATGGCCGATACCCTACCCCGGCGCGACCAGATCGCGCCCAAGGCGCTTGCCCCAATCCTGCACCACCTGCTGATCGCCGAACGCCGTCAGGATGGCGCGGTCCTGCTGCGCTATGCTGGCATGACAGTGCGCTCGGTCCATGGCGAAGACCTCGCCGGACGCCCCCTTTCGGTGCTTTTCGAAACCGGCACCCGCGCCCAACTGCTCGAAGCGCTCGACCTCGCCTTCTGCGGGGCCCAGACGCTCGACATGCATCTCTTCTCCGAACGCGGCCTGCTCCGCCCGCCGCTGACCGCGCAACTGACACTTCTTCCCCTTGCGGAACAGGGCAGCGACAGCACCGCGCTCATCGGTTGCCTTGTCCTCGACGGCCCCCCGGTCCTGCCACCGCGCCGCTTCCGGATCGAGCGTCTCTTGGGCGAACCCCTCACCCCCTTGGTCGACCATCCGCTGCCCACAGGCCAGAACAGCCCATCCGAACCGCCGGCACCGCCCACCCTCGTCTGGTCCGCGCCCTGACGAGGAATGCGAAAGGGCGGCCCGCAAGGACCGCCCCATCCCCTCCCGTCACCGGAAGATCAAAGCGCGATACGCCGCCCCGCCTCACGCAGCGAGGTCAACTCCTCGGCCACAAGGAAGGCCAGTTCAAGCGACTGGCTGGCATTCAGGCGCGGGTCACAGGCGGTGTGGTAACGGTCCGACAGATCCTCGTCCGTCACCGCACGCAGGCCGCCCGTGCATTCCGTCACGTCCTTGCCCGTCATCTCGAAATGCACGCCGCCGGGGATCGTGCCCTCGGCCTTGTGGATGGCAAAGAACTCCCGCACTTCGCGCAGCACGCTATCGAAGGGACGCGTCTTGTACCCGGTCGACGACTTGATCGTGTTCCCGTGCATCGGATCGCAGGACCAGACGACATTCGCACCCTCCGCCTGCACCGTCTTGATCAGGCGCGGCAGATGCTCCCCAACCTTGCCCGCACCGAACCGCGCGATCAGCGTCAGGCGCCCCGGCTCGTTTGCCGGGTTCAGCTTGGCCATCAGCACCTTCAGGTCTTCCGCCGTGGTGGACGGACCGCATTTCAACCCGATCGGGTTCAGCACACCCCGGCAGAATTCCACATGCGCCCCGTCCGGCTGCCGCGTGCGGTCGCCGATCCAGATCATGTGGCCCGACCCCGCCACCGGCTGCCCGGTGATGGAGTCGATCCGGCACAGCGCCTCTTCATATTCCAGAAGCAGCGCCTCGTGGCTGGTATAGAAATCGACGGTCGAAAGCGTATGCGCCGTCTCGGCATTGACCCCCGCCGCATTCATGAAGTCCAGCGCATCCGAAATCCGGTTCGACAATTCGCGATACCGCTCCGCCTTGTCATGCTCGGCAAAGCCCAGCGTCCAGCTATGGACCCGGTGGATATCCGCAAACCCGCCCGTGGAAAACGCCCGCAGCAGGTTCAACGACGCCGCCGCCTGCGTATAGGCCTGCAGCATCCGCTGCGGATCGGGAATGCGCGATTCCGGCGTGGCGTCGAAGCCGTTGATGATGTCGCCCTTGTAGGAGGGCAGCTCCACGCCGTCGATTACCTCGGTCGGGGCCGAGCGCGGCTTGGCGAATTGCCCCGCCATGCGGCCCACCTTCACCACCGGCACCTTGGCGCCATAGGTCAGCACGACCGCCATCTGCAGCATAACGCGGAAGGTGTCGCGGATGTTGTCCGCACTGAATTCGGCAAAGCTCTCGGCGCAGTCGCCCCCCTGAAGCAGGAAGGCCTTCCCCTCGGCGGCCAGCGCCAACTGCTTCTTCAGTTTGCGCGCCTCACCCGCAAAGACCAGCGGCGGATACTTGGCAAGCTGCGCCTCGACGGCATGCAATGCGGCCTGATCCGGGTAATCGGGCATCTGGATCCGCGGCTTCGCGCGCCAATCCTGCTTGGTCCAGCCCTTGGTCATGGGTCGTCTCCCTTTGCGTTCCGCCGCCCCTATAGGACGAATTCACAAAACGTGCAAAGGGGTGCGCGCGTCCTGCGGAACGCCCTGCCCTCCCCGCAACTATCGTTCTGACAGGAAATCCGCGCGATATGGCCAATCCCGTGCAGCCCCCGTCACATCGCCGCGATCCTCGCAGGTCCCCCGCTTCGATGGTTGAACCCACGCGTCCCAACCAATCCCGCAAGGCGCATTTTGCCCCTCATAGCAACGCCCGGACCACCCCGCCCGTTCCCTTCGCCCCGCCACCACTGACGCAACCGATTGCCCTTGCAGTGAAAATGTTTTCCTGATTGGCTAATGCCGATTCCGACACGTTCAGGTCGCAACATGCTCGCCGCTGCCAAGAAAGCGCAGCAGATCACGAAGAACATCGCCCCGCGACGCTTCGTCTTCCTGCTGCTCGACCGTTTCACGATGCTCCCCTTCGCCGGGGCCATCGAACCCCTGCGGGTGGCCAACCGCATCTCGGGCCAGACGCTCTATGTCTGGAAACTCGCAGGCGAGGGCGGCGATACGGCAGTCTGCTCCAACGGCGCGGCCTTCAAGCTCGACATGGGTCTGGACGAGATCGACCGTGACGATACGCTTCTGGTCTGCGGCGGCCTCGACGTGCAGAAGTCCACGACCCGCGGCATCCTCAACTGGCTCCGCCGCGAGGCGCGCCGCGGCGTCACCATCGGCGGCCTCTGCACCGGGGCCTATGCGGTGGCGAAAGCCGGTCTCCTCGACGGCAAGAAGGCCACGATCCACTGGGAGAACCAGGACGGCTTCCTCGAGGAATTCGAAGAGGTGAAGCTCACGAAATCCGTCTTCGTGATGGACGGCAACCGCTGGTCCACCGCCGGCGGCACCTCCTCCATAGACCTCATGCTCAAGGTGATCGCCGCCGATCATGGCGAGGATCTGGCCAATACGGTCGCCGACCAGCTCATCTATTCCTCGATCCGCACCGATCAGGATACCCAGCGCCTATCGATTCCCACTCGCATCGGCGTGCGGCATCCGAAGCTGTCCCAAGTCATCCAGATGATGGAAGGCAATATCGAGGACCCGATGTCGCCCGCCGATCTGGCCGAAGAGGTGGGCATGTCGACCCGCCAACTCGAACGCCTCTTCCGCCGCTATCTCAACCGTTCGCCAAAGCGGTATTACATGGAACTCCGCCTGCAGAAGGCGCGCAACCTGCTGATGCAGACGGATATGAGCGTGATCAACGTGGCCCTTGCCTGCGGCTTCGCCTCGCCCTCGCATTTCTCGAAATGCTACCGCGCGCATTACAACACCACGCCCTATCGCGAACGCGGCTCGCAGGGGGGCGGAACGGGCATCCGGCTTTCGATCTGAACAGGGAAAGCGATCCTTCCCCGGAAGGATCGCCTCCGATTTTTCGCAGAAAAATCGTTTATTCCGCAGGCGTCACCCGATAGGCCGCCCCGTCGATCACCGACAGGAACCAGATGGCCCCATCCGGCGCCTCGACCACGTCGCGCACCCGTGCCGTCTGGGCGCTCGCGATACGTTCCTCGGCCCAGCCCGCTTCCGGGTCCAACCGGCTCAGGAAATCGCTGTTCAGCGATCCGGTGAACACATCCCCCCGCCAGTCGGGGAACATCTCGCCGCCATAGACCATCAATCCCGAAGGCGCGATCGACGGCACCCAGTAATGCAGCGGTTGCTCCATCCCCGCCTTCTCGGCTCCCTCGCCGATCCGCCCCCCGCCATAATCCTCGCCATAGCTGATCACGGGCCAGCCATAGTTGCGCCCGGCCTCCACGCGGTTCACCTCATCCCCGCCCTGCGCCCCATGCTCCACCAGCAAGAGCGTCCCATCCGCATCCAGCGTCGCCCCCTGCGCATTGCGATGGCCAAGGGAAAAGACCCCCGGCCTGTGACCGGGCAGGCTGGTCGCGGCGCTTCCGTACCGGTTCAGGTGGATCACCTTCCCTTCAACCCGCGCCGGGTCCTGCGACTCCAGCCCCTCCGGCCCCGTGCCCCGGTCGCCCGTCGTCAGGAAAACCGTCCCGTCCAGCGCCTCGACCAGACGCGAACCGAAATGCCGCCCGCCCCGCATCGCATCGCCATGATACAGCACCTCGAACGCGTCCAGACGCGTGCCATCCTCCGAAAGCCGTCCCTTGCCCACCGCCGTCGCAGCCCCGCCTTCCAGCGGCATCGCATAGCTCAGCCAGACTTCCCGGCTTTCCGCGAAATCACGCGGGATCATGACATCCAACAGCCCGCCCTGCCCCTCGGCAAAGACTTCCGGAACACCCGCCACGGATTGCGCCTCACCGTCGCGGACCAGCAGCAACCGCCCGTCCCGCTCCGTCACCACCAACGCGCCATCGGGCAGGAACTCCAAAGCCCAAGGCTCTTCCAGCCCCGTCACCATCGCCTCGATCCGCAACGATCCGGCAGAGCTTTCCACCGTTTCCGCCTGCGCGGGCAGCGCCGCCATTGCTGCCATCAGTCCGACCTTTCTCAGCATCCCGCCCCCTCTTCGGTGTCCAACCCTTGGAATTGAGACCGCATCCCCCATATTCCAGCCGTCCTCACGCGGTTCTGATCGACGGACCGCCCGCGCGATACTCGATCGGGGTGCTTTTCTTTTGATCACATCCACACTAGGGTCGCCGCAGGACAACGATCCAACCCAGGGAGTTACCCAATGAAGAAACTGCTGCTCGCCTCGACCGCCACCGCGCTTATGGCCGGTGCCGCTTCGGCCGAGGACGTGAAACTCGGCATCCTGCTCGGCTTCACCGGCCCGCTGGAATCCACCGTGCCGGACATGGCCAAGGGCGCGGAACTCGCGGTCAAGGAAGTGAACGATTCGGGCAAATTCTCGCTCGGCACCATCACCACCTCCAGCGGTGACTCGACCTGCGTCGACGCCGCCGCCGCGACCGCCGCGGCTGAACGCCTCGTGACCGCCGATGGCGTCATGGGCATCGTCGGTGGCGACTGCTCCGGCGTCACCGGTGCCGTTCTGCAGAACGTCGCCCGTCCGAACGGGATCGGCATGATCTCGCCCTCGGCCACCTCGCCCGCCCTCTCCACCGCCGAAGATGACGGCCTGTTCTTCCGCACCGCGCCCTCGGACGCGCGTCAGGGTGAGATCATGGCCGACATCCTGTCGGAAAAGGGCATCAAGTCGGTCGCCGTGACCTACACCAACAACGACTACGGCAAGGGTCTGGCCGACAGCTTCGGCGCGGCCTTCGCGGCCAAGGGTGGCTCGGTCACCATCTCGGCTCCGCATGAAGACGGCAAGGCCGACTATTCGGCCGAAGTGGCCTCGCTGGCCGCTGCCGGTGGCGAAATGCTCATCGTCGCAGGCTATGTCGATCAGGGCGGCAAGGGCGTGATCCAGGCCTCGCTCGACTCGGGCGCTTTCTCGACCTTCTACCTCGTCGACGGCATGTATGGCGAAAGCCTGATCGAGGCGATCGGCGAACCGCTGAACGGTTCCTTCGGTGCCGTCCCCGGCACTGATTCGCCCGGCGCCGCCGCCTATGAGGCGATGGCTTCCGCCGCTGGCTTCGACGGCTCGAACGCTTTCTCCAAGGAAAGCTATGACGCGGCGGCCCTGATCCTTCTGTCGATGGCGGCCGCCAACTCGACCAACTCGAAGGACTGGACCACCAAGGTCATGGATCTGGCCAACGCCCCCGGCGAACCGATCCAGCCCGGCGAACTCGGCAAGGCCCTCGACCTGATCGCCGCCGGCACCGACATCGATTATGTCGGCGCGACCGCCGTGGAACTGATCGGACCCGGCGAATCTGCCGGTGCCTACCGTGAGTACGAAATCAAGGACGGCAAGATCGAAACGGTCGGCTTCCGTTGATCCCGTCCTTGGCATGAGCTAAGGCGTCACGCGCGGCCCGGGCAAAGTCCCGGGCCGTTGCCATAGACAAACGCCCCGCAGCGGCGCCGGGAAACGGCGTGCGGCAATGACGGGGAACAGGGGAACACCACATGATCGTTGTCGAGAACCTGCACAGGCATTTCGGCGGCTTCCATGCCGTCGACGGTGCCTCGCTGGAAATCAAGACCGGCTCCATCACCGGGCTCATCGGGCCGAACGGCGCGGGCAAGACCACCCTTTTCAATGTCATCGCAGGCCGCCTGCCGCCCACCTCGGGCCGGGTCCTCATGGATGGCGAAGACATCACGGGCCTCCCCCCGCACGAGCTGTTCCACAAGGGCCTCCTGCGGACCTTCCAGATCGCGCATGAATTCGGCTCGATGACCTGCCTCGAGAACCTGATGATGGTTCCCGCGCGGCAAAAAGGCGAAACCCTCTGGAACGCGTGGTTCAACCGCGCCGCAGTGGCCGAGGAAGAGGCCGCGATCCGGCAGAAGGCGCTCGACGTACTGGAATTCCTCACGATCAGCCACCTTGCCGAACAGAAGGCAAGCCAGATCTCTGGCGGGCAGAAGAAGCTTCTGGAACTTGGCCGTACCATGATGGTCGATGCCAAGATCGTCTTCCTCGACGAGGTCGGCGCGGGCGTGAACCGGACGCTGCTGAACACGATCGGCGATGCCATCGTGCGGCTGAACAAGGAACGCGGCTACACCTTCTGCGTGATCGAACACGACATGGATTTCATCGGCCGCCTCTGCGACCCGGTCATCTGCATGGCCGAAGGCAAGGTGCTGGCCCAAGGGACGGTTGACGAAGTGAAGAATGACGAACGCGTGATCGAGGCCTATCTCGGCACCGGGCTGAAGAACAAGGTCAAGCAGGAGGAGGCCGCGCATGGCTGACCGGCACCTTCCCGCGGCGGACGAATTTTCTGCGAAAATTCGGGCACTCCGCCTGACACCCCGCGCAACGCCGAATTTTCGCAGAAAATTCGCCCCTCTCGGAGGGTCCCGCCATGGCTGACCCCTTCCTGATCGGCGAGGCGATGACCGGCGGCTATGGTGGCGCGGACATCCTCCATTCCTGCACCATCGCTGTCGAGAAAGGCCAGATCGCCGTGATCGTCGGCCCCAACGGCGCGGGCAAGTCCACGGCCATGAAGGCCGTCTTCGGCATGCTGAAGCTGCGTGCGGGCCATGTGAAACTGGATGGCGAGGACATCACCGCCCTCACCCCGCAGGCCCGCGTGGCGAAGGGGATGGGCTTCGTGCCACAGACCCACAACATCTTCACCTCCATGACGGTGGAGGAGAACCTCGAAATGGGCGCCTTCATACGCCGAGACGATTTCAAGGACACGATGGCACAGGTCTATGACCTGTTCCCGATCCTCAAACAGAAGCGGTTCCAGCCCGCGGGCGAACTCTCCGGCGGCCAGCGCCAGCAGGTCGCCGTCGGCCGCGCGCTCATGACCCAGCCCAAGGTCCTGATGCTGGACGAACCCACCGCTGGCGTCAGCCCCATCGTCATGGACGAACTCTTCGACCGCATCATCGAGGTAGCGCGCACCGGTATCTCGATCCTCATGGTCGAACAGAACGCGCGTCAGGCCCTCGACATCGCCGACAAGGGCTATGTCCTTGTCCAAGGCGCGAACCGTTTCACCGACACCGGAAAGGCCCTGCTCGCCGATCCGGAGGTCCGCCGTTCCTTCCTCGGGGGCTGAGCCATGGATATCCTCAACGCCCTCGTGGCCTTCCTCAACTTCGTCTTCGTCCCCGCCCTCGCCTATGGCGCGCAACTCGCGCTGGGGGCCCTCGGCGTCACGCTGATCTACGGCATCCTGCGCTTCTCCAACTTCGCGCATGGCGACACCATGGCCTTCGGCACGATGGTGACGATCCTCTTCACCTGGTGGTTCCAGTCGATGGGCATCAGCCTCGGCGTGCTGCCCACCGCCCTTCTGGCCCTGCCCTTCGGCATCGCCGTCACCGCGGGCTTCGCGCTCTTCACCGACCGCACGATCTACCGCTTCTACCGCCGCCAGAAGGCCGCGCCCGTCATCCTCGTGATGGTGTCGCTCGGCGTCATGTTCGTGATGAACGGCATCGTCCGCCTCATCATCGGCGTGGATGACCAGAATTTCGCCGATGGCGGTCGCTTCCTCATCTCCGCCGGCGACTTCCGCGAGATGACGGGCCTCGCCGAGGGGCTGGCGATCAAGGGCACGCAGGTCGTGACCGTGATCACCGCCCTCGTGGTGATGGTCGCGCTCTTCTGGTTCCTCAACCGCACCCGCACCGGCAAATCCATGCGCGCCTTCTCCGACAACGAGGATCTCGCGCTCCTGTCAGGCATCAACCCCGACCGCGTGGTGCAGGTGACATGGATCATCGCCGCGGCACTCGCCACCATCGCGGGCGTCCTCTACGGCCTCGACAAGAGCTTCAAGCCCTTCGTCTACTTCCAGCTCCTGCTGCCCATCTTCGCGGCGGCCATCGTGGGCGGCCTCGGCTCGCCCATCGGGGCCATCGCCGGCGGCTTCGTCATCGCCTTCTCCGAGGTGATGGTCACCTATGCGTGGAAGAAGGTCGTCACCTACCTCGTTCCCGAAAGCATGGCACCCGAAGGGCTGCTGCAACTGATGGGCACGGATTACAAATTCGCCGTCAGCTTTGCCATCCTGATCATCGTGCTGATCTTCATGCCCACGGGCCTGTTCAAGGGGAAATCGGTCTGATGCGTAACCTTGCGCTTTTCGCGGGCGTCTTCGCGCTCTTCGCACTGACGGGGATGATGCAAAGCTGGAACCTCGCCCTGTCGATCCTGAACCTCTCGCTCATCTCGGCCATCATGGCGCTAGGGGTGAACATCCAATGGGGCTATGCGGGCCTCTTCAACACCGGGATCATGGGCTTCACCGCCCTCGGCGGCCTTGCCGTCGTCCTCGTCTCCACCCGCCCCGTCGTAGAAGGCTGGACCGCAGGCGGAACCGGCATCCTCTTGGGCCTCTTCCTCGGCGCCGCCTCCATCGCGCTCGCGATCTTCACATGGAACCGCCTGCCCAAGGGGCGCATGCGGATGCTGGCCACGCTGGCCATCTGCGTGCTGGGCTTCATCCTCTTCCGCGCCGTCTTCGACCCGGCGGTGACCGCGGTGGAGGCTTTCAACCCCGCCACCGCGGGCAATCTGGGCGGCCTCGGCCTGAACCCCACGCTGGCATGGCCGGTGGGCGGCCTCCTCGCCGCCGCAGCCGCATGGGCCATCGGCAAGATCTCCCTCGGCCTGCGCTCCGACTATCTCGCCATCGCGACCCTCGGCATCGCCGAGATCATCATCGCGGTGATGAAGAACGAGGACTGGCTCGCCCGCGGCGTGAAGAACATCATCGACATGCCGCGCCCATGGCCCGTGCCCTATGAGGTGGACCTGCAGCAAAGCGCGGGCTTCCTAGACTGGGCGACGCGCTGGGGCTTCGAACCGACCACCGCCTCCTCCATCGTGGTGAAATTGATCTATGTCGTTCTGTTCACCGCTGTCCTTCTGGGGGTGATCTGGCTCTCCGAACGTGCCCTCAACAGCCCTTGGGGCCGCATGATGCGCGCCATCCGCGACAACGAGGTCTCCGCCGCCGCCATGGGCAAGGACGTGACCAAGCGCCATCTGCAGGTGTTCATCCTCGGCTCTGCCGTCGTGGGCATCGCGGGCGCCATGTACACCTCGATGAACGGTCAGTTGACACCCGGCGAATACAACCCGCTGCGCTTCACCTTCCTCGTCTGGGTCATGGTGATCGTCGGCGGTTCGGGCAACAACTGGGGCTCCGTCCTCGGCGGGCTGCTGATCGGCTGGCTCTGGCTCATCGTGGAAAGCCTTGGTCCGGCTGTCATGCGCGGCATCGTCGCAGGGTTGGAAGAGGGGCCGCTCAAGGCGCATCTCATCGACAGCGCCCAGCACATGCGCCTGCTCACCATGGGGGTAATCCTTCTTCTCGTGCTGCGGTTCAGCCCGCGCGGTCTGATCCCCGAAAAGTAAGGCAGCGCAGGCACGAAATGCTAAGGGCGGCCCACCGGGCCGCCCTTTTCCGTTCAAGGACGCCGAAGGTCAGATCGTCTGCACCCGGCGCAGGAACTGCGCCAGCGCCGCGTCCATCGCCTCCGCCGCCCGCTCGACCGACATGACGCCCCCCAGCACATCCCCCGCCGCGCGGTTCGCGTTCTCCGAGGCCGCCTGAACCTCGGTCAGGCTGTCATTCGACTGCCCCACCCGCCCCGCCGTCCGCGACATCCGCTCGGCGATGTCATGCGTCACCTCGCCCTGCTGCGTCGCCGCCGACGCGATCCCCCGCGCCTGATCGTTCACCTGCCCGATCGAGGCCGCAATCGCCCGCATCGCCTCCGAATTCCGCTTCACCGCCGAAAGCACAGACCGCACCTCGCCCGCGATCTCGTCCGTCGACTCCGTCGTCCGCGCCGCAAGCTTGCGGATCTCGCTCGCCACAACCGCAAAGCCGCGACCCGCAGCCCCCGCATGGCTCGCCTCCACCGCCGCATTCAGCGCCAGAAGGTTCGTCTGCCGCGCAACGTCGTTGATAAGCGTCACGATCCCCGTGATCCGGCCCGCCACCTTCTCCAACTCCGCAAGCAGCGTCGCCGCATCCTCGGCCCGCAGCGCGGCGTCACCCGCCAGCGCATTCGTCTCCTGAATGCCCGCGACCACCTCGTTGATCGAACTCGACAACTGCTCCACCGCGGCCGCCACACCCGACACATCCGCCGCCGTCAACTCCGACCCTTCCTTCACATGGCTCGTCTGCCGGCTCGTCTCCTCCGCCGTCGCCGCCATCGTCTCCGCCGCCCCCCGCGCCTGCAGCGCCGCCGTCCGAAGGCTGCCGATCACCTCCGACGTCCGGCTCTGGAACTCCGTCCCCAGCCGCTTGATCGGACGCAGCAACCAGAACGACAGCAGCAGACCCGCAAGCAGCGTCCCGGCCAGCACCACCGCCCCGATGACAAGCGCCTGCCGTTTCGACTCTTCCGAGGCCGCAAGCACCTCTTCCTGCGCCACCTGCGACAGGATCACCCATTTCAAACCTGCCACCTCCAGCGGGCGATAGGCCGCAAAGACCGCCTCACCGCGTGGATTTCGCATCTCGGTCACGCCCTGCCGGCCCTGCTGCGCCGCCGCCACCGCAGGCCCCACGACCGGCATCTCGAGGTCCCAGCCTTCCTGCATCCGCGGATAGGCCCGCAAATGCCCATCCGGGCCGACAAGGATCGTCTCCAGCGAGGTCCGCTCATATTCCGCCGCCGTCAGCAACCCGGCCGAGAAATCGATGGGCAGTTGCACCGCCAGAATACCCAGAAGCTGCCCGTTTCGCAGCACCGGCACGGTCAGGAAAAAGGCCTGCTGGTTGTAGGACGGCTCATAATCTTGGAAGTCGGCAAAGAGGAACGGCGTCTCGCCTTTGGACGCGATCATGTCGCGTACGACCTTGGCAAAGGCCGTTCCCGCAAAGGGGCCATCCTTCAAGGACGTCCCGTAATCAAGTTCCTTGAACACCGAATAGATGATCCGCCCCTGATGCGGTTCGATCAGGAACAGGTCATAGAACCCATAGCGCGCCGCCAGATCGCGAAAGACCGGATGCAATTGCGCATGCGACCGCGAATAGCGGCTGCCATCCCCCGCATCGTCAAGCGCCTGCTTCTTGCCGATCTCCTCCGGATTGCCGGAAACGTAAAGGTGCTGCAAACGGATCGCCAGAGGGTCCAGCCGTCCCATCCAACGCTCCCCCGCACCGGCGGGCACGTCCTTCGTCAGCTTTTCCTGCTCGGCATAGCGCGCCGCCAGCGCCGCCATGTCGGGCACCAATCTCGGATCTGCCGCCAGCGCATCCGCCGAAAGGTCCATCTCCTGTAGGGCAATCGCCGTCTGCGGCAATTCGGCGATGGACTGGGTCATGTTGACCACATCATCCACATAGGCCTGAACCGCCTGCCCTTTCAGCTGCATCGATGTCTGGATCTCGTTCATCGCCGCCTGATGCGAATAGGCCGCGAACCGATCCAGTTCCAGTTTCAGAAGCACCACCGTCGGCACCAGCCCCGCCAAAAGCAGCGCGAGGGCAACCTTCCATTTGAACCGCATTCCCACGTCTCCCTGCATGACCGTGTAGGTGGAACATCGGTCAGGGAACGACGAGGGGCGGCAAAGCTTTAGAAAGACGACCCATACACCTCCGAAAGCGGGTATCACCCAGCTAGACGCATAGGCCGAAACCGATTTGCGACACAATGCTGTCGCCAATCAACATGACCCCCTTCCCCGGTTCCGGCCAATCTGCCGCCAATCCAATCGAGGGAGTCCCCCATGAAAACCCATACCCGAGTGCTCGTGATCGGCGGCGGCGTCGTCGGCTGCTCGGTCCTCTACCACCTGACCAAGCTCGGCTGGACCGACGTGATGCTGGTGGAACGGTCCGAACTCACCTCCGGCTCCACCTGGCACGCGGCGGGCGGCTTCCACACGCTGAACGGCGACACGAACATGGCCGCGCTGCAGGGCTACACGATCCGCCTCTACAAAGAGCTTGAGGCGATCACCGGCATGTCCTGCGGCCTGCACCATGTGGGCGGCATCACGCTGGCCGATAACGAGGCGCGGTTTGAGCAGCTCAAGGCCGAACGCGCCAAGCACCGCTACATGGGGCTCGACACCGAAATCCTCGGGCCAGAGGAAATCCACAAGCTCACCGACGGCATGGTCAACCTCGAAGGCATCATCGGCGCCCTCTACGACCCGCTCGACGGCCACCTCGACCCCTCCGGCACCACCCACGCCTATGCCAAGGCCGCGCGCATGGGCGGGGCGGAAATCGTCCTGCACAACCGCGTGCTGGAAACCAACCCCCGCCCCGACGGATCGTGGGAAATCGTGACGGAGAAAGGCACCATCATCGCCGAACACCTCGTCAACGCGGGCGGGTTGTGGGCGCGCGAGATCGGGGCAATGGCGGGCGTCTACCTGCCGCTTTTGCCCATGGCGCACCAATACCTCGTCACCGACGACATCCCCGAAATCATGGACATCCTGAAGTCGGGCCGCGAATTCCCCCATGTCATGGACCCCGGCGGCGAATCCTACCTCCGTCAGGAAGGCCGCGGCCTCTGCATCGGCTTCTACGAAAAGCCCTGCGAACCTTGGTCCGTCGACGGCACCCCGTGGGACTTCGGACACGAACTCCTGAACGAGCAATTCGACAAGATCGAGGACTCGGTCAACTTCGCCTACCGCCGCTTCCCCGTCCTCGAACGGTCGGGCGTCAAGCGCGTGATCCACGGCCCCTTCACCTTCGCCCCCGATGGCAACCCGCTGATCGGCCCCGTGCCGGGCCTGCGCAACTACTGGTCCGCCTGCGCCGTCATGGCGGGCTTTTCCCAAGGGGGCGGCATGGGCCTTGCGCTGGCCCAATGGATGATCCACGGCGAAGTGGAACGCGACCCCCGCGGCTTCGACGTCGCCCGCTTCGGCAACTGGACAAGCCCCGGCTACACCGTCCCGAAGGTCATCGAAAACTACCAGATGCGCTTCTCCGTCTCCTACCCGAACGAGGAACGCCCCGCCGCCCGCCCCTTCCGCACCACCCCGATGTACGAAGTCTTCGACAAGATGAACGCCGTCTGGGGCCAGCAATACGGTCTGGAAGTGGTCAACTACCACGCCCTGCCGGGTGAACCGCGCTACGAGACGCCGACCTTCCGCCGCTCGAACGCATGGGAAGCCACGCGTCAGGAAGTGCTGGCCGTCCGCGAAGGCGTCGGCATCAACGAGGTGCAGAACTTCGGCAAATACCGCGTCACGGGTCCCAACGCCCGCGCATGGCTCGACCGCGTGATGGCGGGCGCGGTGCCGAAGCCCGGCCGCCTGTCGCTGACCCCGATGCTGGCGCATTCGGGCAAGATCATCGGCGATTTCACCATCTCCTGCCTGTCGGAAACCGAATTCCAGCTGACCGCCTCCTACGGCGCGCAGGGCTGGCATTCCCGCTGGTTCGACCAGAACGCGATGGACGGGGTGCGGGTGGAGAACATCTCCGACGCCCGCTCCGGCTTCCAGATCGCGGGTCCCAAGGCGCGCGAACTCCTCTCCCGCGTCACCCGCTCCGACGTCTCGGCGGATGCCTTCAAGTTCATGGACGTCAAACGCATGACCGTCGGCATGGCCAACTGCATCGTCCAGCGCGTCAGCTACACGGGCGATCTGGGCTATGAGATCTTCACCGACCACATGTCCGTCCGCCACCTCTGGGACGTGCTGACCGAAGCAGGCCGCGACCTCGGCCTCCGCCCCTTCGGCATGCGCGCCATGATGTCCCTGCGCCTCGACAAATGGTTCGGCAGCTGGGGCCGCGAATTCAGCCCCGACTACACCCCCTGCGAAACGGGTCTCGACCGCTTCATCCGCTGGAACAAAGAGGCCGACTGGATCGGCAAGGCCGCCGCGACGGCGGAAAAGGCCGCAGGTCCCAAGCGCAAGCTCGTCTCCTTCGTCGTCGACGCCAAGGACACCGATGTCGTCGCATGGGAACCGATCTGGCTCGACGATGCCGTGGTGGGCTTCTGCACTTCCGGCGGCTTCTCGCACTGGACGGGCAAATCGGTCGCGATGGGCTTCCTGCCCGCCGACCGCGTGAAGGACGGCCTCGCCTGCGAGATCGAGATCCTCGGCGAACGCCGCCCCGCCACCGTCCACCTCGCCCCCCTTTGGGATGGCGACGGTGCCAGAATGCGGTCCTGACACCAACCCGCCGGGAGGGCCAGCCCTCCCGGGCCCACCCGGGGTATTTCCCCCAAGACGAAAACAATCACCTTCGTTTCGGCCCAAATACCCCGGGGGTGCGGGGGCGGCGCCCCCGGCATCCGAGCCGGACGCGCGGCACGCGCGGCAGGCGAGACAAAAGGCTTGCGGCGGCACGCCGCGCCGCATCGAACCCGCTTGACGCCCCGCGCCCCGCTTGGAAGGGTGGCGCCATGCAACCCCACATCCTCCTCCTCGCCGCCGGTTCCTCGTCCCGCATGCGCGGGGCCGACAAGCTGACAGAGGATGTCGCGGGCGAACCGCTCCTGCGCCGCAGCGCCCGCACCGCCCTTGCCACCGGCTGCCCCGTCACCGTCACCCTGCCACCGGACCGCCCCGCCCGCCTCGCCGCGCTGCAGGGCCTTTCGCTGAACTGCGTCACCGTCCCCCGCCCCGAAGAGGGCATGGCCGAAAGCCTGAAGACAGGCCTCGCCGCCATCCCGCCCGGCTGCGGCATCCTCCTGCTGCTCGCCGACCTGCCCGAGATCACGACCGCCGACCTGACCACCCTCCTCGATCACTGGCGTCAGGAACCGCAGGCCATCCTGCGCGGCTGCGCCGAGGACGGCACCCCCGGCCATCCGGTCTGCTTCCCGCCCGACCTGCGCGACGATCTCATGACGCTCAAGGGCGACGAAGGCGCGCGCAGCGTCCTCATCCGCCACCGCGCAAGGCTGCAACCCATTCCCCTGCCCGCCCGCCACGCCGTGACTGATCTCGACACGCCCGAAGACTGGGCCGCATGGCGGGCCCGCACCTGAGGCAGGGCTACCCTTCCTGCGAAAACAGCAGGAACCCCCGCAAGGTCTCCAGCGCCCGCCCCTCGCGATCCCTCAAAAGACTGTCGCGCGGATGCCAGCCGCCCCGCGCCACCCGCAACAGCGACTCCTCCTCGCCCCGCATCAACCCCACGATCGTATCCGCGATGATCCGGCTTGCCGTCGGCCCCACCCGCGCCCCCCGCTCCAGTGCCTTCGCCTCGCACAGGAAATATAGCCACGCAGGCATCTCCTCCATGAACCCCAGCGCATCCGCCGCCACGAGCGGCGAGGCAAAGGCCCCTCCCGGCGACCGCCGCCGCGGCAGGGCCGCGCGCATCTGCTGCAGCGTCAGCCGCTCCACCCCATAGGCATCGGCCAGCCGCTGGCCGAACGGAATGCGCCGATGGAAGCCCCGCATCAGGTTGCGGAACAGGATCGATCCCTGCTCCGGCACCGCCGCATCGCCCGCCACGTTCAACATGTCGGGCGCGAAGTTCAGGTCGATCCGCTCCGCCCCGGCATGCGCACCGCCGGGGCGCGCCATGCCCCCCGCCGTCACCCGCTCCCAGTCGATCACCCAATGCTCCGGCACCTGCCGCGCAGGCCCCTCCGGATGCCCCATGTTCTGCGCCGAGGTGAACCGGAACAGCTCGATCAGCTTGGCCTCCCCCGCGATCTTCCCGCCCGCGCCGAAATTTGCGTTGAAATCATAGGCCCGCCCCACCATCGAATGGCCAAAGCGGAAGGCCGCCGTGGTGAATTCCATCGGCACTTCCCGCGCCGCGGCAAGGCGGCTTGCCCACTCCGCCAAGGGCCGCGTCAGCACCGTGCGCGACAGGATGCGCGGCAGGAAATCGTTCAGGATCAGCCAATGGTAATGCAGTGTCACCAACCGCCGCGCCGCGCGGAAACAGGCCGCATCGTCGCGGATCGCGGGTTCCAGCGCCGCCACCGCGCGGTTATGCACCCGCAGGAAGGCCAGATGCATCTGCGACAGGATCAGATTGCCGTCATTGCGCCGATCCGCGATCACCGCCTCGCGACCGCGCCGCGGCAGGTCGGGCGCGCCCGTTGCCCGCAGGACCGTCGCGGGATCGACATCGATATCGGTGAACTCCACATCCTTCACCGCCGCCACCCGTGCCAGCCGGAACCGCTTGCCATCCCGCGCGAACAGCGCCGCGATCCCCGGATCATCCGTATCCGGCCAATCGCCATACAGGCTGCCCAGCATCAGGGGCCGCCCCTGCTCGTTCACCACCCGCGCAAGGATCGTCTGGCGATCCGCCCGCCAGGTCTGGCCCAACCCCTGCGGCTCGGCAGGGCCGATCACCCCCACCGGCGCGGGGGCATCCGCCGCCGCGACACCGCCCACCGGGGCGGAAATGTCGTGGTTCACGAATTGCCCGAAATAGGTATAGGCCGCAGGCAACCGCATCAGCAGCGCCGAAGGCGGGTTCACCGGTAGATGCGTCGCCTCCTCGAAGGCCCGCAGCCGCGCCAGCGTCTCCGCCTCGTCCGTCCCGGCGAAACAGCCGACCCCCGGCTCATCCGCCAGCGCCGGGAACAGATAGCCATAGCGCGACTGCCGCGCCACGCCGCCCGCAGGCGCCCCCCCGGCAAGCTCCATCAGATCATGCGTGCTGCGTATGAAGACCATCCCCTCCCCCCATCTTTTTTCTTGTCTCAGAACGGTTCGGGCAGATGCGGCCCCGCCGCGTCCGGGCACTGCCTGCGGAATCGCTCCATCCCGATACGCCCCCCCATCGCGCAAAGCCCCGGCACCAGCACCCGCAGGCTCGGCATCGGATCGCCCGGCAAGGTCATCTCGCAACTCAGCACCCGATGCCCAAGCGCCCCCAACCGCGCCACCAGATCGCGCCCATGCATCGGTGCCCGCTCGGCACGTGCGGCACCGGGCTGAAAAGCGGGCAGCCCGATCCGCCCATGCGCGGCCCAAGCCGCCGCCTCCGGATCACCCACAGACAGCGCCTCGTCGAGGCTGACCTCCGTCTGCACCAGTTCCGTCACCGCGGCCAAAGCCGCCTCCACCCGCGATGGCCGGGCCGCGCTGCCCAAGGCGACGCGCCCGCCCGCCTCGTCGCAAGACACCGCCACCACCACCGGCAACCCGACATCGCCGGTCACCTCCAAAAGGCGCGTCCGCCGCGCCCGCCGCTCCAGCCACCAGCCAAGGCGCGGCTGCACCGCGTCGATCTCTTCCAAGGCCACCGCGCCCGCCTCGCGCCCGCCATGCCACCACAGGGCCAGCGCATCCCGCTCCACGCATTCCCACAGCGCCACCGTCTCCGCCCCCTGCCGCGACGGTGCCACGGCACAACCCGTGGAATTGGCATCCGTCCGCAATGGCTCTCCCAAGGCTGCCGCGCAATCGAGGAACACCTCCTGCGCGGCCACCATCATCGCCTCGCCCGAGGCAAGGTCCCGGCATTCCACCAGCGCCAGCCCGTCCCCCCTCGGCGCCGCCGCCAGCATCGCCAGATGCGATTGCGCAAGGCTCGCCCGCAATTCCAAGGCCTCCGCCCCCGCCGACACCATCGCCTGCTGCAACGTCAATCCCCGCCCGGCAGGCAGGCGCGGGCGACACCCCGTCACGCCTTCGCCCAATGGCAATGCCACCGCCAGAAACACCGGCGTATCGGCGGAATAAAGCGGCATCACGCGGAAATCTCCGGCCAGCGACCGGTTCAAAAGCGTGATCAGATCGGCGGGTTTCATCATCATGCCCCCAATAGGACGCCGCACCCGCCCCCCGATCAAGCCGCCTTTCCCTGCCCCTCCGGCCCCTTTCACGCTGGCTTCACGCAAGCCCTGCCTTGATGGGCGGAACGGCGGCACCCAAGACCCGCCGCATCACCGCAACCCACAGGAAGGACAAGGCATGGTCGGATTCTTCAACCTGAAAAGCGGCTCGCTGGCCGAACAGCGCAAGACGGGCGAGGCGATCATGCGCCTCAGCCGCAGCGTCTTCGACGACAGCCCCGGTTCGGAATGGCTCGCCTTCAGCGAGGACCCGCGCAAATGGCTGCACAAGGCAGGCTACCGCTACGATGGCCCCGGCGCGGGCAAATCCGGGCAGATTCCCGCCTCCGTCACACTCGTCCCGGTCTATGACACGCCCAACATCATGCATGTCCGCATCCCGTGGAAGGGCCTGCTCGACACCCCGCCCGCCGTTCAGGACGAACCCACCTATGGTGGCGATCCGGCCAACCGCTTCCCCGTCCTGCTCGCTCGCTACTTCATGCGCCACTGCCGCTGAAGCCGCGCGCCGCCGCCTTGTCCGGTCATGGCCCCGCCATGGCCCGGGCAAGGCGCAGCCCCGCGCGCAACCGCTCGCGCCCCGGCTGCCATGCGATGGGCAGCGTGCCCATCACCCAATCCTCTATCCCCTCCTCATCCGCAGGCCCCGCGCCATGCCACGCCCCCGCCACCAGATCGCGGAACGTGGCATAGGCCGCCGCCGCCTCCCCCGCCCGCCCCAGATGCGCCCATGAGGCCGAGGCCCAGACCCCAAGGTCGGGAAAGCCGTCATGGCATTTCTCCACCGCCGCGATGGCCGCCTCATAGTCCCCGGCCATGAAATGGATGCCCGCCATGTAGACCGAGTAATATTCGGGAAAGATCGGGTTCAACCGCACCGCCCGCCGCGCATGGTCCAGCGCATCCCCCGTATGGCCCAGAAATCCCAACCCGCTCGCCGCCGCGATCAAGGTTTCCGCGTCATGCGGGTTCAGGTCCACCGCCATCCGGAAATGCGTGTTCGCCCGCTCCGCCGATTGCGCGATCAGCCAGTTCCACGCCATGCTCACATGGCAGCGCGGATCATAGGGGTCCAGCGCAAGCGCCTCCCGCGCATGGGCAAAGGCGCGCGCGCGATCCGCCTCTGCCCCCGGATAGCCCGGCCGCACCATCCCCCGCGTCGACAGGATCTGTGCAAGGCTCGCATGGCTCCCCGCCAGCCCCGGATCCATCGCGATGGCCCGCAGGAACAGCGCCTCCGCCTCGTCATCCGCCTCTGCAGACCACAGCCGCGAAAGCTGATGCCCGCGCAGCCAAAGGTCATAGGCCGCACGGTCGCTCGCCGCACTGCGCGCATGGCGTAAAAGCGTGATGTGATTGACCTGCGACGCCAGATTGGCCGCCACGGCCCCCGCCACCGAAGAGGATGTCGCCTGCAGATCATCCTCCGCCGTCGGAAACAGCCCCGACCAGACCTCCCGCCCGTCCCGGCAATCGACCAGCGTCACGAACAGCTTCCCCGCAGGCGACCGCCAATCCAGCACGCAATCCACCGCGAAATCGGCATCGATGGCCCGCCCCACCGCCGTGTAATCCACCGCACTGGCCGACTCGAACCCCGCCGAGGGCCACGGGATCACGATCCAGCAGCGGAACCGCGACAGGCATGTCTTGGCCAGAAAAGCAAAACCCTCGCCCAGATAATCCTTGCTCCGGTCGTGATACCGCGTCAGCGGCGGGCGGATGGTGATGCGCGGCGGCCCGCTCTGCCGCGCCTCCGCCTCCGCCTCCCGCCCCGCCCCACCCCGCAGCGCCACAGCAGACGCGCGGGGCAGCGCGACCTCCCCGCTCTTGATCGCCACCAGCAACGCGTCCGTCGCCTCGCTCGGCTCGCTGTCCAACTCATCCGCCAGAGCCTGCGCCAGCAAGGCATATTGCCGCAACGCCGCCGACTGATCCCCCCGCAGCGCATGGAACCGCATCAGGAACTGATGCGCCAATTCATGGCTCGGCTCGATCCGCACCAACTCATCCGCCACCCGCGTATCGCCAAAGGCCTGCGCCGCGATCAACCGCTCCACCTCATCCGTCAGCGCCATGGTCAGCGCCGACCGCATCTGCGACCGCTCAATCTGCAACCATGCCTCAAAGACCGGCGCGCTGGGTTGCGACGGGCCGAACAACTCCCCCCGCCACAGCGCCGCCGCCGCCAGAAGATCGGCCTGACCGGTCCCCTCCCCCCCGATCAGCGCGCGCAACCGCAAGGCATCCACCGCAAAGGCCGCGCCCTTCAGCCCCACCGTGAACCGGTCCGCCTCCAGCACATCGCCATCCGGCTCCAGCACCTCGCGCAGTTCCTTCAACGCCTGCCGCAGACTGCTCCGCGCCAGCGCCTCAGGGGCCGGGTCCCACAGCAGACTGGCCAGATGCTCCCGATTCATCCGGAACCCGGGGCTCAACAGCAAAAGCCCCAGCAGACAGCGCGCCTTGCGCGTGCGGAACGCAAGGTCCTCCCCGGTCGACAGCCGCAGCACGCGCAGACCGCCCAGCAGATCGACCTGAAACCGCACCATGCCACCCGCCCCGGCGTCCCTGCCCCAGCGTCAACTTGCACATTCGCATGGCCCCTTTCAACAAACTATCGCGCCACCCCGCCCCTCGCTCCGCCAAGACGCCCCCAGCCCACGCCACGCGATTCACAAAGTTTACCGCTGCCTTCACGCCCCGTTCACGCAGCAGCGGCAAGGCTTCCCCCACGCCGCAAAGCATTCATCCGGCGCACCCAACGGAGAGTGACAGATGCAAAATCCCATTGCCCACGCCTTGCTCGCCCTCGCCCTTGCTTCCCCCGCCCTCGCCGAAGACATCCCCCCGCAACCCCTCCTCGCCACCTGCCCGCTCACCGGCGGCACGGTGACACGGGCCGATTGCACCGCCCTACAAGACAGCTTCGACACCGGCATGACCGATTGCCTCCAGACGATGCAGTCCAAGGCCAGTGCCAACACCGGCATGGTCTACAAGCACAACTCCCATACCTACCGCGCGCAGAGCGTGATCTGCGACCGGGAGGTGCGCGCAAGGATGGGTCTTTCCGACTGACCCATCCTGCGGACGGGCCCGACCGCCCGCTCCCTCGCGGGCCCGTCCCACCCTTTTCCGCCACTCCCGAAATTTCCATGGAATAACCCTTGCGCTCCTGCGTTGTTCTGGCGGAACACTCCACGATCCCGAAGGAGCCCGCATGTCGGACCGATTTCGCCAAGACCTCGTCGCGGTGGTGCCGAAGCTTCGCCGCTTCGCCTACAGCCTCACGGGGAACCGGCAGGATGCCGACGACCTCGTGCAGGCCGCCTGCGAAAAGGCGCTGCGCAATGCCGCGCAATTCATCGAAGGCACCCGTCTGGACAGTTGGCTTTACCGCATCGTCCAGACGCTCTGGATCGACGACCGCCGCAAACGCCAACGTCAGGGCGCAACCATCGACCCCGAGGATGCCGTCCTCTCCGACGAAGGCAAGGCCGCCTCCCTCCCCGAAGACCGCATGATGCTCGCGCGCACCCGCGCCGCCATGGCCGATCTTCCCGAAGGCCAGCGCGAGGTGCTGGCCCTCATCGCCATCGAAGGGCTCAGCTACCGTGAGGCGGCAGAAACGCTCGACATCCCCGTCGGCACGGTCATGAGCCGCCTTTCCCGCGCCCGCGAGGCGCTCCTCCCGAAACTCGGCCTCAGCATGGGACGCCGCCAATGACCCCGACCAAGATAGACCGCGCCCGCATCGCAGCCTTCGTGGATGGCGAGCTTTCGCCGGAAGAGGCCGCCGCCGTCGCCATGCACCTGGCCGACCATCCCGAAGATCAGGCCTATGCCGATGATCTCTTCGCCGCCAACACCGCGCTCGCCACAGCCTTCGCGGCACCGCTGCACGAACCGGTGCCGCAGGCCATCCGCGACACGATCTTCCCGCCAGCCGCGCAGGAGCGCCCCCCCGCGCAGGTCATCCCCTTCCCGCGCAGACCCGCCACCCTCGTGGCAGGCCTCTCGCTCGCGGCCTCTGTCGCCCTCGCCGTCG
Organism: Tabrizicola sp. M-4; assembly: GCF_051132405.1. GTDB lineage: Bacteria > Pseudomonadota > Alphaproteobacteria > Rhodobacterales > Rhodobacteraceae > Paragemmobacter. The sequence goes on from NZ_CP128606.1 coordinate 2,151,652, forward strand.
CCCTCTTCCGCCAGCCGGGAGCCGACCCCTTCACCCCTGGCCCTGTCGCGGCAGGTTCCGAACTGGCGACCCTGCTCGACACGCTCCCCTCCGGCGAGGTCCGGCCCACCGCACAGGGCGGCGACCTAATGATCCTTGCCACCCTGCCCACGCCCGATGGGTTCTGCCGCGAAGTGGAACGCATCGACGCGGCGGCAGGTGCCATGGTGCAGGCGCTGGCCTGCCGTGGCCCCGGCACGCCATGGGACATCGCCGTCGTCCTCAAGGAACCCCTGACGGATGCCGCCACCGAAGACGGTTTCGTCGCCGCAGAAGGGGCCGCTTCCGAGGGCCTGACGCCCTTCCTCGATCAGGCAGAGGCGGGCCTCGCCCTCACGCCCGAGGAAGAGGCCACCCTCATCGCCGGCGGCTGGAACGCGCCCACCCCCTGATCCGTCCCGCAGGAAGGACCCCGCACAAAGCGGGGCCCCGCCTCGCGCTGGTCACCCCTCTTTCGGCACGACAGGCGCATCGCACAGCCCGGTCACATCCAGCAACCCGGCGCCAAAGACCTCGTCCACCCCTTCCGCGCCCAGATCGCGCGCCCCGGCCTTCAACCGCTCCGCCACAGCCGCAGCCCCCAGTTCCGGCTCCCGCGACAGGATCAACGCCGCCGCCGCCGTGACGAAGGGCACGGCATAGGACGTGCCGCTCTTCCCCCGCGCCCCCCGGATCGAGGTCGCCGCCAGCAAGCCCACGCCGGGGGCCGCCAGATCGATCTCCGGGCCGCGCTGCGCATCGCGGTAGATCCGCCCCCGCGCATCGACCGCCGTCACCGCGATCACGCCCGGATGCGCGGCCGGCCATGCAGGCTCCAAGGCAGGTCCGCCATTCCCCGCCGCCGCCACCAGCACCGTCCGATCCGCCGCCACCACGGCATCCAGCGCCGCCGACAGAACCGCATTCTCCGGCCCAGCGAGCGACAGGTTGATCACCCGCACGTCGCGCGCCAGCAGCAGATCCAGCCCCTCCAGCAACACGCCAAGATCCGCCCGCTCATCCCCCGCCGCGCGCGAAAAGACGTCCACCGCCACCACCTCCGCTTCGGGCACGAGGCCCGGCACCCGGCTCTCCTCCGCCCCGGCCAGCAGCGACACCACCGCCGTCCCATGCACCGCCTGCGACGGGTCCAACGTCGGATCGGCGATCCGCGTCACCTCGATCCGCGCCCCCTCAAGGATCTCATGCTCCGCATTCACCCCGGTATCGATCACCCCGATGGGCAGCCCCGCCCGGCAACTCCCCCGCGCCTGCCAGCCGATCAAATCCTGCGCGCGGCAGTTCTCATGGCGGCACTCTTCGGGCTGATCCCCGCTCCCCGCCCGGTAGAAATGGTTCAGGTCCGCCGCCTCCCCCCCCGGCAGCGCGCGCACGCGATCCCGCGCCTCAGCCAGCGTCACGCCCGACGGGATGCGCAACCGCGTCACCGTCCGCCCGACCCGCTCCAGCCGATCCGCCGCGATCTCGGCAAAGCCCTCGGCGCGCAGGATGTCCAGCGTGGCCGCGGGCAGGTCCAGCACCACGACCTCATCCGGCACCGACGCAGGGCGCGGGACAGAGACGGGAACCGCGCGCGGCTGCCGCCGCGTCTGGCGGAAGAACCCGCCATCATCGTCATCCGACCCGCTGCCGAATCCGAACCCGCCACCGCTGTCATCATCGTCATCGTCATCATCATCGTCATCATCGTCGTCGCTGCCGCCGTCATCATCGTCATCCTGCGCATGCGCCGCAGCCGACAGGTCACCCGTTAGGGCCAAGGACGGCAGAACAACCTGCACCATCGCCGCGACCAACACGGCAAGCCAAAGCTGCATGATCCGCATGTCCCCTCACTCCCTTCCTGTCCGCTCGCCGCCAGCCTCTGCCTCGGCAAGCCCCTCATGCCACATCTGCCCCAACAGAGCCGCAACATCCTCCCGCAACCGCGCGACGGGCTGGTCGGGAAAGACCCGCCGCAACTCGCGCGCGATGATTTCCGCCGAAACAGGGCGCACCAGCATGTCCCAGATCATGCTTGCCACCGGGTTCAGGTGCCACAGCATGTTGCCCGCAGGCTGCCACAAGAAGGCCGCCCCGGCCAGATGCCGCGTCGCCGTCCCCCCCGCCCGCCGGAACCGTGCACGCCCGTGAACCGCCGCAAACGCCACCGGCCCAGCCTCGGCATCCTCCACCTCGGGCAAGACGGGAACCGCCACCGCCCGCCCATCCCCCGCAAAGGCCGCGCGCAACAGCGCCACCGCCTCCTCCAGATCGGAGTAGACGAGCCGAACCCCCACCAGCCGCGCCGCAAGATCGCGCGCCGCCGCATAAACAGCCTCCGTCCCCTCAGGGCCCGCGATGCTCCGCTCCACGATGGCGCGCAGCACCCGGTCCTCGGGCAGGTGATGCAGCGTCGCCGCCCCCGCTTCCCTGCGATCCAAAAGGACCAAGACCTCCGCCTCCGCCCGCGCCCCATGCGGCAACAGGCTTTCGGTCCACAGATAGCCATAGCGGTCATCCGCCGCCCCAAGGCACCCCGACACATGCCGCCGGAATCGCTCCGACGCAGCTTCCGGCAAAGGCAACCGCAGCCGCGGCGCAAGGCCAAGGCCGATCACCTCGCCCCCTGCCGCCACCGGCAGCACGTCATCGGCAAGCACCGCCACCCCCGCCTCCGCCGACAGCCGCGCCACCAGCGTGGATTTCCCCGCCCGCGCCGCCCCCGCAAGGATCACCCCGCGCGCCCCGAACGACACGCCCCCGCAATGCAGCCCGAAGATATGCCCCCCCGGCGCATCGCTTCGGGCCTGCGACAGGTCCGCCAGCACGGCACAGACCGCCGAGGCAAGGCTCAACCCATCGACCGGTTCCTCCAGATAGCGCGAATGGGCACGATACAGCCCCTCACCCCGCGGCTCGATCACCGTCACCGGCACCGCTTCCGACGGTCGCGACGGATCAAGGCGTCGCAGCGTGATCGGCCAACCCTTGATGCATCCGGTCAGGGCCTCCAGAAAGGCCGGCTCGTCCGGAAGGATGAAGGGATCGGCAACCCCCTCCGCCATCAGCACCCGCAATGACGGAACGGGAGGGGGCTCGCACCCCCTCCCCCCCGCGACGACAGTCGCAGCCCCGCCCATCTCACAGGCCCGGGAACATCGCCTTCAGCCACGGCGGAACCTCGCCGCCATTCTTCCCCGCCGAACGCGACGGGCGCGTGTTGCGGTTCCGCGACGGGCCGGAATTGCTGCTGCTGCGCGACGGTGCCGAAGGGGCCGAAGGCGCGGACGGCCCGCTCGACGACCCACTGCTCGACGATCCGCCGCTGGATGACCCACCCCCGGAAACGCCGCTCGCGCGGGCGGCATTCATGCCCACCATGGCCGGCGCCATGTAGGCGGCACCCGCTGCAAGGCCGACACGCGTCAGAAGGCTGCGGCGGGTAAGCACGCTGCGGGTCACGGTCTCTTTCTTCATCGGATATCCTTTCCATGTCCAAGGCAGCCCGGCCCTCTCGACCGGTCATGCACAAAGAACGCACCACCTCCCGCGCCTATTCCCTGCCAAGGCAAAAAATCTTCCCACATCTGAAGAAAGCCCAAAGCCCGCCCGGCGCGGCCAATCAGAACAGCCAAGGCTCGCGAGGCATCAATGATGCGAACGCATGCGGGGCGAGAACTGGATGGAGGTGGCCGCCAACAGCATCCGGACTGGCCTAACGCCTTGTTGCCGCATCGCTATTTCAGAGGGGTGGTGCCCAAGGTCGGGGCCGGATTCGCGCAAATAATCACGTGAAATCAATGCGCAGGTGTCCCGCAGGCATGTAAGAGCAGGTGTAATGGAATCAATGGGTTAGAAAAGGGGTGTCCCACGATTTCTGCCCTACTTCCGCTCATCCTCCGGCAGCTGCTCCGGCACCTCGACGCCATGCGCGACGAGCCACTCCCTGACCTCGCCCCATAGGTCCTGCGCGCCGTAGCTGCGATAGCCCATGACGTTCTCCAGCTTGCGGCGGAGGTCGGGCGGGATGGTCTGGGGCCAGTTGGTTTTTTCGCCGTTATGCACCGAGTCCCTCACAATCTATGCACGTAGCGGTTGAGCCGCACCGCTGTTGCACGAAAACGGTCAAGCGAAAAATCGCCCATAGCGGTGCAATATTCCCGTTGAATGAAGCATTGGTTTACGAGATTTTGTCGGGGTGCGCAGGAATGCCACAACATAAGGTGGCCTGCGGTCGGTGTTGGAGCACCCCCGCAGGCCTTGGTTGAAACTCGGTTGTTCCCTTATTTCTCCCGCTGTGAGGCCATTTCGCATTAACCGCGCAAACTGGTCAAGAGAGAGATCGGGGACGACACTTGCTCAGAGGAGATAAATGAGCATGTCGACTACGATCAGACTGAACGGCCTTCATGGCCGTGTGCATGACTTCAATCTTTACCCACTGCATGGCACGGTCTTTCCCCGTGTCTCAGGGGTATATGTGGCCATGCGCAGTGCCGCATTTGGCGAAATCTGGCCGCTCTATGTCGGCGAGTCGGATGACCTCTATCGTCGCCTGATCTCTGACAGGATGGCGCACGAAGGGCTCACTCGCGCCATCATGCGTGGGGCAACTCATATCGCCGCAAAGGTGATGTGGGATAGGAGCGCGCGGATCTCGCTGGAAACCGAGCTGCGGCACAGCCTCAACCCGCCCTGCAACAAGCAAGGCCTTGGCTTGTTCGGTTAAACTGGACAGGGCCGTCCAGACCACCGGGCGGCCCACCACCACCCGCGCCCGCGCCTGATCGGCCAGCGCCGCCCCTTCCTCATATGCTCGGATAGACCGTGATCGTGGTGCCTTCCGGCGACACGGTCTGCGTGACCCCGGCCACGGTAGCGCGGACCTGCAGCGAATAGACCCCGGCAGGCAGACGGCCATCGTTGAACGTGACGCGGATCTCCGACCCGCTGGTGATCGCGACGGCATTCGCGGTGATGACGGCCCCGCTCGTGCTTTGCGCCACCGCCTCTGCCGTGCCGCCGGTGAGCGACGTGATCTCGCTGCCGGGTTCAAAGGTCACGGGAATCCGGATGATCAGATCGTCATCTTCAAAGGTCGTGAGATTGGTCACGCCGCCCTCCATGTCGCGTTGATGGTTTCGGCCTGCCAGAGGCCCTGCAGGACATGGCCGCGCGCCGTGCCATCGAGGACATGAGCGCGGGCTGTCCCGGCGATGGTGACGGGGCCGAAGACACCGGGCAGGCTGTTTGCGCGCCAGACGCCGGGTAGCAGCGCATTGGCCGCAGTGCCTTCCTCGCGCGCCTCGCCCACCGCAGCCGCCGTGGCGCTGCCCTGCGCCGTGCCTGCGCCTTGCGCCAGGGCAGAAGCCGCGCCGGAGGCCGTGGCGAGACCCGCTGCCGCGCCGACAGCCGTGACCCGCGCCGCGCCCGCGCCGGTGACCGTCGCCGCCCCGGCAGCGCTACCAGCCGCATCGATGCGCCGCGCGCCAGTCCCGGCCACCACGGCAAGGCCAGCCGCAGCGCCAGCCCCGGCCCGGATCGAGGCCCCTGCCCCGGTGACAGTCGCCGCGCCAGCCGATGCCCCTGCCCCGCCCCGGATCGTCGCACCTGTGGCAGATGCCGATGCGCTGCCGGCTGCAGATCCAGCGCCAGCCGCGACGGTGCCCGCGACGGTGCCGACTGCCGATACCGTGGCAGTGCCTGCCGCAGATCCGCTGGAAGCCGCTGTGGAAGCGCCCACGCCCGTGGCCGCGCCAACCCCTGCCGCCGACCCGTTGGACTCGGCTGTGGCGCGCCCCGTAGCCGCTGCGGTGGCAATGCCTGCCGAGGCCCCAGCCCCGGCTGCAGTGGATGCGCCAATGCCTGCCACCGTGGCTGTGCCGGAGGCCGAGCCTGCGCCGCTGGCAATGCTGCCTGCCGTCGATCCGACAGCCGAGGCTGTGGCGACACCTGCAGCGGTTCCAGCCGCGCCGATGATGGTCTGAGACGTGCCTGCGACGGTGGCCGATCCTGCAGCAGCGCCAGAGGCCGCGATGATCGCAGCGCCCGTGGCCGAGGCCGTTGCCACACCTGCCGCGCCACGCCGACGCGGGCATAGCCGGTATAGGCCACCTCGTTGGTGAGCTGCGTGCCAGCCTCGCCGGGATCGGCGGTGTGCAGCGAGATGAACAACTGGCCCGCGGCGACGGAACCCCGCACGCCCGTGGCATCGCCAAGGTTGCCGATGTTGGTGTTCAGGAAGATGAGGTCGAGCAGCGCCGCCTCGAAGGCGTCGGTCTTGGACATGGTAGGGTCTCCTGTGAGGTTTCAGCGGCAAGCCGCGTCGGTTTTGGCGATCAGGCGGGCGGTCGGAACGACAACCCGGTCGGTGCCCTCTTCGAGGAGGGCCTGCGCGGCCTGATCCCGGTCCTGCCGGGTGGCATCGCAAAGAGCTTCAAGGCTTCCGGTTGCGCAGGAACTCGCGGGCAGCAGCAGGATCGCCGCCAATAGTCCGGTCCACTTCATCTGCGTCTGTCCTTCCATTGCGATAGGATTCGAGTTCATCGGCGCGGGCCTTGGCCGCTGCGAGACGGTTCGACAGGCTGGCGGACCGGATGCCGACCAGACCCAGCACAAAGGCCAGAGCCATGATCAGCACGAGCTGCCAGTTGCGGAGGGCCCAGATCATCGCCAGCCGTCAGCCCAAGCCCGCAGCCGCTCGCGGAAGATCACCAGCGAGGCGATCACGGCGACGCCGAGAAGGCCGATCACCGCCAGTTGCACCCACCGATCATCAAGCGCGGAAAGCGCGGCGACACCTGCGCCAGCCTTGGCTGCGACATCGATCACCGTGGCCTGCACCGTGGCGGACTGCGCGATGTTCTCGCGCAGCGCGTCCTGAGCCTTTGCCTCAACCGCCATCAGCGGCACAGAGTTGGTCGATTCCGGGTCCGTGGCCATGGACAGCGCGATTTCCTGCACTTCCGTGACGCGCCGCGTCCAGCCCTTGCCGAAGGTGTTCCAGTGGCGCAGGCCGCGCAGGAACCGCATCCGGCGGGCGCACAGGCGCTCGATGAGGCTGTAGACATCCTCCTTCGCAATGGCTGCCAGCGTCACCTGCCCGATAATCCCGTCTGCCGTCACGCCAAGCTCGCGCTGGATGTCCTGCGCGGCGCGGCGCGGGCCGGAGTTCACGGCATAGTCGAACAGGGCATAGTCCAGCCCGGACGGCAGATCATCGCCCCGGATCGCGTCCCAGTACTGGCGCTTGTAGATCTCGCCCACCTCATCGGCGGTGATGGCGCGGACGCTGCGGCGCGGCTGTCCCTCGCGGTCGCGGAACGCGTCATAGACCCGCTGCGTCACACCCATGTTGGTTGCGCCGCCGGGGTCCTTGGGGTGGTTGCTCCAACCCCCTTCATGTTGGAGAACATGCCGGAGAGAGATAGAAATGTTGGCCTTTACCATGTGTTCACCATGTTTTAGCATGAAGCGCCAGAAACAGGACGCATCATGGAAGTTTGGAAAGACGTTCCAGGGTTTGAGGGCGCTTACAGCGTTTCCAGCCTTGGAAAGGTGCGAAGCCTAGACCGCACCGTCAGATACACCGATGGCCGCGTGGCATTTTTCAAAGGGGTTTTGTTTGACCCGGTTCGTGGAGCGCAGGGTTACCTTGGGGTTACACTGCGCCGAGATGGAAAGAGCCACAGAAGGCTGATTCACCAGATAGTTGCCGCCGCATTTCTTGGACCAAAGCCAGACTGGGCGGATTGCGTGAACCACAAAAACGGAGACAAGACGGACAACCGATTTGAGAACCTTGAATGGGTGACGCTTGCCGATAACAATCGTCATGCAAGGGCTACCGGCCTGCTCAATCAGCGCGGCGAAAACTGCAATCTGACCGTCTATCCAGACGCTCTTGTTTCTGCACTTAGGCGCGTTCATGAGAGATACAGGCCGACCTACAGCGAGCTTTCTCTGCTTTTTGATATGCCGCAATCGACCGTTTCACAGATAGTCAGAAACCTTTCACGGAAGTGATCAGCCCCGGATCAGGGCTTGGCGTTGTTCTGCAGGATGTTCTGGATGGCGATGAGGCGCTCCTCGATGCGCCCGAAGCCAAGCTCCAGAGACCGGAGCCGGATCTCGGTGGCGTCATCCTCGCGGCGCATCTCAGCCACGGCATCGCGCATGAACACGACCTCGGACTGCAGCTTCGAGAAAGCGATGAGGCCACCCACGCCCATCACGACGAGGGTGATGATGTTTCCCCAGTTCAGCACGTTCTCGAACCTCATTGCATGATCCCCTCGATGATCGCGGCGCACTGCGCCTCCGCAGCCTCCACGGCTTGCATCAGCGCCTCGCCAGTCCCTGCGCTTGCAATGGCCCGCTCAGCGGCGCGCCGGATTCCCGCCATGCGTGACGCAGCGAAGCGATAGGCCTCAGCCGCGGCGACGATGCGGCCCGCAAGTTCAAGGACGGTCTCGCCGGTGATCGAGGCCTCGCCTGCCAGAAGCGCGGTATCGGCCTCGGTATCCGTGCCGTTCATCACCGCGATGGCGGCCTGTTCCTTGGCCGTCCAGGACAGCTTTTCGCCGAGCGGCACGCCTGCAGTGAGCGTGGCCTCGACGTTGGAGATCGCGGCGAGGACAGCGGTGAGGGCGGTCGCCGCGGTGAAGCTGCGGCCCGGAGGCAAGAGCGTGTCACCGTCGAGGACCCAGCCCGGCCCGGCTTCGCCTGCCGGAAGCCAGTCCTCCATGAAATCCGGCACGTTTTCTGGGTCGACTTCTGCGACGTTGACCACAATGCCATCGATGATTTGCGCAAGACGCATCACTTCCCCCATCAGCCCAGAATCCAGACGCGGCATTCCCCGCGAGCTCCGTTGCCTGCAGCGACGGCGCCTTGAGTGCCCGCGCCACCGCCACCAGGCGCAACGCCGCTCTCCCCTGCTATGTTTGCCCCCGTCCCGTTCCCTCCGCGCCCACCAAACGCACTCAAACCGCCATTATAGGCAATGTTCGAATGGGTCGTGCCACCGCCGCCGCCGCCGTAGACGGCGTTGCTACGCTGCAAAGAGGCGGCTTGGTTTTTCCCGCCGCCGCCGCCGAAAATCGTCGTGGCGTCTGAAAAAGGCGCGACATTTTGGCCGCCTACACCACCACCCACACTACCGCCTACGGAGTTGCTGTTGACGCCAGCTCCCATAGCGCCCCCGCCATTACCTCCGGTAACGGAGGACGCGCCGCTAGCGCCACCACCGCCGCCAAAGGCCGTTAGGAGCGAGCCAAAGGTCGAATTTCCACCGTTGCCGCTCGGCTCTGTTCCGCCAGCCCCGATTACGACAGAAATCGAAGATGGGAGATCTGCAATACGAAAATCCTTTTGTATGTAACCACCGCCGCCGCCGCCCATAGAACCGTTAATGTTGCCAGCAGCGCCACGACCGCCAGCGCCGCCACCTCCCCAAAGTTCAATGATGACCATGGTATCCGGGTCATAGCCCGTGGGTCGCGTCCAAGTTCCCGATGTGGTGAACACCTGATAAGCCGGACCAGCGCCAGCCGCACCACCGCCCGCGCTGGACAGAATGCGAAACGCGGTGCCGACGAACTCAATCAGGGACCGCCGCCCCGCCGCCAGCGCAGAAGCCCCAAGCGCGACGTTGTCCGCGTCCACGACCGGAACTGCCGTCCCGCCGTTGATCGCCAGCGTGACGGCGCCGGTGTTCGCCGCTGCCCATGTGATGGTAAACTTCATCCCGTTGACCAAGCCGCCCGGATCGAGCGGCGGGTCGAGCGATGCCGTCACGGCGTTGCCCGTGCCCGCGACAGCGGTCAGAGGGAACGCCGCCGCGTCGAAAAGCGACTTCATCCGCTGCGCGTACTCGTTCAGGAAATCAGTGCCCGTCAGCGGCGGAGTTGAGGAGCCGGAGGAGGTCGTCCGTGGCGGCATGGTTTATCCTTTTAGGCCCAGAGTTCAGGGGCTTCGTCGACAAGGGTAAGGCTGGCTGTGAAGTCTTCGCGCGGGTCGACGGCGAACACGATCAGCCGCAGGACCTCTTGCCCCTTGATCCCGATCGAGACGAGCGCACCGTCATAGACATCGGCGGCCGGGATCGGCGTGGCCAAGGTCAGTGTGGTGTGCTCGCCAGTGGCATTGGTGAGGACGCGCACCGCGCTGGGGCCGTCAGGCCCGCGAATGACAGCGCCGCTTCTTTTGCCCAAGAGCAGCATGTCCGGCACGGCCAGAACATCGGTCACGGCCAGAAGATCCGGCTCATTCGTGATCGACACGGCGCAATCCAGCGTGATCGAGGTCACCTGCCCCGAACCGTTCAGCGTCCAGTTCACGATCCGAGCCGAACCGGCATACTCCGACAGCATGTCATGCTGCACGCCGACGAGATCGCCACGCCGCGCCACAATGGCCTCCACAGGGGCATCGAGGCTGTAGAACGTCGAGCGGTACCGGCTCTGCTGCTGGTCATAGGTCGCGCGGGCCGTGACCTCTGCTTCAGTGACCGGGCCTTCATAGGTCACCTGCTCCAGAACGCGCGGCGTCCCGATGAAGCCGGGGCGCGGCACCACGATCTGGCGCGTCTCATAGTCCTGATTGGCATCGCGGAACGATACCCGCAGCCCATCCGGCACCTTGGCGAAGCCCTTCGACCAGCGGAAGCCGCTTGAATTGCGCGGCGTGAAGATCTGCACCGGGGCCTCGGCGCTGCGGTCATAGTCCCGCGCCACGCCATAGATCTCGGACATGTAGGGCCGAGCATATCCGCAGCCCGCGATGATATTGGCCACCTCGATGACGCTCTGATCCTCGATCAGCGCGTTGCAGTGCCAACCAGCCGCGCGCCACGTCACCAGCGTGTCGTCATCGATCATGTCTACCGGCACCGGATTGGCGTTTAGATACCCGGCGAAGACATCGCGCAGGTGAGGCGCGGGGTTGTCCGTCACGGCCCATGTATTCCAGCCTGTGCCATCCCAATCCCTGACCCACCCACCGGCGATGCAGGACACCGACTCCAGCGCCCGGTTCCTTGCCCGCACCGCGATCAGCGCGAGCTGATCGGTCGGCACGGGGTGCTGGTTCCAGAGCGAGACGGAGCGCAGCAGGTAGAGCGAGTCCGACAGGCCGTTGCGGGTCCGAACGATCAGCCCCGGCGACCCCTGATAGCCGAACAGGTCCCAGACCGTGCCGGAATGGGCATAGGTCGAGGAGACATAGGTCGACGCGGTGAAGGCCGCGCCGCGCATAACCTCGATCTCATACCGCCCGCGAGGGAAGCTGGACGTGCCGAGGACAAAGCGCGCCGTGTAGCGGTTCATGTCGGTGTAGAGCACGCCGCTGGTGGCAAGGTTGCCTTGCGCAAGCCACGCATCGCCGGAACTGCCGAACCATGGATCGGCGTTCCATGCCGCGTTGACCGGGGCTGCGGACTGGGCCGGGCTGTTGCGCCGCGCTTCGACAAAACCCTCGCTGGACGCCGCGCCGGGCGAGACCGAAGGATCGTCGCTCCATTCCAGCTTGATCGTCGCCCGGAGCTGCCGAAGGCTTGCGCCTTGGAAGTGCAGTTCGGGCAGATTGCGCCACGTCGTGGTGCCTGCGAGCCTGATCCGGATGCGGATCGGCACGCGGATCTGCACCGTCGTGCTGCCCTGATCGTGCAGGCCTTGCGGAAAGGCGATGTGCAACCATTGCTCGTCCGGGTCGTCGCGCGTGACCATGACATAGGGCTGCGGCAGCGCATCCTCGATGGCGCCAGTGACAGAGTCGATGGTCCGCCCGTCGCTGTCCGAAACCGAATGCGCCACCATCTCTTGCTGCACGGACTCGGTCTTGGACTGACGCTGCACCAGCGTCAGCGGCAGATCGCCGGGCCAGCCCTCGCGCGTCTCGAACTCGACGCCGATGTCCTCGATCGGCGCGGCCCCGACGCGGATGTCGGTCAGCCGATGCGGGCCGGAGAGGCAGAACACTGCCTCCACTACCTCGTCGCGGCCGTCGAAGTAGGTCAGCGGCTCGATGGCAAGCGGCGGGAAAACCTTCCGCTCACCCACGACACGCGGGATTGCGCCGTTGGCCTCAAGGATGTTGCCTTCGGCAGAGGCCGCGCCCTCGTTGACGATGCGGTTTGCGGTTTCGTTCTGGCGGGCCGTGGGCGGCGACGACAGGGCTGACAGTGCCAGAGAGCCAACCAGACCCACACCCGTTGCAACGGCGCGGGCGAGAAAGGTCCCGCCCTTGATCCCCAGCGCCTTGATACCGTTTGCCGCGATGCCACCTGTGACGGCGATCAGGGCGATGGATGCGACCAAGGCGAGGATCTGCTTCCCACCGCCCTCATCACCGCCGCCCATTGGCGTGGCATGGAACGTCACCTCGACCGGCACACCGTTGTGCCGCGGTTTCGGCTTGATCATCCGCCATGCCGTGCGCTGTACCGGGCGACCATTCACGCAGATCGTGCCGCGATCGGCAAAGTCATGCGGGAGTGACGGCATTTGCCGCGCCATTTCGGCCAGCGTCAGGCCCTCCGGCATATAGGCCACACGCGGCTCAATCCCGAACGGCTCGCGATAGACTGCAAGGATCGTCACGCCGCCCGCCTCCTGTAACCCAGAATCCGCCCCGCCACGGTGAAGTGCTTCACCGGAACCACCACCGCCGCAGAGGCGGCTTCGACGTGCAGCACGCGCTGCGCATCGATCATCACTCCGACATGGGCCACGACAGCGCCGCCGCGCGGTGCCCGCATGAGGCACACATCGAAGGCCCGCGGATCGTTCACCGCCTGCCATCCATCATCCTTGCGCGCTTCCATGGTGCGGGCCACCCGCACGAGGTCCCGCGCCGAGATCTCGCCATAGGCTGGCAGATCGATGGCGAGGCACTCCCGGTAGACCCGTGCCACCAGAGACCAGCACGTCACCTCGCCCTGCCCCTCACCGAACGGCAGGCCGATGTACTTCGCGTACCAGTCCATCACCGAAACAGCCCCGGCAGCCGGTCTTGCGTGGCCCGCACGTTGGGCCATGGCTCGACGCTGAAATCCGCAAGCTCGATGTCGCCGACCAACTGGCTCACATCGCCTTCGGCGTTCACCAGCTCGAAGTGCCGGAACGCATAGATCGGGGCAGTGGCCGCGATCTCGGTGCGTGGATCGACGGACAGGTTGAAGTCCGCCGAACTGCGCACCACCAGCTCTGCCTTGGCCCGCGTCTGGGATTTCCGCAGCGCTTCCCCGATCCGGCGGTCGAGGTTCGTCACCACGATCTGCGTCCTCGGCCCGCTTTCCGTGTCGGTCAGCTGCTTGATGCCGAAGGGGATGCCAGCGAAGGTCACCCCGCCGACCTGATATGCCATCACGTCCGAAACCACCCTGATCGGATCAGAGAACGCAGGATGTTCGATGGTCAGGAACGCGATCAGTGCGTGCGGACCGTTCTCCTGTTCCAGCGTGAGGCGCTGCGCCTCGGCATCAACGCGGCTCACGGGATGTAGGCCACGATACGCGACACGCCGCCCGGCGCGGTTGCCGGGATCTGGCCGGCCGTGACGACGCGCGCCAGCTGTTCCGTCACGATCCCAGAGGGCGTGGCGGTGGTATAGACATCGAAGGTACCAGCCACAGCCGCGACGGCCGAGGCAGCGGTCCTGATGCCGTCGACGCCGAACACCGATCCGGCATAGTCAGCCACGACCTTTGGCACGCGGTTTTCATTCGGGCGCACGTAGGGTGCCCACCAAGGCGTGCCGGGCTGTCGCAGCGCGGTGAAGCTGACCAGTACATAGCCTTTGGCTGTCTGCCCCACATCATAGGGCCGCTGCTGCCCTGCCTTGAACCGCCACAGACCGATCACGCCCGTCACCGGGTGGCGCCATGCAAAGGCCTTTGAGCCGCGCGCCAGCGTGGTGTCGAACCACGTCTCGAAGGCGTTGAACTGGGCCAAGGTAAAGGGCGACATTGGCACGGTCCATTCTTCCCACCGCGCCGTGGTGGCGGGCCGGGTGATCTCCGGACCGCGCTCTGGCTGGAACGAGGCGCGGGCTTCAACAGGACCGCCCGAGGCGCGGTACCGTTCCGGGCAGTCTGGAACGTTGGTTGGCCAGTACGGGATCATCGTTTCACCCCTGCAGGCCGCGCTGAGTACCGGCCACGCATCGCGGAATCGTGGTCGCCGCGCGCGATCTGTTTGCCGACCGTGATGCGGATCAGCTCATCGCCGCCGGGGCCTTGCTGGCGTTCCTGCCGAACCTCACCACCGCCTTGGTTGATGACCTGCACCATGGTCCTCGATCCGCCGCCCGCACCAGATGCCCGGACGCCGAGAGAGCCGTTGACGCGGGTCAAGGGCAGGATGGCCTCGGGGCCAGCCTCGCCCATGAGGCCCATGCCGCCCCGCATCGGGAAGGCGGTCGGGCCGTTGACCACACCGCCCGTCGCAAAGGCCTGCACGCGCCCGCCCATGAAGACGTTGCCCATCGCGGACTTGGTCAGAGGCAGAAAGCCGCCTGCGCCGAACACGTTGGGCATGAGACTGCCCAGCAGGTTGAATATCTGGTTCTCGATCATCATCGAGGCGAGGCGCGTCACCATCCGGCGCACCGCGTCTTCGGCCTTCATGCTGCCATCGATAACGCCGGAGATCATATCGGAGAAGCCGGAGCGGAACGCGTCGGAGAACTGAGACAGGGAGTCGCTCGTGTCGCGGTACTTGTCCTTCAGGCCGTCGATGGCGCGGGAATAGGTGTCCTGTGTGATTGCGTTCATCCGCAACAGTTCACCAAGCCGCTGCTCTTCGATGCGGTACTTCTCCGCCGCGGTGCGGGTCTCGTCGTAGATCCGCTTGGCCTCGGCAGCGACATCGTTGCCACCGCCACCACCGCCGCCGCCACCACCGCCGCGTGGTGCGGGGCGGGCAGCGCCACCGGCGCCACTGGCAAGAGTTCCGAACGGGTTCGGGGTAAACTCGCGCATCGTCGCGCGAGCGATCGAGTCCATTCCACCCTCATTTGCCACCTTGCCGTATGCCAGCGATGCAGCGGCCGCGGATGCGCGAGCGGTTTCGTTGGCAAGCTCCGTGGCCATGCCGCGGGTCATCGCGTACATCTGATAGGCCGAAGCCATGTTCTTGGCGATCTGCTCCGCAGAACGGCTTACAGCTTCGGTTGCGCCGGAAAGATCAGCTGCCTCATCACCGATACGGATGGTTTCGTCATAAAGCCTGCGGGCGGCAGGATTCATCGCCTCGTAGCTGCCAGCCGAGGCCAGCAGCAACTCCGACAGCCTCTGTGCCGCCTCTGCCTGCCTTGCAGGTCCTGTTGCCGTATCGAATGCGTACATCGCCACGGCCAAGGCGCTTGCATTGGCTTCAGCAACGCCAAGTTCTTCGGCGAGGAAACGCCAGTTATCCGTGCCAGCAATTTCGCCGCCAAATTCGTCGCGCATTACATCCCGCAGTGCCAACAGCGGGCCGGTGACCGAGTCAATTGACTGGGTCAGTGCATCGAAGGCGGAAACGCGATTGATTTCCGCCAAGGCCAAAGCAAAGTCCCGCGCGGCGGCCGACAGGCTCCCATACTGCGCCACAAGTTCGGCAGAGGGCGTCTGCACGTTTTCCAATGCCGCGCGATAGCTGTCGATTGCCTTACCGAGGTTCGAAATCGCCTCCTCGGCCGTCATACTGGATTCCCCTGCATTCAACAGGTTTCCAGCCAGAGGGATCAGGGCCGCGGCGGCCGCACCCGCCAAAGCGCCGATCAGGCCCATGCTGCCGAGCAGTTGCGGCAGCTGCTGCGCCATGGCCCGCGTTGGCTCAGTCCCGCCTGCGACCTGCGTGAAGAAGTCCCCAACCTGAAACGCCGCGTTCTGCGCCGCAAAGCCAAGGTTGCGATACTCGCCTGCGCTTTCGCGCATCTGCCGACCCTTACGGGCAAGGCCTTCCGTCGCACCGCTGTTGGTCTGCCGAAACTCTCTGTCGATCTTCCGCAGCTCGTCCGAGACCGTCTTGCTGGCCTTCTTGGTCTCCGAGATCATCTTGGTCGCGTTGGCCTCAAGGCGAACCAGAAGCGCTTGGATGTCTTCGCTCATGCCTAGAAGCCCTCAATGCCGAGATCGCGCAGGCGATCTTCCTCGATGTCGCCTCGCGGCGCGTCCTTCTTGCCGCCGTGGAAGCGGCGCACTCCGTCCATGCAGGCCATGAACTCCCAGAGCGTCATTCCGTCGATCTGGTCAGGGGTGAATCCGGCAGCGGCCCCAGATCCGTAGAACTGGCTGAACCGCCATTTTCCGACTGGCTCGTCGGACCCACCCCCATCGGCTCCCCCACTTCATCACCCGCAACGCCTGCCAGCGCAGAGCCAAGGATGCCGATGGAAAGGGGAACGAGGCTGCTCAGGCCGTGAAGCTCGGCCATCGCGATGACCAGTTTCCCGGCCTCGATGCGGTCCATGCCGCCGCCGACCAGCCCGAACTGGATCGTGCGGATCGGATCATCGACGCGCCATGTGCCGACCTGCAGCTTCGTAAGCAGCTCGTGCGGGCCTGCATTGGTCTGGTCCTGCAGGCCGCGCAGTTCGCCGAGCCGGAGGGCAAAGTCATGCTCACCGCCCACCCAGCTCAGCCGTACGCTACGCCCCATCAGGCAACCCGGTCGGTGCGGGTCGGCGTGCCGTCGAACTGGATCTCGACGGTGGCCGTGACCTTCTGGCCTTTAGTGCGGCTGTTCGACAGGTTTGCCAGCAGCGCAGGACCCGCTTCGGTCTGCAAATCACCGATGGCGGCACGGGTGTTGCGAAGGCGGATGTTGCGGGTCGCGCCGCTGTAAAACCAATCCGACATCGTGCCCCAGGACTGCTGCGCCCAGACGCCCGATGCGCTGATCGACACCTCGATGGAGCGCACCTGCTTCTCCAGAGAGTGCGGCAGCGATTCATCATCGCAATCCGGGATCTCGACCGTGTCGATGTTCGACGTGCGGGTCACTTCGACATCGGTCAGGCCGCAGATGCGGGTGAACGTGCCGGGGGTGGTGGTCTCGATCTCCAGCACCATCTCTTCAAACTTCTGGGTCACGGCGACAGCCATGTGAACCTCCTTTTGGAACAGGACCGCTGATGCGGCGGATCAGGATTGCTTGCGCGGGGTTTGGCCCCGCCGCGCGGCGGGCTTCTCCACCGGGACAGCTGCCCCGGCGGCGATGGCTGCCGCGATGAAATCGCGGGGAAAGGACTGAGCGTCGGGCGAGGCCTTGGCACCAAAGCCGATCCGGCTTTTGGGCCTGCCCCAGTGGAACTCCCGCAGGAAGATCGCTTTGGTTTCGTCAGATGGCATTCTTGATGCCCCGCTTCACCGCACGCGACAGCGCGCCACGGATCTTGCGGCGCTTCGAGCGATAGGCCGGGAAGAAGAACGGGTTGGCTGGCATGTTCTTGGTGCCGAACTCTTGGAAGCGCGCATAGAACGTGCCGCCGTCCTTCTTCTTGCCTGCGGCTCCGGCATAGACCGTGATCCGCAGGCTGGAGCCTTCGGAAGCAGCGACCGTGCCGAGCTTGATCGATCCGCTCGGCGCATCGCCCCACGTCCAGCCGATCGATGCGGCCAGTGCCCCAGTTTCCTTTGGTGCAAGGCGGCGCATCATGTCGACCAGCTCTGTGGCCTGCTTCTCCAGCTCTTTCCTGACCTCATCGATGATTGCCTTCGGGATCAGCGCCATCTTGCGCTGAAACGCGGACAAACCCTCGACAGCCATCAGGCGGTTTCCTCTTCGATCTCAGCCTCGATCTGGATCACACCATGCGTGGTGCGACCGTCCGGATCGTCGAACACTCGCGCCAGAGCGACCCGCATCGTGACCAAGGCCCCGACAGTCAGGTTGCCGGTGGCGTCATGGAGGCAGTTCCGGATCGCATCCACGATGGCTTTCGCCTCGCGCTTGCCGTCCCGAGCTTCGGACCAGACATCAAGCTGGATCGTCTCTACGCGACCGTCGATGCACTCATGGTCATCCGGCACGTAATCCGAGGCACCGAAGGTCACGTAAGGCGCGGCCACCGTTGCCGGAGGCCGGTCGTAGATCTTGTCACCCACAAGCGCGCCAACGCCTGCATCCCCGACCAGCAGATTGAAGATCAGGGTCTGCAGAGCGTTAGACGTGCTCATGGTGTGGATCAGGCCACGGAACGGGCGAGGATGGCGATCTGGTAGTTGATCGTTGCCCCGGCAGAGTTGGCCACGCGCAGGATGTCACCCGTCCCGGCCGTCACGGGGCAGATCCCGGTCGCGCCGGGATTGCCCAGCAGCATGAAACCGCGCGGACGGATCGGGCCGATGGTCGGCGTGGTGCCGCCCAGAAGACCAGTCACCGGGTTCGTGCCGCCGCCGATCGTGAGGTTGGTGGTGTTGTCCGCGCCAGAAATCGGCTGATTGTGGATGAACAGCGCGACGATCTCGGCAGCGGTGATGACCTGACCAAACGCATTCGTCAGGACGCCTGCCAGATCGATGTCATCGTTGGCGCCAGTCAGAATGGTCCGCTGCGCCATGTAGAGGATGTCAGCCTGATCCGCGCCCGTGCCTAGCGAAGTGTTGATCGCGGCCCGCATCTCCGAGCTTTCAAGCGCGCCGAAAAGGCTGTTGGGGCTGGCCTGAGAGGCCTTCCACGAAATGCCGATAGTTGCCTGCATAGGTTTCTCCTTTACGGCACTACGCCGCTTTCACAGGTGAGTTCGATGAACTTCTCGCGCCCAGGTGGTGGGCATGTGCGGATGGCATAGACACGACCGTCGCGAAGATCGCGCATGCGCCACTCCGGCGTAATGGAAGCCGTCCGGTGGCCTGCATGGACTGTGACAACAACAGGCTGCCGCCCTTCAAGTCTTGCCGACTGGACGACTTCGCCACCGCGCAGAATGCGAAAGTTGGCCCACACCTGCATCTGTTCCTGCCAGCCGACGATCGTCCCACCTTGACCGTTGGGCGCGCTTGTTGGCGCATCGAAAGCCACAAGCCGATCCATCTGGCGGAGGGATTTCATGCAGCGACCCAGCCAAGGCGGTGGACGTTGATCAGGATGTGCATCGATGGCGGAAAGTCTCCGCCCTCATAGATGCTTTGCGATGCCTGTCGCACCGCCGCCTTCAGCCCGTCCGGCAGAACCGTGTAGCCTGCCACGAAGCGGATGGTCATGGCATCCTCCCGCCGCTGCAGCGTTGGCCAGTTCTTGCCTTCCGCAGGCCGCAGCTTGGCGCGATCCTGACCTGCAAAAAGCAGGTAATCCTCCACAGGAACGGTCTGCACCGCACCTGCAGCATCAAAATACGAAATCGAGGTAATCGACTGAACCGGGCTTTTGGGCAGCACGATGTCGCCCGAGCCCTCTGCCAGCATCACCTCCCACGTCTCTGCGCCAAGGCAGCGCCCGCTCATCTCCGAAACCACGTCATGCGCTGCGGCGCGGATGCCCTCGATGTAGGTCGGGGCATCCTGCGGCTGGCGCAGCTGGTCCATGATCTCGGTCAGCGGCACCGGCATTGCGGCGGCAGAGACGCGGCGAAGAAGCATCAGGCTTGCTCCGGCGGCGTTGCGGGACCCTCGGCGCGCTCAGGTTTGCCACGGCGCAGGACCTCGCACTGCCCTGCGGCGACCATCGCTTCTGCCTCTTCTGCCGACACGTCGACGATGTCGCCAATGTTCTGTGCACCGTCATTGCCCGATCGGGGCACCAGAAGTCTGACTTTCATGCCGTCCTCCAATGGAAAAGGGAGGCCCGTTAAAGCCTCCCCCGTTGCTCTGCTCCTGCGGATCAGGCGTTGCGCAGGTACTTGACGGCGCCAGTGTCGGCCAGCTCGCCGTCGAGGCGGATGTAGCCCGCGATGCCGAAGCCCGGCCAGAAGTCCTTGTCCTGAATCGCGCCAATGAGCGGGGCACCGACCTTGCGGACGTAGTACTTCGAGAAGTCGCCAAACGCGATGATGCGGGCGGCTGCGGCTTGGGCAGAAGCCATGTCTTGGTTCACCGAGTAGGGCTTGCCCAGAAGCAGATCGGGCTGGCCCGTGCGGACATCGCCCATCTGCCACAGATAGTTGCCCTGACCATCCTTCAGGCGACGAATTGCCAGCATGATGTTGTCATGGAACATCCACCGGCACTTCGGCGAACGGCGATAGGCCGGGTCGACGGAGTGCTGCAGGCCGATGATCTCGTCCGCCGTCACAGCCGTCGCCGAGGCGGCGGTCACACCCAGCGTTGCGGCAGTGATGATGCCGTTCGGCTGCCCCGAACCCGTGCCAGTGGTCAGCCACAGGTTGGCGCGGCGGCCAAGGCGCTCGCCCAGCAGAGAACCCAACAGCTGCTCCATGTTGAAGATGCTGTCGTTGGCCAGTTCATAGGACACGCGCAGCCATTCGGTCGAGGCCGAGAAGGCGTCGAGCTGACGCTGCGCAAAGACCGCGTCTTCACCACCGTCATCAGTAAGCGTCACGCCCTCAGCCTGCGCTGCCGCGACCCGCGCCGTGTCATCGACGAACGGCATCGGCATCGGGCTGCCCGAGGTCGTGTTCAGGACGGTGCAGATGTCCTCGTCGTACATCGGACCCCAGTCCTTCATCGCCCGGATGAGGATCGCCTGCAGCTCGGTCGGCACGGTGAAGCCACCCGCCGAGCCGGTGCCGGCGGTCTGCGCCCGCTGTTCGATCTGCTCGAAGCCGGTCTGCAGCACGGCCCGCGCGTCAGGGCGCATCGAACCCATGTCGCCAGCCTTGCGCAGATACTCCGCGAAGGCCTCACGATAGGTCACGGGCTTGCCATCATCCTGCCCATCGGCGCGGCCGTCGAGATTCGGGCGGCGCGGGTCCGGCTGTTCCAGCACGGCGCGGGCGCGCTCGATCTTCTGCTCGCGCTCGATCTGCTCGCCGATCTTGTCGAACTCGGCCAGCATTGCGTCAAATTCGCGGTTGATCTCGGCAGCGCGATCTTCCGGCGTGCTGTCGGTGATCTCGTTCAGTTTCGACTGCGCATTGGCATGAATGCGCGCCTGCTTCTCGCGAAGCTCGATGATCCGGGACATGGTTTTCTCCTTGCTGTCCGGTTTTCAGGGATGGGCTTCCGGCGCGCAGCCGTTCAGCCGTTCTCCGCGCCGCGAAGGCGCAGGTTCATCTTCAGGCGATGGCGCATGGCCGCCGCGCTGAAATTCTTCCGCTTCGTGTCCAGGCGGTGCTGGTCGAGGCTGCGAAGCGCGATGCTGGTGCCGTCATAGGCGGGTGTCGTGACGATCGAGACATCGAACAGGCGCGCCTTGCGGATCGTGCGCACGGGAATGTCACCGCTTTCGTCCCATTCCTGCACTTCCGGCCAGAACGCGAAACTCATCTTGTCCAGATCCCCGCGCTTCATCTTGGGGATGATCGACTGAACATCGGGGTCCTCTGCATCAAGGACGGTCTCCATCCGAAGGCCTTTGTCGTCCTGTGTCAGCTTAAGCGTGCCGGAGCGGGTGCGAGCCAAAGGCAGGCCATCGTGGTTGATCAGAAACACCACGTCATCGCGCCCAATGGCCTCATCGAACGCCCCAGGCGCGATGACCTCACGAAAATAGCCGCCGATGTCGGTTTCCTGCCCGAACACGGCCGCATAGCCCGCAACGCGCACCTCGTTGCCTTCAGCACGGATTTCAGCGGCGATGCCGCCCCGAACCTCACGCTCCATTGCCTGCACCTCCATTGTCGGCCACCGGCTCTGCCGCGCCCTGCCCCGCCTGCGCCATGGGCACCATCGCGCCTTGCACCAAGAGAGTGTTGCCCGCCGGATCATCCGGGCGGTTTTCCATCTGTCTGGCCTCATTCGGCATCAGGATGCCGTGCTGGATGGCCGTCGCGTAACCTTCCATGCGGGCCTTGAAGTCGCCGCGCAGAAGGCCGTCCATGCTCATCTCAACGAAGTAACGCTTGTTGTGCCGCCCGAAGAGCTTCAGGTTGAGCTCTTGCTCGAATGCCTCAACCCAACGCTTCATGGTGTGCTTCACGAAGTGCAGGTCCTGCTGCTCCGTGTTCGAGAAGGTCCCGTGGCTTAGGTCCTGCAGGAAGGTCGGCGGCAGCGAGTAGATACGCGCGATTTCCTCAACGATGAACCGCTTCAGTTCCAGAAGCTGGGTCTTCTCCGCATCGACGCCGATCGACTTGATGTCTAGCCCCTGCGGCATGACGAGCGCCTGCCGCCGTTCCTTGGCAGCCTTGCGCACGGCATCCTGCAGATCCTCACCTGCGCGGCCCATCGCACCGCCGGTCTGGAAGTTGCCGGTGATCGCAAAGGGCGGCACCCCGCCGTTGAGGAAGAACTTCGAGGCGAATGTGTTTGCCGAGATGGCAAGCGCGATGATGTCCCGGTTCGACATGATCGGCCCGCGATGACCGATGCCGTCCGGCTTCAGCATGAACGGTAGATCGATGACCTCACTTGCCTGATAGGTCAGCGTACCGCGCCCATCGCCGGGCTTGAAGTCGTAAAGCTTGCGCCCGTTTTCGCGGCGCACCGTTACCTTGGATGCTTCCAACGGCCAGAAGTTGATCGGCTGCCTAGCGGCATCACGCTCGATGAATGCAAGGCCGCGACCGCCGGACAGACTTTGCTCGAACAGCCACTTCCTGAACTCGAATGACGACTGCTCTTCGTTTGCCGCGTCATGGAGCAAGCGCGCCAGTGCACTATCGCTGACCTTTTCGCGGTTTGCGCCCTTGCGGCGATAGAGATGCAACGGCAACCCAGCAAGCGTGCCAGCGATAAAGTTCACCGCGGCCCAGATCGCCGGGACGCCGAGAGCGGTGTCGATCGTCACCGGAACATCAGACGCCCCGTCCAGAACGCTCAGACCGAGCGCAGCATAGAACTCAGACGGCGAGGCGCTTTGCGCGACCGTCGTTCGGTTCTCCTGCTTGCTGCGCGTGATCTGAAGGCCGAACAGCTTCATCAGACGACCATCCGGTAGTTCGGGTCAAGGTCCCACGGCGTGATCTGAGCCTGAGACGCGTTCGGATTCCGGCTCATCAGCATGAAGGCGTTGAACGCAGCGACCAGCGGGTCGATCTTTGCCTTGCCTGCAGTCTCTTTCGTGATCAGCACGGCATTGCCCCTCTGTTCCGCGCGGGCATTGCCCACGACCCATGAAAGCAGGCGCGTCCCACCGTGGCGGAACGTCCCATCCATCAGCTTCCGCTCCATGCCCCAGATCGCGGAGCTGAGCTTGTATCCCTGTGACACCGCGACCAGCTGCGCCTGCGACAGTCCCGCACCCGACAGCTCGTCGACCAGCGCAGCCACGCCAGCTGCATCGAGGCCGACTGCGGCCGCCTCCGGCAGAAGGCCCCGCTCGTTCAGCAGCTCGGCGATCTCGGCCACCTCACGCAGATCCTGCGTCGGATCGGTGCAGATCGTGAGCTGACCGAGCTTCTCGAACTCCTGCAGCAGCGGCACGATCTCCTTGCGGCGGGTCAGGACCGTGGCATGCGCCCATGCCTTGACCCACAAAAGCCAGTCCTTCGTCTCGCGACAGCGGCCGATCACGGCCACACCCATCAAGTCATCAGCGCCGCCGCCGTCGATGCCCATCACCGCGACCTCGGATCGCGCGAGAATGACATCGAGGTCGGCTAGCTCCGGCTCGGCATTGGCCTGCCAGAAGTCCGCGCCCACCCAGCGGTTTGAGTGCAGCGCCAGCCCAACCTCGACGTTGAGGTGTTGCGTGGCCCAAGCGATCAGCTCTGCCTGCCCGTCTTGCTTTGCCCGTGCGAAGCCGTCCTGCAACGCATCGAGCG
The DNA here is from genome assembly GCF_051132405.1 of Tabrizicola sp. M-4. Taxonomy (GTDB): domain Bacteria; phylum Pseudomonadota; class Alphaproteobacteria; order Rhodobacterales; family Rhodobacteraceae; genus Paragemmobacter. The sequence goes on from NZ_CP128606.1 coordinate 2,175,481, forward strand.
TGATCGATCTGCCGAGGTTCGGCGTCACCATGTGCCAGATCGCCGGGTCCATCCAGAGCTTGTCGTCGCTGGTCTGGATCTTCTCCGGGAACTCGTACAGCACCGGCAGGAGCCGGACGCGATCCGTCATCACACCGTCGCGCACCGCACGGGCATATTGCAGCTCGTCTCGGAACGCACCCGCCGGCGGGTGATCCGACTGCGTCGTGATCATCACGAGGCATGACTCGTCGAAAGGCATCATGCCCCCGCGGATCTGCCGGATCACATCCTTGGCATACGGGATCTGCCCCAAGAGGTGGATCTCGTCGATCAGCGCGAAGACTGGCTTCGCCCCGGTCAGCACGTCCATGCCGAAGGTCCGAACCATCAGCCGCGCATTCGTGACGCGGCATCGGATCGTCTTCTTGTGGTCCTGCACATGGAACCGCTTCTGCAGGAACTCGTCAGCGTCGATCATGCCCTTGGCCTGCTCGAACGCCACTTCGCTGACTTTTTGGGTCGGCCCGATGATCAGCAAGTCCGCATTGCGCCGCTTGTTCAGCAGCATGAACGTCAGCGCGATGGCCGCCGAGCTGGTGGTCTTCGCGTTCTTCTTTGGCACGAGGATAAACACCTCGCTGACTTGGCGCACAAACCGAGGCTGTTGCTCTTCATCAGCGACCCATACCATCGACCCGAAAATTGATCGCACGATGTCGCGCATCCAATCCCCGGCAGCGTGGGCCAACGGTGGCTGGCCCGGCACGTCTGGCAGACGCAGCATGTTGAAGATCGCCACAGCCTGATCGGCTGCAACGTCATCCAGCGGCAGATCCGCGATGGGCGTTTCGCCCCGCATGAGCTTCTCTGCCCAGTCCGGGCAAGCGAAATCAAAGGCCATCAGTTCGGCAGCACGTCACCCCAACCCAGCGTCGGGGTTCGGGCTTCGTTGTTCAGCTGGTCCTTCTTGCCCAGCGGCGGCGCCTTCGGCTGCTTCGGTGCGGAGGATCGAGGCGCGGACCGCGCCGCGCAGATCTTCTGGACCTCTTTCGCCGCCGACACGTTGCCGTCCAGCATCTTCTTCACCAGGACCTGCATTGCCATGCCTTCGAGAAGCATCGCGCCGTGATCCAGCTCTCGGGAGAAATACTTGCGCAGAGTCTTGGCATCCATGTGCAGATACTGCGCGATATCTTCCTGCGTCTTGCCCACGGAGCGCATGGACATGACAACCGTTTGAATTTCCTTGCGAATTGTCGCATTGGCCACAGCCGACTTGCGCCCGCGCGGGTCGCGGATTGGCTGAACGGGATCGCCGAGCAGATCGACTGCGGCGACCTCCCCGGAATCTCGCTTGCCCAAGGAAAAAAACCTCCAGATGAGAGGGGCGCGGGTCTAGGCGACCGGGCACCCCCAGAGATTGCCCCCCCCCTCCTTCAGCGGCGGTGCCTGCCCGCCTTCTCTTCGGCCTGCTTCGCGCTGTCGTGACAGCCCTTGCACAGGCACTGCAGGTTCGCTGGATCGTGAAACAACGCGTGGTGCTCAGCGACGGTCATTGTGATTGCCGCCTTGCTGTTCGGCACCTTGTGGTCAGCGACCAGCAAGGCGGTGTTACCTTCGACATGGCCGCAGCGCTTGCAGGTGAACAGATCACGCTGCAGCACCGACCAACGGAGCCGCTGCCACTGCGCTGTCTTGTACCACCGGCGCCAGTACTGGACCTTGTCCCGCGCTCTGCGCCCATCGGGCTGCAAATCGTCGGCATAGCCAAGGCGCGCAGGCAAAGGGGCAATGCTGCCCTTCAACGCAGAGAGCCTGCCCATGCCGTCGATCCATGAAGGGGAAATGCGAAGCGCCCGCTAGGGTGGTTCCCTGCGGGCGCAACTGTAGATGATGGCAAGGAAGATGCAGACGAGTGACCTAAGTGTCAATCCCCTATTTTGTGGTCAGGCGTCACGATAGCCGCACATCCTGTCTAGCGCTGCGCCCAACTCACCCCGGAGCATTCGCAGGTGGTCCGTCTTCTTGGCCCATCCGTGCTGGCGGAGAACGTCGCTTAGGGTCAGGCCCTGCACCAGCACCATGTCCACCAGCACGCGCACGGGAATGGCGCGGCGGGCATTGTCGCGATCGAGGTGGCGGCGCACTTGCATCGTCACACCATCGCCGATCCGGCGGCGCAGCTCATCGAGCCAGCGCGCCTCTTGGATGTAGGTATCGATGGCCGATCCCTGCCCGTCCGATCCAGAGCGGCCCGCCTCGAAGCGCGACACCTTGCACAGGCCCGCCTCGTAGCGCTCGACGAGTGTCCGATAGTCCTCGCTCACGGCAATCTGCGACGGCGAGAACGGCGCGGTAAAGTCCTCATCTTCCCGGCCCTTGGCCTCGTGGCGCATACGGGCCTGCTCGACCATCACTTCCAGCGGACCAGCAGCGCGCCAGTGCGCCCCATCGCGCTTGCGCGTGCCGCCCGGCATCACGACCAAGTTGGGCTGCAGCACCATCGTGCCGCGCGCCGGAGCGACGGGTGCCGCGACCATTTCTGCAGGCGGCGCAGCCTTAGCCATGATCTCCGAGCAGCGCTTGCGCTCGTCCGCCAGCCGGTCTTGCCACCCAAGGTCAAATCCGTTTGCGCCCTTCACCAGCCCCATCCCCATATTTTGTGCCACTCGGTCTTGTTTCGACATGATCTTGTTTCTCGCTGGATTAGAGGGAGGGGATGGAGGGGATAGAGTGAAAAAGGGAGGGGATGGATTGCAGGGGGTGGCGAGGATGGAACGCAGCAATATCAATGACTTGAACGGTAATCGGAGAGCATGGAGAGGATGGAGACGATAAATCCGACCCTACGCATGAGAGGGCATCAAATGCCCCCAAACCCCTGCAGGGAGTATACGCGCGCGGCGGGTTACAAATATCGTCTCCATCCTCTCCATGCTCTCCCAACGACCCGTAAGCCTCTGACCGCAAACAACTTCCCCCGAACCCCCGGCTTGCCGCCATCCTCTCCCATCGATGGGCTATCCCCTCCATCCCCTCACATTTTGGGCAGTCTGGGGTGCGGGGTTGGGGATCAGTAGCCATAGTCGCCACCGTCCTGCGTGTCGCGGTCATCGTCCCGCGCCGAAGCACTGGCAGCCGTGCCGATCGCTCGGCCGTGCTGATCCTTCGTCGCCTTGTCCCATTCGTCCTTGAAGAAGTCGGTGAGCCGCAGGCCGTCATAGCCGTTGAAGCGGCCCGTCTCTCTGGCGACGAACTGCTTCCCGGTCTTTGGGCTGCGCCAACGCCGCGAGTGATCCTTCATGTTGACGCTGACGGTGCGGTCTTTGAACGGCGTCTCGCCGCGCCGCATCTGCCAGAACTGGAAGCACAGCATCAGCTCGCGGGTCGAGATGCTGTCTTCGGGGTTGCCCGTGACGACACAGGCATCGTCGAGGAACTTGCCGTAGGGGTCAGCGTCCTGTCGCAGCTCATCCGTGGCCTTGCTGACCTCGGCGGGCGGCGCAAGCCCTGCCTCAAGGTATGACCGCGCGCCCTCGATTAGCCAGTTCAGAATGCCCGGCGCTTCCAGCATCATGCGCTGCACGATCAGCGGATCTCGCTCTGCCTTCGGGATCTGGACGTTGAACGGCACGATCATCAACCGCCGCCAGATCCCGTCATCCATGCCCCGAATGTCAGGCGCATGGTTGCCGCCAATGGTGAGCTTGAAGATGGGCGTGGCCTCAAAGAAGTTCTCATTGAGCGCGCGGACAAGGATCGGCTCACCGCCGGTGAGTTGCTTGATCAGCCCTTCCTGCCACTGGACGCCCTTCTCGGGCTCGGAGGCGCGTACCATGCGGGCCGCAACGATGTTGATCAGGTCGGGCGTTGCATCGCCCCCAGATCGCCGGTTCTGGCCCGTGAGGCTTTCGATCTTCGCCGTGGCGGCATAGCTCCCCATCAGCTTCGCCATCAGGTCGGTCAGAGCAGATTTGCCGTTGGCCCCCATTCCGTAGAAGAAGGCCAGCGCCTGCTCATTGGTCAGGCCGAGCATCGAGTACCCGAACCAACGCTGCAGGAAAGCCTGCATGTTCGGGTCCGGCTGAATCCGGTCAAGGAACTGGTGAAACGTCGGCGCCAGCGCGGCTGGATCATACTCGGCTGCCATGATCTTCGTCATCCGCAGCGTCCGGTCGTGCGGGATAGACTCCACATCGACGATCGGGAAGGTGCCGGGCCGCGGCGTCATGGTGAACCGGATCACACAGGTCTCGGTGTTCACATCGAGGGGCCGCGTGTCGAGATCCTCGACGCGCACGGCTAGGGGCACTTCTGCCTCGACCATCGCCGCCTTGATCTTGCCAGTGTTCCCAGTCGATCTGGCGAAGGTGCGGTGCGCCGTTCTGATCTTCGACAGGCTGACCTTGAGCTTCTCGATCGACGCCAGTTCCATCGAAATCCGCGTCAGGCGCGATTCAGCAACATCGCTCAGCTTTCCGTCATCGTCACGCTGCAGCTCGATGGTCTCGCGCTCCTGGCGCAAGTCCTTCTCCTGCGCGATCTGGCGCATCTTCTCATCGGACAACAGCAGGTATGGCACCTCGGCCAGAACAAGCTCGGACAGCCTCTGGGCCTTTGCGCGGGCTTTTATCATGTCAGGATCGATCTGCCAGACGCGGCCGTCCCAGACATGCCAGCCGACACGAGGCACGAAGATCACGTCATCACCGAAGTGCAGCACGAAGCGTTGACCGTTGCCCAGATCGTTGATCGGCAGAAGCGCGGCCTTGCGCAGCTTCTCCGGGTCGGGCCGATCCTGCAACGGCGGCTGATCGCCGCCTTCATACTCGCGCTCGTAATCCCCGGCCTGCAGGTCAGCTTCATCCGGGCCGGGGTCATCCTGATCAGGGGTCGGGGGATTTCCGTCACCGCTGGACGACATCCTGCCGGATCGCGCTGCCTCTTCGGCAAGCTCGGGCGGAACGTCCACGTCTTCCGGCGCGCTCAGCACCTTGCGAACATCATCGATCCCGTCAGCCATGCGCCTTGCCCATCAGTACATCGTTGAGATCGAGGCCCTGCGGCGCGCTGGCGATCTGGCCCTTGAGGCCGGGTCGCTTCAGCATGGCGCGGCGCAGCCCCGCTAGAAGTTTCGCGCGGGTGAGCCTCGGCTCGCTGTCACCGTCCATGACGTAGACAAGCCGGGTCACACAGGCCGGAGGCAGAAAGGCCTCATCGTCTTCGAGATCCGGCAGGCCTGCGAACTTGACACCCTCGCCCCGCGTGCGGCGGCGGCCGGCCATGTTGCCGAGATCGACACCGGCCCAGAACATCGCGCCAGCATCAACGCCGGAGACCATCGCAGAGAGGGTCGTTTCGATCCCCTCCCCCATCACCATGACTTCGGCCTGATGCGCGTTGCCCGAAAGGCGGATCGCCCCGCCCTTCTTGGACCCGATGACCTTCTTCGATGGCTGGACCTCGCCCGTTGCGGGATCAGTCACCACGGCCTTGCCGTTTGGGCGATCGAGGTCGATCCATGTCCGATGCACCGCCGAGAGCATCCCATCCGGGCCTTGCACCGCAGCGAGCATGGCCGGGCCTGTATGGATCACCTTCCACCCCTTCTCGGATTTCACGGTAAAGGGCAGCGCCGGGGCGAAGCGGATGCACTTCGGCATGACAGGCAGAAGGTCCTGAGCTATCCCGCGCCGTGACAGGTACTCCCTGACAGCCGTGCCCTCTGCAGGCTTGCCATCGGCCCAGATCTCGCGCGCCATGCGGATCGCGTCCTGCCGCTCACGCGCGGCGCGGGCCTCATTGACCAGCCGGTTCTGTTCCGCCCGCTTCTCGCGCTTGCGGCGTTCCTCGGCGGACAGTTCCTGCGACGGGCCGACAAGCCATCCCAGCGCGGCCTTGAATTCCATCCCCATGGTCAACATGACGAGATCGATGTTGCCGCCCTTGGCATCGCAGCGACGGCAGAGAAACACGCCCTTGCGAAGGTTGACGCCGAACCGGTCCCGGCCACCGCAGGACGGGCAAGGCCCGACCAGCTCATGTCCAGCGCGGGCAAGGCCTTGGATGCCGAGCAAGTTCACCACCTGCTCGATCGGCATCGCCTTGGCATCGGCCAGCCGGTGATCGGACTCGACCATCAGCGCGCCCCCACTGGTTCGCGGACAACGACATCGGCGCGCAGAACGGCTGGAAGCGCACGGCCAGCTGCGGCGCGGGCCGATGCCCATTCCACCACGGTCTTGGCATCGATGAGCTGCTGCGCGGCCAGAACCAGATCGAGGACCGGCACTTGCTGACGGCAATGCGGAATCCCCTGCTGCAGGATGCCGAGAAGGGTCTTTCGATCCTCGTCGAACTGCCACTGCACGCAGAGGATGGTGCAGATCGAGGCGACGGAGCGCTCGTGCGGATTGAGGGTGAAGCGGCTCATCCCTGCCCCCGCTCGATCTTGCCGCGCAGCTGCCAGCGCTGGATGGTCTCAGCCCAAGGCCCCTTAACCGCCGACATGTTGCAGCCCTGCGCGGTGCGGCGCTTGTGCCCCATGCGCGAGACGAGGCTGTTGTTTTCCGATCGACGCTCGTCCGAGGTCTTCGGCTTCGACTTGATCAGGTGGAGGCCTTTCCAGTCATCGCTCATGCCAGTTCCTCCACCGGGAACCGCGGCGGCAAACCCTTCTGATGGTCGGCGGCGAGATCGATCAGGCGACGAAGGGCAAGCGGACGGCGAATGCGGTAGCGGACGACGCGAAGGAACGCTTCCCTTTGCGGAAGGGTCGACCAGATCCAAGCACTAACTTCGCCAGCAGCCGGGGCAGCACATTTCTCGGAAGGAACGCCTTCAATCTCGAAACCGGTCTCTGTGCCTATGCGGACATAAAGCCCAACCACCGGGCAGCCCTTCCCGTCATGCTCGATCCAAGGCCCCCATTCCTCAGCCATGCTCTGCCTCCGCGTAGAAAAAGACTGGCCAATTCGTCTCGCTCAGCACCCACATGACCTCGCCATGCACGCCCTCGCTGGCCTGCCAGCCGTCCAGATCGGGCACCACAACGGCGCAGGAGGCGTAGAGCAGCGGGCGGCACCATTCGCGCCAGAAGGCATCATCGAGGGGATCGAGCGCAGTGCCGTCCCTGCAGCGCTCGAACGCCTCTGCGTGGACCATTTCAGCCGACTGCACGATCGGGCTGATGCCCGTGACTTGGACGCGGGCCAGCCGCCCCAGCTCACGCGCGGCCTGTGCCGAGGCGTGGAGCGAGGCCTCATAGGACCAGCCGCCACCTTCCTTGCGCACGCGCTTGGTGTAAGGCGTGGCGAGGTACACCGGCTTGCCCCCGAGCGTGTACCTCGCCACCGTGGTCGGACCGGCCCCGAACCATACCCGGCCCTCCCATCTGTCTCGCACGTCAGGTGCGAATATCACTCCCCAATCCGGCCCGGCGGTCATTCCGTCTTCCCCATCTTCCGAGCCTGATGAAACCGACCGATGGCCTGCGCCCACGGCCCGCCGTCGCGTGACTGATTGCAGCCCTCTACCTGTCGCCGCCGGTGGCTGATGCCTGATGAGGCGCTGCGCGTGATGAACTGCCGCTCTTCCCGCGACTTCGGCTTGGCACTGATGAGGTGTTCGCCTTTCCAATCGTCAGACATGGCGGACCCCGCGATTGGTGGACCGAGGGAGGTCAAGGCCCTCGGCCCCTGCACGCGGAAAGGGCACAGTGGCCCCGCTCATCTCGACATGGACGCTCCTCGCCAGTGGGCTGCCCGGAATCCGCCGGGCCGGATCAGATGCCACCTCGGCACCGAATGCTGAATCAACCGCCTGCCGGTTCATTGATCTTGCCGCCCTAGGACCAGTGTCAGGGAAAAGACCGGAGCAACGAGGCCCCGGCAGTGGAGTGCAGTTGGTGGCGGGCGGTCAGGGAGGAGGAAGACCGCCCGCCGATCCCGACGGAGGAACTTGGGGGTTGCTGCCGGGAATGCGAAGAAGAAGCCCCAAGGCGGAGAGTGCCAATCGACGCCTTGGGGAAGTGGCCCGTGCCGGTACTCAGGCGATCAGAGCGGGCGGCGAAGTCAAACTCATTTGCGCAGGGCATCACAGCACCCCAGCGAGTGCCGCCCCCAGCGCGGCGGTAAGGATGAACAGGTCGCGCAGCTGCGGACGGGGAAGGCTCAAGACTTGCGAAAAGCCCCGCGCACCAGCAACATCGCCTTCAGCGACACGACCCACGGAATGTGCTGTGAAGATACCATCACACATTGGCGGTGTTCCCGTCACTCGCCGAGCCATTGGCATCAGCTGGTTCAATGAACCCGACTATCCGGAAGTGCTTCGGATCATGGTGGACGCGCACGTCCTGCCGCGAACCTTTCAAGACTGGGAAGCAAAGGCGACCAAGCAGTTCAGCCAACTCGAAGCCGAAGGCTTCAAGGTCTTTCGAGCCGTAATCGACCCGAAGTCTTTCCCCGGTTGGTGTGCCATGCGCGGCCTGAATATCGATGCCAAAGCACGTACCCGCTTCGCTTCTGAATACGCCGCCCGCCAGATTACAAGCCACTGACATCACGCGGCCCTCTTGATCTGTTCCGGGCAGAACACAGCGTCGTACTCTTCCCGGAAGTGGCGAGTCGCGTGGGCGACGGCATAGCCCATCGGCCCCACCAAGCCATCATGCCAGTTGCAGGCCGTCTGGAGCGTGCAGCCGAAAGCGATAGCAGTGTCGGTGCGCGCGCCGGGGCCGTAGCCAAAGACGTTCTGAACAAAGCGCTGCCAAAGGATCGCCATGTCAGCCTTCATGACCTCGGCGTCAGACCGGCGGCGGCGACGGCCACCGTTGATCACCCGGAACTCTTTCGAGCATCCGGTTTGATCCGAGGCAGTGGAAGGTTCGGCGGAATGGATCAGGTGGAGACGGGGCGATGTCATCACGAGGCCTTTTGCTGGTCGTCAACCCACGCAGATGCAGGAACTGCTCCGCCGGTGGCGCGCTCAATCGCAAAGGCCAGTTCAAGGCTGGGCTTCTTAGCCCCGCTTACCAGCTCGCTCATGTGCGAACGGGATATTCCAAGGTCCTTCGCAAGCGCGGCTTGGCTTTTCCCGGTTTCGGAAATGTGGGTGCCGAGGTGTGTCATGACACATAGTTCGCATAAGGCGAACCATTACGCAACAGCTTTGTTCGCTTTAAGCGATTAGTCATCCAGCGAGATAAATGGCACTACATGCATATGCGCCTAAGACTTAGAGAACTCCGCAAAAACGCCGGGTGGACGATCGAAGAGACCGCCACAAAGCTTGGCATAGCCAAGTCCCACCTGTCAGAGGTGGAGACCGGCAAGAAGAACTTGAGCGCGCCAATGATGGACGCGGCGGCAAAGCTCTTTGACGTACACGTGACCCAACTCTACGACGCAGGAGACTACGCCGCCGACTTGGCGGCTATTGCTCAGGAGTTAGAAAACATGACGCCTGAGCAGCGGCAGGCTGCGGTTCGCGTCGTGAAGGGGCTTCGGACGCCAGAATAGCAGCGATCGCCCGTTTTCTTTCCTCGTCAGTCATAAGTGCCAGTTCAATCAGAATTTGAGAAATCTCGGACCCCATTTTCACCCCCGTTGAGGCAACACAGTCGTACCAGAACGCACCGTGAACACCAAGCCGCCAAGTCTTGTGGCGGCGCTGAGTTATCCACAGAAGGGCACAAGATGTTGAATCGCTTCGATTCGAAATCAATATTTGGGATGTTTCATGCCAACGTGTAGCGCATGCGGAAAAAGCTACGGCATCTTGAGCGGCCATGCAGGCCGGTGTGATGACTGCGTGTCGAACGGTCGCCACGCCGGGCCTCGCGAGGCGTTGGCTGATCGGGCAGTCGCCGAAGCTGCTGCCCTGCGCGCCACGATCGAAGGAGTCATGCTGACAACTGAGACGCATGCGCCTGACCTCAGGATTGCAGAGAGGCTCGGCATCGTCACAGCCGAGTGTGCCTTCGGCATGAACCTTTTCAAAGACATCTTTGCGGTAGGCCGCGACATCTTTGGCGGCCGAGCAGCGTCGATCCAGAACGCACTTAAGGACGCCCGCAACACAGCGCTCGATGAGTTGCGGCTGGAGGCATCGAAGCTCGGTGCCAACGCAGTTATCGCGGTTGACCTTGATTACTCCGAGATCTCCGGCGGCGGGAAGTCGATGCTCTTCCTGGTGGCGACAGGGACGGCGGTGAGGTTGGGGTGATTGACGCGTGACCGAGCGCTTACATTGTGAGATGATCAGCCGAATAATGAAAAATCAGGCGAAGGGGAACTCATGGCACGGCCTATGACCGTCACGGCTATCTGGGACGACGAAGCCAACGTGTGGGTGGCGAGCAGCGAAGACGTTTATGGACTGAATGTCGAGGCTGAAACCCTTGAGCAGCTTTCCGTAAGGGTTGCAGGTGCCGTCCAAGACCTGCTGGAGATCAACGGCCCGCGACCGACCGGCCCCGTGCCGGTCACAATTCATGCAGACAAGACCATTCAGGTGACGGTTGCAGCCTGATGGCAGGCTACTACCGTGAACTCATCGAGCTGCTGCGTCGTGCGGGCTGCCATTTTGTCCGGCCCGGAAAGGGCGATCATGAGATTTGGTACAGCCCAATAACGTTGAAGAACTTCACAGTCGACCACGGCACCAAGTCAAAGCATACGGCGAACAACACGTTGCGGGATGCTGGTCTGCCAAAGCACTTCTGACCTTTGTTGATACGAATTCGATTTGGGGACAGCGACGATGCCAAAAATGACCTTGCAGCCCAGCCTTCAGCCGAACGCGGGTGCCGTCACAATCCAGATGAACATGGACGGCGAGGCTCTCGGGCACATCCATCTCGAAGCAGCCGAACTGGAAGGCTTCATTCACACTTTGGCGATGCTTCGCAGCCAGATGAAAGAGGCGGTTCCACCACAACTCGACGCGGGATCTCGGCTCGAATGTTACATCACCGACGCTTGGCGCGTGCCGCAGGACGTTAACGGCATCAGGACGCTGGCCCTGCGCCACCCTGGCCTTGGATGGCTCGGGTTTGGTATGCCGCCTGAGATGGCGAAGCAGATTGCGGAATGGCTGGCAAAGGACACGATCCCATAGCGCCCCCTTCACCGATCTCGATCTGGTAGATCATAGCGCCGCCTCCGGGCGGCGTTTTCGTTTTCTCTGACATCCCCACACCCTCCATCCGCCCCATGCGGCTGCGGTGATTCTTACCCGGTCGCTGGGCGGGTGGCAAATTTTTTCGCCTGTAGCGAACTTTGCTATTGATCATTTGTTCGCCTCATGCGAACTTTTATTCCATCGAAACCGATGGAGGCCGCTGTGCCGCATATCCTGCCCCCCCTTCCGACGCGCGAGCAGCTCATTGCCGCCCGCAGGGTCGTGGCGAACCCGGCTGAGTTCGTCCGCGAACCCGACTTCCACTTTCTGATCAACAACGCGTGGTTCGCCCTCAAGGCTGACCAGCTGGAGAACATTGCGCGCCGCAAGGCAGCCGCGGCGATCCGGTCGATCTTCCCGGAGGACGCGGCATGAAATCGCATCAGTCCCGGATCAATGCGCGCCGCATCACGCAGGACCAGCTTGTCGACACCCTGCCGCTGATCATCGCCACCTGCATGGCTGTCATCGCCGCCCTTGCGATGGCCGTCGTGATTGGCGCCGCCCTCGCGGCGATCCCTGAGATCAGCGCCTTCGTTGATCAGGCCGAGCAGCTGCACGGCTTCTGACCCCATCCCGAGCGCGGGCGGGTCAGCCCCGTGCATTTGCTCCCATCCCAAGAGGACACTGCCATGAAGACCATGATGACGCTTGCCGCGCTGCTGCTCGGCTCCACCGCTGCCTTTGCTGGCCCGTTTGGCCTGCCCGATCACGAGCCGAATGGGTATCGCGACACGGGCTGCGATCCGGCTTTCCAGCGCCAGATCACGAATGAGGCGGGCGAGTACCTGTACTCGAACAATCCCACCTGTCCCCGCGTCGGTGGCCCTTCTGACGCCGAGCGCGCCGCTGCGGCTGCCGTGGTCGAGGAAGAGGACGACGAAGACGAGGATGACGACGACGGCGAAGGCGAAGAGCCGACCGCGCCCGTCGATCCGAAGGCGTGATGCAATCCCGGCCCGGCGGGTAATCCGGGCACCTCCCTGTTGGACCTACCCCGGCAGCAGGCAGCACGGCTGCCGGGGTTTTTTCCTCAAAAGGATTGGACCATGCTCCGCCCGATCGACGTGCAGAACTGCGAACCTGTCACCCCCGCCGATCAGCCTGCACCGATGCTGGAGTGGGTGCCGATCAGCAAGATCGTCATGGATGACGACTATCAGCGCGAGCTGAAACCGAACAACTGGGCCGCGATCCGTCGCATCGCCGCCAACTTTCACTGGTCCCGCTTCTCTCCCGTCCTGCTGGCCCCGATCGAGGGCGGGCTTTACTCCTGCATCGATGGCCAGCACCGCGCACATGCGGCGGCGATCTGCGGCTTCGACAAAGTTCCGGCCATGATCACCACTGTCTCCAAGGCGGAGCAGGCGCGGGCATTCGTGCATGTGAACGGGTCGCAAATCCGCGTGTCGAACCATCAGGTCTATCGCGCCGCGCTGGCAGCCCGTGAGCCGTGGGCCGTGGCCTGCTGCGATGCGGTTGAGGCGGCGGGCTGCAAGCTGATGTTTTACAACATGAGCACCAAAGAGAAGAAGCCGGGTCAGGTGTTCTGCATCGGGCTTATCCGCAAGATGGTTGAGGGCACCGGTGCCCTTGCTGTGACAGCAGGTCTGAGGGCAATCAGGGAGTACGACAAGCAAGGCAGTGCGGCGCTCTATGCCGATTATCTGTTGCAGCCATGGCTCACGGCCATTGCTTCCGATGATAGCTTCCTGCGCGCCGATCTTGTCTCGGTCCTGCATAAACGCGCGCCCTACCACGTCATAGACGCCGCCGACCGGCTGGCAAAGAGCGAGGGGAAGCCGCTTGCGCTGTCTCGGCGGCAGGCCTTTGAACGCATGATCCGCAGCTACGGTTTCGAGGCCGCAGCATGATCACCAATCAAACCCAAGTCGACCGTCTACGGTTGCTGTTGCCCGGATTGGAGCACTGCCTGCGCGAATGTCTGTTCGTGATTGATGACGAGATCGAGCAGCGGAAACACAGCGGCAATGACGAAGATTGGCGCGATTTGCAGCGCATTTCGGACCGCAGCCACAAGATTCTCCGGGCGCTGAGGTCCGCAGAATGAAGGTTCTGATCGGTTGCGCCACGTCCTGTGTTGCCCTCAATGCCTTTCTGCAGCGCGGTCATGACGCGTGGCAGTGCGACCTACTTCCCGCCGATCAGCCGACCAACCGGCACATCCAGGGCGATGTGCGCGAACATCTGGCGGACGGATGGGACCTGCTGATCATCTGCAACCCGCCCTGCACCCGGTTGTGCAACTCAGGCGTCCGGTGGCTGCACGAGCGAAACCTGTGGGCCGAACTGGACGAGGCAGTGGCGCTGTTCGCAGCCTGCTGGCGCGCCCCAGTGCCGCGTGTCGCACTGGAGAATCCGGTCATGCACCGACACGCCCGCGAACGGATGCCCGCCGACCTGCCCAAGCCCCAGATCGTCCAGCCTTGGTGGTTCGGTGATCCGGCATTCAAGGCGACCGGTCTCTACATGCGCGGTCTGCCCGCACTGGCGCCGACCCTGCGCCTGACCCCGCCCAAGCCCGGAACCGACGCCCACAAGGCGTGGTCAATGATCCATCGCGCGCCGCCCGGCCCCGACCGTTGGAAGATCCGCAGCAAGACCTTTGCCGGGATGGCGGAAGCGTGGGCCGATCAGTGGGGCGGATATGCTCTGGAGGCCGCAGCATGACCCTTCAATTCCATCCCCCTAAGCACCAAGGCGCGCGCATCCTACTGACCTGCGGCGAGATCGAGGCCGGGGCTGTGTTCCCGCCAGTTGGCAGCAACCCCGGCAGGCATCCTTGGACGTGGCGGTTCTGGCTGGGTGGCATCGACGCACGCAACGACCGTGAGGGACGCGCAGCGACCGAGGAAGCCGCCAAGGACGCGCTGATGGCCGCGACGAATGAATGGCTGCGCAAGGCCGGGCTGAGGGTGGCGGAATGACCATCCTCACCCACCGCCTCACCCAGCGCCGCATCAGCCAGCCGATCCGCCTGCGTGCGGGGTGGTGGCTGCTGCCTGCGGTGATCGGCGGCGCGGCGGGCTGGATCGCGCTGATCTGGGCGGTTGTGACATGACCGACTACACCCTGCACGGCAACTGCGAACCCTGCCCGGCCTGCGAGCTGCGGCGCGAGGCTGTCGACACCGCCGCGATCTTCCGGCCTGAGATTCAGTGCCAAGTCTGCAACGGAACCGGGCTGCTGCCACTGTCAGACGCCGAGATTGTCCGGCGCACCTGCGAAGAGGCCCGCCGGATCTACTGGCCCCAGTTCGAGGCGCGGATTGCCGCGCAGATTGGAGAGAGAGGATGACCTACCTCGTGGAAGTCACTGCGGTGCAATCCGCCGTGCGCGAGTATCTCGTGCATGAGAGCAGCGAGATTGCGCAGCATGTGGAGCAGATCATCGCGGCTGTGCCGCCCGCCCGCGCCGACCTGTGCGCCGATCCCGCGCTGCTGGCGGAGGCGGTGGAGGTGCTGCGGATGGTGGACGCATGGGGCCACGGGCTTCGCCACCACACCAGCCACGAAAGCAAGATGGTGAAGTCCGCCCGCGCCTTCCTGTCCAAGCTGGAGAACCGCCATGACCGCTAACCCCTTCGCCGCCCTTTCGGAAGGAGCCGGGGAATGACCTACGACAACGACATGATCCGTCGCGGGGATGCGCTGGCCATAATTGCCGCGCAGATGAAAGACTCACGCCGCACATACAAAGGTTTCGGTCACGCGCAAGAGGCCCTGCGATTTGCCGAGCAGATGCTTGCGGCGGCCTTCGCCGACATCGCCACCCCGGCCCGGCCCGCAGGGGCGGATGCGGAGTTAGTGCAGGCGACACCGATTGACGCTGTGAAGGCCCGCATCGAAGCCCTGATTGCCGAGCGGGACGAGGCGATTGAGGCCAGCGTATCCAACTGGCGCGCAGCAAAGCGTTACGTTGACAAGATCGTGGAAGTGGACGCCGCCCGCGCCAAAGCCGAGGCCGAGCGGGATGCGGCGGTGGATGCGTTGGGGGTGGCACAAGAGGAAGCAGCCGAAGCGGCCAAGCTGGCTTCGTGGTGCCGAGAAGCGTTCAAAGACAAACTGACCGAGGCCGAAATCTACCAGTTGCAGCGAGTTTGGGAATTTGCGGACTGCGCCGCCCGCCTGAAAGGAGCCGCGAAATGAGCGACGACGATATGATCCGGCGCGGGGAGGCGCTGAAAGCGTGTCACTGCAACGTCACTGCAAACAACATCCGCGCCCTTCCCGCCGTCTCCATCCAACCCCTGATCGACGCCGCCGTGGCGAAGGCGCTGGAAGAGGCGGCGGGGGTGAAGGTGAAGCCGTTGGTGTGGGAGGATTTTGACGGTCTGGGCGCAAAAGCCAGCGCGTTCTATCAAGCCAACTATCTCATCCAGTGGTGGCGCGGTGAGGGCCGTTACGAGGTCGCGCTGTCGTATCCGGGATATCAGACAGGGTATGACGGTGATCGCTGGCATGACACCCTCGACGCCGCCAAAGCCGCAGCCCAAGCCGACTACGAGGCCCGCGTCCTCACCGCCCTGATCCCCCAATCCGGCACCGACGCGCTGCGGCAGGCAAGGGTGGAGGGGATGCGCGTCTGCGAACAACTCGCCCGCGATAATGACTGCATTCTGGACGGCGAAGAAATCGCAGACGCCATCGCCGCCCTCATAGCGCGGGAGGGCGGGGAATGAGCCTGAGCAAGCTGATAGAGGCGGTTGAGGCGGGCGTCATTTCGACGGACCTCATCATGGATGCGCTGGAAGAGCCTGTCGATCAGGTGACGTGCCTTGCCGCGTTCGATGGATACGTTGAGGCTGGGCCTGCGCTGGCAGCGTCAGTTTTGCCGGATTGGACGTGGACCATGCACAGCAACGGACAGGCTGCGCTTTGGCCTCCCGGAACTGTGGACGGGCAGAACGCAGGAGTGATCGAGGCTGAGGCAGATGGCCTGCCGTCGCGCGCCTTGTTGCTCTGCATCCTCCGCGCGCTGGAACAGGAGGGGCGGTGATGGGTAACGCGCCGAAATCTTGGGATGAAGCGAACGGCACGGCGCACATCACCGCTATGCCGACACGCCAATCCGGCACACGACGCTTCTACCATGTCTATGGCCGCAGGTCGTCAGACTTCGCCGTTCTATCGCGCGACTTCGAGATTGTCGGGGTGGCGGGCGGCTTTGACGCAGAGGAACAGGCACGCAAGTATATTGCGTTTCTCAAGGGGCGCGGCTTTGACCAGATCGGCGCTGAGTTTCGCACCTCACTTCCTGTCACGCTTGGGGTCCTGTCCCGCGAGGCCAGCGATGACTAGCCCCCGCGATTGGTTCGCCGTGATTGGCTTTGTCACCTTCTTCGGATGGCTGGCAGACTTCATTTGGGGCGCGTCTATGGCCCTGCGCGGTCTTGACCCTAATGGGGTCGGCGGGATTGCTGCCGCCTTTGCCTATGGCTTGCTGAGCGGTGGCCCGCGATGACTAGCGCCGCGCCCCTTGCCGTGAAGGCCGCGACGGCGGCGGCGATGCTGGATGGGCGGTCCCCTCCGCCGCTGGAAACCGATCTCCCCCCGCCGCCATCGAAGCTGATCGAGGTCAGCTTCCCATTTCAGTCATAGGGCATGACCATGAATCTATACCTCGTCAGAAAGCACGGATCGTTTCAAATCCACGGCATCTTCTGGGCAAACAACCATGCAGATCTTTGGGATGCCGTCGATGAAATGGCAGACCCAGTGGAGTTCGAGTGGTCTAAAATCACCAAGCCCGGTGGCATTTGGCATGATGTGCCTTTTGAGCATTGCAAAGACACCGCTCAGTGGGGCGAAGGTCACAACCCATCAGACGACTTCTGTCTCCATGGGCTTTGCCGACCGGGAGAGTACCTGACTGGCATGGTGTCAAATCAAGACCAACACGAATGGACGCGATTTGACGCCTTCGACGAAGGCCACGGTTTGCTTGCCCGCATTCGGTCCGGCCATGGGTAAGCCTGAAACCATCGGCCCTACGCGGCGGTCCCCAAAGGCGACCGAAGCAGCGATCCGCCGGGCCATATCGGCATGGAAGGCCGCTGGCCTGACAGTCGGCGCGGTGGAAGTCTCGCCTGACGGCACGATCCGCATCACAACGCCCATTGACCGGGCTGAAGAACCGCAGCAGCGTCAGGCCCCGAAGAAATGGCGGGGCTGACATGCGCGTGACCTATCCCGGCTTGCTGGCGGAGAAAATGCCTTCCGGCGCGATCCGCTACCGGGTCAGGGTGGAGGGTCAGAAGCACCGCCGCATACCGATCCCAGTCGGCCCGGATGATCCGCAGTTCGGCAACTACTACTGGTCAGCCCGAGCTGGCGAAGTCTGGCAACCGGACACTCCGAAAGCGCCACTGCAGAGGTCGCTGGATTGGCTGGCAATCCGATACATCCGGCACCTTGAGAAGCTGGTGGAAGCGGGGCTGTATTCACCATCAACCCTACGCCAGCGCCGCAGTCTACTAACCCGCATGGTCGAGATCAGGGACGGCGACGGCGACCGATACGGCGGGCTAGAGCATACCGCGCCGACGCCTGCATGGGTCAAGGCCCGCGACGAATGGGCCAACAAGCCCGCCGAGGCCGACAACATGATTAAGGCCGTGAAGGCCATGTACAAATGGGCCATGGAGCAAGGCGACATCGATCACAACCCCGCGCAGGGCGTGAAGCCGATTCACCAGAGCAAAGGCGGGGCCAAGCCGTGGACTGCCGCAGATCTGCGCAAGTTCCGCGACAAGCACCCGCCGGGGACGATGCCGCACCTGTGGCTGACGCTGCAGATGTTCACCGCCTGCCGGGTCGGTGACGCTGTATGGCTAGGCCGGGGCAATGAGGTCCAGATCGACGGCATCACATGGCTGCGCTGGCAGCCGCGCAAGAAGGGTTCTGCGCCCGTCGAGCTTCCGATGCTGCCGCCGCTCTATAAGGCCACACGCGCACAAAAGGTCGTTGGCGAGGCATACATCCTGACCGACCGGGGCAAGCCCTTTACCGACGCAAACTCCATGCGAAACAAAATCCGCAAATGGTGCGATGAGGCTGGGCTGGAAGATCGATCTTCGCATGGTGTCCGCAAGGCAGTCGCCGAACTTCTGGCCGAATTGGGCTGCACCCAATACCAGATCATGAGCGTCATGGCGCACACGCAGGCCAAGACCTCCGAGGTCTACACGAAGGGAATCGAGCGCCGGAATTTGGCCCGTGAAGCTGTTGCAATGCTGGCTGGTTTGGATTGGTAGGTGTCCCGCGCCTAAAAATTGTGGGACACTTGCGCCAATAAAATAAGGCGTTTCAGTTTGGCTTGGTGCCCAAGGTCGGACTCGAACCGACATGCCTTGCGGCGACGGATTTTGAATCCGCTGCGTCTACCATTCCGCCACTCGGGCCACCTGAAGCGCGGTCTAACCTCTTGCCCCGCCCGCGTCAATCTCGTGCGGAACGCCCCGTTTCAGGGCTGGGCAACGCGGAACGTGTCGCAGTCCCCGATCTCGCCCGAGGCCTGCCCGGCCGCGAACCAGCGCATCCGCTGGTCGCTGCTGCCATGGGTGAAACTGTCGGGCACCGGCCGCCGCCCGGCCTCGCGCTGCAAGGTGTCGTCGCCAATCCGCGCCGCCGCGTTCATCGCCTCCTCCACATCCCCCCGCTCGATCGATCCAAAGCTCGCCGCCGCCTGATGTGCCCAGACCCCGGCAAGGCAATCGGCCATCAACTCCACCCGCACGGAAATCTGGTTCGCCGTCACCTCGTCCGACTGCGCGCGCAACCGCGAGGTCTCCTCCAATATCCCCAACTCGTTCTGCACATGATGCCCCACCTCATGCGCCACCACATAGGCCGCAGCGAAATCGCCCCCGGCCCCCATCCGCTCGGCCAGCAACGTGAAGAAGGCCGTGTCCAGATAGACCTTGCGATCCACCGGGCAGTAGAACGGCCCCGTCGCCTCCGACGCCCCGCCACAGGCCGACTGCGTATAGCCCTTGAACAGCACCAGCGTCGCCGGACGGTAGGCCTGCCCCAGTTGGCTGGCAAAGACCTCTGCCCAGACTTCTTCGGTATCGGCCAGCGTGACCGACACGAATTCGCCCATCGCGCGATCCTCCGCCGTCAACTCCGCAGGGGACTCGGTCTGGAAACCGCCCTGATCCTGCAACAGGGGCGTCACATCCACCCCTAGGAACCACCCCAACAGCAGCACGACGATCACCCCCGCGCCCCCGATCCCGGCCCCGCGCCCGCCCCCCATGCGCCGCCGATCCTCGATGTTCCGGCTGCCTCGCCGCCCGCGCCATTCCATGATCCGCCCCTCCGCGTCCCTCCGGACCCGCCCCACCGCGCCCGCTTCCCCCAGCAAAGCACGAAGCTCCCTGCGCGCCAAACCCCTTCTTCCCCGGCCAAAGGAAAAGGCGCACCCCCTCCCCCCTTCGTCTCGGCCCAAATACCCACCTTGCAACGCCCCCCGCAGCACCACGCCGCAGGCAAGGGCGCTTGACCCGCACCCGCCCGCATGGTCGAAGACCACACGATCGGACAGGAGCCCCCCATGCTGCGCGCGCTATACCACTGGACGCTGCGCTGGTCCGCCTCCGCCCATGCCGAAAAGGCGCTGGCGGCCATCTCCTTCACCGAAAGCTCCGTCTTCCCCGTTCCCGCCGATGTCCTCTTCCTGCCCATGTGCCTTTCGCGCCCCGACCGCGCCCTGCGCTACGCGGCCATCGCCACCGTCGCCTCTGTCCTCGGCGGCATTCTCGGCTGGGCCATCGGCGTCTGGGCCTTCGACGCCCTCGCCCGCCCGCTGCTGGAACTCTACGGCAAGGAAGCCGCCTTCGAGGCGCTGAAATCCCAAACCGGCACCGCCGCCATCCTGACCATGCTGGTGACCTCGGGCCTGTCCCACATACCGCCGATGAAGGTGGTCACGATCCTGTCAGGGGTGGTTGCCTTCGACCTCAAGCTGTTCATCCTGTCGGCCATCGTCGCGCGCGGCGGTCGCTTCTTCGCCCTCGCCTTCCTCCTCCGCCGCTACGGTCTCAAGATCACGGCCTTCCTCGAGACCCGCCTGAACTGGATCGCCCTCGGCCTCACGGCACTCGCCGCGCTGGCCTTCATCGCCTTCGAGGTCCTTCGATGATCACCGACACCCGCACCTTCTCCATCCTGCTGGCGGCAGGCGGTTCGCTCGCCATCCTGCTCGGTGCCTTCGCCTTCCAGTATCTCGGCGGCCTCGCCCCCTGCCAACTCTGCCTCTGGCAGCGCTGGCCCCATGCGGCGGCCGTCCTCATCGGCCTGCTGGCGCTTTTGGTAACGCGCGGCCCGATCGCGCGCTTCCTGCCCCTCCTCGGCGCCCTTGCCGCGCTGGCCACCGCCGCCATCGGTGCCTTCCATGTCGGTGTGGAACAGAAATGGTGGGAGGGCCTCGCCTCCTGCACCGCAGGCTCCATCTCCGGCCTCTCCACCGCCGATCTCCTGAACCCCGACGTGAACGTCGGCGCCGTCGTCCGCTGCGATGAAATCGCGTGGCAGATGCTGGGCATCTCCATGGCGGGCTGGAACGTGATCCTCTCCGCGCTCCTCGCGATGATCTGGGTCTCGGCCTACCGCCGGTCGAGGGCCTGATCCCCGCCCACCAGCCGCGCATGTTCCTGAATGGCGAAGCGGTCCGTCATCCCCGCCACGTAATCCGCCACGATCCGCGCCAGCGTCACCTCGTCCCGCGCCGCCTCGATATCAGCGCGCCATTCGGCGGGCAGCAGTTCCGGCCGCGCCATGAACAGCGGGAACAGCTCGTTCAGGAACCGCGTCACCCGCGCCCGCTCCTCCATCACCGAAGGCGCGCGATACATCCGGTGGAACAGGAAGGACCGGATCGCCTTCAACTCTTGATAAAGCGGCTTGGAAAATCGGATCACCGTCGTCCCCAGATGGCGGATATCCTCCACCGATTTCGGCTGCGCCGCCGCCAGCCGGTTCTGCGCCACCGCGATCACATCCTCCACCATCCGCCCGAACACGCGCCGCAAGGCCTCATGCCGCCGCCGCATCTTCTCCAGCCCCGGATAAAGCCTGTCCACCTCCTCGAAAGCCGGCCCCGTCACCGGCAATTCCATCAGGTCATCTTCCGTGAACAGCCCAGACCGCAACCCGTCATGCAGGTCGTGGTGGGAATAGGCCACGTCATCCGCAATCGCCGCCACCTGCGCCTCGGCACTCGCATGGGTGTGCAACTCCAGATCCCATGCCGCATTCACCTCGGCCAGCGCATAGGGCAACGGCCCCTCATGCTTCTTGTCCGCATTCGGCCCCACCACGGGTCCGTTATGCTTCGCGATCCCCTCCAGGCTCTCCCATGTCAGGTTCAGCCCGTCGAAATCCGCATAATGCCGCTCCAGCCGCGTCACGATCCGCAGCGCCTGCGCGTTGTGGTCGAACCCGCCATAAGGCTGCATAAGCAGCCCCAGCGCATCCTCGCCCGTATGGCCGAATGGCGTATGCCCAAGGTCATGCGCCAAGGCTATGGCCTCCGCCAGATCGGTGTTCAGCCCCAAGACGCCCGAAATCGTCCGCGCCACCTGCGCCACCTCGATCGAATGGGTCAGCCGCGTGCGGTAATAATCGCCCTCATGCTCCACAAAGACCTGCGTCTTGTGCTTCAACCGCCGAAAGGCGCTGGAATGGATGATCCTGTCCCGGTCCCGCTGAAAGGGCGACCGGAAGGAACTCATCTTCTCGGCAAACAGCCGCCCGCGCGATGCGTCGGGCTGGCAGGCATAGGGGGCGAGCATGTGATCTGCCTGTTCTTGTTCCGCCTTTTCCCCTAGCCTATATTGCAACCACACCCCAAGGACCACGGATTTCCTCATGGACCTCGCCCTTCCGCCCAAAGTCACCGACCGCGCCTTCGCCCGCCTGCGGGAAATCTGCGAGGCGACGGGGGAACAGAAATCCCTCCGCGTGGCGGTGGAAGGCGGCGGCTGCTCGGGCTTCCAATATGACATCAAGCTCGATGATCCCGCCGCCGATGATCTGATCCTCGAAAAGGACGGTGCGAAGGTGCTGGTCGATGCCGTCTCCCTGCCGTTCCTGACGAACGCGGTGATCGACTATACCGAGGAACTGATCGGCGCGCGTTTCGTCATCGAAAACCCGAATGCCTCTTCCTCATGCGGTTGCGGCACCTCCTTCTCGATGTGACGGTTAATTCCACATCCCGCACTGGCCTTTCCCGTGGGGCGGGCTAACCTCTCCCTCCCAAGGGAAAGGGAAGATGGTAGAATGACCTGCGTCCTGATGCTCGGCTCCGGCCCCAGCGTGACCGAGGCCGCCAACTGGCCCCGCGCGCCCTTTGACGCCATCCTTGCCATCAACAACGCCCATGCGGTGCGCCCCGACTGGACGCATCACATCTACCCTTGGGACTTCCCCGCAGACCGCCGCCCGACACCCCGCGCAGGCCAGCAGACCATCACGCAGGATGACTTCGTCCCCGCCCAGAACGCTTTCGGCGGCTTTGTCTATGCGGGCGGCACCATGGCCTTTACCGCCGCTTACTGGGCGCTCCACGCCCTGAAACCCAGCGT
Source organism: Tabrizicola sp. M-4 (assembly GCF_051132405.1). GTDB lineage: Bacteria > Pseudomonadota > Alphaproteobacteria > Rhodobacterales > Rhodobacteraceae > Paragemmobacter. Next base: position 2,198,258 of record NZ_CP128606.1, read on the forward strand.
GATCGCCGCCTTCGGCTGCGACATGCATTACCCCAAGGGCCAGACCCATTTCTACGGCGCAGGCACCGCCGATCCCCTCCGCCCCGACATCACCCTGCAAAGCCTCGAGGCGAAATCCGCCCGCCTGATGATCCTTGCCGCGATGGAGGGTTGCGCCATGGTCAACCTCTCCTTCGGCCCCTCGCGCCTGATCTTCCCGCGCATGGCCCGCGAGCGCGCCGCCCATGCCCGCCCCATGCCCTTCGACATCCGCCTCGCCGATGCCGCCCTCAAACGCGAAGACGCGCTCGGCTACCACGTCCCATCGGGGCGCTACTGGGAAGAGGCCCACCGCTTCGACCCCGCCGAACTCCGCCGGATCGACATGCTCTGGCTCTCCGCCGCCCGCATGGGCCTTGCGGCGACGGCCTGACCGGAACAGGCCGACTTGTTTCCCCCCACCCCTCCGGCCTAGAACGGAGGGGCAAGGGAGACGCCCATGAAACTCGCCACCTTCAACATCAACGGCATCAAGGCCCGCATCGAAGCCCTGCCCGCGTGGCTGGCCGAGGCGAAGCCCGACGTTGTCTGCCTGCAGGAAATCAAGTCCGTCGACGAAGGCTTCCCGCGCGAGATCTTCGAGGACATGGGCTACCGCGTCGAAACCCACGGGCAGAAATCCTTCAACGGCGTGGCGATCCTCTCCAAACTCCCGTTGGAAGACGTGACCCGCGGCCTCCCCGGCGACGACAGCGACGAACAGGCCCGCTGGATCGAGGCGACGGTGATCGGCGACAAGCGCGCCGTCCGTATCTGCGGCCTCTACCTGCCCAACGGCAACCCCGCGCCGGGGCCGAAATACGACTACAAACTCGCATGGATGTCCCGCATGGAATCCCGCGTGAAGGCGCTGCTTGCCACCGAGGACCCCCTCGCCTTCTGCGGCGACTATAACGTCATCCCCGAACCCCACGACGCCGCCAAGCCCGAGGCATGGGCCACCGACGCCCTCTTCCTCCCCGAAACCCGCGCCGCCTTCCGCCGGATCGTCAATCTTGGCCTCACCGACGCCTTCCGCGCCCGCGACCCGCGCCCCGGCCAATATTCCTTCTGGGACTATCAGGCCGGCGCATGGGAACGGAACAACGGCATCCGTATTGACCACCTCCTCCTCTCCCCCCAATGCGCCGACCTCTTGCGCGACGCAGGCATAGACAAGGCGGTAAGGGGCGGCGAGAAACCCTCCGACCACGTCCCTGTCTGGGTGGACCTCGACGCCTGACGCACACCCCGCCGCGGAATTGCTCCGGGGCCGCAGCCTCCGCCAAAACCCACCGCCAGTAATGAAAGAGGCCCCGGATCACCCCGGCGCGGGCCTCGCTGCAAGCCCAATCACGCCCCCATGATGCACCCAAAACACATGCGAGAAATCAAACATTAACCTATGTCAAATTGACCTTCCGCCCCGCCCCGGCCGTCCCCTAGCCTCCGCTCCGAATATCCCTTCCGACCGGAGCCCCAACGTGATCCGCCTTGCCCTCGCCTTGTCTCTCTCCCTCACCACCGCATTGCCCGCCCTCGCGCTCGACCGCCGCGTGACCATCGTCAACAACACGGGCTACACGATCGTCCGCTTCTTCGGCTCCAACACCGGTTCCAAAAGCTGGGAGGAAGACATCCTCGGCGAGGATGTCCTTCCCTCCGGCTCTTCCGTCGTCATCAATTTCGATGATGCGACCGGCTATTGCATGTTCGACTTCCGCGCCGAGTTCGAAGATGGCGACGTGCTGGAACGCGCCGGGGTGAACATCTGCGAAATCGCGACCTTCACCTACGAATGACCGGACGGGTGACCCAGTCCCGGGCCTGACCCGGGACCTCCCGCCCCGGTTCCCAACCCGTTAACGAAACCAGCCCGATCCCTTCATCACCGTTCGCTGCGCGCATACACTTTGCGGTACGCTTTACGGCACGGCTTGCGGCACAGGCCTCACGCCGTCACATCATGCCCATAAAGCCAGTCGAACCGCTTCAGCGCGGCCCCCGGCGCCACCATCCCGCCAAGGCGCAAGACACCATGCCCGATGGCCCGCTTGGCCCCCGACAGGTGGTAATTCCGTGCATTGGCATTCGCCGCCTCCACGATCCGCGCGCAACGCGGCTTGCGCCCCGCCTCCCACGCAGCCAAGGCCGCCGCATCCCCGTCATGCCCCGCCAAGGCCGCAGCCAAGCTCCATGCATCCTCCAGCGCCATATTCGCCCCCTGCGCGAGGAAAGGCAGCGTCGGATGCGCCGCATCTCCCAGAATCGCCAATGATCCCAATGGCATGCAGCGATGCCAGACCTTGGCCACCGGATGTCGGAACAGCCCCCACAGCCAGACATCCTCCACCCGTTCCAGCCAGCCCCGCACCCGCGGCGAAAACCCCGCGAAGGCCAGCCGCAACTCCATCGGATCATCCCGCAGCGACCAGCCCTCTTCGACCCAGCGCCGCCGCTCCTCCACCGCCACGATGTTGCGCCACTGCCCCCCCCGCAGAGGATAGCTCACCAGATGCTTGCCGGGTCCCATATGCACCTCGGCCTCCGCAGGGTCCGAAGTGTCCCCCGGCACCACCGCCCGCCACGCCACCTGATGCGTGAAGAACGGCGCCACCTTCCCGTTCAACGCGATCCGGGCGGGCGAATGCAACCCATCCGCCCCGATCATCAGATCGGCCTCCACGCGCCCCCCCTGCGCGGTCACGGCCACGGGCCTTTCCCCTGCCAGATCAACGGCTTCCACCTTCTGCAACAGGCGCAGTTCCACCCCCGCCTCGCGCGCGCCCCGCTCCAAAAGCGCGATCAGATCCGCCCGATGCACGAAATGCCACCCCTGCCCCGGCCGCAGCCGCGCCAGATCCATCCGCAGCACCTGCGCGCCGTCCAACCCGTCCCGCAACACCACCCCCGAGGCCCGCATCGAGGCCGCCTCCAGCGCCTCCCCCAACCCCAGCGTCCGCAGCACCGCCGCCCCGTTGGGCGAAACCTGCAACCCCGCCCCCACCTCGCGGATGGCATCCGCCTGCTCCAGCACCGTCACCGCCGCCCCGCGCATCGCCAGCGCCCGCGCCACCGCCAGCCCCGCCACCCCCGCGCCAAGCACGGTGACCCGCCGCCCGATCAGGCTCATCCCAACCCTCCGAATTCCTTGCGGAAATGAAAAACGCCGGACCATCGGCCCGGCGTCACTGTCCCTCTTGCAGGCCCCCGAAACAAGGGCCACCCCCGCGATCAGTCGTCGCGGTGAACCTTTTCCCGACGCTCGTGCTTTTCCTGCGCCTCCAGCGTCATCGTGGCGATCGGCCGCGCATCCAGCCGCTTCAGGCTGATGGGCTCCCCGGTCATCTCGCAATAGCCGTATTCGCCATTCTCGATCCGCCGCAGCGCCGCGTCGATCTTCGCCACCAGCTTGCGCTGCCGGTCCCGCGTCCTGAGTTCCAGCGCCCGATCCGTCTCCTCGCTCGCCCGGTCCGCAAGGTCGGGCACGTTGCGCGCGCTGTCCTGCAGGTTGTCGATCGTCTCCGCCGATTGCTCCAGTAGCTCGGCCTTCCAGTTCAGCAACTTCCGCCGAAAATACTCCAGTTGGCGGTCATTCATGAAAGGCTCGTCCTCGGCAGGACGGTAATCGTCGGGAAGGAACACCTCGGGCTTCATCACACGTCTCTCCGTCTGGTCGGATCGCGCCGACAGGGGGTCTGCTTGCATGGGCGCTCTCCTGTTGGCGGTGCATCTAGACCATCATCGGGGGATTGTCACTAGCAGTTGCGACCGAAAGCGCGGCCCGCTACGGTCCGTCGCGGCCCACAGGATACCCTTGCGAAACATGACGAAGTTCTCATCAACCTCCGGTTACATCGCCACCGAAGACCTCACCGTCGCGGTCAATGCCGCCGTCACGCTGGAACGTCCGCTGCTGGTGAAGGGCGAACCCGGCACGGGCAAGACCGAACTCGCCCGGCAGGTCGCGCAGGCGCTCGGGATGCCGCTGATCGAATGGCATGTTAAAAGCACCACAAAGGCGCAGCAGGGCCTCTACGAATACGATGCCGTCAGCCGGCTGCGCGACAGCCAGCTCGGCGACGAACGCGTCCACGACGTGCGCAACTACATCCGCAAGGGCAAGCTCTGGCAGGCCTTTTCTGCACCTGCGAAGGTCGTCCTCCTGATCGACGAGATCGACAAGGCCGATATCGAATTCCCCAACGACCTCCTGCAGGAACTCGACCGGATGGAATTCCACGTCTACGAAACCGGCGAAACCATCCGCGCCATGCACCGCCCCGTGGTCATCATCACCTCCAACAACGAAAAAGAGCTTCCCGACGCCTTCCTGCGCCGCTGCTTCTTCCACTACATCCGTTTCCCCGACATCGACACGATGCGCAGCATCGTCGAGGTGCATTTTCCGGGGCTGAAGCCCGCGCTCCTGACCGCCGCGTTGACGCAATTTTATGAATTGCGCGATATGCCGGGGCTCAAAAAGAAACCCTCAACCTCCGAGGTGCTGGACTGGCTCCGCCTCCTCTTGGCCGAGGATCTGTCGCCCGAAGACCTGCGCCGCGAAGGCGGCCCCGCCCTGCCCCGCCTGCATGGCGCGCTGCTCAAGAACGAACAGGACGTTCACCTTTTCGAAAGACTTGCCTTCATGGCCCGGAACACGCGCTGACGAATCGCATCTTTTCGCCGCAACTCCGCCGCAGTTTCGCCGCAATCCGGTAACGCACGGCAAGTTTTTTGAAACATAACGCAACATTGCGTGATGCAACCGCGCAAATGCAGTGTCCTGCGCCCTGCGGGACGCGATGGCTAGTCCGACCTTGGTCTCGGACTTTTCCACGAATTGACACCAACCCGCCCTGATACCGACACTCGCCCCATGCTTAAGGGGGGCATCCGTTCCTCACCTGTATGTGGTTAACCAAGTGTCCGTGTCCCTGAGCCAAAGCCCTCCGTCCGTTCCGCGCTGCGCGGGCCCGACGGGCTTCGTGCCGGACGCGGGCTTTTGGCATGCGAGGAACGGTTTCGGGTCACAGGCGAAGCGGGGGCTTCGCCGTGCCCGATGTGGGCGGACGGTGATCTTCGGATCACCGACCGTTGTTGTCGGTGGGGCCGCAAGGCCCTTGGTTTCACTCGAAAGCAGAGCTGCCACTCATGCGTTTTCCCTTTGCCGTCACGGCCCTCGCCCTATTCCTTTCCGGCTGCGTCTCCGCGACCCCGGAACAGGTCACGATGACGCGTTCCGACGCCTCCCCCTCGGGTGAAAGGCTTGCCCCGCTGCAATCCTTCGCGCAGGCCCTGCCCGCACCCGCCGCCCGCAGCAATGCCGAGATCGCGCAGGATATCCTCGATCTGGAATTCCTGATGGAAAGCGGGCGCGCCCTGCCCGTCTTCACCCGTTTCGAAGGCCCCATCACCGTGGCCCTCACAGGCGATGTGCCAACCACCGCCCCGCCCGATCTGACCCGCGTCCTGTCGCGTATGCGCGCCGAGGCGGGCATCGACATCGCACCCGCCGGAAACGCCGCACAGGCCGCCATCACCATCGACTTCCAGCCGCGCGCCGCCATGCGCCGCGCCGTGCCGCAGGCGGCCTGCTTCGTCGTCCCGCGTGTCTCCTCCTTCGCCGAATACCGCGCCGCCCGCGGCTCCGGCGTCACCGACTGGACCACCCTCACCCGGCGCGAGAAGGTCGGGATCATCGTCCCCTCCGACAGCACCCCGCAAGAGGTGCGCGACTGCCTGCACGAGGAATTGGCGCAGGCCATCGGCCCGCTGAATGACCTCTACCGCCTGCCTGACAGCGTCTTCAACGACGACAACTTCCTGACCGTCCTGTCGGGCTTCGACATGCTGGTCCTGCGTGTCCATTACGATCCGGCCCTCCAGAACGGCATGACCCGCGCCGAAGTCGCCGCGCGCCTGCCCGCCATCCTCGCGCGCCTCAACCCCGCCGGCGAAGGCCGCGGCGCGGGCCGCCCCCTCGCCATGGCCCCGCGCGCCTGGGTCGATGCGGTGGAACAGGCCTTCACCCCGCGCGGCTCCGATGCCGCCCGCCTGCGCGCCGCGCAACGCATGCTCTCCATCGCGCAGACGCAGGGCTGGCAGGACAACCGCCTCGCCTTCTCGTGGTTCGCCATCGGCCGCGCGCAGGTCTCGCAGGACCGCGCCGCTGCGACCGAGGCCTTCCGCACCGCGCAGGCCATCTGGCAACGCCTACCCGGCGGTGACGTACGTTCCGCCCATGTCGACATGCAGATCGCCGCCTTCGCCCTGTCCGATGGCCGCTTCGCCGAGGCGCTGGCCCTGACCGAACGCGCGATCCCGGTGGTGCGCCGGGCGGAAAACGCGGCCCTTCTCGCCACGCTCCTGATGATCAACGCCGAAGCCAACGCCGCCCTTGGCCGGATGCACGAGGCACGGGCCGCCCGTCTCGACAGTCTCGGCTGGGCACGCTATGGCTTCGGCTCTGACGCGCAGGTGCGCGCCCGGCTGTCGGACATTTCAGGTCTGGCCACGACGGGCCGCAGCGGCTGACGGGGCCTCCTCCGGCCCCGGTTGCAAGACAAGGGGCTGGACATGATCATCATTGCAGGCTTTGTTCTGGGTGCCGCCTTCGGTGCGCGCAAGGCTTTGAAATCCGGTGGAAAACGACTGGACGCCCTGCAATACGGCGCAGGGTTCGGCATCGCTTTCGCCATCATCGGCCTGATCCTGACCCTCGTCGTAGACCGCATGGTCTGAGGCCGGACCGATGTTCCTGCCCTTCTTCCAGACGCTCCGGAAGGAAGGCATCCCCGTTTCCCTGCGCGAATACCTCGCCTTCCTCGAAGGCATGGCGGCGGGCCTCGTCACCTATGATGTCGACGGCTTCTACCACCTCGCCCGCGTCGCGATGGTCAAGGATGAACGCCACCTCGACCGCTTCGACCGTGCCTTCGCCGCCGCCTTCAACGGGCTGGAAAGCATCACGGCGGATCAGGTTCTGGACGCCATCGACCTGCCCCGCGACTGGCTGGAAAAACTGGCCGAAAAGCACCTGACGCCCGAGGAACGTGCCCAGATCGAGGCCTTGGGCGGGTTCGACAAGCTGATGGAAACCCTTCGCAAACGGCTGGAGGAACAGAAGGCCCGCCATCAGGGCGGCTCGAAATGGATAGGCACCGCCGGAACCTCCCCCTTCGGCGCCTATGGCTACAATCCCGAAGGCCTGCGCATCGGGCAGGAGGGCAGCCGCCACCAACGCGCGGTCAAGGTCTGGGACCGCCGCGATTTCCGCAATCTCGACGACCGCGTCGAACTCGGCACCCGCAACATCAAGGTGGCGCTGCGCCGCCTGCGCCGCTGGGCGCGCGACGGGGCGGAACAGGAACTCGACCTCGACGCCACGATCCGCGCCACCGCCGATCACGGCTGGCTCGACGTGCAGACCCGCCCCGAACGCCGAAATGCCGTGAAAGTGATCCTTTTCCTTGACGTCGGCGGATCGATGGACCCCTACATCCGCGTCATGGAGGAACTCTTCTCAGCCGCCCGTTCCGAGTTCAAGCATTTCGCCCCCTTCTACTTCCATAACTGCCTCTACGAAGGCGTCTGGCGCGACAACCGCCGCCGCTGGGACGACCAGACCCCGACGATGGACCTCATGAACACCTACGGCCCCGACTGGCACTGCATCTTCGTGGGCGACGCCTCCATGTCGCCCTACGAGATCACCCATCCTGGCGGGGCCAACGAACATTGGAACCGCGAGTCGGGCGCTACATGGCTGGAACGCGCCTGCACCCGCTGGCCCCGCCATCTCTGGATCAACCCGGTGCCCGAGGCGCATTGGCAGCATACCCAGTCGATCCGCCTGATCCGCGACATCTTCGCGGGCCGCATGGTGCCCATGACGCTGGACGGCATCGCCCGCGGCCTGAAGGACATCCGATGATCCGCCGCATCTGGCAGCGCAACCCGATCCTGTCGCTCGCCTTCCTCGGCGCGCTCACGGCCTGCCTCTTCTTCGCATGGCGGACGGTGGACATGGCCCTGATCCTCTCGAACCGCGCGGAAAAGCCGGTCGCGGGCTGGATGACCCCCCGCTTCATCGCCCGCAGCTACGGTCTGGACCGCGACGATCTCGCCCGCGTCCTTGCCACACAGGACCGCGACGATGCGCGCCAGCCGCTCTATTCGCTGGCACAGGAACACGGCGTTCCCGTCACGGACCTCATTACCGCCGTGCAGGCCCTCGTCGATGCGCAAGAGGGCGTGGAATGACCGAAACGCTCCTTGCCCTCGTCCCGGAATGGGGCGCGCTGCTGATCGCGCTCACGAACTTCCTCGCCTGCCTCGCCCTGCCCATCCCCGCCTCGCTCGTGATGCTGGCGGCCGGGGCCTTCGCCGCCGCAGGTGACCTCAGCGCGCTCCCGCTCTGGATCGGGGCGCTGGCCGGGGCCTGCCTTGGCGACCAGTCGGGCTACTGGCTGGGCCGCAACCTCGGCCCGCGCCTCATCGACCGCCTCTCGCGCCGCCGCCACACCGCCGCGCTGGTTGAACGCGCGGTGACATGGCTCGAAAGCCGCCGCCTGCCCGCCATCTTCCTCTCCCGCTGGGCCGTCTCGGCCCTCTGCCCCTATGTCAATTTCTCTGCCGGGGCCGCCCGCATCAACTGGGCGGGCTTCACCCTGCCCGCCATGGCTGGCACCTGCATCTGGGTCTCCATCTACATCGGGTTGGGCTATACCTTCTCCTCCGACATCCGCGAACTCGGCGCCGTGCTGGGAAACCTTGCCGCGGCCATCGCCTCGGGCGTGGTCACCCTGATCCTCGGCAGCATCCTCTGGCGCAACGCGCAAGAGCGTGATTGACCCCCCCTTCCCATCCGGCGCGGCCTGCCCATATCCTTGCCCATGGCCGCGCTGATCATCCCCACCCTCATCGCCATCGGCTACGCGCTGATGATGTACCGCTTCTCCGTCTGGCGGACGCACAAGATGCTGGATCAGCAGTCGCGCCCGCTGACCGATCCTTCCGTCACCCGCCTTGCCGACCGCATGGCCACGGCGCTCGACATCCCCGCCATCCCCGTCCATGTCTTCGAGGTGGAGCCGGTCAACGGCCTCGCCTCTCCCGACGGGCGCATCTTCCTCACGCGCGGCTTCCTCAACCGCAAGGTCCGGGGCGAGGTCACGCCCGAGGAACTCGCCGCCGTCATCGCGCATGAGATGGGCCATGTGGCGCTGGGTCACACCCGCCGCCGGATGATCGACTTCACCGGTCAGAACGCCGTTTTCGTGGTGCTCTCCGCCGTGCTGAACCGCTTCCTGCCCTTCATCGGCTTCTGGATCGCGAACCTCATTTCTGCAGCCCTCGCCGCCCGCCTCTCGCAGCGCGACGAATACGAGGCCGACGCCTATGCCACCGCCCTCCTCCTGAAATCCGGGATCGGCACGGAACCGCAGAAATCGCTTTTCCGCAAACTGGATGCGATGACCAAGGCCAACCGCGGCCAGATGCCCGCATGGCTCCTCTCGCATCCCTCGAGCGCCGACCGCATCGCCCAGATCGAGGCGAACGAACGCCGCTGGCTTCAGCCCGCCCTGCCGTCCTGAGTGACCGCCTTCGCCAGCCTTGGCAGACTGGCCCGCTTCAGCAGCGCCTTCAACGAGACAGGCCCCCCCGCCATCTCCTCGGCCCGCGCATGGACACGCGCGATCACCGCGCCCGCCTTATCGGGATCACCCGACCACAATTCCCACAGGAACCCGTCCGGGTCCCGCCGCTGCACCCCTTCCCCCGCCAGAACATGGCGCGGGAAATCGGCGGCGTTGAAGGTGACGATGGCATCCGCCCCGCACGCCACCGCCACGGCCAACACATGCGTATCGTTCGGATCGGGCAGCACCAGCCGCGCCTCCACCCCCGGCGCCGCCGCTACCATCGCGCGCGGAAACACCTCGCGCATCAGCACGGCCACGCCACGTGCCTGGGCTTCGGCCGCAGGCCCCAGCTTCACCGTCGCCCGCGCCCATTCCTCAAGGATGCGCTCCGACCATTTCGGCTCGTAAAGCCCCGCCTCCGCCATGCCCAACAGCAGATCCCGCAACACGGGCGGGTACAGCACGCAGGCATCCAGAACCGCCCGCATCAATCCAGTCGGAAGAACAGCGACTTGAGGTATCCGCTTTCCGCCAGTTGCGGCAGCATCGGATGGTCCGCCCCGGCGAATCCAGTATGCAAAAGCTGCCCTCGCCGCCCGCCCCGCCCGATGCCCCGCGCGGATGCATTGCGAAAGGCCGACAGGTCCGCCGCATGGGAACAGGAACACAACACCAGATACCCCCCCGGCGCGACCAGAGGCGCGGCCAGCCGCGCGATCCGTTCATAGGCCCGCAGCCCCGCCTCCAGCGCAGGCTTCGCCGGCGCAAAGGCGGGCGGGTCGCAGATCACCAGATCGAACCGCTCCCCATCCGCCGCCAAGGCCTCCAGCACGGCAAAGGCATCCCCCTGCCGCGTGACGAAGCGATCCGCCACGCCCGAAGCCTTGGCCCCCGCCTCCGCCAGCGCCAGTGCAGGGGCCGATGCATCCACCGCAACCGCCGACGAAGCCCCGCCCGCCAGCGCAGCCAAGGCAAAGCCGCCCACATGGCTGAACACATCCAGCACCCGCGCCCCCTTCGCCAGACGCGCGGCAAAGGCATGGTTCGGCCGCTGATCATAGAAGAGGCCGGTCTTCTGCCCCCCCGTCACATCCGCCATATAGACCGCACCATTCATCGGCACCGGCACCGGCCCCTCGACCGCGCCGCAAAGGACGACCGTCTCCTCCGCCAGCCCCTCAAGACCGCGCGACCGCCCGGTCCCGTTCTTGACCACCGTCGAAACCCCGGTCACCGCCCGCAGCGCCGCAACCAAAGGCTCCAGCAAAACCTCGGCCCATGCCGCATTCGGCTGCACCACCGCCACATCACCGAACCGGTCGATCACAACCCCCGGCAACCCATCCGCCTCGGCATGCACCAGACGGTAGAAGGGCGCATCATGCAGACGCTCGCGCAACTCCAGCGCGCGGGTCAGGCGCGCCGCAAACCACGCCTCATCCACCACCGCCGCCGGATCGCGGTCCAGCATCCGCGCCACGATCTTCGACTTCACATTGACAGTCACCAGACCCAGCGCCCGCCGCTCGCCATCCTCCAGAACGGCCAGCGCGCCGGGCGGGATGTTCCCCGTCCGCCGGTCCATCACCAGCTCATCGGCATAGACCCAGGGGAAGCCATGCCGGATCGCCCGCGCCTCCGCCTTCGGCTTCAGCCGCACCACGGGAAGGCCGCGCGCAGCGGCCGCTTCATCGGGAAATGAGGAAGGGGAGGACATCATGCCCTCCCCTTACCCTGTCCTGTCCGATGAATAAAGTCTCAGCGCGTCAGCACGACCGCCGTGCCCGGCGTCTGCGCCGCCCGCGCCACCAACGACGGGTCAGTGACCGTTCCCGAAAGCTCGGTGCGGAAGGCCTGCACCAGACGCTCGGTCACCACGACCTTCTGCGTCCGCCCGGCCTGTTCCTCGGCAATCGCCGCCTGACCGCCCGCTGCACGCACATCGGCGCGCACCACGCGCGGCCCGTCCAGCACGGCCCCTGTCGCCGCATCCAGAACGGTCAGTTCAAAGACCATGTCATGCGTGCCACCAATGGTGTAACGGGTCTTCTCCGTCACGCCATGGAACCGCTGCAACTTGACGGAAACCACCGCCCGCGTCGGCCCGGCCATCCCGGCGGTCGCCTGCTGCGCGGCATCCTCGAAGATCGCCTTGATCTGGGCATGGCGATCCCCCATGGCGTCACCGCGCCACACGATATCGGCCATCGGGTAATAGACATTCGCCTCCGACACGCGCAATTCGCGCGGCACGTCGATGCGGACATCCGCCACGGTGTAAAGCGGCGCCACCACGCGCGGCCCCTCGGTCGGGATCGACCCCGTCCCCCGCGATGCCAGCGTCAGTGCGTCGGTCGAAACACCCCGGCTCGCCGGCTCCGAGGAAACACAGGCCGAAAGCGCCAGAGCAAGGCCCAGCATCGCGATGCTTTTCATACTCTTCATTCCCATTCCTCCGGGCATGCACCCATCCAGATGCACGGAGTAATGGGAATCGAATGTGGCCGAATTTGGTTAACGGAAAGACATTTCAAGTTTTTAGCGCCATTATCGAAACAATGACGCTTCACTGGCATCGAACTTGCAACAATCCCGCCCCGCCAAGGCAAAGACCAGCCAGGAACAGGCCAGACCCCCGCCACCAAAGGCTGGTTGTTAGCGCTAACGGAATCTGCTAGAACCACGCCAGCCGCCGCCGAAGGAGTCGCCCATGTCGCTCAATCCCGCCATCACCCGCGTCACGGACCGCATCCGCGCCCGCTCCGAAAACAGCCGGGGCGCCTATCTGGAGCGCCTCGCCAAGGCGGCGAAGGACGGCCCTGCACGTGGCCATCTCGCCTGCGGAAACCAAGCCCATGCCTATGCCGCGATGGGCGCGGACAAGGACGCACTCGCCGCAGGCCGTGCCCCGAACATCGGGATCGTGACCGCCTATAACGACATGCTCTCGGCGCATCAGCCCTTCGAGGATTACCCCAAGATCATCCGCACCGCCGCCCGCAAGGCCGGGGCGACCGCTCAGGTCGCGGGCGGGGTTCCCGCCATGTGCGACGGCGTCACACAGGGCCAGCCCGGCATGGAACTCTCGCTCTTCTCCCGCGACGTGATCGCGCTGGCCGCGGGCGTGGCCATGTCGCACAACACCTTCGACTCCGCCCTCTATCTCGGCGTCTGCGACAAGATCGTTCCGGGCCTCATCATCGCCGCCTCCACCTTCGGCCATGTGCCCACGATCTTCGTCCCCGCAGGCCCCATGACCTCGGGCCTGCCCAATGACGAAAAGGCCAAGGTCCGCAACGCCTATGCGGCAGGCGAGATCGGCCGCGACAAGCTGATGGAGGCGGAAATGGCCTCCTATCACGGCCCCGGCACCTGCACCTTCTACGGCACCGCGAACACCAACCAGATGCTGATGGAGTTCATGGGCCTCCACCTCCCCGGCGCAAGCTTCGTCAACCCCGGCACCCCCCTGCGCGAGGCGCTGACGACGGCGGCGGTGGAACGCGCCGCCCAGATCACCGCGCTCGGCAACGATTACCGCCCCGTGGGCGAAATCCTCGACGAACGCGCCTATGTGAACGGCCTTGTCGGACTCATGGCCACCGGCGGCTCCACCAACCTCGTCCTGCACCTGCCCGCAATGGCCCGCGCCTCGGGCGTGATCCTCGACCTGCAGGATTTCGCCGACATCTCCGAAGTCGTGCCGCTGATGGCCAAGGTCTACCCCAACGGCCTTGCCGACGTGAACCATTTCCACGCCGCGGGTGGCCTCTCCTACATGATCGGCCAACTCCTCGACGCAGGCCTCCTCCATGCCGACGCAAAGACGGTGGCTGGCGACGGCCTCTCCCTCTACCGGCAGGAACCCAAGCTCAAGGACGGCAAACTTCACTGGGAAGACGGCGCGAACGAAACGCTCAACGACAAGATCCTCCGCCCCGCCACCGACCCGTTCCAACCCTCGGGCGGCCTGAAACAGCTCACCGGCAACCTCGGTCGCGGCGTGATCAAGGTCTCCGCCGTCGCCCCCGAGCGCCACGTGATCGAAGCCCCGTGCCGCATCTTCCACGACCAGGAGGCGGTCAAGGCCGCCTTCAAGCGTGGCGAATTCACCTCCGACACCGTGGTCGTCGTCCGCTTCCAAGGCCCGCAGTCGAACGGCATGCCCGAACTCCACTCCCTCACCCCCACCCTGACCGTGCTGCAGGACCGCGGGTTGAAAGTCGCCCTCGTCACCGACGGCCGCATGTCGGGCGCGTCGGGCAAGGTGCCCGCCGCCATCCACGTCTCGCCCGAGGCCGCATCGGGCGGCCCGCTCGCCAAGCTCCGCGACGGCGACATCATCCGGCTGGATGCCACCGCAGGCACCCTCACCGTCCTCGCCCCCGATTTCGACAGCCGCACCCCGGTCACGGCGGACCTCTCCGCCAACGAATTCGGCATCGGGCGCGAACTCTTCGCCGCCTTCCGCCGCCATGTCGGCCCCGCCGAAACGGGGGGTGCGGTCGTTGTCTGACGCAGCCCTTCCCCCTTCATCCGTTCTCCAAATATCCTGCGGGGGTCCGGGGGTGCAAAACCCCCGGCGCTCGCCACAAGCGAACCGCCGAAAGGAAAGTCCATGACCCCCGCCCAGCAATCCGCCGCCGCGCTGAAAGTCTGCCAACTCGCCCCCGTCGTCCCCGTCCTCGTCATCGACGACCTCGCCCATGCCGCCCCCCTGGCCCGCGCCCTCGTCGCAGGCGGCCTCCCCGCGCTGGAGGTCACCCTCCGCACCCCCGCAGCCCTCGACGCCATCCGCGCCATGGCCGATGTCGAAGGCGGCACCGTCGGCGCTGGCACCCTCCTCACCCCTGCCGACGTCAAGGCGGCGAAAAAGGCCGGCGCCACCTTCGGCGTCTCCCCCGGCGCGACCGACAGCCTGATCAAGGCCTGCGAGGATGAGGGCCTCCCCCTCCTCCCCGGCGCGGTGACGGCGACCGAGATCATGACCCTCCTCGAACGCGGCTACACGGTGCAGAAATTCTTCCCCGCCGAACAATCCGGCGGCGCGGCCTTCCTGAAATCCATCGGCTCCCCCATCCCGCAGGTGAAATTCTGCCCCACCGGCGGCATCAGCCTGAAGAACGCCCCCGATTATCTGTCGCTGAAGAACATCCTCTGCGTCGGCGGTTCATGGGTCGCGCCGAAAGAGGCGATGGCCGCAGGCGACTGGGCCACCATCACCAAGCTTGCAGCCGAGGCCAGCGCCCTGCGCTGACCGCTTGCCCGACTCCCCTTGCGGGTTCATTCTCAGAATGAGCCGCAAGGGGAGCGCGCAGATGACGGGACCCAGCCTCCAGACCTGCCTCTGGTTCGACGGCCAAGCGCAGGAAGCCGCCGAGACCTACGTCGCCCTCCTGCCCGGATCGCGCATCCTGCAAAGCTTCCCCCGCCGCGGGGCCGAAGGGACTTTCCTGCTGCACCTGTCCCTCATGGGCCAGCGCTACACCTTCCTCAACGGCGGCCCGCAGTACCGCCTCACCCCCGCCGCCTCGATCGAGGTGCATCTGGACACACAGGCCGAGGTGGACCTTCTGTGGAACGCCCTCCTGCAAGGCGGTCAGGCCCAGCGCTGCGGCTGGTTGACCGACCGTTTCGGCGTGTCATGGCAGATCGTCCCGCGCAGCCTGATCCGGCTTATGCTCACGACCGATGACGCCACAGCCACGCGGGTGACGCAGGCGATGATGGGCATGGTAAAGCTTGACATCGCAGCGCTGGAAGCCGCCGCCCGCGGCTAAGCGATTTCTGACACAGAAATCGACCCGAAATCTGACTCAGATTTCGGCACCCGACGCCGCGCCCCAGAAAATTCTGCGTCAGAATTTTCCGCGATTTCTGCGCCAGAAATCGCCTCAGACGCCACCCACCCGCGCCGCCCGCCCCCCGCGCCGCTTGGGCGCATCCGGCGTCATCAACCCGTCCTCCATCACCTTCGACATCGGATGATCCGGCGCGCCCAGCGCATATTCCGCCATCAGCACCCGGATCGCATCCTTCATCGGCGCATCCACCGGCAGGCTCAGCGCCCAATCGACAAAGATCGACCGGCACTCGCCAAGGGTGATCCCCTCGATGCGATAGCTTTCCCGCACCAGCCCCTTCGGATCGGCCTCTTTCAGAAGCAAAGCCCGTCTCCCCATCTCATGCCCCCTGCCCGACATGGGCCGCAATCACCGCCTCGGCAAGTCCCGTCACCACCTCCAGCCGCTGCGACAGCGCCTCCGCCACCGTCTCGCCCGTCTCGCGCAAGAGGAAGGCGCAGGCCCCCTCGCCAAGGCTTCCCGGCTCCACCACACCATCGGTGATCAGCCGCGTCCCCGCCTGCAACCGCCACAAGAGCCTGTAGGCATCCAGCAGGACCTGCGCGTCCGAATCCGACAGGATACCGCCCTTTCGCCCCGCCTCGATCTGCCGCTCCACCCCGCGCGCAGGCGATCCGGTCAAAAGCGCGGCCAGTTGCGCCATCAATTCGATATCCATCAACCGGCCCGGCCCGTTCTTCGCCTCCCACTGCCCCCGCGCCGGTTTCGCCGCTTGCAACCGCGCCCGCATCTCGGCCACATCGCGGCGCACCGTCGGCCCCTGCCCCTTCTCGGGCAAGAGCCGCCGCCGGAACGCCTCCACCGCCGCCATCACCTCCGCCGCCCCCGCCAAAGGCCGCGCACGGGTCAAGGCCAGATGCTCCCAGGTCCACGCTTCCCCCTCCTGATAGCTGGTGAAGCTCTGGATGGACGTCGCCACCGGCCCCTGCCGCCCGCTGGGCCGCAGCCGCATATCCACCTCATACAGCCGCCCTTCCGGCATCTGCGCCGTCAGCGCCGTGACGAAGGCCTGCGTCAGTCGCGCATAATAGACCCGCGTCGCCAAAGGCCGCGCCCCCTCCGACGCCTCCACCCCCTCGGCATCGTAGATCACGATCAGGTCCAGATCCGACCCCGCATTCAACCGCGCCGCCCCCAGCGACCCCATGCCCAGCACCACTGCCCCCTTCCCCGGCAGCGGCCCATGCTTGCGCGCGAATTCCCCGCAGACCACCGGCCACAGCGCGGCAATCACCGCCTCGGCCAGATCGGCATATTGCTTCGCCGCCTCGAAGGCATCGACCAGCCCGCGCAGATGGTGCACCCCCACCCGGAACCGCCATTCCTTCATCACCCGCCGCGCCGCACCCAGCTTTTTCTCGTAATCCCCCTCGCCTTCCATTGCCCGCGCCACCGCCTCGACCAGCGGCCCGACTCCCGGCCATGGCGCGAAGAAGGACCCGCCGATCACCCCGTCCAGCACCCCCGCATTCCGCGACAGATACCGCGCGAGCCAAGGCGACGTCCCCGCAATGTCGATAATCAGATCGATCAGCGCCGGATTGGCCTCGAAAAGCGAGAAGAGCTGCACCCCGGCAGGCAAGCCCGCCAAAAACCCGTCCAGCGCCACCAGCGCCTCATCAGGATTCGCCGCCCGCATCAACCGCTTCAGCAGAACAGGCCGCAGCCGCCGGAAAATCGCCTGCGCCCGCTCGCTCCGCAACGCGGGGTAATGCGACCACCCCTCCACGATCCCCCGCGCGTGGTCCGAAAGCTCCGGCCCCTCCTCCGCCGCGCCGGGGGCAAAGAACCCCTCGGTCAGCTTGTCCGTCCGCGCCAGACGGTCCAGCAGCCCGGCCCGGAACGCCCCCTCCTCCTCTCCGCAGAAGCAGGCGATCCGGGCCACTCCCTCCGCCGTCACCGGCATGTCATGGGTCTGCGCGTCGCCCACCATCTGCAAGCGATGCTCCACCTCGCGATGCGCGCGGTAGAGCGACGTCAACTCCTCCGCCACATCCCCCGGTATCCACCCCTTCGCCGCCAGCGCCGCCAACCCGCCCACCGTGGTCCGGTCCCGCAGGTCCGCGTCCCGCCCCCCCGCGATCAACTGCCGCGTCTGGGTGAAGAACTCGATCTCCCGAATCCCGCCCTGCCCCAGCTTCATGTTGTGCCCCTCCACCGTCAGGGGCCGGTTCAACTGCCGATGCTCGCGGATGCGCAGCCGCATGTCATGGGCGTCCTGTATCGCCGCGAAGTCCAGATGCTTGCGCCAGACAAAGGGCACCAGCGTGCGCAGGAACCGCTCCCCCGCCGCCAGATCGCCGCCACAGGGCCGCGCCTTGATATAGGCCGCCCGCTCCCATGTCCGGCCCACGCTCTCATAGTAACTCTCCGCCGCCGCCATGCTCAGGCAAACCGGCGTCACCGCCGCGTCAGGCCGCAACCGCAGGTCGGTGCGGAACACATAGCCCCCCGCCGTCAGGTCCGACAGCAGCGCCGCCATCTTCCGCGTCACCCGGATGAAGGCTGCCCGCGCCTCCCCCGCCTGATCGCCATAGCGCGTCTCGTCGAACAGGCAGACAAGGTCGATGTCGGAGGAGTAGTTCAACTCCCCCGCCCCCGTCTTCCCCATGGCCAGCGCCACCATTCCCGCCCCCGTCGCCTCATCCCCGGCAACGGCCCCCGGCAGCTTGCCCCGCCGGATCTCCTCTCCCACGAACCAGCGGATCCCCAGATCGACCGACAGGTCCGCCAACCGCGTCAACGCCCCCGTCACCTCCTCCAGCCGCCAAACGCCCCCCAGATCGCACAAAGCCGTCAACAGCGCCGCCCGCCGCTTCGCCGTCCTCAGCGCCTCGCCCAGCGCCTCCGCCCCCTCGACGCCAACGGGCGCTGCCAACACCGCCGCCATCGCCACCTCCGGCGCCCCAGCCAAGGCCCCGCGCAGCCATTCCCCCTCGCGCCCCATCAACCCCTTCAGATAGGGGGAACATCCCGCCGTCTCCGCCAGCAGACCCGCCACCTCCGGCGCAAGATCTCCGAAGGCGCGCACGACATCCGCCGCCGCCTCCTTGTCAAAGGCGATGGGCGAACGGGTCAGGCGGGCGGAAAAGGGAGCATGTGTCATGCATCGCAGCCTTGCACCGCCCGCCCCGCAGGGTCAACGCATCCCCGTTGCACCCCGTCACCGGGGCGCGCTAGACCAAGGCGGAAACCGCAGGAAAACCAGCATGTCGAAAAGCCTCGCCCGCGTCACCGCCGCCCTCCGGTCCGCAGGGCTCGACATAACCCCCGTCGAAACCCAAGGCGAAACCCGCACCGCCCAACAGGCCGCCGATGCGGCGGGCGTCCATCTCGACCAGATCGTGAAATCCATCCTCTTTGCGGGCGAAACCTCCGGCCGTCTCTTCCTCTTCCTCACCGCAGGCGGCAATCAGGTTGCCCCCGACCGCGCCACCGCCCTTGCCGCCGAACCGCTCGGCCGCGCCGATATCGCCACCGTCCGCACCGTGACGGGCTTCGCCATAGGCGGCGTCGCCCCCGTGGGCCACCTCACCCCTTCCCCCACCTTCCTCGACCCGCGCCTCCTCGACTTCCCCGTCGTCTGGGCCGCTGCAGGCACCCCGCGCCACATCTTCCCCATCGCCCCCGAAGACCTCCTGCGCATCACCGGCGCCACCAAGACCACCTTCACCCTCTGACCCAGCCCCGCCCCTTCGTCTCGGCCCAAATACCCTCAGGGGGTGAATTGGCCACAAGGCCAAGAGGGGGCGGAACGCCCCCAAACCCGCTGCCCCTGCGCCGCAAGGCGCGGGGGCAGCTGAAAGGCCTGCGCGGGCCCTTCCCCGCGCTCCATCGGATCACCGCCAGACCCCCGCGCGAACTGCATGTGAATTATTTTAACATACCCCCTTGATCCAGCCCCCCACACCCCTCATCTTCCCAAATGTGAAACATCTTCACATAGCAACCGAAACACGGGAGATACCGCCGATGAACACCTTCCCCGCCGCCGCCGCGCGACCCGCAGGCGGCCTCCTCTCCTGGCCCCGGCGCGCCGAAGCCTGGCTCGACGGGCATGGGCGCAAGGCCTGGATCACCGCCATGGTGCTGGGCTTCATCTTCTTCTGGCCCGTGGGCCTCGCCCTCGTCGCCTACATGACCATCACCAACCGCTGGAGCAAAACCATGTTTGGACAGTCCTGCCGCAAGTCCCGCAACGTCCAGTGGGGCGCCCACCGCGTCTACGCCTCCTCGGGCAACACCGCCTTCGACGCCTACAAGGCCGAAACCCTGCGTCGTCTCGAAGAGGAACAGGCCGCCTTCGAAGGCTTCCTGAACCGCCTGCGCGAGGCGAAGGACAAGCAGGAATTCGACGCCTTCATGGACGACCGCGCCCGCACCGCGCGCGAGGCAGGCTCTTCCGACACCCCTCCGGCACAGGCCTGACCGCACCCCCTTGACCCGGTGGCCCGCAAGGGCCACCTCCCCCTCACGCATACCCCATGGCCCCCGCGATGATGACCGACCTCATGACCGATGCCCAACCCGACCCCGACCGCCATGCTGCCTTCTACAGCGGTGTCCCGGCCAAACGGGCGCTGGCGTGGATCATCGACACGATCCTCGTCACCCTCATCGTCACGCTGGTCGCCCTGCTGACCGCGCTCACAGCCCTGTTCATCCTGCCCTTGGTCTGGCTGACGGTGGGCTTCCTCTACCGCTGGGTCACGATCTCGGGCCGTTCGGCCACGCTCGGCATGCGGCTGATGTCGATCGAATTCCTCGACCGCTATGGCCAACGCTTCGATGCCGCCACCGCCTTCCTGCACACGCTGGGCTATTCGCTCTCGATGGCCTTCGTCCTGCCGCAGGTGATTTCCGTCGGCCTGATGCTCGTCTCCCGCCGCGGGCAGGGCCTCACCGACATGGTCCTCGGCTCGGTCGCCATCAACAGCCGCGCCTGACGCCGCACAGGGCCGCCCCGCGCTTTTGCGCAGAATCCGCGCAAAGCGCCGCTTTCCCGCCGCTTTCCCGACTTGGCGACGGGCATCACCCTTGCTAGGGTTGTGCCCGTTCCCACCTTGAAAGCCCGATGCGCCACACCCTTCCCATAGCGCCCCAGTTCTACGTGACGGCCCCGCAACCTTGCCCCTATCTCGACGGGCGCATGGAACGGAAGCTGTTCACCGCGCTGCAGGGGGAACATGCGCAGAAACTGAACGACACCCTGTCGAAACAGGGCTTCCGCCGCAGCCAGAACGTCCTCTACCGTCCCTCCTGCGCGGAATGTTCGGCCTGCCTCTCGGCCCGCATCCGGGTTGCCGATTTCAAACCCCGCCGCACCCACCGCCGCATCCTCAAGCGCGCGGCCGAGTTGCGCCGCAATGCCACCAGCCCATGGGCGACCGAGGATCAATTCTCCCTCTTCCGCCGCTATCTCGACCATCGCCACGCCGATGGCGGGATGGCCGACATGGACATCTTCGAATTCGCCGCGATGATCGAGGAAACGCCGATCAAATCCCGCGTCATCGAATACAGCCGCCCCGCAGGACCGGGCGAAAAGGGTCGCCCCCTTGCCGCCGTCTGCCTGACCGATGTGTTCGACGACGGCCTGTCGATGGTCTACAGCTTCTACGACCCCGACCTCGCCGATCTCTCGCTCGGCACCTATGTCATCCTCGACCACATCGACATCGCGCGCGAGGCGGGCCTGCCTTACGTCTATCTCGGCTACTGGGTCCCCGGTTCGCGCAAGATGGGCTACAAGGCCACCTTCCCCGCGCTGGAAATCTACAAGGGCGGCCGCTGGCAGGATATCGGCAACCCGGCCGATCACCGCGCCGAATTGCACCCGCTCTCGGTCGATCCGATTGCCGAACAGGTTGCCCGCATCTCCCTGCCCGATACCCGCGTCCCGCGCGACGCCTGATCATCCTGCCGCTTGGGCCAGCCGTGGCCTCCCGGCAACGCCCGCAGGCCGAAAACACCCCCGCCGCGCCGGTTTTCGCAATTCCCCCCCTTGTCATCGCGAAACCGCACCCGACCTAGGGGAGGCGCGCAAGGGGCCCGTCATCGACGGGCCGACAGCAGGGAAAAAGCATGACCTATCTTCTTTTCGTCGTTGGCCTCGTGGCCTTGTTCTTCGGGGGCGAATATCTGGTGCGCGGGGCCAGCGCCGTGGCGCGCCATTTCCGCCTCTCGCCGATGGTGATCGGCCTCACGATCGTGGGTTTCGGCACTTCCGCCCCCGAATTGCTTGTATCGGTTCAGGCCGCGCTCGCGGGCCAACCGGCCATCGCCATCGGCAACGTTCTAGGCTCGAACATCGCCAATATCCTGCTAATTCTGGGCACCTCGGCAACCATCGCGGCACTTCTGATCCCCGCCCGCCAGCTCTGGCGCGATCTTGCCTTCATGCTGGTCGCAACCGGGGCCATATGGGTGATGCTTCTCGACGGCACTGTGACGCGCATCGAAGGTGGCATCCTTTTCACTGGCCTCGTCGTATTCCTTGCCACCGCCTTCCTGACCGGCAAGGTCGAAGAAGAGGAGGTCACCCTCGGCGACATCCCACAGTGGAAGGCATGGGCCATGACATTCGGTGGGCTGGTGGTGCTCGTCATCGGCGCGCGGCTTCTGGTGGACAGCGCGACCGAGATCGCCCGCGCCTTCAACGTGTCCGAGGCCGTGATCGGCCTGACCGTCGTCGCCATCGGCACGTCGCTGCCGGAACTCGCCACTTCCGTCATCGCCGCGATCCGCAAGCAGACGGAAATCGCCGTCGGCAACGTCGTCGGCTCCAACATATTCAACATCTTCAGCATTCTGGGCATTACGGCGCTGATCACGCCGATCCCCGCCGATCCGCGCTTTGCCACGATTGACATGCCTTGGGTCGCAGGTACCGCAGTGGGCCTCACCATCCTTGCCTTCGTGCTCGGTGGCCTGCCCCGTATCGCCGGACTGATGCTGCTCGCCGCCTATGGCGGCTATGTCTTCCTGATGGGCTGACGGGGTCGCGCTGGGGGGGCAACCGCCCCCCCCGCACCCCCCTGCGCCCCTCAGATCAACCCTTCCGCCTTCATCGCCGCCTGCACCGCAGGCCGCGCCGCGGTGCGCGCGCGCAGCGCCTCCAGCCTCGGGAAACCCGACAAGTCATGCCCGATCCCCTTTGACCAGTTGGTCACGGTAAAGAGATAGGCATCCGCCGGAGTGAAGTCCTCGCCCAGCAGATAGCTGCGCCCATCCCCCAGCCGCGTCTCGACCAGCGCCAGACGGCTGTTCAGCAGCGCAACCTGCGCCTCCTTCGCCGCGCCCTCCAGCCCCCGGAAGAAGGGCGAATAGGTCTTGTGGACCTCGGTCGACACGAAGTTAAGCGCCTCCTGCAACCGCGCCCGCGCCAGCGTGCCCGCCGCCGGCAGCACGCCGGGGCGCAGGCTGTCCATCACATATTGCATGATGGCCACGCCCTCGGTCAGCACCTCGCCATCCGCCAGAACCAGAACCGGCACCGCCCCGCGCGGGCTGATCGCGGCGAAATCCGCCCCGGTCTCGGTCTTCTTGGCACGGATGTCGGCGCGTTCCACCGTATAATCCGCCCCCGCCTCTTCCAGCACGATATGCGAGGCCAGCGAACAGGCCCCCGGCGCATAGTAAAGCTTCATCCTCAAACCCTCCGTCACAGGGAACACTCCGCCCCCGCCCCGCCTTTACCCCGCCACCCGCCGCCGACCAACCGCCAAAGCGACTCAATCCCGCACGCCTCCCTGTGCAAAGCGGCAGATGTTTCCGAATGTTTCCCCCGCACTCCATCGCGCGCAACGAAGTTTCAAATTTTTGACCATCCGCGACACTTTAGGCCATCTTTTGCGGTTGACGCCCCCCTGCGCCCGCCCTAGTGTCCGCCCCGACGGAAAGAGGAACGGACATGGCCCGCATTCTCGTACTTGTAAGGCTCAGGCGCATGGGGCGGTAACGCTGACCATATGGTTCCCATGCGCCCCCGGATCGAAAACCGGGGGCTTTTTGTTGCGCGAAGCGGGGATTGCCCCCCCCAGACAGGTGAAGGCAGATGACGAAACAGATGACCGGCGCGAAGATGGTGGTTCAGGCCCTCAAGGATCAGGGGGTCGAAGTGGTCTTCGGCTATCCCGGCGGCGCCGTTCTGCCGATCTATGACGAGATCTTCCAGCAGAACGACATCCGCCACATCCTCGTCCGCCACGAACAGGGCGCGGTCCACATGGCCGAAGGCTATGCCCGCTCCACCGGCAAGCCCGGCGTTGTCCTCGTGACCTCCGGCCCCGGCGCGACGAATGCCGTGACGGGCCTCGTCGACGCGCTGATGGATTCCATCCCGCTCGTCGTCCTCACCGGTCAGGTACCCACCTTCATGATCGGCACCGATGGCTTCCAAGAGGCCGATACGGTCGGCATCACCCGCCCCTGCACGAAACACAACTGGCTGGTGAAGGACACGGCGAAACTGTCCGAGACCATCCATCAGGCCTTCCACGTCGCCACCTCCGGCCGCCCCGGCCCCGTGCTGATCGACATCCCCAAGGACGTTCAGTTCGCCACCGCGACCTACACGCCCATGGAAAACGCGCGCACCCAGCACTACCAGCCGCGCAAGACAGGCGATTCCGAACAGATCGCCCGTCTGGTCGAGATGATGGAACAGGCCGAACGCCCCATCCTCTACACCGGCGGCGGCGTCATCAACTCCGGCACCCGCGCCAGCACGCTCATCCGCGAACTGGTGGCGGAAACCAACTTCCCCATCACCTCCACCCTGATGGGCCTCGGCGCCTATCCCGCCTCAGGCAAGAACTGGCTCGGCATGCTCGGCATGCACGGCCTCTATGAGGCCAACCTCGCCATGCATGGCTGCGACCTGATGATCAACATCGGCGCCCGCTTCGACGACCGCATCACCGGCCGCGTCAAGGACTTCTCGCCCCATTCGCGGAAAGTCCATATCGACATCGACCCCTCCTCCATCAACAAGGTGATCCGCGTCGATGTCCCCATCGTCGGCGACGTGACGCTGGTTCTGGAGGAAGTGCTGCGCCAATGGCGCGCCCGCGGGTCCAAGACCAACAAGGGCGGTCTGGACAAATGGTGGAAACAGATCGCCGAATGGCGCGCGGTCGACTGCCTCGCCTTCAAGAACAGCGAAAAGACCATCAAGCCGCAATACGCCCTCCAGCGCCTCGAAGCGCTCACCAAGGGCATGGACCGCTACATCACCACCGAAGTGGGCCAACACCAGATGTGGGCCGCCCAGTTCCTCGGCTTCGAGGATCCGCACCGCTGGATGACCTCCGGCGGTCTGGGGACCATGGGCTACGGCCTGCCCGCCTCCATCGGCGTGCAGATCGCCCATCCCGAGGCGTTGGTGATCAACGTGGCGGGAGAGGCATCGTGGCTCATGAACATGCAGGAAATGGGCACCGCGATGCAATTCCGCGCGCCCGTCAAGCAGTTCATCCTGAACAACGAACGCCTCGGCATGGTGCGCCAGTGGCAGGAACTGCTGCATGGCGAGCGCTACTCGCATTCCTGGTCGGAATCGCTCCCCGATTTCGTAAAACTGGCCGAAGCCTTCGGCTGCAAGGGCATCAAGTGCCAAGACCCCAAGGACCTCGACGACGCGATCATGGAGATGATCCGCTACGACGGCCCGGTGATCTTCGACTGCCTCGTGGAAAAGCACGAAAACTGCTTCCCCATGATCCCGTCGGGCAAGCCGCATAACGAGATGCTGCTGGGCGAGGCCGACACCCAAGGCGTCATCGGCGCCAAAGGGGCGGTTCTGGTCTGACGCGTCGCAAGCGGGGGCCAGCCCCCGCACCCCCGGGATATTTGTGAACAGATGAAGGGAGTGGCGGATGTCCGCGCTCAATATCAAAAAAGGCTCCACCAGCCATTCCGCCTATGATCTGCGCGACCACAACGCGACGGTCATAGAAAGCCACACGCTGGCGATCATCGTCGAGAATGAACCGGGCGTCCTCGCCCGCGTCATCGGCCTCTTCTCCGGGCGCGGCTACAACATCGACAGCCTCACCGTGGCCGAGGTGGACCATACCGGACACCGGTCGCGCATCACCATCGTCACCTCCGGCACCCCCGCCGTCATCGACCAGATCGAGGCGCAGTTGGGCCGTCTGGTGGCCGTCTACGAAGTGCACGACCTCACCGCCGAAGGCCCCGCCGTGCAGCGGGAACTCGCGCTGCTGAAGGTCGCGGGCAAGGGAGAGGCGCGGATCGAGGCGCTGCGTCTGGCCGAGATCTTCCGCGCCAATGTGGTGGACTCGACGCTGGAAAGCTTCGTCTTCGAGATCACGGGAACTCCGGAAAAGATCGACGCCTTCGCAGATCTGATGCGTCCGCTGGGCCTGCGCGAACTGGCGCGCACGGGCGTCGCTGCCCTGTCGCGCGGCGCCTGAAACGAAATCTGACGCAGATTTCGCAACGGTTCCTGACACAGGAACCGCAGGCGCCACAGGCGCCTGATCCGGAATTTGCGTCAAATTCCGGCGCGAATTCTGCGTCAGAATTCGCCTCTTCTCAGGCCCCGGAAAACCGCGCCGGGCGTTTCTCCAGAAACGCCATCACACCTTCCCTGAAATCCGCGGTCGCTCCCGCCTCGCCCTGCAACCGCGCCTCCAGCGCCAGTTGGTCCGCCAACCCGTTCGCCGGCGAGGCCCGCAAAGCCTGCTTGACCAACCGATAGGCCACCGTCGGCCCCGATGCCAGCGCTGCCGCCCGTCCCGCCACATGGGCCGCGAAATCCGCCTCCGGCACCGCCTCCCAGATCATCCCCCAATCGGCGGCCTGCCGCGCCGGAACCTTGTCGGCAAACAGCGCCGCCCCCATCGCCCGCGCCATCCCCACCTGACGCGGCAGCCAATAGGTCCCCCCCGCATCCGGGATCAGCCCGATCCGCGTGAAGGCCTGAATGAAGGATGCCGCCTCGCTCGCGATCACCACATCGCAGGCCAGCGCCAGATTCGTCCCCGCCCCTGCCGCCGCCCCGTTCACCGCCGCGATCGTCGGCACCGGACAGTCATAGATTGCCTTCAGAAGCGGCTCGTATTCCTCGGCCAGAACCCGGCCAAGGTCCATCCGGCCCAAGGCCATCGCATCCTGCAGATCCTGCCCGGAACAGAAGGCCCGCCCCGCCCCTGTCAGCACGATGCAGCGCGCGCGCCCCTCCACATCCCGCCACGCCCGCAGCAATTCCTCCCGCAGCCGCGACGACAGCGCGTTCATCACCTCCGGCCGGTTCAGCGTGATCGTGGCCACGCCCCCGGCCTCCGCCACCGTGATCGTCTCATAGGCCATGGCACCCTCCCTTTTTCGCCACCCTACGCGGGCGGCCCGAAAGGAAAAGCCCGACCCCGCGTCACTCCTTCAGGATTTCGCGCAGGCGCGCCTCCTCCTCGACGCTCAGCCCCTCCGCCACGGCCTGTCCGCGCCGCCGGAACGTGGCAAAGGCGATCCCCACCCCCGCCAGCAGCATCGCAGGCCCCGCGACCCAGAGCAGGATGTTCACCCCCGTCGCAGGCGGGTTCAGCAGCACATATTCCCCATAGCGATCCACGAGGAATGCAATCGCCTCCTCATCCGTGTCCCCTGCCACCAGCCGCTCCCGCAGAAGGATCCGCAAATCCTTGGCCAGTTGCGCATCGGAATCGTCGATATTCTCGTTGCGGCAGACGAGGCAGCGCAGCCCCTTGGAAAGATCCCGCGCCCGCTGCTCCAACACCGGATCGGCAAGGATCTCATCCGGCTGCACCGCATGGACCGGAGCCGCCATCCCCAGCGCCCCCACAAGGAAGGCGGCCCGCAGGACGGGCCGTAGGGCGGGCTTCAGCCCGCCATCCCACACCCACCCCCTCATTCCGCAGGCACTCCGGCAGGCACCCGCCGCGCCCCCGCCGCCACGCGATAGCGCCTGTCCGTCAGGCTCAGCAAACCACCCAGCGCCATCAGGATGCAGCCCGCCCACAGCCAATTGGCAAAGGGCTCGATATAGGACCGCACCGCCCAACCGCCATTCTGCTGTGGATCCCCGATCACCAGATAGACATCGCGCAGGAAGCCATAGTCGATGGCGGCCTCCGTCGTCGGCATCCCCGCCACCGGATAGACCCGCTTCTCCGGGAACAGGCGCACCACCTCTTCCCCATCCTTCGCCACCAGCAACTCCGCCATGGTCGAGGTATAGTTCGGCCCCTGCACCTCGCGCACATCGACCAGCGTAACCTCATAGGCCCCCAGCGGATAGGACCCACCGATCTGCACCACGCGGATATCCTCGGTCTTCCAGGCCAGCATGGCCGAAACCGCAAAGATCGTCACGCCAAGGCCGCCATGCGCCACGGCCTTCCCCCAATCCGCACGCGGCAGCCGCGCCAGCCGCGCCACGCGCCCTGCCACCGCCCCGCGCCCCGTCCGCGTCCACAGGTCCACCAAGGCCCCGCCCACGACCCAAAGGCCAAGGATCACCCCCACCGGACCCAACGCCGTGCGCCCCGTCTGCATCGCCCAGACCAGCGCGCCCACCGCGACCGACAGCAGCAGAACGGGCCACAGCGGCCGCATCCCCCGCACCGCATCCCCGCGCTTCCACGGCATCATCGCCCCGATGGGCAGAATCGCCGCCAAAGCCACCACGAAGGGCGAGAAGGCCGCGTTGAAGAAGGGCTCCCCCACGCTCAACTGCCGCCCGAAGACCATCTCCGCCACCAAGGGCCAGATCGTCCCGAAGAACACCACGAAGGCCGACACCGCCAGCAGGATGTTGTTCGCCACCAGCGCGCTCTCGCGGCTGACGACGCCGAAGACCCCCTTCGCCTCCATGACCCCCGCCCGCACCGCGAAGAGCGTCAGCGCGCCGCCCATGAACACCCCAAGGATCAACAGGATGAACACCCCCCGGTCCGGGTCATTGGCAAAGGCATGGACCGAGGTGATCACCCCCGACCGCACGATGAAGGTCCCCACCAGCGAAAAGCCAAAGGCAAGGATGGCCAGCAGGATGGTCCAGGCCTTCAGGCTCTCCCGCTTCTCCACCACGATGGCCGAATGCAGCAATGCCGCCGCGATCAGCCATGGCATGAAGGACGCGTTCTCCACCGGGTCCCAGAACCAAAACCCGCCCCAGCCCAGCTCGTAATAGGCCCACCACGATCCCAACGCGATCCCGATGGTCAAAAAGACCCAGGCCGCCAGCGTCCATGGCCGCACCCACCGCCCCCATGCCGCATCCACCCGCCCCTCGATCAGCGCCGCCACCGCAAAGGAAAAGCTCATCGAAAGCCCGACATAGCCGAGGTAAAGAAACGGCGGATGAAAGGCCAATCCCGGATCCTGCAACAGCGGGTTCAGATCCTGCCCATCCAAAGGCGGCACCGCCAGCCGCAGGAAGGGGTTTGAGGTCAACAGCATGAACAGCAGGAACGCCACCCCGATCATCCCCTGCACCGCCAGCACCCGCGCCTTGAGCTGCGGCGGCAGGTTCCCCCCGAACCACACCGCGCAGGCCCCGAACAACGCAAGGATCAGCACCCACAGCAGCAGCGACCCCTCATGGTTCCCCCAGACCCCGGAGATCTTGTAGATCATCGGCTTCAGCGTATGCGAATTGCTCACCACCAAGGACAGCGAGAAATCCGACACCACGAAGGCATAGGTCAGCGCGGCGAAGGAAAATCCCACCAGCAGGAACTGCACCACCGCCGCCGGATCGCCCACCGCCATCCAGGCCGCATTGCGCCGCTGCGCCCCGATCAGGGGCACGGTCGATTGGATGATGGCCACCGCCAGCGCCAGGATCAGCGCGAAATGCCCAAGCTCCACGATCATCGCGGCCCCTCCCTCTTGTTCGCGCAGACCATAGGCGCAAACCCCGCCCGCTCCAATGGGGATGCGCCCCCGCGTCGCAGCCCCTGACGAAGGCTTGATCACGCCCCCGCCCCTTCGTTTCGGCCCAAATACCCAATTCGCCGCCCGCACCCCGTGCGCGGTCAAAACCTCCGGGCCTCTCCCCTCTCCCGTCCTTCACGGGGGAGGGGCCGGGGGTGTGGGTCCTCCCCTTACCGCCGCCCCGCTTTCCGGGTCGACAGAAGCAGGTTCGTCTCCGACACCGTAACCCCCTCCATCGCGCGGATCCGGTGGATCGTCTCGTCCAGTTCCAACAGTGTCTGCGTCCCCAACTCCACGATCACATCCCACCGCCCATTGGTGGAATGCACCGCCTGCACCTGCGGCAAGCCCCCCAGCCGCGCCATGATCTTCTCGCCCCCGCGCCCCTCGATCCCAATCATCATCAAGGCCCGCACCGGCGATGACGTCACATCCCCCCGCGTGACGACCGTGAACCCCGCAATCTCCCCCTTCGCCGTCAGCCGCTCCATCCGCGCCCGCACGGTCGCCCGGCTCAGCCCCAGCCGATCCGCCAGATCCGACAACGCCGCCCGCCCGTCGCGGCGCAACTCCGCCACCAGCCGCAGGTCCACATCGTCCATCATGGCAAATTCTCCCGCCGATCCGTACAATCCCTTGTCCGCATCGACCATAACAGCGCTGGATTTCTCCGCAAACCGGAAACACGCTGCCCGCAACAAGGAGCCCCCCATGTCCAACGCCATCCTCATCGGCGCCCCCATCGACTCAGGCCAACGCTACCCCGGTTGCCTCATGGGCCCCGCCGCCTACCGCGTCGCGGGCCTCGCACAGGCCATCCGCGATCTCGGCCATGGCGTGCAGGACTGGGGCGACGTCGCCCTCCCCGACCTCAAACCCGTCTCCACCCCGAATCCCGCAGTCCACAGCCTCCCCGAAACCGTCGGCTGGACCGAAATCCTCGCCGACCGCGTCGACGATGCCCTCTCCGCGAACGGACTCCCCATCATCATGGGCGGCGACCATTCCCTCGCCCTCGGCACCGTGGCGGGCGCCGCGACCTTTGCCAAACGCAACGGCCGCCCCCTCTTCCTCCTCTGGCTCGACGCACACAGCGACTTCCACACCCCCCTCACCACCACCTCGGGCAACCTGCACGGCACCCCCGTCGCCTATATCGCCGGACGCGACGGCTTCGACGCCTTCCCCCCCTTCCCGCAGCCGATCCCGCCGCAGAACATCTGCCTCTACGGCATCCGCTCGGTCGATCCGGCGGAACATGCCGCCCTCCTCACCCATGACATCGCCATCAATGACATGCGCGTGCTGGACGAGAACGGCATCGTCGCCCCCCTCCGCGCCTTCCTCGACCGCGTCCGCGCCGCAGGCGGGATGCTCCACGTCTCCCTCGACGTCGATTTCCTCGATCCCTCCATCGCCCCCGCCGTCGGCACCACCGTCCCCGGTGGCACCACCTTCCGCGAGGCGCATCTGGTCATGGAACTCCTGCACGAATCCGACCTCGTCACCTCCCTCGACCTCGTCGAACTCAACCCCTTCCTCGATGAACGCGGGCGCACCGCCCGCCTGATGGTCGACCTCGTCGCCTCCCTCATGGGGCGCAAGGTCTTCGACCGCCCGACACGGAGCCACATGTGATGCTGAATCTCGTCCCCTTCGTCTCCGTCGACCGGATGATGAAACTCGTCCACCGCATCGGGGTGGAAACCATGCTGACGGACCTCGCCAAGGCCATCGAAGCCGACTTCCTCCGCTGGGGCCAGTTCGACAAGACGCCGCGCATCGCCTCCCATTCCGACGTGGGCGTGATCGAACTCATGCCCACCTCCGACGGGCAGACCTACGGGTTCAAATATGTCAACGGCCATCCATCGAACATGAAGCGCGGCCTCCAGACCGTCACCGCCTTCGGCCTGCTCGCCGATGTCGAAACCGGCTACCCCGTGCTGCTCTCGGAAATGACCATCCTCACCGCGCTCCGTACCGCCTCCACCAGCGCGATGGCCGCCAAATGGCTCGCGCCCAAAGGCGCCACCACCATGGCCATCATCGGCAACGGCGCACAGGCGGAGTTCCAGGCTCTGGCCTTCAAGGCCGTCTGCGGCATCACCCACATCCGCCTCTACGACATAGACCCCGCCGCCACTGCCAAATGCGCCCGCAACCTCGCGGGCTGCGGCCTGACGATCACCGAATGCCACACGGCCGAAGAGGCAATCCTCGGCGCGCAGATCATCACCACCGTCACGGCGGACAAGACCAACGCCACGATCCTCACCGACAACATGGTCGGCTCCGGCGTCCACATCAACGGCGTCGGCGGCGACTGCCCGGGCAAGACGGAACTCCACCCCGACATCCTGCACCGCGCGTCGATCTTCGTCGAATACCCGCCCCAGACCCGCATCGAAGGTGAAATCCAGCAACTCCCTGCCGACCACCCGGTCACCGAACTCTGGGAAGTCATCGCAGGCACCGCCACGGGCCGCAGCGACCCCGCGCAAGTCACCCTCTTCGACTCTGTCGGCTTCGCGATCGAGGATTTCTCGGCCCTCAACTACATCCGCTCCAAACTCGCCGAAACCGGCCTCTACGAAGACCTCGACATGATCGCCGATCCCGACGACCCCCGCGACCTCTTCGGCATGCTCCTCCGCGCCGCCTGACCGTAGGGCGGGGTTCACCCCGCCACACCCAAACCACGGCCCCGTTGGGCGGGGTTAACCCCGCCTTACGCGACAGCCCGCTGCGTGCTGACGGTTTGCGGTACAGTTTCCGGCACAGGTTCCGGTACGCTCAATGCAGCCGGAATTCCCCCACCACATTCCGCCATTCCCCCGGCGAAATCAGCTTTCGATGCGTGAACCGCACCGAATGCAGCGGCCCCTCGATCTTCTCCTGCCAGAACTCGATGAAGCGGAAAAGCTCCGGATAATCCGGTGCCAGATCATAGTGCTGCCACACGAAGGTATTGAGAACACTGCGATAATCCGGCATCCGGTAGAAGAATTCCGCCGTCGTCAGACCATATCCCCGCAGCATCAACTCCGTCTCGCTGCGCCCGTCCAGTGAAGCCATGCGCGCCTCCTTGCTCGCCCCCCTCTGGAAAGGCTGCATCGATTCGCGCTTTCTGGCAACGATTTCAATATGTTGGCACTCCCTCATCCCTGCTGCCAAACCCGCAGGCCATCCCGCATTGCACCCCAGATGCAGGATGGTGTAAGGTCGCGCGCAACAAGATGTAGCGCATGCGCAGGAAGTCCGAGGTTCACGTGAACGACACGCCAGAAACCCCTGAAAACACCGAAGATTCCGCGCCCAAGAACCCGTGGCACGGCCCCCAGGTCTCCATCGCGGACGAGATGAAGACCGCCTATCTCGACTACGCCATGAGCGTGATCGTAAGCCGCGCCATCCCCGACCTGCGCGACGGGTTGAAACCCGTCCACCGCCGCATCCTCTTCGCGATGCAGGAATCCGGCAACACCCACGACAAACCTTACCGCAAATCCGCCCGCCCCGTCGGCGACACGATGGGAAAATACCACCCCCACGGCGACTCGGCGATCTACGACGCGCTGGTCCGCATGGCGCAGCCCTTCTCCATGTCGCTGAAACTCCTCGACGGTCAGGGCAACTTCGGCTCCATGGACGGCGACGCAGCGGCAGCCATGCGCTACACCGAAGTGCGGATGGACAAACCTGCCGCCTTCCTCCTTGCCGATATCGACAAGGAAACCGTTGAATTCCAAGACAATTACGACGGCAAGGACCGCGAACCCACTGTCCTTCCCGCCCGCTTCCCCAACATGCTGGTGAACGGCGCGGGCGGCATCGCGGTCGGCATGGCGACCAACATCCCGCCCCACAACCTGGGCGAAGTCATCGACGGCACGCTCGCGCTGATCGAAAACCCCGACCTCTCGACCGAAGCGCTGATGGAGATCATCCCCGCCCCCGACTTCCCCACGGGGGGCGTGATCCTCGGCCGCTCCGGCGCGCGCAAGGCATACTTGGAAGGACGCGGCAGCGTCATCATCCGCGCCAAAACGCGGGTGGAAGAAATCCGTAAGGATCGCTTCGCCATAATCCTCGACGAGATTCCCTATCAGGTGAACAAGGCGTCGATGATCGAGAAGATCGCCGAAATGGTGCGCGACAAGAAGATCGAAGGCATTTCCGGCGTGGCGGATGAATCCGACCGCATCGGCGTGCGCGTGGTCATCGAACTCAAGCGCGACGCCACGCCCGATGTCGTCCTGAACCAGCTCTACCGCTTCACGCCCATGCAAACCTCCTTCGGCTGCAACATGCTGGCGCTGAACGGCGGACGCCCCGAACAACTGACGCTCCGCGATTTCCTCACGCATTTCATCACTTTCCGCGAGGAAGTGGTCGCCCGCCGCACCGCCTTTGAACTGCGCAAAGCGCGCGAACGCTCCCACATCCTCTGCGGCCTAGCCGTGGCCGTGTCGAACGTCGACGAAGTCGTCCGCACCATCCGCGCCTCCGCCGACGCCGCCGAAGCGCGTGAAAAACTGATGACCCGCCGCTGGCCCGCCGCCGATATCGCGGCCTATATCCGCCTGATCGACGACCCGTCACACACGATGAACGACGACGGCACCTACAACCTGTCCGAAGCACAGGCCCGCGCCATCCTCGACCTGCGCCTGCAACGCCTCACGGCGCTCGGGGTGAAGGAAGTCACCGACGAACTCGAAGAACTGGCGGCGAAGATCAAGGACTACCTCGACATCCTCTCCTCCCGCGACCGCATCATGGCGATCATCTCCGACGAACTCCGCGAAGTGAAAGCCGCCTTCGCCGTCCCCCGCCGGACCGAGATCCAGGACTGGTCGGGCGACATGGACGATGAGGACCTGATCGAACGCGAAGACATGGTCGTCACCATCACCTCCGGCGGCTATATCAAGCGCACACCGCTTGCCGAATTCCGGTCTCAAAACCGGGGCGGCAAGGGACTTTCGTCGATGCAGACGAAGGAAGACGACGTCGTCACCACGCTCTTCGTGGCGAATACCCACACCCATCTTCTCTTCTTCACGACCGACGGCATGGTCTACAAGATGAAGACGTGGCGCCTCCCCCTCGCGGGCCGCACGGCCAAGGGCAAGGCCATCGTCAACATCCTGCCGATCCAGAACGGCGTCTCCATCGCCGCCTTGATGCCGGTGGATGTGCCCGAGGAAGACTGGGCCAACCTCCAGATCGTCTTCGCCACCTCCGACGGCGACGTCCGGCAGAACGACCTTTCCGACTTCACCAACGTCAAACGCAACGGCAAGATCGCGATGAACCTGCCCGAAGGCGTGTCGCTGGTTAACGCCGCCATCGCCGACGAAAACGACGACGTGATGCTGGTCACCGCAGGCGGTCGCGCCATCCGCTTCCCCACCACCGACATCCGCGTCTTCAAGTCGCGCGGCTCCACCGGCGTGCGCGGCATCCGACTGGCGGAAGGCGACAAGGTCGTTTCCATGGCCATCATCCGCCATTTCGACGCCACGCCCGAGGAACGCGAAGCCTACCTCAAACAGCGCCGCCTCATGGCGGGCGCAGTCGACGACGAGGCGGAGGCAGACGATGATGAAGAAGGCGTTACCGCAGCGGTCGGCCAGCTTTCCACCGAACGCTACGCCGAAATGTCCGCCGCCGAAGACCTGATCCTCACGATCACCGCAGGCGGTTCGGGCAAGCTTTCCTCCTCCCACGGCTACCCCGTGCGCGGTCGCGGCGGAATGGGCGTCAAGGCGATGGACGGCGCGATGCGCGGCGGCAAGCTCGTCGCCTCCTTCCCCGTGGAAATGTCCGACCAGATCATGCTCGCCACCTCCACCGGCCAGTCGATCCGCGTCCCCGTGGACCAGATCAGCTTCCGCTCCCGCTCCGCCGGGGGGGTGAAGGTGTTCAACGTCGGCACGGATGAAGAAGTCGTCTCCGTCGCCCGCGTCGCCGAACAGGGCGATGAATGACCTTGCCGCGCGGCTGGCCGAGCTTGCCGCGCAAGGCAAAACAACGACTTACGGCGCGCTTGCCCGCGATCTGGGCTGGCGCGTCGCGGACCTGACCGCCGCCCTCGAACGCCTGATGGAAGAGGACGCCGCCACAGGCCACCCCCAACGCGCCGCCCTCCTCGAAGGCCGCCTCTCCAACGGCCTCCCCGCCCAAGGCTTTTTCCTGAAACTCGCCGAACTCAGCCTCACCCCCGCTGATCCCACAGCCTACATCACCGAAACCCGAACCCGCCTACGGCAGGATTTTCTGCGAAAATCCTGACTCCCGAACCTTCTGCGAAGGTTCCACCGCCCCTCCTTCAAGCGTAACACCCCGAATTTTCGCAGAAAATTCGCCCCCAAAATTCTTCGCAGAAGAATTTTGCCCCACCCTGCACCAACGCACAGCCCCCGCGCGCCCACCCGCCTATGGTGCATCCCGAACCGATGATAAACGCAGCCCATCCGGCAGTTGCGCGCCGGACCTCGTGTGAAACAGGGACAGGACCCCCACCATGCAAGCACTGAACACCTTCGGCCCGCTCGCAGGCCGCATCCTCATCGGCCTCCTCTTCCTCCTCGCGGGCCTTGGCAAGCTCGGCGACGTGGCGGGCTTCTCCGGCTACCTCGCCTCGGGCGGCCTTCCCGCCTTCCTCGCATGGCCTGCCGTGATCTTCGAAATCGCCGTGGGCCTGCTTCTCATCATCGGCTGGCAAACCCGCATCGTGGCCCTCGCCACCGCCGCCTTCTGCGTCGTGGCGGGCCTCCTCTACCACTTCGCCCCAGCTGACCAGATGCAGATGGCCATGTTCCTCAAGAACCTCGCCATCGCCGGTGGCCTTTTGATGTTCGCCATCCACGGCCCGGGCAAACTCGCCCTCGACAAGGCCTGATCGCCCCTCCGGTCCAAGGGCCGGGGCACCCGCCTCGGCCCTTTCCTATCGCCCGGAAAACCCCTAAATCCCCCCCATGAGCGATACACTTCACATCATCGGCGGCGGCATGGCCGGGTCCGAGGCCGCATGGCAGGCCGCCCGCATGGGCGTCCGCGTCGTGATCCACGAAATGCGCCCCACCGTCGGCACCTTCGCCCACCGCACGGGCAACCTTGCGGAAATGGTCTGCTCCAACTCCTTCCGCTCCGACGATGACGAACGCAACGCCGTGGGCCTGCTGCATTGGGAAATGGGCGCAGCCGACGGCCTAATCATGCAAACCGCCCGCGCCCACCGCCTCCCCGCAGGCGGGGCGCTCGCCGTGGACCGCGACCCCTTCGCCGAAGCCGTCACCCGCACGCTCCGCAACCACCCGCTCATAACGGTGGAGGATGGCGAAATCCGCGACCTCCCCACCTCCGGCCACTGGATCATCGCCACCGGCCCCCTCACCTCCGGCGCGCTGGCCGAAAGCATCCGCGCTGCCACCGGGGCGGAACACCTCGCCTTCTTCGACGCCATCGCCCCCATCGTCTATGCCGACACCGTCGACATGTCGGTCGCCTGGATGCAATCCCGCTACGACAAGGGCGAAACACTCGAGGAACAGACCGCCTACATGAACTGCCCGATGGACAAGGCGCAATACGACGCCTTCATCGACGCCCTCCTCGCAGCCGACAAGACCGAATTCCACGAAGGTGAAACCGCAGGCTATTTCGACGGCTGCCTGCCGATCGAAGTCATGGCAGAACGCGGCCGCGAAACCCTGCGCTTCGGCCCGATGAAGCCGGTGGGCCTGACCAACCCCCACCGCCCCGACGTCAAACCCTATGCCGTCGTCCAGCTCCGCCGCGACAACAAGCTCGGCACGCTCTACAACATCGTAGGCTTCCAGACCAAGATGAAGTACGGCGCGCAAACGGCTGTTTTCAAAACCATTCCCGGCCTCGGAAACGCCTCCTTCGCGCGCCTTGGCGGCATCCACCGCAACACCTTCATCAACTCGCCCACCCTGCTCGACGACCGCATGCGTCTCAAATCCCGCCCCTCCTTGCGCTTCGCAGGCCAAGTCACGGGCGTCGAAGGCTATGTCGAATCCGCCGCGATGGGCCTGCTCGCCGGCCGCATGGCCGCCGCCCAAATCCTCGGCCGCGACCTCCCCCCGCCGCCCCCCGACACCGCGATGGGGGCGCTCATCACCCACATCACCGGCGGCGCGGATGCCAAGACCTTCCAGCCCATGAACGTCAATTTCGGCCTCTTCCCCCCCATCGACGCCAAGGGCGGACGCCGTGGCCGCAAGGACCGCTACAAGGCCTATACCGACCGCGCCAAGGACAGCTTCACCGCGTGGCTCGCCGCGCAGTAACGATGTTACGCACCCGCTTCGCCCCTTCTCCCACCGGCCCCCTGCATCTCGGCCACGCCTATTCCGCCATCCTCGCCCATGACATGGCCCGCGCCGCTGGCGGCGAGTTCCTCCTGCGGATGGAAGACACCGACCTCGACCGCTGCCGCCCAGAATGGGAAGCGCAGATTGTGACCGACCTCACATGGCTCGGCCTCTCTTGGGACGGCCCCATCCACCGCCAATCCGACAAGATCGCCGCCTACAACGCCCGCCTCGAACCGCTGGCCGACCGCGGCCTCCTCTACCCCTGCGCCTGCACCCGCGCCGACATCCGCGCGGCCCTCTCCGCCCCGCAGGAAGGCGTGGCCTTCAACGTCTATCCCGGCACATGCCGCAACCGCCCCATCTCCGACCGCAAACCCGCAGACGCCCTCCGCCTGAATCTCGCCGCCGCCCTCGACGCGCTGCCCACCCTGCCCAGTTTCACCGAAACCGGCCCCACCCATGCCGGAACCCACCGCATCGACCGCGCCAAGGCCCTCGCGCAGATCGGCGACGTGGTCCTGTCGCGCAAAGGCGAAGACATCGTCGCCTACTTCCTCGCCTCCGCCTTCGACGACGCCGATCAGGGCATCACCCATGTGATCCGCGGCGAAGACCTCTTCGACTTCACCCCCGTGCAGGTGATCCTGCAAAGCCTCCTCGCCCTGCCCACCCCCACCTACCACCACCACGCCCTCATCCGCGACGACCAAGGCAAGCGCCTCGCCAAGCGCGACGATGCCCGCGCCATCGCCAAGTACCGCGCCGAAGGCGCCACTCCGCAGGACATCCGCCGCTTGACGGGCCTCTGACCCCAGCCGCTTCATCCGTTTCCAAATATCCTCAGGGGGTGAATTGGCGCATAGCGCCAAGAGGGGGCGCGAGCGCCCCCTGCCTTCAAACCATCGGTTCCGTCAGAACGACCTCGCCGCCATCCCGCACCGCCGTGTAAAAACACGACCGCCGGTTCGTGTGGCAGGCAGGCCCCTCCTGCTCCACCAGCGCCAGCAGCGCATCGCGGTCGCAATCCACCCACAACTCCACCAGCCGCTGCACATGTCCCGACGTCTCGCCCTTCACCCAAAAGGCCCCACGCGACCGGCTCCAATAGGTCACGCGCCCCGTCTCCAAGGTCCGCGCCACGGCCTGAACATTCATCCACGCCATCATCAGCACCTCGCCCGTGGCATGATCCTGCGCGATGCAGGGGATCAACCCGTTCGGGTCATACTTTAGGCTTGCAGGGTCAAAGGACATCAGCCCTCTCCTTGGCAGGAACATCGGAGGGGTCTATCTAAGGACAAGCCAGCGAAAGGAAAAGCCATGAGCGACACAGACCTCGTCAAGCTCTATTCGGGCCGCATCCTCGAACTCGCCGCCGACATGCCGCTGACCGGCCGCCTGCCCGCCCCCGAAGGTACGGCCCGGAAACGCTCTCCCCTCTGCGGGTCGACCGTCACCGTCGATCTCACCCTCGACGGCGACCGCATCGCCGATTACCGGCAGGACGTGAAGGCCTGCGCGCTGGGTCAGGCCTCCGCTTCCGTCTCGGCCCGCGCCATCCTTGGCCGCACACGCGACGACATCGCCAAGGCCCGCGCCGAACTCGAAGCCATGCTGAAACGCGGCGGCCCCGTTCCCGCTGCGCCTTTCGACGGGCTTGAGGTGCTGCTCCCCGCCCGCGACTATGCCAACCGCCACGCCTCCATCCTCCTCGCCCTCGACGCCACGCTTGCCGCGATGGACGAGGCCCTCAAGGCCCGCGCGGCGGTCTGACCGTCAACCCGCCCTTAACCGCCCCATGAAAAAACCGCCGCACGTCCTGCGACGGCGGCGGTCAGTGGCGTTTCGTTCTTCGGATGGGCAGGGCTGCCATCCGGGTGCCGCTTGGGGACAGGCACATGGAACCGAAAGCGCAGGCAGAACTCAGGCAGAGAACAGGTGCAGCGACAGCACCAGCATGGAGAAAAGCGCAACCACCCCGATCGTATCCTCGATCACCGTCGCGCGAGAGCGGGAAAGAATATCCTTCACATCCGTCAGCATCATCACCCTCCATGGCTTTGTTGCTGCATTGTTCTCATATTCGCCGACTCATGTAAAGAACTTTTTAAGAACATTCGCGTTCATATCAAGAACACTCCCTCCCCCAGGATGGGGGAGGGTTGGCGAGGGGGTTGGCCCGCCATGGAAACGAAGGGCCCGGCCCCTGCGCTTCAAGGCCGTAAATGGGGGGCGTCAGCCCACCCCGATAAGCCGGATCGCGCGGTCCTGATCCAACAGCCAAAGCAGCAGCCGCGCCGCCTTCCCGCGCGGCCCGTCCAGCGCCGGATCATCCGCCAGCAGCCGCCTTGCATCGCTCTGCGCAATCGCCATCAGCGCCCCCTGCCGTTCCAGATCGGCCACCCGGAACCGGGGCAGCCCCGATTGCGCCGTCCCGATCAGATCGCCCGCCCCCCGCATCGCCAGATCCTCTTCCGCGATGCGGAACCCGTCCTCCGTATCGCGCAGCACCTTCAACCGCCGCTCGCCCCCCTCGCTCAACGGCGCCTGATACATCAGTAGGCAGGTCGACTCCGCCGCCCCCCGCCCCACACGGCCCCGCAACTGGTGCAACTGCGCCAGCCCAAACGTCTCCGCCCGCTCGATCACCATGATACTGGCATTGGGCACATTCACCCCCACCTCGATCACCGTCGTCGCCACCAGAACCTTCGTCTCGCCCGAAACGAACCGCGCCATGGCGGCATCCTTCTCAGCAGGTGGCATCTGGCCATGCACCATCCCCACCACATCGCCCAAGGCCGCGCGCAGATGCTGGAACCGCGCCTCGGCGCTGGCATAGTCCAACACCTCCGACTCCTCCACCAGCGGGCACACCCAATAGGCCTGCCGCCCCTCGGCCACGGCCTTCGCCAGATGCCCCACCACCTCCTCCATCCGCGCCGTACTCACCAGCGCCGTGCGGACAGGCTTCCGCCCCGGCGGCTTCTCGTCCAGCACCGAAACGTCCATATCCCCATAAGTCGCCAGCGCCAGCGACCGCGGAATGGGCGTCGCCGTCATCACCAGCGTATCCGTCGCCGCCCCCTTCGCCCCCAACTCCATCCGCTGCGCCACGCCGAAACGGTGCTGCTCGTCCACCACCGCCAGCCGCAGATCGGCAAAGACCACATCCTTCTGGAACACCGCATGCGTCCCCACCAGCACGGCAATCCGCCCCTCCGCCAGATCGCGCAGCTTCGCCGCCCGCTCCGTCCCCTTGTCACGGCCCGTCAGCAGTTCCAGCCGCACCCCCGCCGCCGCAGCCAGTGGCTCCAGCCCCGCGAAATGCTGCCGCGCCAGAATCTCGGTCGGGGCCATCATCACCCCTTGCCCCCCCGCCTCCACCGCGATCAGCAGCGCGAGGAAGGCGACCAAGGTCTTCCCGGCCCCCACATCCCCCTGCAACAGCCGGTTCATGCGGAACGGACCTTCCATATCCCCCGCAATCTCCCCCACCGCCCGCGCCTGCGCGCCGGTCAGCGCATAGGGCAATGACCCGACCACCTTCGCCCGCAACGACCCGTCACCGACCGTCGGCAGCCCCTTCTGCTTCCGCAAAGTCGCCCGCGCCAAGGCCAAAGTCAGCTGATGCGCCAGCAATTCGTCATAGGCCAACCTCTGCCGCGCCGGATGCGTCGGGGCCAATTCCGCCGCAGCCTCCGGCCGATGCACCGCTTCCACCGCCTCGCGCCACGAAGGCCACCCTTCCCGCGCCAACAAAGGCCCGTCGATCCATTCCGGCAAGACAGGCGCCCGCGCCAAGGCCCCGGCCACCGCCTTCGCCACCACCTTCTGCGTCACCCCGGCGGTCAACGGATAAACCGGCTCAAACACCGGCAACTCCCCCGCCTCTTCCACCCGCAGCACATGGTCGGGATGCACCATCTGCGCCATCCCATCGAACAGCTCCACCCGCCCAGACACCACCCGCCGCTGCCCCGTAGGCAAAAGCTTCTGCAGGAAATCCCCCCGCGCATGAAAGAAGACCAGCGTGAATTCCAGCGCGGCATCCCGCACCATCACACGATAGGGCTTGCCCTTCGTGCGCGGCGGGAAATGCGCGCCCACCTCCACCTCGACCGTCACCACGCAGGGCGGCACCACATCCCGGACCGAGTCCCTCCGCCCCCGATCCACGCCCGAATGCGGCAACAGAAACAGCAGATCCTTCGGCCGTTCCACCCCCAGCCCAGCCATCGCCTTGGCCGTCTTCTCCCCCACGCCCTCCAGCGTTTCCAGCCCCGCGAAAAGCGGGAAAAGTTCGACTGGCCGCGTCATGCATCCCCGATGAGGGCGAGCCACGCGTCCTCGTCAATCATCTTCACGCCCAAGCGCTCGGCATCCTTGGCCTTAGACCCCGCACCGGGACCCGCCACCAGCAGATCCGTCTTCGCGCTGACAGACCCCGCCACCTTCGCCCCCAACGCCTCCGCCCGCGCCTTCGCCTCCGCCCGCGTCATCTTCTCAAGGCTGCCGGTGAACACCACCGTCAACCCCGCAACCGGAGACTCGGTCGCCCGCGCCTCGGGCGGCAGCACCTCCAGATGCGCCACCAGTCGCGCAATCGACGCCCGCTCCTCCGCATTGGCCAGCGTATCCGACAGCGATAAGGCCAGAACCGGCCCGATCCCGTCGCCCGTGATTAACTCCCGCCACGCCGCCTGCGCCTCTTCCGGCACTGACAGCGCCGCCACGGCGCGATCCCTCGCCTCCTTCACCCGCGCGCGCCGCCCCTCGGCCACCGCCGCCGCCCGCTCCGCCAGTTCCGCCTCATCCGCCGCCCGATGCGCCAGCGCCGCAGGCCGCGCCAGATCCACTGCCGCGACCAGCGCCTCCCACGTCATGTAATGCCGCGCCAGATCCTGCGCCGCCACCTCGCCCACATGCCGCATCCCCAGCGCAAAGATCAGCCGCGCCAGCGGTATCCGCCGCCGCTCCTCGATCGCGGCCCAGAGATTGGTTACCGATTTCTCCCCGAAACCGTCGCGATTCTTCAACTTCTGCAAAGGATTGGCCGCATCCCGCGCGGCAAGCGTGAAGATGTCCGCAGGCTCCTTCACCGGCAGGATGTCATCGGCAAAGAACATCTCCACCTGTTTCCGCCCCAGCCCTTCGATATCGAAGGCAGACCGCGACACGAAATGCACCAACCGCTCCACCGCCTGCGCGGGGCAGATCAGGCCCCCCGTGCAACGCCGCACGGAATCCCCCTCTTCCCGTACGGCCTCTGACCCGCATTCCGGGCAGATATGCGGAAAGACGTAAGCCACCGCCCCCTCGGGCCTGCGGGCAAGGTCCACATCCGCGACCTTCGGGATCACATCCCCGGCGCGGTAAACCTGCACCCAGTCGCCCACGCGGATATCCTTACCCCCGCGGATCACCTCGCCGCGCGAATCCCGCCCCGCGATGTAATCCTCGTTGTGCAGCGTCGCGTTCGACACGACCACGCCCCCCACCGTCACCGGCGCCAGCCGCGCCACCGGCGAAAGCGCCCCGGTCCGCCCCACCTGAATGTCGATGGCCTCCAACCGCGTCCAGGCCAGTTCGGCGGGAAACTTGTGCGCGATGGCCCAGCGTGGCGTCGTCGCCCGGAACCCAAGCCGCGCCTGCAGGGACAGGTCATCCACCTTGTAGACCACCCCGTCGATGTCATAGCCAAGGCTCGCCCGCATCGCCTCGATCCGCCGATACTGCGCCAGCATCTCCTCCGGCCCCGCGCAAAGCACGGTCAGCGGATTGGTCTGGAAACCCAGCGCCTTCAATCGCTCAATCGCCCCGAACTGCGTCGCGGCCAGCGGCTCTGACAGCGCGCCCCAGGCATAGGCAAAGAACCGCAAGGGCCGCGCCGCCGTGATGGTGGCATCCAGTTGCCGCAGCGACCCCGCCGCCGCATTGCGCGGATTGGCAAAGACCTTGCCCCCGCCCGCCGCCTGCCGCGCGTTCAGCGCGGCAAAGTCGGCGTGCGACATATAGACCTCGCCCCGCACCTCCATCACCGCGGGCGCGCCCGTCACCCGGCGCGGGATATCGGCGA
The DNA here is from genome assembly GCF_051132405.1 of Tabrizicola sp. M-4. Classification (GTDB taxonomy): domain Bacteria; phylum Pseudomonadota; class Alphaproteobacteria; order Rhodobacterales; family Rhodobacteraceae; genus Paragemmobacter. The sequence goes on from NZ_CP128606.1 coordinate 2,242,140, forward strand.
TGGTCAGGGCGTTCTCGGTGACATTCTCCCCCATCTCGCCATCGCCCCGCGTCGCCGCTTGCACCAGCACGCCCCCCTCATAGCGCAGCGAAAGCGACAACCCGTCGATCTTCGGCTCGGCCACATAGGCGATGCGCGCCTCCGTCCCGAGGAAACTTCGCACCCGCCCGTCGAACTCCGCCACCTCCTCATCGGCAAAGGCGTTGGAAAGCGACAGCATCCGCACCTCGTGCCGGATCTGGCCGAATCCCTCCGCCACCGGCGCACCGACCTGATCGCTGGGGCTGTCCGGGCGCTTCAGATGGGGGAACCGCGCTTCGATAGCCGCATTGCGCCGTTTCAGCGCGTCATATTCCGCATCCGAAATCTCGGGCGCGTCCTCTACGTGATAGGCCTGGTTCGCCGCGGCGATCTCGGCCGCAAGACGGGCAAGTTCAAGGCGCGCCTCCGCCTCTGTCAGCGCTGCAGGTTCTGTGTCGCCCGTCATCTTCGCCCCCGTGGATCGCCCCCAAGGTTTAGGGGGCGACCGGGGTCACGTCCAGAAGGCTCGATCGTTGATCAGCTTGCCGCGGCGATCGAAACCCGGCGATGGGCGATCTCCGGCACCGGATCACGCATCACATAGCCGCGCCCCCAGACCGTCTCGATATAGTTCTCGCCCCCCGTCGCCTCGGCCAGCTTCTTGCGCAGCTTGCAGATGAAGACGTCGATGATCTTCAACTCCGGCTCGTCCATCCCGCCATAGAGGTGGTTCAGGAACATCTCCTTCGTCAGCGTCGTGCCCTTGCGCAGGCTCAGCAGTTCAAGGATCTGATATTCCTTGCCCGTCAGATGCACCGACTTGCCATCCACATCAACCGACTTCGCATCGAGGTTCACATTCACCCGGCCCGTGCGGATCACCGATTGCGAATGTCCCTTCGACCGCCTGATGATCGCATGGATGCGCGCGATCAACTCCTCGCGGTGGAAAGGCTTGGTCATATAGTCGTCCGCGCCGAAGCCGAACCCGCGGATCTTGCTGTCCGTATCGTCGGACCCCGACAGGATCAGGATCGGCGTCTCGATCCGGGCCAGCCGCAACTGGCGCAACACCTCATGCCCGCTCATATCGGGAAGGTTCAGGTCCAGCAGGATCAGGTCGTAATCGTAAAGTTTCGCCAGATCGATCCCATCCTCGCCCAAATCGGTGCAATAGATGTTCAGATTGGCATGTGTCAGCATCAACTCGATGCTCCGCGACGTCGCGGGATCGTCTTCAACCAGAAGTACTCGCATATTCTACACTCCGTAAGGTCGCCAGGGACGACTTTGCAGACCACTCGTTAAACAAGTCTTACATTGCCACGATTTGCATGAAACACAACTTAAAACTGTCGATATTGCTGCAGCTTCGTCACCCGCAGCGCGGCGATGCCATGGCTGCGCACCGCCGTCTCCCACAGGAGGAACTCCTCCTCCGTCAGCCCATATCGCTCAAGCGCCTCCTCACGCCCGATCAGGCCATGTTCCACCGCCTGAACCACCACCGCCTTGCGCCGCGCGACCCAGCGCCGCGTATCCGCCGGGGGCAGATCACCACGCGAAAGGATCGTACCGTCGGGCAGGGTCACGTTGCGGGGACCGGATACACGCTTGATATACATGGGCAGCCTCCTTGATGCGGCCCCACTATCGCGCCGGTTCCTTAAGCCTTGCTGAACATGCACCCCATCGTACCCTTGTTCCCCACCCCGCTTTTCCTATATGCCCTCCTCCTGCACCTGCCCTCAAAAGGCCTGCCATGCCGCTCGACCATCCACTCAATTCGCTTGGCCTTCCCAAGCCCCCGTCGCAAACCCGCGTGGTCGTGGCCATGTCGGGCGGGGTGGACAGCTCCGTCGTGGCGGCCATGCTGGCCGAGGAGGGCTACGACGTCGTAGGCGTCACCCTGCAACTCTATGACCACGGCGCAGCACTTGCGAAAAAGGGGGCCTGCTGCGCCGGGCGCGACATCCACGATGCGCGCCGCGTGGCCGAAACCATGGGCTTTCCCCATTACGTTCTCGACTACGAAAACACCTTCCGCGAGGCGGTGATCGAGGAATTCGCCGATGCCTACCTGGCCGGGGCAACCCCCGTCCCCTGCATCCGCTGCAACGAAAGGGTGAAGTTCAAGGACCTTCTCGCCACCGCCAAGGACCTCGATGCCGATTGCATGGCCACCGGTCACTACATCCAGCGCAAGATGGGTGCGGTGGGGCCCGAACTGCACATGGCCACCGACCCGAACCGCGACCAGTCCTATTTCCTCTTCTCCACGACCGCGGAACAGCTTTCCTACCTGCGCTTCCCCTTGGGCCACCTCGCCTCCAAGGCCGAGACCCGCGCGCTCGCCGCGCGCTATGGCCTGCCCGTGGCCGACAAGCCCGACAGTCAGGACATCTGTTTTGTCCCCAACGGCAACTATGCTGCAGTGATCGAGAAACTCCGCCCCGGCGCCGCCGACCCGGGCGAGATCGTTGACCTGTCCGGAACTGTCTTGGGCAACCACCGGGGCGTGATCCATTACACAATCGGCCAGCGCAAGGGACTCGGCATCGGCGGCCTCGGCGATCCGCTTTACGTCGTGAAGCTCGACCCCGACACCCGCCGCGTGATCGTGGGGCCGAAAGAGGCGCTCTCTACCCGCACGGTCCCGCTGCGCGAGATCAACTGGCTGGGCGACGCCCCCCTGACCAGCCGCCCGGAATGGCACCTGAACGTCAAGGTCCGCTCCACGAGACCCCCGCGCCCTGCCGTGATCCGGCCCCTGTCGGCAACCGAGGCAGAGGTGGAACTCCTCTCGCCCGAAGACGGCATCAGCCCCGGCCAGGCCTGCGTCTTCTATGCCCCCGAAGGTAGCCGCGTCCTGGGCGGCGGCTGGATATGGAAGGGCCGCAACGCCTGAAGGGCCCCCATCCGGGGGCTTGTCCGCCGGTGTAAGTTCCGGGCCCGACGAAGATTTTTCGTACGAAAAATCTTCGTCCCCCGCCGCAACCCGAAGAATTTTCGTACGAAAATTCTTCTCCCGCCTCACAGAACTGACAGCACCGATCGCGCCGCCCGCAGTCCGGGCGGCTCGCCGCCGCGTCCCAGCCGCTCCATCGTCACCCGCATCGCCTCGCGTTGCCCATCGGGCTCCGCCAGCACCGCCTCCACGGCTGGCGCTATCAGGTCGGCGCGGCATCTCTCGCCGATGAACTCGGGCACCACCCGCGTCTCGCTCACCAGATTGACCAAGGTCACCGTGTCGATCAAGGCCGCCCGCCGCATGAGCCACAGCGTCACCGGATGCATGTCATAGGCGATCACCATGGGGCACCCCACCGCCGCCAGTTCCAGCGAAACCGTCCCCGAAGCCGCGATGGCCACATCCGCCGCGGCGAAGGCCCCGCGTTTCAGCCCCGCCTCTTCCACGATTCGCGGTGTCACCGGCCAATCCGCCACCGCGTCCCGCACCAGCCCCGCCACGCCCGGCACCGTGGGCAGGACCACGCGCAGTCCCGGATGCCGCGCGGCCAGACGGCCCATGACCTCGCCCAGAACCGGGGCCAGCCGCGCCACCTCGCCACGGCGCGACCCGGGCAGTGCAAGGATCAGCGGACCATCGCCTTCAAAGACCGCCCGTTCCGCCGCATTGGCCAGAGGTTCCGCCACCACCGGATGCCCGACGAAATCGCAACTCATCCCCGCCGCCGTCATGTAGGGCGGTTCGAATGGCAAGAGCGCAAGCACATGGTCCACATGGCGTGCCATCTTCGCTGCCCGGCCCGGTCGCCACGCCCAGACAGATGGCGCCACATAATGGATCGTCCTGATCGCTGGCTTCGCCGCCTTGACCAGCGCCGCCACCCGCAGCCCGAAATCGGGGGAGTCGATAGTCACCAATGCCTTGGCATCACTTTCGATCACCGCCTCGGCGACCTCGCGGATACGCCGCTTCAGGTGGAAATACTTGGGCAGAACCTCGGCAATCCCCATCACCGTAAGCTCATCCATCGGGAAGAGGGAACCCATTCCCTGCGCCTTCATCAAAGGCCCAGCCACGCCCGAGAAACGGATATCGGGGGCCAAGGTCCGCAGCCCCTCCATCAGCGCCGCTCCCAGACGGTCCCCCGAAGGCTCGCCCGCGACGAGGAAGATCCTCATGCCGCGCGCGCCCACAGGAACACCCCGCGCGCCCGCGCCTCCGAGATCATCCCTTCCAGATCCAGACAGATCACCCCGCCCGCCTGAAAGGCGATGCCGCCAAGGCCCGCCCCGGCCACGCGCCGCACCGTCTCCACCCCCAGCGCAGGCAGGTCGATGCGCCGATCCTGCGCGGGTTTCGGCGCCTTGTAGAACAGGCCCCGCGTTCCCGCGGGCCGCAGTTCCACGGGAATTGCCGCCACCCCAGCCAACATCGCATCCGTCCCCGGCAGCGCCTCCACCGCAAGGCACAACCCCTCCTGCACCACCGCACCCTGCCCCACATCCACCCGGCCAAGCGCCGCGACGATCTCCGCCGCCCGCGCCGCATCGGCGCGGTCACGCTCCGTCACCTCACCGCACAGGACCGCCGCGCCCGGAACCATCGCAGGGGCAATCTCCTCCACCCCGGCAAGCGCAAAACCCGCCTCCTCGAAAATGGCCAGCACCTCGCGCAGGGTCGCGTCATCGCCCTGCCCCATCGCTGCCAACAGGCGCGGCACCATCGTCGCCGTATCTGGGTCGAACAGCGCGGGGTCCAACCGGGGCCGCTGCACCGCGCCCGCGAAACAGACCCGCGTCACCCCTTCCTCTTCCAGACGCCGCAGAAAAGGCACCAGCCGCTCCACCCGGAACCGCAGATCGGGCTCCACCCCGCTGGGATCGAACCCCTCAAGCGCTGCCACGAAAGGCCGGTCCACCGCCGCCGCCAGCGCGGCCGGCAGCGCCCCGCGCCCTGCGATGATCGCCGTCCGCGTCATTTCGGCGTCAGGAAGGACCGGTCGGAGGCCGACAGGATAAAATCCGTCACCTCCTTCACATGCAGGCTATCCGTCTCATCGGCCAGCCTGCGCGCCCGGTCAAGGAAGGTCCCCTCCCCCTGCGCCAGCATCTGATAGGCCGCCCGCAGCGCCGTGATCTCGCCGCGCTCCACCCCCCGCCGCTTCAGGCCGACAAGGTTCAGCCCGTCCAACTCGCCCCGCGGCGCCTGCACGAGGCCATAGGGGATCACATCATTCGTCACCATCGTGACCGCCCCGATGATCGCGCCCTGCCCGATGCGCACCCATTGATGCACCCCGGAAAGGCCGCCCACGATCACGTCATCGCCCAGCACGCAATGGCCCGCGATGGCCACGTTGTTCACAAGGATCACCCGGTCGCCGATCTGCGCGTCATGGCCCACATGCGCGCCCGTCATGATCAGCACGTCGTCGCCCACGCGGGTCACCCCGCCACCGCCCTCGGTCCCAAGGTTCAGTGTCGCCCCCTCGCGGATGCGGCACCGCCGCCCCACCACCAGACGCGTCTCTTCCCCCTTGTATTTCAGGTCCTGCGGCACCTCGCCCACCGTGGCGAAGGGAAAGATCACCGTCTCTTCCCCCACCTCGGTCCAGCCCGTCACCACGGCATGGCTCTTCACCACCACCCGTTCCGCCAGCGTCACGCGCGGCCCGATCACGCAGAACGGCCCCACCTCGCAGCCTGCGCCGATCACCGCGCCATCCTCGACCACGGCCGAGGGGTGGACGCGCGCCTCCGGATGAATGCCCATCGTCACGCCTTCGGCACGTCGAACATGGCCATGAAGGTGGCCTCGCAGGCCAATTCGCCCTCCACCATCGCACGGCCCTCGAATTTCCACACGCGCCCGCCACCGCGCAGCGCCTTCACATGCAGTTCCAGCACGTCGCCCGGCACCACCTTGCGGCGGAACTTCACCCCGTCGACCCCCATGAAGAAGACCTTGGCATTCTTGTCCACCAGATCCATCGACAGGCCCACGAGGATACCGCTCGTCTGAGCCATCGCCTCGATGATCAACACGCCGGGAAAGACCGGCATGCCGGGGAAATGCCCGGTGAACTGGGGTTCGTTGATCGTGACGTTCTTGATGCCCACGCAGCTTTCGTTGACGACGATGTCGCGCACCTTGTCCACCAGAAGGAAAGGATAGCGATGCGGGATGATCCGCTGGATCAGGTCAAGATCCGCAAAGGTGACGGGGGTATCGGTCATCTCGGTCTCCATCTGGGCTGGCCTGCGCCACAGGGTCGTGACTAGCAACTTGGGCAGGCCGAAACAAGCGCCGCCCCACCTCTCAGGGCGCGGACTGGCCCTCTGGCGCGGGGACCGGCGCAAGCTCCACGCCGGGGTCATCCGTGGCACCGCCCGCCTGCGGCAACGCCGTTCCATCCCCCAGCCGCGCATCGATCATCGCGATGGCCTCATCCGTGATGTCAACGCCCCGCAACGACAGGATCACCATGTCCTTGTCAAAGATCGCAACCGCCCCGGCCTCGCGCAGGATGTCGCCAAGGATGGGCACCGCCGCCTGCAGGAACCGCTGGCGGTCCTCTTCGCGCTTGGCCGTGATGGCGCGCGATTTGGCATCCTGCGCGGTGCGGATATCCTCCGCCTTGGCATCGAAATCCGCCGCCAACTGCTGGAACGCCTCCGCCTCCAGCGTGGCGCGGCGATCCGTCAGGTCACGCTCCTCGGCTTCAAGTGCCTGTTCAAGCCGCAGGTTCTCGGCAATCAAGGCCTCACTTTCCGCCTGATACCGCGCCTCCGCGGCCCGACCGAAGGCGGATTCCGCGAACAACCTGTTGCGATCCACCATCAGGACGGGCGCCTGAGGCACCTCTTGCGTCGCAGGCGCTGCCTGCTCCTGCGCCCAAGTCACGGGCGCGTGGGCAGCCATCATGGCTGCCACCAACGCAACAAGCCGCCACACGGCCCGCACCGCCATCAGAACCGGGTCGAAACCGTCAGGTCGAAGGTCTGCTCGAGGTCATAGGTTTCCTTGACCAGAGGCTTGGCAAAGTTCAACCGCAGCGGACCGATGGGCGTATCCCAGAAGATCGAGAAACCGACCGAAGACCGCAGGTTCATGGAATCGTCGACGGGTTCGGCACCGGCCACACCGCCATTGACGTTGTCCAAACTCCAGACAGAGCCCACGTCAAAGAACAGACCACCCGTGATGCCATATTCCTCCGGCAGGCCCACCGGGAAATCCGCTTCGAACCGCGCAACCGCAAAGATGTTGCCGCCCAAGGCCTCGTTGGCGGCAGTCGCCCCCGGCAGATAGCCGTCACGAGGCCCGATCCCACCCGGTTCGAAACCGCGGATCTTGCCATTCCCGAAGAAGCGCTCGGTCACGCGGGTATCATAGCCGCCAAGGCTGTTGATCATCCCTCCTTCGAAGATCGCGCGTACCGTCACCTCTTCCTGACGGATCTTGGTCTCGGCCAGAGCCAGCGCAGTGGTCTGAATGTATTTCGCATCCCCGCCAAAGCCCGCGAAATCCTGGCTGAAGCGCAACAGGACCCCGCCCTTCGGGTTCAACCCGCTGATCCGAGTGTCATAGCTGTAGGTGTAACCCAGCGCGCTTGTCGTCACCGCCCCCAGCGCAGCCTCGTTTTGGATGATCTGCGACGCAGTCGCAGGCGCATTGCTGAGTTTGCTGTCGGTGAAGGTATAGCGCACCTCCAACCGGCTCAACTCCCCGACCGGGAATTCCAGCGCCGGCTGCAGTCGGCCCACGCGGGTGTCATAGGTCGACGAGTTCTCGTTGTCCGACTCGCGATAGGACACGCCGAATTTCAGCGTCACATCCCGCCCAAGGAAGGCCGGTTCCGCGAAAGAGAAGCTGCCCTCGGTCGCATCCGTCCCGGTGGTCAGCGACACGCCAACCGCCTGACCGCGCCCAAGGAAATTGCGCTCGCTCAAGCCCACGTTGAAGCCAACGCCCGACCCGACGCTATAGCTCGCCCCAAAGCTCAGCGAACCCGTCGGCTGCTCTTCCACATCGACATTCACCACGACCTGATCGGGGTTGCTGCCCGGCTCCGCCTCGACCGAGGCATCGGCAAAGAACCCCAGCGCCCGGATACGCTCCGCCGATTGCCGGATCTCGCGCGCGTTCAAGGGGTCGCCCTCCGCCGTGCGGAACTGCCGCCGGATCACCTGATCCAGCGTCGTCGTATTGCCCTCGATGTCGATCCGCTCGACGAAAATCCGTTCACCCCGGACGATGGCGAATTCCACATCCAGCAGACCGCCCCGCTCGTCCCGCGTGATGCGCGGATCGACGCGCACGAAGGTCAACCCTTTGCGCAGCGCCAGATTTTCCATCCGCGCGATATTGTTGTCGATCAATGCGGGCGACCACACCTCTCCCGGACGGATGCGCTGCACCGCCTCGAACTCGGCCGCATCCAGCCCCTCGATCTCGGACACCGTCGACACGTCGCCGATGCGGAACTGCTGCCCCTCGCGGATCGTGATCGTCACGAAGAAAGCATCCCGCTCGCGCGCCACATCGGACGTGGCGCCCAGAACCTGCACATCGGCATAGCCGCGTGCCAGATAGAAATCGCGCAGCAGTTGCTTGTCCAGCTCCAGCCGCTCCGCCACGAAAGTGTCGCGCTGGATGATCTGCCGCAGCAGCCCCGCCTGCTTCGTCTCAAGCACCTGCCGCAGGCGACGGTCGCTGAAGGCGCGGTTGCCGACGAAGGCCAGACGTTCAATCTCGGCGACCCGGCCCTCGGTGATCTCGAAGGCCAGATCGACGCGATTGCCATCGCGGCGGATGATCCGCGGCTCCACCGTCGCAGCGATCCGTCCACGCACCCGGTAGGCCTCGGCGATGGCCGCCGCATCCTCCTCGGCCTGCGACGGCGAATAGACGCGCCGCCCCTTCGACTTCGCGATCTCGGCCAGTTCCTCATCCTTCAGGCGGGCATTGCCCTCGAAGTTCACGATGTTGATCATCGGGTATTCCACCACCCGGATCACAAGGCGGTTGCCTTCGGGAATCAGTTCGACGGATTCGAACAGGCCCGAATTCACGATGGATTGGTAAGCATCGTTAAGGCGCGCCGCGGAAACCGTCTCACCCCGCCCGATTCCGGCATAGGCGATGATCGTGGCCGGTTCGATGGCCTGATTGCCTTCGACGACGACGCTGGAAAAGCTGTAGCTCTGCGCCGCGGCCGGTGTCAGCATCGGCGCGGAAAGCATGGAGGTGGAAAGGAAAACGGCGATCAGGGCAGGCCGCACGAGCCCCGTTTTCGACTGCGCCTCCGACTTCATCGACGCATTCGACACGCCCGCCGTGTACCGCATTGTCCCAGCCCCGCCTTTAACAAATTCTTGTGTCTTCACTAACTGGAAGCGCAGGACTTGTCAAAAGGCTGTGGTCGGTTTCGGGCCCTCAGTGACCCAGAAGTGACGTGCCGAAGAAGGCTCCGGCCAGAAGTCCAAGCAGCATGGTGCCGATCGTCAGGATGCGATCCGAATTCACCACCATGATCACCGATAGGCCGCGATAGCCCTTCGAAACAGTCTGCATTGGTCGTCCTCCGGCTATCCTTCGATGACCAAAGGGCTAGGTCCGGAATATGGCGCGAGTTTGGCCCCCAACCGGCACTTTCCCGGCGCTTTCGCGTCGGCCCGACGGCTGGAAAGGTGCCTGCCGATGCAAGCACCCCTCCCCGAAGGAAACGACGCAATCGCCGGAAGTTTAGCGCGACCGTCCGCCCCTCACGGGCAGAACAGATCATTCGTCAACGCAAACACCATGAGCGAAAGGATCGCGGCAAGGCCCACCGCCATCAGCACCCGCAGCGCCTTGGCCGTCGGCGGCTTTCCGGTCACCGCCTCATAGGCATAGAAAACCAGATGCCCGCCATCCAGAACCGGCACCGGGAACAGGTTCATCATCCCGACCGCTGTCGACAGCATGGCGATGAACAGGATGAAGCTGGTGATCCCCGCACTCGCCGCCGCACCCGAGGTTTCGGCAATCCCGATGGGCCCCCGCAGGTTGCAGGACGAAATCGCCCCCGTCACCATGTGCCACAGCCCCGAAAGCGAGGTGGTCGCCACGTTCCAGCTCTGCTCTGCCCCCAGAAGGATGCTCTCGCCAATCCCCGGACGCCGCGTTTCGGGCTCGAAATACAGCGCGCCGGTCAGACCGATCAACCACCGTGTCTCGAACCCGCCCTCCGCCAGCGGCAGGTCCACCCGCCGCGGCTGCATCTCAAGCTCCACCTGACGACCGTCCCGCATCAGCGTAAGTGTCAGGGCGCTGCCATCCGACTGCCCCACGATCTCGCGCAGTTGTGAGAAAGTGGCAACCGGCGTGCCATCGACCGCAAGCACCACATCCCCGGCCTGAACCCCGGCCTCGCGCGCAGCCGAATCCGGCTGCACCATGTCCACCAGCGGCGGCAGGGGATGCGAATCCCGCAGATCCACCGTCGCATCGCCGCGCGCCACGCGATACTCGACCACCGCCTGCGCAGGAAGCGCCGCAGCCGCATCAAGAAAGGTTGCGAAATCCGGCGTCTCGGTCCCCTGCAGCGCAAGGATGCGGTCGCCCGGCTGCAATTCCGCCGTTACCCCCGGCATCCCGCGCACCGATCCGACGGTCGGCGCATCCGTCGCCACCCCATTGGCCAGCAGGACCCCGGCAAAGACCAAGATCGACAGGATGAAGTTGAACACCGGCCCAGCCGCCACCGTCGCCGTCCGCGCCCAAAGCGGCGCGCCATGCATGGTGGCCCGCCGCTGCTCCGCGGTCAGACCGCCCAACTCATCCACATGCCCCGCCGAGGCCGCGTTGGAATCGCCGAAGAATTTGACATAGCCCCCCAAGGGCAGCACCGCGATCTGCCAGCGCGTCCCGCGCCTGTCGATCCGCGACCAAACGACCGGGCCGAAGCCCAGCGAGAACACCTCGGCATGGATGCCCGACCAGCGCCCCACGATGTAATGGCCGTATTCATGCACGAAGACGATGATCAGAAGTGCCAGGACAAAGGCAAGGATCGTATAGGCCAGACCCCCGAAACTCGGGATGAGGTTGATCAGTTCCACGCCTTACCTGCCTTCTTTCATCTTCCGCGCCGCTTCGCCGGCCCGCACCCTTGCCAGATGGTCCATCGCAAGCACATCGTCTAGACCCGTGGCCGAATGTCCCAGCCCAGCCTCGCCCGCCAACCGCGCCAGCGTCTCCTCGACCACCGCCGCCATGTCCAGAAAGCCGATCTCGCCTTCCATGAAATGATCCAGCGCGATCTCCTTGGCCGCGTTGAAGGCGGCCCCCGACAGGCCGCGCATCTCCATCACCTCGCGCGCCAGCCGCAGCGCCGGGAACCGCGCCGCATCCGGGGCCGCGAATGTCAGGCTGCCCAGCCGCGCCAGATCCAGCCGCTCCACCGGCACATGGCCCCGCTCCGGCCAATGCAGCGCAAAGCCGATGGCATGGCGCATGTCGGCAGGCCCCAGATGGGCCATCACGCCCCCGTCGCGGAACCCCACCAGCGCATGCACGATGCTCTGCGGATGCACCAGCACCTCGATCATCTCGGGCGGGAAGCCGAAGAATTCCCGAGTCTCGATCAGTTCCAGCGCCTTGTTGAACATCGAAGCCGAGTCGATGCTGATCCGGCTCCCCATCGACCAGTTCGGATGCGCCTTCGCCTCCGCCACCGTGGCCTCCGCCAGCTTCTCCAACGGCCAGTCGCGGAACGGCCCGCCCGAGGCGGTGATGATCACCCGCTCCACCGCCCCCGCATCCTCGCCCGTCAGGGCCTGGAACACCGCCGAATGCTCGCTGTCCACCGGCAGGATCGTCGCGCCATGCACCCGTGCCGTTGCCATCAGCAAGGGCCCCGCCGTGACAAGGCTTTCCTTGTTGGCCAGCGCCAGCGTCCGCCCATGCCGCAGCGCGCGCATTCCGGGCACCAGCCCCGCCGCGCCGACGATCCCGCTCATCACCCAATCGGCGGGCCTGTCCGCCGCCTCGGCTATCGCCGCCGCCCCGGCAGCCGCCTCCACGCCCGATCCGGCCAGCGCGTCGCGCAGCGCGGGCAGTTCCGCCTCATGCGCCACCACCGCCACTTCGGCCCGCAACTCCCGCGCCATCTCGGCCAGCCGCGCCACATTGCGCGCGCCCGTCAGCGCGACCACGCGATAGGCCTCCGCCCCGCCCCCGCGCCGGATCAGATCGACGGTGCTTTCCCCGATCGACCCCGTCGCCCCGAAAATGGAAATCGACCGCATCTCAGCCAATCGGCAATTCCTTCAGGAACAGGCCAAGCGCCATCACCAGAACCGTCGCCCCGATCAGCGCATCGAACCGGTCCAGCAATCCGCCATGCCCCGGAATGAGGTGCGAGGAGTCCTTCACCCCCGCCCGCCGCTTGATCCAGCTTTCCGCGATGTCGCCCAACTGCCCCGCAAAGGCCACGACCGGCGACAGGATCAACAGCCCCCATCCCGCCATCCCCGCCAGCACGAAGCCAAGCCCCACCAGAACCGCCCCGACCCAGCCAGCCACCGTGCCCGACCATGTCTTCTTCGGGCTGACCTTGGGCCAGAATTTCGGCCCCCCGATCATCCGGCCCGCGAAATAGCCCGCCACATCCGACATCACCACCACGATGACCAGCCACAGGATGCCCGTCGTCCCCGCCTCTTCGCGGAACTCCACCAGCCCGTATCCCGCCACCATGATCGCCACCGCATAGGCCGCCGCGATCCGCCGGTCCCGCCGGGGCGTCAGCGCCAGCGCAAAGGCCGGCACCGTCAGGAAGGCCGCCGCAAGATCCGACCGCAGCACCAGCGCCGCACCCAGCGCCGCCGCCGCCAGCCCCGCCACCAAAAGGGGGCGGTTCTTTTGCCGCGGCGCGGTGATCGACGCCAACTCCCAGACCATCCCCGCCGTCAGCAGCACCACCAGCACCGCGAAGGACGGCCCGCCCAGCCAGATTTCCGCGGCACCCACCGCGGTCATCACGATGGCGGAAATCACCCTCGGCCGCAGGTCATCCCAGCGCCCCGCCACCGCGGTCTTGCCCTCTGCCTTTTCCGTCCCGGTCATCCGTTGACCACACCCCCGAAGCGCCGCTCCCGGTTGCCGAAACGCCGCACGATGGCCGCCAGTTCCTGCCCGGTGAAATCCGGCCAAAGCGTCTGGCTGAATTCATATTCGGCATAGGCTGCCTGCCATGGCAGGAAATTCGATGTCCGCGTCTCGCCGCTCGTGCGGATGATCAGGTCGGGATCCGGCAACTCGCCCGTGTCCAGACGCGACGCGATCAGCGCCTCGGTCACCGCCTCGGGGGCCAGCCGCCCCTCGGCCACATCCCGCGCCATGGCGCGCATGGCCCGCGTGATCTCGTCCCGCCCACCGTAATTGATGGCCACCGTCAGGTTCAGCCGCGTGCCACCCGCCGTCCGCGCCTCGATCCCGGCCATCATCTTCTGCAACTTGGGGTCAAGCCGCGACCTGTCGCCGATGAAGCGCAGCCGCACCCCCTCCACCGAAAGCCGATCCGCCTCGCGCTCGATATAGCGGGCAAAGATCGCCATCAGCCCCAGCACCTCTTCGGTGGACCGCTTCCAGTTCTCGGTCGAAAAGGCATAGATCGTCAGCCAGCGGATGCCCAGATCGGGGCAGGCCCGCACGATCTCTCGCACCCGCTCCGCCCCCCGCCTGTGCCCCACAAGACGCGGCCAGCCGCGCGAGGTCGCCCAGCGGCCATTGCCATCCATGATGATCGCCACATGCTCCGCGATGCGGGGCGGGTGCTTCGGATCGGTTTTCTCGCCAGTGCCCAAGCCCTGCTCCCCTCCCACAGCCAGACGCGGGCCGATGCCCGCGCGCGAAAGCCGTGTGTCAGACCTGCATGATTTCCGCCTGCTTCTGTTCCAGCTGCTTGTCCACGGCGGCAATCGCCTTGTCCGTCAGCTCCTGCACCTCGTCCGACCACATCTTCTGGTCATCCTCGGACATGCCCGCCGATTTGGCCTTCTTGATCTGGTCCATCCCGTCGCGCCGGACGTTGCGGATCGCGACCTTGGCACTTTCGGCATATTGCGCCGCGACCTTGGCCAGTTCCTTGCGGCGCTGCTCGTTCAATTCCGGGATCGGCAAACGGATAAGCGGACCGTCGGTCACCGGGTTGATCCCCAGCCCGCTTTCGCGGATCGCCTTCTCGACCTTCGAAATCATGCCCTTGTCCCAGACATTGATCACCACCATCCGCGGCTCCGGCACGTTCACCGTGCCAAGCTGGTTGATGGGCGTCATCTGGCCATAGGCCTCCACCTGAATCGGATCGAGGATCTGGGCCGAGGCACGGCCCGTCCGCAGCGACGCGAATTCCTGCTTCAGCGCATTCATCGCGCCGTCCATCCGGCGCTGGATGGCATCGAGGTCGATGTCGAGATCGTCAGACGACATATGGGCTTCCTTCATTCTCCGGCCCGCTCCGGGACCGTTTCACCGCTCTATAGCAGAGCAATTCCTCCGCGTGTAGGGCGGGGTTCACCCCGCCATGACAGGCGCTGTCCAGACCCGGCCTATCCCGCCACCCGCGTATATGTCCCCTCGCCCCGCAGGATGCCGCGGAACCCGCCCGGCTCATCCAGCGAGAAGACGATGATCGGCAGATCATTGTCGCGGGCCAGAGCGATGGCAGAGGCATCCATCACCCCCAGATGCTTCGCCAGACATTCGTCATAGGACACCGTCTCATAGCGCTTGGCATCGGGGAACTTCTTCGGATCCTTGTCATAGACCCCATCCACCTTCGTCCCCTTGAAGATCGCCTGACAGGCCATCTCGTTCGCACGCAGCGTGGCGGCGGTGTCCGTCGTGAAATACGGATTCCCCGTTCCGGCGGCAAAGATGCAGACCCGCTTCTTCTCAAGGTGCCGCACCGCGCGGCGGCGGATATAGGGTTCGCAGACCTGATCCATCGGGATCGCACTGATCACCCTCGTGAACACTCCCAACTGCTCCAGCGCCGATTGCATCGCCAGCGCGTTCATCACCGTGGCCAGCATCCCCATGTAATCCGCCGTCGTCCGCTCCATCCCCTGCGCCGATCCGGCCAGCCCGCGGAAGATGTTGCCGCCCCCGATCACCATGCAGATCTCGACGCCCAGATCATGCACCGACTTCACCTCCTGCGCGATGCGCTGGACGGTGGGCGGATGCAGGCCGAAACCCTGATCCCCCATCAAGGCCTCCCCGGAAATCTTGAGCATCACGCGGCTGTAGGTGACCGATGCATCAAGAACCGGTTTGGACATGGGAAACCCCGCTTTTCGTAATCTGGTTTGACTGCGGCGCAAAATGTATGAAAACGGCGGCAGGTTCAACCGGGGAACCGCGCGCCCTGCACCGGACGCGCAGGGAGGGCCCCGCCTCCTCCCCGCACCCCTCCGCGGCACCCGGACCCGACCACCGCACCGGCAGAAAGGAACAGGCCCTGCCCACCGACCTGACGACAGTCTCGCGCGAGGCGCCCATCCTCATCGCAGGCCCCACCGCCAGCGGCAAATCCGCGCTTGCGATGGACCTCGCCGCCCGCGACGGGCGCATCGTCGTCAATGCCGACGCGCTTCAGGTCTATGCCAATTGGCGCATCCTCACCGCCCGCCCCTCCCCGCAGGACGAGGCAGAGGCCCCCCACGCCCTCTATGGCCACATCCCCCGCGACGTGCCCTATTCCGTCGGCCACTGGCTGCGCGACCTCGCCCCCCTCCTGTCCCGCTCCGTCGTCATCGTGGGCGGCACCGGCCTCTACTTCACCGCCCTGACCGAGGGGCTCGCCGACATCCCCCCGACACCCCCCGAAATCCGGGCCGAGGCCGACCGCCGCCGCACGACCGAAGGCCACGCCGCCCTCCTTGCCGAACTCGACCCCGCCACCGCCGCCCGGATCGACCGCCTCAACCCCGCCCGCATCCAGCGCGCATGGGAGGTGCTGCGCAGCACCGGGCGCGGCCTCGCCGCTTGGCAGGACGAAACCCCCGCCCCCCTCCTGCCCCTTGCTGCTGCCGAACCGCTCCTTCTCATGCCCGAACCCGGCTGGCTCAATGCCCGCATCGACCGCCGCTTCGACGCCATGATCGCCCAAGGCGCGCTGGAGGAAGCCCGCGCCGAACTCCCGCACTGGACCCCATCCCTGCCCTCCTCCCGCGCCATCGGCGCGCCGGAACTCATCGCCCATCTGCAGGGCACATGCTCCCTGACCGAGGCCATCGCCGCCGCCAAGACCGCCTCGCACCAATATGCCAAGCGCCAGCGCACGTGGTTCCGCTCCCGCATGGGCGACTGGCGCCGCATCGGCTAGGCCACGGCCATTCCGCCCCGACTTGTCCACAAAGGCCCAATGCCCTGTGGATAACACCCAATTGCCGCCATCTTTTTGCTTGGGTTCGCGGCGATACCCTGTCTATGATTCGCGACACAGATCATTCGGACGCCGCAGGAATGACCAACCAGAACCAGACAGCAGCCCAGACGGGGACCGCTGGCGGGGAACCCCGCCTTGTCGCGATCCCGCGCCTCGCTGTCGGCGGCCGCTGGCGGGTGGAGGCGATGCGCGCCATCTCCGAACCCATGCTCCTGTGGTTCACCAAGGGTCAGGGCCGCATCACCATCGCGGGCGTCACGCGCGGCTACACCGCCAATACCGCCGTCTTCATCCCGGCAGGCGTCATGCACGGCTTCGAGGTGGGACCGCAGGTCTTCGGCAACGCCATTTTCTTCGGACGCGACGGCAACATCCCGCTGCCCGCCACGCCCCAGATGCTCCGCATCCGCGAGGTGCATGCCGCGCAAGAGGCCAACGTCATCTTCGATATGATCCTGCGCGAGATGAACTCCGACAGCCCCGCCCATGAACGCGCGACGCGCCATTATCTCGGCCTGCTCGGCGTCTGGCTGGAACGGCAGGTCGCCAAGGCCGGCCCCGAACAGGCCAAGCCCGATGCCGCCCGCCGCCTCGTCGCGCGCTACACCGCGCTCATCGAACGCGATTTCCGCACCGGCGCGGGCGTGGGCGAATTCGCCGCCGCCCTCGGCGTGACGCCCACCCACCTGTCGCGCTGCTGCCGGCAGGCCTGCGGGCGGTCCGCAATCACCATCCTGCAGGACCGCCGCATCTTCGAGGCCCGCCGCCTGCTGGCCGAAACCAAGATGCCCGTGGGCGAGATCGGCGCCACGCTGGGCTTCACCTCCGCGGCCTATTTCACCCGCGCCTTCCAGCACCTCACCGGCAAATCCCCCACCGAATTCCGCCGCTCGGTCTGACCCTCTCCCCCAGCGATCCGACACCCCGAATGCGTCGTTTTTCGACTTCGGGTGGCATTCCTTGGCATTATGCGGCATAAAACTGTCGCGATCAGGCCACCATGCGACGAATCCAAGCGTTGACGGATGGCGGAAAAAGGTGCGCTATAACGGAGGCACGCGCCCGCCCGCCGCTGGCATGATCCGGTCCGAATCTTCGGCCCATGGGTCGCCCGCTTTCTGGCGGCGATGGCCGATAAAAACAAAAGTGCAGCCACAGCCTGCTCAGGGAGACCGTACCTATGAAAGACACAATCCAGACCGCCACTCTGCACCCGGCGGCCAAGATGTATGCGCAAGAGCATCGCGAAGGGGCGCTGTCCCGCCGCGAATTCCTTGCCCGTAGCACCGCGCTCGGCGTCTCCGCCGCCGC
This sequence comes from Tabrizicola sp. M-4, assembly GCF_051132405.1. Lineage (GTDB taxonomy): Bacteria > Pseudomonadota > Alphaproteobacteria > Rhodobacterales > Rhodobacteraceae > Paragemmobacter. The sequence goes on from NZ_CP128606.1 coordinate 2,259,884, forward strand.
CGCCTATGCCCTGATCGGAATGGACGCGCCCGCCATGGCGCAGGATGCCCCCGTCGCGGGCGGCACGCTGCGCATGTCGATGGAGATCAAGGCCCTGAAGGACCCGCGGACCGCCGACTGGTCGCAGCTTGCCAACGTCACCCGCGGCTGGCTGGAATATCTCGTCGAATACAACAACGATGGCTCGATCCGCGGCATGCTGCTGGAATCGTGGGAAGCGAATGCCGATGCCACCGAATACACGCTGAAGGTCCGCCCCGGCGTGAAGTGGAACAACGGCGACGACTTCACCGCCGATGACGTGGCGCATAACATCATCCGCTGGTGCGACGGCAATGTCGAAGGCAACTCGATGGCCGGCCGCTGCACCGCCCTGATGAACGCCGAGGCAAAGACCGTCGCCGATGGCGCGGTGACTGTGGTCGACCCGCTGACCCTGACGCTCAAACTGAACGGTCCGGACATCACCCTGATCGCAGGCTTCGCCGACTATCCCGCAGCCGTCGTCCACAAGTCCTACGAAAACGGGGACCCGACGCAGACCCCGGGCACCGGCCCCTACCTGCCGGAAACCGTCGAGGTGGGCGTCCGCGCGCATCTGGTCAAGAACGCCAACCACACTTGGTGGGGCACCGAAGTCTATGGCGGCCCCTATCTCGACCGGATCGAATACACCGACCTCGGCACCGACCCCTCGGCAGAGGTGAACGCCGCCGCCGCCGGTGAAATCGACGCGACCTACCAGTCGACCGGCGAATTCATCGAACAGTTCGACGCGCTGGGCTGGACCAAGTCCGAAGCCGTGACCGCCGCCACGCTGGCCGTCCGCTTCAACCAGCTCGCGGAAGAGTACAAGGACGTCAACGTCCGCAACGGCCTGATCAAATGCGTGGACAACAACGTCGTCCTCGAACTCGGCTATTCGAACCTCGGCACCGTGGCGGAAAACCACCATGTCTGCCCGATCCATCCCGAATACTACGCCCTGCCCCCGCTGACGGCTGATCCCGCCGCTGGCAAGCAGATGGTCGTCGATGCGGGCAAGGGCGATTTCGAATTCGAACTGATCTCGCTCGACGACAGCTGGCAGGCCGCGACCTGCGACGCCATCGCCGCGCAAATCCGCGACGCGGGCATCAACATCAAGCGCACCGTGCTTCCGGGCTCCACCTTCTGGAACGACTGGCTGAAATATCCCTTCTCGGCCACCGAATGGAACATGCGTCCGCTCGGCGTCCAGATTCTCGCACTGGCCTACCGCTCGGGCGAGGCATGGAACGAATCCGCCTTCTCCAACGCGGAATTCGATACTGAACTCGCCAAGGCGCTCTCGATCAGCGACGCCAAGGCGCGGTCCGAGGTGATGAAGCGGCTTGAAGAGATCATGCAGGAACAGGGCGTCATGGTGCAGCCCTACTGGCGCTCGATCTACCGCCACTTCGATCCCAAGGTGAAGGGTGCCGAGATGCACGCCACCTTCGAACACCACCACTACAAGTGGTCGATCGCGGCGGCCTGATCCGGCCCGGACGGACCGGCTGCGCGGGGGGCCATCCCCGCGCAGCCTGCGCTCCTGCCGCCATTTCGGCCGGCCATACCCGTTTTCCCAGCGCCCCGTTTTCCCAGCGCCATTGACCCATCCCGGGAAAGGATGAGCCATGCTCCTCTTCGTGCTGCGACGTATCGGCGTCATGATCCTGACCGCCTTCGCGCTCACCTTCATCGTCTTCTACATGACGAACCTGCCACCGAACCTCGAAAAACTCGCAAAGTCCGAGGCCTCGGTCCGCATGGATGACGCCGCCGTGGCAAGCTGGCTGGAACGCAATGGCCATACCGGCCCCGTCCTCCTGCGCTACGGCCAGTGGCTTGGCGCCATGCCCGGCTGGGTCCGCACCGACGAGGATGGCAAGGTCACCGGGCGCTGCATCGCCGAAGGGGCAGATCCCGCCACCGCCCCCCGCTTCTGCGGTATCCTGCAGGGCGACTGGGGCTCCTCCACCGTCTTCAAGCAGCCGGTCTCCGAGGTGCTGGCCCGCTCCCTCGGCGCGACGGGCTGGCTGATGCTCTGGGTCATGATCGTCATGGTGCCCTCCTCGCTCCTTCTCGGCGTACTGTCGGGCATGCGCGAAGGCTCACGCACCGACCGCGTGCTGTCGACCTTCGCCATCACCACCACCGCCACCCCCGAATACGTCTCCGGCGTCATCCTGATCGCGCTCCTCGCCTCCGCCACGGCGGGCATATCGCCCATCCTCGCCGATGCCGGGCTGATCGAGGGCAAGACCCTCTTCCCCGGCACCGCCACGGCAGCGATGGACGACATCACCTTCTGGAACTTCTTCCTGCCCGTGATGACCATCGCCCTCTACGGCATCGGCTACATCGCCCGCATGACCCGCGCCTCGATGACCGAGGTGATGACGCAGCAATACATCCGCACCGCCCGCCTCAAGGGCGTCTCCTTCCGCGACGTCGTGATTAAACACGCGCTCCGCAACGCGCTCATCGCCCCCTTCACGGTGATCATGCTGCAATTCCCGTGGCTGCTGAACGGCGTCGTGATCGTGGAAACCCTCTTCAACTACAAGGGCTTCGGCTGGACGCTGGTGCAGGCCGCAGGCAACAACGACATCGACACCCTGCTCGCCTGCTCGGTCGTCGCCGTCTTCGTCGTCCTCGTGACGCAGCTGATCTCCGACATCGGCTATGTCTTCCTCAACCCGCGCATCCGCCTCGCCTAAGGAACCAGCATGGAAGACGCACTCTCCTGGGGCTCCATCCTCCTGCGCATCGCGGCGCAGCTCCTGCCCGTCTGGGTGGGCCTGATCGCGGTCTTCGCCCTCTCGATGCAGTTCAAGCGGCGCCTCGGCCTCTACGGCCGCATCTTCGACAGCCCCGTCGGCATGACGGGCTTCGCCCTCGTGATGTTCTGGGTCTTCACCGCCCTCTTCGCCGACTGGATCATCACCCATGACCCGCTGGCCCAGCTTTCGGGCATGAAGAACATCCTCCCCGGCGCCCCGGTCAAGAACCCCGCCGAAGGCGCCTATCCCTACTACCTTCTGGGCGGCGACCACCTCGCCCGCGACGTCTTCTCCCGCATGGTGATGGGCGCGCGAGAGGTTCTGAAGATCGCCCCCGCCGCCACCGTAGTGGCCTTCATGGTGGGCATCACGCTGGGCCTGCCCGCAGGCTATCTGGGCGGCAAGCTCGACAGTTCCATCAGCTTCCTGTCGAACCTCGTCCTCGCCTTCCCGGTGATCCTGCTCTTCTACCTGCTCGTGACGCCCGAAATCCGCGTCACCGGCATCCCCACGGCGCTTGCCGCCATCCTCTTCATCTTCCCGGTGATCTTCCTCACCATCCTCTTCAACTCGCGTTTCTTCACCACGCCCGCAAAGCGCAACCTCTATGTGGGCCTGACGCTTCTCTTCGGCCTCTGGGCCTATTCCGGCCTCGCCTTCAACGCCGATCCCCTGGGCGTGTGGTCGATGGACCCGAACATGCTCAACGTCTTCGTCTCGGTCGTCTTCGTGAACTCGCCCGGCGTCTTCCGCATCGTCCGCGGCATGGTGATGGACATCAAGACCCGCGACTACGTCGCCGCAGGCCAGACCCGCGGCGAAGGCCCGTGGTACATCATGCTCTGGGAAATCCTGCCCAATGCCCGCGGCCCTCTGATCGTCGATTTCTGCCTCCGCATCGGCTACACGACGATCCTCCTCGGCACCCTCGGCTTCTTCGGCTTGGGCGTCTCGCCCGAATCCCCCGATTGGGGCTCCACCATCAACTACGGGCGCCGCCTTCTGGCCATCGCCCCCCACCCGGCGGTCGTCCCCGCCTTCGCCCTCATGTCGCTCGTCCTCGGCCTCAACCTTCTGGCTGACGGCCTGCGCGAAGAAAGCATGAAAGATTGACACCCATGCCCTGCCCCTCCACCCGGATGAACGCCTTCCCCTTCATCTGTTCTCAAATATCCCACGGGGGTCCGGGGGTGTGAAACCCCCGGTCCCGCAGCCAGCCACCCTGCGCGAGGCCACCATGACTGACACCACCTGGGACCCGTCCAAACCCATCCTCGAGATTGAGAACCTCTCGATCTCCTTCTTCACGCGCCTACGCGAAATCCCCGCCGTGATGGATTTCTCCTGCACCGTGATGGCGGGCGAAGCGATGGGGCTGGTGGGCGAATCCGGCTGCGGCAAATCCACCGTGGCGCTGGCCGTCATGCGCGATCTGGGCAAGAACGGCCGCATCGTCGGCGGCTCGATCAAGTTCAAGGGCCGCGACCTCACGAACATGACCGAGGAAGAACTCCGCCACATCCGCGGCTCCGAGATCGCCATGATCTATCAGGAACCCATGGCCTCGCTGAACCCGGCCATGAAGATCGGCGCCCAACTGGCCGAAGTGCCGATGATCCATCAGGGCATGGCCAAGGACGCCGCCTGGAAACTCGCCCGCCAGATCGTGGCAGATGTCCGACTGCCCGACCCCGACCGCATCCTGAACTCCTACCCGCATCAGCTTTCCGGCGGCCAGCAACAGCGCATCGTCATCGCCATGGCGCTGATGTCGAAACCCGCGCTTCTGATCCTAGACGAACCCACCACCGCACTCGATGTGACGGTCGAGGCGGGCATCGTCGATCTGGTCAAGGATCTGGGCGAGAAATACGGCACCTCGATGCTCTTCATCTCGCACAACCTCGGCCTCGTCCTCGACGTCTGCGACCGCCTCTGCGTCATGTATTCCGGCGAGGCGGTGGAGACGGGCAATGTCGAAGAGGTCTTCGACAAGATGCGCCATCCCTATACGCAGGCGCTCTTCCGCTCCATTCCGCTGCCGGGGGCCGACAAGAACTCCCGCCCCCTCGTCGCCATCCCCGGCAACTTCCCCCTGCCACATGAACGCCCAAGGGGCTGCAACTTCGGCCCCCGCTGCAGCTATTTCGTCGAAGGCCGCTGCAATGCGCAGGATATCCCCATGGTCGCTGTCCCCGACGGCCACCGCCACGAAACCCGCTGCCTGCGCAGCAGCGAAATCGACTGGTCCACGCCCCCCGCCGCCGGCAAGGTGGCCGAAAAGGCAGAGATCGGCCGCGTCGTCCTCAAACTCGACGACCTGAAGAAATACTATTCCGTGGGCTCCTCCGCCTTCGGCGGCGGCATGAGAAAGGTCGTCAAGGCCAACGAAACCCTCTCCTTCGAGGCCCGCGAAGGCGAGACGCTCGCCATCGTGGGCGAATCCGGCTGCGGCAAATCCACCTTCGCCAAGGTGCTGATGGGGCTGGAAACCGCCACCTCCGGCCAGATCATGCTCTTCGATGAAAACGTGCAGTCGACTCCCATCCAGATGCGCGACACGGGCACCATCTCGAAACTGCAGATGGTGTTCCAGAACCCCTTCGACACGCTCAACCCGTCCATGACCGTGGGCCGCCAGATCATCCGCGCACTGGAAATCTTCGACTACGGCAACTCCGACGAGGAACGGCATGCCCGCATGCTCGAACTCCTCGACCTCGTGAAACTCCCCCGCGCCTTCGCCGACCGCATGCCGCGGCAGCTTTCGGGCGGCCAGAAACAGCGCGTCGGCATCGCCCGCGCCTTCGCGGGCGGGGCCAAGGTCGTGGTCGCAGACGAGCCCGTCTCGGCCCTCGACGTCTCGGTGCAGGCCGCCGTCACCGACCTCCTGATGGACATCCAGAGAAAGAACAAGACCACCCTCCTCTTCATCAGCCACGACCTGTCGATCGTCCGCTACCTCTCAGATCGCGTCATGGTGATGTATCTGGGCCATGTGGTGGAAATGGGCACGACCGATCAGGTCTTCTCGCCCCCCTATCATCCCTATACCGAGGCGCTGCTCTCTGCCGTCCCCATCGCCGACACCCGCGTCCAGAAAAGCCGCATCGTGCTGGAAGGCGACATTCCCTCGGCGGTCAACCCGCCCCCCGGCTGCCCCTTCCAGACCCGCTGCCGCTGGAAATCGCAGGTCCCCGGCGGACTGTGCGAGACGGAAGTGCCCCCGGTTCGCACGCTGGAGGGCGGGCATCAGATCAAGTGCCACCTGCCCGACGACGTGCTGGCCAAGATGGAACCCGTCATCAAGATCGCGGCGGAGTAAGCGAAATCTGACGCAGATTTCGCGGCGTTTCCTGACGCAGGAAACGGCCCCCTTTCGGGGGCGGCAAAGGCCGCAACCGGAATTTGCGTCAAATTCCGTCGCGATTTCTGCGTCAGAAATCGCCTTCCACGGCCCTCAGCCGAGGATCGCCTTCACGTAATTCTGCGTCTCGTCATAGGGCGGGATCCCCCCATGCTCCTCGACCGCCATCGGCCCCGCATTATAGGCCGCCAGCGCCAGACGCCACGAGCCGAACCGGTCATACATCATCCGCAGATAGCGCGCCCCGCCTTCGAGGTTCTCTTCCGGATCGTTGATGTCCACCCGCAACAGACGCGCTGTGTCGGGCATCAACTGCGCCAGCCCCGTCGCGCCCTTGGGAGACACGGCCCCGGCGTTCCACCCGCTCTCCTGCTGCACCAGCCGCAGGAAAAGATCCTCCGGGATGTCGTGCTTGCGCGCGGCGGCCTTCGCCACTTCAAGGAATTCGCCCCGGTAATTCCCCCGGAAGGCAGGCAGCGGCCCATCCTCCTCGTCGAACTCGCTCTTCGGGCGCAACCGTTCCGACCCGGAATACTGCTTGGCCAACCGACCATCCAGCAGGTCCTTCTGCCGCTCGAAGATCGCCATCCGCGACGCGCCGGATCCCGACAGCGTCAGCCCTTCGGCCCGCGCCGCGCCATCCGGCACCGACCCAAGACCCAAGCCCAACGCCACCAGCACAACCCGCCGCATGTCCCATCCCGTCCGGTCAATCCCGCGCGACCATACAGGAACCCTCCGCCCCTTGGCCAGAGCCTTCCTGCCGCAGTGCGCCCCCCTCAGGCCGCCGTCGTCCCGCCCGGCACCAGCGGGGCGTTCAGCAGATCCTCGATCAGCACGCTCACCAACTGCCCGCGCCCCTGCACCCCCGCCTTGCGGTAGATCGCGTTCAGATGCGTCTTCACCGTGCCTTCCGCCGATCCCCGCATCTGAGCGATCTCGGCGATGCTGTATCCCTTGATGGTGAAGGTCGCGACATCCGCCTCCGACGGTGTCAATTCCCATTGGCGGAAGTAATCCTCCATCAACCCCGCCAAGGCCCCCGCCGCCACGCCCAGCGACTTCTCCATGATCGCCTGCCGCCGCAAGAGCGCCATCAGCGCCCGCACCTCGAAGACGATCCCCAGAAACAGCCCCGCCGTCGCCGCCAGTTCCGGCAGCATGTGCCACCACTGGACGCCGCCTTCGCTGAAATCCTCGATCACATCCACCACGAAAAAGGCCGAACAGGCCAGTTGGAACGCGATCAACGCCAGTATCCGGCGCGGCGAGCCCGCCTCCGGCCGCGGCAGCGCCCGCGTCGATGCACCCTCATCCGTCATCTGCACAACTCTTCCCATCCGGCCTCAGCGAAAGGTCTTGTACCCCGTCACCATTGATTTCGGAAGGTTCACGCCAAGCCGTCGGCTTTCCAGCACCACCGCCACAATATGCACCACGACCGAAATCTCGGCCCAGACGACCAGAACCTCATGCGCCTCTTCCACCCAGCCCACGCCGAAGAAGGCCAGCGTCGTCATCGCATAGCCCGAGGCCGCAAGCCCCGCCATCGTCAAAAGCAGGTTGTAGATCATCAAGGCCCCCAAGGGCGAATGCCCCTCATGCCGCCGCCGCCGCCCCGTCGCCATGTCGCCGATCTGGCCCAGCACCGCCGAAGGCGAAGGCGGGAAGTCGGCAAAGCGCGCATGGCGCGTGCCCACCAGCCCCCAGATCAGGCGCAGCGCGATCAACCCCGCAACCGCATAGCCCACCCATTGATGCACCTCCTTGCCGGAGCGCGTGAAGAAGGCATTGGCCACGAAGGCCGCGACCAGCGACCAATGGAACAGCCGCACCAGCGGGTCCCAGACAGGCAGTTTCACGGACATGGGCAGTCCCTCTCGCGATGATGGGCGGAAAGGCCCGCCACCCCGTGCAGGGCGGCAGGCCGGTCTTCACGGAACGCGGGCCGAAATCAGCCCTCGTCCTCCTCATGCTCGACCTGCTTCAGGCTGGCATCGAACCACAGCTCGGCCATCTTGCCATCCTTCACGACATAGACCTCGATCAGCCCGTCCTCGGCCTTGAACTGCCGCACCTCATAGCCCTCGGCCACCAGTTGCGCGGTCAGCTTCTCTTGCGTGGCGGCATCCACTTCGCCCTCGGCGGCATGGGCCATCGGCACGGCCAGCATCAGCGCGGTCAGCGCGGCGGCAGTCATCTTGCGGATCATCTCGTCTGCTCCTCATGGGGTTGGACCGGTTCAGGCAATCTGCCCGCCGGATGCCCCCCAACTGCCGTCTCCCCGTTCCGCCGCAAACCCAACCCCGGTTAGGCAGGCCAGCCACCGCCCATCCCTGCCCCCCGAGTTGCACGCGGCCCCATGGCCTGCGGCCCCCGCCTGCAACCCCGGTTGCAGACCCGTCCAGCCCCCTCGGCGGATTGCGGCGCGGGGGACGGGCGGCTATAGGGTTTCCTTAACCATCACGGGCCTAAGGTCCGGCAATCAGAGATTCGCTAAAGATTCGGGGAGAACGCCATGGCTGGGTCCGTCAACAAGGTCATCATCATCGGAAATCTCGGCCGCGACCCCGAGGTGCGCAGCTTCCAGAACGGCGGCAAGGTGGTGAACCTGCGCATCGCCACCTCGGAAACATGGCGCGACCGCAACTCTGGGGAACGCAAGGAACGCACCGAATGGCATTCGGTGGCGATCTTCAACGAGGCCCTCGCCAAGATCGCCGAACAGTATCTCCGCAAAGGGTCCACCGTGTATATCGAGGGTGCGTTGGAAACCCGCAAATGGCAGGACCAGTCGGGTCAGGACCGCTACACGACCGAAATCGTCCTTCGCCCCTACAACGGCAACCTCACCCTTCTGGGCGGGCGCGGCGAAGGCGGCGGCGGGTCCTCGGGCGGCGGCGATTACGGCGGCGGCTATGACGATTATCAGGGCGGGGGCGGCGCATCCTCCGGCGGCGGCTATGGCGGCGGCGCCCGCAGCGGCGGCGGCGCGGGTGGCGGCTTCGGCGGCGGCGCATCGGGCGGCGGCCGCTCCGACATGGACGACGAAATCCCGTTCTGAGGTCTCTTCCCACCGGCGCGGGTTTTCCTTGCACGAAACCCCGCGCCGTGCTTCCGTCCCCGGCAGAGGCCGCAAAGGCCCGGCACCGGGGGGAAAATGAACATATTCAAAGGCTTTGCTGCAACTCTTGCGGTAGTTTCCTGCATCCTTGAAGGGTCCGCGCAGGCCGGGGCACGCGACGACCGCGCAGAGGTGCTGGGTACTTGGTACCGGATGATCCTCGAACTCGTCCGGCACACGCCGACGCAGACCCCGCCCGTCGCCAGCCGCGCCTTCGCCTATACCGCCCTCATCGCCTATGAGGCCACCGCCTCGGGCAGCAACCGGCTGCAATCGCTGGCGGGGCAGGTCAACGCCCTGCCCCCGGCCCCGCCGCGCGAAGACGGCGCGGCCTATGACGAGGACGCGGTCCTCAACGCCGCCCTCGCCCTTGCCGTCGAAGTCTATTTCGCCAATACCGGCCCCACCGGCCAGCGCGCCAAGGCCGCGCTCTCCGAACAACTCGGCGCGCTGACAGCCGAAGGCGTGGATGCCGAAACCCTCGCCCGTTCGCAGGCCTATGGCGAAGCCCTCGCCCGCTCCATCATCGCCGCCTCCGAAACCGACGGCGGCGCGGTGATCGAAAACATGGGCTTTCCCATGACCTACACCTTGGGGGGCGAGCCGCAGGACTGGGTTCCCACCAACCTCATCCAGCTTCAACAGGCCCCGCTCCTGCCGCACTGGGGCAAGAACCGCCCCTTCACCCTGCCCGATGGCGAGGCCTGCCCCCTGCCGCCTCCCCCCGCCTATTCCGAAGACCCCTCCTCGGAATTCCACAAACAGGCGATGGAGGTCTATGAGGTTTCAAAGTCCCTCACCGACGAACAGAAGATCATCGCCCGCTTCTGGTCGGACGATCCGATGCTGTCGCCCACGCCTCCCGGCCATTGGGTCGCCATCATCTTCCAGATCGCCGAACGCGACGCGATGCCGATCGAGGAACAGGTCGACGCCCTTGTCCGTCTCGGCATGTCGGTGTCAGACGGCTTCATCGTCAACTGGCGCGACAAATACAGATACGACCTCCTCCGCCCCATCACCTACATCCGCCGCGTGATCGACCCGAAATGGGAACCGCTCCTGAACACGCCGCCCTTCCCCGAATATCCCTCCGGCCATTCCACCCAATCGGGCGCCGTGGCGCAGGTCCTGACAGCCATCTTCGGCGATCCCTTCCCCTTCACCGACAGCACGCATGAGGCCGATGGCCTCGCCCCCCGCGACTTCCCCGATTTCTGGACGGCGGCGCGCGAGGCGGGCATCTCCCGCCTCTATGGCGGCATCCATTTCCGCGCTGCCATCGACCTCGGCCTCGATCAGGGGGCCTGCGTCGGCGACTACGTCAACGCCCTCCGGACATGGAAATGATCCCGATGCGCGCCGCCCTCCTCCTCGCCCTGCTGCCCGTCCCCGCTCTGGCACAAGACCCCGCCATCGCCCCCTTCACCGAAGAAACCGCCCCCGCAGGTTTCACCCATTCCTTCACGGGCGAATGGGAATTCATGGTGGGCGGCGGCACCGCCGTCTTTGATTGCAACGCCGACAGCCGCCCCGACATCTTCGCCGCCGGCGGCACCGCCCCCGCCGCCCTCTTCGTGAACGACAGCACCCCCGCAGGCCCCCTCGCCTTCACCCGGCAGGCCGCAGGGTTGGAGGATACCTCCGTCTCCGGCGCCTACCCCCTGGATATCGACGGCGACGGCCTCCTCGACCTCGCCCTCCTCCGCGTCGGTCCCGACAGGCTCATGCGCGGCCTCGGCAACTGCACATTCGAGGATGCCTCCGCCCAATGGGGCTTCGACGGGCTGGACCTGTGGTCCACCGCCTTCGCCGCCACATGGGAAAGGGGCGCCACCCTGCCCACCCTCGCCATCGGCACCTATATCGACCGCACGCAAGAGGCCTTCCCCTGGGGCAACTGCACCCCCAACCACCTCTACCGCCCCAATGCCCAAGGCACCGGCTACGCCGCCCCCCTCCCCCTCGAACCCGGCCATTGCGCCCTGTCGATCCTCTTCACCGACTGGGACAGGCAGGGCACCCCCGATCTGCGCGTCTCCAACGACCGCGAATATTACAAAGGCGGGCAGGAACAGCTCTGGCATGTCGAACCCGGCCAGCCGCCGCGCATCTTCACCGAACAGGAAGGCTGGCAACGCCTGCGCATCTGGGGCATGGGCATCGCGCAGGAAGACCTCAACTTCGACGGCTTCCCCGAATTCTTCCTCACCTCCATGGCCGACAACAAGCTGCAGACGCTCGCCGAAATCCCGCCCGTAGGCGCGCCGCTCCCCCGCTATCGCGACATCGCGCTGAAATCCGGCGTGACCGCCCACCGCCCCTATACCGGCGGCGACCTGCGCCCCTCCACCGCCTGGCACGCGCAATTCGGCGATGTGAACAATGACGGCCTCTCCGACCTCTATGTGGTGAAAGGCAATGTCTGGGCCATGCCCGACTTTGCCAAGGACGACCCCAACAACCTCCTCCTTGGCCGCGCCGACGGCACCTTTCTCGAATCCGGCGACACCGCAGGCGTCGCCTCCATGGCCCAAGGGCGCGGCGGCGCGCTGGTCGACCTCAACGCCGATGGCCTGCTCGACATGATCGCCATCAACCGCAACGAACCCTCGCAACTCTGGCGCAACACGGCCACGGGCCTCGGCAATTGGATCGCGCTCGACCTCGCCATGCCCGGCCCCAACCGCAACGCCATCGGCGCATGGATCGAACTCCGCCGCCCCGATGGTCGCATCATGCAGCGCGAGGTGCAGATCGGCGGCGGCCATGTCGGCGGCATCCTCGTGCCCCATCATTTCGGCCTCGGCCCCGCCACAAGCGCCGAATTCCGCATCCTCTGGCCCGACGGCACCGTAGGCCCGTGGCAGACGCTTGCCGCCAATGCCATATGGCGGCTGGAACCGGGTCGCGATCCCGCCCCGAAGTGACGAAAGGGACGTCTGGACCTTACCCCCCGCAATCCCTATATATTCACTCAACAACCGACCGGGATTGCCATGACCACTGCGGACAAGATCGAAGGCGCGCCGCTCATCGCCCCTTCCACCACCGACCATCCCCTCTACGACAATGTCGTCGAGGCTTGCCGCACCGTCTTCGACCCCGAAATCCCGGTGAACATCTTCGATCTCGGCCTCGTCTACACCATCGACATCTCGGCTGAAAACGAGGTGGACATCACCATGACCCTCACCGCCCCCGGCTGTCCCGTCGCGGGCGAGATGCCGGGTTGGGTCGCCGATGCGGTTGAACCGCTGGCAGGCGTCAAATCGGTCAACGTCAAGATGACCTTCGATCCCCCATGGGGCATGGACATGATGTCCGACGAAGCCCGCCTCGAACTCGGCTTCATGTGACCAAGGCGCAGGGGTTTTCCCCTGCATTTTCGGAACGCAAAGCTTTTCCCTTGCATTTCGCCAATGCAAAGGTTTTTATTTGCGCATGCCTCAAGATCGCCTCCATGCCGTCCTCACCGGCGACCTGATCCGCTCCACAAGCCTGCCGCCAAAGCAGGCCGATGCCGCCATATTCGCGTTGGAGAAAGCCGCAGATGAATGGGTCGGCGATCTCCACTTCACCCGCTTCCGGGGCGACGGCTGGCAGATCCTGCTGGACCGGCCGCAATCCGCCCTCCGCCTCGCCCTCTACATGACCGCCGCCCTCGCCGCCGCCGAGACGGGCCTTTCCACCCGCATCGCCATCGGCTTCGGCACCGTGGCCCGCCTGCGCGCAGGCGATCTTTCCGGCGCGACCGGCCCCGCCTTCATCCGCTCGGGCCGCGCGCTTGACCATATGCCGCGCAACAGGCGCTGGGCGGTGGCGGGCGGCCCCACCCTTCCGGCCTGGATACCCGCGACCCTTGCTCTGGCCGAATGGCATTCCGCGCGCTGGACCGCCGGTCAGGCCGCCGTCGTCGCAGAATGGCTTGATACCGTGGACCGGACACAGGAAGAATGGGCCTCCCGCATGGGCCTCACCCGGCAGGCATGGAAGGCGCGCTTCGACGGGTCAGGGATAGCCGCATGGACCCCGGCCTTGCAGATGTGGGATCAATGGCAGGGGGATGGCATCACCGATGACTGAAACCCTCGCCGCCCTCCTCCTTGCCCATGTCGCGGCGGATTTCCTGCTGCAACCCGACCGTATGGTGGCGAACAAGCGCAAGCCGCTCTGGTTCGCGGCCCATATCGCCATCGTCCTCGCCACCGCCATCGCCGCCACGGGCAGCCTGCACCCCGCGCTCCTCGCCCTCGCCGCCGCCCATGCCGCCATCGACGCCGCGAAACTCGCCTCCCGGCGCAGCGATGCCACCGCCTTCACCCTCGATCAGGCCGCCCATCTCGCCTCCATCGCCGCGACCGCCCTCCTCGCCCCCACGCTCTTCTCCACCGGCCTCTGGGGCGCGCAAAGCCAGCTTCCCGTCCTTTTCGCGCTTGCCGCGGGCGCGCTCTGGACAATCCGCGCGGGCGGCCATGCCATCGGCCACCTGATGCAGCCCTGGGCGGATGAGATCACGCTCGACGGCCTCACCAACGGCGGCCGCGTCATCGGCCAGTTGGAACGGGGCCTGATCTTCCTCATGGTCCTCGGCGGCCTGCCAGAAGGCATCGGCTTCCTCATCGCCGCGAAATCCGTCCTCCGCTTCGGCACCGTGCGCGAGGAATCGCGGCTCTCGGAATATGTCATCATAGGCACGCTTGCCTCCTTCGGCTGGGCGCTGGTTTCGGCCTGGGCGACGCTCGCGCTGATCACAACGCTGCCACCGCTTGGAATTCCTGCCTTTCCGCCCTAAGTTAAGCGTGACGAAGGAGAACCCCCATGTTCGGCATCCCCGGCAAACAGGCCGTCACCCTCACCCCCGCCGCCATCCGCCAGATCACGCGCCTGATGGAAAAGCAGGGCAGCGCGGGCCTGCGCATCGGCGTGAAAAAGGGCGGCTGCGCGGGCATGGAATATACGATGGATTACGTCGCGGACGTGAACCCGATGGATGAAGTGGTGGAACAGGACGGCGCGCGGGTGATGATCGCCCCCATGGCGCAGATGTTCCTCTTCGGAACCGAGATCGACTATCAGACCTCGCTGCTCGAATCCGGCTTCCGCTTCAACAACCCCAACGTGGCCGAGGCTTGCGGCTGCGGCGAGTCGATCAAGTTCAAGGATCAACCCGCCGCCTGACACAGGCGGCCGTAGGGTGGGCTTCACCCCGCCACCCCAAACCCCGGCAAAAACGCACACAACCCGCCCCGCGGGCCAATTCTGTGCGCCAATTTGTATGTACAGTTTGCGGTACGGTTTGCGGCACAAATCCCGGTACACCCCTTTTCCTCCAACCCCTTTCCCCGTAACGCTATTCGCGCGGATAGCAGGGGGGAAAACCAGATGCGCAAACTCGCCGCCGGAAACTGGAAGATGAACGGCACCACCGCCGCCTTGGCCGAGGTTTCGGCGCTGGCACAGGCCCACCCGGCCCCCGGCTGCGACGTCCTCCTCTGCCCCCCCGCTACGCTGATCTCGCGCATGGCCGATCTGGCCAAGGGCACGGCCATCAAGGTCGGCGGGCAGGATTGCCATGCGAAATCCTCGGGCGCGCACACCGGCGACATTTCGGCGGAAATGCTCGTGGATTCAGGGGCTTCGCATGTGATCCTCGGTCATTCCGAACGCCGCACCGACCATGGCGAAACCGATGCGCAGGTGCTGGCCAAGGCCGAGGCCGCCCTCAAGGCAGGCCTCATCGCCATCGTCTGCATCGGCGAGACAGAGGCAGAGCGCGACGCCGGCCGCACCCTCGACGTGGTGGGAACCCAGCTCCACGGCTCCGTCCCCGCCGATGCCACGGCGGCCAACCTCGTGATCGCCTACGAACCCGTCTGGGCCATCGGCACCGGCCGCACCCCCACCATCGCCGAAATCGCCGAGGTCCACGCCTTCCTCCGCACCCGCCTCACCGCCCGCATCGGCGCGGCTGCGGCGGATGTTCCCCTTCTCTATGGCGGCTCTGTAAAGCCTTCCAACGCAAAGGAAATCTTCGCCGTTCCCCATGTCGACGGCGCGCTCGTCGGCGGGGCCAGCCTCAAGGCCGCCGATTTCGGCGCTATCGTTTCGGCCCTTTCCGACGCCTGATCGCGCCCTTTCACGTCGCCCCCGGAACAGCCCGCAGGGCCGCTCCGGGGGATGGTGCAGGGGTGATTCAGGATATTCCATGACCGCCCTTTCCCCCGCCCGCTCCCCCCTTTCTTCCAATCTCATCTGCATGGCCTCCATGCTGATCTGGGCCGCCGCCCTTCCTGCGGCCGAGGTGCTGATCCGCGCCGACCCGCAACCCCTGCCCCCCATCCTTCTGAACGCCGCCCGCATGATCATGGCCGCGGCCTTCTTGCTGCCCGTCTGGTGGATGGTGGAGGGCACCGAATCCCTCCGCCGCGCCAACTGGCTGCGCGGCACGATGGTGGGCTCGCTCCTCGCGCTTGGCGCGCTGCTCCTCGTCTTCGGGCAGACCCGCACCTCCGCCGTCATGGCGGCAGTGGTCTCTTCCGCCATGCCGCTCATCGGGATGACGCTGGAAATTTTCCTTGATGGGCGCAAGCTTACGCCCGGAATCGTGCTGGGCCTCATGCTCTCCGTCATCGGCGGCATCCTTGCTGCGGGCAATTTCGACGGCGGCCTCGGCTTCGGCATCGGCGCGCTGCTCTGCCTCGGCTCGGTCATCACCTTCACCCTCGCCTCGCGCTGGACGGTCACCGCCCTGCCCGGCCTTTCCCCCCTCGGCTCCACCAGCCTCACCGTCTGCGGCGCGGCCATCGCGGGCACCGCCTTCGCCCTGATCAGCCTCGCCCTCGGCTTCCCCGGCCCCAACCTCGCCGTCTTCGGCCTGACGGAATTCTCTGCGCTCGCCATCTACGGCATCGGCGGCCTTGCCATCAGCCAGCTCCTCTGGATCATCGCCGTGGGCAGCCTCGGCATCGCCATGTCGGCGCTTCACATCAACCTGACGCCCTTCTACGTCATGGTCTTCATGCTGGCACTTGGCGGCACATGGAGCTGGGTGCAAGCCCTCGGCGCGGCCCTTGTCGCGGTCGGAGTGCTTGTGGCACAAGGGCTTATCCCGATCTCCCGCCGCTGACAGGCCCATGCAGACCCTTTCCCAATCGCCCACCGATCCCGCCTTCGTCCAGAACCCCTACCCGTTCTACGACCGCGCCCGCGCCACCGGCCCCTTCTTCCACTGGCAGGATTACGCCCTCACCTGCACCCCCTCCGCCGCCGCGGTGAACGCCATCCTGCGCGACCGCCGCTTCGGGCGCGAAGCCCCGCCCGAACATGCCCCCGTGATCCCCGATCACCTGCGCCCCTTCTACGCGGTCGAGGCGCATTCGATGCTCGAACTGGAACCGCCCCGCCACACCCGCCTGCGCGCCCTTGTGCTGCGCGCCTTCACCTCGCGCCGCATCGCCGCCCTCGGCCCGGAAATCACCCAACTTTCCAATGACTTGGTCGACGCCCTTCCCGCAGGGGAATTCGACCTCCTGCCGCATTTCGCCCAGAAACTGCCCGTCATCATCATCGCCCGCCTCCTTGGCGTGCCCGAAGAGATGTCGGATGACCTGCTGCGCTGGTCCAACGCGATGGTCGGCATGTATATGGCAGGCCGCACCCGCGAAACGGAAGATCGCGCCATCGCCGCGACCGAGGATTTCGTCGCCTTCATGCGCGGCTATATCGACGCCCGCCGCACGGCCCCGCGCGACGACCTCATCACCCATCTCATCGCGGCCGAGATGGAGGGGGACCGCCTGACGACGGACGAACTCATCACCACCTGCATCCTCCTCCTGAATGCAGGCCACGAGGCGACGGTCCACACCATCGGCAACGGCGTGAAAACCCTCCTGGAAACAGGAACGTCGCGCGATGCCCTGTCACCCGACCATGTCGAGGCGACGGTCGAAGAGATCCTCCGTTTCGACCCCGCCCTGCACCTCTTCACCCGCTGGGCCTATGAGGATGTCGAAGTGATGGGCCAGACCTTCCACCGTGGCGATCAGGTGGGTCTTCTGCTGGCCGCCGCCAACCGCGATCCGGGCGTCTGGGAAAATCCGGGGAGATTCCAGCCCTCCCGCATCGCAAAACCCAATGCCACCTTCGGCGCTGGCCTGCATTTCTGCGTGGGTGCCCCGCTGGCGCGGCTGGAATTGCAGATCGCGCTTCCCATCCTCTTCGCTGCTCTGCCGCGCCTGCGCCTTGCCACCCCTCCGCAATATGCGGATGTCTACCATTTCCACGGCCTCAAATCCTTGATGCTGCGGGCGGATTGACCGGCCAACCCATCCGAAAGTCAGGGGGAATGCCGTAAGGTCATGTTGCCCCCTCTGCCCCCTCGGTCCAAGTATGGGGTATCTCAAACTGAGAGTGGGCGCATGCCGTGCTGCTATCCTTCCTGTCAACGGTCCTGACAAGTCTCATCATCGGCCTGCTTCTGGTGATCCTGCGCCGTATCTTCCGTATGCAGCGCAGCCTTGGCGTCGATCTGGGACTCACGGCCGTCGGGGGTGGCATGTTGCTGCTGCTGCACCTCGTCTCGCCCGATCTCTTCGGCCTAGATCCTTGGTACGGTCTTGGGTTCGAACTTGCCAAGCACGGGCTGGAACTGCTGGTCATCCTGCTCCTGCTGGTCGCAACCTGATACCAGCGCGGCTAAAGCGGCAGCATCGTCGTGGCCTTGATCTCCTCCATGCTCAAGAGGGCGGTCACATTGTAGATGCGCACCTCGGAAATCAGCGCCTGATAGAAGGTGTCATAGGCCCGCGCATTCTTCACCCTCACCTTGAGGATATAGTCGATATCCCCCGCCAGACGATGCGCCTCCATCACCTCAGGCCGTTCCCGCAAAGCTTTGAGGAACTTCCGCTGCCACTCCGCCTCATGCTCGCTCGTGCGGATCAGCACGAAGAAACAGGCCTCCAGCCCCAGCGCCTCGGGGTCGAGGATAGCGGTCTGCCGGGTGATCACCCCCGCTTCCTTCATCCGGCGGATGCGGTTCCAAACAGGGGTCTTGGAAGACCCGACTTTCCGTGCGATCTCGTCCAGCGATTGCTCGGCATCGGCCTGCAATTCGGCAAGGATTTTCCTGTCCATCTCATCCAGCCGGACTGCCATTCGCCAAATCCCCCGTTTTCGCGGAAACCCGTTTCGATGCGCCGCAATATCGGAACAAACATCCTTATCTGCAAGGGCGTCTGGCCCATTTCCGGGAAAATATCCTATATTCGCCCATAGCAAAACGCGGACCCGCAGCCATGACCGATCTGCCCACCTTCACCCCTGCCTCCGTTGCCGTCACCTTCGTCGGCGCCGGCCCCGGTGCAGCCGCGCATCTGACGCTGGGCGCCTTCCGCGCTCTGCAAGAGGCCGATGTGGTGATCCATGACCGTCTGGTGGGCGAGGAAGTCCTCGCCCTGATCCCACCGCATGTGCGTAGGATCGATGTGGGCAAGGAAGGCTTCGGCCCCTCCACCACCCAAGGCACGATCAACGCCACCCTCGTGGCGCAGGCCATGACCGGCGCGCGGGTCGTGCGACTGAAGGGCGGCGATTGCGGCATCTTCGGGCGGCTTGACGAAGAGATGGACGCTCTGGAAGCGGCGGGCCTTTCCTTCGGCATCCTGCCGGGCCTGACCTCCGCCGCCGTCGCGGCGGCCAGCATCGGCCAAAGCCTGACGAAGCGCGGCCGCAACGGCGCACTCCGCATCGTAACGGGCCATGACATGGAAGGCTTCGCCGAACAGGACTGGCGCGGCATGGCCCGCGCTGGCGAAGTCGCCGCGATCTACATGGGCAAGAAATCCAGCCGCTTCATCCAGGGCCGCCTGATGATGCACGGCGCCGACCCCGCCACCCCTGTCGCCATCGTCGAGAACGTCTCGCGCCCCGAACAGCGCATCATTGCCGCCACCCTCGCCGCCCTCCCCGAAGCCGTGGCGCAGGTCGACGGCCCCGCCGTCCTGCTTTACGGCCTCGAACCCCGCCGCGCCCGCGCGGCGCTCACCGAATTGAAGGAAGCCACCGCATGAGCCGCCGCTTCACCCCCAAGGTCGTCACTGCCAACCGCCTGCGCGAAGGCGATGTGGTCTATCTGACCGCCGACGACCGCTGGTCGCCCTTCCACCACGAGGCGGAACTGATCGAGGACGAGGCCCACGCCCAGATGCGCCTCCTCCACGCCACGGCGCAGAAGCTGTTGGTTGTCGGCGCCTATCTGGCCGATGCCAAGGCAGGCCCGAACGGCCCGGAACCCACGCATTTCCGCGAGGGATTCCGCACGCGTGGCCCCTCGAACTACAACCACGGCAAGCAGGCCGATTACGCGTGACGGTAGGCGGGGTGAACCCCGCCCTACACCCCGACAAAACCCGTAGGGCGGGGTTCACCCCGCCTCCCCGACCAAGGTTCAAAAGGCCGCACCGATGTACAGCTATTCCGAATTCGACGAAGCCTTCGTCCGCGAACGTGTCGCCCAGTTCACCCAGCAGGTGGAACGCCGCCTCGACGGCTCGCTGACCGAGGATGAATTCCGCCCCCTGCGCCTGATGAACGGCCTCTACCTGCAACTTCACGCCTACATGCTGCGCGTGGCGATCCCCTACGGCACGATCAACCCGCGCCAGATGCGCCAACTGGCGGATATCGCCCAGACATGGGACAAGGGCTACGGCCACTTCACCACCCGCCAGAACATCCAGTTCAACTGGCCGAAGCTGGAAGACGTGCCCAAGATGCTGCAGGCGCTGGCCGATGTCGGGATGCATGCCATCCAGACTTCCGGCAACTGCGTCCGCAACGTCACCGCCGACCATTTCGCCGGCGCCGCCGCGGATGAGATCGAGGATCCCCGCCCCGTGGCCGAACTCCTCCGCCAGTGGTCGACCGACCACCCGGAATTCCAGTTCCTGCCCCGCAAGTTCAAGATCGCCATCACCGGCGCGCCGAACGACCGCGCCGTGACCCGCGCGCATGACATCGGCCTGCGCATGGTCCGCAACGCGGCGGGCGAACCGGGCTTCGAAGTCATCGTCGGCGGCGGCCTCGGCCGCACGCCCATGATCGGCCACACCGTGCGGGAATTCCTGCCCAAGGCCGACCTGCTGCCTTACGTCGAAGCCGTCCTCAGCGTCTACAACACGCTCGGCCGCCGCGACAACAAGTACAAGGCCCGCATCAAGATCACCGTGCATGAAACCGGCAAGGAAGAGATCACGCGCCTGATCGAAGAGCGCTTCACCGAACTCCGCCCCCTCTTCGGCGGCAACGACCAGAAACTGCTCGCGGAAATCGAAGAGGCCTTCGCGCCCCCCGCCTTCCGCAACGCGCCGACCGATGCCTATGACGCCTTCTACGAGGCCGACCCGACCTTCCGCGCCTGGGCGGACACCAACCTGCACGCGCACCGGAACGCCCAATACGCCATCGTCACCATCAGCCTCAAGGCGCATGGCGAAACCCCCGGCGACGCGACCTCCGACCAGATGCGCCTGATCGCCGACCTCGCCGAAACCTACGGCCATTCGGAAATCCGCATCAGCCACGAACAGAACGTCATCCTGCCGCATGTCCATAAATCAGACCTCCCGGCGCTCCACGCCGCGCTGGTCAAGGCGGGCCTCGGCACCGCGAATGTCGGCCTCATCTCCGACATCATCGCCTGCCCCGGCATGGACTACTGCGCGCTCGCCACCGCCCGGTCGATCCCTGTCGCCCAGCAGATCGCCACCCGCTTCGACGAGCTGAAGCTGGAACACGACATCGGCCCGCTGAAGATCAAGATCTCCGGCTGCATCAACGCCTGCGGCCACCATCACGTCGGCCATATCGGCATCCTCGGCCTTGATCGTGCAGGGGTGGAGAACTACCAGATCACCCTCGGCGGCGACGGCACCGAAACCGCGGCCATCGGCGACAAGACGGGCCCCGGCTTCGCCTATGATGAGATCGTGCCCGCCATCGAACGCATCGTCCGCGCCTATCTCGAAGTCCGCGAAACGCCCGAGGAAACCTTCCTCGAAACCTACCGCCGCACGGGAATCGACCCGTTCAAGGCCGCGCTCTACGGCGAGGAAGGCGAAAAGGATGCCGCGTGACACCTCCACCCCGGAAGGCAACGTCGCCAACCGCGTCGCCCTCCTGAACGCACGTTACAAACACCACGGGGCCACCGCGGTGCTGGAACATGCGCTCAAGGACGCCGATCTGGGAAAAGTGGCGCTCGTCTCCTCTTTCGGGGCAGAATCGGTGGTCCTGCTTCACCTCGTCTCGGTCATCGCGCCGGAAACCCCGGTCCTCTTCATCGACACGCGGATGCTCTTTCAGGAAACGCTCGACTACCAGCGCGAACTGGCCGAAAAGCTCGCCCTCTGCGACATCCGCACGATCCGCGCCCATCCCGGCAAGGTCGCCTTCGAAGACCCCGACGGCACGCTGCACCAGTTCAACACTGATGCCTGCTGCGCCGTGCGCAAGGTGGAACCGCTGGAACGCGCGCTGGGCGATTTCGACGGCTGGATCACGGGGCGCAAACGCTATCAGGGCGCAACCCGCGATCAGGTCGAATTCTTCGAAGCCGAAGGCGAGACCCGAATCAAGGTCAACCCCCTCGCCCATTGGGGCCGCGAGGACCTCGAGGAATACATGGTGGAGAACCGGCTCCCCCGCCACCCGCTGGTGGCCAAGGGCTACCCCTCCATCGGCTGCGCCCCCTGCACCAGCCCGGTCAAACCCGGCGAAGACCCGCGCGCGGGCCGTTGGCGCGGCAGCCAGAAAACCGAATGCGGCATCCATTTCATCGACGGCAAACCCGTCCGCACCACGACCAAGGAGAACGCGGCATGACCGTGATCGTCACCGATACCGGCTTCGCCCCCGAAGACTGGAACGCGCCCATCGTCGCCCTGGCCGAGATCGCCTTCCACAAGGGCGCGATCGACCTCGGCAATACCGATGACCCGACCGCGCTTCAACCCCATCTGGCCGATCTCTCGCTCATCCGCGTGGCCTTCCCCGCCTTCAACGATGGCCGCGCCTTCACCATCGCGCGCCGCCTGCGGATGCTGGGCTACACGGGCCGCCTGCGCGCCCATGGCCATGTGATCGCCGACCAATACGCCATGATCCGCCGCGTCGGCTTCGACGAGGTGGAAATCCCCGAAGACCTCGCCGCGCGCCAGCCGGCCTCCCAATGGGCCTTCCGCGCCAACTGGCAGGAC
This sequence comes from Tabrizicola sp. M-4, assembly GCF_051132405.1. Lineage (GTDB taxonomy): Bacteria > Pseudomonadota > Alphaproteobacteria > Rhodobacterales > Rhodobacteraceae > Paragemmobacter. The sequence goes on from NZ_CP128606.1 coordinate 2,282,444, forward strand.
CACCACTATCAGGCCCGCCTGCGCGCCTGATCCGCAACACAACACGCCTGCGACGCCCCGCGCCCTAGCCGCGCGGGCCGTCCTGCATTAAGCCCGGATGCAACCGCAATGACCGAAACGAGTGCCACGATGGACGCCCCGCAATCCGCCCCGGCCAAACCCCATCTGCCCGACGCGCAGACCGTTACGCAGGTCACCCACTGGACCGACCGCCTCTTCTCCTTCCGCGTCACGCGCCCTCGCTCGCTGCGCTTCCGCTCGGGCGAATTCGTGATGATCGGCCTTCTGGGCGACAACGGCAAACCGCTGCTCCGCGCCTATTCCATCGCCTCCCCGGCATGGGACGAGGAATTGGAATTCTACTCGATCAAGGTCCCCGACGGCCCGCTGACGTCCAAGCTTCAGCACATCCAGCCGGGCGACGAGATCATCCTGCGTCCCAAACCCGTCGGCACGCTGGTCCATGACGCCCTTCTTCCCGGCAAGCGGCTGTGGTTCCTTGCCACCGGCACCGGCCTCGCCCCCTTCGCCTCGCTCATGCGCGAACCTGAAACCTATGAGAAATACGATCAGATCATCATGATGCACACCTGCCGCGAGGTGGCCGAGCTTGAATATGGCCGCCAACTGGTGGAAAGCCTCAAGGACGACCCGCTGATCGGGGAATTGGTGGGCGACAAGCTCCTCTACTACCCCACCACCACGCGCGAACCCTTCCACCACATGGGCCGCGTGACCGACAACCTCACCTCCGGCAAGGTCTTCGCCGATCTGGGCCTGCCCCCCATGAACCGCGACGAGGACCGCGCGATGGTCTGCGGCAGCCTCGCCTTCAACATCGACGTGAAGAAGATCCTCGAAGATTTCGGCCTTACCGAAGGTGCGAATTCCGATCCGCAGCAATTCGTCGTCGAAAAGGCCTTCGTGGGCGACGGCATCTGATCACCGAACATCCCCCGCAAGGACGAAGGCCGCGCCGGTTCCCACCCGCGCGGCCTTTCACTTCGTCTCGGCCCAAATACCCAACCGACATTTCCACCGGAACAGGTGCCAGACTGATCGCGCCGAGGGGGGGTCCGGGGGGCGCAAAGCCCCCCGGCACCGCAAATCACAGACCCAGCGCCGACCGCACCTGATCCACCGCCGTCTGCACCAGCGCCGGGTTCGAGGCCGCAGCCTCCACCGCCGCCTTCAGCGTGGTCTTCGTCGTCGCATCCAGCGCCGACGCATCGATCAGCGCCGAGATGCGCGCCGCATCGAAGTTCGCCGGGTCCAGCGCCGCCGCCGCATCCTCCTGCACGCCGCCCACAGCCTCGGCCGCTTCGCCCGCGGCACCGGCCACGGCATCCGCCGCCCCCTCCGCCGCCTCGGTCACCGCCGCTGCCGCACCTTCCGCAGCCTCCGTCACGGCATCCGCTGCCGCTTCCGCCGCTGCCGCCGCCGCCGCTTCGGCCTCAGCCGCCGCTGCCGCCGCAGCCTCCGCCTCGGCTGCCGCCGCCGCTTCCGCTTCGGCCGCAGCCGCAGCCGCAGCCTCTTCCGCCGCCTTGGCCGCTGCCGCCGCTTCTTCCGCCGCACGCTGCGCCGGCACATAGCTGAACTGATAGTAGCCAAGGCCCGCCGCCAGAACGACCGCCAGACCGATCAGAACATTCCTATTCATCCAAAGTCTCCTTCCGCCGGATTTCTTTCCGGTTGCAGCCCGCATATGGACGTCCCATGGCGGGATTTGAACCCCCAAACGGACGGCCGGTTCCAGATCAGCACCAATCCCCCGCCCCATGAACCCCGCTTTCCCCTTGCGCAGCAAGCGATTCCCGTTGAAACAGCGGGGGCCGCCGATTAAGCTGCGCGCGCAGAATTGAAACCGCAGAAGGACCACCACCATAGCCCGCAGACCCCACAACGCCCCGCCGCAACGCGAAACGGGCCCCCGTGTGAATGATCGCATCCGCTCCCCCGAAATCCGCCTCATTGGTGCCGACGGGGAAAATATCGGGGTCGTGACCCCGGCCCGCGCCATGGCTATGGCGGAAGAGGCCGGTCTCGATCTGGTGGAAATCAGCCCGAATGCGGAACCCCCGGTCTGCAAGATCATGGACTTCGGCAAGTTCAAATACGAACAGCAGAAGCGCGAGGCCGAGGCGCGCAAGAAGCAGAAGATCATCGAGATCAAGGAAATCAAGTTCCGCCCCGGCACCGACACGCATGACTATCAGGTCAAGATGCGGTCCGTGATGAAGTTCCTCGAAGAAGGCGACAAGGTGAAGGTGACCCTCCGCTTCCGTGGCCGCGAGATGGCGCATCAGGAACTGGGTCTGGAACTGCTCAACCGCGTTGCCGCCGATGTGGGCGACAATGGCAAGGTCGAGTCGATGCCGAAACTCGAAGGCCGTCAGATGGTGATGATGATCGCGCCCAAGTAACAGCGCCTCATCACACCCGGACAAAGGCCGCGCAGCCCGCGCGGCCTTTCGCATTCCAGAGCCTGCAGCCGCCTGACCGCCCCCCGGGGCGGTCCCCCGATTTTTCGCATGAAAAATCGCCTACTCAGGTTCCCGCAGTTGCGGGCGCAGCGGGATCTCCTTCAACAGCCCCCCCACCCCCATCGCCGCGATATCCGCATCCGTCAGCGACACGCCGCAGGCCAGCCGCTCCAGCACCCAATCCGCCCCGTTCAGCGCGGGGCTGCGCGCACAGCCCGGCAGGCCGATCACGGGCCGTCCGCCCATGGTCCCATGAAACAGCAGGTTCCCCGGATCGACCGGCATCCCGAACCGCGCGACATGCCCCCCCGCCGCCCGCACCGCCGCCGGGGCCGTGTCCTGCAGATCCGACGTCGCACTTCCCGTCAGGATCAGCACCATCTCCCCCCCGGCCCGTCGCAGGGCCGCCGTCAACGCCGCCTCCTCATGCGGCACGCTCTCCACCCCGGCCAGCCGCATCCCCAGCGCGCGCAACCGCGCCTCCACCGCCCGCCGCCCCTTGGCGGCAACCTTGGCATCCAGCCCCGGCGCCTTGGTCATCACCAGCACCGCATCGCGAAGCACCACCGGGCGCACCCTGATCGCCGCCCGTGCCGCAGCACAGGCCGCGACCAGCGCCGCCTCCTCCACGCCATAGGCGATGATCTTCACCGTCCCCAGCAGCATCCCCGTCGCCACCCGATGCCATGGTGTCAGCGTGGCCAGCGTGATCGCCGGATGAACGAGGTTCAGCCGATGGATCGCCGCCGCATCCATCTCAACGATCCCCGGCCCCATCGCGTTCAGGTTCACCCGCCCTGTGAAGGCCTCTCCCACCCGCACGCCTTGCCCGGCCGGATCTGGCACCAAAGCCGCCGCCAGCCGCGCCGCCGCCTGATCCTCGCCCACATCCCCCGGCCCCAGCCGTGCCACCGTCACCCGGTCAAGGCCCGCCGCCCGCAGCGCCGTAACCTCCGCCCCGCCCAGCACCAGCCCCTTGCGCAGCCGTCCCCCCGGCACGGCCTCGGAATGGGCAAGGATCGCCCCCTCCGCCGCCTCCAGCGCCACCTCCCCGAAGAACACCGCGCTTATCCCTTCCTCAGGACGGCGGTGATCTGCGCCATCACCGAAACCGCGATCTCGGCAGGAGTCTTCGCCCCGATATCCAGCCCCACGGGCGCATGAATTCGCGCGATCTCGGCTTCGGTGAACCCCTCCGCCCGCAGCCGCTCCACCCGCTTCGCATGGGTCCGCGTCGACCCCAGACAGCCCAGATAGAACCCGCCCGACCGCAACGCCACCCGGATCGCCGGATCGTCCAGCTTGGGGTCATGCGTCAGCGTGACAATGGCCGTCCTTGCATCGGGGGCCAAAGCCTCAAGCGCCTCGTCGGGCCAGTCCTCCACGATCCGCTCCCCCGGAAAACGCGCCGCCGATCCAAAGGCCGATCGCGGATCGATCAGCGTCCCGTCATAACCGCACAGCCGCGCCATCTGCAAAAGCGGCTGCGCGATATGCACCGCCCCCACCACGATCAGGCGCAAGGGCGGGTTGTGGATCGCGATGAACCGCCCGTCCTCCTCCATCCCGGATCGGTCCGCACGGAACCGCGCATCCACCGCCGCCTCCGCCCCCGGCCCGATCAGCGCCCGGTCCCATCCCTCCGCGCGCACCGACACGGCCAAGGGCCGCCGCGCCGCCCGCGCCGCCACCAATTCCGCCAGCATCGCCTCGGGCAGCGCCTCCGCGCCCTCGCCCAGCGGCTCCACCAGCACCCGGATCGTCCCGCCGCAGGCCAGCCCCACCGCAAAAGCCGTCTCGTCACTGACCCCGAAGGTCAGCACCCGCGACCGCCGATCCTCCAGCGCGGCCAGCGCCTCGGTCACCACCGCGCCCTCGACACAGCCGCCCGAGACCGACCCCATGATCTCGCCCTCGCCCGAAATCGCAAGCTGGCTGCCCGCCTGCCTCGGCGCCGATCCCCATGTCTCGATCACCGTGGCCAAGGCCGCCCCCCGCCCCGCGCGGTGCCAGCCAAGGGCGATCTCGGGAATGCTGTCATGCTCTGCACGGGCGCCGGTATCGGTCATGCGGTCCTCCATTCAGCACGATCATGCGCCGGGGCCGCTCCACGCGCCACTGCCAATTGGTGGCACATCCCGCCCCCCAAAAGGAAGGCGCCGCAGGTCGGGGAACCTGCGGCGCCAAGCAGTGCCGAGCAGGGAGGAACGGCACGCAAACCGGGCAGACAAGGGAGGGAGCCGCCCGATGCATCCAGCATCGCAGGGGGCAGCCTCCCCCGCATTGACCTAGGTCAACTCACCGCGCCGCCGTCCGCAACAGCGGCGTGATGATCCGCACCGCCACGCGACGGTTCTGCCGCTCGGCCTCCTGCGTGTTCACCCGCAGATCGGATTCGCCATAGCCCTGCACCACCATGTTCTCAGGCGGCACGTCGAAATACTCGGTCAGTGCCAGCGCGACGCTTTCCGCCCGACGGTCCGACAGCGTCAGGTTTAACGAGGCCGATCCCACCGCATCCGTATGCCCCTCGATCAGGAAGATCTCGTTCGGATTCTCCCGGATCATCGAGGTCATCAGCCGCCCCAGCGCCGCCAGCGATTCCGCCTGCGTGGCCTGAATGGCCGCCGAACCGGTATCGAAGGTGATGTTGTTCACATCCACCGTCGCCGCCAGTTGCCGCACCTGCGGGATTTCGCGGATCTGGCGCAGGCTGAAGCTGCGGCCCAGTTCCTCGGCATCCAGCGCCGCCATCCGGGCGCGCAGCAGCGCATCCTCCTCGGAGGTGGACAGGCTGATCACCCGCCCGCGCGGCTGCGGCAGGGTGCGCACGTCGATCCGCTCTTCCGGGTACAGGTCGTCGATCAGCACGATCTCGCGGCCAAGCCCGTCATAGGTCGCCCGGCGCAGAACGCGACCCGTGGCATCGCGGATGGTCACGACCTGCGTCCCGTCGGCACGTTCCACGATGGTGCGGGTCGACCCGTCGCGGAAGCTTTCGGTCCGCACGGTGCTTCCCGGACGGCGCAGCAGCGTGTCGTCATCCTTGTAGATGTAGTAATCGCCATTGCCGCGCTGCACGACCACCCGGTCGCCGGTGTTCGACACGACCTGATCGCGATTTGCGTTGATGATCGCGCCTACCGCCAGCGCGCCCAGCGCGACAAGGCCGAACTTCTGCAGATCGGTCAGCCCCCGGTCCTCTGGCGCCGCGGCGGCAGCCGCCGCCGCAAGCGTGGCCGAAGCCGGGGCCGCGAAATCCTGCGCCGAGGTGCGGGCATTCTCTTCGGTGATCTGCTGCACGAGGACATCGGTCGCATCCGCCGCCGGGGCAATCTCCACCGGTTCGCCCTCCGTCACGGCGACGGGGGCCAGCGTCGCCGCCGCCTCCAGCGCCTCCGGGGCAAGCCCCTCGGGCTGGGCCAGCAATTCGCTCAGCGTCTCCACCGCTTCGGCGGGCGGGGCCTCGGGTGCGGCGGGATCGACCAGCACCGCAGGATCGGTCACCGCTTCCACCACTTCAGGTGCGGCCTCTTCGACCGGTGCCTCCTCTGCGGGGGCCTCCGTCACCACCGTTTCCGGCGCGGCCTCCCCGGCAGGGGCTTCCTCGACCACCGCCTCGGCAGGGGCCTCCTCGGGCGCGACATCCGTCGCGGGGGCCTCTTCGGCCAGCGTGGCTTCAGGGGCGACCTCCTCCACCGGGGCGGCCTCGGTCGGGGTTTCTTCGGTCACCGCCTCTTCCGCCGGGGCGGCCTCGGTCGGGGTCTCCTCGACAATCACCTCTTCGGGGGCGGGCTCCTCGAGGACCGGCTCCTCGGTCAGGATCTCTTCCATCGCCTCGCCAAGGCTCGGCTCTTCCGGCGCGGCTTCCTCAGCCGCAGCCGCTTCCGCCGCAGCAGCCGCCTCGGCTTCCGCCTGCGCTGCCGCTGCAGCTTCCGCTTCCGCCTGCGCCGCTGCCGCCGCTTCCGCCTCGGCCTGTGCTGCCGCTGCAGCCTCAGCTTCCGCCTGCGCCGCTGCCGCCGCTTCCGCCTCGGCCTGTGCAGCTGCCGCAGCCTCCGCCTCAGCCTGCGCCGCCGCTGCTGCCTCAGCTTCCGCCTGTGCCGCAGCCTCAGCCTCGGCCTGTGCCGCGGCTTCCGCCGCTGCCGCCTCGGCTGCCGCGGCCTCCGCCGCAAGCTGTTCCATCACCGCGTTCAGATCGCAGGGCGCCTCTGCCGTGGCCTCGCACAGCACGCGCCCGTCATCGGCGATGATGCTGCCATTCTCTGTCACCGTCTGCGCCATAAGGGGCATGGGTGCCACCTGCGTCAGCGCCACCGACAAAGCCGTGGTCGAGATCAAAAGCCGTCTCATGCGAACATCCTTTCCTTGCCACGCGGCCAGAACAACGCCGCGCCTTGCCGATATTTGTGCAGCTATCCCGCTGATATGCGATATCAGCGCCCTGTTTTCGCATGGCATCGGCAGTCCCTCGCCGAAGTCAGCCGCCCGCCTGCGACGCATCCGCCCCGATCATCGCCATAAGCCGCGCCTTCTCGCCGCTCTCCCGCGCCTCCGAGATCGCGCGCCCCAGCGCCTCCAGCGAGGCGATGGAATGGCCCGCGCGGAAACTGTCCACATGCGGCAGCATCGCCCGTATCCCCATGGCCTTCGGCGCGAACCCGTCCCAGCGCAGCAGGGGGTTCAGCCAGATCAACCTGCGGCAGGACAGATGCAGCCGCTCCATCTCGGCGGCCAGCGCGCCGCTGTCGTCCCGGTCCAGCCCGTCGGTGATCAGAAGGACCACCGCCCCCTGCCCCAGCACCCGCCGCGACCAGTCGCGGTTGAAGGCGCGCAGGCAGGACCCGATCCGCGTCCCGCCCGACCAGTCCTGAGCCTCCGCCCCCGCCGCCTTCAACGCCGCATCCACATCGCGGTTGCGCAGATGGCGGGTGATGTTCGTCAGCCGCGTGCCGAATGTGAAGGCATGCACCCGCGCCCAGCCCTGCCCCTTCCGGTTCGCCACCGCATGGACGAAATGCAGCACCAGCCGGGAATACTGGCTCATGGATCCCGAGATGTCGCACAGCACCACGAGGTTCGGCCACCGCTCCCCCGGCGCGCGGCGCATCAGGCGCGTGACCTCGCCCCCCTGACGCAGCGCCGCCCGCAACGTGCGCCGCGCATCGATCCGCCGCCCCGCCAGATCGGCCACCATCCGCCGCGTGACCAGCGGGCGCACCGGCAAGGCCAGCCGGGCCAGCATGCGCTTGGCCTCTGCCACTTCCGCCATGCTCATCTGTTCGAAATCCAGCGTCTTCAGCCGCTCCTCATGCGACATGGTTGCCGAGGCATCGATTTCGATCTGCGTCTCTTCCTCGCGCCGGGCCTCTTCGCGTTCGGGCAGATCCACCTCCCGCCCGTCCAACAAAGCCTCCGCCGCCCGCTTCTCGGCGGCATCGGCAAGGCGCTCCTCCTGCACCCCGCGCACGGCGGGCAGCAGAAGGGTCATCATGTGTTCAAGGAATTGCGGATCGCGCCAGTAAAGGCGGAAGACCTGTTCGAAGACCGCGCGCTGCTCGGGCCGGCTGACGAAACAGGCATGCAGCGTCCAGAAGAAATCCACCTTCTCGGTGAACCCCGCCGCCTCCACCGCCCGGATCGCATCGATCACCCGCCCGGGCCCGATGGGCAGCCCCGCCCGGCGCAACGCGCGGGCGAAATGCGCGATGTTATGCGCAAGCTTGCCATCCTCGGGCAGCGCCGGGGCCTCCATCGTCACCCCCTGACCTGACCGGGGCGGGGGGCATCGCGCCCCCCGCACCCCCCGGCTCTCCGCGGGCCCGGCGGCCCGCATCGGGCAGGCGTCGCATTTTGGGTATTTGGACCGAGACGAAGGACAGGCGTCACGTGAAGACCAGCCCCTTCTTCACCTCGTCCAGAAGCTTCTTCGCCTCAGAACCCTGCAGTTTCTGGATATCATCCTGATACTTCAGGATCGCGCCCAGAGTATCGGCGATGACTTCGGGCGAAAGCTGGATCACATCCAGCGCCAAGAGGCATTTGCACCAGTCGATGGTCTCCGCCACGCCTGGCTTCTTGAACAGATCCTCCGACCGAAGACGCTGCACGAAGGCCACCACCTCGCGGCTCAGCGCCTCCTGTGCCTCGGGCGCGCGCGCGCGCAGGATCTCCAACTCCCGCTCGAAGCCCGGATAATCCACCCAGTGATAGAGGCAGCGCCGTTTCAGCGCGTCATGCACCTCGCGCGTGCGGTTCGAGGTGAGGATCACGATGGGCGGCTCGGGGGCCTTCACCGTGCCCAGTTCCGGGATCGTCACCTGGAAATCCGAAAGAGCCTCCAGAAGGAAGGCCTCGAAGGGTTCATCGGTTCGGTCGAGTTCATCGATCAGCAGGACCGGCGCGCCACCGGGCTGCGGGCGCATCGCGGCCAGAAGGGGGCGCTCCACCAGATAGTCCTCGGTGAACAGTTCCGCCCGCAGCGCGTCGCGATCCGCGCCGCCCCCGGCCTCGGCCGTGCGGATGGCGATCATCTGCGCGGCGAAATTCCATTCATAGACGGCAGAGGCGGCATCCAGCCCCTCGTGGCATTGCAGCCGGATCAGCCTGCGGCCCAGCGCTGCGGCCAGCACCTTGGCGATCTCGGTCTTGCCCACGCCTGCCTCCCCTTCAAGGAACAGGGGCCGGCCCAGCCGCAATGACAGGAAGACCACCGTCGCCAGCGCGCGCGAGGCGACATAGCCTTCGCCGGAAAGCAGTGTCATCACCTCGTCTATGGATGCTGGCAATCTTTGCACGGGCCTCTCCCCCTCCCTGCGGATGCCGCCCATGCTTGGCCCCGCCCCGATGGGGGGTCAAGCCGCCAGAGGCGCGCATGCGACCAATGGAGGGGGGAGAGAGCCCAGGCTTGCAAGGCGCGCCGTCGCATGCCAACCCTTGGCCCATGCGTGTATTGGCGATCCTGACGGTGCGTAACGAGGGCAGCTTCCTTCTGGAATGGCTGGCCCATCATCGCGCAGCGGGCATCACCGACGTGCTGGCCTTCTCCAACGACTGCACCGACGGGACCGATCTGATGCTGGACCGGCTGCAGGACATGGGCTGGCTGACCCATGTCAGGAATGACGGCCCGCATGAGAAGGGGCCGCAATGGCAGGCGCTGCGGCTGGCCGCAGCGCATCCGCTGACCAAGGCAGCCGACTGGGTCCTGACGCTCGACATAGACGAATTCGTCAACATCCACACAGGCGACCGCACCATCCCCGCTCTTCTCGCCGCCCTGCCCGCTGCGGATGCCATCACCCTGACATGGCGCATGTTCGGCAATGCGGGCGTGGTGGGCCTGACCGACCGTGCGGTCACGGAGACCTTCACCCGCGCCGCGCCGGACCCACTGGAATGGCCATGGCGGGCGGTCATGTTCAAGACGCTCTACCGCAACGACGGCCGCTTCGGGCAACCGGGCGTGCACCGGCCCAAGGGACAAGTCACCGACAGGCAGCGCTGGTTCGACAGCGCAGGCCGCTCCCTTCCCGGCGGGCCGCCGCGGATCTTCTCACCGCTCGGGCAGCCGAACTATGCACTTGCCCAGCTCAATCACTACGCGCTCGGCAGCATGGAGGGCTATCTGGTCAAGGCCGATCGCGGCCGCGCCAACCGCGACGCCTCGGCCTTCGACCTTGGCTATTGGGTGGATCGGAACCTCTGCGATGTCGAGGACCGTTCGATCCTCGCGCTGGACAGCCGTCCCCTGCGCGACAGCCTGCATGGCGACGGCATCCTCGCATCGCTGCACCGCAAGGCGCTGGACTGGCGCCGCGCGCGCTTCCTTCACCTCATGCAGGACGAAGCCTTCCGCGCCCTCTTCGGCCGCCTCATGATGACCCCACCGACCCGCGCCCTGACCGCCGCCGAGGCCCGCGCGATCTGGACCCATGCCCTGCCCCGGGGCTGATCCGCCGCCCTTGGCAGATTCCCGCCAAAAGCTCTGCAATTGCCCTTATCGGCTCAGGATTTGCCATAAACTTGCCCCGACCCTCCGATAAACAGGGCGCATCATCAGACCCGAGTCCGGAACCAGCCCGCGACCGAACCGAGCAGAAGGCACATCCGACGATGACCGACACCGCCGATGGCGACCTGTCAGAAACCGACCGCAGCGAGGCCGCGGCACCTTCTGCCCAGCCCAGGCTGGACCGGACGGCATGGATGCAGCACATCGACGAACTCTGTGCCGAGGAAGGGTATTTCGAATCGCTCGGCAAGAACCACTTTGCCTATTTCCACGACGACGGTCCCATCCTCCTCGTGTCCTTCGAATCGCTGGATCGAATTCTGGCACGAAAGGGGCAGATGCCCCTTGGCCATGACGTGGCCAAGGCGAACGGCTGGTCGCATCTGACGATCCTCTGCGATGGCGAGACGTGGTTCCGCGATCCCGCCGTCTGGGGCTATTTCGACCGTCTCGTCGACGACGCCTTTTTCGAGGATTTCGACCGCGTCCTGTTCTACGGCGCAGGCGATGGCGGCTATGCGGCCTGCGCCTATTGCGTCTGCGCCCCCGGCGCGACGGTCCTTGCCGTCAGCCCGCGCGCGACGCTCGACCCCGCCGTGACGGGATGGGACAGCCGCACCGCCTCAAAGCGCCGCCTCGATTTCACAAGCCGCTACGGCTATGCCCCCGACATGACGGAAGGCGCGGCCCGCGTCTTCGTCCTCTACGATCCGCAATATCCCGAGAACGCGATGCATGCAGCCCTGTTCCGGGCGGACTGGGTCACCCCCTTGCCTGCACGCCACTTCGGCGATTCGGTCGAAACCGGGATCGAACACATGGACCTCCTGCCCTCGCTGCTGACTGCGGCCTGCGAGAACCGGCTCGACCGCATCCTCTTCGCGAGGCTCTGGCGCACCCGACGCCGCTTCTCCCCCTATCTCAAGGGACTGCTGCGCAAGACCGAACTCGCCCGGCGGCCGCGGCTTTCGCTGATGATCTGCAAGTCGGTCGTCAGCCGTCTTGGTGGCCCCCGCTTCCGGCGCAAACTCGTGGAACTCGAGGCGCAACTCGGCCTGCCCTCCTCTCTCCCGTCCGAAGGCGAGGCGGCAGAGGCCGCACCCGCCCCCTTGCTGCGGGACTGAAGGCAGCCGACATCGCAAACCGGGCTCACTGCGCACTGGAAAGCGCGCGGTATTTGCGCTAGGCGCGGGACCATGACCCAGCGCATTACCCTCCGCCGCCCCGATGACTGGCACCTCCATCTGCGCGACGGCGCGATGCTGAAGGGCGTTCTGCCCGAAAGCGCGCGCCACTTCGCCCGCGCCATCATCATGCCGAACCTCGTGCCCCCGGTCGTGACGGGCGCGCAGGCCGCAGCCTACCGCGACCGCATCCTCGCGGCCCTGCCTGAAGGCATGCACTTCCAGCCCCTGATGACACTCTACCTGACCGAGGGCACCGATCCCGACGATGTCGCCGCCGCCCATGCAGAAGGCATCGTTACTGCGGTGAAGCTCTACCCCGCCGGGGCCACCACCAATTCCCATTCCGGCGTGCGCGACATCGAGAAGGTGATCCCCGTCCTGGAACGCATGGCAGAAATCGGCCTGCCCCTTTGCGTCCATGGCGAGGTGACGGCACATGAGGTGGACATCTTCGACCGCGAGGCCGTCTTCATCGACACCGTCCTCGATCCTCTGCGCCGGCGCATCCCCGGCCTGCGCGTGGTGATGGAACATATCACCACCGAGGAGGGCGTGGCCTATGCCCGCGCGGGCGGCGACAACCTCGGTGCCACGATCACCACGCATCACCTGATCATCAACCGCAACCACATCCTCGCGGGCGGGATCAAGCCGCATTACTACTGCCTCCCGGTGGCAAAGCGGGAAAAGCACCGCCTCGCGCTCCGCGCCGCCGCCACCTCGGGCGATCCCCGCTTTTTCCTCGGCACGGACAGCGCGCCGCATGTCGACGCGCTGAAGGAACACGCCTGCGGCTGCGCGGGCTGCTTCACCGCAACGAACACGATGCAGCTCCTCGCCCATGTCTTCGAGGAGGAAGGCGCGCTCGACCGGCTCGAGGCTTTCAGCAGCCTGAACGGCCCGCGCTTCTACGGCCTGCAGCCCAATACGGACAGCATCACCCTCACCAAGGGAGCCCCCGCCCAATGGCCCGCCAAGATCCTCACCGAGGCAGGCCCCGTCACCGTCTTCGATCCCGGCTTTCCCGTGCATTGGCACGTGGAGGCCTGACGCCCCGAAAAACCTTCGCCAAGACCCTTGGCCCCCACCGCCGCGCCGAAGAATTTTCGGCGAAAATTCTTCTCCCCGCCGACAGGAGCCGCCCATGATCCCCACCGCCTTCCCGCCGAAAGAGGAAATCGCCCGCCTCACCGCCCGCGCATTGCTGGAGATCAAGGCTGTCCACTTCAACGCCGCGACACCCTTCACGCTGGCCTCCGGCCTGCCCTCTCCCACCTATATCGATTGCCGCAAGCTGATCAGCTATCCGCGCATCCGCGCCACGCTGATGGACTTCCTTGCCGTCACCATCATGCGCGAGGCCGGGTTCGAGGCTTTCGACAACATCGCCGGCGGCGAAACCGCAGGCATCCCCTTCGCGGCACTGGTGGCGGAACGCCTCGCCCTGCCGATGACCTATGTCCGGAAAAAGCCCAAGGGCTATGGGCGCAACGCCCGCATCGAAGGCGCGATGACCGAAGGCCAGCGAGTCCTCCTCGTCGAGGATCTCACAACCGACGGCGGATCGAAACTCTCCTTCGTCGATGCGATCCGCGAAACGGGTGCCACCTGCGCCCATACCGCCGTCATCTTCTACTACGGCATCTTCCCCGAAACGACCCAGCGCCTCGCCGATCACGGCGTAGCACTGCACCACCTCTGCACCTGGTGGGACGTGCTGGCCGAGGCCCGCGCCTCTGCCGCCTTCGACCCGGCAACACTGGCCGAGGTGGAGGTCTTCCTCACCGATCCCCGCGCCTGGCAGGCCGCCCGCGCCAAGGTCTAGGGGGCAGCGCAGTTTCCTGTGGGCGGCCTTGTGGATGCTTTGTGCAGGACTCACCCGCGCAGGCGGCGAACAGCCCGCCCCTTTGGGCAGAGCCCGGACATTGCCCGCAAGATGTGGTAGCCTGGCGCTCGCGCGGGCGACTCGGCCCGCGCTTATCCACAGGGTTGTTCCCGCCTGTTCCCGCAGGCCGAACCGGGGCATATGCGACCCCGGCAGCAATGAACCGAGGCAGACATGACCGAAATCGCGACCCTCCGCCCCAATCTGCCCAGCGCCCCGCCGCAAGCAGAACCCGAGGCGCTTCCCCACAATATCGAGGCGGAACAGCAACTCCTCGGCGCGATCCTGACGAACAACGATGTCTATGACCGCATCGCCGCCCTCGTGAAGGCCGAACATTTCTATGACCCCGTCCATCAGCGGATCTATGAAAAGGCCGCCGCCCGCATCCAGAAGAACGCGCTTGCCTCCCCCGTCACCCTCAAACCCTTCTTCGAGGATGATGACGGGCTCAAGGAACTGGGCGGCCCCGCCTATCTCGTCCGCCTCGCCGGCGCCGCGATCTCCTCCTTCGCCGCCCGCGACTACGCCCAGATGATCTACGACCTCGCCGTCCGCCGCGAACTCATCTCCTTGGGCCGCGACATCGCCGCCAAGGCCGCCAAGGTCGACGTCATCTCCGAACCCCGCGAACAGATCACCGAGGCCGAACAGCACCTCTACAAGCTCGGCGAACAGGGCGTCGCCCAGCGCGGCTTCGTCTCCTTCCTCCGCGCCACGACCGAAGCCGTGAACTCCGCCAACGCCGCCTATCAGCGCGGCGGCGGCCTTGCCGGCATCTCCACCGGCCTCGTCGACCTCGACCGGAAACTCGGCGGCCTCCACCCCTCCGACCTCCTCATCCTCGCCGGGCGCCCCTCGATGGGGAAAACCTCGCTCGCCACCAACATCGCCTTCAACATCGCCAAGGCCTATCGCCGCGGCCGCACCCATGACGGGGGCGAAGGCGCGGTCGAAGGCGGCGTCGTGGGCTTCTTCTCCTTGGAAATGAGCAGCGAACAACTCGCCGCCCGTATCCTCTCCGAGGCCTCCGAAGTCCCCTCCGAACAGATCCGTCGCGGCGACATGACCGAAGAGGAGTTCCGCCGCTTCGTCGAGGCCGCGAAATCCCTCGAATCCTGCCCCCTCTACATCGACGACACCCCCGCTTTGCCCATCTCACAGGTCGCCGCCCGCGCCCGCCGCCTGAAACGCACCCACGGCCTCGACGTGCTTATGGTCGACTACCTCCAGCTCCTGAAGGGAACCTCCAAGGGCGAATCGAACCGCGTGCAGGAAGTCTCGGAAATCACTCAAGGCCTCAAGGCCATCGCCAAGGAACTCAACATCCCCGTCATCGCCCTGTCGCAGCTCTCGCGGACCGTCGAATCCCGCGACGACAAGCGTCCGCAACTGTCCGACCTGCGCGAATCCGGCTCCATCGAACAGGATGCCGACGTCGTCATGTTCGTCTATCGCGACGAATATTACCACGAACGCCTGAAGCCGCCGGAAGACGACCCCCGCTTCGCCGAATGGTACGAAAAGATGAACCGCGTCCACGGCAAGGCCGAAGTCATCATCGGCAAACAGCGCCATGGCCCCATCGGCACCGTCGAACTCAGCTTCGAAGGACGCTTCACCCGCTTCGGCAATCTCGCCCAGCCCTGGCAGGGCGACGGCGGCGGCTACTGAGGAAAGTCATGGACCTGCACCTGAAGGACAAGGTCGTCGTCGTCACCGGCGGCGGCCAGGGCATCGGCGGCGCCATCACCCGCCGTCTTGCCGAGGAAGGCGCCATCCCCGCCATCCTCGCCCGCCGCGCGCCAACCCCCGATTTCATGGCCGCGATCACCGCACTCCAGCCCAAGGCGGGCTTCGTGCAGGTCGATCTCGCAAATGACGACCAAATCCGCCACGCCGTGGACGCAGTCCACGCCCGCTGGGGGCAGGTCTACGGCCTCGTCAACAACGCGGGTACCAATGACGGCATCGACCTGAACGCCGGACCCGACGCCTTCCGCGCCTCGCTCAACCAGAACCTCGTCCACTACTACACGCTCACCCACCTCCTCCAGCACGACCTCCGCGCGCAGAAGGGGGCGATCGTTAACATCTCCTCCAAGACCGGCGTCACCGGCCAAGGCTCTACCTCAGCTTACGTCGCCGCCAAGGCCGCGCAACTGGGCCTCACCCGCGAATGGGCCGCCGCCTTCGCCCCGCATGGCGTCCGCGTCAACGCGGTGATCCCCGCCGAAGTCCTGACCCCCATGTATGACGCATGGCTCGACACCTTCCCCAACCGAGCCGAGAAACTGGCCGAGATCACGCGCCGCATCCCCCTCGGCCAGCGCATGACGCTCGACACCGAAATGGCCGACACCGTGGTCTTCACCCTCTCCCCCCGCGCGGGCCATACGACGGGCCAATGGCTCTTCGTCGATGGCGGCTATGTCCATCTCGACCGCGCCATGGCGGGCCTGCGCGACTGACGCGCCCTCCCCTTCGTCTCGGCCGCAAATACCCTCAAGGGGTGAATGGCGGCGCGGGAACCGCGCCGACAGAGGGGACGGAACGTCCCCTGACCACGGAGCCGGAGCGCGGAACGCGCGCAGGCGACAGGAAGGACCGGCGGCGCAAGCCGCTCCGCGAGATCACGCCTCGCCACCCCGTGATGACACTTCAGCCAGAATTCCCTTGACCGCAGCCCCGCCCCTGCCGAAAACCCCCGGACCATGGCCACAGCAACCCTCACCATCGACCTCGACGCCATCGCCGCCAACTGGCGCGCGTTGGATCGTCTTTCCGCCCCCGGCACCCAAACCGCCGCCGTCGTCAAGGCCGATGCCTATGGCTTGGGGATCGACCGCGTCGCCCCGGCCCTTGCCCGCGCAGGGGCCCGCCGCTTCTTCACCGCCGTGGCGGAGGAAGGCGCGCGCCTGCGCCAGATCCTCGGCCCCGGCCCGCAGATCGGCATCCTCGGCGGCCACATGGCGGGCGATACCGAGATGATCCACGATCTCGACCTCACGCCGATGCTCAACTCGCTGCAACAGGTCACCCGCCACCTCGAGTCGCTCCCCGGCCACCCCTTCGGCATCCAGCTCGACACCGGGATGAACCGGCTGGGCATGGAAGAGGCCGAATGGCGCGCCATCGCCCCCATCGTGCTGGGGGCGAAGCCTGAACTCGTCATGTCCCACCTCGCCTGCGCGGACGAACCCGACCACCCGATGAACCCCGCGCAACTCGCGCAATTCCACCGCATGACGGATGGCCTCGGCATCCCCCGCTCCTTCGCGGCAACGGGCGGCATCCTCCTCGGCCCCGACTACCATTTCGACCTCACCCGCCCCGGCATCGGCCTCTATGGCGGCCAGCCCTTCGCCGAAGGCCAGCCCACCGTCACCCTCTCCCTTCCCGTCATCCAGACGCGCGAAGTGGCGGCAGGCGAAACCGTGGGCTATGCCAATGCCTGGACGGCGGACCGGGCGACCACCGTCGCCACCCTGTCGGCAGGCTATGCCGACGGCCTGCCGCGGACGCTCTCGAACAAGGTGCATCTCTGGGATGTCGACACACCCGTCCCCCTGATCGGCCGCGTCTCGATGGACCTCATCACCGCCGACATAGGCCACCTCGCCAAAATCCCGCGCAGCCTCGACATCCTCGGCCCGCATCAGGGCGTGGACGACCTCGCCACCATCGCAGGCACCATCGGATACGAGATCCTCACCTCGCTCGGTCCCCGCTACGCCCGCCGCTATGTGACCCGTCAGGGGGGGCAGGCGTGACCGCGCTCACCGCGCCCCTTGCCGCCATCGGGCGGCCCGTGCTGGCGGCGCTGGCCGCCATCGGGCGCGTGGCCCTCTTCGCGGCCAACGTGATCGGCCACATCTTCCGCCCGCCTTTCTACCCGCGCGAATTCTTCCACGCACTCATGCAGATCGGCTGGTTCTCGCTTCCCGTCGTCGGGCTGACCGCCGTCTTCACCGGCGGCGCGCTCGCGTTGCAAATCTATTCCGGCGGCGCCCGCTTCAACGCCGAGGCGGTGGTCCCCTCCATCGTCGCCATCGGCATGGTGCGCGAACTCGGCCCCGTCTTGGGCGGCCTCATGGTTGCCGCCCGCGTCGCCTCCTCCATCGCGGCGGAAATCGGCACGATGAAGGTCACCGAACAGATCGACGCGCTGGTCACCCTCTCCACCAACCCGATCAAATACCTCGCCGTGCCGCGCGTGCTGGCCGCCACCCTGGCCGTCCCCGTCCTCGTCGCCGTGGGCGACGCCATCGGCATTGCGGGCGGTTGGCTCGTGGGGGTGAACCGCCTGGGCTTCAACTCCACCACCTACCTGCAGAACACGGTGGATTTCCTCGAAACATGGGACGTGGTCTCCGGCCTGTGGAAAGGGGCCGCCTTCGGCTTCATCGTGGCGCTGATGGGCTGCTATCACGGCATGAATTCCGGCCGCGGCGCGCAGGGGGTGGGGGCCGCCACCAAATCCGCCGTGGTGGGGGCCTCGGTCCTGATCCTCGCCGCCAATTACATCCTCACCGAACTCTTCTTCTCCGCATGATCGACCTTCAGGACGTCACCAAGACCTTCGGCAAGAACCGTGTGCTGCGCGGGGTCAACCTGACCGTCCCCTCGGGGCAGAGCATGGTGATCATCGGCGGTTCCGGCACCGGGAAATCGGTGCTGCTGAAATGCATCCTCGGTCTCGTACGCCACGATGCGGGCTCCATCACCCTCGACGGGCAGGATGTCACAAGGGCCGACCGCGACGCCTTCCTCGCCCGTTTCGGGATGCTCTTCCAAGGCGGCGCGCTCTTCGACTCCCTCCGCGTCTGGGAAAACGTCGCCTTCCGGCTGATGCGCGGCCCCGCCAAACGGCCAAAGGCCGAGGCCCGCGAAATCGCCATCGAAAAACTCCGCCGCGTCGGCCTGAAACCCGAAACCGCCGACCTCTTCCCCGCCGAACTCTCGGGCGGCATGCAGAAACGCGTGGGCCTCGCCCGCGCCATCGCGGCGGAGCCCGAGATCATCTTCTTCGACGAACCCACCACCGGGCTCGACCCGATCATGGCCGGCGTCATCAACGACCTGATCCGCGAGATCGTGACCGAGATGGGCGCCACGGCCATGACCATCACCCATGACATGACCTCGGTCCGCGCCATCGCCGACCGCGTGGCCATGCTGCATGACGGCGTGATCCAGTGGACAGGGCCCATTGCCGACCTCGACACCACCCCCGACCCCTACGTCCAGCAATTCATCCACGGCCGGGCAACCGGCCCCATCGCCGCGGTGCGCTGATGGACGACTGGATCGGGCAGGCATTGGCGACCCTCTCCGCCTCTCCTGCCGTGCGGGGCCTCGTGACCGCCGTTCCCGCCACCATCGCGGTCGCGGCCATCGCGGGCTGGCGGCAAAGAGTCGAGGGGGCCCCGCCTCTTGCCGTCTTCGCCATCGCCTTCTGCTTCTGGCTCGTGCTGCCATGGCGCCCGGCGCAGATCGAGTTGCAACAGACCAGCCTCGTCTTCTCCATGCTGTGCTGGTTCTGGCTGGTCTGGGCATGGGGCAAACATGTGCTGGGCGATTGGCCCGCCCCCATCTGGGGCCACTGGATCGTGGGAACCCTGCTCTGGGTGCTGCCCGCCACCATGGTCTTCACACTCTTTTTCGGCTGATTGTTTCGTAATCCGGCACAATCCGCAGGCGGCAATCCGATTGCCCGCGAACCTGATGACATAATCCGAAAACCGTTGCCGAATCTGTCCTTGCTCGGATTTCCTGTGATCGTGGTTAAAGAGTGTCCCGGTTTCCGCCCATGTCCCCATCGCTGCCCAACAGCCTGCAGCGCGCGCTCCGTTCCGCGCAAAGCCTCGCCCACGGCCTTCTGGTCCTTCTCGCCCTCACAGCCGTCGCCTTCTGCCTGCTCGCCGCGACAGGCCACCTGTCTTGGCTGCAGCTTCCCCTCCGCTTCGGCACGACCGAGATCGCGCAATCCGGCATCTGGGCACAGATCGCGCTCACCGCGCTCCTTTGCCTTATGTGCCTCTTCCTTCCCGCCAATACCCGCATGGCCCGGCTGGAACGCAGCCACCGCTCCTTCGCCATGGGGCTGGAGGATGTGGCCCATGCCTACCGCCTCGCCCATGCCGCCGACCGCGCCGGGGTCTTCGCCCTGTCGGGCGAATTCGAAGCCATGCGCGCCCGCCTTGCCCATCTGCGCAACCACCCCGACCTCGGGCAGTTGGAACCCGAACTCCTGCAACTCGCCGCGCAGATGAGCTTCCAGACCCGCGACCTCGCCCGCACCTATTCCGACGACCGCGTCGCCCGTGCCCGGCTCTTCCTGCAACAGCGCCAAGAGGAGGTGACCGCGCTCACCGACCGCATCACCCTCGCCCGCCAGACCGTCGACGAACTTCGCCGCTGGCTCACGGATATCGAGGCGGAAGAGCGTCAGGCCGAACTGCACATCAAACGGCTGGAGGCGGACCTGCGCGAGATCCTGCCCCAAATCGGCTATGCGATGGAGCCGGAGGAAAGCCGCGATGCCACGGTCGTCCAACTCCCGAAACCGGGGAAATGACCGGGGCGTAGAACGTGCCCCAAACCACCGCAGCACCCAGCCCCCCGCAAGCGCCTGTCGCCCCCCACCCCGCCCAAGCCTGCCCCTCGCGGAAGGTCCCGAAGCGGCCTTGAACCGTCCACCCCCAACCGCTACCAGAAGGGCATGAGCAAATCCGCCCCCGCCTTCACCTGCACCGCCTGCGGCGCGGTCCACCGCAAATGGGCAGGCAAATGCGATGCCTGCGGGGCCTGGAATTCCATCGTGGAAGAGGCCCCTCTCTCCACCGGCCCCAAATCCCTTGGTGCCAAGGGCAAGACCATCCCCCTCACCGACCTCGCCACAGAAGAGGCCCCGCCCCCCCGCGCCGCATCGGGCATGGATGAACTCGACCGCGTCCTCGGCGGCGGCCTTGTCCCCGCCTCCGCCATCCTCGTCGGCGGCGATCCCGGCATCGGCAAATCCACCCTGCTGCTGCAGGCCACCGCCAGCTTCGCCCGTCGCGGCCTCAAATGCCTCTACATCTCCGGCGAAGAGGCCTCGGCCCAAGTCCGCATGCGCGCCCAACGCCTCGGCCTCTCCGACGCCCCCGTCGCCCTCGGCGCGGAAACAGCGCTCCGCGACATCCTGACGACGCTGGATGCCGAACGCCCCCAACTCGCCATCATCGACTCGATCCAGACCATGTGGCTCGACACGGTCGAGGCCGCCCCCGGCTCCGTCTCCCAGGTGCGCGCCGCCGCGCATGAGCTTGTCACCTTCGCCAAACGGCGCGGCGTGGCCATCATCCTCGTCGGCCATGTTACGAAGGAAGGCCAGATCGCCGGTCCCCGCGTCGTCGAACACATGGTCGATACCGTCCTCTATTTCGAAGGCGAACGCGGCCACCAGTTCCGCATCCTCCGCGCCGTCAAGAACCGCTTCGGCCCCGCCGATGAAATCGGCGTGTTCGAAATGACGGGCGACGGCCTTGCACAGGTCACCAACCCCTCCGCCCTTTTCCTGTCGGACCGTGGCCAGTCCACCCCCGGCTCCGCCGTCTTCGCAGGCATCGAAGGCACGCGCCCGGTGCTCACCGAAATTCAGGCCCTCGTCGCCCCCTCCAACCTCGGCACCCCCCGCCGTACCGTGGTGGGCCTCGATTCCGGCCGCCTCTCCACCATCCTCGCCGTGCTCGAGGCCCGCTGTGGCATCCCCTTCGCGGGCCTCGACGTCTTCCTCAACGTCGCGGGCGGCATGCGCGTCTCCGAACCCGCCGCCGACCTTGCCGTCGCCGCTGCCCTCCTTTCCGCGCGCGAAGACGTGGCCCTTCCCCCCGACATGGTCCTTTTCGGCGAAATATCCCTCTCCGGGGCGCTGCGCCCGGTGGGCCAGACCGAAAACAGGTTGAAAGAAGCCTCGAAACTTGGTTTCTCACAGGCGATTGCGCCGGACCGCTCCAAGATCGGGGTGGAAACGGGGATGCGGGTGCGTCAGATGCCCGACCTCACGGCCTTCGTGGGCGAAATGTTCGGGGCAGGCTGAAGAACCCCGGCAGGGACAGGAGCAGGACGGCACATGGAAGGTTTCACCCTGATCGACGCGGTCGTTGCCGGCGTCATCGTGCTTTCGGCGATCCTCGCCTACAGCCGCGGCTTCGTGCGCGAGGCCATGGCCATCGTCGGCTGGATCGGCGCGGCACTCGTGGCTTTCCTCTTCGCAGCCCCCGTGCAACCGCTCGTCAAGGAACTCCCCGTCGTGGGCGAATTCCTCGGCGACAGTTGCGAACTCTCGGTCATCGCGGCCTTCGCCGTGGTCTTTGCCGCAGCCCTCATCGTGGCCTCGCTCTTCACCCCCCTGTTGTCCTCTGCCATTCACCGCACCGCCCTCGGCGGGCTTGACCAAGGCTTGGGCTTCCTCTTCGGCGTGGCGCGCGGCGTCCTTCTCGTCGCCGTTGCCTTCCTCGTCTATGATCGCGCGGTGGCAGCCAACGCCATCCCCATGGTGGATGACAGCCGCTCGGCCAAGGTCTTCGCCACCTTCCAGGACAATCTCGACGCGCAGGTGCCGACCGATGCCCCCGGCTGGATCGTCGCCCGCTACAACGACCTCACGCAGGTCTGCGTCGCCGGGGACGCCCCGGTCGAGGCAGCCCCCGCCACCTCCGGCTGATCCGCACCATCGCCCTGCGCCCCCGCACCCGCCGCGCTGCGGCAAAGGGGCGTGACTTCCCTGTCACAAAGCTCTAGATCACTCCCATCCTCTTCCACGGATTCGGAGGCCCCATGCGCCCCTTCCTCTCGCACCCCTTCGATGATGACAAATTGAAGGAGGAATGCGGCGTGTTCGGCGTCATCGGCATGGCCGATGCGTCAAGCTTCGTGGCCCTCGGCCTCCACGCGCTGCAACATCGCGGGCAAGAGGCGGGGGGGATCGTGTCCTACGATCCCGAACAGGGTTTCAACTCCGCTCGCCGCTTCGGCTATGTCCGGGACAACTTCACCAAGGCCGATGTCATGGCCACCCTGCCCGGCGAACTCGCCATCGGCCATGTCCGCTACTCCACCGCAGGATCCAAGGGCTCCACCGCCATCCGCGACGTGCAGCCCTTCTTCGGCGAATTCTCCATGGGCGGCGCCGCCATCGCCCATAACGGCAACCTGACCAATGCCGCAGCCCTCCGCCGCGAACTGATCGAACGCGGCTCGATCTTCCAATCCTCCTCCGACAGCGAATGCATCATCCACCTCATGGCGCGGTCGATCCAGAAGACGATCCCCGAACGCATCAAGGACGCGCTCCGCCGCGTCGAAGGCGCCTTCTCCGTCGTCGCAATGACGCGCACCAAACTCATCGGCGTGCGCGATCCCCTCGGTGTCCGCCCCCTCGTCCTCGGCCGCATCGGCGATCACGGCTGGGCGCTCTCGTCGGAAACCTGCGCGCTCGACATCATCGGCGCCGAATTCATCCGCGAGATCGACCCCGGCGAAATGGTGGTGATCGAGAACAACAAGGTGGAAAGCTTCCGCCCCTTCTCCCCCGCCAAATCGCGGTTCTGCATCTTCGAACATGTCTATTTCTCTCGCCCCGACAGCATCCTCGGCGGCCGCTCGGTCTATGAAACCCGCCGCCAGATCGGCGTGGAACTGGCACGCGAAGCGCCCGTCGAGGCCGATCTCGTCTGCCCCGTCCCCGACAGCGGCACCCCCGCCGCCATCGGCTTCGCCGCCGAAAGCGGCATCCCCTTCGGCCTTGGCATCACGCGCAACCAGTATATGGGCCGCACCTTCATCGAACCGACCGAACAGATCCGCAACATGGGCGTGCGGCTGAAACTCAACGTCAACCGCGCCCTGATCAAGGGCAAGCGGGTCATCCTCGTCGACGACTCGGTCGTGCGCGGCACCACCTCGCGCAAGATCAAGGACATGATCCTCGACGCGGGCGCGGCCGAAGTGCATTTCCGCATCGCCTCTCCCCCCACCGCATGGCCCTGCTTCTATGGCGTGGATACGCCCGAACGTGAAAAACTCCTCGCCGCGACGATGTCAGAGGACGAAATGCGGGACTGGATCGGCGTCGACAGCCTGAAATTCATCTCGCTCAACGGCCTCTACCGCGCCGCGGGCGAGGCGGCGGGTCGCGACCCCGCCAATCCGCGCTATTGCGATGCCTGCTTCTCCGGCGACTACCCCGTTGCCCCCTCCGACAAGATCGAAGAGGGCTTCCAGATGAAGGCCGCCCAGTGACGACGGACGGCGCAGCGGCGGTCGAGGCCTTCCTCGCCGCCCTGCCCCCCGATCAGCAGGCTGCGCTCCGCGCCCTGCGTGCCACCATCGCCCGCTTCCTGCCCGATCACGTCGAATGCATGAGCTACGCCATGCCCGGCTTCCGCCAGCCGGGGGTCAAGGGCAGGATGATCGCAGGCTACGCCGCCTTCCGCCGCCACTTGGGCCTCTATTCCCATTCCGGCACCATAATCCCCACCCTCGATTGCCGCCCCTTCAAGACCTCCAAATCCGGCATCCTCTTTACCCCCGCCACTCCATTGCCCGACACCCTCGTCGAAACCATCCTCCGCGCCCGTCAGGCCGAAATCGCCACAGCCCTCCGCCCCTGACCACGGCTTGCCCCTTCATCCGTTCTCAAATATCCCACGGGGGCCTTCCACCTAGTCACCACCGGTTAAGGACCGGTGGCGGGCGGGTGTGAAACCCCCGGTTCCGCCGCTACAGGAAAGACCACCCCATGACCCAGAAGATCGCCCTCGTCACCGGCGCCTCGCGCGGCCTCGGGTCGGCCATGGCCGAACAACTCGCCCTGCGCGGCTGGCATGTCGTCGCCGTCGCCCGCACGGTGGGCGGGCTCGAGGAACTGGATGACCGCGTCAAGGCCGCCCGCCTCCCCGGCGCGGGCGCGCTCACCCTCGCCCCGATGGACGTCACCAATGACGATGCCATGCGTCACCTCTGCCGGTCCATCCATGACCGTTGGGGTCATCTCGACCTCTGGGTCCACACGGCCATCCACGCCGCCCCCCTCGCCCCCATGGGCAGCCTCGACGCGAAGGATTGGGAGAAGTCCATCGCCACCAACACCCGCGCCACGGGCCTCCTGATCCCGATGGTGGAACCGCTCCTGCACGCCGCCCCCGATGGTGGCACAGCCTTCTTCCCCGATGACCCCAAGGGTGGCGAAAAGTTCCACGGCGCCTATGGCGCGACCAAGGCCGCGCAGATGGCACTTGCCCGCTCTTGGCAGGCCGAGGCCACCAGACACGGCCCCCGTGTCGTGATCGCGGAACCCGCGGCGATGCCCACCGCCACACGCGCCCGCTTCCACCCCGGCGAAGATCGCGCCAAATTGGCCGATATCCGCAGCGAGGCAAGCCGTCTCCTCGACCTGATCTGACAGGCGCCACAAACTGACATGTCAGTTTGTCCTTGCCCCCGCAGTCCGCATCCGCTTGACTGGCAGGGACAGGGATAAGGGATCATCGCACCATGCGCCTCGCCGGAAAGACCGCCTTCTGCACCGCCTCCGGAGCCGGGATCGGCCTTGCCACCGTCCGCGCCTTCAAGGCCGAAGGCGCCCGCGTGATCGCCACCGACATCAGCAACAAGGCCGTCGAGGATCTCCGGGCCGAGGGGTTCGAGGCGCACCGCCTCGACGTCACCGATGCCGCCGCCGTGGCCAGCATGGCAAAGGCGACAGGCCCGGTCGACATCCTCTTCAACTGCGCGGGCTTCGTCCATGCGGGCACCATCCTCGACTGCGAGGAGAAGGATTTCGACTTTTCATTCGAATTGAACGTCAAGGCGCTCTACCGCGTGACACGTGCCTTCCTGCCCGCGATGCTGGACAACGGCGGCGGCTCGATCGTCAACATCGCCTCGGTCGCCTCCTCGATCATCGCCGCCCCAAACCGCTTCGTCTACGGCGCGACCAAGGCCGCGGTGATCGGCATCACCAAGTCGGTGGCAGCCGACTACGTGACGAGGGGCATCCGCTGCAACGCGATCTGCCCCGCGACGGTCGAATCCCCATCCTTGGAACAACGGATGCGCGCGCAAGGCGATTACGAGGCCGCCCGCGCGGCCTTCATCGCGCGCCAACCCATGGGCCGGATCGGCCAGCCCGAGGAGATTGCCCATCTGGCCGTCTACCTCGCCTCGGACGAAGCGGCCTTCCTGACCGGGCAGGCCATCAGCATCGATGGCGGCTGGACGAACGTCTAGCCCGGGCGGCCCCGCCGCCCACGAAGATTTTTCGTACGAAGAATTTTCGTCCCTCACACCGCCGCCAGCCCCTCTTCGATACCCGCCCACAGCGCCTCGACCGGCTCCACGCCGATCGACAGCCGCAGGAACCCCTCCGGCACCGCATCGCCCCAACGCGCGCGGCGTTCCCCCGCGCTGTGGGTCGACCCGAAGCTGGTCGTCCGCGCCATATAGGGGCAAGCAGCAAGAAAGCGCTCTGCCGCCTCGGCACTTTCCAGAACCATCCCGATCAGGAAGCCGAAACCCCGCGCCTGCCGTGCCATGACCGCATGCGAGGGATCGTCCGGCAGCCCCGGATAGCGCAGCCCCCCGACCTTGGGATGCGCAGCCAGCCGCTCCGCGATCACCTGCGCGCTCGCGCACATCCGCGTCATCCGCAATTCCAGCGTCTCGACCCCCCGATGCACCAGCCAGGCCTCGAAGGCCCCCGGCACCGCACCCGACAGCTTCCGCCAATCCCGCACCCGCGCCATCAGCCCGGCATCATGGCCCGCGACATGACCGAACAGCACATCCGAATGCCCTCCCGGCGCCTTGGTGTCCGCCGCGACCACGAGATCGGCCCCGAGGTCGAGCGGCCGCTGCAACACCGCCGTCAGCGTCGTGTTGTCGACGATCACCCGCGCCCCTGCCGCCTTGGCACGCGCGGCGACGGCGGCGATGTCGCAGGCATCCAGACCGGGATTGGACGGCGTCTCGACATAGACGATCCCCGCCCCGGTGAAATCGGCCTCGGCCATGGCCACCGTCGGCACATAGTCCAGCGTCACGCCAAAGGGGCGCAGAAATCCTTCGGCGAACAGCCGCACCGTGTAATACCCGTCCGAGGGCAGCACGACCCGCTGGCCTGGCGTGACGGCGGCGAACAACGCCGCAGAAATCGCCGCCATGCCCGACGGAAAGCTGATGCAGGGCGCACCTTCGAGGACGGCAAGCTGCGCCTCCACCTCTTCCCATGTCGGCATCGACATGCGGCCATAAAGGAAGCCGCCCACATCGCTGCGCGGCAGATGATAGGTCGCGGCGCTCACCAGCGGCGGCGTGACCGGATCCCCCTGTTCCAGCCGCGCCGCGCGATGGTGCAGCAGATCGGCAAAACGGCGGTCGTCATCGGGGTGGTTCGTCATCGCGCAGGTCTCCTTTGTGCCGACCCTTTCCCGGCAGCAGACGGAATGCAAGACGGGACGTGGCGCGGGATGGAAAGACCCGGGGGCGCTTCGCCCCCCGGACCCCCAGAGGATATTTGGAAACGGATGAAGCCGGCTATTCCAGACGTGCCGGGAAGCCCGCCGCCCGCAGATCGGTGCCCAGCGCATCCTCCAGAAGCTTCACGATCTGCGTCGACTGCGCCGTCCCGCCATAGACCGCCTTGCCCTTCATGAAGGTCTGGTTGGTCAGCGACGCAAGGTCCAGAGGCACTCCGAATTCCTTCCCGAACCCCATCGCGAACCCAAGATCCTTCAGCGCCAGATCCATCGTGAAGGCGATGTCATAGGACCCGTTCAGGATCAGCTGCCCCTCCGTCTCATGCACGAAGGACGTCCCCGAAGACGCCGTGATCGCCTCCCAGGCCGTCTTCAGGTCCAGCCCCCCGCGCTTGGCCAGCATCAACGCCTCCCCATCCGCCACCAGATGGATGAAGGCCAGCATGTTGGTGATCACCTTGATGATCGCCGCCGATCCCAGCGGCCCCATATGGAAGATGCGCTTCCCGATCGCCTGCAAGGCGGGCCGATGCATCTCGAACAGGTCCGCATCGCCCCCCACCAGCACGGTGATTTCGCCCCGCGCCGCCAGATGCACGCCGCCCGTGACCGGAGCCTCCAGAAGACGCACGCCCCCCGTCCGCGCCAGCCCCGCCAGCCGCAGGATATCCTCGCGCCCCAGCGTGGAATTCTCGATCCAGGTCGCCCCCGGCTTCATCGCCGTCAGCAACTGCGCCAGCACCGCCTCCGACACCGCGGGCGAGGGCAGGCATGTGAAGACATGGTCCACCTGCTCCGCCACCTCGGCGGGCGAGGCCGCGACCTTCGCCCCCATCGCCCGATGCCGCTCGGCCAGCGACGCATTGCGGTCATGCACCACGACCTCATGCCCCGCGCGGATCAGGCTCGCCGCCAGATGCCCGCCAAGGTTCCCAAGCCCCACATACCCGTATTTCATGCCTTACGCCCCATGCCCGACAAGCGCCTTGACCTCGCAGAAGTCATGGATGCCCCAATCCGCATATTCCCGCCCGTTCCCCGACTGCTTGTAGCCGCCGAAGGGCGCGAAAGTGTCCCATGCCGGATAGTTCAGGTTCACCTGCCCCGCCCTGAGCCGCCGCCCGACCGCGATGGCCTCCTCCGGCGCGCCCTGCACATAGGCGGCCAACCCATAGACCGTGTCATTCGCCATCGCGACCGCCTGATCGACCGTGTCATAGCCGATCACCGACAGGACAGGCCCGAAGATCTCCTCCCGCGCGATGGTCATGTCATTCGTCACATGGCCGAACACCGTGGGCCGCGCGAACCAGCCGCGATTGACGCCGACCGGACGCCCGACACCGCCCGTCACCAACGTCGCCCCCTCGTCGATCCCCTTCTGGATCAACCCCTGCACCTTGTCGAATTGCAGCTTGGAAATCAGCGGCCCCATCGTCACCGCAGGGTCCTGCGGATCGCCCACGACCACGGCCTCCGCCGCCTCCTTCGCCACGGCCAGCGCCTCGTCCATCCGCGCCGCAGGCACGAACATCCGCGTCGGCGCGTCACAGGACTGCCCGGTATTGCCGAAGCACCCCTCCACCCCCGCCGCCACCGCCGCCGCAAGGTCAGCAGACGGCAGGATGATGTTCGCCGACTTCCCCCCCAACTCCTGCGCCACCCGCTTTACCGTCGGCGCAGCGGCCGTCGCCACCTGCACCCCTGCCCGCGTGGACCCGGTAAAGGACACCATGTCCACCTCAGGGTGAGACGACATCCGCGCCCCCACCTCCGGCCCCGTCCCGTTCACCATGTTGAACACGCCCGCCGGAACCCCCGCCGCATGGCAGACTTCCGCGAACAAAACGCCCGACAAGGGCGCGATCTCGGACGGCTTCAGCACCATCGTGCACCCCGCCGCCAGCGCAGGCCCGACCTTGCAGGCGATCTGGTTCATCGGCCAGTTCCACGGCGTGATCAGCGCGCAGACCCCGATCCCCTCGCGGATCAGCAGAGTATCCCCGCGCATCTCCTCCCAGTGGAATTCCTTAGCCGCCTTGATGGTGCTTTCCAGATGCACCTGCCCCGCCCAGGCCTGCGCCTCGCGCGCCCAGGCCATCGGCGCCCCCATCTCGGTCGACATGGCAACGGCGAATTCCTCATACCGACGGTTATACTCCGCCAGCACCGCCTCCAGCAGCGCGATCCGATCCGCCGCCTTCCAGCCGGAGAACCCGTCGAAGGCCGCCCGCGCCGCCGCAATCGCGCGGTCCGCATCGGCAACAGACCCCAGCGCCACCTGTGCCACGATCTCCTCCGTCGCAGGGTTCTCCACCCCCATCATGGTCCCGCCCAAGGGCGCCACCCATTCCCCGTTGATGTAGAACTTCGACAGGTTCGCGTAAGTCATTGCATCCTCACCGGAAATAGATGTTGTATTTGGCCCGGATCGCGGCATCGATCTCGGCATCGACCACGCATCCCGCCTTGGACAGGATCTCATTCTTGCGCCGGATCGCAGTATCCAGCAACAGGGGTTTCCCCGCCTCGTTCCATTCCTTGGGGCTCATCCGGTTGCCCACCTTGGGATAGACATACTCCGTCTGCATCAGGGACAGCGTCTGCTCCGACCCCAGATAATGCCCCGGCCCCCCCAGACAGACCTCCTTCATCGCCTCGATGGACGTCGAATCCTCCGTCACGTCGATCCCCCGCACCAGCCGCATCGCCTGCCCCAGCAGGTCATCGCCCAGCACCAAGGACTCCAGACAGAACCCCAGCAGCGAGGCATGCATCCCCACCGCCTCGTAACACATGTTCAACCCCGCCAGACCGGCCAGAGCATTGGTGATCCCCTGCTCCCACCCCGCCTGCATGTCCGGCAGCTTGCTGTCGGAAATCCCCGAAGCCGCCCCTCCCGGCAACCCATAGAACCGATGCATCTGCGCACAACCCGCCGTCAGCAGCGCCTGCTCGGCGCTCCCGCCCGACATCGCCCCCGTCCGCAGATCGCTGACGAAAGGCCACGTCCCGAATATCGCCGGCGCCCCCTTCTTGATCGCATTCACATAGACGACCCCGGCCAGACACTCCGCCACAGCCTGAACGATGGTCAGCGCGATGGGAGCAGGCGCCGTCGCCCCCGCCTGCCCCGCCGACAAAAGCAGCATCGGCATCCCCCGCCGGATGCAATCCTCCATCGTGATGCAGGACTCTTCCGCGAACTTCATCGGCGGCACGACGAAGCAATTGGAATTGCTGACGAAAGGCCGCTCCAGCCACTTCTCCTCGCCGCCCGCGACCATGTAGAGCATGTCGAAGCAATCCGCGACATGGGACGGATCGCTGAAAGACGTCCCCACATGCTTCCGCGTCCCGGCCAAACACGCATAAAGCGTGTTCAGGTCCATCTCCTTGTTGTCCACCACATCCCGGCAGACCATCGTGCGCTGGTAGAAATGGATGTTGTCGAGGTTGTCGACCAACCGCGCCCCGTCATAGAGGTCCTGCGCCGTCGACTCCCGGTAATCCAGCGTGATCGGGTCCACGATATGCACCGCCGCCCCCGCCGTGCCGAAATGCACGTTGGTCCCGGTCAGATGCAGGTCATGCTTCGGGTCCCGCGCGTAGAGCGTGATATCCCGCGCCGCCACCGCCAGCATGTCCTCCACCAACGCGCGGGGAAAGCGCAACCGCCCGTCATCCCCCTGCACCGCCCCGGCGGCAGTCATGATCTCTACCCCCGACTTCGGCGCCTGCGACAGCCCGATCACCTCCAGCGCCTCCAGCGCCGAGGCATGAATCTTCGCCATCCCCGCATCCGTCAGCGGCTTGTACTGCCCCCCCGGCATCCCCGCCCGCACGGGCCGCACGTCATCCGCCAAGGGCGCCGCCCGCAGCGCCACCCGCGCCGACCGCCCCCCCGACCGACGCGCCCGCGCCGGTTCGCAGACCTCACCCACCGTGCTCTCGACCGCCTCAGCCATGCCCAACGCTCCCAGCTTCATCCGTTCCCAAATATCCTGCGGGGGGTCCGGGGGGCGCAAAGCCCCCCGGTCCGCCGCCAATCACGCGCGCACCCGCTCCGATTTCGGATCATGCATCGGCACCAAGGAGGCCACGGCCCGATGCCGCACCCCCGCCACCTCGATCTCGTAGGTGGAGGCCAAGACCTCCGCCTCACCCTCCCCCACACAGGGCACATATCCCATGCCCACCGCGCCGCCGAGGAAATGCCCGTAATTCCCGCTCGTCACCGGACCCACGATCTTCCCGTCCCGCACGATCGCCTCGTTGTGGAACAGCATCACATCGGGGTCCTCCATCCGGAACTGCACCATCCGGCGGCTCAACCCGGCCTCCGCCTTCCGCAGCACCGCTTCCCGCCCGACGAACGAAGCCTTCCGCTTCGAGACAGAGAAACCAAGCCCCGCCTCCAGCACATGGTCCTCGTCCGTGATGTCATGGCCCCAGTGCCGATAGGCCTTCTCGATCCGGCAACTGTCCAGCGTATGCAGCCCGCAGAGCGTCAGCCCCAGCCCCGCCCCCGCCTCTTCCAGCGCCTCGAACACATGCGCCGCCTGATCGGTGGAGACATAAAGCTCCCAGCCCAGCTCGCCCACATAAGTCACCCGATGCGCCCGGGCGAGGCCCATGCCCACCTCCACCTCCCGCGCCATCCCGAAAGGATGCGCGGCGTTGGAGAAATCATCCGGGCTCACCGCGCGCATCAGATCACGCGCCTTCGGCCCCATGACGCAAAGCACCGCCTCGCCCGCCGTCACATCGGTGATGACCGCGAACTCCTCCCCCAGCGCCCGCCGCAACAGCGCAAGGTTCCGCTGGAGCGTCGCCCCCGGCACCACCAGCAGGAAAGCCGTCTCCGACAGCCTCGTAACCGTCAGATCCGCCTCGATCCCGCCCCGCTCGTTTAGGATCATCGTATAGACGATCCGCCCCACGGGCACGTCCATCTCCGCCGAACAGACCCGGTTCAGGAAGGCCATCGCATCCCGCCCCTCCACCCGGATCTTGCCGAAGGAGGTCATGTCGAACAGCCCAACCCCGTTCCGCACCGCCAGATGCTCGTCCCGCTGGTTCCCGAACCAGTTCTGCCGCTTCCAGCCATAGCGATACTCGCGCTCTTGCCCCGGCTTCGCGAACCAATTCGCCCGCTCCCACCCGGCCACCTCGCCGAAGACCGCCCCCCGCGCCTCCAGATGCGCATGCAACGGCGACCGCCGCACCCCGCGCGACGTCACCACCTGCCGATAGGGGAAATGATCCGCATAAAGCAGCCCCAAGGTCTCGCTCACCCGCTCCTTCAGATACGCCCTGTTCCGCTGGAACGGCTGCGCGCGGCGAATATCCACCTCCCACAAATCGAAGGGCGGCTCCCCTTCCGTGATCCAGGATGCCAGCGCCATCCCCGCGCCCCCCGACCCCGCAATCCCGACCGAGTTATACCCCGCCGCGATCCAATACCCCCGCAACTCCGGCGCCTCGCCCAGATAATAGCGGTCATCCGGCGTGAAACTCTCCGGCCCGTTGAAGAAGGTATGGATGCCCGACGTCTGGAACAGCGGCATCCGGTTCATCGCATTCTCAAGGATGGGCATGAAGTGATCCCAATCCTCCGGCAGCGTGTCGAACATGAAATCCTCGCGGATGCCCTCCATCCCCCAGGGCTTCGCCTTCGGCTCGAAGGCCCCGATCATCATCTTCCCCGCGTCCGACTTGTAATAGGCACACTCATCCGGCACCCGCAGCACGGGCAGATGCCCCAGCCCCTCCACGGGTTCCGTGATCAGGTAGAAATGCTCGCAGGCATGCAGCGGCAGCGTCACTCCGCTCTGCGCGGCCAGATCGCGCCCCCACATCCCCCCGCAATTCACCACCACATCGGCAGCAATGAACCCCGGCTCCCCCTCCGCACTCACATAATCCACCCCGGTGACACGCCCCCCCGCCTGACGCACCCCGATAACCTTCGTATGCTCGAAGATCTGCGCCCCGCGCATCCGCGCGCCCTTGGCCAAGGCCATCGCGATATTCGCCGGATCGCACTGCCCGTCCAGCGGCAGATGCACCGCTCCCACCACGTCCGAAACGTTCAGATGCGGATACATCTCCTTGACCTGAGAGGGCGAAATCTCCGCCACATCCACCCCGAAGATGCGCGCCACCGTCGCCTGCCGCAGCAACTCCTCCCGCCGATGCTCGGTCAGCGCGACCGAGATGCTGCCCACCTGCCGCATCCCCGTCGCCACCCCCGTCTCCGCCTCCAGCTTCACGTAAAGATCAGCAGAATACTTCGCGAGCCGCGTCATGTTCGCCGACCCGCGCAACTGCCCGATCAGCCCCGCCGCATGCCATGTCGTGCCAGAGGTCAACTGCTTCCGCTCCAGCAGCACCACATCCGTCCACCCGGCCTTGGCCAGATGATAGGCCACCGAACAGCCCGACACCCCGCCCCCGATGACAACCGCCCGCGCCTTGCCCGGAACCTGACCCATGCTCTTCATCCGTTCTTCAAATATCCCACGGGGGTCCGGGGGTGTGAAACCCCCGGTCCCGCACTCCGTCACGCGCGCAACCGCTCGTTCTTCGCATCCCAAAGCGGCGCATCCTCGCAGACCACCGCCCGGCACCGTTCCCCGAAGATCTCCACCTCGACCTCCGTCCCCGGCACCGCCAGATCAGCCCGCAGCATCCCAAGCGCCACGACCTTGCCCACCCGATGCCCGTAGTAACCGCTCGTCGTCTCGCCCACGACGCGGCCCTCATGCCAGAGCGTCGACATGTAAGGCGGGTCACACTCCCCCGCCTCCACCACCAGAGTGACAAAACGCTTCGTCACCCCCCGCTGCTTCTCCGCCTCCAGCGCGGCCTTGCCCCGGAAATCGGGCTTGGCCCAATCCACGAACCGCTCCAACCCGCCCTGCAAGACGGTGTAATCGGTCGAAAGGTCCCCCTTCCACGCCCGATACCCCTTCTCCACCCGCAGGGAATTCAGCGCGAACATCCCGAACGGCCGCAGCCCCAAAGGCGCACCCGCCGCCATCACCGCATCCCAGACCCGCGCGGTATCCCCGACGCGGGAATGGATCTCCCAGCCCAGCTCCCCTGCGAAACTCACCCGGAACAGCGCGACCTCCGCCCCCGCGATCCGCGCCGTCTGGAAGGTCAGCCAGCCCTTGGCCAAATCCGCCTCACACCCCGCCGCCACCAGCACCTCGCGCGCCTTCGGCCCCGTCAGGATCTGCGTCGACCACGCCTCCGTCTCATCCACCAGCGTCAGACCGGCAGGCAAAGTGGACAGCAGCCACTCCTTGTCATGCAGTTGCGCGGTCGCCGCCGTAATCAGCAGCACCTCCTCCTCGGCGATCCGCGCGACCGACATCTCGGTCACGATCCGCCCCTTCCCATCCGCGAAATAGGCCAGCCCCAGCCGCCCGATCCCCGGCACGCGTCCCGTGATCTGCGCCGACAGCCAAGCCACCGTGCCCGCGCCCGACACGCGGAAGCGGCTGAACCCCGGCAAATCCAGAATCCCGCACGCATCCCGCACCGCCAGACATTCCTCGCGCACCGCGCCGAACCACGGCCCCTCGCGCTCCCATGTCCGCTGCGCCGCCTCGCTCACATCATCGCCCGCACGCGCATACCACAGCGCCCGCTCCCACCCGTTATAAGGCCCGAACTGCGCCCCCAAAGCCGCTGTCCGGTCATGCACGGCAGACAGCTTCTTCCCCCGCCCCACAGGCCAGACATGATGCGGGAAATGGATGGCATATTCATGCCCATAGACCTCCATCCCCTTCTCCACGCAGTATTGCGGGTCCTCGAACCCGGTAAAGCGGCGCGGATCGCAGGACCACATGTCCCATTCCGTCGCCCCCTCTGTGACCCACTCGGCCAGCACCTTGCCCGCGCCCCCCGCCTGACAGATGCCAAAGGTAAAGACGCAGGCTTCAAAGGCATTCGGCACACCCGGCATAGGCCCAATCAATGGGTTTCCATCCGGGGTATAGGGGATCGGCCCGTTGATCACCTTCGTAAGGTTCGCCTGCCCCAACAGCGGCACCCGCGCCATCGCGTCATTGATATGCCACTCCAACCGCTCCAGATCGTCGGGGAAAAGCTGGAACGAAAAATCCTCCGGCATCGGATCGTCCGGCGTCGCCCAATGCGCGCGGCAGGGGTTCTCATAAGGCCCCAGATTGAAGCCGTATTTCTCCTGCCGCAGGTAATAGGACGAATCCACGTCCCTCAACAAAGGCAGCTTGTGCCCCACCCCCTTCGACCAGCTTTCCAGTTCCGGGATCGTGTCGAACAGCAGATACTGATGGCTCATCACCATCATCGGCAGATCGCGGCCAAACATCTTGGCCACCTCCCGCGCATAGTATCCGGCGGCATTCACCACGATCTCGCAGCGGATCTCGCCCTTCGGCGTCTCCACCACCCACTCGTCGCCTTCCCGCCGCACGCCGGTCGCCGGACAGAACCGCTCGATCCGCGCCCCCATCTGGCGCGCGCCCTTGGCCAGCGCCTGCGTCAACTGCGCGGGGTCAATGTCGCCGTCATAGGGGTCATACAAAGCCCCCGTCAGATCATGCGTCTCAAGGAAGGGATAGCGCGACCGGATCTCATCGGGCGACAGGATATCAAGGTCCATCCCCTGATACCGCCCCATCCCCACGACCCGCTTGAACTCGGCCAGCCGCTCCTTCGAATGCCCCAACCGCACCGATCCGGTCACATGGTAATTCATCGGGTAATCGACGGCCTCCCCCAGCCCCCGATAAAGCTGCGCCGAATAGCGCTGCATGTTCATGATCGACCAGCTCGACGAAAAGGTCGGCACATTCCCCGCCGCATGCCATGTGGAGCCTGCGGTCAACTCGTTCTTCTCCAGAAGCACGCAATCCGTCCAGCCGGCCTTCGCCAGATGATAGAGCGACGAGGCCCCCACCGCTCCCCCGCCAATGATCACCACCCGCGCGCTTGTGGGAAAATCCGCCATCACATCCTCCAGCCCTGTCGCGCGGAAGGATGACAGCCAAACCCCACCCTTTCAATTCGCCCCGGACGCGCCTATTGATCGGAAAACCCGATTAGGCGCCGCATGCAGATCGACCACCTCGAAACCTTCCTCGACCTCGCCGAAACCCGCAGCTTCAACCGCACGGCGGAACGGCTTGGCCTCACCCAATCCACCGTCTCCGCTCGCATCGCCGCGCTGGAGTCCGCCCTCGGGGCCAAGCTCTTCACCCGTTCCCGCGCCGGCACCGACCTCACCACCGAAGGCGCGCGCTTCGAGCCCCACGCCCGCGCCCTGCGGCATGAGTGGCACGAGGCCCGCCGCAGGATACAGGTCCCCGACCGCGCCGCGCACCTGATCCGCCTCGGCATCCAGAACGACCTCGCGGCCCAGCACATCGGCGAATGGATCGCCGACTTCCGCCGCGCCCTGCCCGATACGGCCTTCTACATAGAACCCGACTATTCCAACCAGATGTGCGCCGACGTGCTCACGGGCATCCTCGACTTCGCGGTCATGTATTCCCCCAAACCCCATCCCGACCTGCACTTCTCGGAACTGGGCGAAGTCACCTACCGCATGATCTCTACCGACACCGACCGCCGCGCCGAGGTGAACCCCCAAACCTTCATCTTCGCCCATTTCTCCCCGATGTTCGAAGCGATGCACCGCGACCTGACACCGGAATTCTCCTCCGCCCCCGTCTCGGTCGGCCAAAGCGCCACCGTCGCCTCCCTCCTCACCGCGATGGGCGGCGCGGGCTATGTCCTCGAACGCACCGCCACCCAGATGCTCGCCTCGGGCCGCTTCCGCGAGGTGACAGACGCCCCCGTCCTGCGCCAGCCCGTCTATGCCGCCACCCATCTGCGCCACCGCATCACGCCCCTCCACCGCAAACTCCACCGCATCGTGCAACGCCGCCTGTCAGGCCGCTGACCCGCCCCTTCATCCGTTCCCAAATATCCTCGGGGGTCCGGGGGCAGACAGCCCCCGGGGCCACCCACCCCGCACGACGCCACCGACCGCGCAGCCCGAATTCATTCGAATATTCCTGCCCTAACGACCCGTTACCCCACAGCCCGCTGCGTGCTGACAGTTTGCGGTACAGTTTCCGGCACGGAATCCGGTACGCCCTCAGACCACGGTCCGCAGCCGATATCCCGGCCCGTGCAGCAGCCGGACGAATGTGATCGGCGCCTCCGCCGTCCACGTCACCCGCTCGGTCACAAAGACCGGATCCCCCGCCGCAATCCCCAGCGCCGCCGCCTCCGCCCGCGTCGCCGCCTCGGCGGAAAAGGCAATGTCGCCCGTGGCATAGGCGACATTCTGCACCAGCCACTCATTCGCGCTCACCGCCGCGAAATCCGGCACCACCCCCCCCGGCAGCACGGCCAAATTCAACCACCGCACCTCATGCGCAAAGGGCCGCCCCCCCGCCAGATGCAGCGTCTCCAGAAACAGCATCGGAACCCCCGCCGGCACCCCCATCCGCAGCGCCGCCGCCAGCGGTATCCCCTCCATCCGGCTCTCCAGAATGCGATGGGCATAGACCTCCCCCCGCGCCTCAACCTCCTGACGGATGATGGAAATCTCCAGCGTCGCCTTCCGCACGGGCAGCAGCGCCACCCGCGTCCCGGCCTTGCGCCGCCGCTCCAGCAGCCCCGCCTCCGCCAGATCGCGCAGCGCCCGGTTCACCGTCGCCCGCGCCACCCCGAACTCCACCGCCAGCGCCTCCTCGCCCGGAATCACCACGCCCGGAGCCCAGACCCGCCCCCGGATGCGCCGCAGCACTTCCTCGCGCACATCCTCCCAACCCATCACATCCGCTCCCGCAGACCCGCCATCACCGCCCGGAACCGCCGCTCCACCCCCTCGCGCGCCACATGCCGCCCGCCTGTCACCACATGCCGCCCGCCCGACCAGACCTCACTCACCAACCCGTCATTCCCTGCAAAAACAAAGGCATCGAGGATCTCATCCCCCTCCCGCCCCGCCAGATGCAGGTTCCCCATGTCCAACCCCACAAGGTCCGCCACCGCCCCCTCAACAATCGCCCCCGAAGCCCGCCCCGCCGCCTGCGCCCCCCCGACAACGGCACCCTCCCACAGCACCCGCCCCGTGGACCGCTCGCCATCCGCCAGCATCGCCCGCCCCCGGTCCCGCAGCCGCTGCGAATATTCGAAGAGCCGCAATTCCTCGGCCAGCGAGATCCGCACATTGCTATCCGACCCCACGCCCCAATGCCCGCCCGCGCCTACGAACCGCACCCCGTCAAAGATGCCATCCCCCAGATTGGCCTCGGTGATCGGGCACAGCCCCGCCACCGCGCCAGACCGCGCCAGCGCGATCGTCTCGGCCTCCGTCATCTGCGTGCAATGGATGCCGCACCAGCGCCCATCCACCACGAAATTCCCCAAGAGCCACTCCACCGGCCGCGCCCCATAGGCCGCCGAAACCTCCTCCACCTCAGCCACTTGCTCGGCCACGTGAATGTGGATCGGTGCTCCCGGTGCAATCTCCTCCGCCATCCGCAACCCATCCACATCCACCGCCCGCAGCGAATGTGGCGCAACCCCCGTCACGCCCTCCGGCAAGCGCGAGACGGCCCTTGCCGCCCCCTCCCAAAGCCGCCCGAACCGCTCCACATCATTCCCGAACCGCAACTGCCCCGAAGTCAGGGCACGCCCGTCACAGCCCCCACGCTGATACAGCACGGGCAGCAAGGTAAGCCCGAACCCCGTCTCCTCCGCCGCGTTGACGATCCGTTCAGACATTTCGGCAATGCTGGAGTAAACCGCCCCACCCGGCTGGTGATGCAGATAGTGGAACTCCGCCACAGCCGCGTAACCCGCCTCCGCCATCTCCACCATCACCTGCGCGGCGATGGCCTCCACATCCTCCGGCCCAAGCCGATCCAGAAAGCGATACATCAGCGTCCGCCACGTCCAGAAACTGTCCTGCCCCGCCCCCCGCCGCTCCGTCATCCCCGCCATCGCCCGCTGGAACGCGTGGGAATGCAGGTTCACCGGCGCCGCCAACAGGCAACCGACCCGCACGCCCCCCGCCGCAGGGCCAACCGCGACGATCCGCCCGCCCTCGACCCGCACCCCCACATCCGCAGCCCATCCCCCCGGCAGCAACGCGCGTTCCGCATGGATCAGCATAGGTCCCTCGCTTGACAGGTCATTATGTATAGACATAATAACGCCAAGATCAGACATAAGGCAAGGCGCAATGGCGATTCTCCTCACCGGGATCACGGCGGCGACGATGCGGGGCGGCTATGGCCTGATCCCCGACGCCGCCCTCCTGATCGAAGGCGACAGCATCGCCTGGATCGGCCCCCGCGCCTCCGCGCCAAAGGCCGAAACCCTTGACTGCCAGGGCAAGCTCCTCACCCCCGGCCTGATCGACGCCCATACCCACCTCGTCTTCGCAGGCAACCGCGCCGCCGAATTCGAACTCCGCCTGAACGGCGCGAGTTATGAGGAGATCGCACGCCAAGGCGGCGGCATCCTCTCCACCGTCACCGCCACCCGCGCGGCAAGCGAAGACGACCTCATCGCCCAATCCCTCCCCCGCCTCGACGCGATGATCGCGACTGGCACGACGACCGTCGAAATCAAATCCGGCTACGGCCTGACGATCGAGGACGAGCTCAAGATGCTCCGCGCCGCCCGCCGCCTCGGCCAGCTGCGCCCCGTGACGATCACCACCACCCACCTCGCCGCCCATGCCATCCCGCCGGAATACAAAGGGAACCCCGACGCCTATATCGAAGGCGTGGCCATCCCCTCCCTCCGCGCCGCCCATGCGCAAGGCCTGATCGACGCCGTCGATGCCTTCTGCGAAACCATCGCATTCTCGCCCGCACAGGTGGACCGCCTCTTCACCGCCGCCCGCGCCTTGGGCCTCCGCGTCAAAATCCACGCGGAACAACTGTCGGATCAGGGAGGCGCGCAACTCGCCGCCCGCCACGCCGCCCTCTCCGCCGACCACCTCGAACACCTCTCGTCGGAAGGCATCGCCGACATAGCGCTGGCAGGCACCGTCGCCACCATCCTCCCCGGTGCCTTCTACACCCTGCGCGACACGCACCTTCCCCCCATCGCCGCCCTGCGCGCCGCAGGCGTCCCCATGGCCGTCGCCACCGACTGCAACCCCGGCTCCTCGCCCATGACCTCGCTCCCGCTCGCCATGAACATGGCCTGCACCCTGTTCCGCATGACCCCGGAAGAGGCCCTCCTCGGCACCACCGCCCACGCCGCCCGCGCGCTCGGGCTGACGGACCGAGGCACCCTCGCCCCCGGCCAACGCGCCGACCTCTGCCTCTGGAACGTCAGCCATCCGGCAGAACTCTCCTATCGCATAGGCGCTGAAGCCTTGCACAAATCCATCATCGGAGGCCGCCTTGAAGCCTGAAATCCTGCAACCCAGCGCGGCCACGCTTGCACAAATCGAACATATCTACCGCACCGGTAGCCCCGCCCAACTCCACCCCTCCGCCCGCGCGGGGGTCGAGGCAGCCGCCACCCAGATCGCCGCCGCCGCCGCAGGCGACACCGCCGTCTATGGCGTCAACACGGGCTTCGGCAAACTCGCCTCGCTCAAGATCGCGGCCAAGGACACCGCCACGCTCCAGCGCAACCTGATCCTGTCGCATTGCTGCGGCGTAGGCGACCCCATGCCCCGCAACGTCGCCCGCCTGATGATGGTCCTCAAACTCCTGTCCCTTGGCCGTGGCGCCTCCGGAGTCCGCTGGGACATCGTCGCCCTGCTGGAGTCGATGCTCCACCACGGCATCACCCCGGTCATCCCCGCCCAAGGCTCCGTCGGCGCGTCAGGCGACCTCGCCCCCCTCGCCCACATGACCGCCGTGATGATCGGCGCGGGCGAGGCGGAAGTGGACGGCCGCATCCTCCCCGCTCTCGACGCCCTCGCCCTCAAGGGCCTCCACCCCGTCACCCTCGGCCCCAAGGAAGGCCTCGCCCTCATCAACGGCACCCAATTCTCCACCGCCTACGCCCTCGCAGGCCTCTTCGACGCATGGAGGAACGCCCAAGCGGCCCTCGTCATCTCCGCCATGTCCACCGACGCCATCATGGGCAGCACCGCCCCCCTCCACCCGCAAATCCACACCCTGCGCGGCCATGCCGGCCAGATCGAAGCCGCCGCCACCCTCCGCGCCCTCCTCGACGGCTCGCCCATCCGCGAAAGCCACCGCGAAGGCGACACCCGCGTCCAAGACCCCTACTGCATCCGCTGCCAACCCCAAGTGACCGGCGCCGCCATGGACATCCTGCGCCAAGCCGCCACGACCCTCGAAATCGAAGCCAACGCCGCCACCGACAACCCGCTCGTCCTCGCCGACGGTCAGATCGTCTCGGGCGGCAACTTCCACGCCGAACCCGTGGGCTTCGCCGCCGACATGATCGCCCTCGCCATCTCCGAAATCGGCGCCATCGCCCAGCGCCGCGTCGCCCTCATGGTGGACCCGACCCTCTCCTTCGACCTGCCGCCCTTCCTGACCCCCAACCCCGGCCTGAACTCCGGCCTGATGATCGCCGAAGTCACCACCGCAGCCTTGATGAGCGAGAACAAACACCACGCCCACCCCACCGTCACCGACAGCACCCCCACCAGCGCCAATCAGGAAGACCACGTCAGCATGGCCGCCCACGGCGCCCGCCGCCTGTCGCGCATGAACGCCAACCTCTCGCGCATTCTGGGGGTCGAGGCGCTCTGCGCCGCCCAAGGCATCGAATTCCGCGCCCCCCTGAAAACCTCCACGCCCCTGCAACGCACCATCGCCCGCCTCCGCGCCGATGTGGCGACGCTCGAGGATGACCGCTACCTCGCGCCCGACCTCGAATCCGCCGCCCGCCTCGTCGCCACAGGCGACCTCGCGCAGGCCGCTTCCATCCCCCTTCCCACCCTCTGAACAGGGCCGCACGCCATGAACAAACGCCACAACCTCCGCGACATCTTCCCCCCCACCGGCCCCGAGATCACCGCCAAAAGCTGGCTGACCGAAGCGCCGATGCGCATGCTGATGAACAACCTCCACCCCGACGTGGCCGAGAACCCGCACGAACTCGTCGTCTACGGCGGCATCGGCCGCGCCGCCCGGACATGGGAGGATTTCGACCGCATCGTCGCCACCCTCAAGACGCTCAACGACGACGAAACCCTCCTCGTCCAGTCCGGCAAACCCGTCGGCGTCTTCCGCACCCACAAGGACGCCCCCCGCGTCCTGATCGCCAACTCCAACCTCGTCCCCCACTGGGCGACATGGGACCATTTCAACGAACTCGATAAGCGCGGCCTCGCCATGTACGGCCAGATGACCGCCGGATCATGGATCTACATCGGCACCCAGGGCATCGTCCAAGGCACCTACGAAACCTTCGCCGAAGCGGGCCGCCAGCATTACGACGGCAACCTCACCGGACGCTGGATCCTGACGGGCGGTCTGGGGGGCATGGGCGGCGCCCAACCCCTCGCCGCCGTGATGGCGGGCGCCTGCTGCCTTGCCGTCGAAATCGACGAAACCCGCATCGATTTCCGCATCCGCACCCGCTACCTCGACGCCAAGGCGCATACGCTCGACGAAGCCCTCGCCCTCATCGCCGACTGGACCGCGAAAGGCGAAGCCAAATCCGTAGGCCTCCTCGGCAACGCCGCCGAAGTCTTCCCCGAACTGGTCAATCGCATGAAGCAGGGCGGCCCCCGCCCCGACATCGTCACCGACCAGACCTCCGCCCATGATCCCCTGCACGGCTACTGCCCCGCAGGCTGGACCGTCGCCGAATGGCGCGCCAAGCAGGAAACCGCCCCGAAAGAGGTCGAAAAAGCTGC
Source organism: Tabrizicola sp. M-4 (assembly GCF_051132405.1). Taxonomy (GTDB): domain Bacteria; phylum Pseudomonadota; class Alphaproteobacteria; order Rhodobacterales; family Rhodobacteraceae; genus Paragemmobacter. The sequence goes on from NZ_CP128606.1 coordinate 2,325,419, forward strand.
CCGCGCCTCCATGCGCGCCCATGTCGCCGCGATGGTCGATTTCTGGAATGCAGGCGTCCCGACGCTCGACTACGGCAACAACATCCGCCAGGTCGCACAGGATGAGGGGCTGGAGAACGCCTTCGCCTTCCCCGGCTTCGTCCCCGCCTATATCCGCCCCCTCTTCTGCAAGGGGATCGGCCCCTTCCGCTGGTGCGCCCTCTCCGGCGACCCCGCCGACATCCACGCCACCGACGCTGCGATGAAACGGCTCTTCCCCGACAACGCCCACCTCCACCGCTGGCTCGACATGGCGCAGGAGCGCATCGCCTTCCAAGGCCTGCCCGCCCGCATCTGCTGGATCGGCCTCGGCGACCGCCACCGCGCGGGCCTGATGTTCAACGACATGGTGAAATCGGGCGAGTTGAAGGCCCCCGTCGTCATCGGCCGCGACCACCTCGACTCCGGCTCCGTCGCCTCCCCCAACCGCGAGACGGAAGCGATGAAGGACGGCTCCGACGCCGTCTCCGACTGGCCCCTCCTCAACGCACTCCTGAACACGGCATCGGGCGCGACCTGGGTCTCGCTGCATCACGGCGGCGGCGTCGGCATGGGCTTCTCGCAGCATTCCGGCATGGTCATCGTGGCGGACGGCACCGAGGACGCCGCGCGCCGCCTGAACAACGTGCTCTGGAACGACCCCGCCACGGGCGTCATGCGCCATGCCGATGCAGGCTACGACATCGCACTCGACCATGCCCGCGCCATGAACCTGCGCCTTCCCGGCATTCTGGGCAACTGAAACAGAAAGGGGGGCTTTCTGCCCCCCTCTTGGCCTTCGGCCAATTCACCCCCCGAGCATATTTGAAGAACGGATGAAAAGGCCCTCATGCCCCTTCATCCGTTCTCAAATATCCTGCGGGGGGTCCGAGGGGCGCAAAGCCCCCCGGTGCGCCGTCAGACCCTCGGGTTACCAGCGTCCACCTCGCGCCAGAACGGGTTCGACCACGCCCTACGCCCCGCAGCGTCGATCACCGTCACCCGCAACCACGGGCTGTTCAGCAGCCGCGCCAGGGGCACCTCGGTCCGCGTCATGGAATGCCCGTGCACGCCTTTCGCCCCCGTCCCCCAGCCCTGCACGATGACCGAAGACACGGCGGAACTCTCCACCACCACCCTGTCCCCCTCCACCCGCACATCCCGCAGCTCCGGCCCTTGGCTGGAATAGAAATCCCCCCGCTTCAGCGCCGCCAGCAGCGCCCCCGGCTCGTTCGCCTCGGCCTTCACCATCACCCAGCCGCCGAAATGGTCGGGCTCGCTGAAATGCGCGTCATCCGTCGCGATCATCGTCAGCTTGCGCCCCTCGGTCAGCAGCAGGTCCGCAATGGCGAACCCGTCCGCCCGGTCGCAACCGGTGGCGCAACCGTGGTTGTAGATTTCCACCGCATGGGCCGCCGTCACAGTGCGCGCATCCGCCAAGGTCAACCCGGACCATTGTGGATGGGCAATCGCCACGAAGGCCCCAGCCGCCACCGCCCGCGCGGCGATCTCCGCCGCCGTTTCCTGATCCTTGCGCGGCACGAAATCCGGGCTGTTGGAGGGCGCGAAATCTGGTGGCAGGCCGACGGCGAGGATATGCCACAACTCGCCATTTGCCATCGCCCCGGAATGCAGTTCCGCACCAAGGATCGTCGTGAAACCCGCAGTCCGGAAGGGCACCGTATCCACAATCGGATAGCCCCACATCCCCACGAAATGGTCCGTCAACGCGAGGAAATCATAGCCCTCCGCCCGATAGCGTCGGCAGACCTCATCGGGTGACAACACCCCGTCGGAGCGGGTGGAATGGGTGTGGAGGTTGCCGCGCCAGAAGCGGCCGGGGGCGGTGAAGGCGGTGAGTGGGCTGGACATGTTGGGATTTCCCGGTTGAGTCGCCCCGCAGGCTAGCGCAGCGCTGTGGCCGGTGCATCCCCGGCAATGCCCTCTTTTTCGGCAACCGCGTCCGTGAGACGCCGGAAAAGCGCATGAATGACCGCATTTATCCCGATTTCTTGACAGCCTCGCACTTTAATCCCGCGCAACAAGCCCCATTTAGCGAGTGCTGGGACGGGGTGTTACTGCGACATGGCTTGCCTCGCAGTCCATCCCGGCCTGTGGTAAGGTGCCGCTATGGAGATGGAGCCGCAAATGCAGATGCATGTGCCACGCGAAGTGGTCGAGGCCTCTGAGGGCAAGGATGGTTGCGCCGAATTGGCCGTGGACGAGATGATGGTCCGCGCAACGGCAGCTGCGGGTTTCCTCAAGGCCCTTTCACATGAAGGGCGGCTTATGATCCTGTGCCACCTGTCATCGGGTGAGAAATCGGTGACGGAACTTGAACGCCTGCTCGACTCGCGTCAGGCAGCCGTCAGCCAGCAACTGGCGCGCCTGCGGCTTGAAGGCCTTGTGGCTTGCCGCCGCGAAGGCAAGGCGATCTACTACTCGATTCAGGACCCCAAGGTCAGCCGCACCATCGCGCTGGTCTATGACATGTTCTGCCGCGAGGCCTGATCAGCCCCGCCCGACGAAGGGCATGTCGCGCGCCATGATGGTCAGGAACGGGATGTTCACCGACAGGGGCAATCCCGCCATGTGAAGCACCGCGTCGGCGACATGCGCCACATCCATGACCGGCTCCACCCGGATATCGCCATTGGCCTGCGGTACCCCCTTCTGGAAGGCGGCGGCCATGTCCGTAAGCGCGTTGCCGATGTCGATCTGCCCGCAGGCTATGTCGAACTTGCGGCCATCCAGGGCGAGGGTCTTGGTCAACCCTGTCACGGCATGTTTCGATGTGGTGTAAGGCGCCGATCCCGGCCTTGGCGCATGGGCCGAGATGGAACCGTTGTTGATGATCCGCCCGCCCTGCGGCGACTGGCGCCGCATCAGACCAAAGGCCGCGCGGGCGCAAAGAAACATACCGGTGATGTTTACCTGGCAGAGGCGCAGCCAATCCTCGACAGGGATTTCATCGATGGGCGCGGCAGGCAGGGAAATGCCTGCATTATTGAACAGCACGTCAAGCCGCCCCCAGCTTGACGCGATGCGGGCCATCGCGTGATCCACATCCTCCGGCACGCCGACATCTCCGGTCAGGACCAGCGCCTCGTGGTCAGCCACGGTCTCTTCCAGCGCGTCCCGCCGCCGCCCCATCACGGCGACCTGCCACCCCTCGCGCAGGAAGGCCCGCGCGGTGGAGCGGCCGATGCCGCTGCCCGCTCCGGTGATGAGGATCGTCCTGGTCATGTGGGTATCCTTTCGGCATAGTCGTATTTCATCAGCCATAGCAGGCACCGTTCCACCCTGCGCGGGGAAATAGCGGTGAGTGCTGCGATTTCCGCGGCCTCGGCGGTTCCCATTTCGGCCAGCGCCGCGCCCACTCGGGCTATGATTTCAATCGGTTCGAAGATGCGCCGTGTCGCGGCATAGTTGCGCAGGGCCATGGTGGCTTCTACGGGACGGGGGTTCGCCCCGGTCCAGCGGAACTGTTCGGCCGTGCCAAGTTGCCCGGTCGGAAAGTCCGCGAAAAGAAGCATCGGCGAGGGGGCGACGGGAAGACGGGCCGGGTGGTGCGGTGGAAAACGGGCGGGATCGGCGCTGCGGCGGATGGCGTCGAGTTCGGCGAAGAGGTCCTGCATCCGGGGAACCACGACCGACCAGTCGAAGTGTGACCGCACCCGCGCCTGCCCCGATTTGCCAAGGGATCTTGCCAGATCGGGCTGGTCCAGCAGACTGCGGATGGCCTCGGCCATGCGCCCCACGTCGATTTGGGTCACCGCCGATATCTGGGAGAGATACTGGATATAGCTGTCGGTGCCGCCCTGATAGCGAAGTCCGGTTGCCGTTACATGTTCGGGCCGGGCACCCAGCGTTGGGATCAGGAAACCCGCCGAAGGATCGACAGTGTCGCGGATTCCATCCCAATCCGACGCGATGACAGGAAGGCCCGCCGCCATCGCCTCGACCGGCGCGATGCCGAAGCTTTCCTGAAGATTGTCGATGGGAAACAGGAACATGTCGGCGGCGGACAGGGCCGCGAGGCGGCGGGTGGCATCCTGATGCGGCAGATGGTGAAGGCGGACATCCGGCATCAAGGCGGGTGCCGTCTCAAGGAAGGTCCGGCGGCTGTAGTCATCGGGAAAATCGCCGTACAGAACAAGGTGCAGCCGCCTGTCAGCACCGGACTGGGCCCGTTGCATGGCAAGGTAGACCGGCAGGGGATCGAATTTCTCGTGCGGTGTGAGGCGGGCGACGATCAGGGCGATGCAATCGGCGGGATCGATCCCCAGTTCCGCCCGAAGGTCGCGCCCCGCCGCAGGGTTGGGACGAAAGGCATCAGCATCGACACCGAGTGGGATGACCGGGAGTTGCGGGCGCGGGGGCGGCGGCGCCCGGAAGCGGGACTGAAGGAAGTCGTCGATCAGGTCCAATTGCAGGCGCAGCGCGGCGCGGACGGCGCGCGAGGTACAGATCACGGCATCCCATGCCTCCTGCGGGGAGGTGCGCAGGTGCCAGACGCCTTCCATCACGGCTTTGGTCGACATCGTATGCGTGATGCCGCAGATCGCATAGGCGGTGGGGCCCCAGAGGGAACGGCGCCAGCTTTCGGCGGCGAAGTTGGGGCCGGAGAAGAACATGGTTCCGACCGGGGCGATGGCGCGCGCATCCTCGAGCCTCGCAACTCGGACGGGATCGCCGGGGCGTGTTTCGGCGACAAGGGCGCGGAAGGCGGCCTCGTCCCCCGGCCCGTGGGTCAGGGCCAGCCATTCCGCGACCTGCGCATGGCGGAGCCAGCCGCGCAGGAAACTGTCGCCCGCCATGCGCCGCCCGTTCACGCCCTTGGCCGGATCATAGCCGTCGGGGGCGAACCAGATGGCGGCATTGCGCGACGGTCCGGTCATGACCTTGCCTTTCGCTGCATCCATAGCCAAGGCGTGGGCGTCGAGCGCCATTCCCACAGGAGAAGCAGGCGGTCGAGATCGCCAAGGCTTTCGGCCCAGTCCGGCAGGCCAGTATCATCGATACGGCGTTCGATCTGGCGGATGTTATGGCTGCCTTCGAAGCGCGCCTTGATCAGGGGGAGAAGGCCCGGGCGCATGCCCTCATGCACCTCGACAAGGATGTCAGCCTCGCGCAGCGCTGGCGACTCTTCTGGGTCGAGGAGATAGCCTTCCGCCCCCTCGATGTCGCACAGGATCATCGTGCGACCTTGGATAAGCGAGGCGAATTCCCCGGGCGCGACTTCGCCCCCGACGAGGATGCGGTCCCCTACCCCGTTCAGGGCCGCCAGTTCGGCACAGGCATCACGCGCCTTTTCCGTGGTGTCGCGCGCCAATATGCGCGCCTTGGGCATGCGCAGGGCAAGGCCTACGGCATAATACCCTTCGGCACAGCCGATATCGAGGATGCGGTCATAGCCTGAGGCGATGGCCTCTTCGATCACCGGGGCGAGACAGGCTTCATAGCAGCCGATCAGGCGCGGGTTGCGCGCGCCCTCGGCGGTGCGGTTGGGGTAATGCATACCCTTGAACGGACCGGACAGGACCCGGTCCCCCGACCGTTCCGTCAGGATCGAGTCAAGCACCTGCGCACGCCATTTGGCCAGATGGCGCAGGCTCATGTTCAGGTTCTGGTTCGTCGGCGCGCCCGAAAGCAACTCGGTCACGCGGCGCTGGACGGATTTGTTGAAGTTCGACACCATACCCTCTCATACCCGATACGCTGGAAATGCTAGAGTCGCGACACGGCGCGGTCCAGTCGCCCCGGCCCCACGCTGGACGCTTGACGGGGCCTGCGGCAAAGAGGCATCAGGGCAGAGGGTTCGCTTGGTGCGGGGTGGAAGATGAAGGCGGAACGCAAGGCGAAACGGCCCCGTGGCGCATCCGACCTGTGGGGCAGCGTTCCCTTTCCTCTGAAGCGGCATGACAGCCCGCATGGTCAGGTCACCGCCGTGTCGATGATGAAGGACGAGGGGCCCTTTGTCATCGAATGGGTCGCCCATCACCTTGCGGTGGGGTTCACCGACCTGGTCGTCTATACCAATGATTGCTCGGACGGCACCGATGACATGCTGATCCGTCTGGAAGAGCTTGGTCTTGCCCATCATCGCCGCAACGTGATTCCGGAGGGGCTGCGGCCGCAGCCCAGCGCGCTGAACCACGCGCAAGAGGAACCCGTGATCTGCAAATCGGATTGGGTGATGGTCTTCGACGCGGATGAGTTCCTGTCGATCCGCCACGGGGATGGCACGCTGGACGGCCTGATCGCCGCCGCGAAGGCGCAGGACGCGAACGGCATCGTGGTGACCTGGCGCATCTTCGGTTCGGGCGGTGTGGTCGACTGGTCGCGCGCCCCGGTGACCGAGCAATACCTGATGGCCGCCCCGCCCACATGGAACAAGGGGTGGGGGGTGAAGACGCTGTTCACCTTCGATCCGGATTACTGGAAGCTGGGCATCCATCGCCCCAAGATGAAGAACCGCCACATCGACACGCCTTTTCCCGATAGCGTGAAATGGCTGAACGGATCGGGGCGGGAAATGGAGGATTACTTCAAGTTCCGCGGTTGGCGGTCGATCACGCGGACGGTGGGCTATGACTGGGTGCAGTTGAACCACTATGCCGTGAAATCGGTCGACAGCTATGCGATCCGCAAGATGCGCGGCAATGTGAACAACAAGAAGGACAAGTACAATTCGGACTACTGGGCGCTGCAGGACCGCAACGAGGTGCGCGACGACACGATGCTGCGCTATACCGACCGGCGCAATGCCATCATGGCGCAACTGCTGCAGGACCCTGTGCTGAACCGGCTGCACCATGCCGCGGTGGACCGCGCCGAGGCGCGTCTGGCCGAGTTGAAGCAGACCGAGGCCTATCACCAGCTTGTCGCCGATCTGGCCAAGGCTTCGGCTATTCCCATCACCGAAATCACCGCCAAGCCGCCGCAGGCGCGCGACAAGGAGAAGATCGCCGCGCTGATGTCGGATGTGGAGAAGCGCCGCAACGCCAAGGCCAAGGCCGAAAGGAAGGCCGCGCCCGCCGAACCGAAACCGCCGGTGGTGCCGCTGGGCAGCTATGTCGCGACCCCGATCCGGGCGGAGGACGAGGCGGGCTGCGACTGGGTCGCCAATCACGGGGTCGAATTGCCGCTGGACGGGAGGGTCTTCACGGGGCCTGCGCTTCAGGTCATCGCGGCGGGCAAGTTCGAGCGCGGGATCGCGCGGCGGATGCCGTCGGTCCTGCCCAAGGGTGGGACGGTCCTGCTGATGGGGGCGGGGTGTGGATTTTTGGGCATCCATCTGCATCGGCTTCGGGGGGATCTGCGTCTTGTGATCGACGAGGATGATCCGGGCCTTCGCGACGTCATGCAGCGCATCTGCGCGAGGAACGGGGTCGTGCCGGGGGATAGGCTGGTATTGCCACAGGCCAATACGCAGGGGGACGTGGTGGCGCGGGTGGCGGCGGAGCGGCCGGTGGCGGTGATCCTTGCCGATGCGGGGCTTGCGCCCGAGGTGCTGTGCGCCGCCCTGCCCCGGCTTTCACCCCTGCCGGAGCAGCTTTTCCTGACCGGTCGCTGGATGGAGCGCTGGTCCGATGCGCTTCCCGCCGTCGAAGAGGCGCTGCGGAAGGAGGGGTGGCACGGCCCGCAATATGGGTTCGATCCTGTCCTGACGCGGGGGTATGGGCGTGTCGCCATGTCCACACCCTGAGGTCAAGCGCGGGGTTTGCGGGGAAAGGATGGACAGTGTGGCTGGCTTTCGGGCAATCTGCCGCCAAAAGCAGAAGAAGCCCACGTCGGGCAAGTGTGAGGCATGATGTCAGTACCCCAGCGCCGCCCCGTCGCGTCCCTTTGGATCGGGACGCGGCTGCATTATCTAAACCAGATCTGCCTGCTGTCGCATGTGCGGCAGGGGCATCCGACCATCCTTTACTGCACTGACGAGGTGACGAATGTCCCCGAGGGCGTGGAGGTGCGGAAGGCCAGCGAGATCATGTCGATCGACATGGGGATCGTGTCGCAGACGTCGGAATCCTTCCTGTCGAACGTGTTCCGCTACAAGATGATCAAGGCCATCGACGCGGTCTGGATCGATTGCGATGCCTATTGCCACAAGCCCTTTCCCGACGAGATGCAGAACATCTTTGCCGGACACGGCTTTCGCGGCGCGCTGAATTGCGGGGTGGTCTATATCCCGCCGACGGGCGAATTGATCGACCGGCTGCTGGATTACTATGAGAACCTGCCCGACGCTCCGGCTTGGTTCAACAAGCAGCAGCGCAAGAAGCTTGAGAAGCAGGATACGTCGCTGCCGCAGGCGGTGCGCATCTACAATGCGGAGCGCACGGCATTCGGCCCGCAGGCCTTCACATGGTTCGCGCAGCAGACGGGCGATTACGAAAAGGCGCTGACGCCGGATTACCTGTATCCGGTGCCCTTCCAGTTGAACGATGTCTTCTACGACCCCTATGGGCGGGTGGAGGGGCATTTCACCGAAAACACCCTTTCGGTCCATCTTTACACCAATGGAACGAAGCCGTGGTGGCGCCGGAACCCGCCGCTGCCCAACAGCTATGCCGCGCGGATGTGCGAGGTGGAGGGTGTCGATCCGACCAAGGCACTTGAGGAATAGCCATGCTGCCGGGTGAGGACGATGCGAGTATCGACGAGGCCGAGCCAGCGGCGGAGGCCGGGAAATCCAAGGCCGAACTGAAGGCCGAGGTCCTGATCCGGCGGCACAAGCGCAACATGCGCAAGGCGCGGGCCGAGGGCTTTCTGGTCGGGGTGGCGGCGATGCTGCGGCCCGGTGATCTGGCCGTCGATCTGGGCGCGAACATGGGCGTGGTGACCGAGGTTCTTGCCCGCAGCGGGGCGGATGTGATTGCCTTCGAGCCGGACCCCTGGGCCTTTTCCAAGCTGACGGAGCGGTTTGCCGACCGTCCGAACGTACGGCTGGTGAATGCCGCCGTGGGGGTGGGCGGCGGCACGGTGCGCCTGATGCGGGCCGCGAATTTCGAGACCAATCCCGAAGGTGCATCGGTGAAGAGCACCATCCTGAGCGGCGGGCGGCAGATCGACGAGGATCAGGGCATCGACGTGCCGCTGGTCGATTTTCCCGCCTTCCTTGCAGCGGAGATGAAGTCTCGGGCTGAGATTGCCTTCGTGAAGATGGATATCGAAGGGGCCGAACTGGACATCCTTGAGGCGATGGATCGGGGCGGACTTTTCGAGAAGGTGCGGGTTCTTGTGGCCGAGACGCATGAACGCAAGTTCCGCGAGTTGCGGCCGCGGTATCGCGCCCTGCGCGAGGGATTCGCCGCGAAATACGACCCCGACCGCGTGAGCCTCGACTGGATCTGAGGCCTATTCAGCGGCCTCGGACCGTTTGGAGAGTTGCGCGATGCGGCGCACCCCCGTCTGGTTTTCCAGCATCGCCTTGGCCCGGCGCGCGAGGCCGTATTCCTTGACGATTTCCCAGTTGCGATAGTGGACGGCGAAGATTTCGCGATCCTGCGGCAGGGCCTCGCCGCGTTTGCGCCCGCCAAGGATGTAGTGCTGCTCCTTGGGCAGGATGTTCCAGTCGAGCCCGGCCTTGCGGATGGCAAGGGGAAGGGTCATCTGGTCAAGATAGGGCCGCTTGGCCGGGATGTCGGGGTTGGCCTCGATCTGGCGGGCGACCTGAAGCCAGACTTCGGGGAAGCGCAGACCTTCGGCATTGCGATGCCTTTCGGGGAAGGCAAAGAGACCGGAACTGAAATAGGGCATCCGGTCCTTGCCCTTGTTCTGGTTCATCAGGCGGATGCGCTCTTCGGGGATGGGCAGGTCGGCGGTGGCGTAGATCGTCGTCCATATCTCTTGCGCGGCCCAGCCCATGGAGGCGGCGGGGGTCAGGCTGACATGGCCATCGCGGATGAGGTTCGCGGGATCGTTCGGCCGCAGGAAGAGGATGTCGCTGTCGAGGAAGCAGGAGAAGTCGCTGTCGCGTTCCTGAAGGGCCGCGATCATCTTGTTGCCATGGGGATAGGGCGGGTCGAACTGCCCTTCTGTCTGCATCGGCCGCACCGCACAGCCCATGCGGCCAAGCAGGGCGATGGAATCGCCGTCGAGTTCGGCCATGCGATGGGCGGGGCAATAGCCGACCATGGCAACGGTGTCGCCGAAGTTTTCCCGGATGGAGGCGGCAAGATAGACCGCCATATTCTGATACTTGGGCGGTTCGACGATGAAGAAGAAGGTGAGGCGGGTCATGCGGCGGCCTCTTCATCGGCGTGGCGTTCGCCCTGACGCAGGGGGCGCATCTCCGCCCCGCGACGACCTGCGAAATCGGAGAGGAGTTCGGCGATCCGGTCCTTACCCGGAAGGTCGGGACGGAAGGATTTGGTCAGATAGCCCTGCGCGGCCAGGGCCTTGAATAGGCGCGGGAAATCAAGTTCGCCGACCGAGCGGAAATCGACGCGCGAGGCATCGCCGGAGACCCAGTCGGTGCGGATGACGTCGATGACGTCGGGAACGATCCCGCAAAAGGCGCGGAACTGGAGTTGGTAATCGGCGACATTGGCCTTGGACCGCCGCAGGATCATGGCGACGCGGGTCTTCGGGGACGCGACATAGGCGGCAAGGTGGAGCGCCGATCCATCCAGTGCGACGATGCGGTCGGCGGCGAGGTAGCGGGCGATCTGCACCTCGACGGGATGTTTTTCGGGGTGGAAGATTTCATAGCCCGCGCGGGCGAGGTTCTCTTCCAGAACGGATTCTCCAAGCACACCGCCCCGGTTCGCGGCGAGGAGCGCGCGGGAGATGTAGAGTTTCCTGCTGCCCTCGGGTTTGACCGCGGCGCGCAGGCGCCGCTGCATGAAGGCGCGGTAGGCGGGGCTGCCTGCGTAGCGTTCTGACCAGCCGAAGCCCAGTTCGGGAACGAAGAGGCGTTCGACGCGCTGGGGCGTGCCGAAGGTGCGGATGGGCATGTCGATGCCCAGAAGGCGGTAGAAACGGTCATGCCCCTCCATCGCCCGTTCGATGGCCCCCACCTCCCCGCGATAGGGAAGGTAGAGGATGCTTTCGGGACGGGCCGGGAGGTGGTCGAGCGCCCAGAGGCGGGCGGTGGATTCCACGAGGAAATGGCCGAAATGGCCCCGGAAATGACCGCCGAAAAGATGAGTGCCGGGAAGGTGGCCGATGGTTTCGGAGGGGCTGAGGGTTGGTGCCGGGATCGGCTTGCGGGCCCGGATCCAGCCCTGCGACAGGTCGCAATAGCTTCCGTCCGCGCGGAGGACGCCGGAGGCGAGCTTGGCGTCGCCCTCGCGTTCAGGGACGAGGATGGCATCGGGAAGGTCGAGGATCAGGCCGGCGAAGGGTGGCGCGGGATTGCCTTCGGTGATGAGGATCCGGGACTCGGCGCGGGGGGGCGGCACATCTGTCTGCGCGGGCGGAGTGGCACGGCTCTGCTGCGCGATGCGGCGGGCCTCGCGGCGGGCGAAGGGGATTTCGGGGTGGAGCTTTTGCAGCGCAGCGAGGGCTCGGTCGACGAGGGCCGCGCGGCCCCGGTCGCGCAGGCGGGCGATGAGGGCCCGCTGCCATGCGGCCTTGCCGCGCCTCGCGCGGAAGGTCCGGTAGAAGGCGGGGATGTCGGGGGTGCCGGAGAGGACGCCTTCGATCAGGTCCTGCAACCCGCCGATCTCCTTTATCATGCGGATGGCGCGGTGGCCTGTCAGGGGCACGGGCAGATGGCGCACGCCGGGGCCTGCGATGCGCAGGGCATGGGCGCGGTCTTCGGTGACATAGGGATCGTAGACCAGCGTGACCTCGGCCCCGCTGCGCCCGGCCTCGGCGGCGTCGAGATGGTCGGGGCTGGACCAGTCCCACTTGCGGGCGGCATAGCGGTAACGGCGGTCGAAGCGGGCAAGGTTGCGGGCAAGCGTGCTTTGCGGGCTGAAGGCAAGAGCGGCGGCCCCCGGTACGAGAGGCAGATAGGCCAGAGCGGCAAAGCCGCCCATGGAGGCGCCGATGAAGACCACGCGGCGGAAACGGGAAAAAAGGCCCGCCTCGCGCAGGGCGGTGATCAGCGCGGCGGTGTCGGGGTTGCGATACCAGTCCTTGCGGGTGGCCATGACGCCAAGGAGTGAGACGCCCGCCTTTTCCACCCTCCAGCGCAGCCATGGTTGGGGCGGGTCGTATTCGCCTATGGATGAGAGATTGTCGAAGGTGACGGCCAGCACGTCCGATCCGGGCCGCGCCTCGAACCATGCCGAGACGAGGCCCGCGTGATGAAGGAAGGCGTCACGATCTGCGATGTCGAAGAGGTCGTCGATGACCGGGGGGACCGTCACGTCGATCTTGCGGGGCGCGGGGCGCGGTTGCCCGGCATCGGTTTCGCTGCCCTCTGTCATCTAGGGTCACCCGGGCCGAAAACGGGGGGAAGCCAGACACTGAAAACCATGAACCACCGCCGATTGCCCAACGCCCTGCCCCGCCCTGATCCACCCTCTTGCCGGGGCGCATGGGGAAAGGATACGGCCTGCGCGGCTCTTGGTCAAACCTCATGGCGGGACAATCGGCGGGCGAGTGGCGCGCGGGAAATTGCCCGGAGGCTGTGCAGCGCCCGGGGAAAGCGAAACATGCCGGCGTCATTCACGAAACTTTCGTTTGCGCGGCCAAAGAATCGTGCCACCAATGGCGCGGAGGGCGGAACAGAGAATTCGGCCCGGCGAACGGTGGCGGCAGGATCCGCACCCGGGAACAACAAGGGGAGCAATTATGAAGAAACACATCTCGATGATCGACCGCCGCACGCTGCTGAAGGGGACCGCCCTTGGCATCGGGGCGCTGGCCGCGCCGGCGATCATCTCGCGCAAGGCGCTTGCCTCTTCGGGCGAGCTGAATTTCACTGGCTGGGCGGGCTATCCGCAATTCACCGAAAAGGCCTTCCCGGCCTTCGAAGCGGCGACGGGGATCAAGGTCAACTTCAAGGAACTGCCTGATCAGGACACGATGTTCGCCGAAGGCAAGGTCGCGCTGGAAGCGGGCGGGATCGACCTGATCGAACCGACGATCGACCGCGTCGGCGCATGGAACGACAACGGCCTGTTGGGCGCCTTCGACGAGTCGAAGCTGGCCATGGCGAACTATCTGCCGGGTCTGGCGGATGGCGCGGCGGGCGAGCGGTCGCGCAAGGATGGCGCGCTGCTTTACGTGCCGTCGGTCTGGGGTACGGAAGCGCTGGTGGTGAGCGAGGCGGATGCCGTGCTGTCCGACCCGCCGTCGCTGGGCGATCTGTTCAATGCCGAGAACCAGGCCGTGGTGCGTCCGCATTCGGCGCTGGCCGCGATGGGCCGCTGGCTGGATGCGCAGGGCAAGCTGCCGCGTCCGTGGATGGACGGCTATAGCGACATGAACGCCATGGTGGAACTGTGGGATATCGCGCTGGCCGAGGCAATCAAGGCCAAGGGCAATGTCGTGCAGTGGTGGTCGGGCGAGAACGAGGCGAATGCAGGCTTTACCGCCAATGGCGCGACCATCGGGCTGTGCTGGGATTCGACCGGGTTCAACCTGCGCAATGACGGCTATCGCTATGTAGCCCCGGTGGAAGGCGCGATTGCATGGCATCAGGGCTTTGTCCTCATGAAGAATGCCACCAACGTCGATCAGGCGCATGAATTCGTGAAATGGATCTCGTCGCCGGAAGGTGCTGCGCTCTGGGCGACCGCCTTCTCCTCCAACCCGGTGGGCAAGGGCGCATCCGAACTGATGGACCCGGAGGTTTCGGCCTATTACAACGGCACCTTCAATGACGAGGCGCTGTCCAAGCTGTGGTGGTGGCCGGATCAATCGGCCGAATTCCTCGCCAAGCGCGCGGAATATGCCGACAAGTACAAGGCGGCCTGATCGCAGCCTGACCGATTGCCGCGCCGGACCTTACTGGTCCGGCGTGTGCATTTTGCGGGCAGCGGCTTCGCGCTCTGGCCTGACCGGAGCGGGAAATCTGGCAATACACATTGCGCGCTTTGCCAAGCCTGTTAGCCTTGCTTCAACAAGAAACGACAACCAGCCACGACAGGGGAACGCGCCGAAATGAGCGCAGGTATAGAACTGGACGATGTTTGCTGCGATTTCGGCAGCTTTCGCGCGGTGGATCATGCGAATGTCTCGATCAAGCCGGGGGAATTCTTTTCCTTCCTTGGCCCGTCGGGCTGTGGGAAGACGACGATCCTGCGGATGGTTTCGGGGTTCATCGAACCGACGAAGGGCGTGATCCGCATCGGCGGCAAGGATATGCGCGGGCAGCGCCCGAACCAGCGACCGACCGCGTTGATCTTCCAGAACCTCGCGCTGTTCCCGCTGATGTCGATCTGGGAGAACATCTCCTTCGGGTTGGAGGTGCGGGGCGTGGACAAGGCCACGCGGCGGGCCAAGGCCGAGGAATTGCTGAAACTGGTGGATCTGCCGGGTGCTGCGGACAAGATGGTGAGCCAGCTTTCGGGCGGGCAGAAGCAGCGTGTCGCCATCGCGCGGGCCTTGGCGGTGGAGCCTCAGGTGATGCTTCTGGACGAGCCGCTGAGCGCGTTGGACCTGAAGCTGCGCCAGCACATGCGGGCGGAGTTGCGGGCCATCCAGAAGCGGACGGGCGTGACCTTCATCTACATCACCCATGATCAGGGCGAGGCGCTTGCCATGTCGGACCGGGTGGGGGTGATGAGCCACGGACGCATCCAGCAGATCGCCGACCCGCGCGAAATCTACAACAATCCGGTGAACGGCTTTGTTGCCTCTTTCGTCGGGGAAAACAATGTGTTCTCTGGTGATCTTGGCACGGTGAGCGAAGGTTTCGCGGGCTTTGCGACGCCGCATGGCACCTTCCGCGCGCGGATCGCGCCGGGCGTTTCGAGCAAGGGGGTGAAGCTGTATGTACGCCCCGAACACACGGTGATCGCCGAGAGCCGTCCGGGCGAGAATGCCATCCACGGGCGGGTGGAGGAGATTTCCTTCGAGGGGAATTTCATCGCCGTCCATGCCGTGACCGACAGCGGGATGAAGATGGTGGCCGAATTGCGCAATGACGGGTCTGCCGCGGTGCCCGAGATCGGGGCGCAGGTCTGGATGGGGTTCGACGCGGCGCGGGCCGCGATCCTGCCCGATGCCGACACGAGGGACTGAGCCATGCAGGACCTGATCCGACGCTATGGCGCGGGATTGACGGGCCTGATCTGCCTGATCGTGGCCTTCTGGCTGGTGATGCTGGTGATCGTGCCGAACATCACGCTGTTCGAGAGTTCCTTCCGCCCCTATCTGCCGGTGACCGAGATCGGCGGGCCGAAGGATGTGTATTCGGTTAACAATTACCTAAAGGTCTTCGACGGGTCGATTGAGCGGTCGCTGTTCGGGATCACCTTCCAGATTCCGGTCCATGTTCTGACCTTTTGGTTGACCATATGGTATTCGGTGATCGTGACGCTGGTCTGTTTCGCGGTGGCCTATCCCATCGCCTATTACATGGCGAAGATCGTGAACCCGCGGTCGTTGCCCACGCTGATGCTGCTGCTGTTCGTGCCGCTGTGGGTTTCGGAGGTGCTGCGGGCCTTTGCGTGGTGGATCATCCTTGCGCTGAAGGGGCCGCTGAATTCGCTGCTCTTGTTCATCGGGGCGATCGACAAGCCGGTGCGCTGGATCACAGATTACGACGCGGTCGTGATCGGGCTGGTCTATACCTATGTGCTCTTCATGCTGTTCCCGCTGTACAATGCGATTTCCTCGCTGGACACGAACCAGATCGAGGCGGCGGAGGATCTGGGCGCGCCGTGGTGGAAGATCCATTGGCGGATCGTGCTGCCCCATGCCAAGCCGGGGGTCGCGTCTGGTGCGGTGATGGTGTTCATGCTGTCTGCCGGTTCGTTGTTGGTGCCTTCGATCCTTGGATCGACGACATCGCAATGGTTCACGCAAACCATTCAACAATGGATGAACGATGCGCTCGACTGGAATACGGCGTCGGCCTATGCCTTCCTGCTCTTGTTCCTGTGCACGGCCTTCGTGAGCCTTGTGATGTGGATTTTCCGCGTGAAACTTTCGGATATCGCGAAGTAAGGGGGGCGGGATGTACAAGTTCAGACAGCGGCTTGCCCATATCTATACCGGGATGTTCCTGATCTATCTGCTGATACCCTTGGTGGTGATGGCGGGGGCCGCGTTCAACGACAGTCGGCTGCCCTCCATCGTGCCGTGGAAGGGCACGACGGGGCGGTGGTTCGTGGAACTGGCCGCGGATGAGCGGATGTGGGTGGCGTTCCGCAACACCATCTTGGTGGCGCTGGCGGTGGCCGTGCTTTCGGTGATCGTGGGGACGGCGGCGGCGATCCTGATCAACTCGATTTCCGGGCGAATCCGGACGGTTATCTATGGGATGATGATTTCCACCATCCTGATTCCGGGGGCGGTGATCGGAATTTCCACGCTGTTGATGTGGAACAAGCTGGGCGTGCCGCCGGGGTTGCACCTGTCGGTGCTGGGGCAGGTTTCCTATATCGCGGCGATGGTGATGCTGCTGGTGCTGGCGCGGTTGCAGAGTTTCGATGCCGCGCTGGAGGAGGCGGCGCTGGACCTTGGGGCGAGCCATGGGCAGGTGATGCGGCGGATCCTGCTGCCGCATCTTTATCCGGCGATCGGGGCCGGGGCGGCGGTGGCGTTTTTCCAGTCGGTGGAGAATTTCAACGTGACGCAGTTCACGAGGGGCGGGGCGGATACGCTTACGGTCTATGTGTTCTCGAAGGTGCGCGCGGGAATTACACCGACGATCAATGCCTTGGCGGTGATCATGATCGGCATCACCATCGTCGCTGCGGTCCTGTACGAGCTGCGGCGGCGGCGGATCGAGCGGCTGTTGGCGCAGGGCGCGGCGGAGTAAGGGCCGCGCGGCAGCGTACCGCAGGCCGTGCCGCAAACAGTACCGCAAACTGTCAGCACGCAGCGGGCGGCGGGTTCATTCCCGCCGCCTTTCCGTTAAGGAACTGCCCGCCCTGCCCACCCGGGACCGGGCGGTTGCTTGCCCGGAGGCGGCAACTGGTATAATCAGTTGTCCTGACGCGATGGCGGGTCGGGAGGGATGAGGGTGCAACGCGGTGTTCTGATCGGCTGCGGGTTCTTTGCGCGCAATCACATGGCGGCATGGGACGAGTTGCCGGGGGTGGAGATCGTGGCGGTCTGCGACCGCGATCCGGCCAAGGCGGAGGCCTATGCGCGCGACTTCGGCATCCCTCGCTGGGGCGTGGAGGCGGCGGAGGTGCTGGCCGAGGTCCGGCCCGATTTCGTGGACATCGCCACAACCGTGGGCTCGCACCGGGCTCTGGTGGAACTGGCGGCGCGGCATGCAAGGCTGGTGATCTGCCAGAAGCCCTTTGCCGAGACGATGGAGGATGCCCGCGCCATGGTCGCGGCCTGCGCGGCATCGGACGCGATGCTGGCGGTGCATGAGAATTTCCGCTGGCAGCGGCCCATCCGCGAGGTGAAGGCCCTGCTGGAGGCGGGGGAGATCGGGGCGCCGCGCTGGTTGCGGCTGTCCTTCCGGCATGGCTATGACATCTATGCCAACCAGCCCTATCTGGCGGAGGTCCGCGATCTGGCGCTGACGGATATCGGGCTGCATCTGTTCGACGTGGTGCGGCACCTGATGGGGGATGTGGAGCGTCTATCCTGCGAGGTGCAGCGCCGCAATCCGCGGGTGGCGGGGTTTGATGCCTTTCAGGCGCTGCTGCGGCACGGGTCGGGGGCGGTGAGTTCGGTCGAGTGTTCGTTCCATTCGGTGATGACGCCCGATCCCTTTCCGCAGAGCCTGCTGGTGGTGGAGGGCGACCTTGGGACCATCGAGGTGACGGAAGGGTTCCGGCTGCGCCTGCATCGCGGGGGTGGCGCGGTGGAGGAGCGGGGGGTGGAACCGCCCTGCCCCGTCTGGGGTGCGCGGCCATGGCATCTGATTCAGGAGTCGGTTCTGGAATTCCAGCGGCAGGCGGTGGCCGCGCTTGAGGGGCGCGGGACGGTGGAGCCGTCGGGGGCGCATAACCTTGGGACGCTGGAGATGGTTCTGGCGGCGATCCGGGCCGCCGACGAGGGTGTGGTGGTGCGGCTTTAGCACCAGCCCTGCGGGGTTTTCCGCCATGTGACCGTGGCGTCGGGGTGGAAGCGGCCATCGGTATCGGCGCGGTGATGGGAGATGGCGGCCCCGGTTTCGGAAAGGTCGATCAGGGTGAAGGCATTGCCGTCGCCCCGGATGCGGCTTGAGAGGCAGGTGCCGGCCTGAACGCCAAGGATGCCGGGAGCCTGACGCAGCGGCGCGACATGGGTGAAGTGGAGGTGGCCCGACAGGACCATCTCGACCCCTGCCCTTTCCAGCGTGGCGATGGTTTCGGCGGCATGGTCCAGCGAGGGCGGTTCGTCGCGCGGGGGTTCGGGCGGATGGTGCAGCGCGACGAGGCGGCGGCGCGGGCCTGCGGCGGCGCAGCGGGTGGCGATGTGGTCAAGCTGCGCGGGCGTCAGGCGGCCATCCTTCCAGACGCGGGGATTTGCGGAGTTCAGCGCGATGAGCAGCAGGCCGTCCGTCTGCCATTCGCCCTGAAGCGGGCGGTCCAGCACGCCCATCCAGTCGCGCCACGGGTTCAGGAGGCGGAGCGGCAGGTTCCAGAGCGGGGCGTCGTGATTGCCGGGGATGACCAGCGTGGGGTATGGCAGGGCGGCAAGGAAGCGGGCGGCGGCGGCGTATTGCGCGGGGCGCGCGCGTTGGGTCAGGTCGCCCGAGACGACGATGATGTCCGGGGCCAGCGTCGCGAGGTGGCGGGCGAGCGCGTCGGGCAGGCCCAGTTGCTCGGTCCCGAAATGGGGATCGGAGAGATGGGCGATGCGGGTCATGCCGAGGTCTTGTCGGCGGCGTCGGGGATGATGATGGAGAGCGCGTCGTCGCGGATGGCGAAGGTCAGGGGCGCGAGCATGCGGCGTTTCTCGCCGTCGAAGGCCACCTTGGGGCGGCGGCGCGGGGTGCGGATGGTGATGCGGCGGGCGGAGAAGAGTTCGACATCCGTGCCGGGGACGAGGCGGCGCAGCGCAAGGTGGAGGGCGAGTTTGATCAGGTGGAAGCGGCTTTCGCGGATGGCCACGAAGACGGCGAAGCGGTCGTCGGAGATGATCTCCTGCGCGGAAAGGCCGAAGCGTTCCAGTTGATAGGCGGAGCGGGCGATGAAGACGAGAGGCGTGCGCAGGCTGCGGGTGCCCGTGTCGGTTTCGATGCTGAGGTGCGGCGCGCGTTGGGCGCGGATGAGGGTGACCAGCACGGTCCAATAGGCCAGCAGGCGGAAGCGGCCATAGCGGGCATAGGCGGCCTCGCGTTCGGCAAGGATGCGGGGGTAGAGGCCGATGGAGACGTTGTTGAGGAAGACCTGACCGTTGACCGTGCCGACCGAGATGCGGTGCGGGTGGCCCGCGAGGATGGCGCGGGCGGCGGCGGCGGGATCTTCGGGAAGGCCGAGGCCACGCGAGACGAAGTTGAAGGTGCCCAAGGGCAGGATGCCGAGCGAGGCCCCGGTTCCCGTCAGGGCATGGGCGATGGCTGTGACGGTGCCGTCGCCTCCGGCGGCGACGAGGGTAGTATAGCCATCGGTGAGGGCCTGTTCGACGGCATGGTCGAAGGATTCGCCTTCCGTCAGGCGTCGGAGGGGAACGTCGGGGCCGAAGACCTGCATCGCGGAGGCCAGCGCGGTGGCGTCACGGCTGGCCCGTCCCGATCCGGGATTGGCGAGGACGCAGATCGTGGCGGGATCGACGGGCATGGATGGTAAGATAGGCGGGATTGCCGGGAGTGGAAGGGCTGTGGCGGGGTGAACCCCGCCCTACACCATGCGGGGATGGGTTGGCGCGCTCCTGTAGGGCGGGGTTGACCCCGCCTCCCGTTGTAGGGCGGGGTTGACCCCGCCCCCCCGATGGTAGGACAGGCATGGAGGCCCTTCCGGGCCTTCACGCCTTCGCCAAGGTCTCGAACAGGCGGGCCACGCCTTCGGCGCCGGGGTCGTTGAAGCCTGCAAGCTTGTCCGCCGTGAGATAGGAGGCGCGGCCTGCCTTGGCCCGCGTCATGCCTGCCGTGGCATCGGCCCCCTTGCGGGCGGCGGTGGCGGCGGCGGGCAGACCCTGCGGGAGGGCGGCAAGTGCCGGGGCGAGCGCGTCGATCATGGTGCGGTGACCCGGGGCGGCCCCGCCCACCTGCATCACCCGGTCGAGCCCGGCCGAAAGCGCGCCGATCCAGTCGCGCCCGGAGGCCGAGGCATCGCCCGCGGCGGCGAAGAAGATCGCCAGAAGCACACCGGAGGAGCCACCCATGGTTTGCGACAGTTCCATGCCAATGGCGCGGTAAAGCTGCGTGGCATCGGCAAGCGGCAGGCGGTCCAGCGCGGATTGCAGGGCGCGGGCCGCCCCGGCGAGGGTGGAGCCTGTGTCGCCATCGCCCGACTTGGCATCCAGCGCGTTGAGGTCCTTCTCGCAGGCGATGAGCGCGGCGCAGCAGCGATCCAGCAGGGCGCGATGGGCGGGATGGGCAGATGGGACGGGCTGGATGGGGGCGAGGCCGTCCGGCAGGGGGCGGACGGGGATGGGCGCAAGGGTGGAAAGGCCGGGCCATGCGGGCGGGGCCACCGGGGCAGCGAGATGGGCGATCTCGGCCTCGGTCACGGGGAGGAGCGAGACGGAGAAGCCGTGCATGTCGAGCGAGGTCATCAGGGGGGCGGGGCCGATGAGCCATTTCACCCTGTTGCCCAGCGGGGAGCGGGCGAGTTCCTCGGCCAGCACGGACATTTCGAGCGGCGTGGTGGAGCCGAGATTGTTCAGGAGGGCGGCGTGGTCCCCTGCCCCGACATGCGGCAGCAGGCGGTCGACCACCATGGCCATGGCGGCGCGGGCGCTGGAGAAATCGACCTGTTCCACCCCGGCCTCGCCATGGATGCCGAGGCCGAGTTCGGCCTTGCCCGTGCCGATGCGGTCTTCCTTGGGCGATCCGGGCACGGTGCAGGTATCCAGCGACATGCCGATGGAGATGGCGCCCGCGATGATGCGACGGGCGGCGGCGGTGATGGTGTCGAGATCGGCCCCGGCCTCGGCCATGGCGCCGGCGATCTTGTGGACGAAGAGGGTTCCGGCGACGCCCCGCGCCTGCGGCAGGTCGGGGAGGGCCACGTCGTCATCGACGATGACCATGGAGACCTTGAGCCCGAAGGCGCGGGCGCGTTCGGCGGCGAGGCCGAAGTTCAGCCGGTCGCCGGTGTAGTTCTTGACGATCAACAGGCAGCCCGCCTTGCCGGTGACGGCCAATATCCCGGCGAGGACGGCATCGACGGAAGGCGAGGCGAAGACGTCGCCGCAGACGGCCGCCGTCAGCATCCCCTGCCCCACGAAGCCCGCATGCGAGGGTTCATGCCCCGACCCGCCGCCTGAGACGAGGGCGACCTTGGACCTGTCCCAGTCGGTGCGGATGGCGACCTTGATATGGGGATAGCCGTCAAGCCGCGCCAGCCGCCCGTTCGAGGCGCGGATGAGGCCGTCGAGCGCCTCGGTGACCAGCGTTTCCTTGCTGTTCATGAACTGCTTCATCGCGGGCTCCTTCCATCAGATGCGGTTGCCGCTGGCGTCGAACCAGAGCGGGGTTTCGGGGCGGATGGCGACGCTGTCGCCGGGGGCGAGCGGGGTGTGGGGATCGGCGAGGGTGACGATCTCGTGCCCCGCCATGGTCAGGTGAAGGCGGGTCTGGTCGCCCAGATGTTCCACGCGGCGGACGGTGGCGGGCTGGCCTTCGCCAAGGATCACATGTTCGGGGCGCAGGCCAATCTGGGCCGCGCCAGGCTTGGGTGTGGGGAAGGCATCGACGGGCAGGAGGTTGATGCGGGGCTGGCCAAGGCGGCTGGCGACATAGGTGCTGACCGGGTTTTCGTAGATCTCGCGCGGGGTGCCGAATTGGACGAGCTTCCCCTGATCCAGAACGCCCACGTGGGAGGCCATGGTCATGGCCTCGATCTGGTCATGGGTGACATAGAGGAAGGTCGCGCCCAGTTCGGCATGGATGCGTTTCAGTTCCACGCGCAGGTCGGCGCGCAGCTTGGCATCGAGCGAGGAGAGCGGTTCGTCCATAAGGTAGATGCGCGGATTGCGCACGAGGGCGCGGCCGATGGAGACGCGCTGCATCTCGCCTCCCGAAAGCTGGGTGGCCTTGTTGTCGAGCTTGTGGGAGATGCGCAGCACCTCGGCCACCTCGCCCACTTTGCGGGCGATGTCGGGTTCGGCCCAGTTCAGAACGGGGGAACGCAGGGGGAAGGCGAGGTTGTCGCGCACCGTGAGGTGGGGGTAGAGCGAATATTGCTGGAAGACCATCGCCACGTCGCGTTGGGCGGGCGTGTCGGCAAGGACGGAGCGGCCGGCGATGCGCATGTCGCCCGCATCGGGGCGGTCGAGGCCCGCGATGAGGCGGAGCGTCGTGGTCTTGCCCGCGCCGGTGGGGCCGAGCAGGACGACGAAGGCGCCGTCGGGAATGGTCATGGTCATGTCGGTCAGGGCGCGGGTGGCGCCGAAGGATTTCGACAGGCCGGACAGGATGACCTCAGCCATGATGCACCCCCGCATTGGCGGCCGTGCGGAAGGCGCGGCCCGTGCTGGCGTCGAAGAGCGACAGACTGCGCGCGGTGAAGGAGAGCCCGGTGGTTTCCCCGATCCGGGCCGTGTGGCCGGACGGGATGCGCGCCTTGACCGGGCCATGGGCGGTGGAGAGCGTCACGATCTGGGTGGTGCCGAGGTACTCGGCGGCCTCGACGCGCGCCCGGTACAGGGCGGCGTCGGAGAGGGTGACATGTTCGGGGCGGACGCCAAGGACGAGGGGGCGCGGGCTGGCCTCGGCCTGCAATTCGGGCGTTTCGATGCGCGTGTCTCCGAGGGTGACGGCGCTGTCGCCGGGGCGGAAGGCCCCTTCGAAGCGGAGAAAGTTCATGGCGGGGCTGCCGATGAAATCGGCCACGAAGAGCGTGGCGGGGTGGTCGTAGATCTGCTGGGGCGTCCCGAACTGTTCCACCACGCCGTGGTTCATCACGACGATCTTGTCGCCCATCTGCATCGCTTCGAGCTGGTCATGGGTGACATAGACGGTGGTGGCCCCCATCCTGTCATGCAAGGCGCGGAGTTCCTCGGCCATGAGTTCGCGGAATTCGGCATCCAGCGCGCCCAGGGGTTCATCCATCATGAAGGCCTTGGGGCGGCGGACGATGGCGCGACCGAGGGCCACGCGCTGGCGGTCGCCGCCGGAAAGGCCGCCGACGCCCTTGTCGAGAAGCGTCTCGATGCGGAGGATGCGGGCGACCTCTTCCACGCGGCGGCGGACCTCGTCCCTTGCGACGCCCTGGCTGACGAGGGGATAGGCGATGTTCTTCCGCACGGTCATATGCGGGTAGAGGGCGAACATCTGGAAGACCATGGCGATGTCGCGCTGCGAGGCAGGGCGCTGGCTGACATCCTCGCCGTCGATCAGGGTCTGGCCGGAGGTGGGCAGTTCGAGCCCCGCGATCATGCGCAGCGTGGTGGTCTTGCCGCAGCCGGAGGGGCCGAGCAGCATGAAGAATTCGCCATCGGCGATGGTGAAGGAGGAGGATTGGACGGCGGTGAAGCTGCCGAATTCCTTGCGGAGGTTGCGGATGACGATCTCAGCCATGTTCAGTCCGGGAAATGCGAGACGATGATGAACATCACCGTGCCGGCGAGGGTGACGAGGAAGCTCCATGTGAAGAGGACCAGCGCGAAGGGCTGCATCAGCATGAAGACACCGAGGCCGATGAGGAGCGTGGCGAGCATTTCCCACGGGCGGCGGCGGAAGTTGAGGAGACCCTTGAGGAAATCGGTCATGGGAGGACCCCTGTTGGACGATTTTTCTGCGAAAAATCGGGGGGTGATCCTTCTGCGAAGGATCGGCTGACGGGGGGGCGGGGCGATCCTTCGCAGAAGGATCGGGACCGCAATTTTTCGCAGAAAAATTGCGCCCCGGTCATTTGCGGACCGCCCCGAAGGTGATGCCGCGCAGGAGGTGTTTGCGCAGGAGGATGGTGAAGATCATCACGGGCAGGAGGAAGATCGTGGCCCCGGCCGCGACGGCGGGCCAGTCCTGCCCGCCCACGCCGATGATCGTGGGGATGAAGGGCGGCGCGGTCTGCGCCGTGCCGGAGGTGAGCAGCACGGCGAAGGCATATTCGTTCCAAGCGAAGATCAGGCAGAAAATCGCGGTGGAGGCGATGCCGGTGGCGGCCTGCGGCAGCACCACCTTTCGGAAGGCCTGAAAGCGGGTGTAGCCGTCGATCAGCGCGGCCTCTTCATATTCGCGGGGGATTTCGTCGATGAAACCCTTCAGGAGCCAGACGGCGAGGCTGATATTGACCGCCGTATAGAGCAGGATCATGCCCAGATGCGTGTCGGACAGGCCCAGTTCGCGATACATGAGGTAGATGGGGATCGCCACCGCGATGGGCGGCATCATCCGGGTGGAGAGGATGAAGAAGAGAAGGTCATCCTTCAGCGGGACCTTGAAGCGCGAGAAGGCATAGGCGGCCAGCGTGCCGAGGAAGATCGACAGGAAGGTCGAGCCGAAGCCGATGATGACCGAATTGAGGAAGCGTTCGCCGAAGCGGCTTGGCCCCGCGATGACCATGCCGCTTTCGCGGACGATTTCATCATACCATGTCTCGGGCGGGGGGAGGTTCTGGAATTCCTCTGCCGCGACGCGAGTGCGGGTGGTGAAAAGGTTCACATAGCCTTCGAGCGAGGGTTCGAAGACGACCTTGGGCGGATAGGAGATGCTGTCCGGGCCGGATTTGAACCCGGTGGAGATGATCCAGAGAAGCGGCAGCAGGGTGATGACCGCGTAGAGCGTGACGAGGAGGCCCGCGACGAGTTTCGAGCGGCCCGTGGGTTCGGTGACGGAATAGGCGGTCATGTCCGGCCTCCCTTGGCCTGTTCGGGTGACCCCGTCCCGGGCTTGACCCGGGACCTCTCGGCGGCGGTGGCGCGCGGGTGGGGCGGAGGTCCCGGGTCAAGCCCGGGACGGGGTTTCGGGGCGCATGGGGTGGCCAGCATCCTCACCGCTCCTTCACCTTGTTCAGGGCCTTCACGTAGATGGAGGCAAGGCCGAAGACCGTGACGAAGAGGATGATGGCATAGGCCGAGGAATAGCCGGTGCGCCATTTCTCGAAGGCCTCACGCTTCAGGTCGATGGAGGCGAGCAGTGTTTCGTTGCCGGGGCCGCCGCCGGTGAGGAGGACGACCATGTCGAACATCTTGAAATTCTCGATGCCCCGGAACAGCACGGCGAGCATCAGGAAGGGCAGGACCATGGGGATGGTGATGGTCCAGAACTGCCGCCATTTGGAGGCGCGGTCCACCTCGGCGGCCTCGTAGATGTAGTCGGGGATGGAGCGGAGGCCGGCGAGGCAGATGAGCATGACGAAGGGTGTCCACATCCATGTGTCGACGAGGATGATGGACCATTTCGCGAGCCCCCCGGGGCCGAGCATGGAGAAGGAGGAGGCGGGGGTGCCGGTGACCAATTCGACGACGTAGTTCACGAGGCCGATCTGGGGCTGGTAGAGGAAGGTCCAGAAATTGCCCACCACGGCGGGGGAGAGCATCATGGGCAGGACGATCAGCGTCGTCAGCAGGTCGTTGCCCTTGAACTTGCGGTTGATGAGCCAGGCGAGGGTGAAGCCGATGAGGACCTGGAAGAAGAGCGTCCAGAAGAGGAAATGGGCCGTGGTCTGCATGTTGGCCCAGATGCCGTCATCGGTGAGGATGCGGATGTAGTTCCTGAGGCCGACGAATTCGACCTCTTCATTCGGGCGGTTGGCGCGGTAGTTGGTGAAGGAGAGGCGCACCGTCCAGATCAGCGGGAAGATGTTGATCGCCAGCAGCAGGAAGATGGTGGGGGCCACGAAGAGCCACGCGATGGCCCGGTCGGACAGGCCGCGGATGCGGCGGGCGAGCGGGTCGGGCGTGGCGCGGGCGGCGGCGGCGATGGGGTCTGTCATGATCTCATGTCCCTGCGGGAGGAGAGGGCCGGGAAGGCCCCCTCACCCTGCCCTCTCCCCCGATGGGGAGAGGGTGGCGTTGCGCTTGGGTTGCCCCGTTGCACCCGGTTTGGGGATCGGGTGCCCCTCCCCTCTCCTTGGGGAGAGGGGTCGGGGGTGAGGGGTCGGGTCAGAGTTTGCCTTCGTCTTCGAAGACCTCGGTCCAATCCGCGATCAGACCGTCGAGGGCCTCTTGCGCGGTGCCCTGATCGGCCACGACGTAGTTGTGCAGCCGTTCCTGCATGGCGAGCAGGAGCGAGGCATAGGCCGGTTCCTGCCAGAAGTCCTGCACCGCGCCCATGGCTTCGAGGAAGTCGCCGGCGAAGGGGGCGGAATTCACGAATTCCGGATCCTCCAGCACGGCGCGGTGGCAGGAATAGCCGCCCATGGACCACCACTTCTTCTGCACGTCGGGCTGCGCGAACCATTTGATATAGGCCAGCGCGCCGTCCATGTTGTCGGTGTAGGACACGACCGAGATGCCCTGACCGCCGAGGGTGGAGGCGGGCTGGTTCTGGGGCGGGTTCACGAAGAAGTCGATCTTGTCGCCCCCGGTGTTGGGGTCGGCATAGAGACCGGGGAAGAAGGCGAACCAGTTCATCGCCATCGCCACCTGACCCGATTTGAACGCGTCCAGCGACTGTTCCATATAGGCGTTATCATAGCCCGGAGGTGTGCCGGTCTTGTAGAGTTCCTTGTAGAATTCCAGCGCCTCGACGGCGGCGGGCGAGTTCACCGCCCCTTCCATGTCATAGCTGCCGGGGGTGTTCTCATATTTGAAGCCCCAGGCATAAAGGGCGCCGGTCGCGCCCATGGTGATGCCTTCGGAGCCGCGTTCGGTGAAGATGGAGGCGCCATAGACGGTCTGGCCGTCGATCTCGCGCCCTTGGAAGAATTGCGCGATTTCGAGGAGTTCCTTCTGGGATTTGGGTTCGGCGAGGTCGCGGCCATACTTCTCTTTGAATTCGGCCTGAATCTCGGGGCGGGCGAACCAGTCCTTGCGGTAGAACCAGCCATTGGCATCACCCATGGCGGGCAGCGCGTAGTAATTGGGCGTGCCCTTGGGCCATGTGGAATAGGCATAGACTGTCGCCGGGGCGAAATCGTCCATGCTGATGCCTTCCTTGTCGAAGAAGTCGTTCAGCTTGACGTAATGGCCGTTTTCGGCGGAACCGCCGATCCACTGGCTGTCGCCGATCAGAAGGTCGCAGAGCTGCCCGCCGGAATTGAGTTCGTTCAGCATGCGGTCGGCGAAGTTGGGCCACGGCACGAATTCGAAGTTCATCTTGATGCCGGACTGCGCCTCGAAATCCTTGGACAGTTCGACAAGGGCGTTGGCCGGATCCCATGCGGCCCAGCAGAGGGTGAGTTCGTTGGATTGCGCGGATGCCATGCCCGCAAGGGAAAGGGCTGCCGCCGATGTGGCGACAAGAAGTCTGGCCTTCATTGATGTTCCTCCCGGTTCAGATGTCGTGTCATGCACGTGCCCGTTCGGACAGGGTCCCCCACCCCCGGGCCTTCTGTGACCGTGACGATAGGCGTGGCAGGGCGAGTCTGTCCACCGATTTTTGAGGTACGTTCCTCATTATTCTTTGCGTGACGGAGAGGGATGGGTTTTTTCCATTTCCCAGCAAAGGTTTGGCCACCCTCAGGCGGAAGGGTCAGGGGTCGGGAGGGAGGTTTTCGCGGATCACCACCTCGATCCGGAGTTGTTCTTGCCCTTCGTCGATGGGGGCGCGGTCGGCCTTGGCGCGCAGGACGCGGAGGGTGGAGCGGGCGAGATGGCCGGGGTTCTGGGCGATGACGGCGTCGAGATGGCCGTCGATCAGGGCCTGACGGGTGTGGGGGGTGAGTTCGTGGCCGATGACGACGAAGCGGCGCAGAAGGCCGTTGTCGCGCAGATGGGCAGCCAGCGCGCGGTGGCCCGAGCCGATGAGATAGATGCCCACGACATCGGGGAGTGTGGCGAGGCAGTCGCCAAGCGCGCGGCGGAGCGCCTCCGGCGAGCCATGGGTTTCGATGGTGGGGCGGACGTGGAGGCGGGGGAATTCGGCCTGCATCACCTCGTCGAAGCCGCGGCGGCGTTCGATGCTGTCGCGCAGGAGCATGGAATCGGCCACGGCGAGGACGCTGCCCGAGAGGCCCCGACAGAAGCGGCCCATGAGGACGCCCGCGGTACGGCCCGCGGCATGGCTGTCGGTGCCGATGAAATGGTCGCGGTCGGTATTGGGGAGATCGGAGGCGAGGGCCACGAGCGGGATGCCGCGCGCCTTGAGGGCGCGGATGGCGTCGCGGATGACGGGGGTTTCGGGGGCCATGAGGGCGACGCCTGCCACATCCTCGGGCGAGAGGGCGGCGAGGCGTTCGGCGAGGATGTGCATGTCCTCGGGCGGGTAGCGCCGCAGGTCGAGTTCGGTGCGGCTGGCGGCAGCGAGGGCGGCGGCCTCGGTCAGGGCATCGGCGAGGGTTTGGACGAACTGGCTGTCCGTGTCGGGCAAGAGCGCGACCATGCGGTAGGAGCGGCTGCGGGCGAGGTTGGCGGCGGCCATGTCGCGGACATAGCCAAGCCGTGCGATGGCATCCTGAACGGCGTCGATCGTCTTGGCGCGGACGCCGGGGCGGGCGTTCAGGACACGGTCCACCGTGGCAAGGCTTACACCTGCCTCGCGCGCGATGTCGATGACGGTGGGTCTGGTCATGCGGCGGCCCTGCGCCCCGAAGACCGGGGTTCGGATCGGGGTCCGGCCTTTATCGGGGCAAGACTGAGGTACGTCAATCAGTCCGTTGGAGGTAGGCGGGCCGCGCCCCGGGGCGCAAAGGAAAGGCCCGGCCTGCGGGCGCGCGGGCCGGGCCTTGGAGATGTGGTGCGGCCTGTCAGGCGTGATGGGCGCGGTAGGCGCCGTGGCCCACGAGGCAGACGATGCTTTCGATCCCGGCGGCCGAGATCGGTTTCGGCAGGAAGCCGTTCATCCCGGCATCGAAGCAGTTGCGCCGCGAGTTGTCGTCGATGTGGCGGGTCAGCGCCACGATCGGCACCGTTGCCCCCCGGCGCGAGGTCGACCGCAGGTTGCGGGCGGCGGTCAGGCCATCCATGCCGGGCATGGCGAGATCCATCAGCACCAGACCGATGTCGCTCGTCTCGGCATAGGCGGCGAGGGCAGCCTCGCCATCCTCGGCCTCGATCACCTCGTATCCGCGGGCCTCGATCAGGATGCGGGCGACCAGACGGTTGATCGGGTCGTCATCCACCACGAGGATGCGAGGGCGTTCGGCAGGTGCAGGGCGGTAGGCTGTCACGTCTTTTGTCCTGGCTTGGCTTGCTTGAGCTGTCGGCATCGCACGACCCTAATGTGAAAGTTTGTCCGGTCGTTGTTTCGGGTTCGTCTTTTCTTCGTCGTCTTCTGGCCGATACGGAGGCCCCCACAGCCTGACCCGCATCTGCCGCCTTCACGGTTGCCGCGGCGGTCCCCACCAAAGACCTGACCGC
Organism: Tabrizicola sp. M-4; assembly: GCF_051132405.1. Taxonomy (GTDB): domain Bacteria; phylum Pseudomonadota; class Alphaproteobacteria; order Rhodobacterales; family Rhodobacteraceae; genus Paragemmobacter. The sequence continues at coordinate 2,355,029 of NZ_CP128606.1, forward strand.
GGCAACCGCCGTTTTGTGTGACGGCTTCGGTTTGTCCCCACCACGGTCTGCCCCGTTGCTGCCACGAGAAGAAGGCTGGGCCCAATGGCTGAGTCGAGCAAGTGGGGGGGGCCGGGGCTTTGGGCCGGTTTGGATAGGTGGTTTAGGGGCATAAACTTTGGTTTATGCGTATTTTCCGGCGTGTTTTTCAGGGTTTATGCGGCGTTGTTCACGCAGTGGATACAGTCCCGGAATGCGGATTCAATTGGTGCCCGGATGGTGACAATGGGGCTGTGCGACTCGATCAATCGGCGACGGGAGCCCAGAGGACGGAGTCGATGCGCGGGGCGCCTGTGGCGAGCATGACGAGGCGGTCGAAGCCCAGAGCGATGCCCGAAGCGGGCGGCATCAAGGCAAGGGCCGCGAGGAAATCCTCGTCCAGCGGATAGCGTTCGCCATAGATTCGCTCTTTTTCATCCATCTCGAGGCCGAAGCGGCGGCGTTGTTCGACGGGGTTGGTGAGTTCGCCGAAGCCATTGGCGAGTTCCACCCCGCAGGCATAAAGCTCGAACCGTTCCGCCTCGCGCGGGTCATCGGCGCAGGTGCGGGCAAGCGCCGCCTCGGCGGCGGGATAGCGGTCGAGGATGGTGATGCAGCCCTGACCGAGATGGGGTTCGACATGGGCGACGAGGACCTTGGACAGGAGGTCGGACCATGTGTCGTCTGGGGAAAGGGCCATGCCCTGCCCCGCCATCTGGGCGGCAAGCGCGTCGCGGTCGGTGCTGCCGTCGGGGCGGATGGTGGCGAGAAGGTCGAGGCGGGCGTAACGGGTGAAGGCCTGTGCGACCGACAGGCGTTCCGGCGTGGCGAAGGGGTCGCAGGTCCGGTCGCGGAAGCGCAGGAGGGGTGTGCCTGCGGTGGTGGCGGCGAGGCGGAGGAAGGTGACGGTGTCTTCCATCAGGGTGCTGTAATCCTCGCCCACGCGGTACCATTCCAGCATGGTGAATTCCGGCGAATGGAGCGCGCCCCGTTCGCGGTTGCGCCAGACATGGGCGAAGGCATGGATGCGGGTTTCGCCTGCCGCGAGCAGTTTCTTCATCGCGAATTCGGGGCTGGTATGGAGGTGCATCCGGCGGGGCGTGCCGTCATGCGACAAGGCATCGGTGGAGAAAGCGTGCAGATGCGCCTCGTTCCCCGGGGAGACCTGCAGGGCGGCTGGGTCCACCTCGGTGAAGCCGTTGTCATCGAACCAGCGGCGGAGGGCGGATTGGATGCGGTTGCGGGCCAGAAGAAGCGGGCGGCGGTCGGCGTGGCGGGAGGGGTGCCACCAAGCGGTTGCGGCTGTATCGGTCATGTCGGCAAGGCTCCGGCGCTTTCGGTTTGAGGTTTGGCGCAAGATGCGCTAGGTGCAGCGCCAATCATTCGCCTGCGCAGTTACGCGGGCCCAATCGAAACCGCAAGGAAACGACCCGTGAAAGTCATCGCCTCTTCCCTTCGCAAGGGCAATGTCGTCGAGATGGACGGCAAGCTTTATGCCGTGCTGAAAGCCGAGAATTTCCATCCCGGCAAGGGCACGCCCACGACATCCGTCGACATGCGCCGCATCTCGGACGGGGTGAAGGTGTCGGAACGCTGGCGGACGACCGAGATGGTCGAGAAGGCCACGGTCGACGAGCGGGAATACGACTATCTCTATAGTGACGGCGAGGGCTATCACTTCATGGAGCCCAACACCTATGAGCAGTTGACCGCGACCGAGGATGTCGTGGGTGAGGATGCGGTCTTCCTGACGGAAGGCATCAAGGTTTATCTTCGCACCTTCGAAGGCGTGCCGATCGCGCTGGAACTGCCGCAGAAGGTGGTGGTGGAGATCACCGAGACGGAGCCCGTGGTGAAGGGGCAGACGGCATCGTCGTCCTACAAGCCCGCGATCTGTTCGAACGGGCTGCGGGTCATGGTGCCGCCGCATATCGGGGCGGGGACGCGGATCGTGATCAACACGGACGATCATTCCTATGTGGAACGCGCGAAGGATTGATCCCTCTCGCCAAAACGGATGCAGGGGCGCCTTCGGGCGCCCTTTTCTTTTGCGCGGATTGCCGCGGGTTGCGGGACGGCTGTTGCGCGGGTTCTTGCCGCGCTGCGCCGCGGCATGGGCGCGCGGGAGGATATTTCGCTGCATGCGCGAAATGGCGCGCAACTGCAGGACGTTTTCCGGCAAGGGTGCGCCGAAAGGGAGGATGTTCCGGATCACGGGCGAATTTCAGGACCAGAAACATCGCGTGATGCGGTAACCTTGGGTGGAATCGACTCGGAGGAGTGCTGCCCATGCCCAAGATCCAGACGATTGCCCGCCCGCCCGTCCAGCGCCCGGCGAAGGCCGCGCAGATGGGGGCTGTTGCCCTGTTCCTGATGGTCTATCTGGCCGTCCTGGCCGTGATGTTCGCCCCGGAGGGCTATTTCATCACCGAAACCATCCCGGCGGTGGCGGCGGACTGACCGCCGCCCCCTGCCCTGCCCGCCTGAGCCCTGCCTGACCCTGCATCATCGCCGCCACGATCCTTGGCACTTTGCCCGCGCGGGGCAGGCAGCGCCTTGCCGCCCTGTCTGGCCTGTTCTAATCAGGGCAGAGCAGACAAGGGCATAGCATGCGCATCCTGATCACGAATGACGACGGCATCAACGCGCCGGGGCTTGAGGTGTTGACCGAGATCGCTACGGCCCTTGCGGGGCCGGAGGGCGAGGTCTGGACCGTTGCCCCCGCTTTCGAGCAGTCGGGCGTGGGGCATTGCATCAGCTATACCCATCCGATGATGATTGCCAAGCTTGCCCCCCGCCGTTTTGCCGCCGAGGGAAGCCCTGCGGATTGCGTGCTGGCGGGGATCTATGACGTGTTGCAGGGGGCGCGGCCGGATCTGGTGCTTTCTGGGGTGAACCGGGGGAACAATTCGGCGGAGAACGTGCTGTATTCCGGCACGATCGGCGGGGCGATGGAGGCGGCGTTGCAGGGCATTCCGGCCATCGCGCTGTCGCAGTTCTTCGGGCCGGAGATGGACGGGCTGGCCGATCCGTTCGAGGCGGCGCGGCAGCATGGGCCGGGCGTGGTGAAGGCGCTGCTGGAGCGCGGCATCTGGACCAATGACGATTACCGGGTGTTCTACAACGTGAACTTCCCCCCCCTGCCCGCCGCGCGGGTGAAGGGGGTGAAGGTGGCGGCGCAGGGGTTCCGGCGCGACACGTCGTTCAGCGCCGAGGCGCAGCTTTCGCCTACGGGGCGGCGCTATCTGTGGATCAAGGGCGGGCCGCAGCAGACGCCCACCTTGCCGGGAACGGATGCGGCGGTGAACCTTGAGGGCTATGTCTCGGTCACGCCGATGCGGGCGGACCTTACTGCACATGACCTGCTGGCGGACCTTGAGGCGCGGCTGGCATGACAGGGGGCGCGGACTTGGACGAAGACGGGTCCGACGCCGAACGGAAGATGCGGTTTCTTTATGCGCTGCGGTCGCGCGGGGTGACGGATGGGCGGGTGCTTTCGGCGATGGAGACCATCGACCGGGGGTTGTTCGTGCGGGGGCTGTTCGCGGAACGCGCCTATGAGGACATGCCGCTGCCCATCGCCTGCGGCCAGACGATCAGCCAGCCCAGCATCGTGGGGATCATGACGCAGGCCTTGGCCGTGCAGCCGCGCGACAAGGTGCTGGAGGTGGGCACGGGGTCGGGCTATCAGGCCGCGATCCTGAGCCAGCTTGCGCGGCGGGTCTATACGGTGGACCGCCACAAGCGGCTGGTGCGCGAGGCGGAGGGGATCTTCCGCAGCCTCGATCTGACGAATATCACGGCGCTGGCGGCGGATGGGAGTTTCGGCCTGCCGGAGCAGGCGCCCTTTGATCGCATCATAGTGACCGCCGCCGCGGAAGACCCACCCGGCCCCCTATTGGCGCAACTGAAAACCGGGGGTATCATGGTGCTGCCCGTCGGGCAGTCGGACACGGTGCAGAGCCTGATCAAGGTGACGCGGACGGAAAGCGGGTTCGACTATGACGAGCTTCGCCCCGTGCGGTTCGTGCCGCTGGTCGAGGGTCTGGGCACGGAATGAGAGAAATGGCTTCGGGATCGAAACCCGGACCGCAGGCAGAGAGGCAGATGATGACCTTCGCACCCGTGACGATGCGCGCCCTTGGTTTGACGGTGTCGCTGGCGGCGCTTTCGGCCTGTACCGGGGGGCAGCCGGGGATGCTTTCCGATCTGGATTGGGATTTCCGGAGCGGAGGGAACACCTTCGACACGACGGATGCGGCGCGGCAGGCGACGGCGGCGCGGCCAAGCCCGGATGCGAATGGGGTGATCAGCTATCCGGGCTATCAGGTGGCGGTGGCGCGGCGCGGGGATACGGTCGGCAGCGTGGCGGCGCGGGTGGGGATCAACCCGGCGGAACTGGCCAGCTATAACGCGATCCAGCCGAATGCGACCTTGCGGGATGGCGAGGTGCTGGCCCTGCCGCGGCGCGTGGCGGCAGCGGGCAGCGTGGCGGGCGCCGGATCGGTGATCGGCAGCGGCAATGTGGCGGCAGCGCCCCTGCCCTCGGCGGGGGGCGGGGCGGTCAGCGTGACCAGCATCGCGACCACGGCGCTGGACCGGGTGGAGAGCAGCGGCAGCGCGACCCCGGTCGCGGCGGCGCCGGCGCAGACGCAGGCGGCGGGGGCGAACCTTGGGTCGATGGCCCCGACGCGGCATCAGGTGAAGCGGGGCGAGACGGCGTTTTCCATCGCGCGGATGTACAATGTCTCGGCCCGGGCTCTGGCGGATTGGAACGGGTTGGGGGCCGATCTGGAGGTGCGCGAGGGGCAGTATCTGATGATCCCGACGCCCTCGGGCGCGCCTGCGCCGAAGGTGGAGGAGGTGGTGACGCCTCCGGGTGCGGGATCGCCGACGCCGGAGCCGCCCTCGGCGGCGAAGCCCTTGCCGGACGAGGAGACGAAGCCCGCGGCGCAGGCGGCACAGGACCGGCCGGCCTCGCCCGATCTAGGCGAGCAGCGGACCACGGCCTCGGCGGCGCAATTCGCGATGCCAGTGGACGGAAACATCATCCGGGGCTATGCGCCGCCAAAGAACAACGGGATCGACATCGCTGCCCCGCCGGGAACACCCGTGAAAGCGGCGGCCGCGGGACGCGTCGGAACGATCACGACGGATACGTCGCAGATGCCGATCATCGTGCTTTTGCACGAGGGTGGACTGGTCACGATCTATGCTGGCGTCGCAGGGATTGCCGTGAAGAAGGGTGACACCGTCAAGAAAGGCCAGACCATCGCGAATGTCCGTTCGGGCAATCCGTCCTTTCTGCACTTCGAAGTGCGCCGCGGGGCGGCTGTAACCGATCCGATGCCCTTCCTGAAATAGGCGGGAGCCAGACAGCAGTCGCAGGTCGGCGCGGGCCGTCGGGCCGATGCCTCAGGCGGCGCGGGAGACGAGGACCTTGTCGATACGGCGGTCGTCGAGGTCGATCACCTCGAACCGCCAGCCTTCGGCGGATTTCGCCTCGCCCAAGGTGGGCAGGCGCCCGAAGAGGTTGAGGACCAGCCCCGCCACGGTTTCATAGCCCCCTGCCGTGTCACGCGGGATGCCGATGCGGTCGCAAAATTCGTCGGCGGGCATCCAGCCTGAGACGAGGAGGCTGCCATCCTCGCGTTCCACGAGGGCGGGTTCGGCCTCGGTCTGGGTGGCGACGGTGCCGGTGATCGCCTCGAGTATGTCGCCGGAGGTGATGATGCCTTCGAAATTGCCGTATTCGTCATAGACGAGGGCAAGGTGATGGGTGGAGCCCTGCAGGATGTCCATCACGGCGATGGCGTCGGCCATGTCGGAGACGACCGGGACTTCGCGCAGGAGGCGCGTGGGATCGAGCGATTGCTTGCGCGAGAGGGCGTCGAAAGCCTCGGACAGGAGGATGATGCCCAGAACCTCGCCGGTTTCGGGGTTCTGCACGGGCATGCGGGGACGCGCGATGCGGCGGATGGCGGCGACGGTTTCGGCGGGGGTGGCGGTGATGTCGAGCATCTCCACCTCGTGTCGGGGGGTCATCAGGGCGCGGGCGGAACGGTCGGCAAGGCGCATGACGCCCGCGAGCATCTCGCGTTCCTCCTGTTCGAGAATGCCTTCCTGATGCGCCTCGGTCAGGAGGGAGTGAACCTCTTCCTCGGTCACCTTGGCGCCACTGTCGCCGCGCGCGCCGAGAAGCCAGAGCAGCGCCTTGCCTGAACGGTCGAGGAACCAGACGACGGGGGCGGCGATGATGGAGAGAAGGCGCATCGCGGGAGCGACGCGGATCGCCACGGCCTCGGGGTTCCTGAGCGCGAGTTGCTTGGGGACGAGTTCGCCCACGATGAGCGAGAGGTAGGTGAGCAGGATGACGACACCGCCCACGCCGAGCGTGGCGGCAAGTTCGGGATCGACCCCCTGCCCCGTCAGCCAGCGCGACAGGCGCGCGCCCAGCGTGGCCCCGGAGAAGGCCCCGGACAGGACGCCCACCATGGTGATGCCGATCTGGACGGTAGAGAGGAAGCGGCCCGGATCCTCGGCAAGGCGCAGGGCGGTGGCGGCCCCACGCGACTTGCCCTCCAGCGGTTTGAGCCGGGCGGGACGGGCCGAGACGATGGCGAGTTCAGACATCGCCAGCACACCGTTGAGGACGATGAGGCCAAGGACGATGAGGATTTCGGTAAGCATGCTGTCCTGAACGGAGCGGGGAGAGCGGGGAGAGCGGGGAGAGCGGGGAGAGCGGGGAGAGCGGGGAGAGCGGGGAGAGCGGGGAGAGCGGGGAGAGCGGGGAGAGCGGGGAAGGTAGGGGCTGCACCCGCCCGGCGCAAGGGATGTCAGGTGATGCGGACGCCTTCGCGGGCTGCAAGGTCACAGAAAAATTGCCAAGCGACGCGGCCGGAGCGTGCGCCGCGCGTGGCCTGCCATTCCACAGCCTCGGCATGGAGCCGTTCCTCGGGGACGGAGACGCCATGGGCGGCGCAATAGCCGCGGATCATGTCGAGATAGTCGTCCTGCGAGCAGGGATGGAAGCCCAGCCAGAGACCGAAGCGGTCGGAGAGGGAAACCTTTTCCTCGACCGCCTCGGAGGGGTTGATGGCGGTGGACCGTTCATTTTCGATCATGTCGCGGGGCATGAGGTGGCGGCGGTTCGACGTGGCGTAGAACAGCACGTTTTCGGGCCGGCCTTCGATGCCGCCATCCAGCACGGCCTTGAGGCTTTTGTAATGCTGGTCATCGTGGCTGAAGGAGAGGTCGTCGCAGAAGAGGACGAAGCGCAGATGCGGCGCGGCGCGGAGATGCGCCAGAAGGCGGGTGACGGAGGGCAGATCCTCGCGGCTGAGTTCGACGATCTTCAGGTCATGTCCTTCGGCGCGAATGGCGGCGTGGACGGATTTGACGAGAGAGGATTTCCCCATGCCGCGCGCGCCCCAAAGCAGCGCGTTGTTGGCAGACAGGCCCATCGCGAAGTGGCGGGTATTTTCGAGGAGCGTGTCGCGCGAGCGGTTCACGCCCACCAGAAGCGACAGGTCCACGCGCGAGACGCGGGCGACGGGTTCCAGCCGGTCAGGCGCGGTGTGCCAGACGAAGGCCTCGTCCGTGAAATCGGGGGCGGGCATAGGGGCGGGGGCCATCCGCTCCAGCGCGGCGGCGATGCGGGTCAGGGAGTCTTCGGTCATGCCTTGGGCGTTTCCTCGTCTTCGTCCTCGTCGATCCAGGTGCCTTCGGCGCGCATCCGCGCCTCGCGCTGCTTTTCGATCCGGCGGATCAGGAGGATGGAGATTTCGTAGAGCGGGTAGATCGCCGAGAAGAGGATGAGTTGCGACATGATGTCGGGCGGGGTGACGAGGGCCGCCACGACGAGGATCAGCACGATCGCATAGCGGCGCATGCCCGCCAGCCCACGTGAGGTGATGAGACCCGCCTTGCCCATGAGCGTGAGCAGGACCGGAAGCTGGAAGCAGATCCCGAAGGCCATGACGAAGCCGGTGGTGAGGGAGAGGTATTGCTCCATCGAACCCTGGAAAACGATGCCCGCGGGCGCATCGGTGGCGATGGCGCCGGTCGTGGGATCGCCGCCGAAATTCTGCTGGAAGTTCAGGAAGAAATTGAAGGCGATGGGCAGGACAACGTAATAGGCGAAGGCGGCGCCCGCGATGAACATGGCCGGGGAGGCGATGATGAAGGGCAGGAAGGCCTGCTTTTCCGAGCGGTAGAGGCCCGGCGCCACGAAGCGCCACATCTGATAGGCGATGATCGGGAAGGAGAGGGCGAAGCCGCCGAGCACCGAGATTCGCACGGCGACGAAGAAACCTTCCTGCAGCTTGATCAGGACAAGGCCGCAATCCTGCTGGCGTTCGGCCAGCGCGTCGCAGATCGGATGGGTGAGGAAGTTGAAGATCGGGTTCCAGACGGTGAAACAGATCACCATCGCCACGACGAAGGCCGCCAGCGAATAGAGGATGCGCGTCCTGAGTTCGGCAAGATGCTCGATCAGGGGGGCGGAGCTGTCGTCGATGTCGTCCGGGCTGGAGGTCATTCGGTCTTGTCCTTGGCTGCCGGTTTGCGGCTGCGTTTGGCGGGGGCTTGAGCCTCGGTCGCGGGGGCCGTGGGGGTTTCGGCGTTCACGGCGCGCAGCTTTTCAGCGGCTTCGCGGGCGATGGCGGCCTTTTTCGCCTGTTTTTCAGCGAGTGCCTGTGTCGCGGGGCCTGCGGCAGCGATGGCCGGAGAGGGATCGGGCGGCGTTGTGGGCGCGGGGGCTGCTTCGGCCGCAGGGGCGCTGTTCGCCATAGCCGGGGCCGGGGTCGCGGGCATCGGCGGCGGTGTCGGGACGCGCGGGGGCGGCGGGCTGGTGGGTTTGGCTGCGTTCTTCAGCGGATCCCATTTCTCGAACTTGTCGGCGGCAGATTTCACCGCCTCGAGTCCCATCGCCTTGGGCGAGGTGGCGGTCCGGATGTCCTTGAGATCCTTTGCCACATCGTCCACGCCCGTGTCGCGGGCGGCCTGTTCCATGGCCCGCGAGAAGTCCCGCGCCATGGAGCGGGCCTTGGCGGTGAAGCGGCCCAAAGTGCGGAACATCTCGGGCAGGTCCTTAGGTCCGATGACGATCAGCGCCACCACCCCGATGACCAGCAGTTCGGCCCAGCCGAAATCCATCGCCCTACCCTTTCCTGTTCAGCCGCAGGCGCGAAGCGCTCAGGCCTTGTCCTTGTCGGTCGCGGTGGTGGCTGCGGCCGCGGCCGCCGGGGCCGGGGTCGCCGTGGGGGGTGTTACATCGCGGGCGGTGTCGGCGGCCTCGGCCTCCAGTTCGTTCTTGCCGTCGTTGATGCCCTTCTTGAAGGCGGTGATGCCCTTGCCCACCTCGCCCATGAGCGAGGAGACCTTGCCGCGCCCGAAGAGCACCAGCACGACGATTGCAATCAGGATGAGGCCCATCGGCCCGATGTTATTGAACATGATCCGCTCCATTCCAGGGGCCGATGCCGGCCCGACCCTTGTCTGAGGGTGATGAATAGGGCGTGGCGGCGGCGGCATCAAAGGGGAAAGGGGGTTTCCGGGACGCTCTACTGACAGTATTTTGTCAGTTGCCCCCCGGAGGCTGCCCCGCATGAAGCGCGACGACCGTATTTATGACCTGATCCAGATCCTGCGCGACGGGCGGCTGCATACGGCTGCGGAACTGGCGGCGGCGGTGGGGGTATCGACGCGCACCATCTGGCGCGACATGGAGATGATGGCGCGCACCGGCCTGCCGGTGGAAGGGGAACGGGGGTTGGGATACATCCTGCGGTCGCCCCTTATGCTGCCGCCCACGCTGATGAGCCATGACGAGATGGAAGCGCTGGTGGAGGGGTTGCGGCATGTGGCGGCGGATGAGGCCAATCCGCGCGCAAGGGCCGCGCGGAACCTGCTGACCAAGGTGGCGACGCTGATGCCGCAGGCGGGAATCGAGTCGGAGGGGTGAAGGCTGCTGACAGGGGGTGTCGGTTGGGGTCTGGCAGAAGGGGGACATCGGAACCTTGAGAGGAGAGACCCATGCGCCGGAAACTGACCGTTTCGCTGATTGCCGCCCTGACGATGCTGCCGCTGCCCGCCCCTGCGGATGGCGGGCGCGGAGGCGTTGCGCCCTGTGTGGAGGTGGTGACCTTTCGTCTTGTTGCGGGCACCGATCCTGCTGCCTTTCTGGAGGCGGCGCGCGGGACCGAGGCGCCGTTGCGGGCGCAGCCCGGTTTCCTGCGCCGGCGGTTGGTGCTGGGGGCGGATGGGCAATGGACCGATTGGGTGGAATGGCGCGATGCGGCCAGCGCGCAGGCGGCGGCGGCGGCGATGATGGAGGTCCCCGCCTTTGGCCCCTTCATGGCGATGATCGACGGTTCCAGCGTGGTGATGCGCCACGAGGCGCTGGCCTTCGCGATGGATTGACGGGCGCGCCCTGCCCCGCCACGCTTTGCCCATGCGCCGCACAGACCGTCTGTTCGACCTGATCCAGATCCTGCGCGACGGGCGGTTGCACACCGCCCGCGACATGGCCGAGCGGCTGGAGGTTTCCACGCGAACGCTGTGGCGGGACATGGCGACGCTGATCGCCGGGGGCCTGCCCGTGGAGGGGGAACGGGGTGTGGGCTATATCCTGCGCGAGCCGATCACGCTGCCGCCTCTGACGCTGACGGAAGAGGAGACGGAGGCGCTGGTTCTGGCGTTGCGACTGCTGGCGGAGGGCGCGGATCCGGGGATGGCCGGGGCGGTGGAGCGGCTGTCGGGCAAGATCATGGCGGTGCTGCCCGCCTCGCGGGCGGCGCGGGCGGAGCCGCCGGTCTGGATCTTTCCGGGCGAGGAGGCGCTGGCCGCAGCCCGGCATCTGCCGGACCTGCGGCGCGCGATCCGGCTGGGGGTGGTGATGGAACTGGCCTATGCCGATGGCGAGGGGCGTGAGTCGCGGCGGGAGGTGCGGCCGCTTGTCCTTGAATTCTGGGGCCGTGTCTGGACGCTTGCCGCATGGTGCGAGAAGCGGCAGGATTTCCGGAGTTTCCGGGTGGACCGGATTGCCAGCCTGCGCGACACAGGGCGTGTTCAGGCACCGGAGGCGGGGCGTGATCTGGCGGCGTGGCGCGCGCTGATGGGGATCAGCGGCTGACGGGGAAGACGAAGCAGCGGTCGCGCCGGATCATCAGCCAGAGAGCGGTGCCCGGTTTGGGCAGGAAGACGCCCGGCACGCTGGCGGTAAGGGTGGAGCCGTCATGGTCCATCCGGAATTCCACCAGCGATTCCCGGCCCAGATAGCGCGCGCGCTGCACCACGCCGCGGGCGGGCGTGCCGTCCTGCGCGGTGGGGTTTGGCCCGCGTCCGCCGCGATCGAAATCTATCTTCAGATGCTGGGGGCGGATGACGATGTCCACCTCGGCCCCGTCGGCATGGCCGGGGGTGAGGAAGGCCCCGAAGGGCGTATCGGTCAGCGCCCCGCGCGAGGTGCCGCGGATCACGTTGATGTCGGAAAAGAAGGCAGCGGCGGCCTTATCCACGGGCGCGTTGTAGACGTTGTAGGGAGCACCGCGCTGGACGATACGGCCGCCGCGCATCAGCGCGATCTCGTCGGCCATGCGCATCGCCTCGTCGGGTTCATGGGTGACGAGGAGGACGGCCGTGCCCTCTTCCTTCAAGAGGTCCAGCGTGGCGTCGCGGATGCCGTCGCGCAGGCGGTTGTCGAGGCCGGAGAAGGGTTCGTCCATCAGCATGACCTTGGGGCGCGGGGCAAGCGCGCGGGCAAGGGCCACGCGCTGCTGTTCGCCGCCCGAAAGCTGGTGCGGGTGCTTGGGGCCGTAGCCGGAGAGGTTCACGCGGTCGAGCAGGTCGCCCACACGGGCGGTGCGGGCGGCTTTGTCGCCGGTCAGGCCGAAGGCCACGTTCTGGGCGACCGTCAGATGCGGGAAAAGGGCGAAATCCTGGAACATGAGGCCGACCGAGCGTGCTTCGGGCGGGAGCGTGGGGCCTGCGCCGAAGACGGGCTGGCCATCGATGCGGATGATGCCGGCATGGGGATGCTCTACCCCCGCGATCATCCGCAGGGTTGTGGATTTGCCGCAACCCGAAGGGCCGAGCAGGCAGGTGACCTGCCCCGCCGCGACGGTGAGCGAGACGTCATCTACAACCGGCCTGCCGCCGAAGGCGCAGGTCAGGTTCGAGACGTCGAGGCGCGGCTGGGGTCGATCCGGCATGTTATTCCTAGGGAATTGATCGGAATTACGCCTAGCAGGAGCGGCGCGGCAGGGCAAGGTGAGTGCCCGGGGTCAGGCTGGGGACAAAATTTTTCGGCGAAAAATTCTGCGGCCCAGAAGGGCCGTGGTCGCGGGGGCTCTGCCCCCGCTTGCGAAAATTCTTCGGCGAAGAATTTTCGCCCCCGATCAGAGCGTGGCGAGGGTCTGGCCACCGTCGAGCAGGATGTTCTGCCCCACGATGAAGGCCGCCTGCTGCGAACAGAGGAAGGCGCAGGCTGCGCCGAAATCGGCTGGGTCGCCATAGCGGCGGGCGGGGATGGTGGCCGCACGTTTCGCTCGTGCCTCTTCCATCGTCACGCCTTCGGCCTTCATCACGCCCTGATCGAGCGAGATGGCGCGATCCGTGTCATGGATGCCGGGCAGCAGGTTGTTGATCGTCACGCCGAAGGGCGCGACCTGCCGCGAGGTGCCCGCGACATAGCCCGTGAGCCCGGCGCGGGCCGAGTTGGACAGGCCCAGCACCGCGATCGGGGCCTTGACCGATTGCGAGGTGATGTTTACCACGCGGCCCCATTTCCGGTCGATCATCCCCGGCAGGAGCGCCTTCATCAAGGCGATGGGGGTGAGCATATTGGCATCGAGGGCGCGGATGAAATCGTCGCGCGTCCAGTCGGACCATTGGCCGGGGGGCGGGCCGCCCGCATTGGTGACGAGGATGTCCACCGCGCCCGCGGCCTGAAGCACGCGGTCACGCCCGTCGTCCGTGGTGATGTCGGCGGCAATCGCCGTGACGTTGACGTTGTGGCGGGCGCGGATGGCGGCGGCCGTGGCCTCCAGCGCCTCGGCCCCGCGCGCGTTCAGGACGAGGTCGACGCCTGCCTCGGCCAGCGCCTCGGCGCAGCCTTTGCCCAGCCCCTTGGACGAGGCGCAGACCAGCGCCCTCTTGCCGCGAATGCCCAGATCCATGCGTCGCCTCCTTTTGCCTGTCCGCGCCAAGGGGTAGCGCCCATGGGCCTGCACGGCAAGGGTGGAGCCTGTGGACGCGCGCCGCGCTTTGGGCTATGTGCGCGCCCATGCTGGACAATGCCACCACCCTGCCGCCCGAAATCGCCCGCCGCCGGACCTTTGCGATCATCTCGCATCCGGACGCGGGCAAGACCACGCTGACGGAAAAGTTCCTGCTTTTCGGGGGTGCGATCCAGATGGCGGGTCAGGTGCGTGCCAAGGGCGAAGCGCGGCGGACGCGGTCGGACTTCATGAAGATGGAGCAGGAGCGGGGGATTTCCGTTTCGGCCTCGGCCATGTCCTTCGACTATCGGGAATATCGATTCAATCTGGTGGATACGCCCGGCCACAGCGATTTTTCGGAGGATACCTATCGCACTTTGACCGCAGTGGATGCGGCGATCATGGTGATCGACGGCGCGAAGGGCGTGGAGAGCCAGACGCAGAAGCTGTTCGAGGTCTGCCGGTTGCGGGACCTGCCGATCCTGACCTTCTGCAACAAGATGGACCGGGAAAGCCGCGACACCTTCGACATCATCGACGAGATCCAGCAGAACCTTGCCATCGACGTGACCCCTGCCTCATGGCCCATCGGGATGGGGCGCGAGTTCATCGGGGCCTATGACCTGCTGCATGACCGGCTGGAGATCATGGACCGGGCCGACCGTAACCGCGTGGCGGAATCGGTGAAGATCGATGGGCTGGACGATCCGAAGCTTGCCGATCATGTGCCCGCCGACCTGCTGGCCAAGCTGCGGGAGGAGGTGGAGATGGCGCGGGAACTGCTGCCCGCCTTCGACCGGGCGAGTTTCCTGAACGGGTCGATGACGCCGATCTGGTTCGGATCGGCAATCAATTCCTTTGGCGTCAAGGAGTTGATGGATGGGATGGGGGAATATGGCCCCCAGCCGCAGCCGCAGAAGGCGGCGGAGCGGCAGATCGGCGCGGATGAGGGCCCGGTGACGGGTTTCGTGTTCAAGGTGCAAGCCAACATGGACCCCAAGCACCGCGACCGCGTGGCCTTCGTCCGCCTTGCCTCGGGCCATTTCGAGCGGGGGATGAAGCTGCTGCATGTGCGGTCCAAAAAGCCGATGGCGGTATCGAACCCCGTGCTTTTCCTTGCCGCCGACCGCGAACTGGCCGAAGAGGCATGGGCGGGGGACATCATCGGCATTCCGAACCATGGGCAGTTGCGCATCGGCGATGCGCTGACCGAGGGGGAGGCGCTGCATTTCACGGGCATCCCCTCTTTCGCGCCGGAACTGTTGCAGGGCGTGCGGGCAGGCGATCCGATGAAGGCCAAGCATCTGGAAAAGGCGCTGATGCAATTCGCCGAGGAAGGGGCGGCGAAGGTGTTCAAGCCGATGATCGGGTCGGGCTTCATCGTGGGGGTCGTGGGGGCGCTGCAATTCGAGGTGCTGGCAAGCCGGATCGAACAGGAATATTCCCTGCCCGTCCGGTTCGAGCCGTCGCAATTCACCTCTGCCCGCTGGGTCTCGGGCCCGAAGGCCGAGGTGGAGCGGTTCGTGAACGTCAACAAGGGACATATCGCCACCGACAATGACGGCGACATGGTCTATCTGACGCGCCTGAAATGGGACATCGACCGAGTTGAGCGCGACTATCCGGAGTTGCGGCTGACGGCGACCAAGGAAATGATGGTCTGACCTGCTGCGGGGGCGCGGGCGACCGCGCTCTCCTTGACCCTTCGGTCGAATTCGGATAAGCGACCCGTGAAGGTCAAATGGCCTTTTTGACGCCGGGGCGCCCGGACAGCAGCGTCCCTTCATCTTTGCGGGCCGATCCCGCATCTACAAGGACGCTTATGACCAAATTCTCGGATCTCGCGCTGGACCCGCGCGTACTTCAGGCCATCGCGGAAGCGGGCTATGAAACCCCGACCCCCATCCAGGCCCAGGCCATCCCGCATGCGCTGCAAGGGCGCGATGTGCTGGGGATCGCGCAGACCGGGACGGGCAAGACCGCCAGCTTCACCCTGCCGATGATCACCCTGCTGGGACAGGGCCGTGCGCGGGCGCGGATGCCCCGGTCGCTGGTTCTGGCGCCGACGCGGGAATTGGCGGCGCAGGTGGCGGAGAATTTCGACATCTATGCCAAGCATACCAAGCTGACCAAGGCGCTGCTGATCGGGGGCGTGTCCTTTGGCGAGCAGGACAAGCTGATCGACCGGGGCGTCGATGTGCTGATCGCGACGCCGGGCCGCCTGCTGGACCATTTCGAACGCGGCAAGCTGTTGCTGACCGGCGTGCAGATCATGGTGGTGGATGAGGCCGACCGGATGCTGGACATGGGGTTCATCCCCGATATCGAGCGCATCTTCCAACTGACGCCCTTCACGCGCCAGACGCTGTTCTTTTCCGCCACCATGGCGCCCGAGATCGAGCGGATCACCAATACCTTCCTGTCGAACCCGGCCAAGATTGAAGTGGCGCGGCAATCCACCACCTCGGCCACGATCGAGCAGAAGCTGATCCAGTTTCAGCCGACGCGGAAGGACCGATCCTTTACCGAAAAGCGGGCGGTGCTGCGGGCGCTGATCCGGGGGGAAGGCGAAAGCTGCACCAATGCCATCATCTTCTGCAACCGCAAGATGGATGTGGATGTGGTGGCGAAGTCGCTGAAATCGCACGGGTTCAATGCAGCGCCGATCCATGGCGACCTCGACCAGTCGCAGCGGATGCGGACGCTGGACGAATTCCGCGACGGGACGCTGCACCTGTTGGTGGCGTCGGATGTGGCGGCGCGTGGTCTGGACATTCCGGCGGTGAGCCATGTGTTCAACTTCGACGTGCCCTCGCATCCGGAGGATTACGTCCACCGCATCGGCCGGACGGGCCGCGCGGGGCGGCAAGGCAAGGCCTTCACCATCGCCGTGCCGAATGACGACAAGTACCTGTCGGCCATCGAGAGCCTCGTGAAGCAGGCCATCCCGCGGGGCGAGCTGCCCGAAGGGCTGGACCTTGCGAGCGAAGGGTCGGACCGGCCGCGCGAAGAGCGCGGTGGCCGGGGCGAGCGCGGCGATCGGGGTGGCCGCAGCGGCGGGCGTGACCGGGATCGTGGCCCGCGCGAGGGCCGCGCCCCGCGCGAAAGGCGTGAGGAATCGGCGGTGGAGACCGCGCCCGTGGTGGAGGTGGCCGAGGCCCCTGCCCCGCAGCCGCGCCGCGATGACCGGCCTCGTCGGGACGAGCGCCGGGGGGATGAGCGTCGGGACGACCGTAGGGATGACAGGCGCGACGATCGCCGGGATGACCGCCGTGACGACCGTCGCGGGCGCGACCGGAACGATGATCGTGGTGGGCCGCCGGTGGTGGGCATGGGCGACCATGTGCCGGATTTCATCCTGCGCAGCTTCAAGATCGATGTGCCGGTGACGGATGAGGCAGAGGACGAGATTCCCGCCAATGGCACGGACGGCTGAGCCGTCCGCGAAAATTCTTCGCATGAAGAATTTTCCTCCTGAAACGGCGAAAGGCCGGTCCCTTGCGGGACCGGCCTTTCGCTTTGCCCCTGAGAGGCGCGTCACTCGGCCATGAGGCGGCTGACCACGACGGTCACCTCGGGCTTCTTGCCGATCTCTTCCATGCCGACCTGACGGACGATGCGGCGCAGCGCCTCGTCCAGCTTGTCGTCATCGGCAAGGATCTTGCGCCCTGCCCCGTCGAGAAACTCGGTCAATTCGCCTTCCATCACCTCGGCGAGGATGCCGGAACGGCCACGTTCGGCCAGACCCATGGTTTCGACCCATGCCTCGCCCAGAACCGAATTGTCGTCGTCGAGGATCACGGTCACCATAACGTGGCCGTTCAGCGCCATGCGGATGCGGTCGCGGATCACCCCGTCCAGCGCGCCCACGATGGCCGAGCCGTCAAGATAGAGCCTGCCGGTTTCCACATGGCCCACGGTGACCGGGGTTTCGCCCGTGAGGTCCACGATCATGCCATTGGTCACCACGGCGGCGGCCAGCCCGGCCTCGGTCCCGATGCGGGCATGTTCGCGCAGGTGGCGGTGTTCGCCATGCATGGGGATCAGCATGTCGGGCAGCAGCAGGCGGTGGACATGTTCGAGGTCGGGGCGGTTGGCGTGGCCCGAGACGTGATACTTGCCGCCGCCGTCATCCATCACGTCGACGCCCATTTCCGAGAAGTTGTTCATGATGCGCAGGACGTCGCGCTCATTTCCCGGAATGGTCTTGGAGGAGAAGAGGAAAAGGTCGCCCGCCTTCATCTCCATCCCCAGATACTTGCCGCGCGAAAGCTGGGCAGAGGCCGCGCGGCGTTCGCCCTGCGATCCGGTGACGATCAGCATCAGGTTGCCGCGCGGGATGTCGGCGGCGTCTTCGGGGCTGACGGTGCGGGGGAAATCGGTCAGCACGCCGGATTGTTCCGCCGCAGCCACCATCCGCTTCATCGCGCGGCCCATCAGGCAGACGGAGCGGTCGGCGGCCTTTGCGGCCTCGGCCAGTGTCTTGAGGCGGGCGACGTTGGAGGCGAAGGTGGTGGCCACGACAAGCCCGCCGCGCCCCGCCACCAGATCGCGGATCGGTTCGCGGATGGAGCTTTCCGAGCGGCCGGGGTGCAGCGAGAAGACGTTGGTCGAGTCGCACATCAGCGCCTTGACGGGGCGTTCGGCGGCGATTTCGGCAAAGCGGGCGTCGTCCCAGGGTTCGCCGACCACGGGACTGCGGTCCAGCTTGAAGTCGCCGGAATGGACGATGCGGCCTGCGGGGGTGTCGATCACCAGCGCGGCGCTTTCGGGGATGGAGTGGCTGACGGGGACGAATTGCACCTTGAAGGGGCCGACCTCCACCGTCTCGGGCCGGGCGGCGACGATGTTGATGGCCTCGATGGGCAGGCCCTGCTCTTCGAACTTCAACCGGCCCACGGTGGCGGTGAAGCGGCGGGCGTAGACGGGCTTTTGCAGGCGCGGCCAGAGGTGGCCGAGCGCGCCGATATGGTCCTCATGCGCGTGGGTGATGAAGATGGCCTCGAGCCGGTCGAGGTTCTCTTCCAGCCATGTCAAGTCGGGGAGGATCAGATCCACCCCCGGCGTCGAGTCCATGTCGGGGAAGGTCACGCCCATATCGACGAGGATCAGGCGTTCCTTGTTCGCCGGGCCATAGCCATAGACATAGGCGTTCATGCCGATCTCCCCGGCGCCGCCGAGGGGAAGGTAGATCAGCCGGTTCACAGTCATGCGCGTTCCAGTTCCTTGTTGTGGCGGTCGATGAGCATCAGACCATGCATGGTCAGGTCATCCTCGACGTTGTCAAATAGTGCGGTATCCTGCGCGAACAGGGAGGCGAGGCCACCTGTCGCAATGACCTTCATTGGGCGGTCGCGTTCCTTGCGGACTTCGCGGACGATGCCTTCGATGAGGCCGATATAGCCCCAATACACGCCGGACTGCATGCAGGCCACCGTATTCGTGCCGATGGCGCGGGCGGGGCGGCTGATGTCCACATGCGGCAGGGCGGCGGCGGCCATGTGCAGTGCCTCGAGCGAGAGGTTCACGCCGGGGGCGATGACGCCGCCGATATAGGCGCCGTCGGTGTCGACCACGTCGAAGGTGGTGGCGGTGCCGAAATCGACGACGATCAGGTCACCGCCGTGGCGGTCATGCGCGCCGACCGTGTTGACCAGACGGTCGGGGCCGACGGTGGTGCCTTGGTCCACGCGGGGGGCGACGGGAAGGCGGCATTCCGGCTTGCCCACGACCAGCGGGCGGCAGTCGAAATAGCGGTTGCAGAGGACGCGCAGGTTGAACACGACGCGCGGGACGGTAGAGGAGATGATGGCGTCGGTGATCTGCGCGTCGGTCTTCGTCAGCATCATCAGCGAGGAGAGCCAGACGAAGTATTCATCCGCCGTCCGCTTGTGATCGGTCGCGATGCGCCATGTGGCGATGAAGCGTTCCCCGTTCCAGATGGAGAAGACGGTGTTGGTGTTGCCGCAGTCGATGGCGAGGAGCATGGGCGTTCCCCTGTCAGAAGAAGACTTCCGCCGCCGGGATGGCGACGGGGCCGTGGGATTGGCGCAGGATGAGGGCGCCGCTGTCGTCGATGGTTTCAAACGTGCCTTCACGGGTTTCCGTGCCGGTGCGGGCGCGGATCGTCTCGCCCAGTCGGGCGGCGTGGGAGAGCCATGCGCTGCGGAGGGGTGCGAAGCCTTCCTCGCGGAAGGTCTGTTCCCAGCGGGCATAGGCGGGGGCGAGGGCGTCGAGGAAGGTTTCCGGCGTGACGCGCAGGCCCGTTTCGGAGAGCAGCGTGACGGGGGGGACAGCCCCCGCCTCCATCAGCGCAGGGTCGGGGGCGGCGATCAGGTTGACGCCGATCCCGATGGCGAGGTGCTGGACGCCCTGCCCCGCCCCGCTGCTCTCCAGCAGGATCCCCGCGACCTTGCCGCCGTTCAGCAGCACGTCATTGGGCCATTTGAGCTTGAACGCCTCAGGCAACCCGGTCAGCGCCACGAAGGCATCGCGCAGCGCCAAGGCGGCGGCGAAGGAGCGCAGCGCGACGGTGGCGGCGGGTTCCGTGGGGTGCAGCAGCAGCGTCCCGTGGAAATTCCCGCGCGGGCTCGCCCATGCGCGGGCGCGGCGGCCACGGCCTGCGGTCTGCTCTCCCGCCAGAATCCAGCAAGGCCCCGCGTGTTGCGGGGCCAGCCGGAAGGCATGTGCATTGGTGCTGTCGACCGTGTCGAGGAAGTGGCGACCCACCACCTCGGGCCAGACGTTACCGGACAAGGGCTTCCGCCGCGATGGCGGCTGCGGGTTCGATGCCGAAGAGGTTCACGATGCCCACGACCATTATGACCGCCACCGCCACCAGCATCGCCCACTGTGCAGGGGCCATGCGGGACTCGACGCCTTCGGTTTCCTTGCCGAAATACATGAAGAAAACGATGCGGAGGTAGTAGAATGCGCCGATGACGGAGGCGACCGCACCCGCCAGTGCAAGCCAAGTCATGCCCGCGTCAACCGCCGCCTTCAGGACGTAGAACTTCCCGAAGAAGCCCACCATCGGCGGCACGCCAGCCAAGGAGAACATCAGGACCAGCATCGCCAGTGCCTTGAGCGGTTCTTTCTTGGAGAAGAGGTTCAGGCTGTCGATGGAGGTGACGGGGCGGCCATCGCGTTCCATCGACAGGATGAAGGCGAAGGTGCCGACGTTCATGGTGACGTAGATCGCCATGTAGATCAGCATGGCCTGCACGCCCTCGGCCGTGCCGGAGGCAAGGCCGACCAGCGCATAGCCCATATGCGCGATTGAGGAATAGGCCATGAGGCGCTTGATGTCGCGCTGGCCGATGGCGGCGATGGCGCCGAGGAACATGGAGATCACGGCAAGGGCCGCGAGGACCTGCGTCCAGTCACCCGGGATCGCGCCGAAGGCATCCCAAGACAGCCGCGCCAGCAGCGCCATGGCGGCAACCTTGGGTGCCGTGGCGAAGAAGGCGGTGACAGGGGTGGGCGAGCCTTCGTAGACGTCGGGCGTCCACATGTGGAAGGGCGCGGCGGAGACCTTGAAGGCAAGGCCCGCCAGCATGAAGACGAGGCCGATCAGCAGGCCGAGCGGCGCGCCATGTTCCAGCGTGGACAGGATGCCGGAGAAGAGCGTGGTGCCCGCATAGCCATAGGTCAGCGATGCGCCATAGAGCAGGATGCCAGAGGACAGCGCGCCGAGGACAAAGTATTTCAGGCCGGCCTCGGTGGACTTCACGCTGTCGCGGCGCACGGCGGCAACGACGTAGAGCGCCAGCGATTGCAGTTCGAGGCCGATGTAGAGCGCCATGAGGTCACCTGCGGAGACCATCATCATCATCCCCACGACCGCAAGGGTCAGCAGGATGGGATATTCAAACCGCAGCAGGTCGCGGCGGATCATGTAATCCTGCGACATGATCAGGACGGCGGCGGCAGAGACGAGGATCGTCACCTTGGCGAAGCGCGCGAAAGGATCGTCGATGAACATGCCGCCGAAGGCGGTGCGCGCGCCCTCTCCGCCCGCGCCGATATAGAGCGCGAGGGCGAGGAAGAGGCCAGCGGTGGCCCATGAGATGAGAGGAGCGACCTTGTCCTTCGTCGTGTAGACGCCGAACATCAGCGCGGCCATCGCGTAGACGGCCAGCACGACCTCGGGCAGGACGGTGGAGAAATCTTGCGGGGTCATCCGGTGCGTCCCTTCAGTTCTGGGCAAGCTGCGTGTCGCCCGGGGCGGGCAACGCAGCCTGATAGTCGGTGATCAGCGCCGATACGCTGGGACCGATGATATCGGTCACGAGCGAGGGGTAGACGCCGAGAAGCAGGGTCATGGCGACGAGGGGGGCGAAGATCGCCTTCTCGCGCCGCGTCATGTCGGTGATGGACTTCAGCGCCTCTTTCACCAACTCGCCCATGACGACGCGGCGGTAAAGCCAGAGGGCATAGGCCGCCGAGAGGATCACGCCGGTGGTGGCGACGGCGGCGACCCAGGTGTTGACCTGGAAGATGCCGACGAGGGTGAGGAATTCGCCGATGAAGCCGCTGGTGCCGGGAAGGCCCACGTTGGCCATGGTGAAGAACATGAAGATGAGCGCATAGGCGGGCATCCGGTTCACCAGACCGCCATAGGCGTCGATGTCGCGGGTGTGCATGCGGTCATAGATCACGCCGACGCAGAGGAAGAGCGCGCCGGAGATGAAGCCGTGGGACAGCATCTGGAAGATGGCCCCGTCGATCCCCTGCTGGTTCGCAGTGAAGATGCCCATCGTCACGTAACCCATGTGGGCGACCGAGGAGTAAGCGATCAGTTTCTTCATGTCCTGCTGGGCGAGCGCGACCAGCGAGGTGTAGACGATGGCGATGGCCGACATCCAGAAGACCAGCGGCGCGAGCAGGTCCGACGCCACCGGGAACATCGGCAGCGAGAAGCGCAGGAAACCGTAACCACCCATCTTCAGCAGGATCGCGGCCAGCACCACCGACCCGGCGGTCGGGGCCTGAACGTGGGCATCGGGCAGCCATGTATGCACGGGCCACATCGGCATCTTCACCGCGAAGGAGGCAAAGAAGGCGAGCCAGAGCAGCGTCTGCAAGCCGCCGACGACGTGGATGCCCAGAACCTGCATGTCCTCGGACCCGAAGTTGTGGGCCAGAAGCGACGGGATGTCGGTGGTGCCCGCGTCCATGTACATCGCGATCATCGCGACCAGCATCAGGACCGAGCCAAGGAAGGTGTAGAGGAAGAACTTGAACGCCGCGTAGATGCGCTCCTTGCCGCCCCAGATGCCGATGATCAGGAACATCGGGATCAGCCCCGCCTCGAAGAAGAGGTAGAACAGCACCATGTCCAGCGCGCAGAAGACGCCGAGCATCAGCGTTTCCAGCAGGAGGAAGGCGATCATGTATTCCTTCACCCGCGTCTGCACATCCCAGCAGGAGGCGATGACGAGCGGCATGAGGAAAGTGGTCAGCATCACGAAGAGGACCGAGATGCCGTCGACGCCCATCTTGTATTTCAGGCCGAGGATCCAGTCGTATTCTTCGACGAACTGAAAGTCCGTGTTTGCCGGATCGAAGCCGAACAGCACGAAGAGCGAGACGAGGAAGGTCGCCGTCGTGGCCAGCAGTGCCAGCCATTTCGCATTCCGCTGCGCCGCCGCGTCGTCGCCACGCAGGAACAGGGCGAGGATGGCCGCGGCGACGGCCGGGATGAAGGTGATGATGGAGAGCAGGTTATCCATATCAGTGCGCGCCCCCCGAGAGCGTCATCCATGTGATCAGGGCGGCGATGCCCAGAACCATGGCGAAAGCGTAGTGGAACAGGTAGCCGGACTGCGCGCGTGACGCGAGCCGGGTGAAGAAGGGGATGATCCCCATAGCGACGCCGTTGATCGACCCGTCGATCACCGCGCCATCGCCCTTCTTCCAGAGGAAGCCGCCGAGCCATTTGGCGGGCCGGACGAAGATCCAGTCGTAAAGCTCGTCGAAGTACCACTTGTTCAGGAGGAACAGGTAGAGCGGGCGCTGCTGCTCGGCCATTTTGCCGGGCAGGTCCGGACGGCGGATGTAGAACTGGAAGGCCAAGAGGAAGCCCAGAACCATCGCGACGAAGGGCGAGACCTTGACCCATTTCGGAACGAGATGGGCTTCGTGCAGGACGTGGTTCTCCGGCCCGATGAAGATGGCGCCCTGCCCCGGTTCCGGCTGCGGGAAGGCATGCGCCTTTTCGCCCTCGCCATGGGCTTCGCCTTCGGTGGCGGTGGTGGCATGGGCTTCGCCTTCTGCAGCAGCCTCGCCCTCGGTGGCCGAGGTGGCGGCATGGTCGTCCTCGCCTTCCGTGGCGGCATGTTCCGCAACGGGCAGGCCGAACCAGGACCGCACCTTCGCCTCGTCCCCGAAGAAGACGTTGTACCAGATCATCCCCGAGAAGACTGCGCCGAGGGCGAGGACGCCGAGAGGGATGAGCATGACAGTGGGGCTTTCATGCGGTTCGTGGTGGCCGTGGTCGTCATGGCCATGCGCGTCGTGCCCATGCCCGTGGTCGGCGTGGCCGTGATGGCCGTGGCCATGCCCCTGCGCCAGATGCGCGCGGTTGGTGCCGTAGAAGGTCAGGAACATCAGCCGCCACGAATAGAAGCTGGTGAAGCCCGCCGCGACGACCAAGAGCCAGAAGGCATAGTGGTTGCCGACATAGGCGCTCTCGATCACCGCGTCCTTCGACAGAAAGCCGGCGAAACCGTAATGCGTCAGCGGGATGCCCACGCCGGTGATGGCCAGCGTGCCGATCATCATCGCCCAGAAGGTCAGCGGGATCTTCTTCCGCAGGCCGCCGTAGTAACGCATGTCCTGTTCGTGATGCGTGGCATGGATCACCGAACCCGCACCGAGGAAGAGCATCGCCTTGAAGAATGCGTGCGTGAAGAGGTGGAACATGGCGACCGAATAGACGCCCACGCCCGCCGCCACGAACATGTAACCCAGCTGCGAGCAGGTCGAATAGGCGATCACCCTCTTGATGTCGTTCTGCACGAGGCCGACGGTCGCGGCGAAGAAGGCCGTGGTCGCGCCGAGGACGGTGATGAAGAAGGTGGCCGAGGGCGCGAATTCATAGATGGGCGACATGCGGCAGACGAGGAAGACGCCT
This sequence comes from Tabrizicola sp. M-4, assembly GCF_051132405.1. GTDB lineage: Bacteria > Pseudomonadota > Alphaproteobacteria > Rhodobacterales > Rhodobacteraceae > Paragemmobacter. The sequence continues at coordinate 2,379,404 of NZ_CP128606.1, forward strand.
GCGGTCACCATGGTCGCGGCGTGGATCAGCGCGGATACGGGCGTCGGGCCTTCCATCGCGTCGGGCAGCCATGTGTGCAGCAGGAGCTGCGCCGATTTCCCCATGGCACCGATGAAGAGCAGCACCCCGATCAGGTTCGCCGCGTTCCATTCCGTCCAGAGGAAGGCAAGGTTCGTCTGCGCCAGTTCGGGCGCTGCGGCGAAGACGTCGTCGAAGCGGATGCTGTCGGTCAGGAAGAACAGCGCCATGATGCCGAGGGCAAAGCCGAAGTCGCCCACGCGGTTGACGACGAAAGCCTTGATCGCGGCGGCATTGGCCGACGGTTTCTTGTAGTAGAACCCGATCAGCAGGTAGGAGGCGACCCCCACACCTTCCCAGCCGAAGAACATCTGGACGAGGTTGTCCGACGTCACCAGCATCAGCATCGAGAAGGTGAAGAAGGACAGATAGGCGAAGAAGCGCGCCCGATAAGGTTCGTCATCGCGCCAGTTGTCGTCATGCGCCATGTAGCCGAAGGAATAGAGGTGAACGAGCGCCGAGACGGAGTTGACCACGACAAGCATGATCGCGGTCAGGCGGTCGATGCGGATGGCCCATTCCGACCCCAGCGAGCCGCTTTCGATCCAGCGCAGCAGGACGACGCGATAGGTTTCGCCGTCGAAGGTCAGGAAGATGACCCAAGACAGGATCGCCGCAAGGAAGATCAGCGCGGTGGCGATGATCTGCCCCGCCTTTTCCCCGATGAAGCGCCAGCCGAAGCCGCAGATCAGCGCGCCGACGAGGGGCGCAAGGAGGATGATCGTTGCCATGGCGGCTTAACCCTTCATCACGTTGACGTCTTCCACGTCGATCGTCCCGCGGTTGCGGAAGAAGACGACGAGGATGGCAAGGCCGATGGCGGCCTCGGCGGCGGCGACGGTCAGGACGAACATGGTGAAGACCTGTCCGACGAGATCGCCCAAATGGGAGGAGAAGGCGACGAGGTTGATGTTGACCGACAGCAGCATCAACTCGATCGACATCAGGATCACGATGACATTCTTCCGGTTCAGGAAGATGCCGAAGATCCCGATGACGAAGAGCGCCGCGGCGACCGTCAAGTAATGTTCAAGTCCTACCATTCTCGTTCCCTCCGGGCGTGCTGCCCGTTCAGTTCGTTTGGGCCGCCCCGGCGGCCAGTTTGGTGCATTGTTCCGCGCCACCCGTGGACAGGGTGACGGGGACGCCTGCGGCGCGCAGGGCGGACTCCGTCATGGTCAGGTCGGCGAGACCGACCTTGAGGCGGAGGCGCGCCTGTTCGACGGCGGCGGAGTTGTCGTAATCCGGGCCGCGACGAGCCTGATCGGCGCTTGCGCGGGTGACGCCTGCGCGCAAGATGGTGGCGCTGCGGCAATCGATGAATTCAAGACGGGTTTCCGAATAGCTGTCGCGGCGTGGACCGCGGCAGATCTCGGTATCCGACTTGGTCACGAAACGCCGCGCCGGATCGCCGAGCACGGCGACGGTGCCATCGGCCTCGCATTTTGTGGCAAGGCCCATGTCCACGGCCTGTTCATCCGACACGCAGGCCGAAAGCGTGGCCAAGGCGGCAAGCGCCAGCGCGGCGGCGATGCCGCGCGCCCTTCCCTGTCTTTGCGTCCACTGTCCAACCATCTTCGGTTCCCTTCGGCCTTTTGGCCTTGTCTTGTTTCCGGGCGGCACCGCCCGGCGTAGGGCGGGGTTCACCCCGCCTTGATCACAGCCCCTGCCCCGGCTTCACGTCCTTGAGTTCCATCGCCTTGGCCGGATCGCGCCACATCTGCTGCAGCACATTCTGCCGCTTCACATCCTTGCGGTGGCGCAGCGTCAGCAGGATCGCGCCGATCATGGCGACCAGCAGGATCAGGCCGGAGGCTTGGAACAGATAGATGTACTTGTCGTAAAGGATCAGACCCAGCGCCTTGGTGTTTTCCACCTGCGCCGCATCCGGGGCGACAGCCTGACGCAGGCCGAGCGCGCCATCTGCCTGAACCCAAGCGCCGACACCCAGCGCGATCTGCATCAGCATCACGACGCCGATCAGCAGACCCAGCGGCATGTATTTCGCCATCTCGCCCTTCAATTCCGCGAAGTCGATGTCGAGCATCATGACGACGAAGAGGAACAGCACCGCCACCGCGCCGACATAGACGATGATCAAGAGCATCGCGACGAATTCCGCGCCCAGAAGGACGAAGAGCCCCGCCGAGGAGAGGAAGGCGAGGATCAGCCAGAGCACCGAATGCACCGGGTTGCGGCTGACGGTCACCAGAAGCCCCGCCGTCACCGTGACGATGGCGAAGGCGTAGAAGGCGTAATCTGCAACGCTCATGCGTCTTTCTCCTCAACTTCGGCAAAGACGGCCTGAGCGATCTCAAGCGCCTTCTGCATGGCGGGCAGGCCGCCGAACATGCTCATCTGCCAGATCACCTCGGCGATCTCGCGTTGGGTGGCCCCCGCTTCCAGCGCGTGGCGCACGGTCAGCTTCAATTGCGGTTCCGCCTGCGCGCCCAATACAGTGAGGGCGGCGATGGTGACAAGGAGCCTTGTCTTGGCGTCAAGCCCTTCGCGGTTGAAGGTCTTGCCGAACCACATTTCCATCATGTCCTTGGACATGGTGGGGAAGAACTGCTCGAACCCCTTCACCTGCATATTCTCCAAGGCAGGATTGAAGGCGCGGACCATCTCCTGCCCGCTTTCCATCATCTGCTGGAACATCTTGGTGAAGGCGTCAGTCATCTGCACTCACCGATAGGGCGCGTCGAGTTCGAGATTGCGGGCAATCTCGGCCTCCCAGCGCGCGCCGTTTTCGAGGAGTTTTTCCTTGTTGTAGAAAAGCTCTTCGCGGGTTTCGGTGGAGAATTCGAAGTTCGGGCCTTCGACGATGGCATCAACGGGGCAGGCTTCCTGACAGAAGCCGCAATAGATGCATTTCGTCATGTCGATGTCATAGCGCGTCGTGCGGCGCGACCCGTCCTCGCGCGGTTCGGCGTCGATGGTGATGGCCTGCGCGGGGCAGACGGCCTCGCACAGTTTGCATGCGATGCAGCGTTCCTCGCCGTTGGGATAGCGGCGCAGCGCGTGTTCGCCGCGGAAGCGCGGGGACAGCGGGCCCTTTTCGTGCGGGTAGTTCACCGTCGCCTTGGGGGCGAAGAAGTACTTCATGCCAAGGGCGAAACCCTTGATGAAGTCCTGCAGCAGGAAATAGCGCGTGGCGCGGGTCCAGTCGATGTTTGCCATTTTCAGCCTCCGATCGTCCAGCGGGCCCAGAAGCCGCCGAGCACTTCGAATTTCGCAAGGAAGGCCACGATCACGACCCATGCGAGCGAGAGCGGCAGGAAGACCTTCCAGCCGATCCGCATGAGTTGGTCATAGCGGTAGCGGGGGACGATGGCCTTCACCATCGCGAAGAGGAAGAAGAAGAAGGCCATCTTGGCGACCATCCACCACCACCCGTCGGGCAGGCCGGGAATGGGCGAGAGCCAGCCGCCGAAGAACAGGATGCTCATCAGCGCGCACATCAGGTAGATGGCGATGTATTCGCCCGCCATGAACAGCAGGAAAGGGGTGGAGGAGTATTCCACCATGAAGCCAGCGACGAGTTCGGATTCCGCTTCCGGAAGGTCGAAGGGCGGGCGGTTGGTTTCGGCAAGGGCCGAGATAAAGAACAGCGCCACCATCGGCAGGTGCGGCAGCCAGTACCAGTTCAACAGGCCGAGGTCGCCATCCTGCGCCTCGACAATGGCCGACAGGTTCATCGATCCGGTGGAGATGATGATGCCGATGATGATGAGGCCCAACGACACCTCGTAAGAAATCATCTGCGCGGCGGAGCGGAGGGAGCCGAGGAAGGGATACTTGGAGTTCGACGCCCAGCCGCCCATGATGACGCCATAGACTTCGAGCGAGGACATGGCGAAGACGAAGAGGATCGCCACGTTGATATTGGCGAGAACCCAGCCGTCATCGAAGGGGATCACGGCCCATGCCATGAGCGCCAGCACGAAGGACAGCATCGGGGCGAGGAAAAAGACCGGACGGTCGGCCCCGGCGGGGATGACGATTTCCTTGAAGACGTATTTGGCGGCATCGGCGACGGTTTGCAGCAGGCCCCATGGCCCCACCACGTTCGGACCACGGCGCATCTGCACCGCCGCCCAGATCTTCCGGTCGCCATAGACGAGGAAGAGCATCGAGAGCATCACGAAACCGACCAGCAGCAGCGTCTGTGCCGCCACCAGAACCAGCGTTCCCGTCCCCGTTGCGAAGAATTCGTTCATGATGCCTTTCCCTCAGACAGTCGGTATCCCGAGCGAGCCGCAATCGCGCACCGTCACCTCGGCGTCGATCGTCCTGAAGCCCTTCGGAAGGGCGGCGGAGATGGTATAGACCGCATCCCCCCGCCAGGTTTCGCCCCGTTTCGCCACGTTGGTCCGCACGTGCCGGGCAAAGCCCGCGCCACGGATCAGCGCGTATTGGGCCGCAGCGCAGCGCGCATAGGCCTCGACATCGGCATTGTCCCGCGCGCCGGTCATCGCTACGCGGAAATTCACCAGATCCCCGTCAAGCAGGATCGTTTCGATCCCCTGATAGGATGGATCGAAATTCCCCATGCTGGACACATCCGCCGCAGGCGCGCAGGCCGACAGGGCCGCTGCCGCGACCCCTGCCCTTGCGATGCCTGCGATGCGTGCGACCGTCATGGATGGATCACTCCGCCGCCAGCGCCACACGGGCGCGTTCCGCTGCCATGGCCGACAACTCGCCCATCAGGGCAGAGGCGCGGGCGACGGGGTTGGTCAGGTAGAAGTCCTTGATCGCCGTGCGGAAGTCGGCCTTGGCCGGGGCCGTGACGTCCAACGGCTGCCAGTCATTCGCGGCCACCTCGTCGATCCGGCCCAGTTGCGGATGCGCGGCGACAAGCGCGCGGCGCAGCGCGGCAAGGCTGTCCCACGGCAGGGCGGCCCCAAGCTCGGCGGACAGGGCGCGCAGGATGGCCCAGTTCTCTTTGGCTTCGCCGGGGGCGAAACCGGCGCGCAGCGCCAGTTGCGGGCGGCCTTCGGTATTGACGAAGAGGCCGTTCTCCTCGGTCCACGCCGCACCCGGAAGGATCACGTCGGCGCGCATCGCGCCACGGTCGCCATGGCTGCCCTGATAAATGACGAAGGGACCCGCTGCGATCTCCACCTCGTCCGCGCCGAGATTGTAGATCACCTCGGCCCCTTCGGTGGCGGCGGCAACACCGCCTTCGGTCACGGCACCCACATCCATTGCGCCAACGCGCGACGCGGCGGTGTGAAGCACCAGCAATTTCGCGCCGGTCGCCGAGCAGAGCGCCATGGCCTGGGACAACACAGCCTCGCCATCGGCTTCGTTGATCGCCCCTTGACCGAGGATCACCACGCCCGGCTTTTCAAGCGGCTTGGCCGCCGCGACGAGGGCCGTCAAGGCCGCGCGGTCGGTGCCTGCGTGGCTGTAGTCATAGGTCAGGTCCACCGCCGGGCCGACGACGGTGACATTGGCGCCGTTCGACCATGCCTTGCGGATGCGTGCGTTCAGGACCGCCGCCTCGACGCGGGGGTTGGTCCCGATCAGGGTGATGGTCTTGGCGGTGTCGATATCTTCGATGCGCGCGGTGCCGACATAGGCCGACCTGTTGCCCGCAGGCAGGCGCGCGCCATCGGTGCGGCACTCGACATGGCCGCCCAGCCCTTCGATCAGCTGCTTGAGGCTGTAGACCGCCTCGACCGGGGCGAGATCGCCCACCAGAGCGGCAACCTTTTTCCCCTTCATCGCGGCTGCGGCGGCGGCCAGCGCCTCGCCCCAGCCAGCCTTACGCAGCTTGCCGTTCTCGCGGATATAGGGCGTGTCCAGACGCTGGCGGCGCAGGCCGTCCCAGACGAAGCGGGTCTTGTCGGAAATCCATTCCTCGTTCACGCCGTCATGGTTGCGCGGCAGGATGCGCATGACTTCGCGGCCCTTGGTATCGACGCGGATGTTCGACCCCAGCGCGTCCATCACGTCCACGGTTTCCGTCTTGGTCAGTTCCCACGGACGCGCGGTGAAGGCATAGGGTTTCGACGTCAGCGCACCGACGGGGCAGAGGTCGATGATGTTCCCCTGCAGGTTCGAGTCGAGCGTCATGTTGAGGTAGGAGGTGATCTCCGAGTCCTCGCCCCGCCCCGTCTGGCCCATCTGGGTGATGCCCGCGACTTCGGTGGTGAAACGCACGCAGCGCGTGCAGGAGATGCAGCGCGTCATCTTCGTCGCCACCAGCGGGCCGAGGTTCAGATCATCCGACGCGCGCTTCGGTTCGCGGTAGCGCGAGAAGTCGACGCCGTAAGCCATCGCCTGATCCTGCAGGTCGCATTCGCCGCCCTGATCGCAGATCGGGCAGTCGAGCGGGTGGTTGATCAGCAGGAATTCCATCACGCCCTCGCGGGCCTTCTTGACCATCGGCGACTTGGTCTTGACGACCGGCGCCTCGCCATTCGGGCCGGGGCGCAGGTCGCGGACCTGCATCGCGCAGGAGGCGGCGGGTTTCGGCGGGCCGCCGACCACTTCGACAAGGCACATCCGGCAGTTGCCGGCGATCGACAGGCGTTCGTGGTAGCAGAAGCGCGGGATTTCCACGCCAGCCGCCTCGGCCGCCTGGATGATGGTCATGGCACCATCCACCTCGACCTCGATGCCGTCGATGTTGATCTTCTTCAGGTTAGACATGAGCCCGGTCCTTCCGCAGCAGCCCGTTCACCGCGTCGCGCAGGCGGGCGAGCAGCCCCCCCAGCGGCGCGCGGGTCGCCTGTTTCGTCTTTTCCTGTGCAACCGACAGGTGTTTCACGCGCGCCTCGATGTCGCGCATCGCATGTCTGGGGTCGAGATGTCCGTGGCACATGCGCGTCACGCCCCCGCCATGCGGCTGCAACGGGGGGCCTGCCACCGCTGCGCCTGTTCAATACATGCCCGTGCCGAAATGCCATGGGTCATTGTGTGTCCCTCAGCAAATAGCCGATCAGCGACTCCTTCGCGATCTCCTCGCGCCCGATGCGGCAGTACTCCTCGGTCTTGCCGGGTTCTGCGCCCTTGGCCTTGAGCCATTCCGCCGCCTCGGCCTTGCCGCGCGCCTTTTCCGTGTCGGACGTCACGAAGGCGCGGATTTCAGCGACGGTGTAGCCCTTGTCCTGCGCATAGGCGCGCAGCTTGTTCAACTCGCCCAGCGCGCGGAGTTTGCGCGGTTCCATCGTGGGGCAGTTGTCGGCGATGGCGTCGCCGATGAAGCCCTGCAGGAGGATCTGGTTGATATGCGGTTCCTTGTTGATCGGCAGGTCGGCGGCCAGCGCCGGGGCTGCGAACATCAGGGAGGCGACGGTGAGCGACAGTTTCATGGCCTTCTCCTTGGCAGTTCCTGCCAAAGATGTGGGGGCCCATCGCCCTGATATGCCATCACAAGCCCGCGTGGCGGGGGCGGTTATCGCATAGCGGGTCATGCGCAACCCTCCACATAGACCCATGAACCTGCCTGATAGCGGTCATAGATCGACGGGCGAAGGGTCCGGCCCAGTGCCGCGCATTCTGCTTCGGCCTGTTTGCGGGCGGCGGCCCCTTCCCAGTTGGCATAGGGCGTGCCTTCGCGCGTCACTGTCAGGGGCGCAGCCGCGACCGCCGCGCCTTCGGGCGCGGTGCGCACGCAGCCAGAGGCCGCGAGGCAAAGGGTCAGGGCTGCCGCCATCCGTCTCACTCCGCCGCGACCGCCGAAAGGCGGCCCGTCTTCTTGGCCTTGATGCGATCCTCGATCTCGTCCCGGAAGGCCCGGACGAGGCCCTGAATCGGCCATGCCGCCGCGTCGCCGAGGGCGCAGATCGTGTGGCCTTCGACCTGTTTCGTGACGGAGAGCAGCATGTCGATCTCCTCGACCTCCGCCTCGCCACGCACCAGACGGTCCATCACGCGCATCATCCAGCCCGTGCCTTCGCGGCAGGGGGTGCACTGGCCGCAGCTTTCATGCTTGTAGAATTTGGACAGCCGCCAGATCGCCTTGATGACGTCGGTGGACTGGTCCATCACGATCACCGCCGCCGTGCCGAGGCCGGAGCGCTGTTCGCGCAGCCAGTCGAAATCCATGATCGCGTCGTCGCATTGCGCCTGCGTGAGCAGGGGCACCGACGACCCGCCGGGGATCACGGCCTTGAGGTTCTTCCATCCGCCGCGCACGCCGCCGCAGTGACGCTCCAGCAGTTCCTTGAGCGGGATCGACATGGCCTCTTCGACGACGCAGGGGTTGTTGACGTGGCCGGATATGCCGAAAAGTTTGGTGCCTGCGTTGTTCGGGCGACCGAAGCCCGCGAACCATTCCGGGCCGCGACGCAGGATCGTCGGGACCACCGCAATGGATTCCACGTTGTTCACCGTCGTCGGGCAGCCGTAGAGGCCGGAGCCTGCCGGGAAGGGCGGCTTCATGCGGGGCATGCCCTTCTTGCCTTCGAGGGATTCCAGCAGCGCCGTTTCCTCGCCGCAGATATAGGCCCCTGCCCCGTGATGCAGGTAGAGGTCGAAATCCCAGCCCGACTTCGCCGCGTTCTTGCCGAGGAGGCCCGCGTCATAGCATTCGTCGATCGCAGCCTGCAGCGCCTCGCGCTCGCGGATGTATTCGCCGCGGATGTAGATGTAGCAGGCATTCGCGCCCATCGCGAAAGAGGCGATCAGAGCGCCTTCGATCAGGGTATGGGGATCATGCCGCATGATCTCCCGGTCCTTGCAGGTGCCGGGTTCGGATTCGTCGGCATTGATGACGAGATAGGACGGACGGCCATCGCTTTGCTTGGGCATGAAGGACCATTTCAAGCCCGTGGGGAAACCCGCGCCGCCACGGCCGCGCAGCCCCGACGCCTTGACCTGTTCGATGATCGTGTCGCGGCCCCGCTTGATGATGTCTGCGGTGCCGTCCCAATGGCCGCGCTTCTTCGCCCCTGCAAGGGTGCGGTCATGCATCCCGTAGAGGTTGGTGAAGATGCGGTCCTGATCCTTGAGCATGTCTTGCCCCTCAATTGCCCCGGCGCTTGCGCCAGATTCCGTATGTCACGACCAGCGCCCAGAAGAACGCGGCCATCGCGGCGAGGTCGAAGAGGAAGACGAAGCGGGTTTCCCAGCCCATCTGCCCCCCGAGGTATTGCGCGCCCATCCAGAGGATCATCGTTCCGGCTATGACGAAGGCGACGAGCCTTGCCTGCCGGGCAATTGCCTTTTCCTCTGGCGTGGGTTGACGCATCCCCGCCTCAGTAGTCGTTCGTCTTGGCGCGGCGGAGGAATTCCTCCAGCCCCACCTCGGCGATCAGTTTCGCCTGCGCCACCCATTTGTCGCGGGTGACACGGCCCTTGAAGCCCTTCAGGTTGCCATCCATCCACGCGACTTCCGCCGGGCCCCAGCCCGCGATCTGGTCGAGGTGGAAGATGCCGTGTTCGTTCAGCAGTTTCTCCATCGCGGGACCCACGCCTTCGATCACCTTCAGGTCATCGGCCTTGCCGCCGCGCGGGGCGGAGAGGCCTGCCGGTTTCTGCTCGGCGGCGGCGGTGGGCATGGCGGCGGCAGCCAGCGGAGCGGCGGCGACGGGTTCGGGAGCGGGTGCCGGGGCCGCGACGGGGGCGGAAGCGGCAACCGGGGCAGCAGGGGCGTAGCCATGGCCTTCGCCTTGCACTTCGGGCTTGGCGATCCGGTCCTTGGCGCCCCAAGGCAGAACGAGGACGATGCCCGCGACCAGCGCGATCATCGCCGCGAAGAAGCCCGAGGTCGTATAGTCAAAGCCACCGATCACCTTCGACACTGCAAAGGCAAGAATCCCGAACCCAGCGGCGGCAATCGCGCCTCCGAGCGAGGGAGCATTCAGGTTTTCGACTCTCTTCATGGCCATTTCCCTGTTCCGGGGGCGCAAACCCTGCCCCGCTCCTTGTCTTCAGTTCATTCCTTGTCCGTCTTCTTCGCGCGGCTTGCCCGCGGCTTGGCCGGGGCGTCGCCCGCGGGTTGATCTGCGGCTGCGGCCTTCGGCGCGGCCTTGCGCGCCGGTGCCTTTTTCGGTTCGGCGGCTGCAGCCACCGGTTCGGGTTCCTTCGCAACCTTCGCCTTAGGGGAGGCCTTCGCGGGTTTGCCAAGCCATGGCGTAAGGATCGGGACCTCGGTCCCGTCGATACGCTTGACCGTATCGCCGATATCGACGGCGCGTTGGGCCGAGGCGTTGTATTGCGTCTTGCCGGACTCGAAATCCTTCAGCGAAGTGAGGCCCGAGAGCGGTTCGGCGGCATAGCGGCCATTCTGCGGGCCGGGCACCGGAACCTCGCCCTTGGAGAAGCGGGCGATGAGGTCGCGCAATTTCTCTGGCGTGAGGTCCTCGTAATAATCCTTGCCGATCTGGGCCATGGGCGCATTGGCGCAGGCACCCATGCACTCCACTTCCTCCCACGAGAATTTGCCATCGGCCGAAAGGGTATGCGGCGCGGGGGCGATCAGTTCCTTGCAGACCTTGATCAGGTCCTCGGCGCCGCAGATCATGCAGGAGGTGGTGCCGCAGATCTGGATATGGGCAATGGAACCAACGGGTTGCAGCTGGAACATGAAGTAGAAGGTCGCCACTTCCAGCGCGCGGATATAGGCCATGCCCAGCATGTCGGCGACGTATTCGATGGCCGGACGAGTGAGCCACCCCTCCTGTTCCTGCGCGCGCCACAGGAGCGGGATGATGGCCGAGGCCTGACGGCCCTCGGGATATTTCGAAATCTGCCCCTGCGCCCATTCCAGATTGGCGGGCGTGAAGGCGAAGCTTGCGGGTTGGACAGGATGCAGGCGGCGGAGCATTAGCGGTCGATCTCCCCGAACACGACGTCCATCGTGCCGATGATGGCGGACACGTCGGCAAGCTGATGGCCCTTGCAGATGTAGTCCATGGATTGCAGGTGCAGGTAACCCGGCGCGCGGATCTTGGCGCGGTAGGGTTTGTTGGTGCCGTCGGCGACGAGGTAGACGCCGAATTCGCCCTTGGGCGCCTCCACCGCGGCATAGACCTCGCCCGCGGGGACGTGGAAGCCTTCGGTGTAAAGCTTGAAGTGATGGATGAGCGCCTCCATAGAGGTCTTCATCTCGCCCCGCTTGGGCGGCGTGATCTTGCCGCGCGCCAGAACGTCGGTCTTGCCCGCCGGTTCGCGCAGTTTCGCGATGGCCTGACGGATGATGCTGGTCGACTCGCGCATCTCCGCCATGCGGCAGAGATAGCGGTCGTAGCAGTCGCCGTTCTTGCCGACCGGGATCTTGAAGTCGAATTCGTCGTAGCATTCATAGGGCTGCGCGCGGCGCAGGTCCCATGCAAGGCCCGAGCCGCGCACCATGACGCCGGAATAGCCCCATTTCAGGATGTCCTCTTCCGTGACGATCCCGATATCTGCGTTGCGCTGCTTGAAGATGCGGTTTTCCGTCAGCAGCGTGTCGATGTCGTCCAGCACCTTGGGGAACTTGTCGGCCCAAGCCTCGATATCGTCCAGAAGCGCGGGCGGCAGGTCCTGATGCACGCCACCGGGGCGGAAATAGGCCGCGTGCAGGCGCGCACCGCAGGCCCGTTCGTAGAACACCATCAGCTGTTCGCGTTCCTCGAAGCCCCAGAGCGGCGGGGTCAGCGCCCCCACGTCCATCGCCTGCGTCGTGACGTTCAGCAGGTGGTTCAGCACGCGCCCGATTTCGGAATAGAGCACGCGGATCAGGCTGGCGCGGCGCGGCACCTTGGTGCCCGTCAGCCGTTCGATCGCCAGACACCAGGCATGTTCCTGATTCATCGGGGCGACGTAATCCAGCCGGTCAAAATAGGGCAGGTTCTGCAGGTAGGTTCGGCTTTCCATCAGCTTTTCGGTGCCGCGATGCAGCAGGCCGATATGGGGATCGCAGCGTTCCACGATCTCGCCATCCAGTTCCAGCACGAGGCGCAGCACGCCGTGGGCCGCAGGGTGCTGCGGGCCGAAGTTGATGTTGAAGTTGCGGATCTTCTGTTCGCCCGTGAGCGCGTCGTCGAAGCTGCCGTCCATCATCGTCTCACCTCTCTCAGGCGGTCATGCGCAGGGGCGCGACCGTGCCTCAGGCCTTTTTCTCGTCGCCGGGAAGGATGTAATCGGCACCTTCCCACGGGGACATGAAGTCGAATTGCCGGTATTCCTGCACCAGCTTGACGGGTTCGTAGACGACGCGCTTCTGCGCCTCGTCATAGCGGACCTCGGTATAGCCGGTGGTCGGGAAATCCTTGCGCAGCGGGAAGCCACGGAAGCCGTAGTCGGTCAGGATGCGGCGCAGGTCCGGGTGGCCCGAGAACAGGATGCCGAACATGTCGAACACCTCGCGCTCGAACCAGTTGGCCGAGGGGTGGATGCTGACCAGCGAGGGCACCATTTCCTCTTCGCCGACCGCCAGTTTCAGACGGATGCGGTGGTTCTGGTACATCGACAGCAAGTGGTAGACCACGTCGAAGCGTTCGGCGCGGTCGGGATGATCCACCGCCGTGATGTCGACAAGGCTGGAGAAGCGGCAGGCGCTGTCGGTGCGCAGGAATTCGACGAGGGCTTCGAGCTGGCCCGTGGCGACGTCCAGCGTCAGTTCGCCGAATTCCACACGGCTGGCCAGGACGGCATCGGGCTGCTTGAAGCCGATATGGGCCGCCAGTTCTTGCAGGGCTTCGGACATGGCTTTCCCTTACCGCGTGATGGTGCCGGTGCGGCGGATCTTCCGCTGCAGTTGCAGGATGCCGTAGAGCAGCGCCTCGGCCGTGGGCGGGCAGCCGGGGACGTAGACGTCCACCGGAACCACGCGGTCGCAGCCGCGCACGACGGAATAGGAGTAGTGGTAATAGCCGCCGCCATTGGCGCAGGAGCCCATCGAAATGACATAGCGCGGCTCCGGCATCTGGTCATAGACCTTGCGCAGCGCCGGGGCCATCTTGTTGGTCAGCGTGCCCGCAACGATCATCAGGTCCGACTGCCGAGGCGAGGCGCGGGGCGCGGTGCCGAAACGTTCAAGGTCATAGCGCGGCATGGAGGTGTGCATCATCTCCACCGCGCAGCAGGCGAGGCCGAAGGTCATCCAGTGCAACGACCCGATCCGCGCCCAGTTGATGATGTCCTCGGTCGAGGTCAGCAGGAAACCCTTGTCCTGAAGCTCGCGGTTCAGGGCCTGCACGGCAACCTCGTGGTCACCGCCCGCATGGTTGGCAGAGGTGCTCACTCCCATTCCAGGGCTCCTTTCTTCCATTCATAGGCGAAGCCGACGGTCAGGATGGCGAGGAAGACCATCATCGACCAGAAGGCCGTCATCGAGATTTCACCGAAGGCCACGGCCCAAGGGAAGAGGAAGGCCACTTCGAGGTCGAAGATGATGAAGAGGATCGACACGAGGTAGAAGCGCACGTCGAACTTCATCCGCGCGTCGTCGAAGGCGTTGAAGCCGCATTCATAGGCCGAGACCTTTTCCGGGTCCGGATTGCGCACTGCCAGCACTGCCGCCGCGAGCATCAGCACAAGGCCGAGGCCGACCGCGATGGCCAGAAGAATGAGTATGGGAAGATACTCTCGGAGGATTGGGTCCACGAGGCGCTCCTTCGGCTGGCGACATGCGAGCTGCGGACTACTGGCGAGCCGCTTGATCTCTTGCGCACCGTTTACTCTTCCCCCTGCCCTTGGTCAACCGAAGGCGGGCCGAAAAGCGGCCCCTGCGCGCCCCCTGCGACAAGGGATTCCGCAAATTGTATGCAATGGCACACTGCGGCCACGCTGCGGCGCGGAAAGACGGTAAGGCGACGGGGGTCGGGTTGAGTCGCGAAGCAAATCAGTCGGATATGGCCGAAGGTGTGGCGGGCATGGCGAAGGGGCTGGTGCAAGGCCGCCTGTTGCGCTTCACTTGCGGCAGGTCGAAGGAGGTTCGCCATGCATCGCATATCCCTGCCGTTTCTGGCCGCCCTTCTGGCCGCGCCTGCCGCCTTGGCCGAGGAAGTTGGTCGGGTGGGCGTGGACTGGATCGGCAATGACATCCTGATCGAGGCGCTGGCCGATCCGGAGGTGCAGGGCGTGACCTGCCATCTGGCCTATTTCGACCGCTCCACGCTGGACCGTCTGATGCAGGGGAACTGGTTCGAGGACCCGTCGAATTCCTCCATCGCCTGTCGCCAGACCGGGCCGATTATTCTGGGCGAGATCGATCGCGGACCGAAGGGCGAGGAGATCTTCAGCGAGCGGCAATCGCTCCTGCTGAAGTCCCTGTCGGTGACGCGGATCTATGATGCGGCGAATGACACGCTGATCTATGTCGCCCATGCGCGGGAGGTGACGGAAGGGTCGGCGAAGATGTCGATCTCGACCGTGCCGCTTTGGAATGCGCGGGGGCAGGAGTAAGGGGGGCGAATTTTCTGCGAAAATTCGGGGGCCTTGTAGGCCCCGTAGCGGCTTGGGGCGTGACCTGAATTTTCGCAGAAAATTCGTGCGCTAATCGGCCAATGGCACGGCCTCCGCGGCCTCTTCCCCGGATTGCTGCACAGCCAGAACTTCGGCACGAATGATGCGCGCGATGAGCGCGCAATCGGCAGAGGAAAAGGTCAGCGGCACCCGCATGTCGATCAGTCCCGCAAGGATGCGGTCCGTCCGTGGCAAGGGTGCAGGGTCGGCATAGCGCCAGTGATCGTAGCGGCTGGTGAAGGCGACCGGATCGGGCGCGCCGAACCATTTCAGTTCAACCCCCCGCGCGGCGCAGCGGGCAATCAGCGCCTTGATGCGGCCGGGCGACCAGTCAGGCAAGAGGAACTGGAAAGAGGAGCCGACATAGACCTCATGCGCGGGGCGCGGGATCAGGCGCAGGCTGGGGGTGGCGTCTAGGCCCGCCTCCAGCGCGCGGTAGAGGTCGCCCCAGCGGGCGACGCGGTCCGCGAGCAACCGCAGTTGCGGGCGCAGGATGGCGGCGCGCAGATTGTCCATCCTGCCAGAGACGTTCGGCGTATCCAGCCGGATACCCTCGAATACCTCGGGCGGCGGGGCGGCGCGGTGGCGGGCATAGAGCATGTAGCTGCCCGACAGCAGGATGGCGCGGGCGGCGATCTCGGCATCGTCGGTGATCAGAAATCCACCCTCGCCGGAATTGATGTGCTTGTAGGTCTGCATGGAATAGGCGGCGACCTTGCCATGCCTGCCCGAAGGGATGCCGCGCCAGGTCGCGCCCATCGTATGGGCGCAATCCTCGATCACCGTCACGCCCAGCCGATCGCAGAGCGCCATCAGCGCCTCCATGTCGCAGACATGGCCCCGCATATGCGACAGGAGCAGCACCCTTGCACCGGAGGCCTGCGCCTGCGCCTCCAGATGGGCGAGATCGATCGTCAGATCCTCGGTCACCTCCACCAGCACGGGATGCGCGCCGAGGGCGGCGATGGCCCCCGGGACCGGGGCCAGCGTGAAGGCATTGGACAGGACCGGGTCACCGGCCTTGACCCCGACCGCCCGCAGCGCGCAGCCCATGGCATAACCGCCGGAGGCGACGGCGAGGCAGTATTTCGCCCCGGTCAGCGCGGCGAATTCCTCTTCCAGAAGGGCGGTTTCCGAAACTTCGCCTGCGATGGTGTTGTAGCGGTGCAAACGGCCGTGGCGCAGAACGGCGATGGCGGCCTCGATCCCCTCTTCCGGGATGGGTTCCTGCTGGGTGAAGCTGCCCGTGAAACGTTCCATCAACGCACCAGCCTTTCCGCGATCTCCGGCAGGTGATCGAAATGATCCAGCAGCGCGTCCGGGTCAAGCCGCGCGATGTCGCGCCCCTCCGGCCCGAAGGTGACGAGGGCCACGGGCACCCCCGCCGCGCGGGCCGTCCTGCGGTCGGTGTCGGTATCGCCGACCAGCATGGAGCGGGCGACGGTGCCCCCTGCTCTTTCGACGGCTGCCGCGTAAGGCGCGACGTCCGGCTTGCGGGTGGGCAGCGTGTCCGCCCCGATGAGCACGTCAAAGAGCGGGCGGATACCGAGGCGGGTAACCAGCGTTTCGGCAAGTCCTGCAGGTTTATTGGTGCAGATCGTGGTGGCAAAGCCCCTGCCCCGCAAGGCCTCCACCGCCTGCACGGCGCCGGGGTAGAGGCGGGTATGGGTGTCGATGGCATCGGCATAGGCCTGCAGGAGCCGCGGATATTGCGCATCGACCTGAGCCTCGTCATAGGGGCCGAGACGCGAAAAGCCGAGGCGCAGCATGGCGCGGCCGCCGTGAAAGGCGGTCAGGCTGTCGGCGGAGGTCAGCATTTCGCCATGCCCGAGGTCACGGAAACAGGCATTGGCCGCGGCGAGCAGATCGGCGGAGGTATCCGCCAAAGTTCCGTCTAAATCGAAGACCACAGTCCGCATCGCTTGAAATACCCCGAAAACAGGCGTGAAGCGGGCAAGGCTTGCGGCCCGCCCGGATGGGGGTAAAACGGGCGCACAAAGAAGGAAAGGGGCAGCATGTCGGTTTCACTGGTCATTCTGGCGGCAGGTCAGGGCACGCGGATGAATTCCGACCTGCCCAAGGTGCTGCACAAGGTCGGGGCTGCCCCCCTGCTGCATCATGCGATGCAGGCCGGTCGCGCGCTTTCGCCGGAAGTCACCGTCGTGGTGACGGGGCACGGGGCCGAGGCCGTGGCCAAATCTGCCCGCGCCTTCGACGAAGAGGTGCAGACCGTCGTGCAGGAGGAGCAGAAGGGCACCGCCCATGCGGTGCTGCAGGCCGCCCCCCTGCTGGAAGGGGTGGCCGGGGATGCGCTGGTCCTCTATGGCGACACCCCCTTCATCCGGGCGGAGACGCTGGAAGCGATGCTGGCGGCGCGCAAGCGCCATGCGGTGGTCGTTCTGGGATTTCATGCCGCCGATCCGGGGCGCTATGGCCGCCTGATCGCGGATGGCGAGGCGCTTGAGCGCATCGTGGAATGGAAGGATGCGACAGAGGCGGAGCGGGCGGTCACCCTGTGCAATTCCGGGGTGGTCTGCGGGGAGGCGGCGACGCTGATGCGGCTCTGCGCGGCGGTGGGCAACCAGAATGCGGCGGGAGAGTTCTACCTGACCGACATCGTGGCACTGGCGCGGGCCGAGGGGCTTTCGGCGGGGCTGGTGCTGTGCGACGAGGCCGAGACGATGGGGGTCAATACCCGCGCGCAACTGGCAGCGGCTGAGGCGGCGTTTCAGGCCCGGGCGCGGGCAGAGGCGCTGGAGAACGGGGTGACGCTGACGGCACCCGAAACGGTGTTCTTCGCACTGGACACGGTGGTGGGGCGCGATGCGGTGATCGGGCCGAACGTGATCTTCGGCCCCGGCGTGACCATCGAATCCGAGGCGGAGGTCAAGGGGTTCTGCCACCTGGAGGGTTGCCACATCAGCCGTGGCGCGACCGTCGGCCCCTTTGCCCGCCTGCGCCCCGGCGCGGAATTGGCCGAGGATGTGCATGTCGGCAATTTCGTCGAGATCAAGAACGCCATCCTCGACGAGGGGGTGAAGGTCGGCCATCTGACCTATCTGGGCGACGCCCATGTGGGCGAACATACCAACATCGGCGCGGGCACCGTGACCTGCAATTACGACGGGGTGATGAAGCACCGCACCGTGATCGGCAAACGCGCCTTCATCGGGTCGGATACGATGCTGGTGGCCCCCGTCACGGTGGGGGATGACGCGCTGACCGGATCAGGGTCGGTGATCACAGAGGATGTGCCGGCCGAGGCCGTGGCGCTGGGCCGGGCGAAGCAGGTCAACAAGGCGGGCCTGAAACCAAAATTGTTCGAAAAGTTAAAGGCCGAGAAGGCTAAACGGGCCAAGGGGCAAGAATAATGTGCGGAATTGTAGGGGTTCTTGGGAACCATGAGGCTGCGCCTCTGCTGGTCGAGGCGCTGAAGCGGCTGGAATATCGCGGCTATGACTCGGCCGGGATCGCCACGGTGAATGGCGGGCGGCTGGATCGGCGGCGGGCGGTGGGCAAGCTTGTCAATCTGTCGGACCTTCTGGTGCATGAACCGCTCGCGGGGAAGGCGGGGATCGGGCATACGCGCTGGGCCACACATGGCGCCGCAACGGTTACCAATGCGCATCCGCACCGTGCGGGGCCCGTGGCCGTGGTGCATAACGGGATCATCGAGAATTTCCGCGAATTGCGGGAGGAATTGGCCGCTGCGGGATATGTTCAGGAATCGCAGACGGATACCGAGACGGTCGCTCTTCTGGCGCAGATGTACATGGACAGGGGGATGGCCCCCGTCGAGGCGGCGCGCGAGACGTTGAAACGGCTGCACGGGGCATTCGCGCTGTGTTTCCTGTTCGACGGGCAGGACGATCTGATGATCGCGGCGCGCAAGGGCAGCCCTCTGGCCATCGGGCATGGCAAGGGCGAGATGTTCGTGGGGTCGGATGCCATCGCGCTGGCGCCGATGACAGACCGGATCACCTATCTGGAAGAGGGCGACTGGGCGGTGATCACCCGGGCGGGGGCCGAAATTTTCGACGCCGCCGACCGCCGCGCCAACCGGGCCGAGACGCGCATCCAGATCGAGAGCGCGCGGATCGAGAAGGCGGGCTACAAGCATTTCATGGCGAAGGAAATCGCCGAGCAACCCGTGGTGATCGCGGATGCGTTGAAGCATTACACGGGCGGCGGGGTGAACCCCGCCCTACGGTTGCCGGAAGGTGTTGATTTCACGGGCGTCGACCGTGTGGTGATGGTGGCCTGCGGGACGGCATCCTATGCCTGCCATGTGGCGAAATACTGGTTCGAACAGATCGCGGGCCTGCCGGCCGAGGTCGATATCGCGTCGGAATTCCGCTATCGCGATCCGGTGCTGTCGGAGAAGTCATGGGCGGTCTTCGTTTCGCAATCGGGCGAGACGGCGGATACGTTGGCGGCCTTGCGGCATGCGAAGGAAAAGGTGGCGAAGGTCGTGTCGGTGGTGAACGTGCCGACATCGTCCATCGCGCGGGAAAGCGACCTGTCGCTGCCCATCCTTGCCGGGGTGGAGGTGGGCGTCGCCTCGACCAAGGCCTTCACCTGCCAGTTGACGGTGCTGGCGCTGATGGCAATCAAGGCGGGGCTGGACCGCGGGCGGCTGACGGCGGAGCAGGCGGCGGCGCATCTGAGGGCATTGCGCAATCTGCCGGGGCTGATGAACCATGCGCTGGGGCTTTCGGCGGCGATTGCCGATGTGGCGGAGGAGCTGGCCGAGGCGCAGGATGTGCTGTTCCTTGGCCGTGGGGCGATGTTTCCGCTGGCGCTGGAAGGGGCGCTGAAGTTGAAGGAAATCAGCTATATACATGCCGAAGGTTATGCATCGGGCGAATTGAAGCACGGGCCCATCGCCTTGATCGATGCCCGCGTGCCGGTGATCGTTCTGGCGCCGCGCGACCAGCTTTTCGACAAGACGGTGTCGAACATGCAGGAGGTGATGGCGCGGCATGGCAAGGTGCTGCTGATCTCGGATGCGCAGGGGTTGGAAGAGGCGGGTCAGGGTGTCTGGAAATCCTTGGTCATGCCCGAGGTCGATGCGGCCTTTGCCCCGATCCTTTACGCGGTTCCTGCGCAACTGCTGGCCTATCACACGGCGATTGCGAAGGGGACGGATGTGGACCAGCCGAGGAACCTTGCAAAGTCGGTGACGGTGGAATGATCACCGACGCTCTGGCACGTCTGGAGGCGCTGGGGGATGAGGGAAAGGCCGCCGAAATGGCGGCCTATCACAAGATTTCCCGGCGATATCTGGGGGTTGCGGTCCCGCAGGTGGAGGAGCTTGTCGCCGAATGGCGGGCGGGCTTGGGCGTGGAGGAGAGGGTCGCGCTGGCGGGCGGGCTGTGGGCCAGC
Source organism: Tabrizicola sp. M-4 (assembly GCF_051132405.1). Classification (GTDB taxonomy): domain Bacteria; phylum Pseudomonadota; class Alphaproteobacteria; order Rhodobacterales; family Rhodobacteraceae; genus Paragemmobacter. Next base: position 2,399,273 of record NZ_CP128606.1, read on the forward strand.
AATGTGCATGAGGCGATGGTGGCGGCGGCGAAGCTGCTGACGCAGGCGCGGATGCGGCCCGATCAGGCGGCTTGGGAGTTGATCTGCGGCTGGGTCGCGGGGTTCGAGGGATGGGCGGTGTCGGACCATGCCAGCATCGCGGCGCAGAAGCGGCTGGTGGCGGAGCCTGCGCGGATTGCCGATGTGGCGGGGTGGGTGGCGTCGCCGAACATGTGGACGCGGCGCGCGGCGCTGGTGGTGACCCTGCCCTATGCCAAGATGAATTTCCCGAAGGAACAGGACCTTGCGATCCGCGAGCAGGCGCTTGGCTGGGCGGCGGACTTTGTGGCGGACAGGGATTGGTTCATCCAGAAGGCCGTGGCCTGGTGGGTGCGGGACCTGTCGCAGCATGACGCGGCGCGGGCGCGGGCTTTCCTTGAGGGACCGGGGGCGGGGTTGAAGTCCTTTGCGCGGAAAGAGGCCGGGAAGTATCTGTAATCGTTGTATTTTTTGTCTGGCCGCCGGGGCGCCGCCCCGGACCCCGGGGTATTTGGGGCCAAGACGAAGGGGCGGCGTTAAGGTTAATGGGGTGTGAAGTGGAGACGCGCCACGGGCGTGACCCGGGGCGGGGTTTTCCGGTGACAGGCTGATCCCGTTTACCTGCGACCAATGTCTGACGCATTCGCCCTCTCGTGCTGCGGTTCGTGCCTTGCGAGGGTGGCGGCAAATCCTTACCATTTCACCATGGAACAGCGCGCCCCCCTGATCGACCCCTTCGCCCGCCCGATTTCCTATCTGCGGGTTTCGGTCACCGACCGCTGCGATTTCCGCTGCACCTATTGCATGGCGGAGAACATGACCTTCCTGCCCAAGGCGGACCTCCTGACGCTGGAGGAGTTGGACAGGCTCTGTTCCGCCTTCGTCCGGCTGGGGGTGGAGAAGCTGCGGATCACGGGCGGGGAGCCTTTGGTGCGCAAGGGGATCATGACCTTCTTCCGTGCCATGTCGCGGCATCTAGAGAGCGGTGCCCTGCGGGAATTGACGCTGACGACGAACGGGTCGCAGCTTGCGAAACATGCGGCGGAGTTGGTGGAGTGCGGGGTGCGCCGGATCAACGTGTCGCTTGACACGCTGGATGTGGCGAAGTTTTCCGCCATCACGCGCTGGGGCCGCTTGGGGCAGGTTCTGGACGGGATCGCGGCGGCCAAGGCCGCCGGATTGCGTATCAAGATCAATGCGGTAGCCTTGAAGGGGTTCAACGAGGACGAGCAGTTTTCGCTGACGGAATGGTGCGCGGCGGAAGGGCATGACCTGACATGGATCGAGGTCATGCCGATGGGCGATCTGGGCGGCGAGGATCGGCTGGGGCAGTATTGGAGCCTGAAGGAGGTGCGCGCGCGCTATGCCGAGCGCTTCACCGTGACCGATCTGGCAGAGCGGACGGGGGGGCCTGCGCGCTATGTCCGGCTGGAGGAGACGGGGCAGAAGGTGGGGTTCATCACGCCGCTGACCCATAATTTCTGCGAAAGCTGCAACCGCGTGCGGCTGACCTGCACCGGGGAGCTTTACATGTGCCTCGGGCAGGAGGACATGGCCGATCTGCGCGCGCCCTTGCGGGCGAGTGCGGAAGATGGGCTGGTGGAAGAGGCGATCCGCGCGGCCATCGCGAGAAAGCCCAAGGGGCATGATTTCGACTATTCGCGCCAGACCGTCAAAGGGCAGGTCTCGCGGCACATGAGTCATACCGGGGGGTGACCGCCTGCCGGGTGGGGCCGCCTTCGGGGGCCGGGCCAAGCCATTGCGGAAGAACGTTAACTTTCGGATTTCGGTCGATTTGGCCGTGCCGGATTCCGTGCCGTAAACCGTACCGCAAACTGTGCATACGCACGCTGCGGTGACCAAGGATTAACCACCTTCGCGGACGGACAGCCTGTCGCATGGGGCAGCCCGTCGCAGACCCCTCGCAACGCGCGCGGCGGGGCCTATGTCTGGGGCAACTGTGAAAAGGTGAGTCATGGATACGCTATTGCTGTCCCGCATCCAGTTTGCGGCGAACATTTCCTTCCACATCCTGTTTCCGACGATCACCATCGCGCTGGGATGGGTGCTTCTGTTCTTCAAGCTGCGCTTCAACCGGACGGGGGAGCGGAAATGGATGGACCTTTACATGTTCTGGGTGAAGGTCTTTGCGCTGTCCTTCGCGCTGGGGGTGGTGTCGGGGATCACCATGTCCTTCCAGTTCGGCACCAACTGGCCGGGGTTCATGGAAGTTGTGGGGAATGTGGCGGGGCCCTTGCTGGCCTATGAGGTGCTGACGGCCTTCTTCCTTGAGGCGGTCTTCCTTGGGATCATGCTGTTCGGGGCAAGCCGGGTGCCGGGGTGGCTGCATACGCTGGCGACTTTCCTCGTGGCCTTCGGCACGACGATGAGCGCGTTCTGGATCCTTGTGCTGAATTCCTGGATGCATACGCCCGTGGGGCATGAGGTCCGCGACGGGATCGTGCATGCGGTGGATTGGTGGGCGATCATCTTCAACCCGTCGATGCCTTACCGCCTGTCGCATATGCTGCTGGCGAGCGGGCTGACCGTGGCCTTCCTGATCGCGGGGCTGTCGGCCTATCGCTGGCTGCGGGGCGACCGCGGGCAGGAGGTGGCGGCGGGGCTGCGCTTTGGCGTGATCCTTGGCGCGGTGCTGATCCCGATCCAGATTCTGGCGGGCGACATGCACGGGTTGAACACGCTGGAGCATCAGCCGGCCAAGGTGGCGGCGATGGAAGGCAACTGGGAAACGCAGGGCAATGTGCCGCTGCTTCTATTCGCGCTGCCCGATGAGGAGACGCGGAGCAATGCCTTTGAGGTGGGGATTCCCTCCATGGCCTCGGTCATCCTGAAGCATGACCCTGCGGGGGTGGTGCCGGGGTTGAACGATTTCGTCACGGCGGAGGGCGAGGTGATGCATCCGCCGGTGGCGCCCGTCTTCTGGTCGTTCCGGGTGATGGTGGGCATCGGGATGCTGATGCTGGTGATCAGTTGGGCGGGCGCGTGGATGCTGTGGCGGCGGGGCGTCGAGGGGATGCCGAAGCCTTACCTTTGGGGCTTGACGGGGATGAGTTTTGCCGGATGGGGCGCGACGCTTGCGGGCTGGTACACGACCGAGATCGGGCGGCAGCCCTGGCTGGTGCAGGGCGTGCTTACGGTGGAGCAGGCGGTGGGCGACATCGCGAGCGGGATGGTCCTGTCCACGCTGCTTGCCTATGTGGCGATCTATATCGCGCTGCTGGCGGCCTATGTCGGCGTGATCTTCCATCTGGCGCGGAAGGGCGGGCGCTATGATGCGCCCGTGGCCTCGCCCGGCATGCAGCCTGCGGAGTGAGTGCGATGTTCGATCCGGAAGCGCTGCCGTTGATCTTTGCCGCCCTGATGGGGGTATCGATCCTGCTTTATGTCGTGCTGGACGGGTTCGACCTTGGGGTGGGCCTGCTGTTCCCCTTCGCCGAAGAGGCGGAGCGGGATCGCATGATCGCCTCCATCGGGCCGTTCTGGGATGCCAATGAGACATGGCTGGTTCTGGCCATCGGGATATTGCTGGTGGCCTTTCCCGTGGCGCATGGGGATATCCTGACGGCGCTTTACCTGCCGGTGGCGGTGATGCTGATCGGGTTGATCCTGCGGGGCGTGGCGTTCGAGTTCCGGGCCAAGGCGCCGCTTGGGCACAAGCGGCCTTGGGATGTGGCCTTCTGGGCGGGGTCGTTGATGACGGCGCTGGCGCAGGGTTTCATGCTGGGCATGTATGTGATGGGGCTGGAATGGACTTGGGCCAAGGTGGCCTTCGCCGCGCTGACGGCAGGGTCTCTGGCCGTTGCCTATAGTTTCATCGGGGCGGGGTGGGTGATCCTGAAGACGGATGGCGTGTTGCAGAAGAAGGCCGTGGATTGGGCCAAGGGCGGCATCTGGGGGATGGTTCTGGGGATGGGGGCGGTTTCCGTTGCCACGCCGCTGGTGAGCGCGCGCATCTTCGACAAGTGGTTCCGTTTCCCCGAGATCGTGGCGCTGGCCCCCCTTCCCCTGATGTCTGGGCTGCTGGTGGCGCTGCTGTGGCTGGCGCTGCGGCGGCTGCCGACGGCGAATGACAGTTTCGCGTGGTTTCCCTTCGTGGGGGCGGTCGTGTTGATGGTGCTGGGGTTCTTCGGGATGGCCTACAGTTTCTATCCCTATATCGTGCCCGAGCAGTTGACGATCTGGGACGCGGCGGCCAGCACGGAGAGCCTGACGATCATCCTTGTGGGCACGCTGATCGTGCTGCCGATGATCCTTGGCTATACGGTGCTGGCCTATGTGATCTTCCGCGGCAAGGCCACCAAGCTGAGCTATGACTAGATCCGCAGGGTGACGGCGATCAGGGCGAGGGCTGCGGGAAGCGCCTGGATGAAGAGGATGCGGCGGCTGGCGGTGGCCGCGCCGTAGAGGCCCGCGATCAGGACGCAGGCAAGGAAGAAGATGGCGAGGGGGCGTCCCCATGAGGTGACGCCCTCGGCCACGGCCCAGAAGAGGCCCGCGGCGAGGAAGCCGTTATAGAGGCCCTGATTGGCGGCGAGGGTCTTGGTTGCCCGCGCGAAATCCTCACTCGTGCCGAAGGCGCGGCGGGTGCGGGGATGTTCCCAGCGGAACATCTCCAGCACCAAGATATAGACATGCAGCGCCCCGATGGCGGCGGTGAGGCCCGCCCCGATCATGCGGCGGGCATCCGCGATTCCACCATCCCGGCATACCAGCTTGCGCCGAAGGGGATGACGTTGTCGTCGAAGTTGTAGGCGGGGTGGTGGACCATCGCCGTATCGCCATTGCCCACGAAGATATAGGCGCCGGGGCGTTCGTTAAGCATGAAGCTGAAATCCTCGGCCCCCATCAGCGGCGCGGTATCGGGGTCGACATGGCCCGAGACCTGACGCGCGACTTCGACGGCGTAATCGGTGTTCTCCTCGGCATTGATGGTGACCGGGTAGCCACGGGTGTAATTGACCGTGGCGGTCGCGCCCAGCGCCAGAGCGGTGCCCGAGACGATTTCGGAGATGCGGGTTTCCACGAAATCCTGCACCTTGTGATCCATGGTGCGGACCGTGCCCTTCATCTTCACCACCTGCGGGATGACGTTATGGGCGGTGCTATCGGTTTCCACCGTGCAGACCGACACGACGACCTGCTTCAGCGGATCGACATTGCGGGACGCGATGGTCTGCAGCGCCACGATGATATGGGCGGCGACCACGGTGGTATCCACGCAATCATGCGGCTTGGCGGCATGGCCGCCCTTGCCCGTCACCGTGATATCGAACTGGTCGGCGGCGGCCATGAGCGCGCCCTTGCGGATTGCGAAATGGCCCACCGGGATGCCGGGCATGTTGTGCATGCCGTAAACCTCTTGGATCCCCCAGCGGTCCATCATGCCATCGGCCACCATCTCGCGCCCGCCGCCGCCGCCTTCTTCGGCGGGCTGGAAGATGACGACGGTGGTGCCGTCGAAATTGCGCGTCTCGGCAAGGTATTTGGCCGCGCCAAGGAGCATGGCGGTATGGCCGTCATGGCCGCAGGCATGCATCTTGCCCGGGGTCTTGGAGGCATAGGGAACCCCCGTCTGTTCGATGATCGGCAGCGCGTCCATATCGGCGCGCAGGCCCACGACGCGGCCCGTCGTATCCGTCTTGCCCCTGATCACGCCCACGACGCCGGTGCGGCCGATGCCTTCGACCACCTCGTCGCAGCCGAACTGGCGCAGGAGATCGGCCACCTTGGCCGCCGTGCGGTGGACGTCGAAGAGCAGTTCGGGATGTTCGTGGAAATCGCGCCGCCATGCGGTGATTTCGGGCAGCAGTTCGGCGAAGCGGTTCTTGACGGGCATTTGCGGTCTCCTTTGGGGCAAGCCTAGCGGAGACGCGCCCGCGCGCAAGGGCCGTCAGGCGAAACGCCGCCGCGCCTCGAGCGCGAGGCCGGTGCCGACCGATCCGAGCATGTCGCCGGTGGCGAGGCGGGCATGGGGCAGCGCCTCGGCCAGCATGGCCTGCAGCAGGGGCAGTTGCGAGGAACCGCCGGTCAGGAAGACCGTGGCGATGCGGTCGGGCGTCAACCCCGCCTCGGCCAGCGTCGAAGCGATCAGGGCGCGGAGGCGGGCGGTGGGTGGGGCAAGGGCCGCCTCGAAATCGGCGCGGCGGATCACGGGGTTGGGGCCGGTGGTCAGTGGGGCCAGCATCAGGCGCGCGGCCTCGGCACCCGACAGGGCGATCTTGGCGCGCTCCACCTCCATCGCGATGGCATGGCCGTGTCGGTGGGTGACGACATGGATCATGCGGTCGATCAGGTCGGGGCGGTCGGCCTCGTGCCGCAGGCTCTTCAGATCGGTCATCACACGCGGGGCATAAAGGGCGTTTATGCGATGCCACGTGGCCATATCCTGCCAGTAATGGCGCGGCAGGATGCCCTGCCCCGCCTTGCTGGTGGAAAGGTAACCCAGATGCGGCATGGCCTCGGCCAGCGAAAGGAGGCGGTCGAAATCGGTGCCGCCCAGCCGGATGCCGCCATTGGCGAGGATGTCGCCCGCCCGGTCTGCCGCCCGCGCCCGATCCGGAGACAGGCGCAGGACCGAAAGGTCGGATGTCCCACCGCCGATGTCGAAGACGAGGACCGTTTCTTCCGCCCGCAGCCCCTGTTCGTAATGCAGGGCGGCGGCGACGGGTTCGAACTGGAATTCCACCTCGCGGAACCCGCAGGCGCGGGCGATTTCGGCCAGCGCGCCTTCGGCGCTCGCATCGCCTTCGGCGTCGTCATCTACGAAATGGACGGGCCTGCCGAAGACGGCGCGGTCGATCCCCGGCGCGGCGTGGTCAAGCCGCAGGCGCAGATGGCCGATGAAGCGCGCCAGCACGTCGCGGAAGGAAACCGCCCTGCCCCCGATGGCGGTGCGGTCATTCACCAGCGCCGATCCCAGCGTGCTTTTCAGCCCGCGCATCAGGCGGCCTTCCTCGCCCTCCAGATAGGCGGCGATGGCGGCACGGCCGAAATCGGGCGCGGGCCCGTCGGCATGGAAGAAGACGGCGGAGGGCAGCGTGACCTCCTCCCCCTCCAGCGCGATCAGCCGTGCGCCAGAGGCATCGGCCAGCCCCACGGTGGAATTGGAGGTGCCGAAGTCGATCCCTGCAAACAACCCCGCCATGCCGCGCCCCCAAGACAGAAAGGCGCGCGGCCTAACCCGCCCGTGCGCCGAAGGCAACCGCCCTGCCCCTTCGTCTTGGCGAAAATACCCACAGGGGGTGAGGCGCGGCACGCGCCGAGGGGGCGCGTGCGCCCCCTGACGACGGAGGAGACGCGAAGGCGTCTCCGACAGGAAAGGAATGCGGGCGGAACGCCCGCGCCTTACAGCGACGGGCCGGGGATCATGGGCGATCCATCGGTAAAACGCGCGAGGCGGAAGCGGTGCAGGTCGTGGCCGGGATCATTGCCCGCCACGAGGTCCGCCACCACGCGCCCCATGCCGGGGCCGATGCCGAAGCCGTGGCCGCACATGCCGGTGGCGATGGTCAGGCCCGGCAGCTTCTCCACCCGGTCCACCACGGGCACCACATCGGGCAGCGTGTCGATCATCCCGCCCCATGCGGCGCGCAGGCGCGGGCGGCCAAGGCCGGGGAAGGCCGCGGCGAAGAAGGCCTGCACCTTGGCGATGCGGTCCATGTTGGGCGCGGGGTTCAACACACGGATCGCCTCGAAGGGCGAGGCCTCGTCGCCGCCCCAGCGGCGGGGGGTGCCCCATGCGTCGGGATAGCCCTTGGGGGCGGAAAGCCGGAACCCCGTCGAACGGAAATCCTTCTTCAACACGGGCAGATAGATGCCAAGGTTGCGGAAGGCGTCGGGGCCGATCCAGAAGTCATGCCCCGATCCGGGCGCGATGGAATAGCCGCCATCCTGACGGCGGCGGAAGGCGAAATCGTCATCGCAGGCATTGCCGGGAAAAATCTCGGCCATCGGTTCCGTCGCGGCGACCGAGGCGAGGACGGCAAGCTGCGGGATATCCACCCCTTCGGCCCGGAGGAAGAGCGAGGACCACGCGCCGCCCGCGACGACGACCTGATCGCAGGCGATGCGGCCCTTTTCGGTGAAGACCCCCGCCACGCGGCCCGCCTGAACGTCCAGCCGACGCACGGCGCAGGCCTCGACGATCACCGCGCCGCGCGCCTCCGCGCCTTGGGCCAGCAGGGGCACCGCCTGCCACGGCTCGGCGCGGGCGTCCGAGGGCGTGTGCAGCCCCGCGACCCATGCCTTGGCACTTCCCTTCAGCTTTTCGGCCACCGCGCCGCCGGTCATCATGTGGCTGTCGACGCCATGCGGTTTGGCGTCGGCAAGCCATGCCTCGAACCTGCCGACCTCTGCCTCGGTCTTGGCAAGGTAGAGGACGCCTTCCTGACGGAAGCCCAGCGCCTCGCCCATTTCCTGCGCCAGCGATTTCCAGATCGCCAAGCTTTCCATCATGATGGGAAGTTCGCCCATGTCGCGCCCCTGCTGGCGGCACCAGCCCCAGTTGCGGCTGGACTGTTCGCCCGCGATGCGCCCCTTTTCGCAGAGCGTGACCTTCAGGCCCCGTTCCGCAAGGAACCACGCCGTCATCACCCCGATCACGCCACCGCCCAGCACCACCACGTCGCAGGCGGCGGGGGGCGGGCCGGGGAAACGGACGGGCGAGGTTTCGGAGATCGGAAAGCGCATCATCGGGAAAGCTCGTCGAGCAGGCGTTGCATGAAGCGGTGGCCCGCCTCGAATTCCGCAAGCGACAGCCATTCATCGGCCTGATGCGCCTGCGCGATGTCGCCGGGGCCGCAGATGGCGGCGGAATAGCCCGCCTCCTGAAACTGCCCCGCCTCGGTGCCGTAGGAGACGACGCCGGTGGCATTGTCGCCGGTCAGGCGGCGGCAGATCGCCTCGGCCTCGCCTTCGCGTTCCGGCGTCAGGGCGGGCACGCCGAAGAAGCGGTCGAGGTGGATGCCCGCCTCGGGGCGGAGCTGTTTCATCGCGGCGTCGAGGCGGGCAACTTCGACGATGAAGGCCTGTGCGTGGGCCTCCAGATCCTCGCCGGGGACAACCCGCATCTCCAGCGCGAAGCGGCAATCGGCGGCGGTGATGTTATGGGCGGTCCCGCCCGAGATCATGCCGACATGCAGCGTGGTGAAGGGCGGATCGAAGGCCAGCGCCTGCGGCGCGCGGGGTTGGGCTTGGATCATCGCGTTGCGGTCATTGGCCCATTGGATCAGCCGCGCGCCTTCCATGATGGCCGAGACGCCATAGGGCAGCAGCGAGGAATGCACCTCGAACCCCTTCACATGGACGTGGAAGCCCGTGCCGCCCTTGTGGCCATTGATCACCTTCATGGTGGAGGGTTCCCCGATGATGGCGGCGGCCCCTTTGGGCAGCACGCCCTGCATGGCGGCGATCATGGGCGGGGCGCCGGTGCAGCCCACCTCCTCGTCATAACTCAGCGCGATCTGGAGGGGGCGGTTGACGCCGCGGCGATGCGCCTCCACCAGTGCCCAGATGGCCAGCGCGTCGAAGCCCTTCATGTCGCAGGTGCCGCGCCCGTAGAGACGACCGTCGCGTTCCGTCACGGTCCATGGGTCCGAGGTCCAGTGCTGGCCGTCCACGGGGACGACGTCGGTATGGCCCGACAGGACCACCGCCCCTTCCTCCCACGGCCCGGCATGGGCGAAAAGCGCGGCCTTGGTGCCGTCCTCGTTGTAGTGGCGATGCGACTGGATGCCGTGGCCGGCCAGATATTCCTCGACCCAATCCACCAACGGAAGGTTGGTGTCGCGGCTAACGGTCGGAAATTTGACCAAGCGATCAAGGATTTGGCGGGGAGAGAGCGGGGCGGAGGCGACCGTGGACGCGGGCATGTGATGCTTTCCTGTGCGATACGCTCAGGTTGGAGGCTTGGCCCCGGAGGGTCAAGAGCGGGCGGGAGGGAATGGGGGTGACGCAAGGTCAGCCCGCACAAGCGGCTTGCGGCATTGCGAAAAATCTCTAACACTCTGCCCAATACGCCGGGGCAAGGCGAAAGCCCCCACCGGAAAAACAACAATAATCATGTGACCTTGGGGGGTCTTCCTATGCCCGATGGGGCTTTGCCCATCCTCGATGTTCGGGGGCTCAAGACCGTTTTCAAGACGCGCGGCGGCGAAATCCATGCTGTGAATTCGGTGAGTTTCCACCTGCGCCCCGGTGAGTTGCTGGGTGTGGTCGGAGAAAGCGGGTCGGGCAAGTCGGTGACGATGATGTCGCTGATCGGGCTTCTGCCCTCGCCGCCGGCCGAGGTGCGGGCGGGCGAGGTGCTGCTGGGGGGGCGCGACCTGCTGAAGCTTGCGCCGCGCGACCTGCAATCGGTGCGGGGGGCGAAGGTGGGCTTCGTGTTTCAGGACCCGATGACCAGCCTGAACCCGGTCTTCACCGTGGGGAACCAGATCATGGAACCCCTGATGAAGCATATGGGGATGACCAAGGCGCAGGCGGAGGTCCGGGCGGCAGAGCTTTTGTCGCTGGTGGGGATTTCGGATGCGAAGAAGCGGCTGAAGAGCTATCCGCACCAGTTTTCGGGCGGGATGCGGCAGCGGGTGATGATCGCCATCGCGCTGGCCTGCGACCCGGACGTCCTGATCGCGGATGAGCCGACGACGGCGCTGGACGTGACGATTCAGGCGCAGATCATCGAACTGGTGAAGGAGTTGCGCCAGAAGCTGGGCATGGCCATCGTCTGGATCACCCATGACCTTGGGGTGATCGCGGGCATCGCCGACCGGGTGATGGTGATGTATGGCGGGCAGGTGGTGGAACAGGCCCCGGTGCGGGAACTGTTCGCCAATCCGCAGCATCCCTATACGCGCGCCCTTCTGAAAACCGTGCCCGCCCTGACCGGGGAACGCGCCGCCCGGCTGGAGGTGATCCAAGGCCAGCCGCCGATCCTGCAGGGCGAACCCGTGGCCTGCCCCTTCCGCGCGCGCTGCGCCCATGCCCATCCGCGATGCGAGGCCGAGAACCCCGTACGGCGCGCCGTGGATGGCAAGCCCGTGGGTCAGGGGCATGACGTGGCCTGCCACTGGTCGCCGGAGGTGGCGCATGGCTGATGGCGCGATGAAGACCCCGTTGGTCAGCGTGCGGGGGTTGAAGATGCACTTCCCCATCCATGCGGGCATCCTGCGCCGCAAGGTGGGCGCGGTGAAGGCGGTGGATGGCGTCTCCTTTGACATCTTCGAGGGGGAAACCCTTGGGCTTGTTGGCGAATCCGGTTGCGGCAAGTCGACGGTGGGGCGCGCCCTCCTGCGGCTTTATGAACCGACGGCGGGACAGGTGGTGATCGGCGGCGAGGATATCGCAAGCCTGCCGCCCGACGCGCTGCGCAAGAAACGCCCGATGATGCAGATGGTGTTTCAGGACCCGCAGGCCTCGCTGAATCCGCGCATGTCGGTGGCGGCGATCATCGGCGAGCCCTTGGACGAACATACCGACTGGGACGAGGCGAAGAAGACCGCGCGGGTCTATGAATTGATGGATCAGGTGGGGCTGAACCGCCGCTTTGCGAACCGCTATCCGCACGAATTCTCGGGCGGGCAGCGGCAGCGGATCGGGATCGCCCGCGCCCTTGCGTTGAACCCCAAGTTCATCGTCTGCGACGAACCCATCGCGGCGCTGGACGTTTCGATTCAGGCGCAGGTGGTGAACCTTCTGGAAGACCTGCAGGACAGGCTGGGACTGACCTACCTGTTCATCAGCCACGACCTTTCCATGGTCCGCCACATCGCCGACCGCGTGGCGGTGATGTATCTGGGCCAGATCGCCGAACTCTCGCCGCGCGACGCGCTTTATGCGCGCCCCCTGCACCCCTATGCCGAGGCGCTGCTTTCGGCGGTGCCGGAGGCCGACCCCGCGCTGGAGGCGACGCGGCAGCGGATCATCCTGAAAGGCGACGTCCCCTCGCCCGCCAATCCGCCCAAGGGCTGCAATTTCTGCACGCGCTGCCCCAAGGTGATGGCGGTCTGCCGCGATGTCGAACCCCGATTGACCGAGGTGGAACCCGGGCGCTTCGTCGCCTGCCACCTTTTCGATGCGAATACAGCCGGGGGGCAGGCATCCCCCGGTGCCGAGGTGCGCGAGCACAACCAACAAGGAGAAGCGAAATGAAATTCAGAACCGCCCTTCTGGGCGCTGCGGCGGCCTTCGTGCTGGCGCCTGCGGCCCATGCCGAACGGGGCGCCGACGGCGAAGTGAAGATCTTCTATTATCAGGCCGTTTCGACGCTGAATGCCTATCTGTCCTCGGGGACGAAGGACGTCGAGGCCGGTTCGCTGGTGCTGGAGCCGCTGGCGGGCTTCGATCAGGACGGGCAGCTTTTCCCGCGTCTGGCAGTCGATATCCCGACGGTGGAGAATGGCGGCGTTTCAGCCGACCTGACGACCATCACATGGAAGCTGAAGGAAGGGCTTCTGTGGTCGGACGGCACGCCGGTGACCAGCGCGGATGTGAAATTCACCTATGAATACTGCACCGCCCCCGATGGCGGCTGCGCGCAGGGCGCGAAATACGAAGGCATCAAGTCCATCGACACGCCCGACGACCTGACCGTGGTCATCACCTTCGAGGCACCGAAGCCCTATCCCTATCAGCCCTTCACGGGCGGCACCGCGCCGATCCTGCAGAAGGCGCAGTTCGAGGCCTGCCTCGGCGCTGCGGCGGCAAGCTGCGTGGAGCAGAATTCGAAGCCCATCGGCACCGGTCCCTTCGTCGTCACCGACTTCAAGGTGAATGACGTGGTGACGCTGGAAGCCAACCCGAACTATCGCGACGCGGCCAAGCCCGCCTTCGGCAAGGTCACGATCAAGGGCGGCGGCGATGCGCTGGCGGCGGCCTCGGCGGTGATGGAGACGGGCGAGTTCGACTATGCGTGGAACACCCAGATCAACCCCGACCAGCAGAAGCAGATGGAAGCGGGCGGCAAGGGCTCCTTCGTCAATGCCTTCGGCACGCTGGTGGAGCGGATCGAGATCAACATGACCAACCCCGATCCGGCCCTGCCGGAAGGCGAGCGGTCCACGGTCAAGCACCCGCATCCGATCTTCACCGATCCGAAGGTCCGCAAGGCGCTGTCGATCGCCATCGACCGTCAGGCGCTGGTGGATATCGGCTATGGCGGCGCGGGCCGTCCGACCTGCAACCTCGTGCCCGCCCCGGCCTATCAGGCATCGGACAACACCGAATGCCTGACGCAGGATCTGGAAGGCGCCAAGGCCCTGCTGGCCGAAGCCGGCTGGACCGATACCGATGGTGACGGCATCCTCGACAAGGACGGGAAGAAGTTCTCGATCCTCTACCAGACCTCGGTCAACGCGGTGCGTCAGGACTTCCAGGCGCTGATCAAGGGCTGGTGGAATGCCATCGGCATCGAAGTGGAACTGAAGTCGATCGACGCGTCGGTCTTCTTCGGCGGTGACGCGGCCTCGCCCGACACCTTCCAGAAGTTCTATGCCGATGTCGAGATGTATGCCAACAACTTCGACGGCACCGATGCCGAGCCCTACATGTCGCAATACCTCTGCGACAAGATCCCGGGCCCGGAAAACCAGTGGCAGGGCGAGAACATCAACCGCTTCTGCGACCCGGCCTATGACGCGCTGGTGAAGGAGCTGTCCACCACCTCGGGCATCGAGGCGCGGGGCGAGCTGGTGAAGAAGCTGAACGACATGCTGACCAAGGACAGCAATGTCGTCATCCCGCTGGTGGATCGCGGCCGCTTCTCGGCCAAGTCCAACACGCTGGACGGGTTCGTGATGAACTCGTGGGACACCGAACTGTGGAACGTCCAGGACTGGACCCGCGTGAAGTGATCTGAACCGGGGCGCGCGGCAGGCAACGGCCTGCCGCGCGCCCGCCTTTCCGACCCTTTCCCTGCCAGTATCCTTGGGACGTCCATGCTGACATTCACGCTCCGGCGACTGATGACCGCGATTCCGACGCTTCTTTTGATAAGCCTCGTGATCTTCCTGCTGGTCGACCTCGCCCCCGGAAGCCCGCTTTCCGACGTTCCCCTGACCGTGCCGCCGGACGTGCGGCAGAAGATGCTCGCGGCGATGGGGGCGGACCAGCCGGTCATGGTGCGCTATTTCCTGTGGTTGAAGCAGTTCTTCTGGATCGAGCCGCTGTACGGTATCGACGCCCTGTTCGGGACAGACTTCGCCCAAGGGGCGCAACGGATCATCAGCTGGCAATCCAAGGTGCCGGTGTTCCAGATCATCGGGGAACGCCTGCCCCAGACGCTGACCGTGGTGGGGACGGCCTATCTGATCGGGGTGCTGATCGCGCTGCCCATCGGCATCTATTCCGCCTATCGGCAATATTCGTGGTTCGATCAGGCGGGGACCTTTTTCGCGATGGCGGGGTTTTCGGTCCCGACCTTCTTTACCGGCAACGTGCTGATCCTGATCTTCGCGGTGAACCTCGGCTGGTTTCCGACGATCTACGACACCAATCTGGAGGTGGTGGACTGGGCCAGTTTCAAGGCCATGCTGGCGCAGATGGCGCTGCCGGTGATGGTGCTGGCCCTGTTCAACGCGGCGGAGATCAGCCGCTATACCCGGTCTTCGGTGCTGGAGAACCTTGGTCAGGATTACGTGCGGACCGCGCGGGCCAAGGGGATGGGCGAGCAGAAAGTGGTTCTGAAGCACGTGCTGCGCAATTCGCTTATCCCGGTCGTCACCGTGGTCGCGCTGGGTCTGCCCACGGTTTTCGGCGGTGCCATCGTGACCGAGCAGATCTTCAAGATCAACGGGATCGGGGCGGCGCTCATCGGGGCGATCAATGTGTCGGACCTGCCCACCGTGCAGACCGTGACCTTCATCTTCGCGGTGCTGATCGTGATGTTCAACCTGATCGCGGATATCCTTTACGGCATCCTCGACCCGAGGATCCGCTATGACTGAGACCGCCGTGCAGATCGAAAAGGTGCGTGGGCCCTGGGCCGATGTCTGGGCGCAGTTTCGCAAGCACAAGGGGGCGATGGCCGCGCTGGTGATGCTGGGGGGGCTGGCGGTGTTCTGCCTGCTGGGGCCTCTGGTCTGGCGGATCGATCCCAACTTCATCGAGAGCGACACGGTGAAGATGTTCAAGATGCGCAATCAGGGGCCGAGCCTCGCGCATCCGCTGGGGACGGACCAGTTGGGGCGCGACATGCTGGCCCGGATGATGTTCGGGGGGCGGATTTCGCTGGCCGTGGGGATGGTGGCGATGTTGGTCGCCATCTTCATCGGCACGACGGTGGGGGTTCTGGCGGGCTACTTCCGTCGGCTGGACGGGGTGCTGATGCGGTTGACGGACCTTTTCCTTGCGCTGCCGCTGCTGCCACTCCTGCTGGTGATGATGTTCCTGTTCCGCGACACGGTGGCGGGCATCCTTGGCCCCCGGCTGGGGACCTTCCTGCTGATCGTCATGGCCATCGGCCTGACAAGCTGGATGCAGGCGGCGCGGGTGGTGCGGGGCGAGGTGCTGGCCTTGAAGGAGCGGGAATTCGTGCTGGCGGCGCGGTCCATCGGGACGCCCTCGCGCCGGATCATCACGCGCCACATCCTGCCCAACGTGCTGTCGCCCGTGCTGGTGGCGGCGACGCTGGGCATTGCGGCGGCGATCATCACGGAATCGGTGCTGTCCTTCCTGGGCCTTGGCTTTCCGCCGGATTTCCCGACCTGGGGCCGGCTGCTTTACGACGGGATCGCCGAGATCCGGACATACCCTGAGCGGGTGATCTGGCCGGGGCTCGCGATTTCGCTGACGGTTCTGTCGGTGAACTACATCGGCGACGGGCTGCGCGACGCGTTGGACCCGCGCATCCGTGGGCGCTGAGGCGGACGATTTTTCTGCGAAAAATCAGGGGGGCTGTCTGCCCCCCTCTTGGCCTGCGGCCAATTCACCCCCCGAGGATATTTGAAAACGGCTGAAGGGCGCGGAAGCGCGTCAGTCGAAATGGTTGCGGATGCGGCGCACCATGAGCCAGACCGCCAGCAGGACCAGCGGGGTAAGGAGCGCCATCAGCGCGCCGTGGGAGAGGTGGACCCTGTGCGCCAGCGGCTCTAGCGCATAGGCGGCAAGGTTGACGGCGTAATAGCTGATCGCGACGGTGGAGAGCCCCTCGACCGTGCGTTGCAGGCGCAGTTGCAGATCGGCGCGTTTGTCCATGCTTTCCAGAAGTTTCTGGTTCTGGGCGCTGCGTTCCACATCGACCCGTGTGCGCAGCAGTTCGGCCGCGCGCTGTGCCCGTTCCGCCATGCTCTTCAGCCGCGCCTCGGCGGATTTCACCGTGCGCATCGCCGGGTCGTAGCGGCGCATCATGAATTCGCCGAAGGTCTGGCGGCCCTGTATCCGCGCCTCGCGCATCACCTCGATCCGCTGGTTGACGATGGCCTCATAGGCCGAGGTCGCGCCGAAACGGAAGGAGAACTGCACTGCAAGGCTTTCCAGTTCCGCCGAGATCGTGAGGAGTTCATGCAGCGCCGCCTCGGGCGAGCGCTCCGAAGTGTCGAGCGCGGAGACGAGCGCCATGAGCTGCGGGTCGAGGCCGTTCAGCCGCGCCGTCAACTGGCGCGAGCGCATGAGGCCCAGCATGGACATGGAACGGTAGGTCTCCACCTCGCAAAGGCGCTGAACGATGCGGCCCACGCGGCGGGCGCCGGTGCCGGGGCGGACGAATACGGCAAAGCGCATGTGGCCTGCCGGATCGATGCGGAAATCGCCCGCGACGATGGCCGCGCCATCCACCACGCGGCTGACGGCAAGGCTTTCGGGGACGAACCAGTCCTCCAGCTTTTCCATCACCGCCTCGTCATCCTCGGGCATCTCTTCCACCCGGATGAGGACGGAACAGATGCGCTTGCCGGGCGCCGCGGCGAGCCAATCCTCGGGGAAGACATCGGCCTCGTCCGGGTCGAAGGGGCGCTTGGACAGGCCGGGGCCGAAGGCGGAATAGGTGACGAACTCGGTATGGCTTTCCCATTTCAGGTCATGCCGCCCGATGGGGCCGGAGAAATGCGTGGCATCGGGTTGCGGATGGGCCGAGGCGTGGCGGTCCAGCAGGGCCAGAAGATGCGCGCGGTCGCGGGCGCGGTCGCGGTTGGCGGCATCGACCGGTTCCTTGATCGCCATGTAGACGGCGTGGCAGGGCACCTCGAGCGAGGGGAAGGGCCGCGCGTGCAACTCGTTCACGAGGGCATAGCGGAGCGGGTGGTCTGCGATGGTGGCCATGGGCATCCTGCCTGTCTTTTCCGCGAGGTAGGGCGTGGCGCGGTCGGCTTCCAGTGAAATGGCGGGATACGCGGGTATGCAAGGGCGCTGTTGCAGAAAAGCCCGCGGGATGGGCGGCGGGCGGGGGGGATGCCGAAGATGCGGGCGGGCGGGAACGGGCAGCAGGTCCGGGACAGGCTTTCCGCAAGTGGGCATGAAAAGGCCCCGGTCTTGCGACCGGGGCCTATCCGAAGGGCGGCCGTAGGGTGCGCGCCTTTTGGGTGCACCCTTCCCCGTCACTCGATCATCGGCAGGAGCGCGTCGATGGACTTCTTCGCGTCGCCATAGAACATCCGCGTGTTCTCCTTGTAGAAGAGCGGGTTCTCGATCCCCGAATAACCCGTCCCCTGCCCGCGCTTGGACACGAAGACCTGCTTCGCCTTCCAGCATTCCAGCACCGGCATCCCGGCGATTGGGCTGTTCGGGTCTTCCTGCGCGGCGGGGTTCACGATGTCGTTCGAGCCGATCACGATGGCGACGTCGGTCTCGGGGAAGTCCTCGTTGATCTCGTCCATCTCCAGCACGATGTCATAGGGCACCTTCGCCTCGGCCAGAAGCACGTTCATGTGCCCCGGCAGACGCCCCGCGACGGGGTGGATGGCGAAGCGGACATTCTTGCCCTTGGCGCGCAGCTTGCGCGTCAGTTCGGACACCGACTGCTGCGCCTGCGCCACCGCCATGCCGTAGCCCGGGATGATGATGACCGAATCCGCATCGTTCAGCGCCGCCGCCACGCCATCGGCGTCGATGGCGATCTGTTCGCCGGTGACTTCCATCGCAGGCCCCGTCGTGCCGCCGAAGCCGCCGAGGATCACGCTGATGAAGGAGCGGTTCATCGCCTTGCACATGATGTAGGAGAGGATCGCACCGGACGAGCCGACCAGCGCGCCGACCACGATGAGGAGGTCATTCGACAACGAGAAGCCGATCGCCGCCGCCGCCCAGCCGGAATAGCTGTTCAGCATCGACACGACGACGGGCATGTCCGCCCCGCCGATCCCCATGATCAGGTGATAGCCGATGAAGAGCGCGGCCAGCGTCATCACCAGAAGCGCCAGCGTCGACCCGGACTGCAAGTAAACGAACAGCAGCACCAGCGAGATCACCGCCGCCCCTGCGTTCAGCACATGCCCGCCCGGCAGCTTCTTCGCCTTGCCGTCCACCTTCCCGGCCAGCTTGCCGAAGGCGATGACCGACCCGGTGAAGGTGACCGCCCCGATGAAGACGCCGAGGAACGTCTCGACCCGCAGGATCGCAACCTCTACCGCCGTCTTCTCGGCGACCTTGGCGGCAAAGCCCGTCAGCGCCTGACGCGCCGCCTCGTCCATCCCGGCAATCGCGGTCAGTTCGATATGGGTGTTGAAGCCGATGAAGACCGCCGCAAGGCCAACCAGCGAGTGCATCGCGGCCACGAGTTGCGGCATTTCCGTCATCTGCACGCGTTGGGCCACATACCAGCCGATCACGCCGCCCACGGCGACCATGATGAGCGAGATGACCCAGTTCCCCGCGCCCGGCCCGTAGAGCGTTGCCGCCACGGCCAAGGCCATGCCGACGATGCCATACCAGACGGCGCGTTTCGCGCTTTCCTGCCCCGAAAGGCCGCCCAGCGACTGGATGAAGAGGACAGCGGCGACGACATAGGCCGCGGTGGTGAATCCGTATTCCATTCTCGCGTGCCCCTCTTACGACTTCTGGAACATGGCGAGCATGCGCCGGGTGACCATGAAGCCACCGAAGATGTTGATCCCCGCCATGAAGACCGACAGCGCGGCAAGGATCACGACCAGCCAGTTGCCCGACCCGATCTGCATCAGCGCGCCGAGGATGATGATGGAGGAAATCGCGTTCGTCACCGCCATAAGGGGCGTGTGCAGCGAATGCGACACGTTCCAGATGACCTGCACGCCGACATAGACCGACAGCACGAAGACGATGAAATGCGACATGAAGCTGGCGGGGGCATAAAGGCCCGCCGCAAGGATCAGCCCGCCGCCGATCACCAGCATCGCGATCTGGTCGCGCGTCTGCTTCTTGAAGGCCGCCAGTTCCTGCGCGCGCTTCTCCTCGGGCGTCAGTTCCTTGGGCTTTTCCTTCGGCTTCGCCGCCGCGATGGCCGCGATCTTGGGCGGCGGCGGCGGATAGGTGACCGCCCCCTGATGCGCCACGGTCGCGCCGCGGATCACGTCATCTTCCATGTTGTGGTCGATGACGCCGTCCTTCTTGGGCGTCAGGTCCGTCAGCATGTGACGGATATTGGTCGCGTAAAGGGTGGAGGCCTGCGCTGCCATGCGCGACGGGAAATCGGTGTAACCCACGATGGTCACGCCGTTGTCGGTCACGATCTTCTGGTCCGGCACCGTCAGGTCGCAGTTGCCGCCGCGTTCGGCGGCGAGGTCCACGATGACCGACCCGCGCTTCATCATCCGGACCATGTCCTCGGTCCACAGCTTCGGCGCGGGCCGACCGGGGATCAGGGCGGTGGTGATGACGATGTCGATATCGGGCGCAAGCTCGCGGAACTTCGCCAGTTGCTTTTCACGGAATTCGGGGCTGGACGGGGCTGCATAGCCGCCCGTCGCCGCACCATCCTGCGTCTGTTCGAATTCGAGGAAGACGAATTCGGCACCCATCGATTCGATCTGCTCGGCCACTTCGGGGCGCACGTCGAAGGCATAGGTGATGGCACCGAGGCTGACCGACGTGCCGATGGCGGCGAGGCCCGCGACCCCTGCCCCCACGATCAGGACCTTGGCGGGCGGGATCTTACCCGCCGCCGTCACCTGACCCGTGAAGAAGCGGCCAAAATTGTTCCCGGCCTCGATCACCGCGCGATAGCCCGCGATATTGGCCATGGAGGACAGCGCGTCCATCTTCTGTGCGCGGCTGATGCGCGGCACCATGTCCATAGCGACCACCGTCGCGCCGGCATCGGCCACCTGTTTGAGCAGCGCCTCGTTCTGCGCCGGCCAGAAGAAGGAGATCAGCGTCTGCCCCTTCTTCAGCATCGCCGCTTCCGATGCCTCCGGTCCCCGGACCTTCACCACCACATCGGCGGCGTCGAACACGGCCCGCGCATCGGCCACCACCTCGGCCCCCGCCGCGCGATAGGCGTCATCGGAAAACCCGGCCTTCGCCCCTGCCCCGGCCTCGATCACGCTGGAATGCCCCAGCTTGGCCAGCGCCTGAACCGAATCGGGCGTCATCGCCACGCGGTTCTCGCCTTCGAAAATCTCTCTCGGTGCCCCGATCTTCACGCTATCTCCCCCGGTTCTCGCTGCGGGTGCAGCATTTCGCCCTTTGTGACCGCGCACTTATCACTGCGCAAGAATATTTCAAATCCCCGTCGAACATCTTTTCACCCATTGCCCAAATCCATCACAGCCAGCGACGGGTTCGCGCGGCCCAATCGTCGAAGGCGGAACCGAAGGCGGCGCGCAGGCGGGCCTCCTCGTCGCGGATGAAGCGTTGGCGGATGACCAGCATGAAGGCGGGCAGCAGCGGCAGCGCCAGCGGCACGTCCAGCCAGAGGATCGCGGCCAGAAGGAAGGCCGCGTCGCCAAGGTAGATGGGGTTGCGCGAAAGCCGGAAGATGCCCGAGGTGACAAGCGTCGAGGCCTGCCGGTGCGGGATGACGGTGGTGCGGGCGCGCGCCATTTCCCAGATCGCGGTGGCGAAAAGGAAGAGACCCAGCGCGGCAAGTGCCAGCGCGACGATATCCCCAATGGCACCGAACATGCGCAGGGGGACGGCCTCACCGATCCCCCAGACGAGGCCAATGAAGACGGCCAGCCAGAGCGGCGGCAGGTCGATCACCTTCGGCACGCGGCGGCCCTCCTTGCGCGACACGGCCCCTGTTCTTTCCAACCCCGGCGGGAATGGCAAGATGGCTTTTGCCGCTGCCGACCCTTGGCAAGGCACGGACATGGGATGGAACGGGGGCGAAACGGCCCACGCCAAGGTTGCGCCGCGCGCGCCGACAGGGCAGGAAGGGGGCCAAGGACGGAGAAGACCCATGACAACCGATTTCGCGGCCACCCGCGCCGCCTTCGATCTGCCGGAAGGCATCATCTATCTGGACGGCAACTCGCTGGGCCCGCTGCCCAAGGCCGCCGCTGCCCGCGTGGCGCAGGCGGTGACCGAGGAATGGGGGAAGATGCTGATCACCGGCTGGAACAAGGCCGGATGGATGGACCAGCCCGCCCGCATCGGCGACCGGATCGGGCGGCTTATCGGGGCCGCGCCGGGGACGGTGGTGATGGGCGACACATTGTCGATCAAGGTCTATCAGGCACTGGCCTCGGCGCTTGAACTCAATCCGGGGCGGAAGGTGATCCTGTCGGATACGGGGAATTTCCCCTCTGACCTTTACATGGCCGACGGGTTGGTGCGGACGTTGGGCAATGGCTATGCGCTGCGCACCGTGGCCCCGGAAGAGGTGCTGGACGCCATCGACGAGAGCGTTGCCGTGACGATGATCACCGAGGTGGATTATCGCACGGGCCGCAAGCATGACATGGCGGCGATCACGGCGAAGGCCCATGCGATGGGCGCGCTGACCGTATGGGACCTTGCCCATTCGGCGGGGGCGGTGCCTGTGGATCTTGCCGGGGTGGGCGCCGATTTCGCGGTGGGCTGCACCTACAAATACCTGAATTCCGGCCCCGGCGGCCCGGCCTTCATCTACGTCGCCCCGAAACATGCCGAAACAGCACGGCCGGCCCTGTCCGGCTGGCTGGGGCACGAGGCCCCCTTCGCCTTCGATCTGGCATATCGCCCCGGTCGCGGCATCGAACGGATGCGCGTGGGCACGCCGCCCGTGCTGCAACTGGCCGCGCTGGAGGCGGCGTTGGATGTCTGGGACCGGGTGGACATGGCCGATCTGCGCGCGCGCTCCCTTGCCCTCACCGACCGCTTCATTGCGGGGGTGGAGGCGGCCTGCCCCGACCTGACGCTTGCCACGCCGCGCGACCATGCGATGCGCGGCTCGCAGGTCAGTTTCCGCCACGCGGAGGGCTATGCCATCATGCAGGCGCTGATCGCCCAAGGCGTGATCGGCGACTTCCGCGCGCCCGACATCCTGCGCTTCGGCTTCACCCCGCTCTATATCGGCGAGGCGGAGGTGGACCGCGCGGTCGAAATCCTTGCCGCCATCATGGCCAGCGGAAGCTGGGATCGGCCCGAGTTCAAGACCCGCGCGAAGGTCACCTGACGATGCCACGAATTTTCTGCGAAAATTCTGGCGCTGCGCGCCCCGCCGCCAAGGCGGGGCCGCATCGATTTTTCGCAGAAAAATCGCCCCTCCCGCCGGTCTGCCGCCCCAGCGGCTGGGCCGCCCTCTGGCGGCGCATGGGCGCGCTTTCCGTGCTGGACAGAGAGGCCGCCGCTTCCTCCTGATCCCACCCCCTTTCACGGAGAAAGCCCGATGACCCAAACCCCCTATGATCCCGCCCGCGAGGGTGCGCAGATGTCCTTCGACGGGCGCATGTCCTATGGCGACTATCTGCAGATCGACCGCATCCTCGGCGCGCAGCACTGCCTGACCGAAGCGCATGACGAGATGCTCTTCATCATCCAGCACCAGACCTCGGAACTCTGGATGCGGCTGGCGCTGCACGAGTTGGATGCCGCGCGGCGGATGCTTGCCGCCGACCGCGCGCAGGAGGCCTTCAAGATGCTGGCCCGCGTGGCGCGCATCTTCGAACAGCTCAATTCCGCATGGGACGTGCTGCGCACCATGACGCCCTCGGACTATTCGCGCTTCCGCGACGATCTGGGGCAATCCTCTGGCTTCCAAAGCTGGCAGTACCGGCTGATCGAATATGCCGTGGGCAACCGCAACGTGGCGATGCTGCGGCCCCATGAACATCGCCCCGACATCCTGTCGCGGCTGCAGGCGGAACTGGCGCGCCCCTCGCTCTATGATGCGGCCTTGGCGCATGTGGCGCGGCTTGGCCTGCCGGTACCCGAAGCGGTGCTGGCGCGCGACGTGGCGGGGCCTTGGGAGGTGCAGGACGGCGTGCGCGAGATGTGGGAGATCGTCTATCGCGACCCGTCGCGGCACTGGCAGGCCTATGAACTGGCCGAGAAGCTGGTGGATTTCGAGGATTACTTCCGCCGCTGGCGGTTCAACCACGTCACCACGGTCGAACGCGTGATCGGGTTCAAGCGCGGCACGGGCGGCACCGCAGGTGTGTCATATCTGCGCCGGATGCTTGAAGTTCAGCTCTTCCCCGAGCTTTGGCAGGTCCGCACGACGCTTTGATGCTTTGACCTCAACCCCTGTAAACGTTAGGGTCATGCGCGAAATCCCGCGCGTGGCCCGATTGCCCGCGCCCATCACGGACCCTTGATTTGATGCGCGCTTCATTGACCACCCTCTGCAAGACCATCCTTGCCCTAGGCCTTACCGCCTTTCTCGCCGCCTGCGTGAACGAGGCGGGCATGCCCACCACCACCGCCAAGCCCGGCGCCCCGAAAGAGGTGGAGGGGGCCTATCTGGCCACCAAGGACGCCAATATCGACATCCCCGCCCTGCCGGTGGAGGAAATCCCCCAGCAGTTCCGCCGCCAATCCGTCTATTTCGAAACGGATGAGGCGCCGGGGACGATCATCATCAACCCCTCGCAGCGCGTGCTGCATTATGTGACTGGCAAGAATCAGGCGATCCGCTATGGCATCTCGGTCGGGCGGGCCGGGTTCGAATGGTCGGGCACGGCCATTGTCAGCGAGAAGAAACCCTGGCCGACCTGGACCCCGCCGCCCGAGATGATCGACCGCGATCCCAAGCTTGCGAAATGGAAGAACGGCCAGCCGGGCGGTCCGACGAACCCGCTGGGCGCGCGCGCGATCTACCTGACCACCAATGGCGTCGATTACGGCTATCGCATCCATGGCACGCCGGAATGGCGGTCCATCGGGCGCAATGCCTCGTCGGGCTGCATCCGGATGATCAATCAGGACGTGATCGACCTCTACAACCGCATCCAGGGCGGCGAGAAGGTCGTGGTGCTGACGCGCGACGGGCAATATCCCACGCGCCTGACCCTGCCGCCGCCCGCGCCGAAGAAGCCCAAGGTGGAAGAGCCGGTCGCCGTGCCCGCCGCGATGCCCGCCTTTACGCCGATGCTGCAGGGCGTGCCTGCCGCGCTGCAGGCCCCGGCCGCCGCCCCGGCGCCAGCGACGACGCCCACCGCCACGCCCTGACAGGGGACGGCATCCCCGGGCCAAACGAAAAGGGCCGCGGCATCCCCTGATGCCGCGGCCCTTTCCTTTTCCCGTCCTTTTCAGGCAAGCCAGTTCAGGCAAGCCAGCGGTCGTAATCGGCAACCAGAAGATGGGTGGGGGCGACATCCTCTTCGATTTCAGAGAAGCGCCCGATCTTCTTCGACACGAAGACATTGTCGGTGACGTCGTCATTCACCGTCGACACCTCGCCGATCAGCACGTCGCCGCCCTCGCCCCAGAAGGCATGCCAGTCGCCCGGCAGCAGCGTCACGCTTTCCCCCGGCGCAAGAAGGATCACCTCGCCACCCTTGAAGGCGCGCGGCACCCCATCGCAATAGACCGTGCCGCCCTGCGTTTCGGAAAAGGTCCCGTCGGGGTTCGAACCGTTCAGCCGCACCGCGAGCTTGGCCCCGCCGCGGTTGATGATGTCCTCGGCCTTGATCACATGGGTATGGCAGGGCGAATGCTGGTCCTTGCGCGAGATCAGCAGCTTTTCGGCATAGCACATGCCGCCGCCCCGCTGCAGATCGGCCAGCTTGCCGTTGCGCAGGGTGAAGAGGAAGAGGCCAAGCTCGTCGAACGCGCCCTGCCCGTAATCGGTGATGTCCCATCCCATGCGCGCCGTGATGATGGCCTGCGCCTGCGACTTGCGGGCCTTGAACTCGTCGGGCGACCAATAGGCGAAGGGGGGCAGGACGAACCCGTAATGGCGGATCATGTCATCCGCCGCCGCCATGATCTCGTTGATGCGCGACCGTTTCATCCGTGCCTCCCATGTGAAACCGTTTCCACAATCTAGCCCGAGGCGGTCTGCCCCAACAAGGCCGTTCTGCGCCAGAAGCGGGCGGTCAGCGCCGCCCCTGCCCCGGCCAGCGACAGGATGTAACCTGCCCAGATGCCCGACGGCCCCATGCCGCCCCAATGCGCCAGCGCATAGCCGAGCGGCAGCGCGACAGGCCAATAGGCGATGGCAGAGACCATGGCGGGCCAAGCCGTATCCGACAGGCCGCGCAACGCGCCCAGCATGGCCGATTGCACCGCATCGCTGATCTGCATCGGCGCGAAGACAAGGAAGATCGCCGCCGCCACCGCCACCACCTCCGGGTCATCGGTCACCAGCCGCGCGATGGCCTCGCCCCGCAGCGCCAGCGTCAGCGCCGCCGCCAGCAGCCAGATCCCGGCCACCGCCACGGCTGCCAGCGCGATGGGCCGCAGGGCGGCGGCATTGCCCGCCCCGCGCTCTTGCGCCACACGGATGGCCACGGCCCCCGCCACGCCAAGCGGCAGCATGTAGAGGAGGCCCCCCACCGCCTGCGCCACCTGATTGCCTGCCAGCGCCACGGTGCCGAAGGCGCCGATCATCAGCGTCGCCACGCTGACCGAGGCCGTCTCGACGACATACATCGCGCCAAGCGGCGCGCCTTCGCGCAAGGTCAGCCCCATCTCGCCCAGCGCCACCTGCCGCCGCAGACGCAGACGGCGCATGGATGGCGCGCGCCGCCACCACAGGAAGGCCGCGCCCAGCGCGATGGTCTCGGCAAGGAAAGAGGCCAGCCCCGCCCCCGTCAGCCCCAGTTGCGGCAGGGGGCCGAGGCCCCAGATCAGCGCGTAGTTCAGGGGCACGTTCACGATGACGCCCAGAAAGGCGAAGGCGGTGCCGAGCCATGGCCGGTCCACCGCTTCGAAGGCGGATTTGAAGGCCGTCAGGATCGCGAAGGGAACGAGGAAGGCGCAGATCCAGAACCAATAGGCGCGCATCGCGCCGATCACCTCTTCCGGCTGCCCCAAAAGCGGCAGGAGCGGCCAGAGCGCGGCCATGACCAAGGCCGAGCCGACGCCCACCAAGGCACCCAAGGCAAGGCCCGACCGCAGGATGCCGGAAATGGCCCGCCCCTCGCCCGCGCCCCATGCCGCCCCGATCCGCACCGAAAGCGCAGAAAGCAGGCCGTAGATCGCGGCATAGAACAGCACCGCCACCGCCCCCGTCAGGCCCACCGCCGCCAGCGGCACCGGCCCCAGCGGCGCAAGCATCAGCGAATCCGTCACCCCGATCAGGGTGCTTGCGGCAAGGCCCATCACGATGGGCAGCGCCAGACCCACGATCCCCGGCACCTCGCGCCAGATCATCGCCGCCATCCGTGCCACTTGCCGCATCCTTCCGTTTCACATACGATCCGTATGTGAAATCCCTAGCTCACATACGGGCCGTATGTCAATCACACCCCATTCCGCGCCTCCCGCCCCTTTCCGCCCGCAGGGCCGGGCCGAGGCGGCCGAACTGACAGCGCTCCGCCTTGTCGCCACGGCGCGGCGGGCCTTTGCGGCGCAGGGCTTCGCGCAGGTGTCGCTGGACGCGCTGGCGGCCGAGGCCGGGGTCACGCGCGGCGCGCTGCATCACCATTTCCAGAACAAGGCCGGACTTTTCGAGGCCGTCTTCCGCGCCGTGGATGCCGAGATCGGCACGGAACTGGATGCGGTCTACGACGCGCAATCCGATCCTTGGGCGGGGATGAAGGCCTGCTATCACGCCTATCTCGACCTTGCCCTGCGTCCAGACCGGGCGCGCATCCTGTTCCGCGACGCGCCTGCCGTCATGGGGGCGCGGGCGATGGACATCCTGATGAATTCGGGCTTTGCCACGATCGTCGAGGATCTGGCCGAGCTGATCGCAAAGGGCCGCCTGCGCCCCCTCGACCCTGTCGCCGTGGCCCATGTGCTGAACGGGGCCGTGATGGCGCAGGCGCTCTGGCTTGCGGGTTGCGATGGCGGGACGGAAGATCAGCGCGCCGCCGCCCATACCGCGCTGGAGGCCGTCTTCGACGGCCTGACCCTGCCGCCTTATGCCACCCAAAACGTGCTGGACGCCTTCGTCGACAGCCTTTCCACGCAGACCTGACCGTTCGCTCAGGCCTGCCGCAGATGACGCGCGGGCAGTCCGCGCCGCGCCCCGGCCCATGCCGCCACGGCCTGCCCGAAGGCGGTGAACAAGGGCCGCGACACCGGATCGCCCGCCGCGTTCCATTCCGGGTGCCACTGCACCGAAAGGGTGAAGCCCGGCGCGTCCTTCACATAGATCGCCTCGGGCGTGCCATCCGGGGCCTCGCCATCGATCACGATGCGGGGCCCGGGGCGGTTGATCCCCTGCCCGTGCAGCGTGTTGGTCATCACCTCCGCAGCCCCCATCAGGCGGTGGAAGACCCCGCCCTCGGTGAAGCGCACCGGATGACGCAGGGCGAATTTCTCTTCCATCGTGCCATCTGGCGGCATCCGGTGGTTCATCCGCCCCGGCAGGTCGCGGATTTCGGGGTAGAGCGTGCCGCCCAGCGCCACGTTCACCTCCTGAAAGCCCCGGCAGATGCCAAGGAAGGGTTGCCCCCGTTCCACGCAGGCCCGGATCAGCGGCAGCGTGATCGCGTCACGGCAGCGGTCGAAACTGCCATGGGCGGGGGTTTCCTCCTCGCCATATTCGGCGGGATGCACATTTGGCCGCCCCCCCGTCAGCAGGAAGCCGTCGCAAAGGTCGAGCAGTTCGGGAACCGTGACGTAATGCGGATCGGAGGGGATGATCAGCGGCAGGCACCCCGCCACCTTCGCCACCGCCTCGGAATTCATCGTGCCCCCGGCATGGACGGGATATTCGTCGTTGATCATGTTCATGTTGCCGATGATGCCGACAACAGGCCTGCCTGTCTGGGTGGTCATGACGCGAAACATCCTTCCATGCACCAAGGATAGGCCGCAGCGCCGCGCCTGCAAAGACCCCAAGCGACACTTCCCTGTGCAGCCCCGCAGCCTTTGGGTGCGAAAGCGGCGGGGCCGGGGCGCAAAGCGGGCAATTTCAGCGCGCCACGGATATCACGGCGGCGTGACTTGCCTTCCCCCTGCGGGAAGGTTGCATCCTGTCATTATGAGAATACCGGAAGGAGCCGTTCCATGACCCGCAGCCTCGCCCTCATCCTTGCGCTTCTGTCGCCCCTGCCGCTTGCCGCGCAGGAGGCGGGCCACGACGCCCATGCGGGCCATGCGATGATGGGGAACGAGTCTCCCGCGACCATGGCCTTCATGGACTCGAACGCCCGGATGCATCAGGGGATGGATATCGCATTCACCGGCGATGCCGATGTGGATTTCATGCGCGGCATGATCGCCCATCATCAAGGCGCCATCGACATGGCCCGCATCGTTCTGGAACATGGCGACGACCCGGAGGTGAGGAAACTCGCCGAAGAGATCATCGCCGCGCAAGAGGCGGAAATCGCCTTCATGCAGGACTGGCTGGCGAAGAACGGCGGTTAACCCGCCGCCCTGCCCACCACTTCGGCCGCGGCGGCAAGCCCGCCCGCGCCGAAGGGGATGCCGAGGGAGACCATCCCCGCCTCCATCACCGCCAGCGCGCCCAGCGTCATATGGGCATTCACATGCCCCATATGCGCCACCCGCAGAAAGCCGTGATAGGCCGGGTCGCCCGCAGGCGCCATGCCAAGGCCGATGCCCAGCGTGAGGCCCGCCTTGTGTTCCGTCCATTCGCGCAGGCGCGTGGCATGGGGCGCGCCGAAGCGGGCCGCCGTGACGGACCGCCCGCGATGGGCGGGGTCCGCGACGTTCAGCCCGATGTCCGGGTTACCTGCCGACCAGCAGTCGAAGGCCGCCCAGACGGCGCGGGCCAGCACGTCATGCCGCCGCCAGACATTTTCCAGCCCCTCTTCATCCAGCAGCATCGTCAGGCTTTCGCGCAGGCCGAACAGGTGATGCGTGGGCGCGGTCCCGTTCCAGTATTGCCAGAACTCCGAGGCATCGGCGCGCGGGGTCCAGTCCCAATAGGGCGTGCGCAGGTCCGATGTCCGGCACCGCTCCCGCGCCTTTTCCGAGAACCAGACGAAACCGATCCCCGGCGGGACCATCAGCCCCTTCTGGCTGGCCGCGACCATGACATCGACGCCCCACCCGTCCATGCGGAATTCATCGCAGGCCAGCGAGGCGATGCAATCCACCGCCAACAATGCCGGATGCCCCACCGCATCCATCACTGCCCGCAGGGCGGGAATGTCGGTGCGGATGGTGCTGGCCGTATCGACATGGGTCGTCAGTACCGCCTTGTAGCGGTGACCGGCATCCGCCCGCAGCGCGGCCTCCACCCGTGCGAAATCGACGGGCGCGGACTTGCCGAAATCCAGCACCTCCACCTCCACGCCCAAGGCGCGCACCGATTCCGCCCATGACAGGCCGAACCGCCCCGTGGCCAGAACCAGCGCACGATCCCCGCGCGAGAACAGGTTCATGTTCGCCGCTTCCCAGACGCCATGGCCGTTGGCGATATAGAGCGCCACGTTCTGCGTGGTGCCCGCCACCCGCCGCAGATCGGGCCAGAGCGTTTCGACCATCTCGGTCAGCGCGCCCTCATAGATGTTGGGTGCCGCGCGATGCATGGCGGCAAGCACGCGGTCGGGCATGACCGAGGGGCCGGGGATGGCAAGATAGGGGCGGCCGTTCGACAGGGTCATCGCGATCTCCGAAGGTTCTGCCCCAATGGCTATGCCCGCCGCGCGGCAAGGTCAACCAAGCCCCCCTGCCCCGACCGGTGCCACGCCCAGTGCTTGCCGCGCTGCCGCAATCGCGTTAGTCACGGGGGTCAACGGCCCCGCTGGCGGGGCCTTTCCGCAAAGGCCCCGCCGCCCCGTGCCCGAACCCGAAACCCATCCCATAGACCGCACCGCAGATGGCGATCCGCGCTATGCCTCGCGCCCGCTCTTCGCGCGGCTCTGGGCGGGCTATCTGCGCCCGCATGTCTGGCTGATGGCGGTGGCCTTCCTTGTTATGGCGATCGAGGGCAGCACGCTGGGCCTGCTGTCCTGGATGATCGAACCGCTCTTCGACCGGGTCTTCGCGCCGGGCGGGGGCGACTCGATCCTCTGGGTCGGCCTTGCGATCCTGTCGCTGTTCCTCGTGCGCGCCGTGACCACGGTGGTGTCGCGGTCCTTGATGACGCTGATCTCCATCCGCATCGCATCGGCCATGCAGGTGGACATGCTGGCCCACATCCTGCGGCAATCAGGCGGCTTCTTCCAGCGCCATCCCCCCGGCGCCCTGATGGACCGCGTGCAGGGCGACACCGGAGCCGTGCAGGGCATCTGGCAGACGGTGATCGTTGCGGCGGGCCGCGACGTGGTGGCGCTTGTTGGCCTGTTCGCCGTCGCCATCGGGATCGACTGGCGCTGGACGCTGGCGGCGCTCGTGGGGGCGCCGCTGCTGATCGTGCCGGCGCTGGTGCTGCAACGCTATCTGCGGCGCAAGTCGGCGCAGATGCGCGATGCCGCCGCCGCCCGCTCTACCCGGCTGGACGAGATCTTCCACGGCATCAACGCGATCAAGCTGACCCGTCAGGAAGCCTATCAATCCGGCCGCTTCGTCGAGGTGGTGCGCCGCCTGAACCGCGCCTATGCCAAGGCCGTCGTCGCCGCCCAGACCATGCCCGCCATGATCGACATCGTCACCGGCGTGGGCTTCTTCGCCGTCCTCATGCTGGGCGGGCGCGAGGTGGCGGCGGGCGAGCGCACGGTGGGCGAGTTCATGTCCTTCTTCACCGCCATGACCCTGACCTTCCAGCCCATCCGCCGCCTTGGCGAGATGGCGGGCGCTTGGCAGATCGCGGCGGCCAGCCTAGAACGCATCTTCCGCCTGCTGGATACCGATACTTCCGAGGCCCGTCCCGAACCGGGGGCCGCCCTGCCGACGGGGGTTCCGGGCATCGCCTTCCGCGACGTGCATTTCGCCTATCCCGGCGCGCCCGTCCTGAACGGGCTGTCCTTCACCGCCGAGGCGGGGAAGATGACCGCCATCGTCGGCCCCTCCGGCGCGGGGAAAAGCACCGTGTTCCATCTGCTGACTGCACTGGCGGAACCCGATGCGGGCGAGATCGTCATCGGCGGAACGGCGGCCAGCGCGCTGTCGCTTCCCGACCAGCGCAGCCTTTTCGCCACCGTCTCGCAGGACACCGCCCTGTTCGACGAATCCCTGCGCGAGAATATCGTCATGGGGCGCGAGGGGATCGCGCCCGACCGGCTGTCGGGGATCGTGCAGGCCGCCCATCTGGCGGATGTGGTGGCGGGGATGCCGCAGGGCCTTGATACGCCCGCAGGCCCGCGCGGATCGGCCCTGTCGGGCGGGCAGCGCCAGCGGGTGGCCATCGCCCGCGCCCTGCTGGCCGATGCGCCCATCCTGCTGCTGGACGAGGCGACCTCCGCGCTTGACGCGCAATCCGAGGCGGCGGTGGCCGCGGCGCTGACAACGCTCTCCAAGGGGCGCACGACGCTGGTCATCGCGCATCGCCTGTCAACCGTGCGCGAAGCGGACCGGATCATCGTCATGGACAAGGGCCGCGTGGTCGAGGAAGGCACGCATGAGGCGCTGATCGCCAAGGGGGGCCTTTACGCAAGCCTCCACGCGCTCCAATTCAAGGACTGAAGGCGAAAGGGGGCGCGCGATGCAGGGCGAGGCGGCGACGGATCGGCGGGTGGTCACGGTGGAGGGTGCGGATGCGCTGCCCTTTCTGCAGGGGCTGGTGTCCAACGATGTGCTGCGCCTTGGCAAGGGGCCGGGTATCGTCTGGGCCGCGCTGCTGACGCCACAGGGCAAGTATCTGGCCGATTTCTTCATCGTCCGGCAGGGTGACAGCCTGCTTCTGGACCTGCCCGAGGTGGTGGCCGAGGCCACCCTGCGCCGCCTGACGATGTATCGCCTGCGCGCCGATGTGCGGCTGACGCCGTCCGCGCTGCATGTCCAGCGGGGTCTTGGGGATACCCCGCCGGATGCCCTGCCCGACCCGCGCCACCCGGCCCTTGGCTGGCGGCGCTATGGCGTTGAGGCAGGGACGGAACCGCAGATCGACTGGGACGCGATCCGCGTGGCCCATGTCGTCCCCGAAACGGGCCGCGAATTGATCGTCGATGACAGCTACATCCTCGAATCCGGCTTCGAACGCCTGCATGGCGTCGATTTCCGCAAGGGCTGCTATGTCGGGCAGGAAGTCACCGCCCGGATGAAGCACAAGACCGAGCTTCGCAAGGGCCTTGCCCGCGTCCGGGTGACAGGCGAGGCCGGATACGGGGCCGAGATCACCGCAGATGGCAAACCTGCCGGAACGCTTTTCACCCGATCGGGCGATCACGCCATCGCCTATCTGCGCTTTGACCGCGCCACGGGGCCGATGCGGGCGAGCGCGGCCTTGGTGGAACTGGATCAGCCCGTGGACGGGGCGGCCATCGTCCAGCCGTAGCGCGCGGCGAAATGCGCCTCCAGCGCCGCAACCACCGCGTCATTCCCGCCCTGCCGATTATAGGCCCGCCACAGGCTCGGCCCGCCACGAGAGGTTTCGGCCAGCGCCTCCCCCTGCCCCACGGCATGCGCGCGCACGCCGATACGCGCCGCATGCCAGCGCAGCCAAAGATCATCCGCCGTGGGCGCGATGCCTTTCGCGGTGGCTATGTCCAGAACCTCGGGCGGGAAGTCGCGGCCTGAATACAGCACCCCGTCCTTGCCGATAGGCAGCACGCGCAAGGCGGGTGCATCCGGCAACCCTGCCCCGAACCAGCGGCCATAGCCCGCCACACGCCCCTGCCGCAGCAGGATGGGATGCGCCGTCCATCCCGTCACCGCGCCTGTCGCCTGCCGCCCCGCGATCAGCCGCGCCAGCCAGCCCTGCGGATAAAGCGTGTCGTCATCCGCCGTCACCACCCAGCGTCCGCTGCCCAGATGGTCGGCCAGCCAAGGCAGGATCTTGCGGTATGGCCCGGTATTTTCCACCCAGCGCACCTGCACCCGCGCCCCATCCACCAGCGCCGCCAGATCGGCGGGCAGGTCGCCTATGCCCTGATCCAGCAGATAGGCCCCCCGCGACAGATGGATCAGCACCCGCGCGGGCGCCGGATCCTGCGCAAGGATGGAGGCCACCACCGGCGCCAACCGCCCGATGCGGGGGCTGATGGAGGTCAGACTGACATCGATCTCGGGCACCATTCACGAACCTCCGGCACGGCAGGCCAAACATGGCCCAACCCCGCGCAAAGGAAAAGGGCCGGCCCAACCGGACCGGCCCCGCATCCCCCGCAACGCCCCATCAGGCGCGTTCGGAATATTCCATCAATTCGGTATGCACGATGATCTCCTCGTCCTGCCCGATGAAGGGAGGGATCATGATCCGCACGCCATTGTCCAATATCGCGGGTTTGAAGCTGTTCGCCGCCGTCTGCCCCTTCACCACCGGCTCCGTCTCGACGATGCGGCACTTCACCTTCTGCGGCAGGGTCACCGCCAGCGCCTCGTCGCCGTAATAGCGCACCGTCGCCGTCATCCCGTCCTGCAGGAAGGGCCGCCGGTCGCCCAGCAATTCGGCATCCAGTTCGATCTGTTCATAGGTTTCGGCATCCATGAACACCAGCCGCCCGTCGGTTTCATACAGGAACTGCTGGTCCTTGTTCTCCAGCCGCACCTCTTCGACCCTGTCCTCCGATCGGAAGCGTTCGTTCAGCTTCCGCCCATCGCGCAGGTTCTTCAGCTCCACCTGTGCGAATGCGCCACCCTTGCCGGGTTTCACATGGTTGGCCTTAACAGCAGCCCAAAGCCCGCCGTCATGTTCAAGCACCATGCCGGGCTTGATTTCGTTACCGTTGATCTTGGGCATGGGGAAAACGTCCAGAATGTGGCAGGGAAAGTTGAGGAAGTGTTGAAGACTTGGGAAGTTGGCCTATATCTTGCAGGCTGATCCGAGGCAAGCCGACGATATATTGTACGGATACAGGAAAGACTTGCACACAACGCATGTCAGCCCTGTTAAAAGGACAATACCGAATCGTGACCAAATGGTCATATTCGCCGGACGCCAGAAAAGACAAGACAAGAACAGGAAAACGACGAGATGCTCGATTTCGTTGATGGCACCGCCTTCAATTACGAACAAGGCCAGCGGGCGCGGAAGCTCTTCGCTGCCGTGGTCCTTGCCGCGCTGGATGATGCGATTGCCGATGACAAGAAATACGGCAACGGCCCGGAACAGATCGCCCGCTGGGCACGTTCGCGCGACGGACGCGAAGTGCTGTCCTGCGCCGGGATCGATCCGAATGAACGTGTCGTGAAGGGTCTGATGGATTTCGTGGCCAAGGGCGTGCGCACCTCGGTCGCGCTGTCGCGCGAAGAATCCGAACGCCGCCACGCGCTTGAGGCCGATCAGGCCGAAGCCGCCTGATCCGCATCCGGCACAGCCGGAATGGAAAACGCGCCCGAAGGGGCGCGTTTTGTTATTGGGCAACGGTATCGCGCGTCACTCGAAATCGCGCACCGCCATGGCCCGCGCAATCTCGGCCCGCACCAGCTTGCGCACGTTGCGGGTGATGCGTTCGCCCAAGGCGCCCTGCAACTCCTCGCGGATGATGTCGCGCACCAGATCGCGCAGCATCTCTTCGTCGAAACGCCGCTCGTCATGGTCGTCATCGTCGAAATGCGCGAAGGCAGAGGCCCCGGCCTCCTCTTCCAACTCGCGGCGGATCTGCGCCTCGGCGGCATCGGCCCAGCGCGCATCCCCGGCAGGCGCGGCCCGGCCGGCGGCGGCGGCATTGGCGGCCCCGGCCGCAACGAAAGGCGCATCCTCCAGCACGGGATCGGCCTCCATCCGCGCCCAATCAGGCAGGTCGGCAGGATCATCCTTCTCGGTCATGGCGGCCTCCTCGGCCATGGAAGGGGGCGTCTCTTCGTCCTCGATCCCTTCGGGCGCGGCCTCCACGGCCTGCCAATCGGGCATCGCCCAATCCGCCTGCTCCCAGGCCCCGGCCTCTTGCGGAAGATCGGGGCCGGGCAGGATGTCGACGGCCCCGGCGGCATGGGCCGCCTCTTCGGTCGCGGCCTCGTTCCCCGTCACGGAAGGCGCGGCCTCCGGTGCCACCTCATCCTCCCAGTCGGAGGCAAAGGCGCGCGGCGGCTCGGCCACCGGTTCCCAATCCTGTTCCGCGCCGTGCAGTTCCTGCGCGACCCGGTCCATCACCGCGTCCAGCCTTGCGGGGCCCCGATCGATGCGCGAGGCGGCAAAAGGCGCGGCCTCCTGCTCCAACTCCTCCTCGGCATCCTCCAGCATGGGCGCCTCGGCCACCTCATCCACGGCAGCCTGCGGCACATCCACGGCCTGCGGCGAGGGTTCCTCCACCGGCTCCGGCACGATCCGCAGCGACGGCGTCAGGATAAGCTTGTCCGCCTGCGGATCGACCACGGGAACGGGCCTGCGCCCCGCCCCGCCGCGGGACGAGGCGAAGGCTGGCATCTCCGGCTCTGCCGCCGGGACAGGCTCCGCCGCCGCCGCGCTTTGCTCGGGTGCGGGCTCGGCAAGGTCGGGGGGCAGGTCGGCCGGCGGCGCGGCAGGTTCCGCGGGCGCGGCCTGCGCGGCCGCCTTGGGCGACGGACGCCCATCCTCGGACACCAGCCGCCGGATAGACGACAGCACGTCTTCGATATCGACGGAATTCAACCGCTCGGACATTTGGGGGCGAACCTCCTCGGCAATTGGCCGTCTCTCGACGAATCTATCGCCCACAACCAAGGCGATATCAAGGAACACGCGCAGTCTGGCGCTGGTTAACACCACGACGTTGCGATGATGCAAGCCGCGCCCTGCCCTGCGGCACGGCGCGGCCCTGCAATCCGGAACGGCGGATCAGTCGCCGATCTTATCGAGGATGCGCTGCAATTTCTTGCCCTGCGGGCTGGTCACCGGGGCATTCTTCACCGCGTTGTAATACAGCGCCGGGTCATAGGTGGGCACACCCAGGTTCAGATGCTCCACCGACAAAAGGCCCATCGTCGCCAGAAGGTTATAGACGCCCACATAGCGCTGCGCCTCGGATTGCAGCTTGGTCGCGCGGGCATCCAGCAATTCCTGCTCGGCATCCAGCACGTCCAGCGTGGTGCGCGCGCCCAGCGTCGCCTCCTCGCGCACCCCGTCAAATGCGGTCTGCGCCGCCTGCACCTGCAGTGTCCCCGCTTGAATGGACACTGCCGCCACTTCCAGCGCGGACCAGGCATTGCCCACATTCTCGCCCACGGTGATCGTGGTCTGCAACAGGTTCGCCTGCGCGGCCTCCTTGTTGGCCAGCGCCTGCCGATGCGCCGAGGACAGCGCGCCGCCCGCGTAAAGCGTCTGGTTGAACGACAGCGAGAGCGAGTCGGTGCGCGAGTCGGTATCCAGATTCTGCCGGATCGCCCCCTGCAGATCGACCGTCGGGCGCATGGCGGCCTTGGTCGCCTCCACCCCCAGACCGGCGATCGTCACCTGACGCTGGGCCTGCAGGATGCTGGGATGGGTGCGCAGCGCGATCATCCGCGCCTCTTCCATCGATTTCGCGGTGGCAGGCAGCGGCGGCAGGCCCGCCAGATTGCCCGGATAATCCCCGACAACGGCCTTGTAACGCTCGCGCGCGACCTTGAAATCGCCCTGCGCGGCGGCAAGCCCCGACCGCGCCGCCGCAAGCCGCGCCTCGGCGATGGCCACATCGGTGCGCGTCACCTCGCCCACGTCGAACCGATCCTTCGCCGCCTGCAATTCCTGCCCGATCAGCCGCACGTTGGATTGCCGCAGCGCCACGATCTCCGCCTGCAGGCGCACATCGACGAAGGCGCTGACGGCAGAGAGCAGCACCTGCGCCTCCAGCCCCTTCAGCGCCTCGCGGGTGGCCAGAACCGTTTCCTTCGCGATCTCCACCCCGATCCGGTTGCGCCCGAAATCAAGGATCGTCCATTGCGCCGCAAGCTGGAAGGTCTTGCTCAGCCCGTCCTGCACCGAATTCGGGTTGCTTTCCACATTCTGCGCCTGCGCGACAAAGCTGATCACCGGGCGCAGCCGCGCCACGGCCTGCGCGACATCCTCGTCCGCGGCGCGCAAAAGTGCCTCGTTCTGGTCCAGCAGTTGGGAATTCCTGTAGGCCGAGGCCAGCGCATCCGCCAAAGTCTCCGCCTGTGCCGCCGGGGCCGCAAGGCCCATCACCGACACGACGACCGCTGCCAGAAAACCACGCATCGCAATCCCGCCTATCTCGAACGGACGGTCACCCCGCCCCTGATCCCATGCCCACCCCGATGCGACCCATCGCGGCAGGGCCATATTCCCTAAAGCACGAACCCGCGCGCGGCGGCAAAACCCGGAAGCACCGGGGCAGCCGCGTTGAAGGCCTGACGCCATGTCACCGCACCGTCGATCTTATATCCGATCCGGCAAACCCCCAGCGCGCCCTCCATGAAGATCGCGCCGATCCGCCCGCCTTCCTTCAACTGGTCAAGGATGGCCTGCGGCATCACCTCAACCCCACCCTGCACCGTGATCACGTCAAAGGGCGCATGGCGCGCATCGCCCGCGGCAAGGCTGCCCGTCACGACGGCGGCATTGTCCACGCCCCCTTCCGACAGGCGGCGCTGCGCCTCGGCCGCCAGCGCCTCATCCTCTTCCAGTGCGACCACCGCATCGGCCAGCCGCGCGATCACCGCCGCCGAATAGCCAAGCCCCGCCCCCAGATCCAGCACCAGCTCCCCCGGCTGCACGTCCAGCGCGTCCAGCATCTTGGCAAGCGTGCGCGGCTCCAGCACCACCCGCCCCGGCGCGATGGCAAGGTTCTCGCCCATATAGGCCGCCTCGCGCCGCGCCTCGGGCACGAAGGCCTCGCGCGGGATGGTCAGCATGGCCTCGATGATCGGGAACTTGGTCACGTCCGACGGGCGCACCTGCGTATCCACCATCATCACCCGCCGGGTCGCAAAATCGGTCATCGTCTGAACTCATCGGTTTGGAATTCCGCCCACCTTCTCTGCCACACTTCCCAAGGGCGGGCAACGACCCATTAAAGCAAGGCGGGGCAGGAAGTTGCGCCCTGTGGTCGCGGGGCATCGGCACCCTGCCCCGACCCGCCGGAATCCGCCCGCCATTGCCGGATCGGGGCTTGCAAATGCGCCCCCGACGCGGTTCCTTGCCCCCCGGACGGCGGAAAAAAGGGAGAGGCTGCCATGAAACTCTTGCGTGTGGGCGACAGCGGGGCCGAGGTTCCGGCCATCCTCGACGCGGCGGGCACGCCGCGCAGCCTTCAGGGCATCGTCCCCGACATCGCAGGGCAAACGCTCACGCCCGAAGGTCTCGCGCGCCTTCGCGCCATCGATCCCGCCACCCTGCCCGCCCTGCCCAAGGACGCCCGCATCGGCCCCTGCGTGGGCGCCGTGGGCAAATTCATCTGCATCGGTCTCAACTACGCCGACCACGCCGCCGAGTCAGGCCTACCCGTCCCGAAGGAGCCGGTGATCTTCCTCAAGGCCAACTCCGCCATCACCGGCCCGAATGACGACGTGCTGATCCCGCGCGGGTCGATCAAGACCGACTGGGAGGTGGAGCTGGGCGTGGTGATCGGCAAGCGCGCCTCCTACGTCTCCGAGGCCGAGGCGATGGACCATGTCGCGGGCTATTGCGTGATCAACGACGTGTCGGAGCGCGAATTCCAGATCGAACGTGGCGGCACCTGGGACAAGGGCAAGGGCTGCGACACCTTCGGCCCGCTGGGGCCGTGGCTCGTGACGGCGGATGAGGTGGCCGATCCGCAGGCCCTGTCGATGTGGCTGGAAGTGGACGGCAAGCGCTATCAGAACGGGTCCACCAAGACGATGGTCTTCGGCGTGCGGCATCTGGTGCATTACGTCAGCCAGTTCATGACGCTCCATCCGGGCGACGTGATTTCCACCGGCACGCCTCCCGGGGTGGGAATGGGGCAGAAGCCCGATCCGATCTATCTGAAGGGCGGCGAGGTGATGCGCCTCGGCATCGAGGGCCTCGGCGAACAGCGCCAGCACGTCGGTCGCGCCTGACGGTGCGACAGGCGGCAAGCGGCCCCCACGAATTTTCTGCGAAAATTCAGGGGCCGCTTGCCGCCCGATTTTTCGCAGAAAAATCGGGCGGCGCGTACCGCGTCAGACCAGCCGAAGGCCCGGACGCACGGCCTTGCCGCGCCCGATGGCCTGCCGGACCGAGGCCGCGATATCCTTCGCCGTCAACCCGGCCCATTCATACATCTGCACAGGCGACCCCTGATCGATGAACCGGTCCGGCAGCGTCATCGTCCGGATCGCGCGCCCTTTCTCAAGCCCGCCCGAATTGGCCAGATGGTGCAGCACAAGCGCGCCGAAACCGCCCGTAGCCCCAGTCTCCAGCGTGACCAGCGCCGGGTGATCCTCGACCAGCAGGTCGATCAGCCCGGTATCCAGCGGCTTGGCGAAACGGGCATCGGCCACGGTGACCGAAACCCCCTCGGCCTCCAGCAATTCCGCCGCCGCCAAGGCCTCGGCCAGATGCGCGCCATAGGACAGGATCGCCGCATCCGACCCCACCTTCATCACCCGCCCCTTCCCGATCTCCAAAGGCACGCCGCGCGCGGGCATCTCGACGCCCATCCCCTCGCCGCGCGGATAGCGGAAGGCGATGGGCCCTTCGTCATGGGCGATAGCGGTCGCCACCATATGCACCAGATCCGCCTCATCCCCCGCCGCCATGACGGTGAAACCCGGCAGGTTGGCGAGGAAGCCGATGTCGAATGCCCCGGCATGGGTCGCGCCGTCCTGCCCCACCAGCCCCGCCCGGTCGATGGCAAAGCGCACGGGCAGGCCCTGCAGCGCCACGTCATGCACGATCTGGTCATACCCCCTTTGCAGGAAGGTCGAATAGATCGCACAGACCGGCTTCAACCCCGCCGCCGCCATCCCCGCCGCCATGGTCACGCCATGCTGCTCGGCAATTCCCACGTCGAAGACGCGTGACGCAAAGCGCCGCGCCATGATGTCCAGCCCCGTCCCCGAGGGCATGGCGGCGGTGATCGCCACCACGCGCGGATCGCGCGCGGCCTCTTCCGTCAGCGCATTGCCGAACACGCTGGTATAGGCCGGGGCGTTCGACTTCGCCTTCGCCTGCTCGCCCGTCAGCGGATCGAACTTCGACACGCCGTGATATTTGTCGGCGGAGTTCTCGGCCGGCGCAAAGCCCTTGCCCTTCACTGTCACCGCATGGATCAGGACCGGTCCCGTCGCCCGCGCCCGCGCCGCGCGCAGGGTGGCCAGCACCTGCCCCATGTCATGCCCGTCGATCGGGCCGACATAGGAAAAGCCCAACTCCTCGAACAGCGTGCCGCCGCCCGGCATCCCCGTCACCAATTGCCGCGCCCGCCGCGCGCCGTCGCGCATGGGCCCCGGCAGATGGTTCTCGAATTCCTCCGCCGCTGCCTTGAACAGCGCCAGAGGCCCCTTCGCCGCAATCTCGTTGAGGTATTTCGACAGCGCCCCCACCGGCGGCGCGATGCTCATGTCATTGTCGTTCAGGATCACGAACAGCCGCTTGCCCAGATGGCCCGCATGGTTCATCGCCTCATAGGCCATTCCGGCGGTGATCGCCCCGTCGCCGATGACGGCAATGGTATCACCCACCGGCATCCCCATGTCGCGCCCGATGGCGAAACCCAGCGCGGCGGAGATGGAGGTGGAGGAATGCGCCGCCCCGAACGGGTCATATTCGCTCTCCGACCGTTTGGTGAAGCCCGAAACCCCCCCGCCCTGCCGCAGCGTCGCCATGCGCTCGCGCCGCCCGGTCAGGATCTTGTGGGGATAGCACTGATGCCCCACGTCCCAGATCAACTTGTCGCGCGGCGTGTCGAAGACGGCATGGATGGCGACGGTCAACTCCACCACCCCAAGCGACGATCCCAGATGCCCGCCCGTCCGGCTGACCACCTCGATCGTCTCGCGCCGCAACTCATGGGCAAGGCGCGCAAGATCGCCATCCCCCATCCCCTTCAGGTCTGCCGGTCCGGCTACGCGGTCCAAAAGCGGGGTCTGGGTCATGGTCGCCTCCCGAATGTGAAAAAAGTGCCGTGTGGGGAAGACCCACACGGCACCAGGTCCCTGTCGCCAACAGGAAGGGAACCGGGCTGTGGTTGCGCCCCGGATCCGGGCCGGCGTATGGCCCGAATGGTAGGGATGCGGGCGAAACCCTCCGCCCGCATCGAAGCCTCAGGCGACCCGCGTTTCCGCGGGGGCCGTGATCAGGAAGGCATTCGGGTCGGGGGCCTGCTTGCTTTCCTCGGGCAGCAGGAGGCCGACGCCCCACACCGCCAGAAGGATCGCCGCCACCGCCAGCAGGAAGAGCGCCGCCCACCCTGCCCCGGCCATCATCTGGTAAAGCGCCCAGGACCGAAGGGCAGAACCGGGCTTTTGCTGCATGAAGTCGTCAGACATGTCCTATCTCCTCAATCCAGCGGCGCGTAGCCGTGGTCCTGTGCCCAGACGTACCAGTTGTCCACGACCGTCCCCGTGATCAGGATGCCGATCCCGCCCGTAAGCGTCACCAGCACCGCGAACCACCAGGCCCAGCGGTGGATGCCTTCCATCGTGGCATTGAACCCCATGGTCCAGCGCCAGAACAGCGCCGCGCGTTCCGAAGCGGTGCCCCGGTCGGCGATCTGCTCCAACTCCCGATCCCCGCCAAAGCGCGACACCGCAAGGATGGTGGCGCCGTGCATGGCAAACAAGAGGGCCGAGCCGTAAAGGAACACAATGCTCAGCGCGTGGAAGGGGTTATAGAACAGGTTGCCATAGGTCAGGCTGAAGTTGTTGGTCCAGTCGAGGTGGCTGAAGATGCCGTAAGGCACGGCTTCGGACCACGACCCCATCAGGATCGGCCGGAACAGGCCAAGGACAAGGAACAGCCAGATGGCCGAGGCGAAAGCCCAGCTCACATGCTTGCCCATGCCCAGAGCCTGTGCCCGAAGGTAGGTCCGCACCCACCAGGCACAGACCGAGACTAGCAGGAAGAAGGACGCGATGATCCAAAGCCCGCCTTCGGCGATGGGCGCGAAGCCCAGACCGTATTCGGACGAGGGCGGCTCAAGCGAGAACCAGAACAGGTCGCGCATGAAGACCGCGGGGTTGAACCCGGCCTGATACCAGAACCAGGCCCCGCAGAGCATGAACCACACCGCGCCCGACATCAGCGAGATGACGCCCATCGTGCCCAGATAGACCGGCCCCAGCTGCGCGTTCCCGAACCAGCCCGCGAGGGTGGAGAAGGACGCGCTCTTGGTGCGGTTGGAGAGTTCGACCTCTTCCACCATCCCCATCTCGGGGGCGGCCTGCACCTGCACTTGGGTGAAGATGTTCTGATACTCAGCCATTTACGCCTCCTGCGATGTCGGCCCACCACGGCAGCTGCAGCCACCAATCCCACCAGACGACCCACTGGTCGAACCAGATCGTGCCCGAGATGATGATGCAGACCGCGCTCCAGAACCCGGCATTCAGCGCCAGCAGCAGGCCAAGACGGTGGATCCCCAGCGTGCCGACCGAATAACCGATCAGGTCACGGAAATAGGTATCCTCGTGATCCGGCGTCCGCATCTCCTTGCCCTTCTCGGGATTGGCGGCGGACAGGATCAGCGCCCCGTGCAGGGCAAGCGCCAGCGCGTTCGTGAAGAAGAACGACACGGCGATCATGTGGGCGGGGTTGTAGTGGAAGTTGCCGTAGGTATAGCCCGTGTTCGACACCCAATCGAGGTGCGTCCAGATGCCATAGGGGAAGGCATAGCCCCAGGCGCCCATCATCAGCGGGCGGAACACCACCAGCGTCGTATAGGCGAAGATGGCCACGCCGAAGGCGAAGGGCACGTGGAAGCCCATCCCCAACTTGCGGCAGATCTCCACCTCGCGCAGGGCCCAGCTTATGAAAGCCCCATGCGCGCAGATCGTGATGAGCTGCCAAAGCCCCCCTTCCATCAAGGGGGCAAAGCCCAGCCCGTATTCCACGGGCGGGGGATCGATCGAGATGAGCCACGGGTTCCAGACGCCTTCCATGGCGGTGCCGTAGAAGATCAGGATCGTGCCGAGCGCCGCGAAGAAGAATGTCGTGACGCCGAAGAAACCGACGAAGAAAGGCCCGACCCAGAAGTCGAACAGGTTTCCGCCGATGAGCGTGCCCCCCGGCACGCGATA
This sequence comes from Tabrizicola sp. M-4, assembly GCF_051132405.1. Classification (GTDB taxonomy): domain Bacteria; phylum Pseudomonadota; class Alphaproteobacteria; order Rhodobacterales; family Rhodobacteraceae; genus Paragemmobacter. The sequence continues at coordinate 2,442,863 of NZ_CP128606.1, forward strand.
TTTCCGTTCGAAGCTGAGCAGTGCCATGCTTCCCTCTCCGCTGTGTTGCGACCGGCGGTCGTTTGGTGGCCGTCGGATTTGCCCGTTCGGGGTCGCCGCGGGCGAAGGGGGAAACCCTCCGCCCGCAGCCAGTGCCTTGCGGCGTTACTCGGTCGCCGCGACGGCGCCACCGGCGGCGGCAGCGGTCTGGAACCAGTTCAGGCCGTTGCTCAGAACCACCAGGTGGATCATCGCAGCCAGCAGGAACAGGAAGACGCCCTGCGCGACGAAGACGCGACGGGGATCGAAGATGAGCCAGATCTTGTAGAACTTGGACATGTTTTGATCCTCCTCAGAACCAGGGGCGCCAGATGTACGTGGCGATATGGGCGACGACTGCGATGGCCGTGAACAGCCAAAGCCCGCTCATATACACCGAGTGCAGTTCCTGCGCCTGCTCGTCGGTAAGACCTGTGAAGCTCAGGTCGGATTTATCAGCCATTCTATCCTCCGGATGGGCAGACTGACGCCGCATTCCCTGCGGCGGGGTTCACGGTCAGGCGGAATGCCCTTCCGAGTTCTCACCCCCCCGCGATGGTCTGCGGGAAGGCGAAGCGGTGACGGGTCGGGCGCAACCCGGAGAAAGCGTCCCCGGCCCCAGGGCCGGGCATCTGGCCTTACGGCCGGAATATGTTCGGCGTGATCGATCCCGCCTCGCGCCAGGCACGGGCCAGCGGCCCATGCACCGGCAACCGCCGCTCGACGACCGTCTGCACGATCCAAGCGATGGCGGCGAAGGGGATCACCACAAGGAAGATCAGGGCGAAATACACGTAGAACTCGAAACGCGGTGCGCGGTGGGCGTGATGCCCGCTGCCGCCTGCGGTGTGATCGCTCATGCAGTCCCTCCTTGTGTTGCCTTGAGTGGTTGGCCCCGCAGGGCTTCCACCGTTTCCTTGACCACCCGCTCCGCGCCCTGATCGAGCGCGGCCTTTTCGGCCGCGTCGCGCAGGGTGCGCGCAGCGGAGATGCGGGTGAGGATCGGATGTTCGGAAACGATCCGGTCCAGTTCGGCCTGCGCATCGGCATCCCAGGGAAAGTCGCGCCGCAGGGTCGTGGGCGTCGCCGCCGCCGAGTCCATCTCGGACCCCAGCGGCAGGATGTGGAACAGCGCCTCGAACAGCCCGTTGCAGACCTCCTGCAACAGCCAGACGCAGCCGGCATAGCCCATGAAGGGCGTGCCGGTATGGCGGCGGATGGCGGCACCGGGAAAGCTCGCCGCGATGAAATGCGGCTGCGGCCCGTGTCCGGCCTTCAGCTCGGCCAGATACATCTTCTCGTTGATCGACCCCATCAGGACCAGCGGCCGATGCTGGCGGATCATCGCCCGCACCGCCTCGTTGTTGGTCTTCGCCCCCGCCTGACGCGCGACGGCGAATGCGCAAGGAAGGCCCAGATCGGTCTCCAGATAGGCGCGGATTCCGCGCGCATAGGTCTCGTTCGCCACGATGGCGAAGTTGGCGGTGCCGAAGAAATCCTGCGTCACCGACCGCCACAGATCCCAGACCGGCTTCAGCGTCGAATGCTTTTCCTTGGCGATGAAGGGTTCCGGGTCCAGACCCAGCAACTCCCCCAGCTTCCGCAGGAACTTCGTCGTCGAGTCCAGCCCGATGGGTGCCTGCAAGTAGGGCTTGCCCAGCACCTCGGCCAGGCCGCGCCCGAACTCGCGATACATCACGATGTTCACGTCCGCATTCACCAGGTTCCGCATCTCGGCCAGATGCGCGCCCAGCGGCATGACCATGTTGACCTCGGCCCCGATCCCCTCGACCAGACGGCGGATCTCGTGCAGGTCCGACGCCATGTTGAAGGTGCCGTACATCGGGCCAAGGATGTTGACGCGCGGCTTGTCGCCATCCTCGCGCTTCTTCTCGATGGGCATGCGCCCCTTGGTCATCCCGAATTCGGTGAAGATCCATGTCATCGCGCGATCCGCGCATTGCCACTGGTCCTCGTCGATGGTGCGCGGCAGGAAGCGCTGGATGTTGGTCCCCATCGGCGTGACGCCACCACCGATCATCTCGGCAATCGACCCCGTGACCACCACCGCAGGCAGCGCCGGATCGAGCGTCTTCCACGCCCGCTTCATCGCGCCCTCGGTCCCGTCCCGGCCCAGCTCCTCCTCGCCCAGCCCCGTCACCACGATGGGCAACTCATGCGGCGGCAGCGCGTCGGTGTAATGCAGGACGGAGGTGACAGGCAGGTTCTCGCAGCCGACAGGCCCGTCGATCACCACCTGCAATCCCTTGACGGCACAGAAGGCATAGACCGCCCCCCAATAGCCACCCGCGCGATCATGGTCCTGGATCAGCATGCCAGCCTCCCCCAACCCCGATTTTTCTGCGAAAAATCAGCACCCAGAGCGGACCCCCGAATTTTCGCAGAAAATTCGTTCTTCCGATTTTTCGCAGAAAAATCGTGGCGACGGTTCATATCATCGCCTCCGCAGCTGCTGCCTTGGCGGCCTTTTCCAGCTTCTTCTGATGCGCGGCGCGGAAATCGGGCCGCAGGTTCGGCGCGCCTTCCCAGATGCCCGCCGTATCCCCCTCGCCAACGCCTTCGAAGAAGTCCTTCATCCCGTCCATGCGCGCCTTGTTGGCCATGGCGGCATTCACCACCTGCGCCAAGGACCCCGCCCCCGCAGGCCCCATCAGGGGTCGCGCCGAGATCAGGTTGGTGAAGTAAAGCGACGGGATGGCCAGTTCCTTGGCCTTCTGCACCACCGGAGTCGTCCCGATCGCCAGATCAGGCCGGAACGCCTCCATCGCCGCGCAGTCATCCTCCAGCGAGGCACGGTACTTCACCGCCACCCCCCGCGCCTCCAGCCAATCGCGATCCGCCGCCGACCAGTCGTTCCGCGCGCAGGCCGTGCCGACATAGGCCACATCCGCCCCGCTCTCGACCAGCAGACGCGCGACCAGCAATTCGGAGCCTTCATAGCCCGACAGCGTGATCCGCCCCTTCACGGGGTTCGCGGCCAAGGCCCCCTTGATCGCCCCGCCAAAGGCGTTCTGCGCCGCAGCCACCTGCTCCGCCGCCACGCCATAGGCGTCGCCTATCGCCGCCAGCCAAGCCATCGTGCCGTCATAGCCGACCGGAGCCGACCCCACGACCTTGCGCCCCGCCGCCTGAAACTCGCGGATCGCCGCCGTGTAGAAAGGATGGATTGCCGCCACGACACCGCAATCCAGCGCCGCATACAATTCCCGCCACTCGCGGCACGGCACAACAGGCCCCGCCGCCAGCCCCATCGGCGCCAGCATCGCCCCGATCATCATCGGGTCCGCCGGGAACATCTCGCCCAGCAGCGCGACCGTCGGACGGTCCGACCGTCCCCGCTCCGGCGCGGCCACAGGCCCCGCCTCGATCTCGCGCCGCGCGTAAGCCAGCATCGCCCCCGCCAGCACATCCTTCGCCTCTGCATGGGTCGGCACGCCGAAGCCCGGCACGTCGATCCCCACGATGCGCACACCGTTGATTTCATTGGGCAACAGCTTCAGTGGCACGCCCGACGCCGTCGGCACGCAAAGGTTCGTCACCACCACCGCGTCATAGCGCTCCGGGTCCGCCAGCTCATGCACCGCGTCGCGGATGTCCTCGAAAAGCTTCCCCGTCACCAGCGTCTCGGAGTTGAACGGCACATAGCCCACCGACCGCCGCGCCCCGTAGAAGTGCGAAACGAAGGTCAGCCCATAGACACAGCAGGCCGACCCGCTCAGCACCGTCGCAACCCGCCGCATCCGCAAACCAACGCGCAAAGACCCAAAGGCAGGACACATGCTCTGCGGCTTGTCATGCGGCCCCTGCGGATAGTCCGCCGCATATTGGTCCAGAATCTCGGAATTCCCCGCAGCCCGGGCCGCAGCCTCCATCTCGGCAGCACCGGCATGGCATCCCATGCCATCCGCCACGACCCCAGCCGCGCCAGCCTCGGGGCGCAGCCCCTCGGTCACGGGCGTCTCGGCTGTCTGGTCATAGCGGATTTCGCCGTCCATCACTTCGTCCCCTTCCGGGCCAGCGCGCGCAGCGCTTCTTCCAATCTCTCAAGCTGTGCGAGGTCAAACATCGTCGTAGACCACTTCCAGAGACTTCACCTCGCCCGCGAACTTGCCGCGCATGTCGGCATCGTTGGCAGGCTCCAGCACGAAATCCGCACCCGTGGTTTCGGCATCGAAGAGGCCCAGCAGCCCGTCCTGCGTCAGGGGCTTCGGGCGCAGCGGCGGCGCCTCGGCCACGTTGCCCGCCAGTTCCTCGAACAGCGCGCCCCACTGGGTCGCATGCGTGCCCACGATCTGGTAATTCGCCGATTTCCGCCGCAGATCGTCATCCGCCGGGATCGAGGCCAGCACCGGAATGTTCACGGCCTCGGCAAAGGCCGCAGCCTCGCCCGTGCCGTCATCCTTGTTGATGACGATGCCCGCCACGCCGACATTCCCGCCCAGCTTGCGGAAATACTCCACCGCAGAGCAGACGTTGTTCGCCACGTAAAGCGATTGCAGGTCGTTGGACCCGACGATGATCACCTTCTGCGCCATGTCCCGCGCGATGGGCAGGCCGAACCCGCCGCAGACCACGTCGCCAAGGAAATCCAGCAGCACATAATCGAAGTCCCAGTCATGGAACCCCAGCTTCTCCAGCAGTTCGAAGCCGTGGATGATCCCCCGCCCGCCGCAACCGCGGCCGACTTCCGGGCCACCCAGTTCCATCGCGAAGACCCCACCCCGCTTGAAGCAGACATCGCCGATCTTCACTTCCTCGCCCGCCAACTTCTTGCGGGTAGACGTCTCGATGATCGTGGGGCAGGCCTTGCCGCCGAACAGCAGCGACGTCGTATCCGACTTCGGATCGCAGCCGATCAGCAGCACGCGCTTGCCCATCTCGGCCATCATGTGGCTGAGGTTGGCCAGCGTGAAGGACTTCCCGATCCCGCCCTTGCCATAGATCGCGATGATCTGCGTCTTCTTCGACGGCGGGTCCTGCGGCACCTCCAGCGACGGCTCTTCATGCGCCTCGTCGCGCAGGCGGGTGTCGAAATCCTTCAGGTTCGGAACGTCGTTCATGCCGTGGCCTTCCAATCGAGGATCATTTTCAGACAGGCCGCATCGCCAAAGGCCGTCGCATAGGCCTCGGGCGCGTCGGTTGCCGGTCGGGTGTGGGTGATGAGGCCAGATAGGGACAAAGCCCCGCTCTCGATCAGCGCGCGGGTGGCGACCAGATCATCCGGCTGCCATTCCGACGCGATGCGGATGCGCGCCTCCTTCATGAAGGCGGGCGGAAAGGCGAATTGGACGGGCTCGGTATAGAACCCCGCCAGCACCACCTCGCCCCCTTTGGCCAGCCGCATCACCAGCTGGTCCAGCAGGCCCTTGGCGCCCGACGCGTCATAGATCGCGCGGTAATCCCGGCGCGGGTCGTCTTCGGGCGCGATGCAGGCATAGCCTGCCGCGCCCTCGCGCCGCGCCGGATTGGTTTCCCAAACGGTCGGCGCGGGCGCACCTGCCGCCAGCGTCAGCCGCGCCAGCAGACGCCCCAAGGTCCCATGCCCCACGATCAGATCGGGCAACGCCGTGGCAAAGCCCGCCAGCGCATGCCGCGCCGTCGCGGCCAGCGCCAGCAGCGCGCCCTCCGGCCCCATGCCGCCATCAATCCGCGCGACCCGATGCGCGGGCGTCACAAGGTGACGCGACGCGCCCCCGAACAGCCCCTTCACATCGCCCGCAAAGCAGTTGGCCCCGGGAACGAAGACATGCTCGCCGACGCGATAGCCGCTCTCGGCCCCCGCCTCGACAACGACACCCGCCGCCTCGTAGCCCGGCACCAACGGATAGCCCATCCCCGGAAAGGGCGGCATTGTGCCGGTGTAGAACAGCTTCTCGGTGCCGGTGGAAATGCCGGAATGCGCGATCTCGACCACAAGGTCACCCGCGCCCGGGGCGACAAGGTCCAGCGCCTGAAGCGAAAGCTCCCTCGGGCCGGACAGGATGACTGCGGTGGTTCTCACGTTTCTTCCCCCTGCGCCGCGACTCTCCGGATTGGTGGAGCGCTCTTGGCTATGTGTAAGGATAGACTGACAGCGCGCAGTGTCAATTTAATTAGACACTTTTTTGTGCGGTGTCGTTGACAGGCTTCACCCCCGTCACCACCGAGGTGACGAAAGACCGGAATCCGGGCCGGATCTGGCAATCGGCAAAGCCCGCTTCTTCCAGCATCCGCTGGATTTCCGCGCCCGACCGGGTCCGCCCCGTCTGCATGGCGAGGGTGTAGATGGAAAAATACACATCCGTCGCCGGATCGGGCCGCGCGCCCCCGGCCATGGGTTCCGAGATCAGGATACGCCCCCCATCGGGCAGCGCCGCCCAGACCGCGCGCAGCAATCCGGCCACCGTGGAATCGGCATGGTCATACAGAACCCGCACCAGCGAGATGGCATCCGCCCCCGCAGGCAGAGGGTCATCCCGGAACGATCCCGGCACGATCCGCACCCGTCCGCCCATGCCCGCGGCGGTGAATCGCGCCTCCGCCCCCGGCACCACGGCGGGCAGATCGAAGAGCGTCATCTGCAGCCCCGGATGCGCGGCACCCACGGCGGCCAGAAAGGCCCCCGTCCCGCCACCCACATCCATCAGATGCCGGATGCCCCGGAAATCGACGGCGGCCAGCGTATCCGCCGCCACCAATCCCTGACTGTCCGCCATCAGCGCCGAATAGCGCGCGGCCAGTTCCGGGTCCGCCGCGCCCCCAGCGCCAAAGACATAGGGCCAGAACCCCGCCAACTCCGGCTGCGTCTCCCCCCGGAAGAACGCCACCGGGTCCGCCAGATCGCGGTAAAGGACGGGATGATGCCGCACCATCGCCTCCAGCCCTGGCACGGCCAGAAAGGCCGCCCCCCGCACCGTCAGCCGCCAGATCCCCCGCCGCTCGGCCATCAGGCCCAGCCCTGCACCCGCCTTGCACAGGATCGCCATCCGCTCCATCGGCACGCCCGCAGGCCCGGCCAGCGCGGCCAAAGCCGCAGGCCCCTCGGCCAGCCGATGCAGCACCCGCAACTCCACCAGCGCCAGCAGCGCCTGCGACTGCACGAAACCCTGCACGATATCGAACAGCGCCGCGCCCTCGGCCCGCGCCATGTGCTTCAACCCCGGCACCCGCGCGCAAAAGGCATGGAACCGCGGCGACAGGCCCAGCCGCACCGCCCAAGGCTGCCGCGCCCGGCGACCGGGCGTCACGGCCCCCGCCGCCGCGTCGCTCATCCCCGCACCGGCTGCAGGGCGACGGGCGTCATCCGTTCGGCATAGGCCCGCACCATGGCGGCCAGCATCGCCTCGCCGGGGCAGGACGGGATGGAGGCAATCGCCCCGCCCAGAATATCCTTCAGGTAAGACACCGCCCCCGGCACCCCCAGTTCCGCCACGGCAGAGGGGCGCGCATGGGCGGCATCCTGCCCGGCAGGCTTGCCCATCTCGGCCTCGGTCAAAAGCGCATCCTTCAGATCATCCGCCACCTGAAACGCCTCGCCGATCCGCGCGCCCAACTCTTCCCACGGCTCCGGCTCCTGCCCCGCCGCGATGGCCCCCATCTGCGTGGCGGCAATGAAGAGCGCCCCCGTCTTCGCACGGTGATAGGCGGCGACATTCACCTCCGCCTCGCTCTCCCAGCCCTGCCCGGCGCAGATGCCGCCCGGCATCCCGGTCCGCTGCGCCAGCACCCGGATCAACTCCACCGCCCGGCCCGGGCTTTCCCCCGCCGCCCGCGCCAGCACCTCGAAGGCCAGGACGATCAGCGAATCCCCCGCCAGCACCGCCACCGGCTCGCCATAGGCGCGATGCACCGTGGGCTTGCCGCGCCGGATGTCGGCATCGTCGAAACAGGGCAGGTCATCATGCACAAGGCTCGCGCAATGGATCAGTTCCAGCGCCGCCGCCGCCGCATCCGTCAGATGCGGGCGGTCATCGCCGCAGGCCCGCGCCACCGACACAAGGATCGTCGGCCTGATCCGCGCCCCGCCCGGAAACACCGCATGATCCAGCGCCGCCCGCAGCTTGGAGGGCGCATCCCCGCCCGCAGGCCCCTGCCCCAGCGAAAGCGCGGCAGCCACCGCCGCCTCGATCCGCACGTCCATGCCGCCATTCACGCCCATGACCGTTCCTTTCGCTGTCCTGCGGGGCAGTTTCGCACCGCCACCGCAAACTGTAAATTAAATCTTACACCTTGTTGTAATTCGCGATGGACAACTTCAAGGCCTTCCCTAAACTCTCCCGCATGGAACAGGACCGCGTCATCGTGATCGGCGCCGGGATGGGCGGCCTTGCCGCCGCCATCCGGCTGGCCGCATCCGGGCTGAAGGTGACCGTGCTGGAGGCTGCCGCCACCCCCGGCGGCAAGGCCCGCGCCATCCCGTCACCCGCAGGGCCGGTGGATACCGGCCCCACCGTCCTCACCATGCGGCATGTCTTCGATGCGCTCTTCGCCCTGAACGGCGAACGGCTGGATGACCACGCCACCCTCGTCCCGCAGCGCATCCTCGCCCGCCACTGGTGGCCCGACTCCTCCGCCCTCGATCTCACCACCGACAGCGCCGAGAATGCCGAGAACATCCGCGCCTTCGCCGGCCCGCGCGAGGCGGCGGCCTTCCTGAAATTCGACGCCACGGCCGAGGCGCTGCATCAGGCCTTCGACGCCCCCGTGATGCAGGCGGCCCGACCCGACCTTCCCGCCATCGCCCGCGCCGCGCTGCGCCAGCCAAGGCTCTGGCCCGCCCTCCTCCCCGGCCTCTCCCTCCAACGCTGGCTGCGAACGCAGTTCCGCGACCCCCGCCTGATCCAGCTTTTCGCCCGCTACGCCACCTATGTCGGCGGCAGGCCCGCCCGATCCCCCGCCGTCCTCTCCCTCATCTGGCGGGCCGAGGCGCGGGGCGTCTGGGCGGTGGAGGGGGGCATGCACCATCTCGCCATGGCCCTGACCGCCCTTGCCGAACGCATGGGCGTGGCCTTCCGCTTCTCCACCCAAGCCACCCGGATCCAGCGCCAGAACGGCCATGTCACGGGCGTCCAGATCGCCGATGGCCGCACGCTCCCCTGCACATCCGTCGTCTTCAACGGCGACCCTGCCGCCCTGACCGAAGGCCGCATGGGCAGCGCCGCCGCGGCCAGCCTGCCCCGCACGGCCTCCCACCCGCGCAGCCTATCCGCCCTCGTCTGGGCCTTCGCGTCAGAGGCGCAGGGCGACAAGGCCGCCCACCTCGTCCATCACAACCTCTTCTTCACCGCCGACCCCGAGGCGGAATTCGGCCCCATCGGGCAGGGCCGCATGCCCGAGGCACCCACGCTCTATCTCTGCGCCGAAGACCGTATTCATGACCCCCGCGCACGCGCCATTGCCGGCCCCATCTCCGGCCCCGAACGCTTCGAGATCATCCTGAACGCCCCCGCGGGCCTGCCCGCCCTGCGCCCCGAGGATTTCCAGACATGCCGTCAGATCACCTTCGACCGCCTCTCCCGCATGGGCCTGACCCTTACGCCGCCGGGGTCGGAGGCGCTCACCTCCCCCGCCACGCTGGACCGGCTCTTTCCAGCGTCAAGGGGGGCGATCTATGGCAGGTCACCCGAAGGGACGATGGCCAGCTTCCAGCGCCCCCCGGCCCGGACCGCCCTGCCGGGCCTCTATCTGGCGGGGGGCGGGGCACATCCGGGTGCGGGCGTGCCGATGGCAGCCCTCTCCGCGAAGCACGCGGCCGAGGCGATCATGCAGGACCGGATTTCCGCGTCGAAGTCGGCCCCGACGGCTACGCCTGGTGGTATCTCGACGGCGTCTCGGATGACGGGCGCCGCGCGGTCTCGGTCATAGGATTCATCGGCTCGGTCTTTTCGCCATGGTATGCGTGGAGCGGGCGGCGGAACCCGCAGAACCACGTCTGCCTCAACGTCGCCACCTATGGCCCCGGTGGCCGCTTCACCATGACCGACCGCGGCACCGCCGCCCTGCAACAGTCGAAAGACACCCTCACCATCGGCCCCTCGCGCATGCACTGGACGGGGCGCGAACTGGTGATCGACGTGGACGAGGTCTCCTCTCCCCCCCTGATCTCCCGCGTCAGGGGCCGCATCACCCTCACCCCTTCCGCCGTGACGGGCGTGGAACTCGCCCTCCACCCCCGCCACCAATGGCGCCCCTTCGCCCCCACGGCGCGGATCGACGTGAACCTCACCCAAGGCCACCGCTGGCAGGGCCATGGCTATTTCGACGCCAATTTCGGCACCACCGCGCTGGAGCGGGATTTCGATTTCTGGACATGGGGCCGCTTCCCGATGCAGGATCGCGCGCTCTGCCTCTACGATGCCACATGGCGCGACGGCACCCAGCAGGATTTCGCGCTGGAAGTCGCCCCTTCCGGCGAGGCGCGCGAGGTGACGGCGCCCCCCCGCACCCAATTCGCCCGCACCGCATGGCTGGTCCGCCGCGAAACCCGCGCCGATCCCGGCACCCGTCCCCGTCAGGTGCTGCCCATGCTGGACGCCCCCTTCTATTCCCGCAGCGTCGTCGAAACCCGGCTGGACGGAGAGGTCACCCAAGGCGTTCACGAGGCGCTCGACCTCACCCGTTTCCGCCAACCTTGGCTCAAACCGATGCTCGCCGTCCGGGTGCCAAGGCGCAGCGGTTGGTGACCGGAAATTGTGCCAATTTCCGGCGCGATTTCTGCGCGCAGAAATCGCCTGAAAATCTGACGCAGATTTTCAGCCCCGCGTTGCGTCAAACCCCGTTTCACCGCCCGCTGCGTGCTGACAGGTTGCGGTACGGTTCACGGCACAGGATCCGGTACACCCGTTTCCGCCCAACTCCCTGAAATCTCAGGCCGCCGCCGCGTTGCGATACCACACCGACCGGTTCAACATCCCCGCCACCGTCACCCACAGAAGATAGGGCAGGAACAGCGCCCCCGCGATGGCGTCATGCTGCCAGAAGGCGACCATCGTCGCCGCCACCGCCAGCCACAGAAGAAAGATGATCACCAGCCCCGCCCCGATCCGCCGCAGCCCGAAAAAGACGGGCGTCCACAAGGTGTTGAGCGCGATCTGCACCGACCAAAGCGCCAGCGCCTGTCCCGTCCCGTCGATCATCGCCACCCGCGCGGCCGCCGCCGACATGGCTAGATAAAGCACCGTCCACGCCACCGGAAACAGCCAGTCCGGCGGCGTCCAGCGCGGCTTGGCAAGGCCCCGGTACCACTCCCCCGGCTGGAACATCGCCCCCGTCGCCGCCGCCGCGCCACAGGCCGCAAGATAGGTCAGGAAAAGGGTGAGATATTCCATCGCGCCGCTCCGCAGGGTTGCACTGCGCGATCTAGCCCGGCTTGCGCCGTCGTCCAAGAAAAACCTTGTGCCCCAAGGCCTTCAGGCCATCCCGCGATCCTGCGCCTCCAGCTGCGCCAGAACCGACAGCAGCGTATCGGAACGCCCCCGCCGCAGGTCTTCACGCGCCGCCGCGCGCACCAGAAAGGCCACCTCCGGCTCCGGCTCCGCATGCAGCACCGCCGCCCGCGGCCCCACCGCCGACATCGCGGCCTTGGCACCCGCCGCCACCAGACAGGCCAGCTTCCGCCCCTGCCCCGTCCGCGCCCGCGCCGTCACGCTGTCGCCGCGCGCACGCCGCACGCAGGTGCCGATCGCCCCGTAGATCAGCCCCGCCGCATGGATGCCCGGACGGCAGGGCAAGGGCAGCGACGCCACCCCCGCATCCGCCCGCGCATAAAGCCTGTCCGCCTCATCGAGCAGCCGCAGCGTCACCCGCGCGACACCGGGCCAGGCCTTCGGACGCGCAAGAAACCCATCCGGATCAATGCCCTCCGCCCGCAGCCACTCCATCGGCAGATAAAGCCGCCCCGCCCGCGCATCCTCGCCCACATCCCGCGCGATATTCGTCAACTGCATCGCCAGCCCAAGGTCACAGGCCCGCGCCAAGGCATCCCGGTCGCGCACCCGCATCAGGACGCACATCATCGCCCCCACCGCCGCCGCCACCCGCGCCGAATAGTCCATCACCCCCGACAGCGTCTCGTACCGCCGCCCCACAGCATCCCAGGCGAACCCTTCCAGCAGCGCCTCGGGCAGGGCGCGGGGCATCTCGAACCCCTCCACCACCGCGGCAAAGGCGCGGTCGGCGGGCGCATCGGCGGGCGTTCCGCGATAAACCAGATCCAGCCGGTCGCGCAGCCCCAGCACCGCCGCACCCTTGTCCGCCCCCTCATCCACCGCGTCATCCGACATCCGGCAAAAGGCATAGAGCGCCAGCGCCGGATCGCGCACCGCAGGCGGCAACAGCCGCGATGCCGCATGGAAGGACAGCGATCCGGTACGGATCGCCTCGCGGCAATGGGCCATGTCGCGCGGGTCGATCATTCGGCGGCCATCCTCAATTCCTCGCGCTGTCTCAACAGCTTGGGCGCATCCGGCACCAGTTGCCCCAGCACCTCCGCCGTGCCGATGACGCCCGGCAATCCCGCCCCCGGATGCGTGCCCGCCCCGGCAAGGAACAGCCCCGGCAGCTCTTCCGAGATGTTGTGCGGCCGGAACCACGCCGATTGCAGGATGCGCGGCTCGATGGAAAATCCCGCACCGTACGGCGACAGGTAACGGTCGCGAAAGGTTTCCGGGGTAAAGACGGTCTCCTCGGTGATGCGCTCGCGGAAACCGGGGATCAACCGCTCGTCCAGCATCTTCGCCATCTTGGCGCGGTAGCGCGGTTCCTCCTCGGCCCAGTCCACACCGTTGTCGAAACCAAGATGGGGGACCGGCGACAGCGCATAGAAGGTATCGTCGCCCTCGGGCGCGCAACTCGGGTCGGTGACGCTCGGCCGATGCACATAAAGGCTCATGTCATCCGCAAGCTTCCCGCGAATGAAGATATCCTTGATATGCTCGCGATAGCGCGGGCCCACGACGATGGAGTGATGCCCCACGTCGCGCCACATGTCGCGCGTGCCCTTCGTCCCGAAATACCAGACGTAAAGCCCCATGGACCAGCGCGCATCCTTCACCTTCCGGTCGGTCCAGCGCTTCCTCGGCAGGTTGCGCAACAGCCGCGTATAGGTATGCCCCGCATCCGCATTGCTGACCACCAACCCCGCCCGCATCACCTCGCCACTGACAAGCCTCACCCCCGCCGCGCGACCATTTTCCGTAACGATTTCATCCACTTCCGTATCGTGGACAACCTCACCGCCCTGCGCCGCCACCACCCGCGCCATCGCCTCGGCAATCGCCTGCACCCCGCCCATCGCGTAATGCACCCCGAACGCCTTTTCGAGATGCGAGACGAGGATATACATGGACGTCACGTTGAACGGATCGCCCCCGATGAACAGCGGATGGAAGGACAGCGCAAAGCGCAGCCGCTCATCCTTCACCCGCCGCGCGGCATGGGCATAGACCGACCGGTCCGCCCGCATCATCCCGAACTTCGGCAGCACCTTGATCAGGTCCAGAAGCTTGTGCATCGGCCGCCGCCCAAGGTCTTCATAGCCGAACCAGTAACGCGCCTCGCTGTCCTTCAGGAACTTCTCGTAACCCCTTGCATCGGATGGCGAAAGCCGCGCAACCTCGGCCTTCATCGCGGCCTCGTCCTGCCGCGCGGTGAAGGTCGACCCGTCGGGAAAGCGGATCTCATAGAACGGCTCCATGGGCACCAGCCGCACATCGCGGTCGAAATCCCGCCCGCAGGCCGCCCAAAGGTCGCGCAGGCCCTGCGGCACCGTCACGATGGTCGGCCCCAGATCGAACCGATGCCCCCCTTGCGTGATCGACGACCCACGCCCGCCCACCCGATCAAGCCGGTCGATCACCGTCACCCGCCACCCCTTCGCCCCCAACCGCATGGCCGAGGCAAGGCCGCCAAGCCCCGCGCCGATGACGATGGCATGATCTGCCTCTGGCAGGGCGGGTGCGGGTGCGGGGCGAAGTTGCTGCATCTGTTCCATGACCCTGATGATAGAGTGTCTAGTTTGATTTACAATATCACAGAACATAGCGCCGCACCCGCCCCTTTTCGCTTCCCCTTGGCGGCACAAAATGTCAGACTAAGTTTACACCATCCCGCACGGAGGGTCGCGCCATCTCTGTCACCAGCCTCAGCCTTTTCCGTTTCGATGGCCTGCTGCCGCGCCTCTGGGTGATCGGCCAGATGGGCGCGGCGCGGTTTGCCCTGCGGCAGGAACGGCGCGCGCTCTTCTGGAAACTCTGCGGCTCCGGCACCGGCGAAGGCTTCACGCCCCGCCCCAACTGGGGCGTCTGGGCGATCCTCGCCACCTGGCCCGACGAGGCCACCGCCCGCACCGCCACCGCCACCAGCCCGGTCTGGCAGAAATGGCGTGCAAGAGCGCGGGAAAGCTGGACAATCTTCCTTGCACCCCTCTCCGCCCGCGGCTCATGGGCCGGGGTGAATCCCTTCCTCCCCGACGCACCGGGCCAACAGACGACCGGCCCGCTCGCCGCCCTCACCCGCGCCACGGTGAAACCCGCCCGCGCCCTGAAATTCTGGGACCGCGTGCCGAACATCTCGGCCACCATCGGCGCCGACCCCAATGTCGCCTTCAAGATCGGCATAGGCGAGGTCCCGCTCCTCCATCAGGTGACCTTCTCCATCTGGCCCGACACGGCCAGCATGGCCGCCTTCGCCCGCGGCGACGGCCCACATGGCCGCGCCATCAAGGCCGTCCGCGACGGCGACTGGTTCGATGAGGAACTCTATGCCCGCTTCCGCCTGCTGGGCAGCGCGGGCACTTGGAACGGCGGCGACCCCTTGCATTCCTTGCAGGAATTTTCTGCGAAAATTCCTGCCCCCGATCCTTCCGCGAAGGATCGCGCCGCCACCTGCTCCCTTCCCCCCGAATTTTCGCAGAAAATTCGCCCCCAAGGATTTTCGCAGAAAATCCTTGCACTTACGGTGCCCAAATGAAGCAACCCTTCCCCTTCTCCGCCATCGTCGGGCAAGAGGCCATGAAGCAGGCCATGATCCTGACCGCTGTCGATCCCGCCATCGGCGGTGTCCTAGTCTTCGGCGACCGCGGCACCGGCAAATCCACCGCCGTCCGTGCCCTCGCGGCGCTCCTCCCCGAAATCGAGGCCGTCGAAGGCTGCCCCGTCAACTCCCCCACGCCCGCCCAAGTCCCCGACTGGGCGCAAGGCGCGACCGACCGCATCATCACCAAACCCACCCCCGTGGTTGACCTCCCCCTCGGCGTGACCGAAGACCGCGTCGTGGGCGCCCTCGACATCGAACGCGCCCTCACCCGCGGCGAGAAGGCGTTCGAACCCGGCCTCCTCGCCCGCGCCAATCGCGGCTATCTCTACATCGACGAGGTGAACCTGCTGGAAGACCACATCGTCGACCTCCTCCTCGACGTCGCCCAATCCGGCGAGAACGTGGTCGAACGCGAAGGCCTCTCCATCCGCCACCCCGCCCGCTTCGTTCTGGTCGGTTCCGGCAACCCGGAGGAAGGCGAACTCCGCCCCCAACTCCTCGACCGCTTCGGCTTCTCCGTCGAAGTCACTTCCCCCCGCGACGTCGAAACCCGCGTGGAGGTCATCCGCCGCCGCGACGCCTATGACTCCGCCTACGGCGCCTTCATGGAAACATGGCGCCCGCAGGACGCAAGCTTGCGCGACCGCATCCTCCACGCCCGCGCGGCACTCCCGCAGGTCAAGACGCCCAACACCGTCCTCCACGACTGCGCCAGCCTCTGCATCGCCATCGGCTCCGACGGGTTGCGGGGCGAACTCACGCTCCTCCGCGCCGCCCGGGCACTGGCCGCCTTCGAAGGGGACGAGGCCGTAGGCCGCATCCACCTCAAGGCCGTGGCGCCCATGTGCCTCTCCCACCGCCTCCGCCGCGATCCGCTGGACGAGGCAGGCTCCACCACCCGCGTCATCCGCGCAGTGACGGAGGTCCTGCCCTGACCCCCAACTATCCCTGGGGCCGGGTGGAAACCGCGCTCGCCTGCCTCGCCATCGATCCGGCGGGGCTCAAGGGCCTGTGGCTCCGCGCCCGCGCAGGCCCCGTCCGCGACCGCGTGACGGCCGCACTGGCCGCGATCCCCCTGCCGCTACGCCGCCTGCACCCGACCATCACCGACGACGCCCTCTTCGGCGGCCTCGACCTCGCCGCCACCCTCGCCACGGGCCAGCCGGTGATGCAGGCGGGCCTCCTCGCCACGCCCTCCTCCCTCATCCTCACCATGGCCGAACGCTGCCCCGCAGGCCTCGCCGCCCGCCTCGCCAGCGCCCTCGACCAACCCGCCCACAGCCTCATCGCACTGGACGAAGGCGCCGACCCCGACGAAACCGTCGCCCCTGCGCTTGCCGACCGCCTCTCCCTCTTCCTCGACCTCACCGACATCGCGCTCGGCGACTCGCGCGACATTTCCCTAGACGCTCAAAGGCTTGCCGAAGCGCGAGACCGCCTCCCCACCCTCCGCCTCACCGAAAGCCAACTCGCCGCCCTCACCCGCGCCGCAGCCGACCTCGGCATCCCCTCCCTCCGCGCCCCCCTCCTGGCCGCCACCACCGCCCGCGCCCATGCCGCATGGCAGGGCCGACGCGAAGTCACCGACGACGACCTCGAAACCGCCGCCGCCCTCATCTACGCCCACCGCGCGACACCCCTCCCCGAACAGGCCGAACAGCAGCCCGACCACCCCCAACCCGACCAAACACCGGACCAAGGCGAAGCCCAGTCCGAAGACCAATCCCAATCCCTCCCCGAGGAGATGCTCGTCGAAGCCGCCCTCGCCGCCCTCCCCCGCGACCTGCTGGAGGCTCTCGCGCAAGGCCGCGCCACCCGCGCCGCCAAATCCGCAGGCGGCACGGGCGCCGAACAGGGCGGCAACCGCCGCGGCCGCCCCCTCCCGTCCCGCCCCGGCCGCCTCGAACCCGGCGCGCGCATCGACCTCGTCGCCACCCTGCGCGCCGCCGCCCCGTGGCAACCGCTCCGCCGCAAGGCCCAGCCCGACCGCGACGCCGCCCTCCTCGTCCGCGCCGCCGACATCCGCCTGAAACGCTTCCGCGAAACCTCCGACCGTGTGCTGATCTTCGCCGTCGACGCCTCCGGCTCCGCCGCCTTCGCAAGGCTGGCCGAGGCGAAGGGCGCCATCGAACTCCTCCTCGCACAGGCCTATGCGCGGCGCGACCACGTCTCCCTCCTCGCCTTCAAGGGCCACGCGGCGGAACTCCTCCTCCCCCCCACCCGCTCGCTCGTCCAAACCAAACGCCGCCTCGCCGGCGTCCCCGGCGGCGGCGGCACCCCCCTCGCCTCCGGCCTGCAACTGGCGCTGGCCACGGCGGCACAGGCGAAACAGCGCGGCCTCACCCCCACCATCGCCCTGCTGACGGACGGTCGCGGCAACATCGCCCTCGACGGCACCCCCGACCGCGCAAGAGCCGAAGAGGAAGCCACCCTCCTCGCCCGCCAGATCCGCCTCTCCGCCACCCCCGCCCTCGTGATCGACGTGGCCAACCGCCCGCAGCCGTCCCTGAAGACGCTCGCGCAGATCATGGACGCCCCCTATCTCGCCCTCCCCCGCGCCGATGCGCGCCGCCTCTCCGCTGCTTTGGGCGAGGCTCTGGAAAGCTGACATGACCGCGCCCCGCAGGCCCAAAGACCGCATGCCCCCGGACCGCATGCCGCCCGATTGGCCGTTCCGCGCCCAAACCCGCCGCATCGCCGCGCGTCCGCATGACTGGAACGTGATCGACACCGGCGGCGACGGCCCCGCCCTGCTCCTCCTGCACGGGGCCGGGGGGGCGGGGCACAGTTTCCGCAACCTCATTCCCCTGCTTGCACCGCGCTACCGCGTCATCGTCCCAGACCTTCCCGGTCAGGGCTTTACCCGCTCTGGTGCGCGCGGACGTTACGGCATCGACGCGATGGCCGAGGACATGGCAACCCTGTGCCAGGATATGGGCGTGGCCCCTCTCGCCCTGATCGGCCATTCCGCCGGGGCGGCCCTCGCCCTGCGCATGGCCTCCCTCCTGAACCCGCGCGGCATCGTCGGCATCAACGCCGCCTTGGGCGCCTTCGACGGGGCGGCGGGCGTGATGTTCCCGCTCCTCGCCCGCGTCCTCGCGGTGACGCCCTTCATCCCGCATGTCGTGGCGCGGCTCTGGGGCAACCCTGCCACGGTGGCGAAACTCCTTACCGCCACCGGCTCTCCGCTCGATGCCACGGGACAGGCGCAATACCTGACTCTTGTGCGCGATGCGACCCATGTCGACGGCACGCTCGGCATGATGGCCCAATGGCGGCTGGACGACCTGATGCGCCAGCTTCCCACCATCGCCACGCCCACGCTGCTCATCGCCTCATCCGGCGATCTGGCCGTCCCCGCCCGCATCTCGCAGGATGCCGCGCGCCACATGCCCGCCGCCACCTATGCCGAACTGCCGGGCCACGGCCACCTCGTGCATGAGGAAGCCGCCGCCGAGGTGGCCGACCTCATCCTTCCCTTCCTCGACGGGATCGCCGCGCCCTGATCCGGCCTCACCGTCCGGAAACGAGGCTGCCAAATATCCGGTCCATATGCTCGGCCAGATAGATGCGCAGCCAAGGCGTGAACCGCTCCGGCACGCGCAGCACCTCCGCCGACAGGTCGTAAAGATCGACCCAGCGCACGGCGG
This sequence comes from Tabrizicola sp. M-4, assembly GCF_051132405.1. Classification (GTDB taxonomy): domain Bacteria; phylum Pseudomonadota; class Alphaproteobacteria; order Rhodobacterales; family Rhodobacteraceae; genus Paragemmobacter. The sequence continues at coordinate 2,461,564 of NZ_CP128606.1, forward strand.
CAACCTCATCGGGGTTCGGCACCACCTTCAGATCGGCCGGGGCATCCGCAACAAAGATATCCACCAGCTCATGCTCCACCAGCCCGTTGCCCACATCCGCGCGATATTCCACCCGGTCGGCAAAGGCCGGAAACAGCCCCTCGATCCCCAATTCCTCGCGCAGGCGGCGCACCGCACAGGCGGCGGGGTCCTCGTCCCAGCGCGGATGGGTGCAGCAGGTATTGGCCCAAAGTCCGGGTGTATGATACTTCGCCAGCGCCCTTTGCTGGATCAGCACCCGCGTCCCGTCCAGCACGAAGACGGACACCGCCTTGTGCCGCAGCCCCTTCTGATGAACCTCCAGCTTGCCCACGGGCGTCAGACGCCCATCGACCCATGCCGGGATCATCTCTTCCGTTGCCGCAGCCGTGGGGGCCAGCATGGCCACCTCCCTATGTCCAGACCGGAGAGACCAACCGCAACAGATGCGCCATGTTTTTCATCCCGATCTTCACATGGGCCATGGGCCGCGCCTTCACCAGCTTCTTGTTCATATAGGCCTCGAAGGTCAGCTTCTGCACATCCACGTCATGGCAAAGGCTCACGAACCTCTCGCGCCGCTCGTCGCTCCGATAATAGGCATCCTGCATGGACCGCAAGACCCGGAACACCGTCCCATGTTCCCGCATGAACATCTTCCGCGCGATGCGCAAATCCGACGCACGGCCCGAGGCAAGTGCCGCCTGCGCAGCCGTCGCCGCAACGCGCCCCCCCGCCATGGCATAGAAGATCCCCTCGCCCGACGAAGGCGCCACGACCCCGGCGGCATCCCCGGCCAGCACCACATCCCGCCCATTGTCCCAGCGGTCCAGCGGTTTCAGCGGGATCGGCGCGCCTTCCTTGCGGATCGTCTCGCAATCGGTCAGGCCCGAGGCCGCGCGCAGGTCGGCGGTCGCCTTCTTCAGGTCCACCCCATCCAGCCCCGTCCCCATCCCGACGCTCGCCTGTCCCCCATGCGGAAAGACCCAGCCGTAGAAATCAGGGGAAATCCGCCCGTCATAGATCACGTCGCAGCGGTCGGGGTCATAGTCCGGCGACGGCTCGGGGGCCTTGATGATCTCGTGATAGGCGATCACATAGGGGATCGTGCTGCCGCCGGGCACTTCCGCCCGCGCCACCACCGACCGCGCGCCATCCGCCCCGATCACGATCTTCGCCGCGGACCGCCGCTCCGCCCCCGTCGCCTTCTCGCGCCAGATGACATGCGTTCCCGCCCCGTCCCGCTCGATCCGAACGAAGGTCCCGGTCAGACGCTCCGCCCCGGCCTTGCCCGCCCTGTCGCGCAGGTATTCGTCGAAATGCTCGCGGTCCACCATGCCCACGTAGCCGTTCTCGATCGGGATATCGACCATCCGGCCTGTGGGAGAGATCATCCGCGCCGTGGTGATCTTGGCCACGATCTGCGCATCGTCGATGCCGAAATCCTTGATCGCCCTCGGCGGGATCGCCCCCCCGCAGGGCTTGATCCGCCCCGCCCTGTCCAGCAGCGCGACGGACTTCCCCGCCCGCGCCAGATCCTCCGCCGCCACGGCCCCCGAAGGACCGCCACCCACCACGAAGACGTCATACATGGCCTATTCCCCCGGTATCAGTTGCGCATCGGGCAGGCGACGACCGCCCCGCCCCTCCACCACCCGCGCGGCGATCAGCGCGGACAGCACGAACAATCCCGCCTCGGCCGCGAAGACCGCGCCGAAAGCATCCTGAACCGGCATCACCAGCCGCAAGGCGTCCGCCGCCGCCGCCCCCACCAGCCCGCCAAAACCAGCCGCCAGTGCCTGCGCCGCGCCCCAGAGACCCATCCGCGTCCCCTCCCGCGCATCGCGCCCCTGCCCCGCCAGCGCCATCATCGTCCCGATGGCCGCCACGGCAAACATCCCGTTGAAAAAGCCCAAGGCCACGACCGCCGGCATCAGCGCCCCGCCCGTCTGCCCCAGCCCCGCAATCGCCAGCAGCGACAGCGCCGACCCCATGCAGCCCGCCATCACCCACATCCGCAACGACCCGATCCGCAGCCCCGTTGCCGCGATCCCCACCAGCAGCATGCCCACGAAGACGCCACCATTCTGCGCCCCCGAAAGCTGCGTGCTTGCCCCCGGCGCGAAACCGAAGACCAGCCCCGCATAGGGCTCCAGTATCAACTCCTGCATGAAATAGGCGGTCATCGACAGGAAGATGAACAGCGTGAAGACCCGCGCCTTCCGCTCCGCCCAGACCTCCGCCATCCCTGCACGGAACGGCAAAGCCTCAACCGGACGCTCCGCCACCACCCGCCGCTCGATGCCCCAGACGGCCAGCGCCGTCAGCACCACCGCACCCGCCGTCACGACGCCCACGATCTCCAACAGCAGCGCCGGGGTATAGGGGTCCAAAAGCGCCCCAACCGTCCCCGCCGTCACGGCAATCCCAAGGATCATCATCAGCCATGTGATCGTCGCCGCCGCCGCCCGCCGCCGCGGCTCCGTCGCCGTCGCCAGCAGCGCCAGCAGCGACGTCCCCGACGCCCCCACGCCCACCCCGATCAGCGCATAGGCCAGCACCGACAGAGCCAGCCCCGCCCCAAACCCGGAAGGAAACAGTACCACCGCCACCGCCGCCAGAAACGCGCCCAAAGCCAGCGCCGCCATGCCGCCGATGATGAATGCCGTCCGGTTCCCCTTGGTATCCGACCGGAACCCCCAATTGGGCCGCGTGATCTGGATGCCGTAATGCAAAGCCACCAGCAGCCCCGGCAGCACCGCCGGTAAGGCCAGCTCCACCACCATCAGCCGATTCAGCGTCGAGGTGGTCAGCACCACCACCGCGCCCAGACACATCTGCACAAGGCCCAGCCGGATGATCTGGACCCATGACAGCTTCATGCCAGCCCCCGCAGGGCAAAGGCCGAAATCATCATCCCCGTGACGTAAAGCACCACGCCCGTCCCGTTGTACCAGGGCGCCTTGCCCTTCGGATCGCGAAACAGCACGCGCATCGCCGCCACCTGCAAGACCAGCACGGCGAAGACGCCAGCCGCATGCAAGGGCTTGCCCCACAGCACCAAGAGCGGCACGACCAAGGCCTGCGCCATGCCCATCACCGTGCAGGCGATCTTGGCCGCCACTTCCGGCCCCAGAACCACGGGCAGGGACCGCACACCATGCTGCCGATCCCCCTCCAAAGCCTTGAAATCGTTCAACGTCATGATCCCGTGCGCGCCGAATGCGTAAAGCAGCGCGATCATCACCACCTCGAACCTCGGCGCGGCCTGCAACAGGACCGCCGCGCCCGTGAACCACGGCAGCCCCTCATAGGACAGCCCCACCAGCCCCGGCCCCCACCAGCCCGACCGCTTCAACCGAACCGGCTCCGCGCTATAGGCCCATGCCGCGACAACCCCGGCCACCGTCGCCCAGAACCCCCAAGTCCCCAGCAGCGACCCAACCCAGAGTGACAGCGCCGTCATTGCAAGAGCAATATAAAGCCCCCACCGCCCCGGTATCCGCCCCGAAGGGATCGGACGGTCCGGCTCGTTCACTGCATCCACATGCCGGTCGCACCAGTCATTCGCCGCCTGAGACATCCCGCACACGATCGGCCCCGCCAGCACCATGCCCAGCAGAACCATCCCCCAGTTGCCCGACAGGGGCACGCCCGAGGAAACCGACCCGCAAAGGTACGCCCAGATCGGCGGGAACCATGTGATCGGCTTGATCAGCCGCAGCATGGCGCGCGGTTCGGGAAGGCGGCGGGGCTGTATGGAATAGCTGACAGTCATGGTTCAACTACATAGCAGATTGGAGAGTCGGACAAGTCCAAACTGTCAACTTTTTCTGACACCCCGTCTTCGTCTCGGCCCAAATACCCAAAAATCGCCACCCGACACCCCGCGCAGGCGTCAGGCACGGGGCACCACCTCGAACCGGCAGATCCCATCTCCCGCCGCCGCGCAGGCCACCTCGCGCACCACACAACCCTTCCAGACCAACCGCGCGAACAGCCGCTCGAACACCGCCGCGTGCCAGTGGCACAAGGGATGATCCCCCCGCAGCCCCACAACCAGCGGGTTCCCCCCCACCTCGAAGGTCAAAGGCTTCCACCCCGCCACCCGGAACGTCCCCGACCCCGCAAAGGTCCAGGAATGCCGCGCAATCGCCCCCGCCAGCACCCGCGCGCCCAAAGGCGCAGGCAGCACCCGTATCACCCATTGGGCGACGCGCGGGATGCGGTGGCGCAGGATGTAACTCCCCGTCGCCAACCCCGCCAAACGCAGCAACCCCTCCGCCCGCTCCGGAACGGCCATCCGCAGCGCCAGATGCACCGCCGCCGCATCCCCCTCGGGGATCATGCCCAGCGCCGGGTCCGGCACCGCCACCCCCGCCGCCGCCATCACCTGATCTCGGAAGCCGCGCCCCTCGACTCGGTCCAACACCGCGACGAGTTGCGTTATCGCATTCGGCCCGATCCGCGCCTCCGAGGCTGCGACAGGGACATATCCCCCATCCACCTCACGCCTCCTCGTCCATCTGCTGCTTGCCGCCGCCACAGGCCGCGACCTCTGGCATCTTGAACGCGCGCCGCTCCTCCGCCCGCTCGCCCATCTGCGCCTTCACCGCCGCCCGCCGCTCGGCAGCCTTGGCGGCACGGTCCGCAGAGGCCTCCCAATCCGCCATCTGCGCATCGGCAATCTTGCGGCTGTCGTCGAAGTGGAAATCCACCTTCCCCTTGGTCTGCGGCCCCCAATAGCCCGCCTTGCCAAGGTCATAGAAGGTCCGCCCCACCCCCGCCTTCAGGAAGGCCTTCAGGCACCCAAGCAGATAGCGCCGCCGGAACCCCGTCCCGCGCCACGGGTAATGGAACAGCGCCTTTCGCATGTAGAACCGGCGGTAATTCTTCATCACCCCGTCCAAGAGTTCCCCCCGCGTCAGCGCGGCAGGCTTCATGATGGGCGTCACGAAATTGTATTTCGAGAAGTCGAAGACCTCGACCTGATCCCGTATCTCCTGAAACAGCGGGGTAAAGGGCCAGGGCGTATACATGGACCAGTTGGCAAGGTCCGGCTGCCAGTCCCAGGCCATCTGGAACGTCTCTTCCAGCGTCTCCTTCGTCTCGTTGTCCAAGCCCACGATGAACTGCGCCTCGGTGAAGATATCCGCCTCGCGCAAGAGCCGGATCGCCTCCTTGTTCTCGGCAACCGTGGTTTCCTTGTTGAACAGGTCCAGCTTCAACTGCGCCGCGGCTTCCGTCCCCAAAGACACATGCACCAGCCCCGCCTCGCGGTAGAACTTCAGCAGATCGCGGTCGCGGTAAATATCCGTCACGCGGGTATTGATCCCCCACGTCACCCGCTTGTTCAGGCCACGGTCGATAAGCTCCTGACAGAACTCGACGAATTTCTTCTTGTTGATGGTCGGCTCCTCATCCGCAAGGATGAAGAACCCGACCCCGTGATCCGTCACCAGTCTCTCGATCTCATCCGCAACCTTCTTCGGGTCCCGCACACGGTAATCGCGCCAGAACTTCCACTGCGAACAGAAGGAACAGGTAAACGGGCACCCCCTCGCCATGTTGGGGATGGCCACCTTCACGCCCAACGGCACGTAGATGTACTTGTCCCAGTCAAGGATCGACCAATCCGGATCAATCGCGTCCAAGTCCTTGACGGTGGAGGCCGCCTGCGTCGCCACGATCTCCTCGCCGTCCTTGAAGGCCAGCCCCCTGATCTTCCGCCGCTCCGCAGGCCAGCGCCCGTCCCGCACCGCCTCCATCAGGTTGACAAGGATCTCCTCCCCCTCCCCCCGCACGATCACATCGACCCAAGGCGCCTCTTCCAACACCTGCCGGAACATGAAGGTGGCATGTATCCCCCCCAGCACCCGCAGCGCATCGGGGCACACCTCCTGCGCGATCCGCAGCGCCTCCTCCGCCTCATAGATAGCGGGCGTAATCGCCGTCAGACCCACCACATCGGGCTTCAACGCCGCAAGACGCGCCCGCAACTCCTCCGGCCCGATATGATGCGTCATCGCGTCGATGAAATGGATGTCATCGAACCCCGCGCGCCGCAGATGGCCCGTCAGATAGGCCACCCATGCCGGAGGCCAGTTCCCCGCGATCTCCGCCCCGCCGGAATGGTAGTTCGGATGGATGAACACGATCCGCATCTTGGCCTCCCGCCTGACTGTCAATTCAAGTTGACAGTTTTTTGACGCGCAGCCTTGACACAGGTCAAATCAGACCAAGAACATCAGGACAGGGAAAAGAAAAACCGGCGGGAAGGGAGGGAAAAATGCACGAAACGGCACGGCCAGAACCAGCCCGCCTGTCTTTCGGCGCATGGGGGAATGACGGCCTATTCGCCGTCCTTGTTCAAAAGCCCGTATTTGCGCAGCTTCACATAAAGCGACTGCCGCGACAGGCTCAACATCTCGGCCGCCGCCACGCGGTTGTTCCGCGTCAACTCCAGCGCCGTTTCGATGCACATCTTCTCGATCACATCCGTCGTCTCGGCGACGATGTCCTTCAAGGTGCTGGAACCCACAAGCTCCATCACGTTGCGCACCCCGTCATCGGACTGGCCGATGGGACGGCGCAGCGTTTCGGCCCGGCTGGCATCGCGCACCACCAGAACCAGCACCGGGTTCGGACGGTCGTTCAACCACGTGGCCGAAATCTCCACCGCGATCTGCCCCATGAAATCGGTCGTCAGCCGCGTCGCATAAAGCCGCAGCTGCCCCGTCCGCTTCACATTGTCCAGCAGGACCCGCAGATCCACCGCCCCGCGCGCAAGGAAATCGGTCAGCGACCGCCCGCGCACGGCGGCCATGTTGGCCGTATCCGTCAGGTTCAGGAAGGCCTCGTTCGCGGCGCGGATATTCCCCTCGCCATCGGCAAAGACGATCCCGTCCACGCCCTCGTGATACAGCCGCGACAGGTTCTCGCCCAATTCGTCATTGCCCGCCTGCCCCCGCTCCGAGGTATCAAGCTGGCATAGCAGGATGCGTTCGCCCGCCGCACGAAACACCGTGGGCGTGAGGAACACCCGTCGCTGCGACCGCCGCGCCGTCAATTCGATCGGCGCCGAACTTTCCGCCACGGCCATATTGGCAAGGCTTTCCAGAAACTCGCCGCGACGCCGCCCCTCGAACTCGGCGGCGACCGCTGTGCCCACCAGATCGGCCCGCATCCCGCCAAGGATCTGCGCCGCCGCCGGGTTGATGTCGGTGATCCGGCCCGTCGACATCGACACCATGATCACCGCATCGCGCGACACTTCCATCAGCACGCGATACCGCGTGTCCATCTCGCGCTGCGTCTCGTAATCCCGCTCCAGCGCAAGCTGGGCCTGCACCAGTTGCTGCTGCACCTCCGCGATGGGCCGCAGATCGCGCCCCAGCATCAGGATGGAGTCATCCGCCCCGATGCGATGCAGCGAATAGCGCACCGGGAATTCCCAGTTGGACTGATCGGCGTGGTTCAACTCCACCGCCACATCGCCATGCCTTGCACCATGCATCCCGCTGATGCGCATCTCGACCTTGCGCAGGCTTTCCTCGGTCAGCACATCCTTCAGATGCGCGCCCTCCCAGTCGGTCAACTGGCCAAAGCTGCGATGATGCGGATTGACGAGGACCGAGATGATGCGCCGCGATGGCGACACCAGCAGCGCGATGTCGGACGCCGTCGCAAGAATCTCACTCAAGAGATCGGGTGCGATCAGCGGCAACTTCCCGCCATTGAGCAAATGTCTACCGTCGGTCGTCACTCTCTTTCCGATCATGGGCCGCACCGCACATGGTCGACCCTTTCAGGGTTAACTCAACTCAAGCTCAAGCATCTCTCCGACAAAGAGATCCATCATGGCCAAGGCCCTGACGATGTCGTTCGTCACCAGATCGGCACCCGTCGCCTGCATCACATCTTCCGCGCTGTCACGGATGCATCCGCCGACAGCGACCTTCATCTTGCCATCACTCGCTTCTTTAAGCGTTTTCACAAGTGTACGGCAAGTTTCAAGCCTGTCGTTGCTTGCAACGGATATCAAAGCCCCGTCAAAGCCGCGCTCGGCCACATAGCGATGCAAATCCGCCGCAGAGGGCGCGATGCGCATCGACACCGAAACCCCCATCCGCCGCAGTCGCCCCACAAGGACAAGCGCCCCAAGCGTGTGCTGCTCCCCGGGCGGCAGGATGACCAAAAGCGTCGGCCCCGCAACCTGCCCCATCGCATCGGCCGACCAGGCGGTCCCGATCTCGCGCAGGATGGCCTGCATCCGCGCCACGCCCATCGTGACAGCGGCAAAACTCAAGGAGTCATTCTCCCAGGCCTCGCCCATGCGGCGCGCGGCCTCGGGGATATAGCAATCCGCCAGCGCTGTGGCCGAGATGCGCGCACGCTTCAGCTCGGGCTTGAACGCCTCGAACGCCCCCGTATCGGAAGAGGAGATCGCCGCGATGAAGCGCTGCAACAGCACCTCGCGCAGACCCGCCTCGTCGGACCCACCACGAAGCACCAGCCTCGCGACGACCTCCGCGGCGAATTGCGATACGCCGCCCATCGGGCCCTCGTCCCGATGCGCAGACCTCAGTTGCATTCCCTGCTGCATTTTCGGCTCCGCAGACCCAAGGAGTTCGCATGACATGACGTCGCGCAACCCTCCGAAAGGCCCAAAGTTACTGTCCGCCTTTGGTTCTAGATTGTCAAAGCAAATTGACAGCCCCAGCATCAAGAAAAAATTTTTTCCGCTCTAACTCGAAGAAACCTGCAAAATAATTCAACAAAACAACACGGATTGATCCGAAAGGCATCACCACACCTCCACCCCGCGCCCACGCAACAATGTGTAAGTTTCAGTTGACACTCCTGCCTCCCACGCTAACCTTCACCAGCGAGGAGCCGAAAGGAGGGCGTCTGTCGATGCATCCGAGTCCGAGCAGAAAACCGCGCAAGCGGCTTTACACCGAAGAGGAACGCGCCCGCCGCGACGCCACCCGCTGGACGCTGGTACAGGGCCTGCTGGCACCTGCGCAATTCCTCGTCTTCGCGGTGTCCGTCTTCCTCGTGGTCCGCTTCCTGATGACGGGCGACGGCTACACCGCTGCGACCGTGTCGATCATCGTCAAGACGGGCTTTCTCTACGTGATCATGGTCACTGGCGCGATCTGGGAGAAAGTCGTTTTCGGCCAGTACCTTTTCGCCCCCGCCTTCTTCTGGGAAGACGTCTTCTCCTTCGCCGTCATCGCGCTCCACACCGCCTATCTCTGGGCGCTGTTCACCGGCGCTCTGACCCCAACGGAACTGATGTTCCTCGCCCTCGCGGCCTATGCCACCTACGTCATCAACGCGGGCCAGTTCCTCTGGAAACTGCGCATGGCGCGGCTGGATGCCGAGGCGGAAGCCATCGAAGAAAACCGCACCATGGCCGAGGTGATCGCATGAGCCTCGACCTTCCCTCCACCGGCTGCCGCTCCACCCCGGTCCTCAAGGAACGCGGCCAGCGCGAGGTGTTCTGCGGCCTCACGGGAATCATCTGGCTGCACCGCAAGATGCAGGATGCCTTCTTCCTCGTGGTCGGTTCCCGCACCTGCGCGCACCTTTTGCAGGCCGCCGCAGGCGTGATGATCTTCGCCGAACCCCGCTTCGGCACCGCCATCCTCGAGGAAAAAGACCTCGCCGGTCTCGCCGATGCCAACGCGGAACTCGACCGCGAAGTCGCCCGCCTCCTCGCCCGCCGCCCGGACATCAAGCAACTCTTCCTCGTCGGCTCCTGCCCGTCCGAGGTGATCAAGCTCGATCTCGCCCGCGCCGCCGAACGCCTCTCGGGCGTCCATTCGCCCCATGTCCGGGTCTACAACTACTCCGGCTCCGGCATCGAGACGACCTTCACCCAGGGCGAGGATGCCTGCCTCGCCGCGATGGTCCCGACGCTTCCCGCGTCGACGGCCCGCGAACTCCTCATCGTGGGCGCCATGCCCGACGTCGTCGAAGACCAGTGCCTCTCGCTCCTGTCGCAGCTCGGCATCGGCCCCGTCCGCATGCTCCCCGCCCGCCGCGCGGGCGACCTGCCCGCCGTGGGCGCGAACACCGTCTTCGCCCTCGTCCAACCCTTCCTCGGCGACACCCACGCGGCGCTGACCCGCCGCGGCGCCCGCCACCTCGCCGCCCCCTTCCCCTTCGGCGAGGAAGGCACGACTGCATGGCTCCGCACCATCGCCGATGAATTCGGCGTGTCGCGCGACCTCTTCGAACAGGTCACCGCCGCCCCCCGCGCCCGCGCGCAAAAGGCCATCGCGACCCAGTCGCAGGAACTGCGCGGCAAGTCGGTCTTCTTCTTCCCCGACAGCCAGCTTGAAATCCCGCTCGCCCGCTTCCTCACCCGCGAATGCGGCATGACGGCGGTTGAAGTCGGCACCCCCTACCTGCACGAAGGCCTCGTCGGCCCCGACCTCGACCTCCTCCCCACCGGCCCCGTCATCTCCGAGGGCCAAGACGTCGAAAAGCAACTCGACCGCCAGCGCGCCGCCGCCCCCGACCTCACCGTCTGCGGCCTCGGCCTCGCGAACCCTTTGGAAGCCGAAGGCCACACCACCAAATGGGCGATCGAACTCGTCTTCACGCCCGTGCATTTCTATGAACAGGCAGGCGACCTCGCCGGCCTCTTCTCCCGCCCCCTCCGCCGCAAGGCGATCCTGCGCAAGGAGGCCGCGGAATGAAACTCACGCTCTGGACATATGAAGGCCCGCCCCATGTCGGCGCGATGCGCGTGGCGACGGGCATGAAGGGCCTGCACTACGTCCTGCACGCCCCGCAGGGCGACACCTACGCGGACCTCCTGTTCACCATGATCGAACGCAGGAACCACCGCCCGCCGGTCACCTTCACCACCTTCCAGGCCCGCGACCTCGGCGCGGATACGGCGAACCTGTTCAAGGACAGCGCCCGCGACGCCTACAACCGCTTCCAACCGCAGGCGATGATCGTCGGGGCCTCCTGCACCGCCGAACTGATCCAGGATGACCCCGGCGGTCTGGCCGAAGCCCTCGGCCTCCCCATCCCTGTGATCCCGCTGGAACTCCCCTCCTACCAGCGCAAGGAGAACTTCGGCGCGGACGAAACCTTCTACCAGATCGTCAAGGCATTGGCCAAACCGATGCCCCGCACCGAAGCCATCACCTGCAACATCCTCGGCGCAACCGCGCTCGGCTTCCGCCACCGCGACGACGTGGCCGAGGTGACGAAGCTCCTCGCCCTCATGGGCATCACGGTGAACGTCGCAGCCCCGATGGGCGCGACACCGGAAGACATCGCCCGGATGGGTCAGGCGCATTTCAACGTGCTCCTCTACCCCGAAACCGGCGAAACCGCCGCGCGCCACCTCGAACGCGCTTGCGGCCAGCCCTATACGAAGATCGTCCCCATCGGCGTCGGCGCCACGCGCGATTTCCTGCATGAAGTCAGTGGCTTGACGGGCCTCTCTGCCAAAGTGGATGAATCCGGCCTCCGCCTGCCGTGGTGGTCGGCCTCGGTCGATTCCACCTACCTCACCGGCAAGCGCGTCTACATCTTCGGCGACGCCACCCACGTGACGGCCGCCGCCCGCATCGCCGCGACCGAGATCGGCTTCGACGTCGTGGGCATGGGCTGCTTCAACCGCGAATTCGCAAGACCGATGCGCGCCGCCGCCAAGGCCTACGGCGTCGAACCCCTCATCACCGACGACTACCTCGAGGTGGAGGCCGAAATCGCCCGCCTGCAACCCGAACTCATCCTCGGCACGCAGATGGAACGCCATATCGGCAAACGCCTCGGCATCCCCTGCGCCGTCATCTCCTCCCCCGTCCATGTGCAGGACTTCCCCGCCCGCTACTCGCCCCAGATGGGTTTCGAAGGGGCGAACGTCATCTTCGACACATGGATCCATCCGCTGGTCATGGGGCTGGAGGAACACCTCCTCACCATGTTCCGCGAGGATTTCGAATTCCACGACGACGCGGGCGCCAGCCATCACGGCGGCAAGGCCGTGGCGCGGGTTGAACCTGCGGAAGCGGGGGGCTTTGCGCCCCCCGCACCCCCCGCAGGATATTTGGAAACGGCTGAAGCGACAGAGATCCCGGTGGTGACGCCTTCGGGCGAAGTCGTCTGGCTTCCCGATGCCGAGCGCGAGTTGAAGAAGATCCCCTTCTTCGTGCGCGGCAAGGCCAAACGCAACACCGAGAAATACGCAGCCGACCGCGGCGTCGCGCAGATCAGCATCGACACCCTCTACGAAGCAAAGGCCCATTATGCGCGATGACCGCCACCCCCTGACGGACGCGACCACCGCGCCCCACCGGGGCGACCGCACCTATCGCTTCGTCGTCATCACGCTGGACGCCCATGCCGCGGGCCCCGCCGCCCGCGTCGCTCCCGCGCTGGCCAAGGACTTCCCCGGCATCGAGGTTTCCATCCACGCCGCCGCCGAATGGGCCGAGAACCCCGCAGCCCTCGCCCGCGCCAAGGCCGCGATCCGCGCCGCCGACATCGTGGTCGCGAACCTGCTCTTCATCGAGGAACACATCACCGCCGTCATCGACGACCTCCGCGCCGTCCGCGATGGCCTCGACGCCTTCGTCGGCGTCATCGCCGATCCGCAGATCGTGAAGATGACGCGGATGGGCGAGCTGGACATGGCGAAACCCGCCTCCGCCGCCATGCAGCTCCTGAAGAAACTGCGCGGGTCGAACGCCCCCTCCGGCTCCTCCGGCGAAAAGCAGATGAAGATGCTGCGCCGCCTGCCGAAGATCCTCCGCTTCCTGCCCGGCAAGGCGCAGGACCTGCGGGCCTGGTTCCTGTCGATGCAATACTGGCTCGGCGGGTCCGACGACAACATCGAACAGATGATCCGCTACCTCGTCTCGCGCTACTCGGCCAACCGCGACTGGAAGGCGGTTTCGGCCAAACCCCCGGTCGACTATCCCGATGTCGGGCTCTACCACCCCGACCTCGCCGCGCGCATCACCACCAACGTGGCGGACCTCCCCCGCCCGGTGGGAGCGGTCTCGACCGTGGGGCTCCTCATGCTGCGGTCCTACATCCTCGCCTCGGACACCGCGCATTACGACGCGGTGATCCGGGCCTTTGAGGCCAAGGGGATCGCCGTCCTTCCCGCCTTCGCGGGCGGCCTAGACGGGCGTCCCGCCATCGACGCCTTCTTCAAGGGCCGCACCGATGCGATGGTGTCGCTGACGGGCTTCTCCCTCGTCGGCGGCCCCGCCTATAACGACAGCCCCGCCGCCGTGGCCGCGCTGGAAGAACTGGACATCCCCTATATCGCTGCCCACCCGCTGGAATTCCAGACGCTGGGCCAATGGGGCGCATCGGGCGGCGGCCTCGGCCCGGTCGAGACCACCATGCTCATCGCGCTGCCCGAGATCGACGGCGCGACCAACCCCACCGTCTTCGCCGGACGCCACGACCTGAACGGCTGCGCGGGCTGCAAGATGAACTGCCGCGCGGCCAGCGAAGAGGCGATCACCACCCGCGCCATGGCCCCCTGCTTCGAACGCATCGACGCGCTGGCCGACAAGACCGGCCGCCTCGCCGCCCTGCGCCGTTCGGCAGTCGCTGAACGTAACGTCGGGATCATCCTCTACGGCTTCCCCCCGAACGCAGGCGCCGCAGGCACCGCCGCCTATCTCGGCGTCTTCGAAAGCCTCTTCAACACGCTCCACGCGATGAAGGCCGAAGGCTATGACCTGACGCCCCCCGCCACGCTGGACGATCTGCGCGAAGCCGTCATGGGCGGCACCGCCCGCATGTATGGCCAGCCCGCCAACGTCCACACCATCATCCCCGCCGCCGAAGTCGTCGCGAAGACGCGCTGGCTGTCGGATGTCGAGCGCGTCTGGGGCCCCGCCCCCGGCCGCCTGCAAACCGACGGGCGCGGCGTCATGGTCCTCGGCGCGCAATTCGGCAAGGTCTTCGTGGGCCTCCAGCCCGTCTTCGGCTACGAAGGCGACCCGATGCGCCTGCTCTTCGAAAAGGGCTTCGCACCGACCCATGCCATGATGACCTTCTACCGCTGGCTGCGCGATGACTTCCGCGCCGATGTCCTGCTGCATTTCGGCATGCATGGCGCGCTGGAATTCCTGCCGGGCAAGCAGGCGGGCGTGTCGGAAACCTGCTGGCCCGACCGCCTGATCGGCAACATGCCGAACGTCTATCTATATGCCTCGAACAACCCGTCCGAGGCGACGCTGGCCAAGCGCCGCTCCAACGCGGTGACGATCACCCACCTGACGCCGCCCTTGGCGCAATCCGGCCTCTACAAGGGCTTGCAGGACCTGAAGGACTCCCTCTCCCGCTGGCGCGCCGCCGCCGACGACGCGCCCGACCGCGCGGACCTGTGGGAGCTGATCGTCGAACAGGCCCGCACCGTGGACCTCGACCCGACAGATCCCGCGCACCTCTGGGTGAAACTCCTCGAAACCGAAGGCGCGCTGATCCCCGATGGCCTGCACGTCCTTGGCCGCCCGATGGGCGCGAGTGAACGGCGCGACTACATCGACCTGATCGGCGCGACAGGCGCGGAGGCCGAGGCGCTGGACGCCAAGCTGCAAGCCCAGACCGAAATCCCCGCCATCCTCCGCGCCCTTGGCGGCCACTTCACCAGCCCCGTCCCCGGTGGCGACCTGATCCGGTCCACCGATATCCTGCCCACGGGCCGCAACATCCACGCCTTCGACCCGTTCCGCATGCCCACCGCCTTCGCGCTGAAGGACGGCACGCAACAGGCGCAGCGCCTGCTCGACACCCACCCGACGCTGCCGCGCACCGTGGCCCTCGTCCTTTGGGGGTCGGACAACATCAAATCCGACGGCGCCCCCCTCTCCCAGGCCCTTGCGCTGATGGGCGCGCGGCCCCGCTTCGACCATTACGGCCGCCTCTGCGGCGCCGACCTCATCCCGCTCTCCGAACTCGGCCGCCCGCGGATCGACGTGGTGATGACGCTGTCGGGCATCTTCCGCGACCTCCTGCCGCTCCAGACCCGGATGCTGGCCGAAGCCGCATGGAAGGCCGCCGTGGCCGAGGAACCGCTGTCGCAGAACTTCATCCGCGCCCATGCACTCGCCTATGCGGACGAGATGGGCGTTGACATGGAAACCGCCGCCCTCCGCGTCTTCTCCAACGCTGAAGGGGCCTATGGCTCCAACGTCAACATCATGGTGGGAAGCAGCGCCTTCGGCGAGGAAGACGAACTCGCCGACGCCTATGAAAACCGCAAATCCTTCGCCTATGGCCGCAACGGCAAGGCCACGCAGAACGCGGCGCTCCTGCAAAAGACGCTCAAGGACGTGGACCTCGCCTACCAGAACCTCGAATCCGTGGAACTGGGCGTCACCACCGTGGACCAGTATTTCGACACACTGGGCGGCATCGCCCGCGCCGTGAAACGCGCGCGCGGCGGGCAGGAAACCCCGGTCTATATCGGCGACCAGACGCGCGGCGGCGGCACCGTTCGCACGCTCAAAGATCAGATCGCGCTGGAAACCCGCTCGCGCAGCCTGAACCCGAAATATTTCGAAGGCCTCCTCCGCCACGGCGCCGAAGGCGTCCGCCAGATCGAGGCGCAGGTATCGAACACCTTCGGCTGGTCCGCCACCACCGCGCAGGTCGATCCTTGGGTCTATCAGCGCCTGTCGGAAACCTTCGTGCTGGACGAGGCGATGCGCCGCCGTCTGGCCAGCCTCAACCCCGAAGCCTCCTCCCGCATGGCCCAGCGCCTGCTGGAAGCCTCGGACCGCAACTACTGGCAACCCGATGCCGACACGCTCGCCGCGCTGCAACGCGCGGCGGACGAGCTCGAGGATCGACTGGAAGGGATCGCGGCGGAATGACCCTGACCTGCACCCATGCCCAGCGCCGGAGCGGGGGGCCAGCCCCCCGCACCCCCCGGGGTATTTTCCCCGAGACGAAGACCATTTCGAAAGGAAATGACGCATGAGCCCGAGAGACGAAATCCCCCTGCTGAAAGGCTTGGACGGCGAAGGCTCGGTGCAGGTGCATCAGGACGCCTCGATGAAGATCGAGGGGGCCAAGGTCTTTTCCGTCTACGGCAAGGGCGGGATCGGGAAATCGACCACCTCGTCGAACCTTTCGGCGGCCTTCTCCGTCATGGGCAAGCGCGTGCTGCAGATCGGCTGCGATCCGAAGCATGACTCCACCTTCACCCTGACGGGCCGCCTGCAACCGACCGTGATCGACATCCTGAAAGAGGTCGATTTCCACGCCGAGGAGCTGCGCCCCGAAGACTACGTGGCGACAGGCTGGAATGGCGTGAAATGCGTGGAAGCCGGCGGCCCCCCCGCAGGCACAGGCTGCGGCGGCTATGTCGTTGGCCAGACGGTGAAACTGCTGAAACAGCATCACCTTCTGGAAGATACCGATGTGGTGATCTTCGACGTGCTGGGCGACGTGGTCTGCGGCGGCTTCGCGGCCCCCCTGCAACATGCCGACCGCGCCGTGATCGTCACCGCCAACGACTTCGACAGCATCTACGCGATGAACCGCATCATCGCCGCCGTGCAGGCCAAGTCCGGCAACTACAAGGTGCAACTCGCGGGCTGCGTCGCCAACCGCTCGCGCGAGACGGACGAGGTCGACCGCTACTGCGCCAAGGTGGGCTTCAACCGCCTCGCCCACATGCCCGACATCGACGCCATCCGCCGCTCGCGCCTGAAGAAGAAGACGCTGTTCGAGATGGATGACGAACAGGACATCGTCACCGCCCGCGCCGAATACCTGCGGCTGGCCGAAACGCTGTGGCGGTCGGTCGGCGGCCCCGGCTCCACCCCCGACCCGCTGCCCGACCGCGACATCTTCGAACTTCTGGGATTTGACTGAGAATGCAGGACTATTCCGCCACGCTCTCCCGCGTCGAGGACTATTTCGACCGCAGCGCCACCAAGGTGTGGGAGCGCCTGACCTCTGACGCCCCCGTCAGCCGCATCCGCCAGACCGTGCGCGAAGGCCGCGACCGGATGCGCGCGATCATGCTGTCGCGCCTGCCCGCCGACCTGCGCGGTTGCCGGGTTCTGGACGCAGGCTGCGGCACGGGTCTGATGACGGCGGAACTGGCGGCACGCGGGGCCGATGTGGTGGCGGTGGACATCTCGCCGCAACTGATCGCCATAGCGGAGCAGCGCCTGACCGAGGACCTCCGCCCCCGCGTCACCTTCGCCTCCGGCGACATGACCTGCGCCAGCCATGGCCGCTTCGACTTCGTCATGGCGATGGACAGCCTGATCTACTACCGCACCCCCGACATCGCGCAAGCATTGCGGAAACTGGCTGACCGCACTTCGGGCCACATCACCTTCACCGTCGCGCCGCGCACGCCCTTCCTCATGACCTTCTTCACCATCGGCAAGGCCTTCCCCCGCGCCGACCGCTCGCCCACCATGATCCCGCAAGACTGGCGCGCCATCGCCCGCCACACCGGCGGCGACCTCGCCAAGGTGGAACGCGTCAGCCGCGGCTTCTACATTTCAGAATGTCTGGAGTATCGCGCATGATCCTCCGCAAGAAAGACCTCCAGAAATTCAGCGCGAACTGGCTGCCCTTCGCGGATGTCGCCTCCGAGGGCCTGCCGCTGGCACAACTCCTGCGCCTGTCGCTGTTCCAGGTCTCCGTGGGCATGGCGCAGGTCCTCCTGCTCGGCACACTGAACCGCGTGATGATCGTGGAACTGTCCGTCCCGGCCATGATCGTGGCGGCGATGATCGCCATCCCCGTCCTCGTCGCGCCCTTCCGCGCGCTTCTGGGCCACCGCTCCGACACCCACCGCTCCGCGCTGGGATGGAAGCGCGTCCCCTATCTCTGGTTCGGCTCGCTCTGGCAGATGGGTGGCCTCGCCGTCATGCCCTTCGCCCTGCTCGTCCTCTCCGGCGACCGCACATTCGAGGTGCCCTATGCGGGCGAAATCCTCGCCGCCATCGCCTTCCTGATGACCGGCCTCGGCATGCACATGACCCAGACGGCAGGGCTCGCCCTCGCCTCCGACCGCGCCAGCGACGACACGCGGCCGCGCGTCGTGGCCCTCCTCTACGTCGCGAACCTCCTCGGCATGGGCATCTCGGCGCTGGCCATCGGCTGGCTTTTGCAGAATTTCGACCCGCTCACGCTGGTCAAGGTGGTGCAGGGCTGCGGCCTTGCCACCCTGATCCTCAACCTGATCGCGCTGTGGAAACAGGAACGCTTCCGCCCCATGTCCAAGGCGGAACGCGAAGAACCCCGCCCCCGCTTTGCCGATGCCTGGGCCGATCTCATGGCGGGCGGCACCGCCGGACGCCTGCTAATCGTCGTCGTCCTCGGCACGCTGGGCTTTGCCATGCAGGACGTCCTCCTCGAACCCTATGGCGGTGAAATCCTCGGGCTCTCCGTCTCGCAGACCACCTTCCTCACCGCCATGTCCGCCATGGGCGCGCTGACCGGCTTCGTCCTCTCGGCCCGCTGGCTGGCACGCGGCACCGATCCCTACCGACTGGCGGCACGCGGCATCCTTGCCGGGATCGCGGCCTTCTCCGCCGTCATCTTCGCCGCCCCTCTCCATTCCACCGCCCTCTTCTTCGCAGGCGCGGGCCTCATCGGCTTTGGCGCCGGGCTCTTCGCCATCGCCACACTGACCGTCGCCATGACCATGTCGGCGGGCGGCCTTGCCGGCGCGGGCATCGCCCTTGGCGCATGGGGCGCGGCGCAGGCCACGGCGCAGGGCGTCTCCATCTTCCTCGGTGGCACCATCCGCGATGTGGTGGGCCACCTTGCCACGGCAGGCACGCTCGGCCCCGGCCTTGCCGACCCCTCGCTTGGCTATTCCTTCGTCTACCACATCGAAATCGCGCTGCTCTTCGCAACCCTAGCCGCCCTCGGCCCCTTGGTCCGTCTGCGGCCCCTTCACGACCCGAACCAAGCCACGTCCGGCGATGCGCGCCTGCGCCTTGCCGAATTCCCAACCTGACCCCGGAGGACCATCACATGGTAGGTGTCAACTTCTTTGGAAACTTCGATCTGGCAAGCCTGTCGATCTGGCTCTTCTGGGCCTTCTTCGCGCTGCTGATCTACTATCTGCAGACCGAGAACATGCGCGAAGGCTATCCGCTGGAGATGGAGGACGGCTCGCCCGCCCCGAACCAGGGCCCCTTCCCGGTGCCAAAGCCCAAGACCTTCAAACTGCCGCATGGCAAGGGCGAGGTGACGGTTCCCTCCGCCGCGAACGAGGCAGCCCACCGCCGCACCGATCTGGCACTCGCCCGCACCGCCGTCTCCGAAGGCTTCCCCCATGCGCCCACCGGCAACGCGATGGCCGATGGCGTCGGCCCCGCCTCCTGGGTGCCGCGGCGGGATGAGCCGGAACTCGACGGCCACGGCCATGCCAAGATCGTCCCGATGGGTCAGGCCAAGGGCTTCGTCATCAGCGCCGGGCGCGACCCGCGCGGGCTTCCCGTGCAGGCCGCCGATCTGGAAGTCGTGGGCCGCGTCTCCGACATGTGGGTCGATGCCCCCGAACAGCTCGTCCGCTATCTGGAGATCGAGCTGAACGAGGGCGGCAAGCGCCTTGTCCCGATGACGCTCGCCCGCATCTGGCCGGACCGCGTCCGCGTCCGCGCCATTGCCTCCGACAGCTTCGCAGGCATCCCGCAGACCAAGTCCCTGACCACCGTCACGAAACTCGAGGAAGACAAGATCTCGGGCTACGTCGCCGGCGGCTGGATGTACGACGCCGACAAGCGCAAGCACGGCTTCTGATGACAAAGGGGGGCGGCCTGCGCCCGGGCCGCCCCGTCTTACCCCAAGCTTGAAAGGGTCTGCACCATGTCAGACCATGATGATTTCGCCTTCGACGTGGCCCCCGGCATTCCCGCGCCACTCCCCAAAGGGGAAGAGGTCCTCTGGCAGGGCCGCCCCGACACCTCCGCCCTCGCGCGTGAGGCATTCAAGATCCGCTGGATCGCCGCCTACATGGCGCTGATCGTGCTGTGGAAGGCGGGCGCAGGCTTCGCCGATGGCGGCGCGGCCCTCGCCCTCCTGCGCGGCCTGCCCTATCTGGTGCTGGCCATTGCTGCGGTTGCGGTCGTCTGGCTGCTGGCCTGGGCACAGGCCCGCGCTACCGTCTACACTATCACCACTGCCCGCGTGTTGATGAAGATCGGCGCCGCGCTTTCGGTGACCTACAACATCCCCTTCGCGCAGGTGGGAACCGCCCGTCTGGACCTGAAACCCACGGGCACCGGCACCATCGCGCTGGAAACGCTGGGCGAAACCCGCCTCGCCTTCGCGGCGCTTTGGCCGCATCTGCGCCCCGGCCGCCTGAAAAAGACCGAACCCGCCCTGCGCTGCATCCCCGACGCCGAGAACGTGGCGCGGCTGCTGGCCGAGGCTGCGGAAACCCGTCTCGCCATGCCCGTCGTCAGCCGCGTCGATGCCGCGCCCGCCGATGCCGTGGCGGCAGAGTGAGGACATCACCATGACACAGCGCCAACCCGCCCTGCACAACCAGAAGGCTGAGATGATCCCCACCGCCCTCCTGCGCGCCATGTTCGCGCTTGCGGTGACCACGCTCGCCATCACCACCGCCGCCGTCGTCTCGGACCGCCCCACCGTGGGCCAGCCGAAGGCATCGGAGGTCGTCGAAAGCCGCGCGATCATCCTCGAAGGTCTGGATGCGCAGGCCGTCACCGTCCGCAATCCCGATGGCTCCCTGCTGGCCGAGATGCCGCATGGTGGCTTCGTCACGGTCATCCAGAACGCCATGGCCCGCGAACGCCTGACGCACCGGATCGAGGGCAACCCGCCGATCAACATCGTGCGCTACGCCAATGGCCGCCTCGTCGCCGAAGACCCCGCAACGGGCTGGAGCGCCGAACTCTACGCTTTCGGATCAGACAACAAAGCCGCGTTCGAACGGCTGCTCGATCAATAAAGGGAACCAAGAAATGGGACTTTTGACCAAAGAAAAGGAACAGGTGCCCTGCACCGTCGAAGTAAGTCATCGCTTCGAAAGCCTGCACGCCCATGTGCGTTTCAACAACGGCGCCGTGGTCCATCCCGGTGACGAGGTCCTCGTCCACGGCACGCCCGTCATGGCGGCCTATGGCGAGGTCGTCATCGAGGACCGCACCGCCACGATCACCCGCGCAAGCTGGCTCGAACGCCAATGGACCCGCCTCACCGGCGATCTGGAATTCATGGAGCTTTGCGAATTCTCCTTCTCCGAAGAGGTGACGCTGTGAACGCCCACACCCAACCGCAGCACGACACCACCCACGGCGAGCTGCACGCCGAAATGGCCGACGCCTTCGACACCACCGCGATGGCGACCGAAACCACGCTTCTCAACCCGCGCTTCTACACCACCGATTTCGACGAGATGGACCGCATCGACGTCACCCCGGTGCGCGCGGAATGGGACAAGCTTCTCGGTCAGATGAAATCCGACCCGAACAAGGGCCATTTCAAGAAGAACGCCGATTGGGACGAGGTCGACTGGCAGGGCATGGACCCCGCCCTGCGCGCCGAATTCATCGACTTCCTCGTGTCCTCCTGCACCGCCGAATTCTCCGGCTGCGTGCTCTACAAGGAAATGAAACGCCGCGGCACCAACCCCGACATCTGCGAACTCTTCAGCTATATGTCGCGCGACGAGGCCCGCCATGCAGGCTTCATCAACGACGCCCTGCGCGAGGCGGGCGTGGCCGTGAACCTCGGCTTCCTGACCAAGGCCAAGAAGTACACCTACTTCCGCCCCAAGTTCATCTACTACGCCACGTACCTGTCGGAAAAGATCGGCTACGCCCGCTACATCACCATCTACCGGCACCTCGAGGCGCATCCCGAACACCGCTTCCACCCGATCTTCAAGTGGTTCAAGGAATGGTGCAACGACGAGTTCAGCCATGGCGAGGCCTTCGCGCTTCTCATGCGCACCGACCCCGCGCTGACCCAGTCCTTCGCCAACAAGCTCTGGATCCGCTTCTTCCTGACCGCCGTCTATTCGACCATGTGGGTCCGCGACCATGCCCGCGTCGATTTCCACAACGCCCTCGGCGTGGACATCGACTGGTATGACCAAGAAGTCTTCCGCAAGACCTCCATCATCGCCCGGCAGGTCTTCCCGGTGGAACTGGATATCGACCACCCCCGTTGGATCCCCGGCCTGCGCCGCATGGATGCCGCCATGCGCGACATGGACCGCGCCAAGAAACAGGGTGGCATCGGCGGCTGGATCGCGCACAAGACGGCCACGGCCCGCGCGGCACTGGCCTTCGCCGGTCTCTACCTGATCCCGGTCAAACACATGACTCCCCCGGCCAATGTCCGGCTGGAACCCAGTTTTTGACCCCGAAACACGCATATCGCCGCGCAAGCGGTGGTTGCGGCGGCGGGATGGGCGCGTCCCACCGCCCGGCGCGGTCCCCCTCAGAAGGGGGGGGCCGCGCATGAATTCCCCTTGGATCGCCGCCGTCTCGGCCCTGTTCCTCTGGTGGTTCTCCACCGGGATCATCCTGTGGCGGGTGAAACGGGCCGATCACGAAGGCCGCGACGCCCATCTCTGGAGCGTGATCCTCGGTCTTCCCCTCCTCCTCGGCGGCTTCATCGCCCTGCGCCACACCCTGCAGGACGATACCGCCACCGGCGCCTTCATCGCATTCGTCGCCGCGCTGGCCATCTGGGGCTGGCTGGAACTGGCCTTCCTCTCCGGCATCGTCGCAGGCCCCAACACCAGCCCCTGCCCGCCCTACGCGCCGCTCTGGGAACGCTTCTTCCGCGCCGTCGGCACCATCCTGTGGCACGAACTTGCCCTGATGGCGACCCTCGGCATCATCGCCATCGTCTCCGAAGGGGCCAGCAACCGCTTTGCCCTCTGGACCTTCGCCATCCTCTTCTTCGCTCGCATCTCGGCCAAGCTGAACCTCTTCTTCGGCGTCCCGCGCATCCATACGGAATTCCTGCCGCGCCCCCTTGCGCATCTCTCCAGCCATTTCCGCCGCGCGCCGATGAACACCTTCTTCCCGGCCTCCATCACCGCGCTCTCCTTCGCCTCCGCCTGCTTCCTCGAACGGCTCTGGTCCGCCCAGACCGAAGGTCACATCACAGGCTTCACCCTCCTCTCTGCCCTGACCCTGCTCGCGCTTCTCGAGCATTGGTTCATGGTGATCCCCCTTCCCGACCAGAAACTCTGGCGCTGGATGCTTCCCGCGCCGCGCCCCACAGCAGCAAACTCAACGGGCACCCCAAGACCCGACCAGCCACTGACAGTGAGAAAGTGACGACCATGGACTT
Source organism: Tabrizicola sp. M-4 (assembly GCF_051132405.1). GTDB lineage: Bacteria > Pseudomonadota > Alphaproteobacteria > Rhodobacterales > Rhodobacteraceae > Paragemmobacter. Next base: position 2,484,898 of record NZ_CP128606.1, read on the forward strand.
CGACGCCCTCTTCCAAGGCCAACTCGACGCGCTGAAAGCCGAAGGCAACTACCGCGTCTTTGCCGACCTTGAACGCCGCTGCGGGTCCTTCCCGCGCGCCGCGAACCACAAGGACGGGCAGGTCCGCGACGTCACCGTCTGGTGTTCGAACGACTATCTCGGCATGGGCCAGAACGAGACCGTGGTGAAGGCGATGGTCGAGGCCGTCCAGACCTGCGGCACCGGCGCGGGCGGAACGCGCAACATCTCGGGCACCAACCACCACCACCTGCTGCTCGAACAGGAACTCGCCGACCTGCACGGGAAAGAGGCCGCCCTCCTCTTCACCTCCGGCTATGTGTCGAACTGGGCCGCCCTCTCCACCCTCGGCGCGCGCATCCCGAACGCGGTGATCCTGTCGGACGAAAAGAACCACGCCTCCATGATCGAAGGCATCCGCCACTCCCGCGCCGACAAGGTGCTGTGGAAGCACAACGACTGGCGCGACCTCGACCGGAAGCTCCACGCCGTCGGCGACCGTCCCAAGATCGTGGCCTTCGAATCCGTCTACTCCATGGACGGCGACATCGCCCCCATCCGTGAAATCGTCGAAGTTTGCGAAGCCCACGGCGCGCTCTCCTATATCGACGAAGTCCACGCCGTCGGCATGTATGGCCCCCACGGCGGCGGCGTGACCGAGGAGATGGGCCTCGCCCACCGCATCGACCTGATCGAAGGCACGCTGGGCAAGGCCTTCGGCTGCGTCGGCGGCTACATCACCGGCTCCGCCGCTCTCTGCGACTTCGTGCGCAGCTTCGCCTCGGGCTTCATCTTCACCACCGCGCTGCCGCCCGCCGTCGCCGCAGCCGCCGCCGCCTCCATCCGGCATCTGAAGCAATCGGACGAGGAGCGCCGCCTGCAAAAGCAGAACGTCGCCAAACTGCGCGCCAAACTCGACCGCGCGGGCATCCCCCACATGGCCAATGACAGCCACATCATCCCCGTGATGATCGGCGATCCGGTCAAATGCCGCATGATCTCCAACATCCTGATGGATGACTGGGCGATCTACGTGCAGCCGATCAACTACCCCACCGTGCCCAAGGGGACGGAACGACTGCGCATCACCCCCGGCCCGCTCCACACCGATGCCGATATCGACCATCTCGTGACTGCCCTCGCCTCGCTCTGGCAAAGGTGCGCCGTCGCCCATGCGGTGGCATGACGCACGGCTTGAAATTTCTTCACCAGCCGTTCACGAAGTCTTGCCAGAACGAAACGCCGAACCAGTTTAGTATCGCCCAAGAAACCGGGAGGATCCCCATGAAGACCAAACTGACTGCCCTTGCCGTCCTGTCCACCGTCCTCGCTGCCCCCGCCTTCGCAGCCGGCGACGCGGAAGCTGGCGCCAAGGTGTTCAACAAATGCCAGACCTGCCACGTCGTCGCCAACGAGGCGGGCGAAGTTCTGGCGGGCCGCAACGCGAAGACCGGGCCGAACCTCTATGGCGTCGTCGGGCGCGCCGCAGGCACCTATCCGGAATTCAAGTATGGTGAGTCGATCGTCGCCCTCGGCGCCTCCGGCTACACCTGGACCGAGGCGGATCTCGCCGTCTACCTCGCCGACCCCGCTGCCTTCCTGAAGGACAAGCTGGGCGACGACAAGGCGAAGTCCAAGATGGTGTTCAAGCTGACCAACGAAACCGAGGCCGCCAACGTGGCAGCCTTCCTCGCCTCCTTCTCGGCCGCCCCGGCCGCCGCCGAAGGCGAGGCCGCTCCCGCCGAAGGCGAAGCGACCAACTGATCCGTCCCTCCGGGACCAAAGGGCCCGTCTGCCGCGTGGCAGGCGGGCCCTCTTGCGTTTCGCTGCCGTCTTCGCCGGGGTTGACGATAAGTAAATATCCCGCCCGCTGCGTGCTGACAGTTTGCGGCACACTCTGCGGCCCCACCTGCGGCACGGCATGCCCAGCCCCGAAAACCCGTAGGGCGGGGTTCACCCCGCCAGCCCGGTCAACACCCCGTTAACCCACCGCCCGCCGCGTGCTGACACTTTGCGGTACACTACACGGCACCGCCAGCCGCACGGCACTCCCAGCCCCCAAAGCACGTAGGGCGGGGTTCACCCCGCCGACCCGGTCAACACCCCGTTAACCCACTGCCCGCCGCGTGCTGACACTTTGCGGTACACTCTACGGCACCGCCTGCGGTCACACCGAAACGGTCGCCCGCAACTCCTCCTGCGACAGTTCCGCCTTCGTCCCCTGCAAAGCCACCGCACCCCGCTTCAGCACATAGAACCGATCCGCCAGCCCATAGGCGAAATCGAAATACTGCTCCACAAGGATGATCGCCATGTCCCCCTTGCCCCGAAGGTAGGAAATCACACGCCCGATCTGCTGGATGATATTGGGCTGGATGCCTTCGGTCGGTTCATCCAGCAGCAGAACACGGGGCCGCATGATCATCGCCCGGGCTATCGCCAATTGCTGCTGCTGCCCCCCCGAAAGATCGCCCCCGCGCCGATGCCCCATGTCCTTAAGCACCGGGAAAAGCTCGTAAATCTCATCCGGTATCCGATGCTCGGCCTTGGGCAGCAAGGCAAAGGCCGTCTCCATGTTCTCCTTCACCGTCAAGAGCGGAAAGATCATCCGCCCCTGCGGCACCACCGCCAACCCCCGCTGCGCCATCCCCTGCGGTGGCACCTTGGGCACCTCTTCCCCGCCAAGAAAGACCCGCCCACCGGATCGCGGATGCGTCCCCGCCAAAGCTTTCAACAGGGAGGTCTTCCCCACCCCGTTCGTCCCCATGACGCAGGTCACCTCCCCCGCCTTGGCCTCCATGTCGATGCCGTAAAGGATCTGCGACCCGCCATAATGCAGCGTCAGCCCTTCGGTCCTGATCATCACCCGCGCCCCAGATAGACTTCGATAACCTGTTGATTCTTCGTGACATGATCCAGCGACCCCTCGGCCAGAACCGCCCCCTCGTGCAAGACCGTCACCTTGCAGTCCAGCCGCCGCACGAAGTCCATGTCATGCTCCACCACCACCACCGCCCGCGTCTTCGCCATCTCGACCAGCAACCGCGTCGTATGCTCCCGCTCGGCCAGCGTCATGCCCGCCGCCGGTTCATCCACCAGCAAAAGGCGGGGCTCCTGCGCCAGCAGCATCCCGATCTCCAGCCATTGCTTCTGCCCATGGCTCAACTCCCCCGCCTTGCGCGGCAGGGCATCGGCCAGCCCCACCTCTTCGGCCAGTGCCTCCACCCGCGCGCGGTCCTCCGCCCCCTCGCGCCAGAACAGCACTCGCCAGGGCGCGCGATGGGCCTTCAGCGCCATGGTCAGGTTCTCGGCCACCGACTGATCCTCGAACACCGTGGGCCGCTGGAATTTCCGCCCGATCCCCGCCCGCGCGATCTGCGCCTCGGACAGCGAGAGCAGCGAAACCGACCGCTCGCCAAAGGTGACAGACCCGGTATCGGGCCGCGTCTTGCCGGTGACGATATCCATGAAGGTCGTCTTCCCCGCCCCGTTCGGCCCGATGATCGCGCGCAATTCCTGCGCCCCGATGGAGAAGGACAGATTGTTGATCGCGCGGAACCCGTCAAACGTCACCGAAACGCCCGAAACCTCCAGAAGCGCGCTCATTCCTTCGCCTCCTTATCCATCAGCGCCCCGTCATCCGGCCCCAAAGGCGCGCCCTTGCGATCAGGGCTGCGCAACCCCTGCCACAGATCGAACAGCCCCCCGATCCCCTTCGGTGCGAACAGCGTCACCGCCACGAAGGACAGCCCCAGCAGCACCAGCCACCAGTCCACCCAGTTGATCGTATAGAAGCCCAGCGGCACCGAAGGCGCACGCCCCCCCGTGAACCACGACGACAAGAGCGACACGAAGGCCGCCCCGATCACGGCCCCGTAAAGCCGCCCCCGCCCCCCGATCGCCACCCAGACCGCCAGATAGATCGAGGCGATGGGCGCCAGCTCCGCCGGATTGATGATCCCCGCCTGCGGGTAATAGAGCGCCCCCGCAATCGCCGCGATCACCGCCGTCAGGGTGAAGACGAAGAGCTTGTAGCCCTCCACCGAATAGCCAAGGAACCGCACCCGCTGCTCGTCATCCCGGATGGCCCGGATCACCGACCCGAACTTCCCCGACACGACCCAGGCCAGCAGCACATAGCCAAGGCCCAGCGCCAGCGCCGAGGCCCAGAAGAACCAGATCGACACCTCATCCTGCGACACCTCGGCCAGCCCCGGCAAGTTCTGCAAGCCTGACAGCCCATTGTTGCCACGCAGGCCGGAATCGTTCTGAAACAGATACAGCGCCAGCGCCAAGGTCATCGCCTGCGTCAGGATCGAGAGATAGACCCCCGTCACGCGGGACCGGAAGGCCAGCCACCCAAAGATCAACGCCAGCACCCCCGGCACCGCCACGACGAGGAACATCTGCGCCCAGAAACTATGCGCGAAGGCCCAGATGGGCGGAAACTCCGACGCGCCCACGACCCCGAAGATCTGCACGGCAATCCCCTGCCGCACCTCCTCGGGCGTGGCGGGCAGCCCCCCCTGTGCCAATGCCGCGACCACGATCTCCTCGGTCCGCGCATACATCAGCCACATGCCCAGCATGTAGCCGCCCAATGCAAAGAACGCCATGTGACCCAGCGAAAGGATCCCCGCATAGCCCCAGATCAGATCCATCGCCAGCGCGACGAGGCAGAGGCACAGCGTCTTGCCCAGCGTCTTGACGAAGGAGGTGGAGAGGAACGCCACCCCGTAAGCCTCGGACAGCACCGTCACGCCCAGCGTGAAGACGGCGAGGATCAGGATGAACCACAGGACGGAGGGGTTCCTTGCCAGAAAGGACCGCTCGACGAAGGTTTGGCGCGTCATTGCAGCCTCGCGCTTGTTGCACCTGCGGGTCCGGGGGTTTCACACCCCCGGACCCCCGTGGGATATTTCAGAACGGATGAAGGGGCATGCGTCATCCTCAATCCCCCGCCGCGCGGCCCTTGAGGGCGATGATCCCCCGAGGGCGGAACTGGATGAAGAGGATGATGAACAGGATCATGTAGGTCTGCGCCGCCAGCGTGTTCGAGGGGTTCAACCACTCGATCCCCTTCTGCAACACGCCGATCAGCGCGGCCCCGGCCAGCGTGCCCCAGATGTTGCCCACACCGCCCACGACCACCGTCATGAAGCTCTGCACGATGTAGTCGGAGCCAAGCTCCGACGTGACCTTGGCAAACAGGCCGATGGCCACCCCCGCGATCCCCGCGATGCCGGAGCCGAGGCCGAAGGTCAGCATGTTGATCCGGTCCGGGTTGATCCCCATGCTCGCCGCCATCGACGGGTTCTGCGTGACCGCGCGGACCTCCAGCCCCAGCCGCGTCTTCTTCATCAGCCAGAGGAAGAACAAGAGGAAGACCAGCGCCAGCACGAAGATCGCGATGCGGATGTAGCTGATCGACACCACGTCATTGAAGGTCAGCGCCCCGTCCAGCCAGCCCGGCGCCGTCAGCGGCCGCGCTTGGGTGCCGAAGATGTTCTTGGCGATCTGCTGCAAGGCGATGGAGATGCCGAAGGTCGCAAGCAGCGTCTCCAAGGGCCGCTTGTAGAGGTGGCGGATCACCAGCCGCTCCATCGCCACGCCCGCGGCGAAGGTCACGGCAAAGGCCAAGGGCAGCGCCACGATGATCGACAGGGTATAATTCGTGATGAAGAGCTGCACCACATAGCCCGTATAGGCGCCCATCATGATGAACTCGCCATGCGCCATGTTGATGACGCGCATCACGCCGAAGGTGATGGCCAGCCCGATGGCGGCAAGGAAATAGATCGAGGCCAGTGATATGGCATCCAGCGCCAGATCCGCCGTCTGCATCGCGCCGACCTTCACCCCGATGGCGTCCAGCGCGGCCTTGGCCGCCGTGGTGACCTCAGGGTCGGGCTCGGCATAGATCTCGGCAAAACGGTGGGCGGCGATGGCCGCCGCGACCTCGGAATCCGTGGCGGCGGGCGGCACGGTCCCCGCAGCCTCCAGCGCCGTATAGGCCCTGTCGCGCGCCTCCTGCGTGCCCAGTTCTGCCACGGGCACGCCACCGACGGCCCCATCCACGATATTGGCGACCAGCGCCGCGCGGGCCTCTTCCACAGTCAGCCGCGCCGGGGCCATGCCTGCGGAAACGAGCAGGTCATAGGCCTCTTCCTCGGTCAGGTCCCTGCCCGGCACTAGGTCACGCGCAAGGTTTGCGCCGGCGGGGGGAACCCCGGCAAAAGCCACCCGCGACGTCGCCAGCAGCGGGTTCAGCGCCCCGCGCAGGTCAAGGCCCAGATCGGCACCGAAGCCCTCAATCGCGGCCACCCGCGCCGCGCTGTCGGGATCGAAGCGCAGGGTCAGCAGGCGTTCCAGCCGTTCCTTCTGCGCTTTCAGGTCTGGGTCCGTCTCGCCGGCAATGGCCGCGCGCAGCGGTTCCAGATGCGACGGCTCGGGATCGCGCGCGATGGAGGTCAGCGCCCCCGCCCGCGTCTCCGGGTCCGGGTCTGAAAGCGTGAACTGCACCAGCGCCGTCGCGATCAGACCGCGCACCCCAGCATTGGGGCGCAACTCCACCACGTCGGATTTCGGGGCCGTGCCCGCATCCGCCCCGGTCAGGTCGCGCAGGGCCCACTCATCGCCGCTCGCCTCGATCAGGAAGAAGACGCCATCCGCCTTGCGCAGGCCCAGCCCCTTTTCGGCCCAGGCCGCAAGCACGGTGGCGGCGACGGGGTCGCCACTGGCGGCCAGCGCCTCGATCACCGGGCCGATCTTCGCCCGTGTCGGCTTCTCCACCAAGGCACGGTTTTCGTTCAGGATTTCGGCAGCCGAACCCTGTGCCTTTGCCACTCCCGGCAAGGCCAGCAGCAGCGCCGTGGCAAGGGAAAGAAGGAAATGTCGCATGATACCCTGCGGCAAGGAAAAGGGGGGCCGGATCATCCAGCCCCCCGCATGTCGTGCCTGGATCAGTAGTTCGACTTGATCTGGACGCAGGTCTTCGTCTCGGTGTTGTACATCCCGCAGTCGAGGTTCTGCCAATCGGCCTCCAGCACCGCCGATTCAGGCAGGAAGTCGGTCCAGGCGTCACCGGGGACGGGTTCGGTCTGGCTGATGATGTCGAACTGCCCATCCGCGCGGATCTCGCCGATCAGGACCGGCTTGGTCAGGTGATGGTTCGGCAGCATCTTGGCGATGCCCCCGGTCAGGTTCGGCACCTCAAGCCCATACATCGCCTCGCGCACGGCATCCACATCGGTGGTCCCGGCCTTTTCCACGGCCTGCACCCACATGTTGAAGCCGATGACATGGGCTTCCATCGGGTCGTTCGTCACGCGGTCCGCACCGGCAAAGGCCTTCCACTTTTCGATAAACGCCTTGTTCTCCGGCGTGTCCGCCGACTGGAAGTAGTTCCAAGCTGCAAGGTGGCCGACGAGGTTCGACGTATCCAGACCCGACAGTTCCTCTTCACCCACCGAGAAGGCCACGACCGGAATCTCATCCGCCGAAACGCCCGCCGCCGCCAGTTCCTTGTAGAAACCGATATTCGCGTCGCCATTGATGGTCGAGATCACGCCGACCTTCTTGCCATCCGCGCCCAGCGCGACCACGTCGGCCACGATCTTGGACCAGTCGGAATGGCCGAAGGGCGTGTAGTTGACGAAAATATCCTCCTTCGGGATGCCCTTGGAGATCAGGTAGGATTCAAGGATGTTGTTCGTCGTGCGCGGATAGACATAGTCCGTCCCCAGCAGCGCGAATTTCTCGACCCCGAGTTCCTCCAGGAAATAGTCCGTCGCCGGGATCGCCTGCTGGTTCGGCGCGGCGCCGGTGTAGAACACGTTCTTCGACGATTCCTCGCCCTCGTATTGCACCGGATAGAACAGCAGCCCGTTCAACTCCTCGATCACCGGCAGCACCGACTTCCGCGAAACGGAGGTCCAGCAGCCGAACATCACATCCACATTGGACACGGTCAGCAACTCACGCGCCTTTTCGGCAAACAGCGGCCAGTCCGACGCCGGGTCCACCACAACCGCCTCAAGCTGCTTGCCCAAGAGCCCGCCCTTGGCGTTCTGCTCCTCGATCAGCATCAGCATCGTGTCCTTCAGCGTCGTCTCCGAAATCGCCATCGTGCCCGACAGCGAATGCAGGACGCCGACCTTGATCGTCTCCTCCTGCGCCACGGCAGCGCCGGCGAGGGCCATGCCCATCGCGCCGCCCAGCATCATCCCCTTCAATCCGTTCATGGATTATCCTCTCTCGAGGCCGCCCGAAGACGCCCTTCCCTTTCCGGGAGGGGTTAACTATCTTCAAGAGGCAACTCAGGTTGCACCCCGTGCGGTGGGGGCGGACTTCCACATCGAAGCCCCCGCCGCACATCTTTCCTTTGCCAGAGCCGCAGCGGCCCCGCAGGGAAAGAAGAACGCCTTCGCCGCGTTGCGGCAATCGCTGCCGCAGGAACAGGCAGTGCGGAACGAAAAACCGCAGACTTGCGCCCAAACCTTCCGCAATTCGCGGGCCATCGCCAAAGTTTTGGGCGATCACAAACCCGGCATCCGCCGACTCAGGCCGTATCCGGGCGGCAAAGTGTCGGAAATGCGAAGGGCCGGGTCTCGAAGACCCGGCCCTTTCCTCAACCTGCCCGGATTTCAGGCCGTCAGCACCAGACCGCCTTCGCGGCGCAGGAAATCCACGATCTCGGCCACGCCCTGCCCCTGACGCAGCCGCGCCATCACATAGGGGCGGCTTCCCCTCGCCCGCCGCGTGTCCTCTTCCAGAAGCACCGGGTCGACCCCGACATAGGGCGCAAGGTCCGTCTTGTTGACGACCAGAAGGTCCGACCGCGTCACCCCCGGCCCGCGCTTGCGCGGAATGTCCTGCCCGGCGGCGGTGTCGATCACATAGATCGTCAGGTCGGCCAGTTCCGGGCTATACGTCGCGGCCAGATTGTCGCCCCCGCTTTCGATCAGGATCAGGTCGAGGTCGGGAAAAGCCCCGCGCAGATCGGCCACGGCGGCAAGGTTGATGCTGGCATCCTCGCGGATCGCGGTATGAGGGCAGCCCCCCGTCTCCACGCCCCTTATGCGCTCCACCGGCAGGACCTGCGCCCGCATCAGGTATTCGGCATCCTCACGGGTGTAGATGTCATTGGTGATCACCGCCATCGAACAGCGATGCGCCAAGGCGCGGCACAGCTGTTCCGTCAGGGTCGTCTTGCCCACGCCCACAGGCCCCCCGATCCCCACCCGCAAAGGTCCATGCGCGCTCATGTCTTGAAGATCCTCACATCCATTCCCTCATGCCGCATCGCCGCCATGTCGGCCCCCAAGGCCGCGCTGGCGATGCTGTCCACACCTAGCCCCGCCGCCTCTTCTGCAAGCTGCGCCAGAAGCGGATGCAACCGCGACAGCGCCGCCTGCCCGTCATTCTGCCCCAGCGGGACGAAGCGCACAGCGACCGAGACGAGGTTCGATGCAAAGGCATGCAGGTAAAGCGCGATGACCTGCTGCTTGGGCAGGCCCAGCCCCGCCGCCGCCGCACCCACGGCCACCGGCAGGGGCCGTTCCACCACCATCGTCCCCGTCATCGCCGCAACGGTGCGGGCGAAGGCCGCGCCCTGCTCCGCCACCTCGCGCAGCCGCTCGGCCGAGGGCTGAAGGGCCACGCAAAGCGCGGCAAGCTCATCATGATCCGCCCCGGGTTCCAACGCGGCGGAGAGCAGCACCGCATCCTGTTTCCCGGCACCGAAGCGCAGGATGTCGGAAAGCCAGCCTTCCAGTTCGGCCCCCGACCGGATGCCGCCATCCGCGATCACCTGCTCCATCCCGTGGGAATAGGCGAAGGCCCCCGTCGGAAAGGCAGGCGACAGCCATTGGACAAGCGTCATCAGGGCGGCGGTCACTCTTCCGCGACCTCCGGCTCGTCTTCGACCCGGCGGAAGCCTTGGGTCTGCACGTGCAGGGGGCCGTGGGCATGGCCAAGGCTGAAGACATGCGGCACATGGCCGTGCCCGTGGTCATGCCCCATGGTGCGCCCATGGCCATAGGCCCCGCCCTCGGGCCGGAAGGGTGCCATCGCGTGGCTGACCGTAGCCCCCAACTGTACCAGCATCGCCTTCAGCACATGGTCATCGCGGATCACCAGACGATCATGCCCGATTTCGCAGGGCGTATGGCGGTTGCCGATATGCCATGCCAGACGCGGCAGGTCGCCCCTCACCTCCAGCACCGGCTCTGCCGCCGCCTCGACCGCGATCAGGCGACCGTCCAGCAATTCGAAGCAATCGCCCGCCTCCACGCTAATGGTTTCGGCAAGGTTGACCAGCACGCCCTTGCCACCCTCGGTGACCAACCGCTTGCGGCGCAGGAAACGCTCCTCATACCCCAGCACCACACGGTCCACGGCTGTGCGTCCGGCCAGTTCAGCAGCCCGCACTAGCACCATCGCATCGGGATAATCGCCCATCGCCCCGCCCCTTTCCGTTTCCGTCCGCGCCGATCCTAGCATCGGCAGGCCCGCGCGTCGTCACGCCTTCTTAATTCCTGCCTGCGACCATTCCCCATCCCAGAACGGAGTCGCACATGCACAGCCTTTCCCCTGCCGACGAACTTGCCGAAATCCGCGCCGAAATCGCCCGGCTTCAGGCGCGCGAGGCGGACTTGCGGGCAACCCTTCTTGCCACTCCGGAAGAGGGACGGCAGGGCCGCTGGCACCGGGTCGAGGTCACGGAACAAAGGGTGCGCCAGTTCGACCCCGCGCTGTTGCCAGAGGCGATCCGCACCGATCCCGCCTATTGGCGCGAAAGCCTGCGGACCGTCGTCCGCACCCTTGCGGTGCAGGCACGCGGCCCGCGTCCCGGCTGGCCGATCCGGCGCAGCAGTCAGGGCGCAGCGGAGCGTCCGATGCATTGATCCCAGTGCCTGCATCCTGCGCCACGGACCTCAGAACAGGAAGTAACGCTGCGCCAATGGCAATTCCCGCGCCGGTTCGCATGTCAGCAGGACGCCATCCGCGCGCACCTCATAGGTTTCGGGATGCACCTCGATCGTGGGGGTGGCATCGTTCAGGCGCATGTCGCGTTTGCCGATGCCCCGGCAGCCTTCCACCGCGACCACCTCCTTCGCAAGCCCGTATTGCCCGCGCACATCCGCCTCCAGCCCCGCCTTGGACACGAAGGTGACGGCGTTGCGGATCACGCTGCCGCCGAAGGCACCGAACATGGGCCGTGTATGCACAGGTTGCGGCGTGGGAATGGAGGCGTTCGGATCGCCCATCTGCGCCACGACGATGCAGCCACCGATCAGCACCATCTCCGGCTTCGCCCCAAAGAAGGCGGGCGACCAGAGGACGAGGTCGGCACGCTTGCCCACCTCGACGCTGCCGATATGCGCCGAAAGCCCATGCGCGATGGCCGGGTTGATCGTGTATTTCGCGACATACCGACGGACTCGCAGGTTGTCGTTCTCGCCCTGCTCCTCCTCCAGCCGCCCGCGCTGCACCTTCATCTTGTGGGCCGTCTGCCATGTCCGGGTGATCACCTCACCCACCCGCCCCATCGCCTGACTGTCGGAGGAGATAACTGAGAATGCCCCGATATCATGCAGGATATCCTCGGCCGCGATGGTCTCGCGCCGAATGCGGCTTTCGGCAAAGGCCACATCCTCTGGCACCTTGCGGTCGAGGTGGTGGCACACCATCAACATGTCGAGATGCTCTTCGATCGTGTTCACGGTGTAGGGCATCGTAGGGTTGGTCGAGGATGGCAGCACGTTCTGCGACGCCACTACCTTGATGATGTCAGGCGCATGACCGCCGCCTGCCCCTTCGGTGTGGAAGGCATGGATCGTGCGGCCCCCGATAGCTGCCAAGGTATTCTCGACAAAGCCGGATTCGTTCAGCGTATCGGTATGGATCATGACCTGCACATCCATCGCATCCGCCACCGTCAGGCAGCAGTCGATGGCGGCGGGGGTGGTCCCCCAATCCTCGTGCAGTTTCAGGCAGGAGGCCCCCGCCCTCACCTGCTCTTCGATCGCCGCAGGCAGCGAGGCGTTGCCCTTTCCGGCAAAGGCAAGGTTCATCGGGAACGCATCCGCCGCCTGCATCATCCGCATGATGTGCCAAGGCCCCGGCGTGCAGGTGGTGGCCAGCGTCCCATGCGCAGGCCCCGTTCCGCCACCCAGCATGGTGGTGATCCCGGAATGCAGCGCATCATCGATCTGTTGCGGCGCGATGAAATGGATATGCGCGTCCATCCCCCCTGCCGTCAGGATGCGCCCTTCGCCCGCGATGATTTCGGTTCCGGGCCCGATAATCACGTCCACGCCCGGCTGCGTATCCGGATTGCCCGCCTTGCCGATCTTGGCGATGCGGCCGTCGCGCAGACCGACATCGGCCTTGTAGATACCCGTCCAGTCCACGATCAGGGCATTGGTGATGACCGTATCCATCGCACCCGCTGCGCGGGTGATCTGGCTTTGCCCCATCCCGTCGCGGATCACCTTTCCGCCGCCGAACTTCACCTCCTCGCCGTAGCGCGGTGCATTCGCCCCGCCTGACGACCGCTCGGCGATGAGGTCACGCTCCACCTCGATGATCAGTTCCGTATCGCCCAGACGGACCCGATCGCCCACGGTGGGACCATACATGTCGGCATAGGCGGCGCGGGGGATGGCGAAGGGCATGGCATCAACTCCTTGATCGATTGGGGCCGTGGAGGGTAGGCGGCATCACTGCCTTGCCCGTCGCCCGCCGCCGGGCGTGCCGCCGTTGCCGGCATCCGGCAGCGCCACGGTGGCGGGCGGAAGCCACCACAGCGCCATCTGCCAAGCGCCGCTGACCATCCTTTGCTGCATGTCCAGCAGACCGAAGGCCATCGCCATCTGCATCCGCATCAGATCGACCGGCATCATTCCCATCCCTCCCCCTTTTCCTTTCCCAGACAGGCAGAAACCCTACAGCGGCCCCATCACCTTGCCGTTGAACCCATGCACGACCCGTTCGCCAGACAGGGGGACAAGCCGCACCTCGCGGCTTTGCCCCGGTTCGAACCGGACGGCGGTTCCGGCCGGTATGTCCAGACGCTTGCCCCTTGCGGCGTCGCGGTCGAAGGCGAGGCCGGGGTTGGTTTCGGCAAAATGGTAGTGACTGCCGACCTGAACGGGCCTGTCGCCGGTATTGGCGACCATGAGGACCGTAACCTCGGCCCCTTCGTTCAGGACGATCTCGCCTGCTGCGGGGAAGATCTCACCGGGGATCATCGCGCGCCTCCCTATCCGAAGATCAGGGACAGGCCGCCCAGCGCCGTGCCAAGTCCCAGCATACGCAACGTGCCGCTTGCCGCCAGACGGCCAAGGCCCAGACCCAACGCCAGCCCGACCAGATGCAGACCCATCGTCGCAAGTGCAAAGCCCGCCGCGTAGAGTGCGAGGCCAGTCTGCGGCCCCTCCGCCCCGTGGGCATGGCCGTGAAACAGGCCGAAGGCCGCAACGGCCAGCACCGCCCAGCCCATCGGCAGGCGCAGCGCCAAGGCCGCTGCCACACCAAGAAGGACGACGGAGGCGAGGATCATCGGCTCCACCCCCGGCAGTGGCAGGCCGGACAGGCCGAGCGCGCCCCCCGCCAGCATCGCCGCGACAAATGAGATCGGCAGCGCCCAGACGGCCCGCCCGCCCAGCATGGCGGCCCAGAGGCCCACTGCAAGCATCGCCAGCAGGTGATCCATCCCGCCGACGGGGTGGCCAAGGCCGCTGAGGAAGCCCGAGCCGTGCCCTTGATGGGCGAAAACAACCGCAGGCACAGTGGCCAGCAGCGCGGAAGGGATCAGTGACGAGCGGAACGACATGACGGGACCCTTTCAGCGGATGGGGTGATGGACGGTCACCAGCTTGGTGCCGTCGGGAAAGGTCGCTTCGACCTGAACGGAGTGGATCATCTCGGCGATGCCTTGCATGCATTGCTCGCGGGTCACGACATGGGCGCCTGCCTCCATCAGATCGGCGACAGAGCGGCCATCACGCGCGCCTTCCACGACGAAATCCGTAATCAGGGCAACGGCTTCGGGGTGATTGAGCTTCACGCCCCGTGCCAGCCTGCCCCGCGCCACAATGGCGGCAAGGCTGACCAGAAGCTTGTCCTTTTCCCTTGGGGTCAGGTTCATCGCCCATTCTCCTGAAACTGCCAGACGCGCGGCAGGACCGCCCCACGCCGCAAGACCGAAAGCGCCCGCGCGATCTGGCGGCGCAGAGGCCAGCCGTCGCCCGCCATCACGCGCAGTACCAGACGCCCGTCGAAGGCCGAGGCCGCTGCCGTCACCCCCGGTTCGTCCAGCACGCGGCGCAAAGGGCCCAGTGCGTCGGAGGCGGAGGGGGTGACAAGGACGAGGCTGGCAAAACAGCGCGCGCCGCCAAGGACCGCCTGACCTGCGGCAAGGGCCGCCGTCTCCATCACCAGCGGTTCCAGATGGACCAGACGCCCCTCGCGGCGGATCTCGCGCCGATCACGGAAGGACAGGCGTTCCACGACCTCGCCCATGGCATGCCGGCCCAGAACGACTGCCTCCAGCGCCAGACATCCTGCGCCGGGGCCTAGGTCGATGCGGGTATTGCGGTCGAGGGCCGAGGCATCGAAGAGGATCGTTTCCTGCGGCAGCCAGTCGACCCAGCCCGCCGCCCCGACGCCGAGTGTGACCTCTACCCGTGCGGTGCCTGATGAGGCGCGATAGGCGCGTTCCGCCGTCTGGGTGGTGGCCGTGGCCTGCACGCCATGGCCAAGGTGCAGCGCGTAGGACAGCCGGTCACCGCCCGTCAGCCCACCCGATGTGTTAAGGAAAACCACCTCCGGAACGCTGCCGACATGGGGCAGGATGGCCTTGGCCGATCCCTGCTGGCGCAGATCGACAAGACGGGTCCGGTCACCGTCACGCCGAAGGCGCACCGCCGCCTCACCGCGGCTGCGTTGCATCTGGGGCGTGGGGATGGCGGTCAGGGCGGTCATGCGCGTCCCGGCTGGAATGGCTTTGCGCCATCCAAGGGCCGCGGGTGGGGCGGTTCAACGCAAGGGAGGTTGCCCGATGCGCGGGCAGCCCGGATTGCCGGGGATGCGCCCGGAATTCGGGCGTATTGCCCAAATCATGGGCAGGGCGAGAAGGCGGCCTCAGCCTTTGAGGTAATCGGAGAGGACCGCGCGCGTGCCCCTTGCGCCGAGGTCGGCGAGGAAGGCCGCGAAGGTGGCAAGGCAGTCGCGGTTCTGCGCGAGGTCGCCGTAGATATCCTCCATCCCCAGCCATGCCACCGGATCGGAGGCGGCGGCGCGCGCATTGGCCTGCAACCTGTCCCAGTTCGGATCGTTGGGTTCGATCACCTTGCCTGAATCCGAAATTCCCATGCAATACCGGCACCATAGCGCCGATTCCAGAAGCAGGCCCCGCGGCAGGTTCCCCCGCGCAAGATTGTCCGTGATGGAGGGGATAATGAACTTTGGCTGCCGGTTCGACCCGTCGAGGCAGAGGCGGCGTTCGGTATCGGCCACCTCGGGGTTGGAGAAACGGTCACGGATCAAGGTAAAGTAATCGTTAAGGTCGGTCCCCGGCACGGGCGGGACGATGGGGATGATCTCTTCCCGTTCGACCTTGTCGAGGAAGCCCGAGATGAGCGGGTCCGCCATCGCTTCATGCACATATTCGATATCCAGAAGCCCGCCGGGATAGGCGATGATCGCATGGCCGCCGTTCAGGATGCGGATCTTCATCGTCTCGAAGGCGTGGACATGGGGGGTGAAGGTCACGCCCACCTGTTCCAGCGGGGGGCGGCCTGCGGGGAAATGGTCCTCCAGCACCCATTGGCGGAAGGGTTCGCAGGTGACGGGGACGGGATCGTCGGCAAGGCCGAACTGTGCCGCCATCGCGCGTTCGCGGGGGCCCGTGGCGGGGGTGATGCGGTCCACCATGCCGTTGGGGAAGGCGACATTGGCCACAACCCAGTCGGCCAGCGCGGGGTCGAACAGGCGGGCGAGGCCTGCGACGGCGGCCCTGGTCACATGGCCATTGCCGGGGAGGTTGTCGCAGGACATGACGGTGAAGGGCTGGATGCCCGCCGCGCGGCGGGCGCGCAGCGCGGCAAGGATCGCGCCGAAGACGGTGGCGGGGTGGTCGGGCCTGCGGGCGTCGGCGGCTATGTCGGGATGGGTCGGGTCGAAGCGGCCCGTGGCGGGGTCGACGTAATAGCCCCCTTCCGTCACCGTCAGCGACACGATGCGGATTTCGGGGCGCGACATGGCGGCGACGAGGGCGGCGTTGTCGGGCTGCACCTCGACGAAATCCACCATCGCGCCGATGCGGCGGGCGGTCTTGCCCTTGGGATCAAGCTCGATGACGGTGGAGAGGCAGTCCTGCGCCTTCAGCGCGTCCCGCATCCGGGCATCCGGCGCGCGCACCCCCGCGCCGATGATGGCCCAGTCCATCCCCTCGCCCATCGCGAAGAGGTCGTCCAGATAGACGGCCATATGGGCGCGGTGGAAATTGCCAAGGCCGATATGGACGATGCCGGGGGTCAGGCGGCTGCGGTCATAGGCGGGCAGCGAAGCGGTGGCGGTCATTGGAAGCCTCGGGTCAGGGCAGCGGGGGCCTGCGCCAAGGGTGGCGCGGCGCGGTTAGCAAATGGTTTAGCGGGGGCGCGGCGGGAGGGCATGTCAGGCCATCCAGTTCCCGCCATCGACGCCGAAGCACTGGGCGACGATGTATTTCGCCTCTGCCGTGGCAAGGAAGATCGCCATTCCGGTGAGGTCGGCGGCGGTGCCCATGCGGCCGAAGGGGACCGATGCGCCCACTTCGCGCTTCTTCTGGCCGAGCGGTTTGTTTTCATACTTGGCGAAGAAGGCGTCGACCCCGTCCCAATGTTCGCCATCCACCACGCCCGGCGCGATGGCGTTCACGTTGATGCCGTGCTGGATGAGGTTCAGGCCCGCCGATTGGGTGAAGCTGATGACGGCGGCCTTGGTGGCGCAATAGACGGCGACGAGGCTTTCGCCGCGGCGGCCTGCTTGGCTTGCCATGTTGATGATCGTGCCGCCCTGCCCCCGCGCGATCATGTGGCGCGCGGCGGCCTGCGTGCAGAACATGGTTCCGGCGACGTTCACCGCGAAGAGGCGGTCATAATCGGCGCGGGTGATTTCGGCGATGGGGGCGGCGGAGAAGAGCGCGGCGTTGTTGATGAGGATATCAAGGTGGCCAAGTTTCGCCACGGCATCGGCGAAGCCCGCGTCGATGCTGTCCTGCCGCGTGACGTCCATCTGCACGGCGACGGCCTGCGGGCCGAGGCTTTCGGCGGCCTTCGCCACGGCTTCGGCATTGATGTCGGCAAGCGCGACCGTCGCCCCTTCGGCGATGTAGGCGCGGGCGAATTCCAGACCGATCCCACGCGCGGCACCCGTGATGAGGGCGGTTTTTCCCTGAAGTCTCATGCCATTGCCTTTCCGGTCGCGTCGAAGCGGTGGATCTTTGCCCCCTGCGGGGCCAGCGCGATGCGGTCGCCATGATGCAGCGCAACCTCGCCGCTGGCGCGGACGGTCAGGGTTTCGCCCGTGTCCAGCGTCACCTTGAGGAAGGTGTCGGAGCCCAGATGTTCCGTCAGCCCGACCGTTCCCTGCCACGGCCCGTCGGGCGTGATGTCGATATGTTCGGGCCGGATGCCGATGGTCGCCGCGCCATGCTTCGCGGCCTTCTCGCCGTCGAGGAAGTTCATCTTCGGGCTGCCGATGAAGCCCGCCACGAACAGGTTCTGCGGACGGTGATAGAGTTCGAGGGGCGAGCCGACCTGTTCGATCCTCCCTGCGTTCAGGACGACGATCTTGTCGGCCATGGTCATCGCCTCCACCTGATCATGGGTCACGTAGATCATGGTGGTTTTCAGGGACTGGTGAAGCTCGGTGATCTCCTGCCGCATGCCGACGCGGAGGGCAGCGTCGAGGTTGGAGAGCGGCTCGTCGAAGAGGAAGGCCGAGGGTTCGCGCACGATGGCGCGGCCGATGGCGACGCGCTGGCGCTGGCCACCCGAAAGTTGTCCCGGACGGCGGTCGAGGTAGGAGGTGAGGTTGAGGACCTTCGCCGCGCGTTCGACGCGGGCGGTCTGTTCCTGTTCGGACATGCCGGCCATCTTCAGCGGGAAGGCGATGTTCTTCCTCACCGTCATGTGGGGGTAGAGCGCGTAGCTCTGGAACACCATCGCCAGCCCGCGCTTGGCGGGGGGCAGGTTCGTCGCGTCCTTGCCGTCGATGGCGATGGTGCCCGAGGTCGTATCCTCCAGCCCCGCGATCAGGCGCAGCAGCGTGGATTTCCCGCAGCCCGAGGGGCCGACGAAGACGACGAATTCGCCATCCTCGATCGACAGGTCGATGCCGGGGATGACATCCACCTCGCCGAAGGATTTGCGGACCTGTGTGAGCTGGATCTTTCCCATGTCTTCCTCACTTCACCGCGCCGAAGGTCAGGCCGCGGACGAGTTGCTTCTGGCTGAACCAGCCAAGGATCAGGATCGGCAGGATGGCCATTGCGCTGGCCGCCGAGAGTTTCGCGTAGAACAGGCCCTGCGGGGCCGAGAAGCTGGCGATGAAGGCCGAGAGGGGCGCGGCCTTGGTCGTCGTCAGGGTGATGGTCCAGAACGCCTCGTTCCAGGCGAGGATGATGTTCAGCAGCATGGTGGAGGCGATGCCGGGAAGGGCCATCGGCGTGAGGACATAGACGATCTCGTTCCAGAGCGATGCGCCGTCCATCCGCGCGGCCTCGAGGATCTCGCCGGGGATTTCCTTGAAGTAGGTGTAGAGCATCCAGATGATGATCGGCAGGTTCATCAGCATCAGCGCGAGGATGAGGCCGAGCTTGGTGTCGAAGAGGCCGATGCGCTGGAAGACGAGGTAAAGCGGGATCAGGACCGCGACGGCTGGCATCATCTTGGTCGACAGCATCCACATCAGAAGGTCCTTGGTCCGCTTGCCGGGGACGAAGGCCATGGACCAAGCGGCG
Organism: Tabrizicola sp. M-4; assembly: GCF_051132405.1. Taxonomy (GTDB): domain Bacteria; phylum Pseudomonadota; class Alphaproteobacteria; order Rhodobacterales; family Rhodobacteraceae; genus Paragemmobacter. The sequence continues at coordinate 2,503,928 of NZ_CP128606.1, forward strand.
GGGATCGCGATGACGAGGCCCAGCAGGGTGGACCCCACGGAAATCACGACCGAATTCCAGAAGAAGCGGGGATAGTCGGACCGCTGCCAGACCTCGGCATAGTTCTCGGTCGTCCAGTCCGCCGACAGGAACTGCGGCGGCATGGCGACGGCGGAGGCTTCGGTCTTGAAGCTGGTCAGGATCATCCAGAGGACGGGGAAGAAGATCAGCAGCGCCACGCCCCATGCGGCGAGGGTGGTGATCAGCTTGCGGCGGGGGGATGCGGCGCGGGCCATGTGATGCTCCTTACGCGTCCAGATGCCGCCCGATGCCGCGCATCAGGAAATAGGCGACGATATTGGCGAGGATGACGGCGATGATCCCCCCGGCGGCGGCGCGGCCTATGTCCTTGGCGACGATGGCCTGTTTGAAGATCATGTAGGGCAGCGTGGTGGAGGCCGATCCGGGGCCGCCCTGCGTGGTCGTGAAGATCTCGCCGAAGATGCCCAGAAGGAAGATGGTCTGGATCAGGATGACCACCGTGATGGCGCGGGTCAGGTGCGGCAGGATGATGTAGCGGAAGCGGTTCGGGGCGGAGGCGCCATCCATCTCAGCCGCCTCAAGCTGTTCCGAGGACAGCGATTGCAGCGCGGTCAGGAAGATCAGCGTGGCGAAGGGGAGCCATTCCCATGAGACGATGCCGATGACGGACATCAGGGGATAATCCTCAAGGAACAGAATGGGTTGCTGCCCGAAACCCCGTGCGATGGCCGAGAAGAGGCCGTTCTGCGGGTGCATGAACAGGTTTTCCCAGATCGAAGCCGCGACGGGGGGCATGACGAAGAAGGGCGCGATGACGAGGATGCGGAGCATCCCCTGCCCCTTCACCGGCTGGTCGATCAGAAGGGCGATCAGCACGCCGAGGATCACGGTGATGATGAGGACGCCGCCGACGAGGGCCAGCGTGTTGAAGAGCGCCAGCCAGAATTCCGGCGCGTTCAGGAACCAGAGGTAATGGTTGAACCCCACCCAGCCCGACCGTTCCGGCGTCAAGAGCCGGTAGAAGCGGAAGGAGAAATAGAGCGTCATGGCCAGCGGCACGATCATCCAGATGAACAGGACAAAGACCGAAGGGGCCACCATCAGGCGCGCGGCGAGACGGGTGGATTGGGTGGACATGGGCGTCTCCGGTAGGGATGCGGGGCCGGACGGGTTGCGTCCCGTGGCGAGGTTCGCTGCGTAAATTACTGGGGATAATTGGAAAAACCGGGGGCAGCACGAAGGCCGCCCCCGGGCGGGAGGATCACTGGATGTAGCCTGCGGCCTTCATCTCCTCGGTCACGGCAGCCTGCGCTTCGGCAAGCGCCTCGTCCGAGGTCTTCTGGCCGGCCAGAGCGGCGGAGAAGATTTCACCCACGGTCGTGCCGAGGCCCTGGAATTCCGGGATCGCGACGAACTGCACGCCGACGTAAGGCACGGGCTTGACCGTCGGGTTGGTCGGGTCAGCCGCGTTGATGCTGTCGATGGTCATCTTGGCGAAGGGGACCTTGGCGTATTCCTCGTTGGAATAGAGCGAGGTGCGGGTGCCCGGAGGCACGTTCGCCCAGCCTTCCTTCGACGCGACGAGGGCAAGGTAGTCCTTGTTGGTCGCCCAGTCGATGAAGGTCTTGGCCGCGTCCTGCGCGTCGGATGAGGACGGGATCGCCAGCGACCATGCCCAGAGCCAGTTGCCGCGCTTGCCCAGCCCGTTGTCCGGCGCCAACGCGAAGCCCACCTTGTCGGCGACGGTTGAGTCCTTGCCCGTCACGAAGGAGGCCGCCACGGTGGCGTCGATCCACATGCCGCACTTGCCCTGCTGGAACAGCGTCAGGTTTTCGTTGAACCCGTTGTTCGAGGCACCGGCGGGGCCGTAGTTGTTCATCAGGTTCAGGTAGAAGTCGAGCGTCGCCTTCCATTCCGGCTGGTCGAACTGGGGGTTCCAGTTCTCGTCGAACCAGCGCGCGCCGAAGGAGTTGGACATGGCGGTCAGGAAGGCCATGTTTTCGCCCCAGCCGGCCTTGCCGCGCAGGCAGACGCCGTTGATGTCCTGATCGCGGTTGGTCATCGCGGCGGCGGCTTTTTCAATATCGGCCCAGGTGGGGGCGTCGGGCATCGTGAGGCCGGCGGCTTCCATCAGGTCCTTGCGGTACATGACCATCGAGGATTCACCGTAGAAGGGCGCGGCGTAGAGGTTGCCGTCGACCGTCAGACCGCCCCGGATGGCGGGGAGAAGGTCGTCCACGTCATATTCCGGCGGCAGGTCGTTGAGCGAGGTGAGCCAGCCTTGCTTGCCCCAGATCGGAACCTCGTAGGTGCCGATGGTGATGACGTCATACTGACCGCCGCCGGTGGCGATATCGGTCGTAACATTCTGACGCAGAACGTTTTCTTCCAGCGTCACCCATTCGACCTTGATGTCGGGATGCTTGGCGTAGAAGTCGTCCATCAGGCCCTGCATGCGGACCATGTCGCCGTTGTTGACGGTCGCGACGGTGATGGTGGTTTCGGCCATCGCCGCCCCCGCAAGGGTGAGCGAAACCGTCGCGCCCAAGAGCGCGCGATGCGAGATTTTCATAGGTATCCTCCCATTGAAGCGACTGAGCATTTAATCGCTTAATGAGCAAATACCCATATTCTGCGCCCCTGCGTCAAGCCTGAACTTGAGCAAAAATGCATCTTGCGGGCAGAAATCCCGCACGAAAAACCAGCCCACGCAGAAAACGAAGGGTGACAGAGGGGGATGAAGGTCGGGTTAACGCGGCGTCTGGCCCGTGCTGCGCCGCGGTATCAGCGGTGCAGCAGAATCGCCCGGGCGGAGGCCTCGTCGGTGACGATCCCGTTCAGGATGCCGGCCTGAAGCGCCGCGCGGATGGCCGGAACCTTGGACGCGCCCGCCGCAACGCCAATGGCGGGACGGGCAAGGCGCGGCACGATCCGCACCCCTCCGTGACGGGTGGTTTCGGGTTTTTCCAGATAGTTGCCCTCGGCGTCGAAGACCCAGCCCGCCACCTCGCCTACCGCGCCGCGCTTTTGCAGGGCGGCAAGTTCGGCGCGGGTTATGAAGCCGTCGGCAAGCAGCGGCGCATCGTCGCCCATCTGGCCCACGCCCACGAATATAACATCGGCTCGCTGGGCCAGTTCGCGGACGCGGGCGATGGGGGCAAGCGCGGTGAAGGCGGCAAACTCTTCCACCGTCGAGGAAATCACCGGCATGGCCATGGGATAATGCGGCGCGCGGACCTTGTCGGCGATGCGCATGATCACGTCGAAGAAGGAGGCGGAGCCGTCGGGGGCGATGTTCCCGATCATGGAGACGAGGCGGTGCTGGGGGGCGTCCATCGTGGTCATGGCATCGACCATGCCGCGGAGTGCACGGCCCGTGCCAAGGGCGATGACCAGCGGTTCGGGCATGGCAAGGAAACGTTCCAGTTCCGTCGCGGCGGCGGGGGCGATGGCACGGACGGCATCCGCGCCGGGGCCGAGGCCGGGGGCGACGCGGGCGCGGATCAGGCCGAAACGGTCGCTAAGTGCTTGTTCCAGTTCAAGACATGCCGCAATCGGGTGTTCGATGCGGACATGGATCAGCCCTTCGGCCATGGCGCGGCTGACGAGGCGTTGGGCGCGCTGGCGGCTGACGCCGAGTTCGCGGGCGATCTGGTCCTGCGTCATGCCCGCGACGTAGTAGAGCCAGCCTGCGCGGGCGGCATCGTCGGATTGACTGGGCTCAGTATCGTGCAGGTTCATGGTGTCACTCGCTCTGCGAACAGGTCCGGATGCGTGGCGCGCATCGCGGCGAAACTGTCGTGGCTGGCCTCAGGAATGGCATCCTCGGGCGGGGTGAGGTCAAGCCCTTTCAGATGGCTGCCCCCGGTGAAGCGCCAGACACGCATGCCAGCGGCGAGGCCCGCGCGGATGCCGTTCAGGCTGTCTTCCAGAACGATGCAGGTCGCCGGGTCGGCCCCCATGCGGTGGGCGGCGTGAAGGAAGAGGTCGGGGGCGGGCTTGCCGCGCGCGACTTCGGAGGCGGTGAAGGCGCGGCCTTGGAACAGCGCGGAAAGGCCCGTGATTTCAAGGCTTTTGCGCATGCGTTCGGGGCTGGAGGAGGTGGCGAGGCAATAAGGGATGGAGAGCGCGCGGATGGTTTCCACCACACCGGGCATCACTTTCAGGTCGCGTTCGAAGGCGGCGAGGAGGCGGGCGCGGTAATCGGCCTCGAACCTGTCGGGGAGTTGCACGCCCCAGCGTTCGCGCACTTCCTTCAGCACGACGGGGTAGGAGCGGCCGAGGAAATGGCGACTGACGAAGGCCATGTCCATGTCGACGCCGTAGCCCTTGAGTTCCTCGATCAACTGTCGGGCAGAGATGACCTCGCTGTCGATCAGGACGCCGTCGCAGTCGAAGATGAAGAGGGATGCGGTCATGGTGGGGGGAGAGTGGGGCGGGATTGGAGGGGCTGTCAACGGGGCGGGGTCAAGTGCTTGTGGACGCGGGATTAATTGAGGGGCGGGGTGGGTTTTGGGCTGTGCGGGTTCCGTGCCGGAAATTGTACCGCAAACTGTACACCCGTACGGGGTGGAAAGGGCGCGTTAACTATCTGATTGCCGCATGATTCTGTCGGGAATTCAGGGCCGGACGCATCTACGGGGAGGCGGAATTTGACGCAAATTCCGCGTCGGTTTCTGACGCAGAAACCGGTTGGGACGCGTGGCGCGACCCCGGAATTTGTGTCAAATTCCGTTGCGATTTCTGCGTCAGAAATCGCTATCCCTGCGCGTCCAGAAGCGCGTCGATCTCGGCCCGCGATGGCATGGCGGGGGCGGTTCCGGCCCGCGTCACCGAGATCCCTGCCGTGGCGCAGCCGAAGCGGATGGCGTCGACCACGTCGCGCCCCTCGGTGAGTGCCACCGCGAAGCCGCCGTTGAAGGCATCCCCTGCCCCGGTCGTGTCCAGCACCTTGCCGGCGCTGATCACCGGCACATGGACCGAGCGTTCGCGGTCGCGGTAGAGCGCGCCGCGCTCGCCCAAGGTGATGAGGCAGGCCCCCACTCCGCGCGCCAGAAGCGCGTCGGCGGCGACCTCGGCCTCTGCGATCGTCGTGACGGGCAGGCCCGTCAGGCTTTCGGTTTCGGATTCGTTGGGCGTGATGAAATCGCAGAGCGCGAGGATGGAGTCGTCCAGCGGCGCGGCGGGGGCGGGGTTGAGGATCGTCCTGACGCCCGCGGCGCGGGCGATTTCCAGCGCGCGCTTCGCCGCCGGAATGGGCTGTTCAAGCTGGGTGATGAAGACCTTGGCGCCTTCGATCAGGGCGCGGTTGGCCTCGACATCGCTTTCGTCGATGCGGCCCGCGGCCCCGGCAGCGACGATGATGGCGTTGTTGCCGGTGGCATTCTCGAGGAAGATATAGGCCGCGCCCGTATAGCTTTCGGCGTCTTCGGTGATGGACGATTTCACCCCCGCCTTGGCCCATGTCGCCCGTGCGATATCGGCGAAGGCGTCCTTGCCCAGCCGGCTGATGAAAGTGACGTCGCCCCCCGCCATGGCGGCGGCGACGGACTGGTTCGACCCCTTGCCCCCCGGCCCGAGCGCGAAAGAGGTGCCGAGGATGGTTTCGCCCATCTTGGGCTGGCGGTCGGCGCGATAGGCGGTGTCGGCGACGAAGATGCCGAGGATGACGATGTCAGACATGGGTCAAGCCACTCCTTCAGGCTTCGGGCGGGATCACGCCCTTGCGGAACATGAAGCAGCCGTAGAAGCGGCGCTCGCCCGTCTGGATGACGGCATAGGCGTTGCGGGCCATGTCGTAGAAGGCGAAGCGTTCGATGCCGATCATCGGGCGCGGGCGGCCTTCGGCGCGGTCGATCTCGGCCTGCACCTCCTGCTGGACGGGGGGGAGTTCGGTCGGGTTGCCCACGACCTCCATCCGGCCCGCGAAATCATCGACGAAGGTGTCGAGCGGCAGGACGGAGAGGATGGCGTTCACTGCCTGCGCGGAGGTGAGGTTTTCCATGCGGAGGAGTTCGCCCGTCACCGTGGCGCGGGCGACGGAATCCGAGGGGAAGTTGGTATCCGCCACGATCAGCACATCGCCATGCCCCATCGCGCGCAGGACGCGCAGCACATCGGCGTTGAGGCGGTTGTCTATACCCTTGAGCATGGTTCCTCCCTTTGGGCGGTGCGCCCGCCCCTGTTTTGCCGGAGCCTGCCGCGCGAGGGCGGCAGGGTCAATATCGGGCGATCAGAAGCGCGCGCCGCTGGATTTGTCGAAGAGGTGGACGCCTGCGGGATCGGTGGGGGCAAGCGAGATGCTGTCGCCGGGGCGGTGGGTGATGCGGTCGCGGAAGACGGCGACGAGTTCGCGGCCTTCGATCCGGACGACGACATGGGTCTCGGAGCCCGTGGGTTCCACCACGGCGATGGTTCCCTTGATCCCGTCGGGGGATTCCCCGAGGTTTTCGGGTCGGATGCCGTAGATCACCTCGCGCCCTTCGGCGACCTTCATGCCGGGCGGCAGCGGCAGGGTCGCGCCCCCTGCCCTGACGGCGCCGTTCTGGACGGTGCCTTCGATCATGTTCATGGAGGGCGAGCCGATGAAGGAGGCCACGAAGGTATTGGCGGGGCGGTCGTAGAGTTCCAAGGGCGCGCCCACCTGTTCGATGCGACCGCCCTGCATGACGACGATCTTGTCGGCCATGGTCATGGCTTCGATCTGGTCATGGGTGACGTAGACGGTGGTGGTCTTGAGCCGCTGGTGGAGTTCGCGGATCTCGGTCCGCATCTGGACGCGGAGTTTCGCGTCGAGGTTGGAGAGCGGTTCGTCAAAGAGGAACACCTGCGGGTCGCGCACGATGGCGCGGCCCATGGCGACGCGCTGGCGCTGCCCGCCGGAAAGCGCGCGGGGGTAGCGGTCGAGATAGGGGGTGAGGCCGAGGACTTCGGCGGCGCGTTTGACGCGGGTGTCGATCTCGGCCTTGTCCATGCCGCGCATCTTGAGCGCGAAGCCCATGTTCGCGGCCACCGTCTTGTGCGGGTAGAGCGCGTAGTTCTGGAACACCATCGCGATGTCGCGTTCGGAGGGCGGCAGGTTGTTCACCCGACGCTCGCCGATGCGGATGTCGCCAGAGGTGACTTCCTCCAGCCCCGCGATCATGCGCAGGAGGGTGGACTTGCCGCAGCCGGAGGGGCCGACGAGGACGACGAATTCGCCATCATTGATGTCGAGATCGAGACCATGGACGACCTGAAGCCCGCCATAGGACTTCTTCAACGCGCGGATCGTGACTTCGGCCATGCCACCCCTCCCAAGGTTCTGGACGATAGGTAACGGGTGGCGTGGGGCCTGTCCACAGACTAATCATACTAACATGTTAGAAGCTTGACAGGGGGCTTGGCGCGCGCCAAGCTTGACCCCAAGGAAGGCTGCCGAAGGGGGTTGGGAGGCCCTGCTGCGGAACTGGCCGATGCGTTGCGCATGGCCTGCGGCGGCTGTCCGGAGGGGCACATCACGACAATCAGAAGGCCAGAGCCGCAAGGGCCAGAGGCCGCATCCTAGGGAGGATATCGACGTGAAGGTTGGAGCTTATGAAGTCATCAAGGCGCGGATGAGCCGCCGCCGCCTGCTGCAGGGGGCGACGGCCCTTGGCGCGATGGCGGCGATGGGGCCGCTGGGCGGCATCCGCGCGGCCTCGGCGCAGGAGAATCTGCGGGCCGAGATCCTGAAGATACCCGGCGTGGGCATGGGCAGCCCGACCGATGCCGATTGGCAGAAGGTTGGGGAACTGTGCCTTGGCGCGACCAAGGCCAATGTGGCGGAGGGTGAATTCGCGGGCGTGGAACTGACCTTCATGGGTCTGAACAACCAGAACCTGCACAACTTCCTGTTCCGCGGCTTCCTGAAGCCGTGGGAGGCCTACACGGGCGCCAAGATCAACTGGATCGACCTTGCGCAGGCCGATTACAACGCGCGCCTGCAGCAGTCGATCGCCACGGGGACCGTGGACTTCGACATCCTCGAGATGGGCGCGCCCTTCGAGGGGGATACGGCGGGCAAGGGCCTGCTGGACCCGATGCCCGACTGGGTGGCGACGCAGATCGAGGCGGATGACCTTGTGGGCTATCTGAAGCCCCCGGTCGGGACTTGGGACGGCAAGCAGTACCGCGTGACCATCGACGGCGACTGCCACACCTTCGCCTACCGGACCGACTATTTCGGCGAGGGCGCCATCGGCGGGGCCGAAGTGCCGAAGACCTGGCAGCAGGTGAATGCGGTGACGAAGGCGCTGGTCGGTCAGACCGACCCGCTGACCGGGCAGCCCGCGCATGGCTACCTTGATCCGCTAAAGGGCTGGGGCGGGTTCGGGATGTACTTCATCGCCAACCGCGCGGCGGCCTATGTGAAGCACCCGGACGATCCGGCATGGCTGTTCGACCCCGACACGATGAAGCCGCGCGTCAACAATCCGGGCTGGGTGCAGGCGATTCAGGACGTGATGGACCTGATCGCGACGGAGGGCGCCTATCCGGCCGACCAGATCAACGCCGACCCCGGCACCACGGCCTTCTCGCAGTTCCTTGCGGGGACGGGGTCCATGCTGATGTGGTGGGGCGACGTCGGGTCTTCGGCGCGCACTTCCGACACCTCGGTCGTGGGCGACGTGGTGGGCTTCGGGATCAACCCCGCGTCGGAGCGCCGCTACAACTCCAAGGCGGGCGCGTGGGAAGACACGATGAACGAGGCGCCGCTGATGGCCTATATCGGCTGGGGCGTCTACGTCACCTCGCGCGTCTCGGGCGACGAGAAGAAGCGCAAGGCGGCATGGTCGGCGGCGGCCCATCTGGGCGGCAAGGACCTGTCGCTGTGGACGGCGGCCTATCCGTCGGGCTTCCAGCCCTACCGCAACTCGCATTTCGACTATGCGGAATGGGAAGCGGCAGGCTACGACCGCGCCTTCATCGAGGATTACCTCGGGTCCAACGCGGACAGCTACAACCACCCGAACGCCGCCATCGAGCCGCGGATCCCGGGGATCTTCCAGTATTACTCGGTGGCCGAGGACGAGCTGTCCAAGGGCTTCGCCGGGCAATATGCCAGCGCGCAGGAGACGGCGGATGCCATCGCTGCTGCGTGGGAGAAGATCACGGACCAGATCGGGCGGGACAGCCAGATCGCGCTGTACAAGGCGTCGTTGGGGATGTGATCTGTCCTTGACAATGACGGCGCCCCGATTGGATCGCGGGCGCCGTTTTCAGGCCAATTCTAATGAAAAACACCTTGTATAGCACCGGAGGCTAAAGTAGTAACTAGCGGAACGATTCCGGAACTTGAGCATATCCGTTTCCCATACATGAGGATGGATTTAGTGTCCGATGACGGCGTACAATCAGGTCACAGCAACGCGAAAGAAGCAGTTGTGACATATCTGCCGCCGGTGCCTACGCGTGCGACGAAGCAACTCATTTGGAACTTCGCCGAGAAGCAGCGCCAGAATGTTAAGCTTACATCTGGATTTGACCTCAAAGAACTTGTAGCTCGGAACGGCGGACAGATTGAGTACATCAGTTTTGTCGATCCTGACCAAACCGACGCCATAATTGTGAAGCCTGATGGGTCGTTTGTGATACGCCTATCTTCGCAAACCGGTGTTCTTCGCGATAATTTTACAATTGCGCATGAACTCGGCCACAAACTTATGCACTGGCCACTTGTGAAGAGAAGCAATCCCGGCGTGGGCATGAAGGCTACTAGGAGCGTAGACGCATCCAACAAGGACCTTGTCAGATGTGAGTGGGAGGCTAACTGGTTTGCATCAGCTTTCTTAATGCCCGTGGCCGAATTCAAAGAAGCGTATAGAAATGGCGTGGCTAGTGAAACGTTTGGCGTTACAGAAGCCGCAGTAAACATAAGGGCCAAGACGCTTGGTATCGCCGAATGATGCTGAAGGTCGCTACACAGTAGCCGATTATCGCGTACGTATATTTTTGTCCGTTGATCTAAGCGGGTCGACTGCATTCAAAAACTCTGGATACGGCGAAGAACGGGTCGAGGGGGAAACGCCTCGATGGGTTCTCGAATTTCAGAATTTCTATTCGCATTTCCCGTCAGCATTCAAGGCAGAGTATCAAAAGCAACGAACCGTCGCTTCTGGGAGCGATCCCTGTCCAGATGTATGGAAGGCCCTTGGCGACGAGCTTGTTTTCTGCGGCAGAGTTAGCAACGCGAGATCAGTTGGGCGTTGTTGCGTAACGCCCGCCTGAGGCATGATAGCGCCTTTCCCCCACGGCATCAGCCGACGCGAACGATGTTGGCCGTTCCGAGGGCCGAGAAGCGGTTCATGAGTGCGATGCGGATCTGGATTTCTGCGGTCTGGCGGTCCGGGTCTCTTGCGGCGATGCGTTCGCCGAAGGCCTTCAGGCAGCGCATCTTTGCCTCGATCCTGCTTCTGACATGGTATCCGGTCCAGCGTTTCCAGAACGCCCGGCCGTAGTAGCGAGTGGCGCGCAGGGTTTCGTTTCTGGCGATCGCGGCCGGGCAGTTCTCTTTCCAGGGCCGGCCGTTCTTGCGGATCGGAATGATCGCCGTGGCCTCGCGGTTGATGATTGCGGTGTGGCAGCGGCGGGTGTCATAGGCCCCATCGGCGGTCACCGTGCCGATGTCTTCGCCCTCGGGGATCTGGTCCAGCAGGTCCGGCAAGACCGGACTGTCGCCGTCGCTGCTGGAGGTAAACTCCACCGCCCGAATGTCAGACGTGGCGGTATCCATAGCCAGATGTACCTTGCGCCATTGACGCCGCCCCTGAACGCCGTGCTTGCGGGCCTGCCATTCGCCATCACCGAGGAACTTGATCCCGGTGCTGTCCACCAGCAGGTTCAAGGGGCCATTGGCGCGCCGATACGGGATCTGGACAGCTAGCGTTTTCTGCCGTCGGCACAGCGTGGTGTAGTCGGGCACCGCCCAATCCAGGTCCGCCATCTTGAGCAGGCTGGCCACCATCCCGGTCGCTTGCCGAAGCGGCAACTTGAACAGGACCTTGATGGTCAGACAGAACTGGATCGCTGCATCCGAGAAGACCGCAGGGCGACCGGGGCTGCCATCATGCGGCGCGAGCCAGGCCATCTCCTTGTCCAGCCAGATCAGCAGCGATCCGCGCTTGCGCAGAGAAGCCGTGTAGCTGGACCAGTTCGTCGTGCGATAGCGGGCGGGTGATGGCTTGCTCATGCAACCCGTCTAACCGCATGGATTCGCGATGTGAATCCTCGACGGTCAGAGTTCTGCAACAACGCCGATCAGTTGCAACAATCTTGCACTCATTTATTGAGACTATTCACAAGTTTCGCAAGATATTGTTTGAGAAGGCGTTGCCCCTGAATGTAAAGGGTGCGGCTTGGCTTGCGGCATTCCCTGAACCAAACCGGGCCGTGAACCTCCGCACGCGTAAGGCAAAGGATTTCCTTTTGTCTACCGAACAACTTGAGAGAGCAGCCGATAATACACCTAGCGACTTCGACTTTTTAGGAAAAGCAATAGACACTGGTTTCCGTGTTGGCAGCACCGCAACGCCTGAAAAGTTCTCGATATGCGTGCAGTTGGGCACTCTTCTGTCTTCTGTTCCGGAAGGCACCGGCCTTAATTACACAATCTATTTTGATCCGCCAATAATGCTCAAGGGAGTAAATCAAGGAAACGCTTATCCAGTCCTATACCTTGATACGCTCAAGCATATGCCTCTGGAAGGGGTTAGAAGCAAGGAACGCACTTTGCTCGGGCAAAAAGCACCCGATAGAGAGCAGCTTTCCGATTACCTACGGTCATATTGTCAAATGGTCGGCACTGATCAGATTTGTCTACCGATTGACGCCGAAGCGAAATCACCTTCCCCTCCCGAAAGTTACCTTAAACACCGTGAGCAACTACAGGAGCACCTTGGGAAAGAACGGGATCGCGAATACACGGATGGTGAACCTGAAGACATCCCTAATGACGAGAACGATCGTCTTGCAGAATTGCAGGAGCCTGAAAGTTTGACGCCTATCGAGTAAACTCTCACCCTTCCCGCTTGCCACCCGCCCCGCCCCCAGACTAACATGCTAGCATGAGCCGTGCGCCGCGAGGTGCGCATCCTTGCCGGGGGGACGAGGTGAGCAGCGAAGGCGATCTTCTTCATGTCGTGACGAACGACAACATCTCCGAGGGGCGCAAGCGGTTCGGGCAGGCGATCATCTGGGGGACCGCCGCGCTGACGGTGGTCGTGGGCGGGTTGCAGACCTTGCAGGCCACCGGACAGGCCGATTTCGGGTTCGAGAATTGGCGGCCCACGCTCTATGCCTTTTGCACATGGGCGGTCGCGCTCTGCTGGGGGCAGGTGTTGATCCGGGGGGAGCATGGGAAGCGTACGCTCTTCGTGCTGCCTGCGGCGATCTTCGTGGCGGCGTTGACGATCTTTCCGCTGCTCTTCGGCCTGTTGATCGCCTTTTCGGACTGGAACCTGTCCTCGCCCACGGGGCGGCAGTTCAACGGGTTGGACAACATCCGGCAGATGTGGGGCGACCCGTTCTATTGGAACGCGCTGTGGAACATGGTGCTGTATAGCGCCGTGATCATCGTGGAATATGCCATCGCCTTTGGCCTCGCGCTGCTTCTGAACGCGCAGATCCGGGCGCGGAAGTTCTTTCGGGTGGCGTTCCTGCTGCCCTTGATGCTCTCGCCCGTCGCCGTGTCATGGATGATCGGCAAGTCGATGCTGGAGGCGCGCTATGGCCCGCTGGCGCGGCTGGCGCGGTTCTTCGGGGTGGAGAACCCGTCCTTCTTCGGCAGTCCCGAGATCGCGCGGGCGACGATCATGGTGATGGATGCCTGGACCTATATCCCCTTCATGATGATCATGATTTTGGCGGGTCTGCAGGCGATCCCGAAGGAGTTGAACGAGGCGGCGAAGGTCGACGGCGCGAATGGCTGGCGCAATTTCTGGGAGGTGACCTTCCCCCTGATGCTGCCCGTGTCGATCACGGCGATCCTGATCCGCATCATCTTCAAGCTGAAGCTCGCCGATGTGGTGATCAACGTGACGGCGGGCGGCCCCGGCGGGGCGACGGATACCGTGACCAGCTTCATCTTCCGGGAATATCGTGAACGGTCGAATGTGGGTTACGGCACGCTTCTGGCCTTCGTTTATCTGGTGATCATCGTGATCGCCATGACCTTCCTGATGAAACTCGCCGACCGCTGGATGAGGCCCCGGACATGACCGCTTCGACGCAGATCTTCCGTGACTCGGAGGCCGACCGCCGCCATCGCGCGAAATGGTGGACCAGCCGGATCGCGATCTATGGCGTGCTGATCCTGTGGACGATCATCTGCCTGTTCCCGATCTATTGGACCATCACGACAAGCTTCAAGATGGCGCCCAACGTGATGAAGGGGAACATGGTGCCCTTCGTGGATTACACGCCGGCCTGGCTTGGCTGGCGTTCGCTGGGCCTGTCGCCCGACACGATCTGGAACGAGAGCACGGTGCGGGCGGAGTTCATGAAGCGGTTCATGAATTCGGCGGTGATTTCGGTAAGTTCATCTGCGCTGGCCGTGGCGCTGGGCAGCCTTGCAGCCTATGGGCTGTCGCGGTTCAGCTATCGCTTCGGCTGGATGAAGAATTCCGACATCAGCTTCTTCTTCCTGAGCCAGCTGATCCTGCCGCCGGTGGTCTTGGCCCTGCCCTTCCTCGTGCTTTACAAGGAGCTTGCGCTTCTGGACACGCGGGTGGGGCTGATCCTGCTTTACACGCTCTCGGTCCTGCCCATCGTCATCTGGATCATGCGCGACCAGTTCGGGAGCATTCCGACGGAGTTGGAGGAGGCGGCGCTGGTGGACGGGCTGTCGATCTGGGGGGCCTTCGCGACGATCATCCTGCCGATCGCCCTGCCGGGGATGGTGGCGGCGTTCATCCTGTCGCTGGTGCTGACGTGGAACGAGTATTTCTTTGCTGCGCTGCTGACCTCGACCTATGCCAACACATTGCCCGTTATGGTGGCGAGCCAGACGGGATCACAGGGGATTTCGTGGTGGTCGATGGCGGCGCTGTCCTTCGCGGCGATCCTGCCGCTGATCGTGATCGGGGTGGTGCTGGAGAAATACATCATCAAGGGCATGGCGGCGGGGGCGGTGAAGTAATGCTGAAAGGCATCGACCAGCGCCTGTCGGCCGAGGTGGTGCATGTGCTGATGCTGATGGGGCATGGCGACGATCTGGTGATCTGCGACGTGAACCATCCGGCGGCGACGATTGCCGCCGAGACGACCTATGGGCGGCTGGTGGACATGGCGGGCTGCGACATCCCCACGGCGGCGCGGGCGATCCTGTCGCTGATGCCGCTGGATACCTTCGTCCCGGCGCCGGTGAGCCGGATGCAGGTTGTGGGCAACCCCGACGGCGTCGTGCCGATCTTCGCGCGGATGCAGGCGGTGGTGGATGCCGCCGAGGGGCGTGCGGTGCAGGTGCAGGCGCTGGAGCGCTTCGCTTTCTACGAGGCGGCGAAGCGGTCCTTCGCGATCATCCGCACCAGCGACAGCGGGCCCTATGGGTGCTTCATCCTGAAGAAGGGCGTGGTGGACTTGGCCGAGCTTTGACGCGGCGGGGGCAAGAATTTTCCTGCGAACATTCTTGGGCGTGATCCTTCACAGAAGGATCGTGCGCCCGATTTTTCGTAGAAAATTCGTCAGGTCAGGCCAAGCACGCGGCGCAGATGGGACAGGGCGAGTTGCACCCCCTCCTCCCCCTTCGCCGCCGTAGCGCGCGGTGCCGTCTCCGTCCACCACGGATCGCCCTCCCCTGCCCGCTCCATCGCCACCGTTTCGGGGGCGAGGGCCAGCATCAGCGCCGTCTCGCCCTCGCCCGCATGGACGAAGGGGAAGACGTCGTTCTTCGGAAAGAGCGCGTGCAGCCTGATCCAGTTGAACGGGTCCGTCCCCTGCCCGTGTTGGGCATAGTAATCGGCCATGTCCCGCCTGCCCCACCAGCCCGCGCCCCGCTCCGCCTCCAGAAAGCGGAAGATCGCATTGCGCGCGGCAAGGCGGAAGGCGAGGTCGGTAGGCATGCCTTGCGCGATATTCTCCGACTGGTGGTGGATCACCGCATGGACATTGCGGAAGCCTGCGCGGAGGAGCGAGGTGCAGAGCGCCTCGAAGAAGGGCACAAGGGCACCGGCATCCACATGCAGCGTCGTGCCATGTTCCGGCCCCGCGACGGCGTGGGAGGCCGCGCCATAGGCGAAGGGCGGCAGCGTAACGATCTCATCCCCCAGCCGCCCGAGGATTTCGGTCACGGCCAGCAAATCCACCCCGGCGGGCAGATGGCCGCCGTGATGCTCCATCACCCCCAGCGGCAGGACGACGGGCGTGCCTGCGGCAATCGCCGCCTGAACCTGATGCGGGCGCATGCGCTCATAGCGCATCACGCACCGCCCAGTTCATGGGCGATGTCGCGCGTCTGGGCATAGAGCCGCTTGAACAGCGGATACTGCCGCGCATAGGCCGCCACGGCCTCGGGCCGCACGGTGCGCGCGACGGGGTTCCATTCCACGATCTGGTCCGGCAGCGCCTTGCCCACGGCGGTCGCGGCGAGGAAGGCGTTCCCGTAGCTCGCCCCCACCGTCTTTTCGCAGACGATCTGCCCTGCCCCGCCGATATCCGACGTGGCCTGCATCCAGACCGCGTTCTTCGTCCCGCCGCCCACGGCGAGGATGCGGTCGGGAAAGGCGCCAAGCTCGCGATAGGTGTCCAGCACATGGGCCGTACCGCTGGCGATGCCCTCCAGCACGGCGCGGAACATGTCACCGCGCGTATGGGTCAGGTCGAGGCCGAAGAAGGCGCCTTTCGCCTGCGGGTCGTGGATCGGTGTCCTCTCGCCGCTGAAATAGGGCAGGCAGATCAGTCCCTTGGCGCCCTTGGGGCTGGCCTCTGCCTCGGCTGCAAGATCGCCGAAGGACGTATCCCGCGCGAACTGGTCACGGAACCAATGCGTCAGGGTGCCGGAGGTCGCGAGCCCCGCCATCGAGGCATGCATCCCCGGCCAGAGCCAGGGCGCATACCACAGGCGCGGATCGCGCACGGGGTCGGAGGTGACCTGGATGATGAAGATGGTGGAGCCATACATCATCATCATTTCGCCCGGCCGCTGGACACCGACGCTGACGGCCTCCGCCGCCGCGTCGATGGTGCCGCAGGTCACGGGCGTGCCCTCGGCAAGCCCCGTCTCCGCCGCCGCCGCCGCCGTCACATGGCCCGCGATATCGGTGGACCACATCAGGCGCGGAAGTTTCTCCATGGGCAGGATGTCGGGGGCCAGCGCATCGGTCCATGCCAGCGCGTTCACGTCGTAGAGGGGCGAGAAATTGGCCGCCGTGTAATGGTCGATGACGTATTCGCCCGTCAGCTTCCATGTGATGAAGCTGGTCGAGGTGAGGACCTTCGCCGTCCTTGCGTAAAGGTCCGGGTGGTTGTTCTTCAGCCAGAGGATCTTCGGCCCCACCGATTGCGAGGTCAGCGCATTGCCGCAGGCGGCCATGATGCGGTCGGCACCGATGGTGGCGGTAAGGCTGTCGATCTCCGCCGCTGCCCGCGTGTCGACGCCATAAAGCACCCCGTTCATCAGCGGCGCACCCGCCGCATCCACGGGCAGCATGCAGGGCCCGATGGCCGAGGCCGCGACGCAGGCGATGTCCTTCGGGTCCACCTTGGACTCCGCCAGCAGCGCGCGGGTGATGTGGACGAAGTCGCCCCACCAATCCTCCTCCGCCCGATGCTCGGCCCAGCCGGGGCGCGGGACGAGCATCCTGTGGGGCCGCGTGGCGGTGGCGACGATGCGCCCCGATCCGTCCACGAGGACGCCCTTGGATTCGAAAGTGCCGATGTCGATGCCGAGCGTATAGGTCATGGCGGGTCAGCGGATCAGGTTGAAACCGGGGGTGATGCGGGCAAGGGCCGCGTCTAACAGATGCACCATCTGCGCAACGTCCGAAGGGTCCACCACCTCCAGCGCGGAATGGGTGTAGCGCATGGGGAAACCGACATCGAGGCAGGCGACCCCCTCCTCGCCCATGAACTGGATGTAGGAGAGGTCCGTCAGCGCGCCGGTATGGGCGGAGCGTTGCAGGGGCAGAGCTTCCGCCTCCGCCACCTCCTCCATCAGCGCGACCAGCGCGGGATGCGGGATCACCCCGTTCAGCGTGCCGCGCCCGTGGAAGGAATAGAGGCTGATGCCGGGGCCGCCTCCCAGCGTCACCTCGCCACGCGCGGTCATGTCCGGCGTGTCGCAGGCCAGCAGCAGATCGATCTGGAAGGCGATGTCGGGCTTTGCCGCCGCCGCCGCAGGCAGCACGCCGCGCAGGTTGTATTCCTCCTGCACCGACCAGACGAGATGCACCGTCGGCCCCGCCTTGCGGTCGCGCAGCCGCGCGGCAAGATCGACCAGCGCGGCACAGCCCGCGCGGTCATCGGCACTCGTCCCCGCCAAACGCCCGTTCGCCAGCTCCATCACATGCGGGCGATAGACGACCGGATCGCCGATCCGCACCCCCGCTGCCTCCGCCTCGGCCTTCGAGGCGAAACCGGCATCCACATAGAGTTCCGCATAGGGAACGACGCGGTACTTCTCCTCCGGCGTCGTCGCGTGATGGCTCTTGTTGGCGATCAGCGCGGGAATGTCGCCCTTGCGCGCACAGATCACCACCGCCTGCGCCGCCAGCGCCCGCTCCGGCACGCCACCAAGGCGCTCCAGCCGGATCAAACCCGACGCCTCCACCTTCCGCACGATGAAGCCAAGCTGGTCCATATGGGTGAAGACCAGCACCGAAGGCGCGGCGGGATCCCCCTCCAGCGTGGCCGACAGGTTCCCCAGCCGGTCCGTCCGGTGCGCGATCTCAAGCCTGTCCAGATCCGCGGCGATGCGGGCCCGGATGCGCTCCTCATGCCCGGCCAGACCGGGGATCAGCATGTAATCGCGGATCAGGTCACGCAGCATCATGCTTCTCCTGCCCCTTCGTCTTGGCAGAAATACCCACAGGGGGTGAATTGGCCGGCACGGCCAAGAGGGGGCGCGTGCGCCCCCTGAACGCGGAGCCGGACGCGCGGCACGCGCGGGAGGCGACAGGAAAGGCTTGCGCGTCAGCGCTCCGCTTGGCAGGCATCAATACCCCCTCGCCGCGCGGGCCTTGTCCATGAAATCCTTCGCGCGCTCGGCATCCACGGCGGCCCATGTGTCGCCGCCCTGCTTCAGGGCCGAGCCCACGATGCAGCCATCCGCCACCCGCAGCACATCGGCGATGGTGGCGTGTTTCACGCCGGTATTGGCCAGAACGGGCGTCTTGGGCAGGACGCGTTTGACCGATTCCAGATCTCGCATCTCGGCCGCCTCGCCCGTGATCGCGCCCGAGACGAGGACAGCGTCGGGGATGGAGGAGAAGACCGCCGACCGTGCCCGATCCGGCAGGGACCGGGGGTCGAGACTGCCTGCGAATTCCGCCGAAACGTTGTAGAGCAGCGCGCAATCGGTGTTGCCAAGGCGGTGCTGGTAGCGCTGCGCGGCGCCTGCATCGGGCGCCCAGATGCCCATGTCGGAGGCATAGGTGCCGGTGAAGATCTCGCGCAGGAAGGCCGCGCCCGTGGCGGCGGCCAGCGCGACGGAGGCCATGGGGTCCCAGAGCACGTTGACGCCGAAGGGCACGGCGATGCGGTCGCGCAGGCGCCCGATGACATAGGCCATGGTCGCGGTCGAGGCGGTGTCGACCTTCAGCTCGTAGGGGCGGTCATTCTCGTTCCCGAACATGACCGCATCCACCCCCGCCGCCTGCAGCGCGGCGAGGTCGGCGGCGGCACCGGCGATGATCGCCTCCACCCCGCCCGCCGCGTCATGGAGGGGCGTTCCGGGCAGCGCGCCGAGATGCACCATGGCGATGACGGGCTTCCTACCCGCACCGAAGACCTTTTCGAACCGTGACATTCTCATCCTCCCGAGATGGGGGAAGGCTAGACGGAAAGGGATTGGACCGGAAGGGGGAACATACTAGCATGTCAGTTGAAGGCGGAGGGGAAGATGCAGGAAAAGCGGCACTGGGACAGGCTGGGGAACGGGGGGCTGGACTTCACCACCTTGGGATTCGGGTCGGCCCCCATCGGCAACCTCTTCCGCGCCATTTCGGACGATGACGCCCATGCGGTGCTGGAGGCGGCTTGGGCGGGCGGCATCCGCTATTACGACACAGCACCGCTATATGGGCTGGGCCTGTCGGAGACGCGGCTGAACCGTTTTCTGCGGGGGAAGCCGAGGGATGAATACGTGATCTCGTCCAAGATCGGGCGGCTGTTCAAGGCGACGACGCCGGACAGGCGGGACGGGTTCGGGAAATGGTTCGACGTGCCGTCGCGCAACGAGGTCTATGACTACGGCCATGACGCGGTGTTCCGGTCGGTGGAGTTCTCGCTGGAGCGGCTTGGCATAGACCGCATCGACATCCTCTATGCGCATGATCTGGACATCTTCAACCACGGCTCGCAGGCGGCGCTGGATCAGCGGCTGGCGGAGTTCATGGCGGGCGGCTATCGCGCGCTGGTGAAGCTGCGGGACGAGGGGGTGATCCGGGCCTTCGGGGCGGGGGTGAACGAGTGGGAGCCCTGCCGCTGGCTGCTGGATCGGGGGGATTTCGATATCTTCCTGCTGGCGGGGGAGTATTCGCTTTTGCGGACGGAGTCGCTCACGGGCTTCATGGACCCTGCCGCCGCGCGGGGGGTGGGCGTCGTCGTGGGCGGTCCCTACAATTCCGGCATCCTCGCCACGGGGCCGCGACCGGGGGCGCAATACCGATACAACGACGCGCCGGATTGGGCGATGGAGAAGGCGGGGCGGTTGCAGGCCTTGTGTCAGGCGCATGGGGTGCGGCTGGTCGATGCGGCCTTCCAGTTCTGCACGCGGCATCCGGCGGTCGTGTCGGTGATCCCCGGCGGGCAGACCTTGTTCGAGATGGAGAGCAACCTGCAGGCGGCGGCGGCGGGGATTCCGGCAGCGCTGTGGTCGGCGATGAAGGCCGAGGGGCTGATCCACCCCGACGCGCCGGTGTGAGAGGGAGAGGCCATGCAGATCGACGCGCATCAGCATTTCTGGCATCCGGGGCGGGGCGATTACGGCTGGATGCCGAAGGACGACCCCGTGCTGTCGCGGCCCTATTTCCCCGCCGAGCTGTGGCCGCAATTGCAGGCGGCGGGGGTGGAGGGGACGGTTCTGGTGCAGGCCGCCCCCACGGTCGCCGAGACGGAATACATGCTGGGGATCGCGGATGCGACGCCCTGGGTGCTGGGCGTCGTGGGCTGGGTGGATTTCGAGAAGCCTTCCGATCTGGCGGAATTGAAGCGGCTGGCGGGGCATCCGAAGTTCAAGGGCGTCCGGCCGATGATACAGGACCTGCCGGATGACGGCTGGATGCTGCGCGAGGATGTGCAATGGGCTTTCCGCGCGCTCTGCGACACGGGGCTGCGCTTCGATGCGTTGGGGTTCCCCCGGCATCTGGCGAATTTCCTTACGATCCTGAAGCGATACCCCACGATGCAGGTCGTGGTGGACCATTGCATGAAGCCGCAGATCCGCGAGAAGTCGGAGGCGCATTTCCGCTTCTGGGCCGATGGCATGAGCCGGATCGCGGATGAGACGGCGGCGGTGGTGAAGTTTTCCGCGCTGATCACGGAAGCCGATGCGGATTGGACGGTGGAGGACCTGCGGCCTTACGTGGAGCATGTCTTCGCGGCCTTCGGCGCGGAGCGGGTGATGTGGGGATCGGACTGGCCGGTCTGCCGGTTGCGCGGGGAATATGCGGATTGGCGGGCGGCGGCATTGGAATTGACTTCGGGCCTGTCCGAGGTGGACCGCGCCTTGGTCTTTGGCGGGACGGCGGCGGGGTTCTACGGATTGTGAAGCGGAGCGCCGCGCGAAGGGCGCGGCGCAAGTCTTTCGCCTCGCCTGCGCGCGTGCCGCGCTTCGGCTCAGAGGCGGGGGCGCTTCGCCCCCCGCACCCCCCGAGGGTATTTGGGCCAAGACGAAGAGGCTTGCCTCAGGCCCCGTAAAGGGCGTGGGCGATGAGGCGGGTGGCGGTGGCGGCGTCCTGTTTCGCCATGGCGGCGGTGAGGGCGGGGTCGTCCTTGAGGGAGGCGGCGACCGTGCGCAGGCGCTCGGTGAGGGCGAGGTTGGCGCGGGATTCCTGCACTGGGTCCATGCCGCCATGGTCGGGGAAGGTGTCGAAATAGATCACGCCGTCATAGCCGATGCGGTCGAGCGTCCAGAAGAGTTCGACGGTCTGGATCGGGTGCACGGTGCCTGCGATCAGCCCGTCGTCGCGTTTGGCGTATCCATCGTTCAAGTGGACGCCCATGATGCGGCAGTGCCGGGCGGCGAGGGCGGCGGATTTCGCGGGCATCTCTCCGGCAAAGAGCATGTGGCAGAAGTCGAGCGTGACGCCGAGGTTCGGGCGGTTCAGGTCGCGGATGGCGTGCAGCGTGGTGGCCATGTCGGGGAGGACGGACCATGAGCGCGGCTCGTTCGGCTTGTATTCGATGGAGATGTCGAGCGCGGGGGCGTGGTCGCAGATTTCGGCAAGGCCCGACAGCGTATCGTCCCACATGCGGTTGTAATCGCCTTGGAAGGAATAGTCGAAGCCGTCCTGACCCAGCCAGACGGTCATCACCGTGCCGCCCATCTCCGCCAGCGCGTCGAGGCCCCGCTTCGTGATGTCGATGGCGGCGCGGCGGACGGTGGCGTCGGGATGGGTGAAAGCCCCCAGTTTGAAACCCGGGTCGGTGTAGTAGCGCATGGCGAGGCCGTTCAGCGCCATGTTCGAATCCTGCAATATCTTAGTCAGTTTTGCCGGGGTGTGATGGTCGAAATGGTCGGGAAAGTTCAGGTCTGCGGCGTTCAGGCCGCCCACCTCCCCTGCCCTTGCGATCATCTCGGCCACGGTGTCGCCCTTGCGTTTGAAGGCGTTCAGACGCGTCGCGTAGCGCGGGCGGTTGGGGATCGTCATGGGGCAAGCCTTTCAGGCCGGATCGAAGAGATCGGGCCGGTCGCGTTCGAGCGGTTCGAGATAGGTGATGAGTTGGCGCAGATGCGTGCGGATCGCCGTGCGGGCGGCGGCGGGATCGCGCGCCTCGAGCGCGGCGAGGATGGCGCGGTGTTCCTCCAGCGTCGCCTCGATCCGGCCCGGGACGGGGAGGATCAGTTGCCGCGCGCGGTTGACGTGCAGCCAAGCGGTTTCGCTGACCTGGGCGAGTTTGCGAAAGCCGGTGAAGGAGAGCAGGAGTTCATGCATCGCCGCGTCGGTCTGGTAAAAGCCGGGGATATCGCCATCGGCGATGAGCGCGGCCTGCACGGTGATGTTGCGGCGGATCTGGGTGAGCTGGTCCTCGGTGATCGTCTCGGCCACGCGTTCGATTGCCGCGACCTCGATCGCCTCGCGCAGGAAGGCGCCTTCGCGGATCTCCTCCATCGAGAAGCGGGCGACGAAGGTGCCGGCCTGCGGGACGACATCGACGAGGCCTTCCGCCGCAAGCCGCGCCACGGCATCGGCGACGGGGCTGCGCGAGACGCCGAGGGCGTCGCAGATTTCGGGTTTCCGCAGGATCTCGCCGGGGCGGTAGGCGAGCGACAGGATCGCCTCGCGCAGGGTCTGGTAGACGCGTTGGCCAAGGCTGCCGGAGAAATGGTCGAGCGGCGCGAGGCGCGCTTCGGAAGGCACTTGTGAAGGGGGTTCGGGCGGCTGTAACATGCTAACATGTTAGGCATGCGCGGCCCCCTGTCAAGGAAGGGCTGCAAAGGGGGGGGCTATGGCGGAAGGCGTGATCCGGCTGCACGGGGCGGACAATGTGGTGATCGCGCTGGCCGATCTGCCTAAGGGAACCGTGGTGGAGGGCGTGGCCCTGCCCGGGCCGGTGCCGCGCGGGCACAAGATCGCGGCGCGGGGGATCGCGCGGGGCGAGAACGTGCTGCGCTATGGGCAGATCATCGGGCAGGCGGTGGAGGAGATCGCAGCGGGGGCGCATGTGCATTCGCACAATCTGGGCATGGCGCCGCATACGGACGATTACGCCATCGGGGCGGAATGCAGGCCCCTGCCCCCTTTGCAACCGCTTGAATTCATGGGCTATCACCGCGCGGATGGGCAGGTCGGCACGCGGAATTACATCGGCATCCTGACGAGCGTGAACTGTTCGGGGTCGGTGGCGCGTTTCATTGCCGAGGCGGCGGAGAAGGACCCGGTGCTGAATGGGATGCCCAATGTCGATGGCATCGTGCCCATCGTCCACCAGACGGGTTGCGGCATGTCGGGGACGAATGAGGGCTATCAGACCCTGATGCGGACGCTGAAGGGCTATGCGCGGAACGCGAATTTCGGGGGCATCCTGCTGGTGGGGTTGGGATGCGAGGTGATGCAGGTGCCCGATCTGGTGGGTCAGGGGCGGCTGCGGCCGGACGGGAATTTCCGCTACATGACCATCCAGGGCACGGGCGGGACCCGGGCGACGATTGCCAAGTCTTTGGAAATATTGCGAGAAATGGCGGAAGTCGCGTCGCGTGTGGAGCGGCGGCCCGCGCCTGTGTCGAAGCTGATCGTGGGGCTGCAATGCGGGGGGTCGGATGGCTATTCCGGGATCACGGCGAACCCGGCCCTCGGCCATGCGAGCGATCTGCTGGTGCGGATGGGGGGGACGACGATCCTGTCCGAGACGCCTGAGATCTATGGGGCGGAGCATCTTCTGACCCGGCGCGCGGTGCGGCCGGAGGTCGGGGAGCGGTTGCTGGAACGCATCCGCTGGTGGGAGGACTATACCGCGAAGAATGACGGCGAGATGGACAACAACCCCTCTCCGGGCAACAAGAAGGGCGGGTTGACGACGATCCTCGAAAAGTCGCTGGGGGCCGTGGCGAAGGGGGGGACCGCGCCGTTGGCGGGGGTCTACAAATTCGGGGAACCCATTGATACCAATGGGTTTGTCTATATGGACAGCCCCGGTTACGACCCCTGTTCGGTGACCGGGCAGATCGCCAGCGGGGCCACGATGATCGTCTTCACCACGGGGCGGGGGTCGGTGTCGGGCTACAAGCCCAGCCCTTGCATCAAGTTGGCGACGAACAGCGAGATGTATGCGCGGATGGCGGAGGATATGGATATCAACTGCGGGGATATCCTGACCGAAGGGGTCAGCATCGAGGCCAAGGGCGAGGAGATTCTGCGCGAGATTGTCGCCGTTGCCTCGGGGAAGAAGACGCTGTCGGAGGCGTTGGGCTTTGGCGGCGCGGAGTTCGTGCCGTGGCAGATCGGCGCGGTGATGTAGGCGTGCCGCGCGCCGTGCCGCAAACTGTACCGCAAACCGTCAGCACGCAGCGGGCTGCGGGTTAGGGTTTCGTAGATTTCCCTTTACGGGAAGCGGAGGGCCAGACGGCCCCCCGCATCCCCCGGGGTTCCAAGCCGTGACAGCCTGCGCAGGGGGCCATCGTCGCATGGGCGGAGGCGCGGGCCGTTCACGGTTCCGTCCGTCGCGGGACGGTCGGGTTCCTTGCGGCAAGGGGGTCCGGGGGGCCGTTGCCCCCCCGGCGTTCGGCAAGAGGCGGTCAGCCCCGGAACCATGCCGCGAGGGCGGCGGTGGAGCCGTCCTTGCCTTCGGTTCCCTGCCGCCCTTCCAGCACGGGCTGGAGGGCAAGCGCCAGTTCCTTGCCCAGTTCCACCCCCCATTGATCGTAGGAATTGATTCCGAGGATCACCCCCTCGACGAATACCCGGTGTTCATAAAGCGCGATGATCTGGCCCAGCGTGAAGGGCGTCAGCCGGTCATAGGCCAGCGTGACGGAGGGGCGGTTGCCGGGGAACACCCGATGCCGCGCCTGCCGTTCCAGTTCCGCCCCCGCGAGACCCTTCTTCGCCATGATCGCCCGCGCCTCGTCCAGCGAGCGGCCACGCAGCAGCGCCTCGGATTGGGCGAGGCAGTTGGACACGAGAAGGACATGCTGATGGGCAAGGTCCGCCTCATGACCCCGCCGCGCGACGAGGAACTCGCAGGGCACGACGCGGGTGCCCTGATGGATGAGCTGGTAAAAGGCGTGCTGGCCGTTGGTGCCGGGTTCACCCCAGACGACGGGGCCGGAATGGGTGGGAAGGTCCGCCCCATCCATCGCGACGCGCTTGCCGTTGCTCTCCATCTCCAACTGTTGAAGGTAGGCGGGCAGGCGCGACAGGCGCTGGTCATAGGGCAGCACGGCGCGGGTGGCATGGCCGCAGATCTGGTTGTGCCAGACGCCGACGAGGGCCAGCAGGACGGGCAGGTTCGCATCGAAGGGCGCGGTCTGGAAATGGTCATCCATGGCGCGGCCACCCGCAAGGAAGGCGCGGAAATCCTCGGGCCCGACGGCCAGCATCAGGGCAAGGCCGATGGGCCCCCACATGGAATAGCGGCCGCCCACCCAATCCTCGAAGCCGAAGACGCGCGACGGGTCGATCCCGAAGGCGGCGGTCTTGTCGGCGGCGGTGGAGACGGCGGCGAATTGCGCGGCGGGGTTTGCCACCTTGCCCGCCATCCACGCCCGCGCCGTTTCGGCATTGGTCATCGTCTCGATCGTGGTGAAGGTCTTGGAGGCCACGATCACCAGCGTGGTTTCCGGGTTCAGCCCTTTCAGCGTGTCGGCGATATGCGCGCCATCCACGTTCGACACGTAGTGGCAACGCGGCCCGTCATGGAAGGGGGCCAGCGCCAGCGTCGCCATGGCGGGGCCAAGGTCCGACCCGCCGATGCCGATATTGACCACATCGGTGATGCGGCCCCCCTGCCCCGTGAAGCGCCCCTCGCGCACGTCGCGGGCAAATGCCTCCATCCGCTCCAGCGTTTCGACGATGCCGGGGATGACGTTCTTGCCATCGACGATCACCGTGCTGTCAAGGTTGCGCAGCGCCGTGTGCAGCACGGCGCGGCCTTCGGTATCGTTGATCTTCTCGCCCGTGAACATGGCGCGGCGTTTGTCGGCAACGCCCGCGGCTTCGGCGAGGTCTACCAGCAGGCGGCGGCCCGTCGCGTCGATATTGGTCTTGGACCAGTCCAGCCGCATCCCGTCGGCCTGCGCGGTGAAGGCCTGCGCGCGGCCCGCATCGTTGAAGAGGTCGAGGATGTGGCGGTCCTTGACCGCCTGATGATGCGCGGACAGCGCGTCCCACTTGGCTTTCATCGGTTCACTCCGCCCAATGCACGGTTGCGTTGTCGAGGATGGCGCGCACCGGCGCCTCTTCGGGGGGAAGGGTCAGCGCGCGTTCCAGCGCGTCGCGCTTTTCCTGCCCGGTGATCAGGATGTGGATGTTCATCGCGCCCTTCAGGACGGGCGCGGTGAGGGTGATGCGGGGTTCGCCCGCCGCCTCGGCCCGCATGGGCAGAAGGAGGGGGGCGTCGGGGGCCAGCGCCTCGGCCAGACGGTCGGCACCGGGGAAGAGGCTGGCGGTGTGCATGTCGGCCCCCATGCCAAGGAGGAGGACGGAGATGGGCAGATGCGGGCGCAGGCCTTCGGCCAGTTCCTCAAGCCGTTCTTCGGGCGTGGGGGCATCGGCATGGAGCGGGATGAGCTGCGCCGCCGCCGCCTTGCCGCGCAAGAGGCGTTCGCGCAGGAGGCGGGTGTTGGACCGGGGGCTGTCTTCGGGGACCCAGCGTTCGT
Organism: Tabrizicola sp. M-4; assembly: GCF_051132405.1. Lineage (GTDB taxonomy): Bacteria > Pseudomonadota > Alphaproteobacteria > Rhodobacterales > Rhodobacteraceae > Paragemmobacter. The sequence goes on from NZ_CP128606.1 coordinate 2,530,656, forward strand.
CGTTCAGGAAGACGGCGACGTTGGCCCAGTCGAGGTCGACCCCCGACAGCGTGTCGAAGATCGGCCCCGGCGTCGTGCCGCCGGGGACGGAGAGCGAGGCGCGCCCCTCCCGCCGCAGGAAATCTGCCAGTTGTCCGGCGATCACATTCGCCAGACCCAGCATCAGGAATTCGCGGTCGGGATAGGTTTCCAGCTTCATCCCTTGATCTCCCGCCAGCGGCGCCCGTCGCGATGCATCAGCATCAACGCATCTTCCGGCCCCGACGAGCCGGGATCGTATCCCTGCGGACGGTCGCCGCGTGCCTCCCACCCGGCGATGATCGGATCGGCCCAGGCCCAGGCGGCCTCCACCTCGTCGCCGCGCATGAAGAGCGTCTGGTTGCCGCGGATCACGTCCATGATCAGGCGTTCATAGGCGTCGGGGATATCCTCGGCATCCGCCCCCAGAGCATCGGCAAAGGACATGTCCAGCGGCACCTGCATCAGGCGCATCCCGCCCGGACCGGGTTCCTTGATCATCATCATCAGGTTCATCCCCTCATTCGGTTGCAGCCGGATGACGAGGACGTTCTCACGCCAGCCCTTCGCATCGTCGAAGATGGAATGCGGCGGCTCCTTGAAGGTGATGGCGATTTCACTGGCGCGCGAGCGCAGGCGTTTGCCGGTACGGAGGTAGAAGGGCGTGCCCTTCCAGCGCCAGTTGGAGATGTGGCATTTGAGCGCGATGTAGCTTTCGGTGCGGGAGTTCGGGTCCTCGCAATGTTCGAGGTATCCGCCCTGCCCGCCGCCAGCCAGATACTGGCCGCGCACGATATCCTCGGGCTTCACGGCATCCAGCGCGCGGATGACCTTCAGCTTTTCGTCGCGGACGGCGTCGGGGTCGAAGTGATAGGGCGGCTCCATCGCGATCAGGCAGAGGAGCTGCATCAGGTGGTTCTGCACCATGTCCCGCATCGCGCCGGACTTGTCGTAATAGGCGCCGCGCCCTTCGACGCCCACGGTTTCGGCGACCGTGATCTGGACGTGGTCGATATATTCGGCCTTCCAGAGCGGTTCGAACAGGATGTTGGCGAAGCGGACGGCCATTAGGTTCTGGACCGTCTCCTTCCCCAGATAATGGTCGATCCGGTAGATCTGATGTTCGTCGAAATGTTCGGCCAGCACGGCGTTCAGGGCCTTGGCGGAGGCGAGGTCGCGGCCGAAGGGTTTCTCCACCACGATCCGCGACCATGCATCGGCGATGCCGTGGCTGTGCAGGCGTTCGGCCAAGTCGCCGAAGAGCGCGGGGGCGACGGAGAAGTAGAAGGCGCGCACGACATTCTCGCGCATGCGGGATTTCAGCGCGTCCCAGCCGCCCGTGCCCTTAGCGTCGATGGAGACGTAACCCACGCGGTCGAGGAAGGCCTTGATCGCGGCCTTGTCCTGACGTTCGGCGGGGACGAATTCGGCGATGGCCTCGGCCACCATCTTCTGGAAGCCCGCATCGTCAAGCTCGGCCCGCGCGGCACCGATGATGCGGCTGTCGGCGGGCATTTGGCCTGCGAGGAAGCGGCGGTAGAGGCCGGGGAGAATCTTGCGTCGGGCCAGATCACCCGTGCCGCCGAAGATCACGAGGTCGAAGGGATCGACCGGGATGACGCGCGAAACCATGACTGTCCCTCGTTTTTTTCTGTGCGGCGCGCGGGGCGCCTGTTAGCGCTAACGCGACCGCTTGTATCGCCAGAGGCCGCGCGAGTCTAGCACCGAGGCGCGGGTGGGCAAATGCGGGATGGCCAGTTGCGCGATATTTGGGCGGGACGGGCGGGATCAGCCTTCGTCCAGCGCCTGCCAGCGGACGCGCAGGAGGCCCGGCTCGGCGGCAAGGCGCTGCACGGCGAGTTCCAGCATCTCATCCGTCACCCCCTCGCCCGAAACGGTGGCGGCAAGGTCCATGCCTTCGCCGCCTTCGGCCCCCTGTGCGGCCACTTCGGAGAGGTGCAGCCCGCCGATGGTGAGCGTGCGCAGGATGAGGGCGCGGGTCGCGGCCTCCTGCTCCGGGCGGCAGGTGAGGATGACGCGGAAGGCGCGGGTGATGGGGACGCCGGCCTTGGTCTTTTTCTTCAGCCATTTGACCAGCGGGCGCAGGCCCAGATTGACGAAGACGACCATCCCGGTGAGGAGGAGCGCATATTGCCATGCGCCCGCCCCGGCCATCATGCCCACCGCCGCCGAACACCACAGAGTCGCCGCCGTGTTCAGCCCATGCACGTTGAAGCCGTCGCGGAAGATGATCCCCGCACCGAGGAAACCGATGCCCGACACGATCTGTGCCGCCACGCGGGTGGGGCTGACCTCGTCGGGGAAGAGGCCGGAGAAGACGACGAAGGCCGAGGCCCCAAGCGCGACGAGGGCATTGGTGCGCAGCCCCGCCATGCGCTGGCGCACCTGACGTTCAGACCCGATCACCGCGCCGCAGAGCATGGCCACGCCAAGGTTTATCGCCGCCATCTGCAGCGGGACGGAGATGAAGCTGTTCAGCATGGCGGGGCCCCGGTTCAGGAAGGGCCCAATTCATCACCCTGCGCGGGGAATGTGAAGGTTTTGTAACGACTTTGTAACGGCTGAAAGCGTCACGGTGCCGTTAGTCCTCCAGTTCGGCATCCCAATAGAGGAAGTCCATCCAGCTTTCATGCAGGTGGTTGGGCGGGAATTTCCGGCCATGGGCCTGCATTTCCTCGGCCGTGGGTTGGCGCGGCGGGCGCATCAGGTGCAGGCCAGATTGTTTCAGCGTCTTGGACCCTTTGCGCAGGTTGCAGGGGGAACAGGCGGCGACGACGTTTTCCCATGAGGTGATCCCGCCGCGCGAGCGGGGCAGAACATGGTCGAAGGTCAGGTCGCCCTTCGCGCCGCAATACTGGCAGGAGAATTCGTCCCGCAGAAAAAGATTGAAGCGCGTGAAGGCCACGCGCTTCTGGGGTTTGACGTAATCCTTCAGGACGACGACGGAAGGTATGCGGAATTCCTGCCTCTGGCTGCGGACGGTGTGATCGTATTCCGCGACGATCTGCACCCGGTCAAGGACGGCGGCCTTGATCGCCTCTTGCCACGGCCAGAGGCTGAGGGGGTAGTAGCTGAGGGGCCGGTAATCGGCATTGAGAACCAAAGCGGGATAATGCTTCAGCGCCGCCGGGTCCCTTACGAATTGTGTCCTGAAATCGCCGTCCAAGTTCTTGCGAGACTCCGCCTTCGTCCTGCAGTCCTTTCCGACCCAGGGCGGGGGGTCCCGCCCCGACATGCGCACTATATCTGGCGTTCCGTGTCTGGCAAGCCCAAGAGGCTGTGGTGTCCGGTCACATCCGCCTGAGATGCGGGATACAGGGGGAAGGTGACGGCGGCGTGACGGTGCTGCCTGTTTGATGGGCAGATGCGGCGACCCCGTCCCGGGCTTGACCCGGGACCTCTGATCGGGCCGGGGACGCGGGTGCTGCCGGGAGGCCCCGGGTCAGGCCCGGGGCGGGGTTGGCCCATGTGAAAGGGCGGCCCTTCGCAGGGCCGCCCCCCGTGATGTTCCAGTCTGCCCCCGCTCAATGCGCGGCGGCGACCGCGCGTTTGGTCAGGACCTTCACGAGGTTGGCCCGATAGGCGGGCGTGCCGTGCAGGTCGCCGATCATGTCGTCGGAGGCGACCGTCAGCCCCTCCACCGCCGCAGCCGAGAAGTTCGCCGACAGGGCCTTTTCGGCGTCATGCCAGCGGAAGACGCCGTTGTTCGACGCCCCCGTCACCGCCACCCGCACGCCATCCTTGAACTTGGCCACGAAGACGCCGGTCAGGGCAAAGCGGGACGCGGGCTGGTTGAACTTCACATAGGCGGCCTTTTCCGGGACCGGGAAGGTGACGCCGGTGACGATCTCGCCTTCTTCCAGCGCGGTGGTGAACATGCCTTGGAAGTAGTCATCGGCCCCGATCTTGCGGCGGTTGGTCACCACCGTGGCGCCCGATCCCAGCACTCCCGCCGGATAGCAGGCCGCCGGGTCGTTGTTGGCGATGGAACCGCCGATGGTACCACGGTTCCTCACCGCCGGATCGCCGATCCCCCCCGCCAGCGCGGCCAGCGCCGGATAGTGCTTTGCCGCCTCTTTCGCGACGGTCGCATGGGTGGTGGCGGCCCCGATGGAGAGGCCGTCAGACCCAAGGCAGACGCCCTGCATCTCGGCAATCCCGGTGAGGGAGACGAGCGTGCTGGGTGCAGCAAGGCGCTGTTTCAGTGTGGGGGTCAGGGTCTGGCCGCCCGACAGGGCCTGCGCCCCCTCGGCCGACAGGGCCTTGACCGCATCGGCGATGGTGGCGGGTTTCACGAAGTCGAAATTGTGCATGGTTCTACCCCCCTCAGCCGTTGATCGCCGACCAGACCCGTGCCGGAGACACGGGCATGTCGATATGCTTCACATGCGTGTGCCCGCCGCGATGGAGCGCGTCGATCACCGCATTGACCACCGCGGGCGGCGATCCGATGGCCCCGGCCTCGCCGCAGCCCTTCACGCCCAGCGGGTTGTGGGTGCAGGGCGTGACGCAGGAATGGTCCACCGTGTAGAACGGCACATCATCCGCGCGCGGCATGGCGTAATCCATATAGGACGCGGTCAGGAGCTGGCCGTTTTCGTCATAGGACGTGTTTTCCAGCAGCGCCTGCCCGATCCCCTGCCCCACGCCGCCATGCACCTGCCCCTCGACGATCATCGGGTTCATCACATGGCCGAAATCGTCGGCGCAGGTGAAGGAGGCGATGTCGACCTTGCCGGTTTCCGGATCCACCTCCACCTCGCAGAGATAGGCCCCTGCGGGATAGGTGAAGTTGGCGGGGTCGTAGAAGGCCGTTTCCTCCAGCCCCGGTTCCAGCGTCTCCAGCGGGTAGTTGTGCGGGACATAGGCCGAGAAGGCGATCTCGCCGAAGGTCTTGGCCTTGTCGGTGCCTGCGACCGAGAACTTGCCGTCGGCGAAGGTGATGTCGCCTTCGGAGGCCTCAAGCATATGGGCCGCGATCTTCTTGCCCTTGGCGATGATCTTGTCCACCGCCTTGGTCATGGCCGCGCCGCAGACCGCGAGGCTGCGCGAGCCGTAGGAGCCCATGCCGAAGGGGATTTTGGACGTGTCGCCGTGGACGATCTCGACCGAGGATTCCGGGATGCCCAGTTTCTCGGCCACGATCTGCGCGAAGACCGTCTCATGCCCCTGCCCGTGGCTGTGCGCCCCGGTCATGACGGAGATGTTGCCGGTGGCGTTCACCCGGACAGTGGCCGCGTCGTAGAGGCCAACACGGGAACCCAGCACGCCCACCAGATGCGACGGCGCAATGCCGCAGGCTTCGATCCAGGTCGAAAGGCCCATGCCGCGCAGCTTGCCCTTGGCCTTGGAGGCCGCGGCGCGCTTGTCGAAGCCCGCCACGTCGGCGAGTTCGATCAGCTTGTCCAGCGTCGCCTGATAGTTGCCGGTGTCGTAGACGAGGCCGACCGGCGTCGTATAGGGGAACTGGTCCGGCTGGATCAGGTTCTTCCGCCGCACCTCGAACGGGTCGAGGTTCAACTCGCGGCACATCTTGTCCACCACGCGCTCGATGGAGAAGGTCGCCTCGGGACGGCCCGCGCCGCGATAGGCATCGACGGGGGCGGTGTTGGTGAAGACAGTCTTCACGTTCACATAGACATGCGGCACCTTATAGGGGCCGGCCATCAGCGTGCCATGCAGGAAGGTCGGCGTGGCGGTCGAGAAGTTCGAGAGATAAGCGCCCACGTTCGCCAGCGTCTCCGTCCGGATCGCGAGGATTTCGCCATCCTTGGTGGAGGCCAGTTCGATCTTCGTCACATGGTCGCGGCCATGGGCATCCGTCAGGAAGCTTTCCGTCCGCTCCGCCGTCCAGCGCACGGGGCGGCCGAGTTTCCTGGCCGCGGCCAGAACCAGCGCCTCTTCGCCGTAATGGTAGATCTTCGACCCGAAGCCGCCGCCCACGTCGGGCGCGACGACCGTCAGCTTGTTCTCCGGGATGCCGAGGACGAAGGCCGCCACCAGAAGCCGCGTCAGGTGCGGGTTCTGCGAGGTGGTGGTGAGTTTGTAATCGCCCGTGCCGGGGAAGTATTCGCCGATGGAGGACCGGGGCTCCATCGCGTTCGGCACCAGACGGTTGTTCACCAGTTCCAGCGTGGTGACATGCGGCGCGTTCTTGAACGCCTCATCCACCGCCGCGCGGTTGTCCTCGATCCAGCCCCAGTCGAAGCAGAGGTTGTCCGGGATCTCATCATGCACGCGGTTGGAGGAATCCGCGACCGCCTTCTTCATATCGACGATGGCGGGCAGTTCTTCGATGTCGCTGTCATCGGCCAGTTGCTGGGCCGCGTCCTTGGCCTGATTGTAGGTTTCCGCGATGACGGCGGCGTAGGCGTCGCCCACATGGCGCACCTTGCCATGGGCCAGCACCGGCCGCTTGGGTTCGCGCATCGGCGTGCCGTCGCGGCTGTTGATCAGCCAGCCGGCGGGGTTGCCCCCCACATCCTTGAAATCCTCGCCCGTGAAGATGGCCAAAACGCCCGGCATCTTCGACGCGGCGGACGTATCGATGTTCTTGATCCGGCCATGCGCCACGTTCGAGCGGACGAAGACCGCATAGGTCTGCCCGTGCAACGCCATGTCATCGGTATAGACCCCGCGCCCCGACAGGAAGCGCACATCCTCGCGCCGCTTGCTGCTGGCGCCGATCCCTGTGTCCTTCGGCATCCTTATCCCTCCCTGAAATCGCGCTTATTCGGCAGCCAGAGCGGCGGCGTCCTGCCCGGACGCGGCCAGCACCGCCTTGACGATGTTGTGGTAGCCCGTGCAGCGGCAGATGTTGCCTTCGAGGTAATGCCGGATCTCGGCCTCGGTCGGCTTGGGGTTTTCGGCCAGAAGGGCGGCGGAAGACATCACCATGCCGGGGGTGCAAAAGCCGCATTGAAGCCCGTGGTGATCCTGAAACGCCTGCTGCACGACCGACAGCGACCCGTCGGGATTGTTCATCCCTTCGATCGTCTTGACCGTCGATCCCGCCACATCGGCGGCGAAGGTGGTGCAGGATTTCACGGCCTTGCCGTCCACATGCACCACGCAGGCGCCGCATTGCGACGTGTCGCAGCCGACATGGGTGCCCGTCAGCCCCAGCCCTTCGCGCAGGAAGGTGGACAGGAGTGTCCGCCCTTCCACCTCGGCCGAAACGGCCTTGCCGTTCACGGTCATCGTGACCTTCGTCATGCTTATCCTCCCTTGGTATCCCTGGGTAATTCTCGTGGTGTGGTTCAGCCGATCAGACGCTTGAACCAACCCTTCTTCTTTTCGCCCTCGCCTTCCGCTGTCTCTGCGGGTTCGTCTTCCTGCGGGCCTTCGACGGCATCCTGAAAGCGGGTGAAGAATTCATCCGCCATCTTCTTGGCGAAGCCGTCGATGATGCGGCTGCCAAGCTGGGCGATCTTGCCGCCAACCGAGGCATCGACCTGATAGGAAAGCTTCGTGCCGCCCTCCATCGGTTCCAGCGTCACCGCAGCGCCGCCCTTGGCGAAACCGGCGGGGCCGCCCTTGCCTTCGCCGGAAATCTTCAGGCTCTGCCCCTCGACGATATCCGAGAAGGTGACCGCGCCCTTGAAGGTGGCCTTCACGGGGCCGACCTTCTGGGTCACCACGGCCTCGAACCCCTCGGCCACGCTGCCCGACATGCTTTCGCAACCGGGGACGCATTCCTTCAGAACATCGGGGTTCAGGATGGCGGCCCAGACGGTGGCCGGGTCTGCCTTGATCTCACGGAAATCGCTTAGCTGCATGTCGCTCCCCTTGCTTGGCCGACAGATTAAGCGGCGAACCCGCCGCCCGATATGGAACAATGGTCGTAGGCGAGGCGGCGGGGGCAAGGTTAACCCGCCTGAGGCAACCCCGCGATGAAAGTTTCGAGAGCGCGCGGATCAAGCGGCTTGATCATCAGGCCCGCCCCCGCCTCGGCGCAGGCGGCGCGCAGTTCGGGGCGGCGGTCGGCGGTGACGATGCGGGCGGGAACGCTGCCATGGCGGGCGCGGACCTCGGCAAGGAAGCGCAGGCCGTCCATCCCCTCGCCCAGATTGTAATCGACGATGAAGCAATCGGGCAGGATGCCCAGTTCCTCGATCAACGCCAGCGCTTCCTCGCCACTGGCGGCGTCCAGCACGCTGATCCCCCATTTCTCCAGCAAAAGCCCCATGGCGCGGCGCAGGTCGCCGTCATTTTCCACCAGGAAGACGATGCGGTTCTGCATCGCGGGGCGGGAAATGGGCGCGGGGCGCGGACCTTCGGTCAGGGCCGCGCCTTCGGACAGCGGGACCTGCACCATGAAACAGGTGCCGCGACCGATTTCGGAGGACAGGCCCAGCGGGTGGCCCAGCAGGGCGCAGGCGCGTTCCACGATGGCCAGCCCCAACCCCATGCCTTCAGAGGCAGAGGCGCGGGCGTTCAGGCGGTGGAATTCCTTGAAGATGTTGTCCTGTTCCTCTTCCGGGATCCCCGGCCCGGTGTCGCGCACCTCGATCCTGACCATGCCGCCGCGCCGCCTGACGCCCACCAGCACGCGGCCCCGGTCGGTATAGCGGATGGCGTTGCCGATCAGGTTCTGCAGGATGCGGCGCAGATAGGCAGGGTCGGACGTCACCACCCGGCGCGAGGGCACGACCGTCAGGCGCAGCCCCTTGGCCTGCGCGATGGCACCGAATTCGTCATTCAGTTGCGCCAGCAGCCGGTCCAGCGGCACGGGGCCGACCGACACCGCCGCCCGCCCGCTTTCGAGTTTGGAGATATCCAGCAGCGCGCCAAGGATGCCCTCGACCGACAAAAGCGCATTCTGGGCCTTGTCCAGCGCGGCGCGGGCATCGGGGGCGAGGTCCTCTTCGGCCACGGAAGAGATGAAGAGTTTCGCCGCCGACAGGGGCTGCAAGAGGTCGTGGCTGGCGGCCGCGACGAAACGCGAGCGGCTGGCATTGGCGCGTTCGGCATTGCCCAGCGCGTCCTCCAGTTCCAGCGTGCGCTCCATCACGCGCGCCTCGAGCGTTTCGTTGGCGCGGGAGAGGGCCTCGATCGCGGCGCGTTCGGCGGTGACATCGGTGAAGGACATCACGAAGCCGCCATCGGGCATGGCTTGGGCGAAGACATCCATGATCATGTCCGGCCCACGGCGCAGTTCGAAGCGGATCGCCCCTCGGTCCCCCTGCCCCGCCACCCAGTCGCCCAGCCGCGCCTCGGTCATCCCGTCACCGAAGGCGAGGTCGGGGCGGAACCGGTCGAGGATGGCGTCGAAGCTGACGCCCATGCGGAAGCGCGCCATGGGAACGGTGAGAAGCTGGCCAAGCCGCTGGTTCCAGCCCACCAGCCGCGCCTCGGCGTCGAAGATGCAGACGCCTTGGGAGATGTGGTCCAGCGTGGCGCGGATGACCCGCGCCTGATCGTCCAGCATCTTGCCGCGTTCGGACCGTTCCAGACGGATGATCTCGGTCACATCCGTCTGCAGGATCACCGTCCCCCCATCGGCGGTGCGGTGTTCGGAGACCTGAACCCAGCGGTCCCAGACCATGCGGACGTTGAAGATGACGTGGCGGTCCTGATGGCGGCGGCGGCGGGCGATGGCCCATTCCTCGGGGCTTTCCCCAGGCGGCAGTTCGAGAAAGCGCGAGCGGCTGACCCGGTCGACATAGTCGCCGAAGGTCAGCCCCGGTTTCAGATGGTCGCGCAGGTCCAGCATATGCATGCCGAAGCGCGAATTGCACATGACCAGCACGTCCTGCGCGTCAAAGAGGGCAAAGCCTTCCTGGATCGTCTCGATGGCATTGGCGAGGTTCTGGCGCGCGGCCTCGGTCGCGCGGTTGGCCTCGGCAAGTTGGGCGTTGGACTGGTTCAGGAGGTCCAGCGCGCGTTCGAGGTCGCGGGTGCGTTCGCGGACCTGATCCTCCAGCAGCGCCGCGCGCTGGAACTGGGCATAGGCGGCGCCTGAATCATCGGTGATCTGTTCCACCCGCCGCATCAGGACCTGCGCGATGGTCAGGAGTTTCTGCGTCTGTTTCTCGGGCGGGTCGGCGGGGTTGATCAGCGTGTCGATCATGGCGTGCCGTCCGGCGGGTAGATGGCGACGCCGGTCATCGTCTGGTTCACATGCATGGCGTTCAACTGTTCGCCGTAAGTGGAAAAGCCCACGACGCCGTGGTCGCGCAGGATGGCGGAGACCGCGCCGGTCTTCTGTTTCTCCTGCGCCTCCATCCGGCGCAGGATGCAATCGCAGGCAAGGATGGCAACCGGCGCGCCATGGGCGGACAACTGCGCCATCTGGCCGGAAAGATGCGCCACCATGTCCTGCGGATCGGCCAATGTCAGGACCACGCCCTCGTCGATGGCGGAGAAGAAGATGAGATCGCCCCCCTCGCCCACCTCGCGGATGGCGCGGACGTGATGCTTGCCGCCGATGCGGACGACGACGGGATGGGCGGCAAAGGTAAAGGGCGTCAGTTGCGCGGGGTCCTTGCCAAGGATGCGGGCATATTCCCGCGCGGCGGGTTCGGCATTGATGGTATGGACGATGCGGCGGGCGGGATCGGCACCGGTCACCACCATGCGCGCGCCCGTCGGCATGAGGTGATCGAGGCTGAAGACCCGCACGCGGCAGTCGGTGCGGATCAGCGCCAGCACGGCGGCATTCTGCAGGGCGAGCCCCTCGTGCAGCACGTAGGTCGCGCGGAAGCGCGTCCCGTCGCCCGCCGACCCGCCAAAAAGAGGCACCGGCCCAAGGCCGGAGGCCAGCGCCGCCGCCAATTCATCCTCGCGCACCGACAGCCCGTCGACCATGAGGAAGGCGAATTCCCCCTCCCAGTCCGGCCGCGCCCGCGCCAGCCCCTGCCGGGACCGGATCAATTGCCCGATGAGGGCGTCGCGCTCCAAGACCGAAAGATCGGGGAAGAGAAGGACATCGGCGGCGAAATGGGCTGCGGGCAGGGCAACGGCGACGATCTCGCCCTCGGTATAGCCCGCGCCCGAAATCTCGCCCGCGGTGGAGCAGCCGATGACCGGTGCCCCCCCGAAACGCCCCGGCAGGCGCAGGGCCAGCGCGTCCAGATCGGCATCGGGCGAGACGAAGAGTATGACAAGGGCAAAGGGGCCGGGGCCCAGCGCCTGTTCCAGATGGCGCAGGGGATGGGGCATGTCCACGGGCACGGAGGCGCGGGCGACCAGCGCCAGCCCCGCCCCGTCGGGCACAGGAAACCCCTCCCTCGGCTGGTTCATCGCGCCCTCCCAAACGCGTCGGATGGGGGAAGGCTAGCCCCCGGCAGGGATGGCGGCAAGCCCTGCGGAGATCGCAGATGCGTCGGGGGAGGCGGGTGGGATGGCGGGGTGAACCCCGCCCTACGGCAAGTCCTCGACGTGGCGGGGTGAACCCCGCCCTACCCAGCGTCTGGAAAAGAAACCGAAGCCGCCGGAGGGATCAGCCATTCTCCGGCATCAGCCGGTCGAAACTCGCCTCCTGCGCGATCAGCACCGCCTGAGTGCGGCTTTGCACGCCCAGTTTACGCATGATGGCGGTGACATGGGCCTTCACCGTGGTCTCGGCGATGGAAAGTTCATAGGCGATCTGCTTGTTCAGCATCCCTTCGCAGATCAGTTGCAGGATCTTCGCCTGCTGCCGCGTCAAAAGCGACAGCCGCGCGATGGCCTCCTCGCGCTGGCTGGCGGGCGCGTTGGGATCGGCCTGCGGCACGAAGCCCTCGGGCACGAAGCCATCACCCGCGCGGATCGCGTCGAAAGCCGCCTTGAACACCTCGCGCCGCGAATGTTTCGGCACGAATCCCGCCGCGCCCGCGCGCAGGGCCGCCCCGATCACCCGATTGTCGGCCAAGGACGACACCACCACCACCGGCACTTCCCCCGCCGTCGCCCGCAGCCGGATCAGCCCATCCAGCCCGTTCACATCCGGCAGGTTCAGGTCCAGCACCACCACATCCGGGAGGGGCGAGAGGTCCAGCCGCGCCAAGGCCGTCTCCAGCCGATCCGCCGTCTCAATCCCCTCGATCCCGGCCACGGCGCGCAGGGTCATCGACAGGGCGTCGCAGAACAGCGGGTGGTCATCCACGATCAGCGCCGTGGCAAGCCTGCGTTCCTGCGATCCGTCCATCGGAAGCCTCCTGTCCCAACCGCAATGCTAGCAGCGCCGCCCCTACCCGCCAAGCGCGCCAAAGGTCTAAGCCCCGCGCGACAATCCGCCCGCGGGGGCGGCGCGGGCTTCCCCCTCGCCCGCCCTGCCGCTATCACGCGGAAAACCGCGTGTGTTCAGGGGTCTGCCACCATGTCGATCAGCCGCCGCCATCTGCTTCTCCTTGCCCTGCCCGCCGCGCTTGCCGCCTGCGGCGGCGCGCCCGCAGAAGCACCGCCCTCGCGCGGGGCGCAGGGCCCGGAAGAGATCAACCGCCTGATCAGCCGCTATGCCCGCGTCTATGACATCCCCGAAAGCCTGATCCACGAAACCGTGCAGCGCGAGAGCGGCTACAACCCCGCCGCCCGCAACGGCCCCTATTACGGGCTGATGCAGATCCACCCGCAGACCGCCCGCACCATGGGCTTCCGGGGCGATCCCTCCGAACTCCTCGACGCCGAAACCAACCTCATCTACGCGGGCAAATATCTGCGCGGCGCATGGCTCGTCTCGCGCGGCAGCCATGCGCGGGCGCATGACTGGTACCGCCGGGGCTATTACTACGAGGCGAAACGCATGGGCCTCCTCGAAGAAACCGGACTGCGCGGCTAGTACCACATATCCGTCACCGCGGCCTTCTTCCGCCCGACGAAATCCTCCAACGCGTCCCGCACGGCGACATCCATCGCCGGCGCCTCATACTCCGCCAACCGCTGCTTCCACGCGCGGTTGGCCCGCGTCGCGGCATCCTCGGACCCCGCGGCCTCCCATTTCTCGAAAGGTTCGTTGTCGGACAGCTCGCTGTCCCAGAAGGCCGTCTCGTAATGCTTCATCGTGTGCGAGCAGCCGAAGAAATGGTTCCCCGGCCCGACCTCGGCAAAGGCATCCACCGCCAGTTGGTCGTCATCCACCCGCACCCCGTCCAGATAGGAATGCAGCGCGCCGCAGAGGTCCGCATCCAGCATGAACTTCTCGTAGGACATGGACAGAAGGCCGTCGAGGAACCCCGCCGAATGCAGGATGAAATTCGCCCCGCATTGCACGGCGGCCAGCATGGACATCGTCCCTTCCATCATCGCCTGCGCATCGGGCAGCTTCGACGTGGTGAAGTTCCCCGAACAGCGCAGCGGCAGGTTCAGGCGGCGGCAAAGCTGGCCGATCACCATGGACCCGATCGCAGGCTCCGGCGTGCCGAAGGTGGGGCTGCCGGACCGCAGGCTCATCGAGGAGAGGAAGTTGCCGAAGATCACCGGCGCGCCCTTCCGCTCCAGCTGCGTCAGGGCGCAGCCCGCCATCGTCTCGGCCAGCGACTGGGCGATTGCGCCCGCGTTGGTGACGGGACCCATCGCACCGCCAAGGATGAAAGGCACGATCACCGCCGCCTGATTTGCCCGCGCATAGGCCCGCAGGGACCGCGTCATTGTCCCGTCCCAGACCAGCGGCGAGTTCACGTTAACATTGCCGAGGATCACGCAATTGCCGTCGACGAAATCGCGGCCGAAGACGATCCGCGCCATGTCGATGGAATCCTCCGCCCGCTCCTCCGCCGTGACGGACCCCATGAAGGGCCGGTCGGACAGCGTCAGATGGGCCATCACCATGTCCAGATGCCGCTTGTTCACGGCGATGTCCGTGGGCTCGCAGATCGTCCCGCCGGAATGGTGGAAATTGGGGGAGGCCTGCGCCAGTTTGATGAAGTTGCGGAAATCCTCCAGCGTCCCGAAGCGCCGCCCCCGGTCGAGGTCCATGACGAAAGGGCTGCCATAGGCGGGGGCGAAGACGACCGATTTCCCCCCGATCACCACCGACCGCGCGGGGTTGCGCGCGTGCTGCACGAATTCCGCGGGCGCCGAGGCGAGCAGCTCGCGCAACAACCCCGGCGGGAACTTGACCAGAACCCCCGACACCTCCGCCCCCGCGCGTTTCCAGTGGTCCAGCGCCACGGGATCGTCGCGGAACTCGATCCCCGTTTCGGCAAGGATGCGGTCCGCCGCCCGCTCGATCCGGATCAGGCTCTCCTCGCCCAGCACGTCATAGGTCGGCACATTGCGGATGATGTAGGGCCGCCCCACCCGCGCCCCCTTGCGCTGCCGTTCCGCCGCCCGCGCCGCGCGGCCTGACCGCTGATGCCGAACCTCGTCCATCGCCGCCTCATCTTCCCCAACCCAAGAGACGCGCCCGTTTCGGGAAAGTCACCCCGAAACGCGACAGCGACAGGACGGAATCCGCCCCTTCGTCTTGGCCGAAATACCCTCGGGGGGTGCGGGGGGCGAAGCGCCCCCGCTCCTGAGCCTGCGCGGCCCTGCCGCGCTGGCGAGGCAAAAGGCATGCGCCGCCCCCTTCGGGCGGCGCTCCGCAAGAAAACCTTGGGTCAGGTCACCACGTCGGGGTCCTTGCGCCCGGTGAATTCCGCGATGCGCGCGATGCCATGGGCCGCGCGGATCACCGGGGCCAGCGCCACCTGCGGGTCGAGGTCGAGGCCATCCGGCCCCGGCGCATAGCGTTCCAGATACATCCGCAACGTCGCGCCCTCGGTCCCCGTGCCGGACAGGCGCAGCACGAAGCGCGAGCCGTCGGTGAACATCACCCGCACGCCCTGCTTGGTGCTGACGGAGGCATCGACCGGATCGGTATAGGCGAAATCATCCGCGCCCGCGATGGTCATGCCCTCCACCACCTGCCCCTTCAAACCCGGCAGGGCGGCGCGCAGCGCGCCCATCATCGCGTCGGCCTTGTCCGTCGCGATGGCCTCGAAGTCATGCCGACTGTAGTAGTTGCGCCCGAACTTCGCCCAATGCTCCTTCAGGATCTCCGCCACCGTCTGCTTGCGCACGGCAAGGATGTTCAGCCACAAGAGCACCGCCCAAAGCCCGTCCTTCTCGCGCACATGGTCGGACCCCGTGCCGAAGCTCTCCTCACCGCAGATCGTGGCGCGCCCGGCATCCAGCAGGTTGCCGAAGAACTTCCAGCCCGTCGGCGTCTCGTAACTGCCGATCCCCAGCGCCTCGGCCACCCGATCCGCCGCCGCCGAAGTGGGCATCGACCGCGCCACGCCCTTCAACCCGCGCGCATAGCCGGGGGCCAGATGCGCATTCGCGGCCAGCACGGCAAGGCTGTCGGAAGGCGAGACATAGATCCCCCGCCCGACCACCATGTTCCGGTCCCCGTCCCCGTCGCTCGCCGCGCCGAAGTCGGGCGCGTCCGGCCCGAACATATCGTCCATCAGCGCCTTGGCCCATGTCGGGTTGGGGTCGGGATGCATCCCCCCGAAATCCGGCAGCGGCACGGCATTGACGCAAGTCCCCTTCGCAGCGCCAAGACGGTTCTCCAGTATCTCCACCGCGTAAGGCCCAGTCACCGCGCACATGGAATCCATCCGCATCCGGAACCCGCCCGCGAACATCGCCCGGATCGCGGCGAAGTCGAACAGCGTCTCCATCAGCGCGGCGTAATCGGCGACAGGGTCGACCACATCCACCACCATCCCGGCAAGCGAGGTCCGCCCCACGCGCGCGAGGTCCACGTCCTGCGCCTCGACCACCCTGTATTCGGTGATCTCGGTCGTCCGTTTGAACATCGCCTCCGTCACCGCCTCCGGCGCGGGGCCACCGTTGGGCATGTTGAACTTGACGCCGAAATCCTCTTCCGGCCCGCCGGGATTGTGCGAGGCCGACATGATGATCCCGCCATCCGTCCTGTTCAGCCGGATCAGGTGGCTGGCCGCGGGCGTGGACAGGATCGCCCCCTGCCCCACGATCACCCGCGCCGCCCCGTTCGCCGCCGCCATGCGCAGGATCACCTGCGCCGCGCGGTCGTTGAAATAGCGCCCATCCCCGCCAAGGACGAAGGTCTTTCCCGCCGCCCCCACCACGTCGAAGATGCTCTGGACGAAATTCTCCAGATAATGGTGCCCCATGAAGACGGGCGTCTTCTTGCGCAGGCCGGAGGTGCCGGGCTTCTGCCCTGCGATGGGCTGGGTGGGGACGATGCGGATGGTCATGGCTTTCCTCCCGAGGAAACAGTGGCCTTGCCCGCGACAGCGCGGAAGACGAGGACGGATTGCGCGGGCGCGCGGGTGCCGGGGCCGCCCGGCGCATGGTCAAGATCGGGGCGCGTGGTGTCGAGGATCAGGTCCCATCCCGGCGCGGTGTCGGGCAGGCGCAGCACGCATTCCGCCCCGGTGTTGAAGACGGCATAGATCGCCGGATGCCCCGGATCGGCCCCTTCGGCGGCCATCCGCAATTCCACGCCAAGGCAGCGGAAGCTCGGATCATGCCAATCGGCGGGGCTGGGCGGCTGGCCATCGGCACGGCGCCAGATCACATCGGGCACGCCATCGCCGGGGCGGGGCTTGGCATGCAGGAAGCGCCGCTGCCGCAGCACGGGATGGGCCTTGCGCAGCGCCGTCAGCCGCGCGACGAACCGGACCAGCGCCGCGTCACCCTTGGCCCAGTCGATCCATGTCGTCTCGTTGTCCTGCGCATAGGCGTTGTTGTTGCCGCCTTGGCTGTGGCCCGTCTCGTCGCCCGCCAGCAGCATGGGCACGCCCTGCGCCAGCATCAGCGTGGCCAGCAGGTTGCGCTTGCGCAGATCGCGGGCGGCGCGGATCGCCGGGTCATCGGTCGGTCCCTCCACCCCCATGTTATCGGAATGGTTCTCGTGGTGGCCGTCGCGGTTCTCCTCGCCATTGGCCCAGTTCCGCTTGAGCGTGAAGGACACCACGTCCTGCAGGTTGAAGCCGTCATGCGCGGTGATGAAATTCACCGAGGAGGTGGCCGAGCGGCCGTGATGATCGAACCGTTCCGCACTGCCAAGCAGGCGGCTGGCAAGATCCGCCGCCATGCCGGGATCGCCCTTCCACCAGCGCCGGACGCCATCGCGGAAGCGGTCGTTCCATTCGAGGAAGGGATGCGGATAGCCGCCCAGCTGATAGCCGCCGGGGCCGATGTCCCACGGTTCGGCAATCAGCTTCACCCGCGCCAGAACAGGGTCTTGCCGGATCGCGTCGAAGAACCCGCCCTGCGGGTCGAACCCATGCGCCTCGCGGCCCAGCACGGTGGCAAGGTCGAAGCGGAAGCCGTCGACATGGCAAACCTCCACCCAATAGCGCAGGCTGTCCATCACCATGCGCAGCACCATCGGATGCGTCAGGTTCAGCGTGTTGCCCGTGCCGGTGTCGTTCACGTAATGCCGCCCGCCATGCATCAGGCGGTAATAGCTGGCATTGTCGAAGCCGCGGAAAGAGAGGGTCGGGCCGAATTCATCCCCCTCGCCCGTGTGGTTGTAGACCACGTCGAGAATGACCTCGATCCCCGCCGCATGGAACCGCCGCGCCATGGACTGGAATTCCCAGACCTGCCCCTTGGTCATGTAGCGCGGTTCGGGGGCGAAGAAGGCGATGGTCTGATAGCCCCAATAGTTCCGCAGCCCCTTGGCCACGAGGAAGCGCTCATCGGCAAAGGCCTGCACGGGCAAAAGTTCGATGCTGGTCACGCCAAGCTTCACCAGATGGTCGATGACGGCATCCGAGGCGAGGCCGAGGAAGCTGCCCCGCACGCCCTTTTCCACGCCGGGATGCAGCATGGTCAGGCCGCGCACATGCGCCTCGTAGATCACCGTCTCGGTCAGCGGCACGCGCGGCGGGGCATCGTCGCCCCACATGAAGGACGTGTCCACCACCACCGATTTCGGCACGGCGAAGGCGCTGTCGCGGGTGTCATAGGACATGTCCGCGCGCGGGCTGCCCACCTTGTAGCCCATCAGCGCGTCGGACCATTTCAGCCGCCCCTCAAGCGCGCGGGCATAGGGGTCGATCAAGAGCTTGTGCGGGTTGAAGCGGTGGCCCTGTTCGGGCGCATAGGGCCCATGCACGCGATAGCCATAGAGCGTGCCGGGCACGAGGCCGCCGACATGGCCATGCCAGATGTCGCCGTCGCGTTCCGGCAGCGCGATGCGCGCCAGTTCCTTGCGCCCGTCGGGCGAGAAGAGGCACAGTTCCACCCGTTCGGCATGGGCGGAAAAGACGGCAAAGTTCACCCCTTCGCCATCATAGCTTGCGCCCATGGGCCATGGGCGGCCCGCCGTGACCGTATGCCCCACGAGGCGCGGCGGCAGGAGCGCGCGCTGCGGTGTCACCGGGCCAACCCGTCATAGAGCGCGGCATAGGCGGCGGCGCTGGTCTCCCAGCCCACGGGATGGGCCATGGCGTTCTTCTGCACCCGCGCCCAAAGCTTTGCATCGGCATGCAGCGCCACCAGTTGCCGCAGGGCCTGCGCAAAGGCCACGGCATCGGTCGGGTGGAACTGTACCCCCGTCGCCACGCCCGCCGCAAGCGCGGCCGGAGAGGCATGGATCACCGTATCGGCAAGGCCGCCCACGGCTGCCACCACCGGGATGGTGCCATAGCGCAGGCCATACATCTGCGTCAGGCCGCAGGGTTCGAACCGGCTGGGCACCAGAACGGCATCGGCGCCGGCGAACATCAGGTGGCTCAGCCCCTCGTCATAGCCGATCCGCACCGCCACGCGGCCGGGAAAGCGCTGCTGCAGGCCGCGCATCGCCCCTTCCATCGCCGGATCGCCCGATCCCAGCACCAGAAGCCCCCCGCCCGCCGCGATGAAATCGGGCACCACGGCGGGCAGCAGGTCGATGCCCTTCTGATCCGTCAGGCGGGAAACGACGATGGCCAGAGGGCCCTCGGGCTCCTCGACACCGAATTCGGCGCAGAGCGCGGCGCGGTTCTGCGCCTTGCCCTTCATGGCCTTCATCCCGAAGGGCACGGGTTCCGCCTCGGGCGACCAGACGGCGGTATCCACCCCGTTCAGGATGCCCGACACCGCCCCGGCCCGCGCGGCGATCACGCCCTGCAGGCCCATCCCGAATTCCGGCCGCATCAGTTCGGCGGCGTAAGAGGGAGAGACGGTGGTGATCCGGTCCGCCGTCACCAGCCCCGCCTTCAGGCTGGAAAGCCCGCCGTAATATTCCAGATGCCCCGGATGGAAGGCCTCGCGGGGCAGGCGCAGGTCGTCGATCATCCCGGCATCGGCCCAGCCCTGGAAGGCGATGTTGTGGACGGTGATCACCGACCCCACGCCACCCGATCCGCCATAGGTCAGATAGGCGGGCGCCAGCCCCGCCTGCCAGTCATGGGCGTGCAGGATATCGGGCTTCCAGCCCTCCACCCCCTCGCGCGCCATGCGGGCCGCAACCCATGACAGCGCGGCGAAGCGCTGCGGATTGTCGGGCCAGTCGCCGCCCGCGCTGTTGTAGGGGCCGCCCTCGCGGTCATAGAGATGCGGCGCGTCCAGCAGCAGGAGGTCCACCCCCTCCACCTCTCCGGCGAAGACCACGCCCTCGCCGCCCCAGAGCCCCGGCTCGCGCCAGACCTCGCGCATCGCGCCCAGATGGCCGCGCAAACGGCGATAGGCGGGCAGCAGGACGCGCATCTCCCAGCCATAGGGGCGCAGCGCGGCAGGCAGCGCCCCCACCACATCGGCAAGGCCCCCGGTCTTGATCAGGGGAACGCATTCCGATGCCACCGAAAGCACCCGCCCCTTGATCTGCATGACCTGCCCCTTCATCCGTTCTCAAATATCCTTGGGAGGGTCCGGGAGGGCGAAGCGCCTCCCGGGGGTTGTCACCCTCGCCCCGCCTCAGGACAGCTTCCGCGCCCGCGCGTCAAGCATGTCCTGCGTGATCAGGACGATCCCGCCTTCACTCCGCCGGAACCATTTCGCATCCTCCTCCGGGTCCTGCCCCACGACAAGCCCCTCGGGGATCACCACGCCGCTGTCGATAACGCAATTCGTCAGCTCCGCCTTGC
Source organism: Tabrizicola sp. M-4 (assembly GCF_051132405.1). GTDB lineage: Bacteria > Pseudomonadota > Alphaproteobacteria > Rhodobacterales > Rhodobacteraceae > Paragemmobacter. Next base: position 2,550,665 of record NZ_CP128606.1, read on the forward strand.
GGTTCACCACCACGCGCGGCAGGGCCACGACATATTCCAGACTGGAATAGGAATGCGTCCGCACGCCCGTGAACAGCAGCGAATTCCGCACCTCGGACCCCGATACGATGCAGTCGCCGGACACCAGCGAAGAAATCGCCATCCCCCGCCGCCCGTCCTCGTCATGGATGAACTTCGCGGGGGGCACGATCTCGGAATAGGTCCAGATCGGCCATGAATTGTCATAGATGTCCAGTTTGGGGACGAAATCCGTCAGGTCGATATTGGCCTGCCAGAAGGCGTCGATCGTGCCCACATCGCGCCAATAGGGTTCATCCTCCAACCCCGACTTCACGCAAGAGTCGGCGAACTTGTGCGCCATCGCCTTGCCGTTCTTGACGATGTCCGGGATCAGGTCGTTGCCGAAATCGTGGGAGGAATTCGGGTCCGCCATGTCGCGGATCAGCAAATCGCGCAGGAAGGCCCAGTCGAAGACATAGATGCCCATCGAGGCCAGCGCATGGTCCGGATCGCCCGGAATTCCCGGCGGGTCCTTGGGCTTTTCGAGGAAGGAGGTGATCCGCATCTCCTTGTCCACCGCCATCACGCCAAAGGCCGTGGCCTCCATACGCGGCACCGTCAGGCAGCCGATGGTCACATCGGCCCCGGTGGAGACATGCTGCTGCAGCATGATCTCGTAATCCATCTTGTAGATGTGGTCGCCCGCCAGCACGACGACATATTTGATGCCGTAGCTGTCCACGATGTCGATGTTCTGCGCGACGGCATCCGCCGTGCCCAGATACCATTTCGTTTCATCCACCCGCTGCGAGGCGGGCAGGATGTCCAGATATTCGTTCCGCTCCGCCCGGAAGAAGTTCCAGCCGCGCTGGCAATGCCGGATCAGGGAATGCGCCTTGTATTGCGTGGCAATCGCCATCTTCCGGATGCCGGAGTTCAGGGCATTCGACAGGGCGAAGTCGATGATCCGCGTCTTGCCACCGAAATAGACCGCAGGCTTGGCGCGGCGGTCGGTCAACTCCTTCAACCGGCTGCCCCTGCCCCCGGCAAGGACGAAAGCCATCGCCTGACTGGACAGGCGCGCATTCGGTCTCGGCTTCATCATCTCATTCCCCTCCCTTGTGCGGCTTTGCCGCTTATCGCTTCACCCTCAAACACTCGCCTGACGGAACCAGACTGCCGAAAGCGGGGGCAGCGTGACAAGCGCCGATTGCGCCTGACCGTGCCAGCCCGTGGGTTCGGTGGTGACACCGCCCAGATTGCCCCGGTTCCCGCCGCCATAGAGGCCCGCGTCGGTGTTCAGGATCTCGTCCCAATGCCCCGCCGCCGGGAAGCCCAGACGGTAGGACCGCTCCACCGGCGTCATGTTCACCACGCAGACGACCATCGGATCCCCCGCCCGCCCCTTGCGCGCCCAGGCATAGACCGAGGCACCCGCATCGTTGCTTTCGATCCACTGGAAGCCCTCGGGCCGCGTGTCGTTCACATGCAGCGCGGGGTTGTCGCGATAGGCGCGGTTCAGATCGCGCACCAGCGCCTGCACGCCGCGATGTTCGGGGATGTCCAGTTGGTGCCAGTCAAGGCTCTGGTTGTGGTTCCATTCCCGGCCTTGGGCGAATTCGCAGCCCATGAAGAGCAGCTTCTTGCCCGGATGCCCCCACATGAACCCGTAATAGGCGCGGAGGTTGGCGAATTTCTCCTCGCCCGATCCCGGCATCTTCTCCAGCATCGACCCCTTGCCGTGGACGACCTCGTCATGGCTGATCGGCAGGATGTAATTCTCCGACCATGCGTAATGCAGGCCGAAGGTCATCTGGTGGTGGTGATACTGGCGGTAGATCGGGTCCTTGTGCATGTAGGACAGGGTGTCGTTCATCCAGCCCATGTTCCACTTGAACCCGAAGCCAAGCCCCCCGTGATCCACGGGCCGCGACACGCCGGGGAAGGCCGTGCTTTCCTCGGCCACTGTCATCACCCCCGGCACCTCGCCATAGACGGTGACGTTCATCCGGCGCAGCAGCGCCGCCGCCTCGTAATTCTCGCGCCCGCCATCCTTGTTGGGAATCCACTCGCCCTCTTTCCGGGAATAGTCGCGGTAGAGCATCGAGGCCACGGCATCCACGCGCAGCCCGTCGACATGGTATTCCTCAAGCCAGTAAAGCGCGTTGGAGACGAGGTAATTCGCAACCTCCACCCGCCCGTAATTGTAGATCAAGGTGTTCCAGTCCTGATGGAACCCCTCGCGCGGGTCGGCATGTTCGTAAAGCGCGGTGCCGTCGAAACGGCCAAGGCCGTGGGGATCGGTCGGGAAATGGCCCGGCACCCAGTCCAGCAGCACGCCCAAGCCCTTGCGGTGCGCCGCATCGACCAGCGCGCGGAATTCCCCCGGCGTGCCGTGGCGGATCGTCGGGGCGAACATGCCGACCGGCTGATAGCCCCAGCTTCCGTCGAAGGGAAATTCGCTGACGGGCATCAACTCGATATGGGTGAAACCCATATCGGCCACGTAATCCACCAATTGCTCGGCCAGTTCCAGATAGGACAGCATCCGGTCCCCCGGCGCACGGCGCCACGATCCCAGATGCACCTCATAGACCGAGATCGGCGCGTCGATGGAATGCCGCGCGGCCCGTGTGGCCATCCAGTCGGCATCGTGGAATTCCCCGTCGATGCGGCGCACCACGCTTGCATTGGCGGGCGGATGTTCCGATCCGAAGCCCACCGGATCGGCCTTGAGCGGCCCCGGCGCGCCATGCCTGCCCAGAATCTCGTATTTGTAGGTCGCGCCTTCGCCCAGACCGGGAATGAAGGTTTCCCACACGCCCGTGGCCCCGCGCCGCCGCATCGGATGGCGGCGTCCGTCCCAGATGTTGAAATCCCCCACGACCGAGACGCGTTCGGCATTGGGTGCCCAGACGGCGAAATGCGTGCCCTCCACGCCCTCATGGGTGATCACATGCGCGCCCAGCACCTGCCAGAGCCGCTTATGCGTCCCCTCGCCCAGAAGGTATTCGTCCATCTCGCCCAGAACCGGGCCGAAACGGAAGGGATCGTCGAATTCCCATGTCGTGCCATGCCCTTCGGCGCGCAGCCGATAGTCGGACTTCCGCGACAGTGCCGCACAGAACAGCCCGTCGCAGCCGGGAACCGGGTCCGCCTCCGCCGCCTTGCCCGCCTTGCCCGTCAGGACCCAGAGCCGTTCCGCCCCCGGCACGAAAGCCGTGACGACCCATGCCCCGTCCCGCTTGTGCAGGCCCAGCACCGAGAAAGGGTCGCCATGCCGCCCCTCGACGATGGCCCTTGCGGCCCCGTGGTCGATCAGGTTTCCGCCCATGGCGCCCCTCCTCCCAAAGGGTGCCACCCAAGCCCCGTCACAGGGCCGAGGTGACCCCCCATATGTCATTCATGTAGCTGCGGATCGTGCGATCCGACGAAAAGAACCCGCTGCGCGCCGTGTTCATTGCGGCCATGGTCTGCCAGCGGTCGCGATCCTTGTAGGCGCGGTCCACCTGCGCCTGCGCGGCGTGATAGGCGTCGAAATCGGAGGCCACGAGGAAATAGTCATGGTGCCAGACCCGATGCACCAGCCCATGGTAGCGGTCGGTGTCATCGGGGCTGAACCGACCTTCCGCGATCATCTGCAGCACGTCCTGCAGGGGCTGGCTCGCCTCGATGGCCTTGCGGGCATGTTCCGGGTCCTCGCGACGGCGCATCACCTCTTCTGCCGTCAGACCGAAAAGGAAGAAGTTCTCGGCCCCCACCTCTTCGAGGATTTCCACATTGGCCCCGTCCAGCGTGCCGATGGTGGGCGCGCCGTTCATCATGAATTTCATGTTGCCAGTGCCGGAGGCCTCTTTCCCGGCGGTCGAAATCTGTTCCGACAGGTCGGCGGCGGGGATCAGACGTTCGGCCATGCTGACATTGTAATTCGCCGGATAGACGATCTTCAGCAGGTCGCCCGTGACGGGGTCGTTGTTCACCACCTGCGCAACGTCATTGATCAGATGGATGATCTCTTTCGCCACCGCATAGCCCGGCGCGGACTTGCCGCCGAAGATCTTGACCCGCGGCACCCAGTCGCCCTTGGGGTTCGACCGGATCTGGTGCCAATGCGCGATGGTTTCGAGGATGTTCAGAAGCTGGCGCTTGTATTCATGGATGCGCTTGATCTGCACGTCGAAGAGCGCGTCGGGGTTGACCTTCACGCCGCATTCGGCGGCGATCCAATCCGACAGCGCGGCCTTGTTCGCGCGCTTGGCCGCCCCGAAGGCGTCGCGGAAGGCGCGGCCCTTCACATGCGGCTCCAGCCCCTTCAGGCGGTCAAGATCATCCTCCCAGCCGTCGCCGATCGTGTCGGTGATCAACTTCGACAGCGGACGGTTCGCCATCTTCAGCCAGCGGCGCGGGGTCACCCCGTTCGTCTGGTTGATGATCCGCCCCGGATGCAGCCGTTCCAGTTCGGGGAAGAGGTTCTTCTTCACGAGGTCGGAATGCAGCGCCGAGACGCCGTTCACCTTGTGCGCCATGATGAAGGCGAGTTCCCCCATCCGCACCTCATGGTGCTTCACGATCCCCACGTAATGCGGGCGGCTGGGATAGGTCCTGCGGTGCCATGAATCGATCCGCTCCACGATCTGCATGTGGCGCGGCAGCACATTGCCGAAGGTGAAGGTCGCCCAGCGCTCCAGCGCCTCGGGCAACAGGGTGTGGTTGGTATAGCCAAGGCAACCCCGCGCCGTTTCCAGCGCGTCGTCAAAGCCCATGCCGTGGTCGTCCATCAACAGGCGGATCAGTTCCGGCCCTGCGATGGCGGGATGGGTGTCGTTCATCTGGATCGCCACATGCTTGGGCAGCGATTTCAGGTCGGAATGCCGCGCCATAAAGCGGCGCAGGATGTCCTGCAGCGCGGCCGAGGTCAGGAAGAATTCCTGCTTCAGCCGCAATTCCTTGCCCTGATAGGTGGTGTCATCGGGATAAAGCACGCGGCTCAGCGTCCGCGCCAGCGCCTCGGGCTCTGCCGCCGCCGCATAATCGCCCCGGTTGAACCGGTCCAGATCGAACAGCGTCGTGGGCTTCGCCGCCCAGAGCCGCAGAGTGTTGGCCCATTTGCCCTGCCAGCCGATCACCGGCGTGTCATAGGCCTCGGCCGAGACCGTCTCGCCCGGAACCCAGACCTCGCGCCCGTCGCGGGTTTCGACATGCCCCTTGAAGGGGATCGTATAGGCGCTTTCGGGCCGAGCGAATTCCCACGGATGCGCCTGCGTCAGCCAATCCTCCGGCGTTTCTACCTGCTGGCCACCCTCGAACCGCTGGCGGAACAGGCCATGCTCATAGCGGATGCCATAGCCATAGGCGGGACAGCCCAGCGTCGCCATGCTTTCCATGAAACAGGCGGCAAGGCGGCCCAAGCCCCCATTGCCCAGCGCGGCATCGGGTTCATTTTCCACGATCGCGCGGAAATCCTGCCCGAACCCCGCCATCGCCTCTTCGGCGATATCGCGCAGGCCAAGGTTGATCGTGGCATCCTCCAAGAGGCGCCCGATCAGGAACTCCATCGACAGGTAATAGACGCGCTTCCTGTCCTCGGCCCATGTGCGGCGGGTGGAGGCGAACCACGGTTCCACGATCCGGTCGCGGATCGCAAAGGACAGCGCCATGCGCCAGTCATAGACCGAGGCATTGGGGGCGTCCTTGCCCAGCGTGAAGGTCAGATGCCGCGCGATATCGGCTTGCAGCAGGTTCGGGGTCAGACTCAGGTCGTTCACATGCACCATCCGCTCTTGGCTTTGCCCCACCCTAAGCCCGGCCCGTATGCGGTCAAGCGGACCGCGGAAAGGCCGGTTCATGGGCGGCTTGGCAGCGCGCCTTTCAAACCGCTTTAAATGTTACCGCAAACACAAGCAAGGAATATGTGCGTTCTTTCTGCATTGCAGCAATATCGCATCTCCAAAGCGCTTTGAAATGGCGCGCCGTCTTCCGTCTGGAAACGATCCCTTTGCCGCGGCACCCATCCGAAGGGCGTGCTGCAAATCTGATCTGGATCATGTCGCGCAAGGTCAATCCTGCATAAATCTTTGGCCGCCACGTCCCGAAGGTCAAGCCCGGAGCCAGAAGATGAGACTCACCACCCGCACCAGCCTCGCCATGCGAACCCTGATGTTCTGCGCGGTGAACCCGGATCGAACGGTCCGCAAGCATGAGGTGGCCGAGGCCTGCAACGCATCCGAGAACCATCTCGCGCAGGTGATCCACCTTCTGGCGCAGAAGAAGTTCCTGCGCACCGTGCGGGGCCGGTCCGGGGGCCTGATGCTGGGCCGTCCGGCCGAGAAGATTACCGTGGGCGAGGTCTTCCGCGATTTCGAGGCAGTGCTGCCCTTTGCGGAATGCTTCTCGGGGCGGGAAAATACCTGCCCGCTCGCCTCGGCCTGCCGGTTGCAATGCCTGCTGTCGGATGCGCTGAAGGCGTTCTATGCCGAACTGGACCGCGTGTCGGTGGCCGATCTGGTGGCAGGGAATACCGAATTGAAGGCCCTGCTCAGCGTCGCCTGATCCGGGGGCCACGAATTTTCTGTGAAAATTCCGCCCCTTCCGGGGCGGAACCACGATTTTTCGCAGAAAAATCGCCCCCCTCGGCCTATGCGCCCCATGTCCGGCGCAGCACGGACAGCCAATTCCCCCATGCAAGCTTGGCCAGCAGCGCCTCGTCATAGCCATGCGCCCGCAGGGCATCGATCAGGCGCGGCAGGCCCGCCACGTCGCTGATCCCCTCCGGCACCGTGGCCCCGTCGAAATCCGATCCGAATCCCACGTGATCCTCGCCCAGCCGCCCGATCAGGTGATCCAGATGGCGCAGCACCGCCTCCCAGCCCATCGCCGGGTCCCGCCGACCGTCGGGCCGCAGGAAAACCGTGGCGAAGTTCAGCCCCACCATCCCCCCGCTCTCGCGGATCATGTCCAACTGCCGGTCGGTCAGGTTGCGGCTGGACGGCGTCACCGCATGGGCGTTGGAATGGGTGGCGACCAGCGGCGCATCCGACAGCCGCGCCACGTCGTCGAACCCCTTCTCGTTCAGATGGCTCAGGTCGATCAGGATGCGCAGCGCGTTGCATTCCGCCACCAGCCGCCGCCCCGCCTCGGTCAGCCCCGGCCCCGTATCGGGGCTGCCGGGAAAGGCAAAGGGCACGCCATGGCCAAAGGCCGTGGGCCTGCTCCACACGGGGCCAAGCGACCGCAGCCCCATCGCGTGGAAGGCATGCAGCGCGTCGCAGCTCGGATCGATGGCCTCGGCCCCTTCCATATGCATCACGCCCGCGATGACGCCCGCCGCCCGCGCGGCCTCGATATCTCCCGCCGCGCGGCACAGCCGGAACGCCCCGTCCGAGACGCGCTCCATCCAGATCAGCTGCGCCGCAAGCTCCAGCGCGACCGACTGGCTTTCGCGCAGGGGCAGCGCTTCGGGCAGGTCCAGCGCATAGGGCGGGTTGTCCATCAGCCGTTCGATATCGGGGCCGTCCTCGGTGGCGGGGGACGGGATATAGATCGCGAACATGCCCCCCGCGAAACCGCCCGCCTTCATGCGCGGCAGGTCAAGATGCCCCTTTCCCTGCCCGGTCAGCCAGATCGCCTCGCGCGCCTCGGGCTGCATGAGGATGCGGAAAAGGATGTCGTTATGGCCGTCGAAGACGGGGATCAGTTCGGTCATGGCTGCCCTCCGGGTCGCGGCCAGACTGGCACGCCGCCGCGCGGGCTTGAAGCCCCCTTCAGTGGCAGCATTCCCCCGACAGCCCCTTCAGGATCGGGCAATCCGGCCGGTCATCCCCGGCGCAACTCGCCACCAGATCGCGCAAGGTCGCCTGCATCGCGCGCAGTTCAGCGATCTTCTGTTCCATGTCCGCCAAATGTTTCTCGGCCAAGGCCTTCACATCCCCGCTCGCCCGCTCCCGGTCCTCGTAGAGAGCCAGCAGCTTCCGGCACTCCTCAATGGTGAAGCCAAGCCCCCGCGCCCGACAAAGGAAGGCCAGCTTGTGCAGATCGCTCTCGCGGAACGCCCGATAACCATTCGCCCCCCGCAAAGGCCGGATCAACCCGATCTCCTCGTAATAGCGGATCGTCTTGGCGGGCAGGCCAGACCGTTCGGCCACATCCTTAATGTTCATCCCCGTGCCCCCCTCACCGCCCGCAGGCGCAGCGCGTTGGTCAGGACGAAGACCGACGAAAGCCCCATCGCCGCCGCCGCCAGCATCGGCGAAAGCTGCGGCCCGCCGAAGGGCACCAGCAGCCCCGCCGCCACCGGGATCAGCGCGGCGTTATAACCGAAGGCCCATGTCAGGTTCTGGCGGATGTTGCGCATCGTGGCGCGGCTGATCCGGACCGCATCCACCACCCCCATCGGATCGCCCGACATCAGCACCACATCCCCCGCCTCGATCGCCACATCTGTCCCCGTCCCCATCGCCAGCCCCACTTCCGCCGCCGCCAGCGCGGGCGCGTCGTTGATGCCGTCGCCGACAAAGGCCACGCCGCCCCCCATCGCGCGCACCGCCGCACCCTTCCCGTCGGGCAGCACGCCCGCCCGCACGTCATCCAGCCCCAGCCGCGCAGCGATGGCCCCCGCCGTCACGGCATTGTCCCCCGTCACCATCGCCACCCGCAGGCCCATCCCCCGCAACGCCTCCAGCGCCCCGCGCGCCGAAGGCTTCACCGGATCGGCCACCGCGATAAGCCCCCGCGCCGCCGTCGCATCGCCGACGAAGAGCAGCCCCTTCCCCTCCGCCGCCAACCGCTCCGCCGCCGAAGCCAGTTCGGCAGGCACCTCCGCAAACATCCGCTGCGAGCCCAGCGCCACAACCGCGCCGCCAATCACAGCCCGCGCCCCGTAACCGGGAACCGCCTCGAACCCCTCCGCCACCGGCACCGCGACACCCCGCGCCGCTGCCTCTGCCAGCACCGCCGCCGCCAAGGGATGCTCCGACCCCGCCTCCACCGCCGCCGCCTCGGCCAGCAGGTCCGCGCCAAGAATATCCGTCACCACGGGTTTCCCCGCCGTCAAAGTCCCCGTCTTGTCGAACCCAACGACCCGCACCTCCGACAGCCGTTGCAAGGCCTCGCCCCGCCGGAACAGCACGCCCAGTTCCGCCGCGCGGCCCGTGCCGACAAGGATGGATACGGGCGTCGCCAACCCCATGGCGCAGGGGCAGGCGATGATCAGGACCGACACCCCCGCCACCAGCGCTGCAGCCACCCCCTGCCCCGCGACCAGCCACGCCGCTGCCGCCAGAACCGCAATCCCCATCACCACCGGCACGAACCACAGCGTCACCCGGTCCACCAGCGCCTGCACCGGCAGCTTGGTCCCCTGCGCCTCCTCGACCATCGCCACGATCCGCGCCAGAACCGTCGCCGCCCCCACCTGCCGCACCTCCACGACCAAGGCGCCCGTCCCGTTCACCGTGCCGCCCGTGACCGCATCGCCCGCCTGTTTCGTCACCGGAACAGGCTCCCCGGTCAGCATGGATTCATCCACCGCCGAGGCGCCCGAGGCCACGACCCCATCCACCGCCACCCGCTCCCCGGGGCGGACAAGAACCCGCATCCCCGGAACCAGTGAGGCCACCGGCACCTCCGACCCGTCCTCCAGCCGCGCCACCTTGGGCTGCATCCCCACCAGCCGCGCGATGGCGGCCCCCGCCCGTCCCCGCGCCCGCGCCTCCAACGTGCGGCCCAGCAGGATCAGGAAGACGATGACCGAGGCCGCCTCGAAATAGACCGCCCGCGATCCTTCGGGAACGACCGCCGGGGCAAAGGTCACCACCGTGGAATAGGCCCATGCCGCGCCCGTGCCCACCGCGACCAGCGAATTCATGTCGGGCGCGCCCTGCAGAAGCGCAGGCAGGCCCTTGGCGAAGAAGCGCCGCCCCGGCCCGATCAGGACCAGCGTGACAAGGACGAATTGCGCAAGCCACAGCGTCTGCATGGGGATCACCCCCATCAGCCAGTGGTGGAAGGCGGGGATCATGTGCCCCCCCATCTCGGCAAGGAACACCGGCAGGGTCAGCACCCCGGCAAGGGCCGTGGCGCGGCCAAGCGCGCGCAGCTCCGCCGCCGGATCATGCGGCGCCGCCGCCTCCAGCGGGGCCGCCGCATAGCCCGCCTTCGTCACGGCGGCGGCCAGCGCCTCGAGCGAGGCGCCGCCCTCGAAGACCGTCACCGTCGCGCGCCGCAGGGCAAGGTTGGCCACCGCCTCCTTCACGCCCGGTTGCGCGCGCAGCACCCGCTCCACCCTGCCCGTGCAGGCGGCGCAGGTCATCCCCTCCACTCCCAGCACCACCGTCCCCTCCCGCGCCGGATAGCCGGCCTTGGCCAGCGCCGCCGCCAGCGTGGCAGGTGCCGCAGGGGCGCGATAGGTGACATCCGCCGTCTCGGTCGACAGGTTCACCACTGCCCGCTCCACTCCCGGCTGAGCGGTCAGCACCCGCTCCGCCCGCAGCACGCAGGAGGCGCAGGTCATCCCCTCCAGCCGGAACCGGGCTTGGCGGCTGTCGGCGGATGGTGGGGCGGGCGGGGGGGCAATCGCGGCATCGCTCATCGGAATTCTCCTTCCGCCTTGCCAGATAATCCTTCCAGTCACGGGAAGGTCAACCCCACCCCCTGCGACAGAAACGACCCCATCCCCCCCTTGACCTTCCCGCCGCTGGAAGGCCCATATCCCCAGCGGACACAGCAAAGGACGCCCCCGATGACCACCCTTTCCATCCCCGACATGACCTGCGGCCACTGCAAGGCCTCGGTCGAGGCCGCGCTTGCCGCCCTTGGCGATGCGGGGACCGTCACCGTCGATCTCGCCGCAAAGACCGCCACAACCAGCGGACCGGCCGCGCCCGCCGCGCTGATCAAGGCGCTGGACGAGGTCGGATTCCCCGCAAAAGTGGTCGGTTGACGCGGGACTCAGACCTTTGGCCCTGTTGCATTTGTCGCACTATGTGGATAACTCGTCGTAAATTCGTCATGTCTCTGTCTTGCCGGGGCCGGGTTCCGTGGTCAGATAAGGAAAAGGCGAAGGCCGAAACCTTTTTCGTGTGCGAGCAGACAGATGGCGAAGAAACCCACCCCGACGCAGCAGCAAGGCGGCAGCACCGCCCCGCAGCAGCAGCAGGACCAATCCCAAGGCGCGACCCAGCAGCAGGGTTCCGCCCCGATCTTCCGGGACTGGGCCTCGATCTGACCCAAGACAGACCGAAGGCCTTCCTTTCCAGCGGGGTCAGCCATTAGGCTGGCCCCGTTTTCCGTTTCCGGGGGTCACGCATGGGCACGCCCATCTCTTCCATCCGCAATCTCGGCCCCGCGACCGAGGCCGCCTTCGCCAAGGCGGGCATCCATTCCGCCGAGGAAGTGCAGGCCCTTGGCCCCGACGAAGCCTATCGGCGGCTGATCCAGTCGGGCACCGCGCCGCATTTCATCGGCTATTACGTGCTGGTCATGGGGTTGCAGGGCCGCCCATGGAACGACTGTCAGGGGGAGGAGAAGAAGGCGCTCCGCGCCCGTTTCGACGCGATCAAGGGATCGACCACGCAAAAGGGCCGCTCCGAACTGGAAGCGGCCCTCGATTTCCTTGGCGTCATAGAAAGACGCTAGACGGCCCTCCCTGCAGAAGCCGCGCCCCCTCAGCCGACCAGTTCAAGGCCCGAGAAGAAGAAGGCGATTTCGCGCGCTGCGGATGCCTCGCTGTCCGACCCGTGAACCGAGTTCTCGCCCTTGGACAGCGCGAATTCCTTGCGGATCGTGCCATCGGCGGCGGCGGCCGGATCGGTCGCGCCCATCACTTCGCGGTTCTTGGCAATCGCGCCCTCGCCTTCCAGCACCTGCACGACGACCGGCTCGGAGGCCATGAACGCGCACAGCTCGCCATAGAAGCCGCGCTCCTTGTGTTCGGCATAGAAGGCACCGGCCTGCGCGGGCGTCAGGTGGATGCGCTTGGAGGCGACGACGCGCAGGCCGGCCTCTTCGAATTTGGCAACGATCTTGCCGGTCAGGTTGCGCTTGGTCGCATCGGGCTTGATGATCGACAGGGTGCGTTCGATGGCCATCTGTGGCGTCTCCATATCAGGGGCGCGGCGACAGTCCGCCACGCCGGAATTCATGCGCGGCGCTCCTAGCATGGGCCTTTGCGGAAGGAAAGCCGCCGTTAAGGCAGCGTCCGCTGCGTGCTGACGCTTTGCGGTACAGATTACGGCACCGCGCACGGTACAGGCGGAAAGGCCGCCGTTGACGCGACGCCCCCCTTCGGGCAAGCCCTGTCGCATCATGCTCAAGATCGAAGACATCACCTATTCCGTCGAAGGCCGCCCCCTGTTCGAAGGGGCCTCCGCCACCATTCCGACCGGCCACAAGGTGGGCCTCGTGGGGCGCAACGGCGCGGGAAAGACCACGCTTTTCAGGCTGATACGCGGCGAACTCGCGCTGGAGGGCGGCAGCATCTCGCTGCCCTCGCGCGCCCGGATCGGCGGCGTGGCGCAAGAGGTGCCTTCGTCGGAAACCTCGCTCCTCGACACCGTCCTCGCCGCCGACGAGGAACGCGCGGCCCTGCTCGCCGAATCCCAGACCGCCACAGACCCCACCCGCATCGCCGAAATCCAATCCCGCCTCGCCGACATCGACGCATGGTCCGCCGAGGCGCGGGCCTCCAGCATTCTCAAGGGGTTAGGCTTCGATACCGACCAGCAGCGGATGCCCTGTTCGGCCTTTTCCGGCGGCTGGCGGATGCGCGTGGCGCTGGCGGGCGTGCTGTTCTCGCAGCCCGACCTCCTGCTTCTGGACGAACCGACGAACTATCTCGATCTGGAAGGGGCGCTCTGGCTGGAAAGCTATCTGGCGAAATATCCCCATACCGTGCTGATCATCAGCCATGACCGCGGCCTTCTGAACCGCGCGGTGCAGGGCATCCTGCATCTGGACAACCGCAAACTCACCTATTGGTCAGGACCTTACGACCAATTCGCCCGCCAGATGGCCGAACGCCGCGCCGTCCTTGCCGCCGAGGCGAAGAAGCAGGAGGCGCGGCGCGCGCATCTTCAATCCTTCGTTGACCGTTTCAAGGCAAAAGCCTCGAAGGCCACGCAGGCCCAAAGCCGGGTGAAGATGCTGGAAAAGATGACACCGATCACCGCGCCGGAAGATGCCAAACGGGTGGTCTTCACCTTTCCCGAACCCGAAGAGCTTTCTCCCCCCATCATCAACCTAGAAGGGGCCGCCGTGGGCTATGGCGGGCCGCCCGTGCTGCGCAAACTGTCGCTGCGGATCGATCAGGATGACCGGATCGCCCTCTTGGGCCGGAACGGCGAGGGGAAATCGACGCTGTCGAAACTGCTGGCGGGCAAGTTGCAGGCCTGCGAGGGGCGGGTGCATCGGTCGGGCAAGCTCAGGATCGGCTATTTCGCGCAGCATCAGGTGGACGAGCTGCATGTGGACGAAACGCCCCTGCAGCACCTGCAACGCCTGCGCCCCGATGAGGGGCAGCCCAAGCTGCGGGCGCGTCTGGCGGGGTTCGGCCTGATGGCGGATCAGGCGGAAACCGTGGTGGGCCGCCTGTCGGGCGGGCAGAAGGCGCGGCTGTCGCTGCTGCTGGCCACCATTGACGCGCCGCATCTCCTGATCCTCGACGAACCCACGAACCACCTCGACATCGAAAGCCGCGAGGCGCTGGTGGAGGCGCTGACGGAATATTCGGGCGCGGTGATCCTTGTCAGCCATGACATGCACCTTCTGTCGCTTGTGGCGGATCGGCTCTGGCTGGTGAAAGGAGGGGCGGTGACGCCCTTCACCGAGGATCTGGAAGCCTATCGCCGGATGCTGCTATCAGGCGAGGACGAGGTGAAAAACGCCGCCAAACCCATTGAAAAGACAAAGAAAATAGGCCGAGACGAAATCCTTTCCCTGCGCGCGGAGGTGCGCAAATGCGAAGAGCGGATCGCCAAGCTGGAAGAGATGCACGGCAAGCTTTCGGCCAAGCTGGCGGATCCTGCGCTCTATGACGATGCGAAGATTCACGAATTGGAAAGCTGGAACCGCAAGTTCGCCGAATGCGAAGAGGCGATGACCAAGGCCGAGGCCTTGTGGATAGCGGCGCAAGAGGCGCTGGACGCCGCCGAGGCGGGCTGAGGCCATGCCCATGCCATGGACCTACCGTCAGGCGACGCGGGAATGGCAGGCCTTCCTTTCCGACGCGCAGGAGGCCATCGGAACGCCGACCGACCATTCCACCTTCACCGCCGTCGAAGGCACCCTGCGCGCCTTCCGCCGCCGCCTGACGCCGCAACAGGCCATCGACTTCGCGCAGGTCCTGCCATCGGTCCTGCGGGCGCTTTTCGTGGCGGATTGGGACCTGTCGCTTCCCCCTGCCCCGCCCGGAACCCGCGCCGATTGGACGCGCGAGGCGCAGGCCTTGCGGCGGCATCACAACATCGCGCCCGACGGCGTGGTCGCGGGAACGGCCGTCGCGCTGCGCAAGGCGGTGCTGCGCGAGGATCTGGACCGTGTGCTGTCGCGCCTGCCGCCCTTTGCCGCCGAGTTCTGGTCCACCCCCGGCATCGATCCGGCCAGCCTTGGCCCGCGCATCGTCTGAAGGGCTGGCCAGAGGGGACGGCTGCGCCTAAGCTTGGCGCGGAACCGTGAAAGTGACATCGTGCCGGAAACCGCCTTCCTCATCACCGCCTTCGCCACGCTTTTCGTGGTGATCGACCCGCCGGGGCTGGTGCCTCTCTTCATCGCGCTGACGCAGGGGATGGATGCTCAGCATCGCCGCAGGCTGGCGCTGCGGGCCTGCCTCATCGCGGCGTCGCTCCTGCTGCTGTTCGGCTTGGCGGGCGAGGCGATCCTTGGCTTCGTGGGCATCTCGATGCCCGCTTTCCGGATCGCGGGGGGGATACTCCTGTTCCTGACCGCGCTCGACATGCTGTTCGAACGGCGCACCCAGCGGCGCGAGGGGCAGAAGACCGACCCGGACCATGACCCGTCGGTCTTCCCTTTGGCCACGCCCCTGATCGCCGGGCCGGGCGCGATTGCCACGATGATCCTGCTGGTCGGGCAGGCGCCGGGCTGGCCCGGCACATTCGCCGTGCTGGCGCTGATGGCGGTGGTTCTGGCGGTGACCTTCCTGTTCCTTCTGGCCTCGCCGCCCTTGGAGCGGCTGCTGGGACGGACGGGCACCATCGTCATCACGCGCCTTCTGGGCATGCTCTTGGCCGCACTGTCGGTGCAGTTCGTGATCGACGGGGTGAAGGGGACGGGCCTGATCGGCTGACCCTTCCACCGGACGGCCTCTGCCCCCATATCCCCCGCAAAGGAGAGACGCATCCGATGGACGGAGAGACCACAGGCCGGCTGTTCTATCTTGTCCTGCTGCTGCTGGCGGTGGGCGGCTATGTGATCGTGGAATTCCGCCACCGCATGGGCCAGACCCTGCGCACTGCCGCGGCTTGGGGCCTCATCTTCGTGGGCGTCATGGCGGGATACGGGCTGTGGAACGACCTGAAGACCGATCTCGCCCCGCAACAGATGATCTCGGAGGCCGGAGAGATCGTCATCCCCCGCGCAGAGGACGGGCATTACTACATCACGCTTGCTGTAAACGGCACGGAGGTAGAGTTCATGGCCGATACCGGGGCCACCAACATGGTCCTGTCGCAGGACGATGCCCGTCGGCTTGGGATTGATCTCGACAGCCTTGTCTACCTTGGCCGCGCCCAGACGGCCAACGGGACCGTTGCCACCGCCCGCGTGCTGCTGCCGCAGGTGGAGCTTGGCCCCTATCGCGACACGGATTTCGCGGCATGGGTCAATCAGGGCGAAATGGAGATGTCGCTGCTGGGGATGGAATACCTCTCGCTCTACCGGGTGGAAATCGCGGGCGACCGGATGATCCTGCGGCGATAGGGCGGCAGCGGCCTATCCCTTCTCGGCCTTCTTCTCCCAGCGCCCCGACTCTTCGGACCAGTATTGCGCGGGCAGGCCTGCCTCCGTAAGAGCCTTCCATTTCTGCCGCGCGGCAGAGAGTTGCATGCCATCTCCACCGTCGAACAGAAGCCAGACCCGTTCCAACGGGCGCGCCTCTTCCACCGTCGTTTCGGCACCATCGATGAGGAAGAGCCCCTGCGCCGCGTTCACGGCGGGGCCAAGGCCAAGGAGGATGGGCTGAACCGCATCATGCGGCCCGCCTTCCATGCCATGGGGCAGGAACGGATGCGCCTCGTCCAGCCAGAGCCGCGTGTCCAGACGGTTCAGCGCGTCACGGTCGGTGCCGCGCACCATCACGCGCCATCCCTGCCCCAGCGCGCGCGGCAAGAGCATGGACAGCGTCTCTTCCGGCGCAGACCGCGTGAGGTGGTAGAACATGACGACGCCCATCTTCCCCCTCGCTCAATGCCGGTGCGCCTTGCGCCGGTCCGGTTGATCCATCCGCCCCGACAGGGGTTGCGCCCGGATTGGCCGCCCCGCGGCCATCCGGACGGGACAGCCCCCATTGCGCGTGATAGTGGCCGGTTCCCGGTTCGGCAAGCGCGGCGGGGCCTGCGTCCATCGGATCGCCCGTGCTCCGGCAGCCCTTTGCCGGACCCACTCGCCGGGCGGCCGCATCCGGGCCTTCAGAAAAGGACGCCCGCGAGGGGATCGTCGTCCTGCGCGCCAGTCTTGGCGGCTTCCTCCGGCGGCAAGCCGAAAACGGCCCTGTGCACCTCTCTCTCGGCTTCCATCGTGTAGATCGACATCAGGTCAAGCAGGCTGTCGCTTCCCTCCGGCAGGTGTCTCGGCAGGGTGGCCGCGAAATCCGCCAATTCGGTTGCGGCACCGCGCATCGCGGCCATCCCTTCGTTTGCCGCCTGAATAGCTCCGTCCAGCAGGTCCAGCTTGTTGCGAGCCGCATCCCGCAGACGGCCGATCTCGATGAGGGCCTCACTGGCCATGCGCAACCCGGCATTCGCCTCTTCGACCCTGCGGAAGAACATCAGCCCGCGCTCCACGACAGTGGCGAAGGCCTCCAAATCCTCGCTGCGCGCCAATTTCACAATCACGCCCCGACAGGCATTCGACGCATCTGCACAGGACGCGGCCTGCTGCTGGACCTCCTGCGACAGGACGGCCAGGGCCCGCTCCTTTCCTTGGTCTCGCTTGGAAAGCAGGGAGGCATTGATGGCCGCGAGGCGGATGTTCTCGATCGTGCCGATCATCTGGCCGAACAGCCGCATCGCCTCATCCGCGGTTTCCCTCAGACCCCGGCCTTCCCTGCCCGCCGCCTCGATCTGCGACATTGCCTGGGACGAGATCTCGACCACAGAGACAAGCAATGTCCGGCCCAGTTCCACGGCTTCCTCGGCGCCTTGCGTTCCGGTGGTGCCATGGGAATCGAGTACGCCTGCCGCAGCGCGAAGCACCCGTCCGATGCAGTCAAGGCTCGTGCCGATTGCCGTTGCCTGCTCCTGCATGGCCTCGCGCAGGGCGATGATCTGCGCGCCTGCCAGAACCCTGCCTTCATGCCCTTCCTGCGGAAGGATCATCCGGATGTGCCCCATGCGTTGTGAGGCGGCGTCGGAGAATTGCATCGCCCTTACCAGCGCCCCGGTCTCTTGCGCGTTGATCTGCGGGAGTTGCGCCGCGACCGTCCCCGTCGCCATCAGCAGATCGTCGAATCGGCCGTTTGCGCGGGCGCGCCTGTCCGAACAGTCCTCCAGCGTCCGAACGATGCTGCCAACGGAAGTTTGCGACATGGCGAACAGCCTCGCGGCGCGTCTTCTGCCGTTCAGCACGGCGGAAACCGCCACGTCCAGCGACGCCGAGTCAGCGGCCAGCACGGAGTTCAGGTCGCGCAGATCGCCGACATAGCTTTCAAAGCCGGTTGCATTCATGGAATTGGCGGTGACGAGTGTAAGCTGGGCAACCGCGTCGATGATCCGGGACTGTTGAAAAATGTCTGCAATCAGTCCGCTTGTCGTCTTGCCCGCCTCCATCGTCTCCTTCGACGAGGCGACAGCGGATGCTGCGGACAGCGCCGCCGCAAGGTCCGCCGCCGCGGCCTGAACCTCGCCGAAGGCTTTGGAATTCGCCCGCTGGTTCTGAAGGACCGCGTCGAGATCCTCCACAAGTGTACAGAGCGCACCCAGACCATCCCGCACGTCATTCATGAGAGCGGAGACCTGCCCGAATGCCCGGTCGGTAGAGGCAGTCAGAGAGTCGATCAGGGAGAAGGAGTCCAACATGCGCGAGGCCGCCCGGTCTTCGTTTGCTGGGGCGAGCCTACCGCCGAACGCGTTTACAAAGCGTGACCGACAGCGTGGCCCTGCACCGTCCGGATCGTCCGGCAAAGGCCTGAGGCATTAGGGGATCGGCAAGACTCTCGCGTTACAAACGGAAGGACGCGACAGCAGGACAGGCCCGCAGATGACCCCCGCAACGCCGATAGACGACCGAATCGACCTGCCGTCCAACTGCGACGCGGCAATGGCCATCGAACAGGCGGCCGCCCTCAGGATGGCCCTTGCCACGGCGAGACGCGATCACCCCCTGACGGTGGACATCACGGCGGGCAGACCCACCGCCTTTGCGACCCAGCTGCTCATCGCCACCGCAAAGACCCCGCATGCCGCCGGTTCCGCCGTTCGGTTCGGGGACAATGCACGCCGCATACTCCTGCAAGCCAATTTCAGCGAGGACGAGGATGTCAGGAACAATCCTATCCGTGGATGACAGCAAGTCGATCCGCGACATGATCGAGTTCACCCTCAGGCCGCTGGGTTACCGGGTGATCGGTGCCGAAGATGGCTCTGTCGGCCTTGGAAAGTTCGATAGCGAACCCGTGAACCTCGTCATCACCGACCTGAACATGCCCGTCATGAACGGGATCGACTTCATCCGCGCGCTGCGCAAGACGCCGCGTGGTGCCGGGGTGCCGGTGATCATGCTGACCACCGAAACAAAGCCGGAACTGAAGGAGGCAGGCAGGGCAGCAGGTGCCACGGGTTGGATCAACAAACCCTTCGACAGCTCCATGCTCGTCGCGGTGGTCAAGAAGTTGGCGGGCTGACGATGACCGGTTTGCCCTCCCCGACCGAGACCTTCATCGAGGAAGCCCAGGAACAGATCGAGGGATTGGAGGGCCAGCTCCTTGATCTCGAAAAGGTCGCCTCACCCGAAACGATCGATGCAGTCTTCCGGGCCCTCCATACGATCAAGGGATCGGGGAGCATGTTCGGCTTCGTCGAACTTGCTGCCTTCACCCATCATTTCGAGGATGCCTTCGATCGCGTCCGGGACGGGCTTGTCGTCATTGGCCCTGATCTGATCAATCTCTCCCTCCGCGCCCGCGACCACATGCAGGCCCTTCTGGCAGAAGGGTTGAATGGCGGCGCCAAGGCCCTGTCCGAAAGCCCCGAGGCAAGGCATCTGCTGGAGGAATTGGCGCGCCTCGTCGAAAGGGAAGGGACAACGGTGCCAAGGCCAGCCGCCAACCAAGGCGCGGCCACGCAGGATGCAGGCCGGGCACGACGCTGGCACATTCACTTCAAGCCCAACCCAGTGTCGCTGCGCAACGGCATGCGGCCCGATCTGCTGCTCGCCGAACTGGAGGAACTGGGTCGACTTGTCACGCTGAACATCGACGCCTCGGACCTGCCCCCTCTCGATGCCCTCGATCCCCTGACCAGCTATCTCGGCTGGAACGTGGTTCTCGATACCTCCGAAACACGCAGCGCCATCGATGCGGTGTTCATCTTCGCGGATTCGGCCGATCTGACAATCACCGAACAACCACCGCCGCACGAAACACCGCTTGCGCGACAAGGACCTTCGGCAACGGAACCGGGCCCGAAGGTCGATGTCCCGGCAAAGTCAACACGGCAGCCTGCACCGTCGGACGAGACAATCCGTGTCGCTTCGGGGCGCCTGGATGCCATCGTCGATCAGTTAGGAGAGTTGGTGATCGCGCAGGCAAGGCTGGAGAGCCTGTCGAAAACCATCGGCAACGGTGAACTGGATACGCTGGCCGAAGAGATGGGCAGGCTGGTCGCCAGCCTTCGGGATGCAACGCTCGGCATCCGGATGCTGCCCATCGAGACGGTGTTCGGAAAATTCCGCCGGGTCGTCAGGGACCTGTCCGCCGATCTTGGCAAGGACGTCCTCCTCGTCACCGATGGGGGCGAGACAGAAATCGACAAGAACGTCATCGATCGCCTGACCGAGCCTCTGGTCCATCTGATCCGGAACTCGGTCGATCACGGGATCGAGCCGACCGACCAACGCCTCGCAGCCGGGAAATCAAGGCACGGCACCGTTTCCCTCGTGGCCCAGCGCGAAAGTGGCGAGGTGGCCATCGTGATTTCGGATGACGGCGGCGGACTGAATCTGGAGGCGATCCGCAGGAAGGCCATCGCAAGGGGCCTTTTGCAGGAAGATGCCGATGTCCCGGATGCGCAGCTTGGAAACCTGATCTTCGCACCGGGTTTTTCGACGTCGGAGACGGTATCCAAGGTCTCGGGACGGGGCGTGGGCATGGATGCGGTCAAGACCGCGATTGAAGCCCTGCGGGGCAAGGTGGAAGTCGTCTCCAACAGGGGCGAGGGGACAAGGATCACCCTCAAGCTGCCTGTTTCGATGTCGATCATCGACGGTCTTCTGGTCCGCATAGGCAGCGATATCTACGTGCTGCCCCTTTCGGCGATCGAGGAATGCGTCGACATCGCAACCTTAGACTGCAGCCATGACAGCGGCAGGACGATGGTCCGCATCCACGACCATCTCGTTCCCTGGCTGGACCTCGCGGAGGTCTTCCACGGCCATGGCAGCGGCGAATCCGACCGCCGCATGGTCATCGTTCGCGCGGACGGCCTTCGGCTGGGGATCATCGTCGACGAAATCATCGGGCAGCACCAAACGGTCATCAAGCCCTTCTCTCCCTATCACCGTACCGTCGAGGGGCTTTCGGGAGCGACAATCCTTCCCGATGGCGCGGTGGCCCTGATCATTGACGTCGCGTCACTCGTCCGCGGCGGGCTTGCGTCATCAAGGAAAGCGGCGGCCTGAGGGGAAGTTCCGATGCAAGCCAGTGAAACCAGCCACGACGCGAACCCGCAATCGCTACTCACCTTCGGCATCGCGGGGGAGTGCTTCGCCATCCCTGTCGCACTTATCCACGAGGTCATCGATCCCCTGCCAGTCACCCCTGTGCCAAACGCGGCGGAACATGCACCCGGCCTGATCAATGTCAGGGGGATCGTGACACCGGTGCTGGACATCAGGCGCAAGTTGCGGATGCCGCAGCGATCACAGCAGTCAGACGGCGGTCGATTGATCGTGCTGGAACTGCCGGTCGAGGAGGTCGTCACGCGCGTGGCCCTTGCCGCCGACACGGTCATCGGTGTTGTCGATGCTGACGGCCTGACCCTCGATGCCGTTCCCGAACTCGGGGCGAGATGGCCCAAGGCCTATGTGCGCGGCGTCGCCCAGTTGGACGACCGGTTGGTCGTCCTTCTCAACACCGAAACGTTGTTCTCTCCGGATGAGAACGCAACCCAGACTTCCTGACGGAGTGGAGTAATGCGTATAACCTTGAAGGCCAGACTGATCGCCGCGTTCATGATCATCCTTCTGATCCTTGGCGCATTGTCGTGGATCGCGATCCGAAACCTATCGAATGCCAACCTGACGTTGAACGACATCATCGATCAGGAGGCCGAGATGGTGCGCCTGTCAGGTGAGATACGGGCCGGCTATTATCAGGTCGAACTTGCCGTGAACGAACTGATCCTTTCCCCCGACCCGGAGGTCATGAAGGCTGCCGAAGAACGGATCCTTGCCGCCCGGCAGTCGAACCCGGCCCTGCTGCAGGCCCTTAATGAGGTTGCCACCGGGAATGACAAGGTCCTTGTCGAGGAAATCCTCGCCATACGAAGCGGTTTGACGACCGAAACCGACAAGGCCATCGAGCTGGGCAAGGCCTCGACGACCGAACAGGCGATGACACTCAGCCTGGGCGAGATGAGGATGGCGGCCGAGGCAGTCTTCGCCTCGCTGGAACGACTGGAGGCCGCGCCGCGGGAAACCCAGTTTCAGGGCCCGAATGCACAGACGGAGGTACTCTCCCTGATTGCCGAAATCCGCGACGACGTGAATGCCATCCTGCTTGCCCAGAAGAACGCAATCATGGTGGACGACGAGGCTGTCGTCGCCGAACAGGTTGCCGTCGGTCACGCGCGGCAAGCGGAAATGCAGAACCATATGGCGGCTTTGCTTCGCGCGCTGGGCACGGCTGTGCCGGAGGAGCGGACGGAACTAGGGACCGCGGCAGACCGGTTCATGACCGTTTCCGAACGCGTTCTGGACCTCGCCGGTCAGAACAGCCGTGCGCGTGCGCTGACCCAGATGAATGGCGCCGTCTTGCCCATCCTGAACAGCATCCATGAACGGGTGTCGAAACTCGTCGCGAACAGCGAAACCTCCATGTCGACCGCAAGAACCGAGGCGGAGGTTGCATATGAATCGGCGAAGAACAGGCTGGTCGGTCTCGCAGCAGTCGCGGCACTCCTTGCCATCGCTGCTGCCACATGGATCGCCATTTCGCTGAGTCGGGGCCTTGCGAGAGCCGTAAGCGTTGCAAAGTCAGTGGCCGACGGAGACCTCACCGTCGACACCTCGGCGAAGTCCCGGGACGAGATCGGAGATTTGATGACTGCGATGGGGGACATGAACGGCTCTCTCAGGACGATGACGGACGTGGCGGTACGCATTTCTCAAGGTGATCTTTCGGTGGAAACCAAGCGTCGCTCTGAGGTCGACGCGCTGGGGATTGCCTTCGAGGAGATGCTGCGAAAGCTGCGCGAGGTGGTTTCGCAGGCCTCGGTTAACGCCACTGGCGTTGCCGAGGGGGCCCAAGCCATGAGCGCAACCGCAGAACAGCTCAGTCAGGGCGCGACAGAACAGGCGGCGGCCGCCGAGAATGCCTCTTCGGCCATGGAGGAAATGACCGCAAACATCCGGCAATCGGCGGACAATGCCTCTCAGACCGAAAAGATCGCGCGACAGGCCGCACGCGAGGCGGAGGAAAGCGGGAAGGCCGTGGATGACGCTGTTCGCGCGATGAAGACCATCGCCGAGAAGATCAACATCATCCAGGAAATCGCCCGCCAAACTGACCTTCTTGCCCTGAACGCCGCCGTCGAGGCGGCAAGGGCAGGCCAGCACGGGAAGGGGTTTGCGGTGGTAGCGTCCGAGGTGCGCAAACTCGCCGAACGCAGCCAGCAGGCGGCGGCCGAGATCATCCAACTTTCCGGAAGCACTCTGGAAGTAAGCCAGAAAGCGGGTGAGATGCTGGCAGCACTGGTGCCCGCGATCCAGAAGACTTCGGATCTCGTCCAGGAGATAAGCGCTGCGACAGCAGAACAGACGACTGGCGCAGAGCAGATAAACGGCGCGATCCGCGAGCTCGACTCGGTGATCCAGCAGAACGCAGCCGCAGCGACGGAGGCAGCCTCGCTCTCTGATGGGCTGGCAACGCAGTCGGATCAGTTGCGCGGGGTCATCTCCTTCTTCAAGTTGGATGCCCGCCAGAGCGAGCTTGCCGCCAATGGGACGTCGGCGCGCCCTGCCGCCTCGGCAATGCCGACGGGGGTCAGGGAGAAACCCGCGATCCGGATTTCGCAGCCCGCACCGCTGCGCGGCAAAGGGACGGCGGTGCAGACTGCCACCAACGGCCATGTGAACGGTATCCGGCTCGATCTGGGCGACGAGAAACTGACCGACGCGGATTTCGTCCGGTACTGACATCTGGAAGCCAGCGGCCGTGGCGGTTGCTGGCTTTGCAATGAAGATCGGAGTCTAGAAATGGTACAGACCTCACCTGCCCGCGCTTTTGAGGCAGATCCATCTGCCAGGCTGACACAGGAAGACCCCGATACCTTCCTGACATTCAGCATCGGCAGGCAATGCTTTGCCGTTTCCGTGGCACCAGTTCGGGAAATCCTGGACGAACAGCCCTTCACGCCGCTGCCCGATAGCTCTTCCGAGGTGGTGGGGCTGATCGACGCGAGGGGCGAGGGTGTCGCCGTCTACGACATCTCGCATCGGTTGGGCGTGATGCCGGAATTGGAGAGGGGCAGACGGATCATCCTGATGGAAAGCAAGGGGAACGACACTCGGCCCATCGGAATAATCGCAGACTCCGTGCTGAGCGTGGTGGAGTTGACGCAGGACGAGATCGAGGCCCCGCCGGGCGGCCGGAAGGAGGGGGGCGGAAGCGCGCTCGTCAAGGGCGTCGCGCGTATCGCTGGCGGGCTTGTGCTTGTCCTCGACCATCGTCATGTGATCGGGGAAGAGGCGGACGATCTGTTCGACTTCGCAAGCTGATGCAAGCCGCCCCTTTCGCAACCGGTGCGCGACTATCCGGCGTTCAGGCGGCCTTCATCTGCAAGCTTGCGCGGGAAAGGGGGGGCCTTTCGATTGCCCCGGAGAAGATTGCCTTCCTTGAACAGCGGCTGAACCGCAGGCTAAGGGCAACAGGGATCGGTGACTTCGGAGCCTATATCCACAGCCTTCAGGACAACCGCACGCGCGCAGATCGGGAGATCGGTGCCCTGGTCGAGGCACTGACGACGCATACGACCTCCTTTTTCCGTGAGCCTTCGCAGTTCGGATGGCTGGACTTAGCCGGTTTGCCCGCGCTGGCGGCGCTGGGATGCGGGATCGAAAGGCCCCTTTCGGTCTGGAGCGCTGCCTGTTCGACGGGCGCGGAGGCTTGGACCGCGGCAATGGTTCTTGACCGGTTTTCCGCGCGACAGACACGGCCGATCCGATGGAACGTGATCGGAACCGATATCTCGGCCCCCGTCGTGGAGAGGGCAAGGCGTGCAGTCTATGCCGAAGCCGAGATCGCGGGCTTGCCGGAAGACTTCAGGAAGGCCTACCTGTTGCGGTCGAGGAAGGTGGAAGGGAAGGCCCCGCTGTTCCGCATCGCGCCCGAGATTCGCAAACGGGCAGTCTTTCATCAGATCAATCTTGTCGAGCAGGGCCAGCTACCGGACGGTTGGGTAGATGTGGCCTTCCTGAGAAATGTCCTGATCTATTTCGACGCCGCAGGGCGCCGCGATGCCATTCGGAACGTCCTGTCGCGCCTGCGCACGGACGGGTTCCTGCTGACCGGACATTCCGAAAGCCTGAACCCGGTGCCGCCCGATCTGCTGCAGGTGGGCCCCTCCATCTACCGAAAGCTGCGTTGATGCCCAAGAACGGAAAGACAATCCGGGTCCTGATCGTGGATGACAGTGCCTCGGTCCGCCGCGTGATGACGGATGTCCTGTCCTCCGATCCCGAGATCGAGGTGGTGGGGGCCGCTTCCGACCCCTTCATCGCCGCCCGGCATCTTCAGGACATCGTGCCCGATGTCATCACGCTGGATGTAGAGATGCCGCGTATGGACGGGATCACCTTCCTGCGAAAGTTGATGACGCAGCATCCGATCCCCGTCGTGGTCTGCTCTTCGCTGGTCAGCGACAAGAGTGAAACCATGATCCGTGCGCTGGAGGCGGGCGCCGTCGAGATCATCTGCAAGCCGGAAATCGGGACGAGCCAGTTCCTGCAGGACAGCCATGAGCGCATCCGAATGGCGGTCAAGGCAGCCGCGCAGGCGAAACCGGGAAAGGCCCGGAAGGCAGCGGGTACGGAACCCAAGCTTTCTGCCGATGAAATGTTGCCCCCGCCGCGGGCGAATGCGCCGATGGCACGCACCACAGAGCGGATCATCGCGGTTGCCGCCTCCACCGGCGGGACGGAGGCGTTGAGGCACCTGCTCTGTGCGATGCCGGAGGACTGCCCCCCGATCGTGGTCGTCCAGCACATGCCCGAAACCTTCACGGCGGCCTTTGCCCGCCGCATCGACAGCCTTGCGCGGATTTCCGTCCGCGAAGCCCAGAATGGCGACCGCCTTCTGCGCGGGCACGCCCTGATCGCACCGGGCAACCGGCATACGGTCGTCGTGCGGTCAGGTGCTGTCTACCGGGTGGAGGTGCGCGACGGGCCGCTGGTTTCGCGCCATCGCCCCTCGGCGGATGTGTTGTTCAGGTCCGTGGCGCGCTCCGCGGGGAGGAACGCCGTCGGCCTGATCATGACCGGCATGGGGGATGACGGCGCAATGGGCCTGCGAGAAATGCGAGACGCAGGGGCACGCACCCTTGGGCAGGATGAGGCGTCCTGTGTCGTCTACGGGATGCCGAAGGAGGCATTCCTCGCCGGGGCCGTGGAGGAAGAATTGCCTCTTGACCGTTTGCCTGCGGCAGTTCTCAGGCTCGCCTCCGGTTCGGCCAAGCCATGAGATCCGTCGTTTCCAGCAAGACGCCTTGGCCCGACACCGCCTCCGCCCGACGGGGTTCTACCGGGGAGGCCTGGCGCGCGACGGACCGCCCTCCCTTTCAGTGGCGCCCCCGCAAGTCACCCGTCATGGCGCTTTGCGCCCCTATTTTCCTTCGAACTTCTCGCGGATAAGACGGTTCAGAGCCATGACGCCCCATCCCGTCGCCCCCTTGGGCGCAAGGGTACTTTCGGATTTGAGCAGCGCCGTGCCCGCGATGTCGAGGTGGCACCATGGCGTTTCGGGCTTGACGAAACGTTGCAGGAACTGCGCCGCCGTGATCGCCCCGCCATCGCGCCCGCCCACGTTCATCATGTCGGCGATGCGGGATTTCAGCTTTGCATCATAGGCATCGCCCATGGGCATGCGCCATGCCCCCTCGCCCTCCGCCTGCGCGGCCTTGAGGAAGGCGTTGCAAAGATCGTCACTGTTCGAAAAGACGCCCGTATTTTCATGCCCCAGCGCGATGATGATCGCGCCTGTCAGCGTGGCGAGGTCGATCATCCCCGAAGGTTTGAACCGCTCCTGCGCATACCACAACACATCAGCCAGAACGAGGCGGCCTTCGGCATCTGTGTTGATCACCTCGACCGTGTCGCCCTTCATGGTGCGGACCACGTCGCCCGGTCGCTGCGCGCGCCCGTCGGGCATGTTCTCGACCAGCCCAACCAGCCCCACGACATTGGCCTTGGCCTTGCGCAGGGCAAGCGTCCGCATGACGCCTGCCACCACAGCGGCGCCGCCCATGTCCATCGTCATCTCTTCCATGCCCGCCGCAGGCTTGATCGAGATGCCGCCCGTGTCGAACACCACGCCCTTGCCGACAAGGGCGAAGGGGGCCGCTTCCTTGTCACCGCCATGCCATTGCATGACCACGACCTTGGACGGGCTTTCCGACCCCTGCCCCACACCCAGAAGCGCGCCCATGCCCAGTTTGGCAAGTTGCTCTTCCTCAAGGATTTCCACGTCCAGACCCAGTTCCTGCATCGCCGCAAGGCGGGCGGCGAAGTCGTAGGTGGTCAGGATATTGGCCGGTTCGTTCACCAGATCGCGGGTGAAGAAGACGCCCTCGGCCACGGCGGCACCGGGGGCGGCGGCGGCGGCCACCGCCTCGGGATTGGCGACCATGAAGACGACATGGCCGGGGTCCTTGCGGTCGCCGGTCTTGTGGGCGGTGAAGTCATAGGCGCGCATCGCCGTGCCGAAGGCGATCTCGGCGACCTGCGCATGGCCCTCCGCAAGGACCGTGGCCCCTGCCGGGGTCAGGGCACGGCCGATGGCCCCGCCGGCCTTGCGCGCCTGCGCGGCATCGGCGCGCCTTGGCAGGCGGATCACCTGCAGCGCGTCGCAAGCGAGGCCCGACGGAAAGGCAAGCTCCATCGCCTCACCCGGTTTCAGACGCTCGAAAGCCTCGCTCTGCAGCATACGGGCGACCGCGCCCTTGGTCAGCCGGTCCAGACGGCGCAGCGCGGCGCCAAGGCCCGAAGTTCCGTCGGCAAAGGCCACGATGCGGCCCGATAGGCGGGGCAGCGCCTCCAGATCGACGGCGCGGAAATGGATCGGAACGGGATGGGTCATGGCGGAAATCTCCGGGACTGTGCCGCCCCCGAAAGCGGCGGCCAAGGCATCGGCGGAACGCTACCCGCCCCGCCCCGGATTGACCAGATATGAGTTTTCCCCGCCGCGGAATTCCGATAGTTTCACGCCAAGAAAAGAACCGGGGGCGTGGTCGGCGTGTCGAGATTCGACAGATATCTGCTGTCGCAACTTGTTGCGCTGTTCGGGTTCTTTGCCCTAATCCTTGTGTCCGTCTATTGGGTGAACAGGGCCGTCGGCCTGTTCGACAGGCTGTTGGGCGATGGGCATTCCGCGCTGGTCTTCCTTGAATTCTCGCTTTTGATGCTGCCCAACGTGATCCGGCTGGTGCTGCCCATCGCGGCCTTTGCGGCGGCGATCTACATCACCAACCGCCTGACGCAGGAAAGCGAATTGGTGGTGATGCAGGCCACGGGTTTTTCCGCCTTCCGGCTGGCGCGGCCGGTGCTTTACTTCGGGGCCATCGTGACGGCGCTGCATCTGGTGCTGATGAATGTCCTTGTCCCGTGGAGCGGGGCGATGCTGTCGGAGCGGGAGGCGTCGCTTTCGGAGAATGTGACGGCGCGGTATCTGAACGCGGGGCAGTTCATGCATCCGGCGGCGGGCGTGACGCTGTACATCCGCGAGATCACGCCGCAGGGCGAGTTGCGCGATATTTTCCTTGCCGATGACCGCAGCGAGGCGGAGCGGACGACCTATACCGCCCGCAGCGCGCTTTTGGCGCGGGGGGATGCGGGGCCGATGCTTCTGATGTTCGACGGCATCGCGCAGACCATCGGGCGGGATGCGGAACGCAAACTCTCGATCACGCGATTTGCCGATGTGACCTATGATCTTGGCGGGATGCTGAACCGGGGCGAAAGCGCGCTGGTTCCGGTCGATTATCTGACGACGGGGCAGATCCTGCGCGGCGGGATCGCGGCAACCGAGGCCGCGACGGGGGCAGCGCCTGCGGTGATCCTGCAGGAATTGCATGCGAGGCTGGCGCAGCCCTTCCTGTCCTTGGCGGCGGCGCTGGTGGGTTTTGCCACGCTGCTGATCGGGGCCTTCAGCCGCTTCGGCCTGTGGCGGCAGATCCTTGCGGCGGTGGGGATCCTGATCTTCCTGCAACTTCTGAACACATCTGGGTCGGCGGCGGCGCTGCGGGATGCGCGGCTTTGGCCTGCGGTCTATCTGGCGCCGATTGCAGGGATCAGCATCGCCGCCCTGCTGTTGCACCTTGCGCAGCGCCCCCGTCGGGTGCGAAGGGCGGTGGCATGACGCTGAGCCTGTACATCGCCCGCCGTTTCCTGATGACGCTGGCCGTCGTCTTCGGCGTGTTCTTCGGGATCATGCTGCTGATCGATACGATAGATCAGTTGCGCCGTCTGAGCGGCAGCGATGCGGGGCTGCTCTCGGCGCTGCAACTGGCCGCGCTGAACGTGCCGGAAAGCCTGTATCGCATCCTTCCCCTGATCGTGATCCTTGCGGCGGTGGCGCTGTTCATGGCCTTGGCCCGGTCGAGCGAACTGGTCGTGGTGCGGGCGGCGGGGCGGTCGGGGTTGCGCTTCCTGATCGCGCCGGTCCTGACGGCGCTGGTCTGCGGTTTGCTGGCGGTGGCGGTGCTGAACCCGCTCGTCGCGGCGACGGGCAAGCTTTACGACAGCGCGCAGGCCAGCATCGCCCGCAGCGGACAGAGCGTCCTGTCGGTTTCCGCCAGCGGATTGTGGCTGCGGCAGGGGGATGGCA
Source organism: Tabrizicola sp. M-4 (assembly GCF_051132405.1). Lineage (GTDB taxonomy): Bacteria > Pseudomonadota > Alphaproteobacteria > Rhodobacterales > Rhodobacteraceae > Paragemmobacter. Next base: position 2,580,363 of record NZ_CP128606.1, read on the forward strand.
ACGGGCAGACGGTCATCCAGGCCGCGCGCAGCAATCAGGACGGGACGGAGCTTTACGGCGTGACCTTCGTCCTTTTCGATGCAACCGGCCTGCCCGCAGCACGGGTGGAAGCGGCGGTGGCGAGGCTTGAGCCGGGGGCGTGGCGTCTGGAAGGGGCCAAGCGGTGGGATCTGTCGGAGGCCAATCCCGAACAGACGGCAAGCCACTTGCCGGATGGCAGCACCCTACCCTCCGACCTGACGCGGGAGGGCATCCGGGACAGTTTCGGCGCGCCCTCGGCGATCCCCTTCTGGTCGCTGCCTGCCTATATCGACAGCCTAGAGAAGGCGGGGTTTTCGGCGCGCTCGCATGAAGTCTGGTTCCAGATGGAGCTTGCGCAGCCGCTGCTTCTGGCGGCGATGGTTCTGGTGGCGGCGGGGTTCACCATGCGGCATGCGCGGTTCGGCAAGACCGGGACGCTGGTGCTGCTGGCGATCCTGTCGGGCTTTGCGATCTTCTTCCTGCGCAATTTCGCGCAGGTTCTGGGCGAGAACGGTCAGATCCCTGTGGCACTTGCGGCATGGACACCGCCCCTTGCTGCCACCATGATGGCCTTGGGCCTGCTTTTGCATCTGGAGGATGGCTGACATGTCGCGCCGCCATCTTCAGTTCGGGAAAAGGCGCAAGAGGCGCTTTTCTGCGTTGCGGCAGCTGACCTTCGCGCTGTCGCTGGCGGCGCTGATTGCGGCCAGCGGCCCCGGCGGGCTGCAGGCGCAAGAGACGGCGACGCTGGTTGCCGACCGGCTGGAGATTGCTGCGGATAACCGCCTAATCGCGGATGGCGCGGTGGAGGTCTTCTATCAGGGCCGCCGCTTGACGGCGGAGAGGATCGTCTATGATCAGGCCGCTGACCGGCTGTCGATCGAGGGGCCGATCCGGCTGACCGATGCCGAGGGGACGACCGTCATCGTCAGCGCGCAGGCGGAACTTGCCGCCGATCTGACCGAGGGTATCCTGCAAAGCGCGCGGGTCGTGCTGAACGAACAGTTGCAGATGGCCGCCGCGCAGATGGTGCGCAGTCAGGGCCGCTATCTGCAACTGGACAATGTCGTTGCCTCAAGCTGCAAGGTTTGCGCGGGCAGCAGCACACCGCTTTGGGAGATCCGGGCCCGACGGGTGCTGCATGACCAAGGGGAACGGCAGATCTATTTCGACCATGCGCAGTTGCGGATGGCCGGGGTGCCCGTCCTTTACATCCCGCGCCTGCGTGTGCCCGATCCGACGCTGGACCGGTCAAGCGGGTTCCTGATGCCCAAGTTCACCAACCGGACCGATCTGGGAACGGGCGTCACGGTGCCCTACTTCCTGACGCTTGGACCGTCGCGCGACCTGACCTTTTCGCCCACGATCACCAGCGCGGGGGCGCGGTCGATGGGGCTGCGCTATCGGCAGGCCTTCGATACGGGCGGCATCGTCGTGGATGGCATCATCGCCCGCGACGACATCCAGCCCGGCAACACGCGCGGGCATGTCGTGGCGGACGGGGTCTTTGCGCTGCCCAAGGGGTTCCGGCTGGCCTTCCATGCCGAGGCCGTCAGCGACGATGCCTTCCTGACCGATTACGGGATAAGCGAGACGGACCGTCTGACGAATTCCATCCTGATCGAAAGGGTGCGGCGCGATCAGTATATCGCAGGCCGGATCATCAATTTCGATACGCTGCGGGCGGGGGATTTCCCGTCGGCCACGCCCTATCTGGTGACGGATTCCACCTTCATCCGGAGATTCCAACTGGGCAGCCTTGGCGGCGAAGGAACGCTGCGGTTCGGCACCCATACCCATACGCGGCAATCGTCGCAGGCCACCGATGGCGCGGACGCGGATGACGTCGCCGAAGGGGCGGACATGCAGCGCCTGTCGATCGGGGCGGATTGGCGGAAGGACTGGGTGACATCGTCCGGCATCGTCGTCGCGGTCTTGGGCGAGATGCGTCTGGACACATTCACCATCACCGACGACACGGTCTATGGCGGCAGCACGTCGCGCCTGTCGGGGGCGGGTGCGGTGGAGTTGCGCTGGCCTCTGCTGCGGGCGGGCTCGGGCGGTGCGGTGCAGGTTCTGGAACCGGTGGCGCAGGTCGTCTGGTCGGATGGCGGGAAAGGCACGATCCCCAACGAGGACAGCCGCCTTGTGGAGTTCGACGAGGCCAACCTCTTCTCGCTGAACCGTTTTCCGGGCAGCGACGTGGTGGAGGACGGGCTGCGCCTGAACCTCGGGCTGGGCTGGACGCGGATCGATCCGGCAGGCTGGACGGTGGGCGCGACCGTGGGACGGGTGTTCCGGGAAGAGCCTGCAATGGCGTTTTCGAATGCCTCGGGGCTGGGCGGCAGCACGTCGGATTGGCTGGTCGCGCTAACGGCCAGCACGCCAGACGGGCTTGACCTTGCCGGACGCATCATCGCGGATGACGACCTGACGGTGACGCGGGGCGAGGTGATCGCGGAATATGGCGGCGAACGGGTCTGGGCCAATGCCGGTTACATCTGGTCGATCGCGGATGCGGCGGAATCCCGTACGGATGCGGTGTCCGATCTGGTGATCGGTGGGGGGTATCAGATCACCCCCGGATGGACCGCGACCGCATCGAGCCGCTATGATTTCGCCTCGGACAGCTATCGCAGCGCGGATTTCGGGCTGGAGTTCAAGAACGAGTGCCTGCTGGTCGATCTTTCTCTCTCGCGTCGGCTGACGGCATCCACTACTGTGCGCTCAGGCACGACGGTCGATCTTTCGGTCGAGTTGCTGGGCTTTGGCGGCGGGACCGAGGCGGGACCGGCGCGCATGTGCAGGCGATGAGAGTGCAGGGCAGGATACGGGATACGGGAATGACGGATCATCCGCAGATGAAATCTGTGCGGGGCCTGCGGGCGGCGCTGGTCGGGGTTTCGATGGTGGCGCTTGTCTCTGGCCATGCCTTGGCGCAGGAGGGCAGCCCCTTCGCGCCGCGCATGGTGATCAACGGCCAGACGATCACGAATTTCGAGATGGAACAGCGGATGCTGTTCCTGCGCGCCCTGCGCGCGCCGGGCGACCCGGAGAAAGAGGCGCTGAAGGCGCTGATGAATGATCGGCTTGGCGCGCAGGCGGCCAAGGACATGGGCATTTCGGTCACCGCCGAACAGGTGAAGGCCGGGATGGCGGAATTCGCGCAGCGGGCCAACCTGACGGCGGAGCAATTCACCGAAGCGCTTGCGCAGGAGGGCGTCGCGCCCGAAACCTTCCGCGATTTCGTGGCCAATGGCCTGCTCTGGCGCGAGGTGGTGCGGACCAAATTCGCCTCGGCGGTGCGCATCTCGGATGCGCAGATCGACCGGGCTTTGGCCGAGAATGCCAAGACGCCGCAGGTGCGGGTGCTGCTGTCGGAACTGGTGATCCCGGTTCAGGGCGAGGACATTACCCCGGTGCTGGATCAGGCGCGGGGGATCAAGGAAGGTGCCGGGTCGGAGGCGGGCTTTGCCTCGGCGGCGCGGCAATTCTCGGCAGCCCCCTCGGCGGGGCGCGGGGGGCGGCTGGACTGGATGCCGATCACGAACTTGCCGCCCGCCATCGTGGGGCAGGTCCTGACCCTGTCGCCGGGCGAGATTTCCGATCCCATCGTGGTGCCGCAGGCGGTGGTCCTGTTCCAGTTGAACGGGATCAGCGATGTGGAAAGCGCGATGCCCGCGCAGGTCGAGGTGGAATATGCCCAATTCGCCCTGCCCGCAGGCACCGACCCCGCGGTGATCCGCCAGCAGGCGGATGGCTGCGGCGACCTTTATCCGCTGGCGCGGGGGCTGCCTGCCGATCAGCTGCGGGTGACCAAGCAGATGATGGGGCAGGTGCCGCAGGATATCGGGCTGGAACTGGCCAAGCTGGACCCCGGCGAAAGCGTGGTGCGGGCGCGCGGTGGGTATAATGAATTGCTGATGCTGTGCCTGCGCACGGGTATTCCCGAGCCTGACCCGAATGTGGCGGCCATGCCTGTGACCACGGAAGATGCCCCTGCGGCCGAGGGCGATGAGAAGCCCGCGGTCGACCGCGAGGCGGTGCGCAACCAGTTGGGCAACCAGCAACTCAACGCGCTGGCCGAGGCCTATCTGGAAGAGTTGCGGTCGGAAGCGATCATCGAGGAGCGGTGAGCGCCGCGCCCCTGCCCATCGCCCTGACCTGCGGCGATCCTGCCGGGATCGGGGCGGAGATCGCGCTGAAGGCGCGGGCCGTGCTGGGCGCGGAGGTGCCGTTCTTCTGGATCGGGGACCCCGCGCATCTGCCTGAGGGGGCTGCGTTTTCCGTGATCGAGACGCCGGAGGCGGCGGCGGATGTACCCGATGGCGACCTGCCTGTGTTGCCGCATGCTTTCCCCCGCCCTGCCCTGCCCGGCCAGCCGGACCCGGCCAATGCGCAGGGCGTGATCGACGTGATCGCGCGGGCGGTGGGGTTGGTGCAGGACGGCCGCGCGGCGGCCATCTGCACGCTGCCCATCAACAAGAAGGTGCTGAAGGACGGGGCGGGGTTCGGCTTTCCGGGCCATACCGAATATCTGGCCCATCTTGGCCGGGTGGAGCGGGTGGTGATGATGCTGGCCTGCCCGGAATTGCGGGTGGTGCCCGCGACGATCCATATCGCGCTGGGGGATGTGGTGCGGGTTCTGACGCCCGATCTGCTGGAGGCGACGATCCGCATCACCGATGCGGGGCTGCGGCGGGATTTCGGCATAGCCGCACCCCGGATCGCGGTGGCGGGGCTGAACCCGCATGCCGGGGAAGGCGGGGCAATGGGGCGGGAGGAGATGGATTGGATCGCCCCCCTGATCGCGCGGCTGCAGGAAGAGGGATTCGATCTGCGGGGGCCGATGCCGCCCGATACGATGTTCCATCCCCGTGCGCGGGCGGGCTATGACGTGGCGGTCTGCATGTATCACGATCAGGCGCTGATCCCGATCAAGACGGTGGATTTCGACGGGGGCGTGAATGTGACGCTGGGCCTGTCCTTCATCCGCACCTCGCCCGATCATGGCACGGCCTATGACATCGCGGGGCGCGGGATTGCGAGCGAGGGAAGCCTTGTCGCGGCGCTGCGGATGGCGCAACAGATGGCGGCGGCGCGCGGGGTTTGATGCGTCGGACCGGGGGTTTCACACCCCCGGACCCCCGTGGGATATTTGCGAACGGATGAAGCGGCAGGGGTTTTTCGGTCATGGCGACGATTGATGGGCTGCCGCCTTTGCGCGAGGTGATCCGGGCGCATGATCTGGTGGCGAAGAAGCAGTTGGGGCAGAACTTCCTGCTGGACCTGAACCTGACGGCCAAGATCGCGCGGCAGGCGGGGGATCTGTCGGGCTGCGACGTGCTGGAGGTGGGGCCGGGCCCCGGCGGGTTGACGCGGGGGCTGCTGGCCGAAGGCGCGCGGCGGGTGCTGGCGGTGGAGAAGGATGCGCGTTGCCTGCCTGCGCTGGCCGAGGTGGCGGCGGCCTATCCGGGGCGGTTGCAGGTCATCAACGGCGATGCGCTGGAGGTGGATGTCATGGCCCATCTTACGCCGCCGGTGCGGGTGGTGGCGAACCTGCCTTACAATGTGGGGACGGAATTGCTGATCCGCTGGCTGACGCCGGAGGTCTGGCCGCCCTTCTGGGAGAGCCTGACCTTGATGTTCCAAAAGGAGGTGGCGGAGCGGATCGTGGCCAAGCCGCGGACGGAGCATTACGGGCGGCTGGCGCTCTTGGTGCAGTGGCGGGCGGAGGCGAAGGTGGTGATGCATCTGCCGCCCGAGGCCTTTACCCCCGCGCCCAAGGTGCATTCGGCGGTGGTCCATGTCACGCGGCTGGCCGAGCCGCGTTTTCCCTGCGACTTCAAGGTCTTGCAGAGGATCACGGCGATGGCCTTCAACCAGCGGCGCAAGATGCTGCGGGCGTCGTTGAAGGGCCTCGCTCCGGGGATCGAGGAGAAGCTGGCGGCGGCGGGGATCGAGCCCACGGCGCGGGCGGAGGAGATTTCGCTGGAGGGGTTCTGTTCCTTGGCGAGGGTTATCAAGGAATGAAGAAGGCCGGGATGTTCCCGGCCTTCTTGGTTAACGATTGGTAAAGGGGTTAACGGATCATTCCGCCGCTTCGGCGGGGCCGTTGTCCGATTTTTCCTTTTCCGCCTTGGGCTTGCGCGGGGCGCGGGGCTTTTTCACGGCCTCGGGTGCGGGCGCTGCCTCGGCAGGTTTTTCCGCGGGTTTGGGCTTTGCCTCGCTGACCGGCGCGGGCGCAGGGGCCGGGGCTGGTGCCGGGGGCTGCTCTGCAACGGGCGCGGCGGGGGCCGATTCGGCGGCGGGCTTTGCCTGCTGCTGGTCACGATCCCGGTCGCGGTCACGGTTGCGATCCCGGTCACGGTCACGGTTGCGATCCCGGTCGCGGTCGCGGTCGCGATAGAATTCGCGGCGTTCGCCCCCCTGCGGGCGATCTCCCTGCTGACGGTCGCCCTGTTGGCGGTCGTTCTGTTGGCGGTCGCCTTGCGGGCGGTACCCCCGATCTTCGCGGCGGTCATCGCGACGGTCGTCACGGTCGCGGCGCTGTTGGTAGGGGCGGGCCTCGGGCGTTTCCACGAGGTTGGTGCCGCCTTCGCCCAGTTCGATCACCTCGACGCTGCCGGTGCTGTCATCGCCACGGTCGGATTGATAATCGCCCCGGTCGCCGCGATCGTTGCGGTCGCGCCAGTTGTCGCGGTCGCGGTAGCCGTTCTGGTTGCCGCCATTGCCGTTCTGGTTGCCGTTCTGCTGCTGGCGCTGCCGCTCTTCCTGTTCGGCGGCCATCTCGCGCTGCGCCTCGCCCAGCATGCGGGTATAGTGTTCGGCGTGCTGGAGGAAGTTCTCGGCGGCGACGCGGTCATTCGAAAGCTGCGCGTCACGGGCGAGGAGCTGATACTTCTCGATGATCTGCTGCGGCGTGCCGCGCACCTTGCCCTCGGGGCCGGAGCTGTCGAAGACGCGGTTGATGATGTTGCCGAGGGTGCGCGGGCGGTTCGCCTTGTTGCGCGAGCGGGACTTGGAAGATCTCATCTTGTCCTTTGGTCCAGATGACCTGGCTTTCCTGCGAAGCGCCTTCGGGTCGTGTGATCCCTTGCGGGACCGGAAGGCGTTCAAGCTGTCTGGCAGTTCAGGCGCAGGGGAGCCTTCGCCCGGCCCCGTCACCTGATGCCGACTAAACATTCTTGGGCGTGCATGACAAGCTGATTCTGGTGCCGTGCGGTGGTTCGGGCGGGTTTTGCCGATGCGCGGCGGGCGAATGTGGCCGAATTCCCGCAGATCAGGCGGTGCCGCAGCCGGTGTCATCCTGCGGTTTGCGGGCGACGACGACGCGGTCGCGGCCGTCGAGATCGGGGAGGATGCGGATGTCGGTGAGGCCTTGCGCGGCGAAAAGGGCGGCGACCTGCGCGCCTTGGGTGGGGCCGATTTCCACGATGAGGCGGCCTTGCGGCATCAGGCGGGCGGGTGCGCCTGCCGCGATGGCGCGGTAGGCGTCGAGGCCGTCGCCGCCGGGGGTGAGGGCGCGGCGGGGTTCGTGGAGGACTTCGGGGGAGAGGTCGGCCATTTCGCCTTCGGCGATGTAGGGGGGGTTCGACAGGATCAGGTCGAAGCGTCCCGGAATGGCGGCGAACCAGTCGGAGAGGAGGAAGTGGGCGCGGTTGGCGAGGTTCAGCGCGCGGGCGTTTTCCTCGGCGACGATCAGTGTGGCGGGGTGGATGTCGGTGCCTGTTCCTTTGGCCATCGGCATTCCGGCGAGGCAGGAGAGGAGGATGCAGCCCGTCCCGGTGCCGAGGTCGAGGAGTTTCAGGAAGGGTTCCTTCAGCGCTTCTTCGACGAGGATTTCGGTTTCCGGGCGGGGGTCGAGCGTGTCGGGGGTGACGCGGAAGGGGCGGCCCCAGAAGAGGCGGGTTCCGGTGATGTGGCTGACGGGTTCGCGGTTCGCACGGCGGGTGATGGCCTGAGCGAAGGCCTCTTCGGCCTGCGGCGGGAGGGGGTCAGCAAGGTGGAGTGTCAGGCGGTCGGGGGCGATGCCTGCGGCATGGGCGAGGAGGGCGCGGGCGTCGCGGGGAGCGTCGGTTATGCCTGCGGCTTGCAGTTTCGGGATTGCAAGGCGGAGGGCTTCGTTGCCCGTCACCCTTCCATCTCCGCCAGTTTCTCGGCCTGATCATGGGCGACGAGGGCGTTCACCACGGCGTCGAGGTCGCCCGCCATGATCTGCGGCAGGGAATAGAGCGTCAGGTTGATGCGGTGGTCGGTCAGGCGGCCTTGCGGGAAGTTGTAGGTGCGGATGCGTTCGGAACGGTCGCCGGAGCCCACCTGCGACTTGCGCTCGGCGGCGCGTTCGTTGGCTTGGCGGTCGCGTTCCATCTCGTAGAGCCGCGCGCGCAGGACCTGCATGGCGATGGCGCGGTTCTGGTGCTGGGATTTCTCGGACGAGGTGACGACGATCCCGGTGGGAAGGTGGGTGATGCGGACCGCCGAGTCGGTGGTGTTGACGTGCTGGCCCCCTGCCCCGCTGCTGCGCATGGTGTCGATGCGGATGTCGGCGGCTGGAATGTCGATGTCCACCTCCTCGGCCTCTGGCAGGACGGCGACGGTGGCGGCGGAGGTGTGGATGCGGCCGCCCGCTTCGGTTTCCGGCACGCGCTGGACCCGGTGGACGCCGGATTCGAATTTGAGCTTGGCGAAGACGCCTTCGCCCTGGATATGGGCGGTGAGTTCCTTGATCCCGCCGAGGTCGGAGAGTTGCTGTTCGAGGATCTCGAAGCGCCAGCCTTGGCGTTCCGCGTAGCGTTGATACATGCGGAGAAGGTCGCCTGCGAAGAGCGAGGCTTCCTCGCCCCCGGTGCCGGGGCGGATTTCGAGGATGGCGGGGCGGGCGTCGGCGGCGTCCCTGGGCAGGAGCGCGATGCGGAGCGCCTGTTCGTAATCGGGGATGAGGGCGCGGAGGCGGGGGAGTTCATCCTCGGCCAGCGCGCGCATCTCGGGGTCGGCGAGCATCGCCTCGGCCTCGGACAGGTCGTCAAGCGCGCGGCGGTAGGCAGCGATCTGGTCGGCCACGGGCCGCAGATCGCTGTATTCGCGGGAGATTTTCGCGATCTCGGCGGGTTCCGCGCCTGCGTTCAGGCGCGCCTCGAGATATTCGAAGCGCTGGGTGATCTGGGCGAGTTTGTCGAGCGGGACCATGCGGGGGGGTTTCGCGCTTTGGGGCGGGCCGGTCAAGGGGGGGAAACCGGCCGGGGTTTCACCCCGGACCCCAGGGTATTTGGACCGAAACGAAGCCGGGTTCAGAGTCTTGGCAGCCAATCGCGCAGGCGGGCGGCGTTGACGCCCATGTCGCTGCGCCCGAGACGGAGGCGGGCATGGAGGGTGAGGCGGGTTCCCGTGGCGTCGGGCGCGGCTTCGGCGGTGGTGTAGTCGGGGAAGCCCCAGAGGGCGGAGCGGGTGATCCATGTGATGCGGCCCTCCTCCGGCGATCCGGCGAGGCGGGTGGTGCGGGGTGTGGCCGTGGCGATGGCGTCGAGCTTTGCCAGCGCCTCGGCCGGGGCGGCGGGAAGGAGGCAGGTGGCGCGGGCATCGCCTTCGCCCTGTTGGACCGTGCAGTCGGGCTGCGCGGCGGGCGTGGGCGAGACGTGCCAGCGCGCCGGGTCGGAGGGGGCGAGGCGGACATAGGCGCCGAAGCCGATCACCAGAAGGGCGAGAAGCCCCAGAACCATGCCCATCCTGCCCACTCCATGCGCCCCTGTCAGCGTTGCGTCCTTGCCCAGTGATAGAGGCAAATCAGGTCATAGGCCACATGCGCGCCCGCGATGGCGGTGGCGCCGGTGGTGTCGTAGGGGGGCGAGACCTCGACCACGTCGCCGCCGACCATGTTGATCCCCGCCAGATCGCGCAGGATGGCCGCCGCCTGCCAGGAATGCAGGCCGCCCCAGACCGGGGTGCCGGTGCCGGGCGCATAGGCGGGGTCGAGCGCGTCGATGTCGAAGGTCACATAGGTCGGCCCGTCGCCGACGATGTCCTTGGCGAGCGCCACGGCATGGGCGACGCCCTTTTCGTGGAGTTCGCGGGCGGAGAGGACGTTGACGCCCAGATAATCCTCGGTCGTGGTGCGGATGCCGATCTGGAGCGAGCGCCTGGGGTCGACATAGCCATCCTTGACGGCCTTGTAGAGCATGGTGCCGTGGTCGATCCGGTCGGGGTTGTCATCGGGCCAGAGATCGGAATGGGCGTCGAAATGGATCACGCCGAGGGGGCCGTATTTCTGCGCATAGGCGCGCAGGACGGGGTAGGTGATGTAATGGTCGCCGCCCAGCGTGATGGCCCCGGCCCCTGCCTTGAGGATGGTGGCGATGTGGTCGGTCAGGGCGCCCGGGAAGCTGGGCGTATGGGCATAGTCGAAGGCGAGGTCGCCGTAATCGACGACCGCCATATCCTCCAGCGGGTCGGTGCCCCAGCCGAAGGGCGGGTCATAGGCGATGAGTGAGGAGGCCTCGCGGATGGCGCGGGGGCCGAAGCGGGTGCCGGCGCGGTGGGAGGTGGCCTGATCGAAGCAGACGCCGGTGATGGCGATATCGACCCCGGCGAGGTCCTTGGTATAGGTCCGGCGCAGGAAGGAGGTGGCGCCGGCGAAGGCGTTCTCGAAGGAATGGCCGCGCAGGCCATTGCGGGTGAAAGCGGTATCGATGTCAGACTTTGCGTCTTCCAGAAGTGCCATGATGGGAGTGCCCATATTCGCAAGCGCAGTCGTTTGGATGGCCGAGACGCGCGGATCGGGTGGGCGCAGGGTGCCATCTAGGGTGGGGTTGTCAAGCGGGGCGGCGGCAGGGGCGGCGTGCGCCGGGTCAATGCCTTGGAATGGCAGGGAAAAGGGCCTTGGCGGCTGTACCGGATCCTGTGCCGGAAACTGTACCGCAAACCGTCAGCACGCAGCGGGCGGTGGGTTTACGCAAAGGCTGCGTTAACCAAGCGGCGCGAATCGGGGCGCAAGCAGACCCGCCCCGGACCTGATCCGGGGCCTCGGGCGGGCGTTGGCGGAGGCCCCGGATCAGGTCCGGGGCGGGGACCGGGGGCATCACCCGATGCGATGCCCTTCGCGGACCAGTTCATCCGTCACCTGACGGATGGCTTTCTCAAGCGTCACGGCGATGAACTCCACCTCGGATTCAGTGATCGTCAGGGGCGGGGACATGACGTTGAGATGGGCCATCGGGCGGACGATCAGGCCCATCGCCTCGGCCGCGTTGGAGATGCGCTTGCTTTCGTTCACGCCATCGGGGAGCGGTGCCTTGGTCGCCTTGTCGGCGACATTCTCGGTGCAGATCATCAGCCCCCGGCCCCGGACCTGACCGACGAGGGGCAGAGCCTCCAGCGTCTTGAGCCGCGACTGGAAGAGCGCGCCGATGCGGGCGGCATTGCCCAAGAGGTCCTCGCGTTCCATGATCTCGATGTTCTTCAGGCCCGCCGCGCAGGCGACGGGGTGGCCGGAATAGGTGAAGCCCGCGGTGAACCAGCGGTCGGGGTCCTGTCCCATCGCGTCCCAAAGCCGGTCGGAGAAGATCATGGCGCCCAAGGGGATGTAGCCGGAGGTCAGGCCCTTGGCGGTGGTGATGATGTCGGGGATGACGCCGAATTCGGCCTCGGAGGCGAACCAGTGGCCGAGACGGCCGAAGGCGGTGACGACCTCGTCGGCGATGAAGAGGATGCCGTGGCTTTGGCAGACCTCCCACATGCGTCGGAGATAGCCCTCGGGCGGGACGATCACGCCGCCGGAGGCCTGAATCGGTTCGGCGATGAAGCCGCCGATGCGGTCTGCCCCCACGGTGGCGATGAGGGTTTCGAATTCCGCGACCAGCGCGTCGCAGAACTCGGCCTCGCTCTGACCCGCGGGGCGGCGGTAGGGATTGGGGGGCGACAGGTGCCAGATGCCGTCTTCCTTGTAGCGGAATTCGGGGACGCGGTCGCCCGGACGTTTGCCCACCGATTGCGAGAGGTAGGTGGAGCCGTGATAGCTGTGATCCCGCGCGACGATGCCGGTTTTCGTCGGGTGGCCGAGGCAGGATTGCACATAGGCCACCATGCGCACCGCCGTGTCGACGGCGGTGGAGCCGCCGGTGGTGAACATCACGCGGTTCAGGTCGCCGGGGGCGAGCGCCGCGATCTTTGCGGCAAGGCGGGCGGAGGGGTCGTTGGCCATGTCGACGAAGGTGTTGGAGAAGGCCAGACGTTCCGCCTGATCGGCGATGGCCTGCGCCATCTCGCGTCGTCCGAGGCCGATATTGGTGCACCATAGGCCCCCAACGGCATCCAGATAGCGGCGGCCATCGGCATCCCAGAGCCAGCAGCCCTCGCCCTTGGTGATGACGAGCGCGCCTTCCTTTTCGAAGCTGCCGAAATTCGTCCAGGGGTGGAGGTGGTGGCTGTGGTCCATCTCCCACAGATCGGCGGGAGAGGGGGAATTCAGGGCGGCAAGCGGGGCCATCGGATGCGTCCTTGGGTGGTGTTGTTGCACGTTAGTATAACAAAGGGGCGTGGCGGAGGCCAGAGCGGGCGCGCCGACGGGGGGGCGGTTTGGGGCTTTGGCCGGGGAGTTTTGGGTATTTGGGCCGGGACGAAGCAGGGCGCGGGAAGGTGCTGCGGGCCTGTGGCGCGCGGGATGGTCTTGGGGATGGGGGAGGTCCGGGGGGGTGCGGATGCGCCCCCCCGGCCTTGCGGAGGGGGTCAGGCGAAGAGGGCGCTGATCTCGGCCACGGCCTGTGCCACGAGGTCGGGGCGGGCGCGGGATTCGACGTTCAGCCGCAGGAGCGGTTCGGTGTTCGAGCCGCGCAGGTTCATCCGCCAAGTGCCGAAGTCGAGCGAGAGGCCATCGGTCGTGTCGCGGCTTTCGGCGCGGGGGGCGTAGCGGGATTCGACCTCGGCGATGGCGGCGCGGACATCGGGGACGCGGAAGTTGATCTCGCCGGAGGAGGGGAAGGCCGCGCGGCGGGCGGCGAGGAGATCGGCGAGGGATTGGCCGGAGCGGCCCATCAGTTCGGCCACGAGGAGCCACGGGACCATGCCGCTGTCGCAGGCGAAGAAGTCGCGGAAATAGTGATGGGCCGACATCTCGCCGCCATAGACGGCACCCGTGTCGCGCAGGGCCTGTTTCAGGAAGGCGTGGCCGGTGCGGGCCATGACCGCCCTGCCCCCGGCGGCGGCGACGGCGGCCTGCGTGGCGAGGATCACGCGCGGGTCATGGATGATGGTGGCACCGGGTTCCTTGGCGCAGAAGACCTCGGCCAGAAGGCCCACGACATATTCGCCGGGGACGAACTGGCCATCGTGATCGAAGAAGAAGCAGCGGTCGAAATCGCCGTCGAAGGCGACCGCCATGTCGGCCTTTTCCCGCAGGACGGCCTGTGCGGTGGGCGGCTGGTTTTCCGGCAGGAGCGGGTTGGGGATGCCGTTGGGGAAGCTGCCATCGGGGCTGTGATGCATCCGGGTGAAGCGGAGCGGCGCGTTCCGGGCGGCGAGGGCATCCGCGATGACGTCGAAGGTGGGGCCTGCCGCGCCGTTTCCGGCATTGACGAGGATGTGGAGCGGGCGCAGCGCCGCGATGTCGACGAAAGAGAGGACGCGGTCGACATAGGCCGCGCGGGTGGCGGAGGCGTCGGTGATGCGCCCGCCGGGGAGCGGGGCGGCGAAGGCCTGCGATTCGGCCAAGGCGCGGATCGCCTGCATGGTGGTCGCGGGGTCGAGCGGGGCGGAACCGGCCTGCACCAGTTTCATCCCGTTGTAATCCATCGGGTTGTGCGAGGCGGTGACGCAGATGCCCCCATCCGCGCCGAGATGCCCGGTGGCGAAATAGACCTCCTCCGTGCCGCAGAGACCGAGATCGAGGATCTCGGCCCCGGTGGCCATCAGCCCCTCGGCCACGGCCTGCGCGAGGGCGGCGGAGGTGGGGCGGATGTCGCGGCCCAGCACCACGCGGCGTGCGCCAAGGACCTGCCCATAGGCGCGGCCGATGCGGCGGGCGATATCCTCGTTCAGCTCGGCACCGAGGCGGCCGCGGATGTCATAGGCCTTGAAGCAGGTGAGCGGGGCGTCGGTCATGCGGGTGGTCCCTGTGAAGTCGCGTCCTTTGGGTGGGATGTGGTTAGCAGGGTGGCGGCGGCACGGGAAGGGCGCGGATCGGGCGGAAAAGGGGCATTCGGAAAGGGGGTTGCTATTTCTGACTTTTTTGATAAGGTTTCCGCATCCTCCCCAGCCAACCGTTCTGGTCAGCCCGGCGCCCCCTTTCAAATCCGAGAGATGACCGATGGACCCCCTGCCCTATCCCCTTCCTTTGCCGCGTGATGGCGGCCCTGCCTTCGACCTTGGCGAGATGATCCGGCTGGTGCTGGGCGATGGCCTGACAGAGGGCCTGCCCTTCGGCGCGGGGCTGAACCTTGAGATTTTGTTCGACCGGATGGAGGGCGTGCGATGAACATGCGTCCCGATCTTTCGCGCGCCGAGGCGGAGGCGCTGCGCCCGTTGCGGATGGAAGAGGCTGCAGCTACGGAAGCCGCACTGCCGGTGCATGATGCGCGGGTGTTGACCAAGGGCGGCGTGCAGGCGCGGATCGTGCTGGATGGGCAAGTCTATGCGTTGCGCATCACGCGGGCGGGCAAGCTGATCCTGACGAAGTGAGCCGAGGGCGCGCGCGGGTCCGAGTGACAGGCCCGGTATGGCGGTGTAAGGGACGGGCATGAGCGATGCTTTGCCCCACCCGTCGCAGCGGCATGACGACCCGGCGCGCCCGATCCCGCCGCGATCCGTGGCGCTGGCGCTGTGGCTGGCGGTGACGCGGGTCGCGGCGCCCTTGGCGGGGGTGATCCTGCGGCGGCGGTTGCGGGCGGGGAAGGAAGACCCGGCGCGCTGGCGCGAGAAGCTAGGCATGGGCGGCGGCACGCGGCCCGAGGGGGCGCTGGTCTGGCTGCATGCGGTGAGCGTGGGCGAAGGGCTGTCGGTGCTGCCCCTGCTGCGGGCGCTGACGGCGCGGGGCGATGTGCATGTGCTGATGACCTGCACCACGGTGACGGCGATGGGCCTTCTGACCGAACGGGTGCCGGAGCGGGTGATCCTGCGCTATCTGCCGCTGGATTTTCCGGGGCCGGTGGGGCGGTTCCTGTCGCAGTGGCGGCCCGATGTCGCGGTGATGGTGGAAAGCGAGTTCTGGCCGCGCCTGATGCACGAGACCCATGCGCGAGGCATACCGATGATTCTTGCCAATGCGCGCATCTCGGACCGCTCGGCGCGGCGCTGGGGGCGGATGCGGGGGCTGGCCGCGGCCTTGCTGGGGCGGTTCACGCTGCTGGCGGCCCCGGATGCGGCGATGGCGGCGCGGCTGGTGGCGCTGGGGGCGGAGGCCGGGCGTGTGCGCGTGACCGGCACGCTGAAGCGCGCGGCGGAACGGTTGCCGGTGGACGGGGCAGAGCGTGAGCGGCTGCACGGGATGCTGGCGGGGCGGCCGGTCTGGCTGGCGGCCTCCACCCATCCCGGCGAGGAGGCGGTGGTGGTGGCGGCGCATCGCGCGCTCTGCGCGCGGCTGCCGGGGGCGGCGTTGATCCTTGCACCGCGTCATCCGGTGCGGGGGGATGAGGTCGCGGACGTGATCGCGGCGGCGGGGTTGAGCCAAGGGCGCCGCAGCCGGGGTGAAGGGCCTGCGGGGCAGGTCTATCTTGCCGATACGCTGGGCGAGATGGGGCTGTGGTTCGACCTGTGCCCGGTGTCCTTTGTCGGCGGGTCGCTGGTGGCGGGGGTCGGCGGGCACAATGCCTATGAACCGGCGCTGCACGGATCGGCGATCCTGCACGGGCCGGATGTGGGGAATTTCGCGAATCTTTACGCTCGGCTGGATGCGCGTGGCGCGGCAGGGGTGGTGCGCGGGGCGGACGATCTGGCGCGGGCGGTGGAGCGGCTGCTGACCGACGGGGCGGCGCGGGCGGCGCAGGTCGCGGCGGCGGAGGCGGTGCTGGCGGCAGAGACGGATGGCGTGGCAGAGGTGGCGGCGTTGATCCTTGGCCGGGTCGGGGCCTAGGGCACGCGGTTCCTCACCACGTCTTGTTCGTCATCTTCCAGCGGCGATGGGTCCAGAGCCACTGGTCCATATGGGCGCGCACCTGCGCCTCGAGGCTGTCGTTCAGGGCCTGTGTCATGGTGGTCGGATCGGAATGGGGGATCGGCGCCTCGATCACCATGTCGAAGCCGCCATCGGCGCGGCGGATGCCATAGGTGGGGATCACCAGCGCGTCATAGCGGAGCGCCATTTCAGCAGGCGACAGCGCGGTCAGCGCCTCTTGCCCGAAAAAGCGCAAAAGTGCGCCATCGCCCATCGACTGATCCAGCACCACGCCCACCATGCCGCCTCCGCGCAGGAAGCGGATCATGTCGGCCAGACCCTTGCGCCCGCGCGGGAAAAGGGGCGTGCCGATGCGCGAGATGGCGGCGACGTAATGGTGGTTGAAGAAGGGGTTGTCCATCGGGCGGTAGAGGCCGCCCACGCGATAGCCGCGCGCGATGAGGCCGCCGCGGATGGCGTCATAGTTGCCCAGATGCCCGGTGACGAGGAGGACGGGGCGGCCGGTGCGATGCGCCTCTTCCAAGGCGGCAACCCCTGCGCCCTGCAGGCGTTCGCGCGCCACGCGGGCCACGAATTCCGGGCCGGAATAGAGTTCGGCAAGCGTGCGGCCGATGCTGCGCGGCACGTCGCGGACGAGGCGCGCGACCTCTTCCGGTGGCAGATCGGGGCGGACGAGGGCGAGGTTTTCGCGGATGCGGGCACGCCAGCCGGCGATGGGGGCGACGATGCCGGTCATCAGGGCGGCGGCAAGGCGGCGGCGCGCATCGAAGGGCAGGCTGAGGACAAGCCAGAGCGCGGCACGGATCAGGCGATCCGTGATCCATGCGCCGATGCGGCCTGCTGTATCCGACCTGATGGCCATCCGTTCCCTTGACGATGCTGTGGTTCCGGTCCGGTCGTTCACGGACCTTGCGGGATATATCGCCCCCCTGCCGCCCCCACAACCCGACCCTGCCCGTGACGCCACGATGCGGGGCGGGCGTTGACAGGGCCGGGCGGGGCAAGGTCTATGGGGCGCGCGGGGTGCGGGGCTTGCCCGCGCGAGGGAGACGCGATGCGGCCGGAACTCTATGTCACCAACCTGAACCCGCGCTTCACCGGCGTTTCGGCGACGGCGGCGGCGGTGCTGGCCTGTCAGGCGCGCGACATGGCGGCTGTGCTGGTGGGCCATCCCCTGCCCGGCTGCCCGGCGCCCCTGTCGCGGCGTGCGGCGCTGGCGCTGGCACGGGTGCCGCCTGCGGGGCGCGATTTCTCCATCTGGCATGTGCGGCGCAACCCGGAGATGCAGCTTGCGCTTTTCGCGCGCGACGTGCTGCGCCTGCCGGTGCGGATCGTCTTCACCAGCGCGGCGCAGCGGCGGCATTCGGCTTGGCCGCGCTGGCTGATATCACGGATGGATGCGGTGATCGCGACGACGGAGGCGGCGGCGGGTTTCGTGCCGGGGTGCCGGGCGGTGGTGCCGCACGGGGTGGATACTGTCAGGTTCGCCCCGGCGGCGGACCGGGCGGCGGCGTGGCGGGCGACCGGGTTTCCGGGGGACTATGGCATCCTGACCGTGGGGCGCATCCGGCCCGAGAAGGGGACGGACCTTTTCGTGCGGGCGATGATCCGGGCCTTGCCCGCGCTGCCCGGCGCGGTGGCGGTGGTGGCGGGAATGGCCAAGGGCGGGGATGAGGGCTTTCTGGCGGGGCTGCGGGCCGAGGCGGCGGCGGCGGGTCTTGCGGGGCGCATCCTCTTTCCCGGCGAGGTCGCGGCAGAGCGGATGCCCGCCCTGATGCAGGGGGCGGGGTTGCTGATGGCGCTGCCGCGATACGAGGGCTATGGCGTCACGCCGATCGAGGCGATGGCCTGCGGCGTGCCGATCATCGCCACGCGGACCGGGCATTTTCAGGAATTCGCGGGCCGCGCGGGGGGGAACGATCAGGCGGGGCTGGTCGTGCCCCTGGAGGATTGGCAGGGCGCGGCGGAGGCGGCGGTTGCGCTTTTGTCCGACGGGCCGCGCCATGCCGCATGGGCGGCGGCGGCGCGGGAGCGGGCCCTGCGCCTGTTCGGGGTGGAGCGGGAGGCAGCGGGGATCCGCGCCGTCTACGAGGAGGTCTGGGCAGGCCGGTGACCCCGTCCCGGGCCCGACCCGGGACCTCGTGCCGTGCCCTTGGGACCGTCAGCCCTTTGCCCCCTGCCCGCGGGAATAGATGTCCTCGTAGCGGATGATGTCATCCTCGCCCAGATAGGCGCCGGTCTGGACCTCGATCAGGACCATGGGCACCTTGCCGGGGTTCTCCATCCGGTGCTTGGCGCCCAAGGGGATGTAGACCGACTGGTTCTCGGTCACCAGTTGCACGCTGTCATCGACCGTCACCTTGGCGGTGCCGTTCACCACGATCCAGTGTTCCGACCGGTGCATATGCGATTGCAGCGAGAGCGCCGCGCCGGGCTTGACCACGATGCGCTTGACCTGGAAGCGGTTGGACAGCGCGAGCGTCTCGAACCAGCCCCAGGGGCGGTGGTCGCGGGCGAAGGCCTCGGCCTGTTTCGCGCCCTTGGCCTGCAGCACCTCGACCGCCTTCTTCACATCCTGCGCGCGGGATTTGTGGGCGACCAGCACCGCATCGGGCGTGGCGATGGCGATGATGTCGGTCAGGCCGATGCCCACCAGTTCCACCCCCTCCTCCTCCGACCGCAGGAGCGTGCCGTCGCAATCGATGGCCACCGCATTGCCGCCCAGCGCATTGCCGCGCGCGTCGGGGCCCATCTCGCTGGCCACGGCATCCCAGCCGCCAAGGTCGGACCAGCCCGCGCCGAAGGGCACGGCGACGAGGTTGCCCGCGCGTTCCATCACGGCATAGTCGACCGAGGTCGCCTCGGCCCCCGCCCATGCGGCGGGATCGAGCCGCAGGAAGCCAAGGTCAGGAATGGCCTTCTCCACCGCCTCGGTCACGGGGGGAACCATGCCGGGGGCATGGGCGCGGAAGGCCTCGACGATGGTCGCGGCGGTGAAAAGGAAGATGCCCGCATTCCACAGGAAATTGCCGGAGGCGAGCATGGCCTCGGCCACCTCGCGCTTGGGCTTTTCGACGAAGCGGGTCAGGTCGACGGGGGTGCCGTCCTGCGGCGGGGCGGAAAGCTCCAGCCAGCCATAGCCGGTTTCGGGGCGCGTGGGGCGGATGCCGAAGGTGACGATGCGGCCCGCGCGGGCGGCGGGGATGCCCGCCTGCACGGCGGCGCGGAAGGCGGGGGCGTCAGGGACGACATGGTCCGACGGGGCGACCAGCATGAGGGCGCCGGGGTCGGACTTGGCCAGATGCAGCGCGGCGGCAAGCACGGCGGGGGCGGTGTTGCGCCCCTCGGGTTCGATCAGCACGGTGCCGGGGTCGATGCCGACGGAGTGCAACTGCTCGGTCACGATGAAGCGGTAATCCGATCCGGTGATGACGAGCGGCTTGCCGAAGCCCTCACCCGAGAGGCGGCGGGCAGAGGCCTGGAACAGGCTTTCCTCGCCGATCAGGCGGGTGAACTGCTTGGGAAAGCTTTTGCGCGACAGGGGCCATAGACGGGTGCCCGACCCACCGCACAACAGAACCGGATGGATCATTCCGACGACCCCTTTCTCGTAAACGCTCGTGAACGGCGGAAGCGTTGCAGGATTTTCGTGGCCGGAGCAAGGCAGCAACGTGACCCCATTCGCCCCGCGACAGGGCATCGGCGAGGCGGGCGAAGGGGCAATCCCACCTTGCCGCCGCCCACGCTGCACAGGGCGGCGGCGGCCTTGTCCGGGCCTTTGTCAGGCCACCTGATCCAGCCAGTCGCGGAAGGCCGCCACAACCTCGGACTCGCTGTCGACCAGATGCTGGGGGGCGGGATAGCTGCCGTCATGGACATCGGCGGCGAATGCGGACATGGCGGCGACGCGCTTTTCCTGCAGCCGGTCATATTCGGTGGCGAAATCGGCATAGACCTTGGCGTGGCGGGGGACGTGGCCCCGGTTCTGGCCCAGCACATCATCCGAGAAGAGGTATTGCGCATGGCCCGCCGCCCCTGCCCCCATGGAGATGAGGAAGAGGCTGGTGCGTTCCGCGATGGCCTGCGTGATGGAATGGGGGACGACCTCGATCTCGGCCGCGAAGGCGCCTGCTTCTTCCAGTGCCTTGACCTGTTGCCAGACGAGTTGCGCGGTTTCCAACGTCTTGCCCACGGCCTTGAAGCCCCCGGTCCATGTGCGCTTGGACGGAATCAGGCCGACATGGCCGCAGACCGGCAGGGCGTGGTCGGCCATGGCGCGGATCGTTTGCAGCGAGCCGGAGCAGTAGAAGCCGTCGGCGCCGTGCTTGTAGAGGGGGAAGGCCCATTTCAGGAAATCGGCGGTATCGCCGATTTCGTAGAAATTGTCGCCGGGGAAGGCGAAGGCCGTGGGCGCGGCCTCGCGGAAGCGGCGGTCCATGATCATGGCGGGGGGAACGGAGAGGAGTTCGACGCCCGCCCTTTCGGCGGCCTCGGCCTCTTCCAGCGTTTCGACGCGGAGCATGGCGAATTGATGCTTGCCGCGCTGGTCCAGAAGGTCGCGGACGGTCAGGCGTTTGGCCATCACGGCACCTCGATATAGACGTCGGAGCCGTCGACCTTGATGGGGAAGGTCTTCAGGTTGACGCAGACGGGCGCGCGTTTTGCCTCTCCGGTCCGGTAGTCGAACTGGCCGTTATGCTTGGGGCATTCGATCATGTGGCCCATCACGAGGCCGTCGCAGAGGTGGATGTTCTCATGCGTGCAGAGGCCGGCAGTGGCGAAGAAATCACCTTCGGGCGAGTGGTAGATGGCGTAGGTGGCGCCGGCATGGTCGAAGCGGATCAGGTCCTCTTCGTCGATGTCGTCGGTGGCGCAGGCGCGGATCCATTGGGGCATCGGGTTTGTCCTTATTCGGCGGGGACGGCGTCGGGCAGGTCACCCAGCGCGGCCTTGTGGAAATCTTCGCGATAGGGTTTCGCGGTGGGGGGCAGGTCGCGCCGCAGGAAGTAATCCTCATACGCAAGCTGGCGGCGCAGGGCGGGCCACATCTCGGCGAAGGCCTCGGCTATGGAGCGGTTGGGCGCGGGCAGGTCGTGCTTGATCGTTTCGTGCAGGCGCGGGAGCGCGTGATAGGGGACCATCGGGAACATGTGATGTTCGACGTGGTAGTTCATATTCCAGTAGATGAAGCGCGAGATCGGGTTCATGTAGACCGTGCGGCTGTTCAGCCGGTGGTCGATAACGTTGTCAGCAAGGCCGCCATGTTGCAGCAGGCCCGTCATGATGTGGTGCCATGCGCCATACATGCGGGGCAGGCCGATCACCATCAGGGGCAGGATGGACTGCATCCAGATCGCGGTGGCGATGGTCGCGGCATAGATGGCCGTGTAGATGATCGCCACGCGCTGGACCTTGCCCCATTCGGATTGCGGGACGAAGGTCTTCTCCTCGGCCGTGGGGCCTGCGAGGGCGTTCTGGATCATGCGGGGGATGAAGGCCAGCACGTCGGGGATGCCGAAGAAGGCGCCGATCAGTTTGATGAAGGCCGGGGGGCGCATGATGGCGATTTCGGGGTCGCGGCCCACGATGTAGGTGTCGGTGTGGTGGCGGGCATGGCTCCACCGCCAGGTGGCGGAGTTGCGCATGATCATGAAGGAGGCGATCTCGTAGACCGCGTTGTTCATCCACGGGGTCTTGAAGGCGGTGCCGTGGCTGCATTCGTGCCACCGCGAGTCGGAGGCGGAGCCGTAGAGGACGCCGTAGGCCAGCCAGAAGGGCACGCACCACCACGTTCCCCAGAGCGCGATGCCCCCGGCGGCGAAGGCGATCATGCAGCCGTAGAGGATGATCGTGTCGCGAATCGCCGGTTGATCCGACCGCTGCATCAACTCTTTCATCACCTTGCGGGGGACATCGGTGTGGTACCACTCCGCGGCGGCCAGCCCGGTTTCGACGGCGCGGGCGCCATCGGGGCCGAGCAGGCTGTAATCTCTCTTGGCCATGCGAAACTCCTTCTCTCGGCTGACCGAGTTTCAATGTGTTTAGAACGAAAATTCCATATCGTGGAAGTATCCCCTCTGGCGATCTCGTCAGAAATCGTCAAATATGCACGCCGTCTGACGATTTAACGGCAACGCAGGTGACGAAGATGGCAAGGCGCGCAGGCATGGCGGAACTGGCGGCAGCGGCTGGCGTATCAATCGCCACGGTGGACCGCGCGCTGAACGGCCGTGAAGCGGTGAGTGCGGCGACTCGCCTGCGCATCGCCGAGGCGGCAGTGAGGATCGGCCACCCGGCGGCAGGCCGCCTGTCGGGCACGTCGCAGGCTGCGGAGTTGCCGGAAGTGCGCTTCGGCGTGGTGCTTCACAAGCAGGGGCAGGATTTCTACAAGGCCTTCGCGGATGAGTTGAACCGGTCGGTCTTGGAAGTCCAGGGTGTTCGGCCGCGTCTCGTGCTGGAGTTCTCGCCATCGCAGGCGCCTTCGGAAATGGCGCGGCTGATGCGGTCGATGGCGGGACGCTGCGATGTGCTGGCGGCGACGGCAGTGAACCACCCCGAAGTGACCGCCGCAGTCGAGGAACTTAGAAGTGGCGGCTTGCGTGTCATTTCGCTGCTGTCAGATTTTGCGCAGGGAATTCGTGTGGGATACCTTGGGCTTAACAATCTGAAGGTGGGGCGCACCGCCGGATGGATCACGGGTTTGGCGGCGCGGGGACCGGGCAAGGTAAGGCTTTTCGTGGGTGGACATCGCTGGCACGGCCACGAGTTGCGTGAAACGGGTTTCCGCGCATATCTGCGGGAGCGGGCCCCGCATCTTCAGGTGATGGACACCTTCGTCAACCTCGAGACGCGCCAACTGACTTACGAGAACACACATGCGGCACTGGCGCAGGACCCCGATCTGCGCGGGATTTATGTTGCGGGGGGCGGCATGGAGGGCGCAATCGCCGCCCTTCGCGAAGCGCGTGCTCCGGGCGAGGTCGTGCTGGTCGTGCCGGCCCTGACTCGCGAATCACAGCAAGGTCTCGCGCAGGGGATCGTCACGATGGTCACGGATACGCCACTGGAGAAACTGTGCCGAGAGATGTTTATCCGCATGACAAAAATCGCCACTCATGGGCCGGACAGTGCTGATTTCGGCCAGATATTCCTGAACCCCGACATACATGTGGCGGAATCGATCTGACGAAAAATCGTCAAACTCTCGCGGATTCCTTTAGGGCTGATTGCAGCAGTGAAACATTTCGGTTGAGGCGGTCCAGAATTGGAATATCTTTTCCATCCACGCCGCCTCCGTGAAGCTAGGCCGCGTCTGGAGAGAAAATAGATGCTGCCTTTCGCCCTGAACCACATGACCGCGCCGAAACTGGGCTGGGAGGCCTTTGCCGACCTTGCCGCAGGTCTGGGCTGCGTGGGGGTGGAGTATCGCAACGATCTTTCCGGCCCGCTGTTTGGCGGGGCCGATCCGGCGGCGGTGGGGGCTGCGGTGAAGGCGCGGGGGCTGCGCTTCCTTGCGCTGGCGGAAGTGAAGATGTTCAACGACTGGTCCGACGCCAAGGCGGCAGAGGCCGAGGCGCTGATGCGGATCGCGGTCGCGGCTGGGGCGGAGGCGGTGAGCCTGATCCCGCGCAACGATGGCGTGGCGACGGAGCGGGGCGAGAGCCGGAAGGTCACGGAGCGCGCGCTGCGGGAAATCCTGCCGATGCTCAAGGCGCATGGGTTGAAGGCGATGGTGGAGCCCTTGGGCTTTGCCGTCTGTTCGCTGCGTTACAAGGACGTGCTGGCCGGGGCGATTGATGCGGTGGGGGGCGTGGGCACCTATTTCATGGTGCATGACACCTTCCACCACGCGCTGGCGGGGTTCGGGCCGATCTATCCGGAACTGACGGGGATCGTCCATGTGTCGGGCGTGAAGGACATGATCGCGCTGGATGACATGCGCGACCCGCATCGGGTGCTGGTCGATGGCGATGACGTGCTGGGCAATGTGGCGCAGATCCGCGCGCTGCGGCGGGCCGGATATGCGGGGCCGATCAGCTATGAGCCCTTCGCGCCGTCGGTCCATGACATGACCGATCCGAAGGCCGCGCTGGCGGCTTCGATGGAATTCATCCGCGCGGGCGTGGAGGCCTGAGCGGAGGGAATACCGCCCGCAGGACGGGCGGTCCGGCAGGGAGAACGGTGTGCCGGACACCGACAGTGGAGGAGAGAACCATGAAAAAGACCCTGATCGCCGCGGGCTTCGTCTCGCTGATGGGCAGCACCGCGATGGCCGACGGGATCGGCGTGTCGATGGCGCTGTTCGACGACAACTTCCTGACCGTGCTGCGCAACGGGATTCAGGCGCAGGCCGATGCGGGCGGTCTGTCGGTGCAGATCGAGGACGCTCAGAACGACGTGGCCAAGCAGTTGGACCAGATCAACAACTTCATCGCGAGCGGTGTGGATGCGATCATCGTGAACCCGGTCGACACCTCGGCCACGCAGGCGATGACGGATGCCGCCGCCGCCGCGGGCGTGCCGCTGGTATATGTGAACCGCCAGCCGATCAACGTGGACAGCCTGCCGGACAATCAGGCCTTCGTTGCGTCGAACGAATCCGAATCCTCGCGTCAGGGCTTCATCGAGCAATGCAACCAGTGGGCCGCCGCCGGCAAGACCGAGGTGAGCGTCTATGTCATGCAGGGCGAGCTGTCGAACCAGGCGGCCGTGCAGCGCACCCAGAACTACTATGACGTGATGGACGCGGGCGAATGCGCCGTGAAGGTCAATGTGATCGACCAGCAGACCGCCAACTGGTCGCGCGATCAGGCGCAGAACCTGATGACGAACTGGCTGTCCACCGGCGCGGCCTTTGATGGTGTGCTGGCCAACAATGACGAGATGGCGCTGGGTGCCATTCAGGCGATGAAGGCGGCGGGCATCGACATGGCCTCGGTCATCGTGTCGGGCGTCGATGCGACGCAGGATGCGCTGGCCTCGATGCAGGCGGGCGAGCTGGACATCACGGTGTTCCAGAACGCGGCGGCGCAGGGTGGCGGCGCGCTGGATGCGGCGGTGAAGCTGGCGGCTGGCGAGGCGGTGGAGCAGAAGGTCTATGTGCCCTTCGAACTGGTGACGCCCGCCAATATCGACAACTACCTGTCCAAGAACTGATCCCCCCGCGGGACGACAAGGGGGCGGCGGACCGACCGCCGCCCCGCTTCATTCCTGCGCGTCTTGTGGCAGGATGGACGAAAACGACAAGCGGGAGGAGGACGCCGTGGCAGACGCGACCCATGGGCTGGGGGGCCTGAAATACGATCCGGCGAAGCGGACGCGCGCGCCGGAATGGAATGTGTTCGGCGCGCTGGTGCTGATCGTGGTGATCTTCGAGGTGCTGAACCGCATGCAGGGCGGGTCCTTCCTGTTCAACATGCGCGACAATGTCGATGCGATCTTCAACCAGCAGCGGCTGGATATCATGATCCTGCAGGTGGCGATCATCGGGATCATCGCGCTGGGGGTGACGCAGGTCATCATCATCGGGGGGATCGACTTGTCGTCGGGGTCCGTCGTGGGGGCCACGGCGATGATCGTGATGAGTTTCGCGCAGACGGCGATGGTGAACGGGAACCCGAACCCCAAGGCGATCTTCGGGGAATGGGCGATGGATCTGCCGGTGATCGTGCCGATTGCCGTGGGTCTGGCCTGCGGGCTGTTGGCGGGATTGGTGAACGGGGCGCTGGTCGCCTATACGCGCATCCCGCCCTTCATCGCGACGCTGGGGATGATGGTTTCAGCGCGCGGCGTGGCGCGGTGGTGGTCGAACGGGCAGCCCGTCAGCTTTCCCACGGAAAGCTATGGCGCGCTGGCCAATGGCGACCTTCTGGGGTCGCTGACCTTTGGTCTTTTGTCATGGCAGGGGCAGAACCCGGCGGTGGTCTTCGTGATCCTTGCCGTGCTGTTCCACCTGATCATGAAATACACGCTTTACGGCAAGCGGTCCTATGCGATCGGGTCGAACGAGGCGGCGGCGCGGATGTCGGGGATCAATGTCGATCGGCACAAGGTGCTGGTCTATACGATGGCGGGCATGCTGGCCGCGGTGGCGGCGATCCTGCTGACGTCGAAGAACCTGACCGCGCAGGCGGGCATGGGGGTGATGTACGAGTTGGACGCCATCGCGATGGCGGTGATCGGGGGCGTGTCGCTGGCGGGGGGGCGGGGGTCGATCCTTGGCACCGTGCTGGGGGCCGCGATATTCTCGGTGATCATCTCGGGTTTCACCTCGATCCGGCTGGATGCCTATTACCAAGAGATGGTGAAGGGCGCGATCATCGTGGCGGCCGTGGTGCTTGACCAATGGCGGCAGAAGAACCGGGCGCGGGGGTAAGGACCATGGCGAAGATCATTCTGGAAACACGGGGCCTGACCAAGTATTACGGCGGCGTGCATGCGCTGGAGGATGCGAATTTCGTGCTGCACGAGGGTGAGCATGTGGCCGTGGTGGGCGACAACGGCGCTGGGAAATCCACCTTCGTGCGGCAGGTGACGGCGGTGGAGCAGCGGACGGCGGGGGAGATCCTGTTCGACGGGCAACCGGTGAGTTTCGCGGGGCCGCTGGAGGCGCGCGAGGCGGGGATCGAGACGGTGTTCCAGACGCTGGCCTTGGCCGATGATCTGGACGTGCCGTCGAACCTGTTTCTGGGGCGGGAATTGTTCAAGTTCCGGCTGGGGCCGTTTTCATGGCTGGACCGCAAGGTGATGCGCGAGCGCACGATGGAGGCGCTGAAGACCACGGCGGTGAAGATACCCAACGTGGATAACCCGATCCGGAACATGTCGGGCGGGCAGCGGCAATGCGTGGCCATCGCGCGGACGGCGGCCTTTGCATCGAAGCTGGTGATCATGGATGAACCCACCGCCGCGCTGGGCGTGCAGGAGACGGCGCAGGTGGAGAACATCATCCGGGGCCTGAAGGACCGGGGGGTGCCGCTGATCCTGATCAGCCACAACCTGCGGCAGGTCTTCGATCTGGTGGATCGGATCGTGGTGTTCCGGCGCGGGCGGATCGTGGCCTCGCTGCGGAAGGACGAGACGGACGGGAATGATGTCGTCTCCTACATCACCGGGGTGAAGGGCGGCGTCGAGGCGGCCTGACGGGGGCTTGCCCCGCCCTGCCCTGCCCCGTGCCGGCGGCCTGCGGGGCGGGGCTTGGGCATTGCCGTTCCCAGCGGGCAATGCGACAAGGGGGCCATGACAGCGCGGGGCGAACCATCGGCATGGCGGGGCCGGGCATCGATTGCCTGGGGTTTCCTGCTGTCCCTGCTGCTGGTCCTTGTCACGGCGCAGTCGCGGCCCTCCGCCCTGCCCCTGCCCGTCCTGCAGGCCAGCCTTGCCTCCGTGCAGGGGGGCGAGTTTCCGGCCATCCTAGCCGGGGCGGGCAAGTTCCAGCGCGGGCCGGAATTCCGGCATGCGGGCGATCCGGAGGAGGCGCTGGCGCCTGCCACGGCCCCGACCCCTGCCCTTGCGCGTTTCCGGGCGCTGGCGCGGGTAGCGTCCGATTCGCCGGTCGCTGCGGGCGAGAACCGCCCGCCCGAGGCGCGTGCCCCGCCCCTTGCCTGACCTTTGATGTCGCGGGCCCGCGCCAAGGCGCGGTGCCCTGCCCTTCCGCATCCCCTGCCCTGTCCTGACTGCCCTATCCGACAGGATTGGCGGAACAGGCATGGCGGGGAGCGTTCTCACATCATTCTCCGGCATCCGGCGCGGCCCATTGGCCGCCTCTGGCCGGGACAAGGACAGGTCATGTCACGCACCCTTCTCTGGAAGCGCCTTCTCATCTGGGGCGTCTGTCTCTGGGGCATTCTCTTCGCCCTTCCCAATGCCTTCTACCCCACGGTGGAGCGCCACAACGACGCCGCGGCCACCCTTGCCGAAACCGGCACCCTGCCCTCGGGGAGCGAGGCGGATCTGGCGGGCTGGCCCGGCTGGATGCCCTCGGACCTGATGGCTCTGGGCCTTGATCTGCGGGGCGGGGCGCATCTTCTGGCAGAGGTCCATGTCGAGGAAGTCCATGCCACGCGGATGGAGGTGCTGTGGCCTTCGGTCCGCGATGCCCTGCGCGAAAGGCGCGGCGAGGTGGGCACCATCCGGCGGCTGGAGGCACCGGCGGGCGAGTTGCGGGTGGCGATCGGCAATCCCGAAGGCATGCAGGCGGCGCTTGGCGCGGTGCGCGCGCTGGCCACCCCGGTGGTGAGCCTGTCCGGCATCGGCCAGACGGATATCGAGGTGGCGGGCAGTGGCGACACACTGACCATCCGGCTTTCGGAGGCGGAACAGAAGGCCTCGGACGAGCGCAGCTTGCAGCAATCGCTGGAGATCATCCGCCGCCGGGTGGATGAGGTCGGAACGCGCGAACCCACGATCATGCGGCAGGGCGCGGACCGCATCCTGATTCAGGTGCCGGGCATCGGATCCGCGGCGGAGTTGAAGTCGCTGATCGGGACAACGGCGCAACTGACCTTTCACCCGGTGCTTGGCCGGACCGCCAACCCGGACGGGGCGGGCAGCCCCGGCGACCTTGTCCTGCCCTCGGCCACGGAACCGGGGCAGTATTACATCCTTGATCGCAGCCCCGTGGTCAGCGGCGACAACCTTGTCGATGCACAGCCCGCCTTCGACCAGAACAACCGTCCGGCGGTGAATTTCCGCTTCGACGCGCCGGGGGCGCGCGCCTTCGGCGACTATACGGCTGCCAATATCGGATCGCCCTTCGCCATCGTCCTTGATGGCGAGGTGATCTCGGCCCCGGTGATCCAGAGCCACATTCCCGGCGGATCGGGCATCATCACGGGCGATTTCGACGTGGAGGAGTCGACGGAACTGGCCGTGCTGCTGCGGGCGGGCGCCCTGCCTGCGGGGATGACCTTCCTCGAGGAGCGGACCATCGGGCCGGAACTGGGCGCGGACAGCATCGAGGCCGGGCAGCGCGCGGCGGTGATCGGGATGATCGCGGTCGTGGCCTTCATGCTGGCCTGCTATGGCGGGTTCGGCGTCATGGCGAATATCGCGCTGGCCTTGAACATGGCGCTGCTGCTTGCGGTGCTGTCGGTGATCGGGGCCACGCTGACGCTGCCGGGCATCGCGGGGATCGTGCTGACCATGGGCATGGCGGTGGATGCCAATGTCCTGATCTTTGAGCGCATCCGCGAGGAACTGCGGCAGGGGCGCCCCGCCGGGCGGGCCATCGAGACGGGCTTCGACAAGGCGCTCTCGGCCATCATGGACAGCAACATCACCGGCCTACTGACAGCGGTGATCATGTTCGCGGTGGGTTCGGGCCCGGTGCGGGGCTTTGCGGTGACGCTGGGCCTTGGCATCCTGACGTCGATGTTCACCGCCGTCTATGTGACGCGGCTGATCGTCGAGACATGGATGCGCTGGCGGAAGCCGAAGACCGTCTCGGTGAAAGGGGTCCTGAAGCTTGCGCCGGACAATACGGCAATCGACTTCTTCCGGGCGCAGTGGCTTACCTTCGGGGCCTCGGTCGCAGCGGTGGTCGCGTCGCTGCTTCTGGTGGCGGTGCTGGGATTGAATTTCGGCATCGACTTCAAGGGCGGAACCACGATCCGGGCCGAGACGACGCAGGCGGTGGATATGGGTGCCTATCGGGCGGCCCTGTCGGAGATGGCGCTGGGCGATGTGGCGATCACGGAAGTCTTCGATCCGTCCTTCCGGCCGGACCAGCATGTCGTCACCATCCGGATCGAGGCGCAGGAGGGCCACGAGGCGCTGTCGCCGCAGGGCGTGGCGCAGGTGGAGGCGGCGATCCGGGCCGTCGATCCGGTGGTGGATTTCACGGCGGTGGAATCGGTCGGGCCCAAGGTTTCGTCCGAGCTGATCTGGCTGGCGCTGGCGGCCGTGGCTGCGGGGGCGGCGGGCATCCTGATCTATGTCTGGATGCGCTTCGAGTGGCAGTTCGCGGTGGGCACTGTGGCGGCGCTGATCCATGACATCGTGGTGACGGTCGGCATCTTCGCCCTGTTCGGGTTGAAGTTCGACCTGACCATCGTGGCGGCGCTGCTGACGATCCTCGGCTATTCGGTGAACGATACCGTGGTGATCTTCGACCGGCTGCGCGAGAACATCGCCAAATACAAGACGATGCCGCTGCGCGACCTGATGAACCTGTCGGCGAACGAAACCCTGGGGCGCACGCTGATGACGGCGACGACGACGCTGATCGCGCTGGTGGTACTGCTGGTCTTTGGCGGGGACGTGATCCGGGGCTTCGTCTTCGCGATGCTGCTGGGGGTGATCCTCGGGACGTGGTCGACGCTTTATGTGGCGAAGAACATCGTGCTGTTTCTGGGGATCGACCGGGGCGGAAAGGAGAAGCGCGCGGCGGATCACGAATTCGCCCATATCGAGGCCTGAACGCCCCCCCCGGCCCCTGCGGGCCGGGGGGCCTGCGGGCCGGGGTGACGGGCGCAAGCATCCTAGCCCGCCGTCTGGCGGGCCCCGATAAGACTTTGTGTGATGGAAGTGGTGCCGCTGAAGGGACTCGAACCCCCGACCCCATCATTACGAATGACGTGCTCTACCAGCTGAGCTACAGCGGCCTGGTGGCGGGCTATTAGCACCCCTCCGCGGCGGTGTGTAGCCCCAAATGGCAGAAAAATGCGCGGGACGGGAAGTTGCGGCTAGCGGGTGAAATCGTCGATCACCGCGACGCCGGGGGGCATCGGGCCGTCGAAGGCGCGCAGCTCGGCCGAGGCGCGCGAGAGGGGCACGGTGCGGGCGATGAGCGGGGACATATCCACCACCCCGCGCGTGATCATGTCCAGCAGCGAGGGGTATTTCCACGCAGGCATTCCGCGCGTGCCAAAGAGGGCAAGCTGCTTCATGTAGACCGCGTTCATGTGGATCTGCATCCGTGCGGTATGGCCCGTGGGCAGGCCCACCTGCACATGCCGCCCCAAGGGGCGCAGGCAATCGATGGAGGCATTGGCCGTGGCCTCGATTCCCAGCGCCTCGATCGAGACATGGGCGCCGCCGCCCGTGGCCTCGACGATGCGGGCGGCCACGTCGCCGTCACGGGCGTCGAAGGCGGCTTCGGCGCCAAGGGACAGCGCGTGGGACAGCTTCTCCGCCACCACATCCACCACCACGACCCGCGCGCCCAAGGCGCGGCCAAGGATCAGCGCCGACAGCCCGATGCCGCCCGTGCCATGCACCGCCAGCCATTCCCCCGCGCGCAGGTCGGCGCGGCCCGTCAGCGCGTGCCAAGCCGTGGTGACCCGGCAGCCCAGACCCGCCGCAAGGACGGGCGAGATCACCTCGGGCAGGCGGGCAAGGTTATGGGCTCGGGGGACGGAGATATATTCGGCATATGCGCCCGGTTCGCCGAAACCCGGCACGCGCTGCGATTTGCAGATCGTGGTCTGGCCGGACTGGCATTCGGGGCATTGGCCGCAGGCAAGGATGAAGGGCGCGATGACGCGGTCGCCCACCTGCCAGCGCGACAGCGGACCCGCCTCCACCACCTCGCCGCAGTACTCATGGCCGGGGATCGCCCCCGGCTTCACGCGGGGATGTTCGCCCACCCAGCCGTGCCAGTCGCTGCGGCAGATGCCGCAGGCGAGCAGTTTCAGCACCACCCCGTCGGCCTCGCAGGCGGGGTCCGGAACCTGTTCGATGACGAGGTCCTCGCGATAGGCTTTCAGGATGGCGGCGCGCATCGTGATCTCCGGTCTGTGCGACCGGAGCCAATCACCGGGGCGCGCGGAAGGCTAGGCCGAAGCCGACGCAAGCGGTCGCGTTCGGGCGTCGCGGTCAGAGGATTTCGACGCGGTAGCCTTCGATCACGGTATTCGCGAGCAGCTTTTCGCACATGGCCTTCACATCGGCCTCGGCCTTGGCCTTGTCGGTTTCCGCGAGATCCAGTTCGATAACCTTGCCCTGCCGCACGCCGTTCACGCCCGCAAAGCCCAAGGTGCCCAGCGCATGGCGCACGGCCTCGCCCTGCGGGTCGAGGACGCCGTTCTTCAGCATGACGGTGACGCGGGCTTTCATCGGTTCCCCCAAGATCTGGTGCGGTTGGCCGTGGCAATAGCGCCCTGCCCCCGCAGGGGCAAGGTTTCAGTTGATCAGCGTGGGCTTCGTCGTATGGGTCACGTTGGAGGGCAGCACGCCCAGACGGCGGGCGAGTTCGGTATAGGGATCGGCCAGCGGGCCGGGTTCGCGCACGATCCCCTCGCGCTCCATCGCCTCGGAGGCGGTGCGCATGTCCCAGAGGCGGCAACTGTCGGGGCTGATCTCGTCGGCCACGATCAGGCGCATGTAGTCGCCCTCCCAGATGCGGCCCACCTCGATGCGGAAATCGGCAAGGCGGATGCCCACGCCCAGCATCACGCCCGACAGGAAATCGTTCACCCGCAGCGCCAGCGCGACGATATCGTCAAGGTCCTGCTGGCTGGCCCAGTTGAAGGCGATGATATGTTCCTCGGACACCATGGGCGTGCCCAGACGGTCGTCCTTGTAATAGTATTCCACGATGGGGCGCGGCAGGGCCGTGCCTTCGGGGATGCCCAGCTTGGCGGAAAGCTCGCCTGCGGCGAAGTTGCGCACAACCACCTCCAGCGGGATGATCTCGGCCATGCGGACCATCTGTTCGCGCATGTTCAGGCGACGGATGAAATGGGTGGGAACGCCGATGCCGTTCAGCCCGGTCATGAAGAATTCGGACAGCCGGTTGTTCAGCACGCCCTTGCCTTCCACCGCCGCGGGGGCGGGAGTGGCGGGGGTCGGGGCGCTATCATCCTTGAAATACTGGATCAGGGTGCCGGGTTCCGGCCCTTCGTACAGGATCTTGGCCTTGCCCTCGTAGACCTTCTTGCGACGTGCCATGAATGCTCCGGTTCAACGCAGAAGGCGGGGCAACCATAGGGTTCCCCGCCTGTTGAGGGGGCTATAGTCCAACACCGCCCAAGTCGCAAGGCATGAGCCCGCCGGATGCCGCCGCTCTTGCAGCGGGCGCGCGCCGGGGGCATATGGTGGGGCAAGGACATTCTGGATCAAGGGGCCCCGACATGACCACCTTCGACGATCGCGAACACGCCTTCGAGGCCAAGTTCGCCCATGACGCCGACATGCAGTTCCGCGCCGAGGCCCGCCGCAACAAGCTGGTGGGGCTGTGGGCCGCGGGTCTTCTGGGCAAGAGCGGGGACGCGGCCGCCGAATATGCCATGAGCGTGGTGAGCGCCGATTTCGAGGAAGCGGGCATCGAGGATGTGGTGCGCAAGGTGGCGGGCGATCTGGCCGGCAAGGCCAGCGCCGACGAGGTGCGCGCCAAGATGGCCGAGCTTCTGCCCGTGGCCAAGCAGCAGCTGATGGAAGAGCTGTAATCCCTTCGGCCCATGGCGGCGCGGAGGAAGGGCACCCTGCGGGGTGCCTTTTTCCATCGCCGCGCGGGGATCTTGGCCCGCGGTTCAAGATCATCATGCGGAATATCGAATTGCCTGATACCGTCCGCCATGGCAGAGCTTTGCCCAGATATTCAGATAAAGGTGCCCCATGGCCGATGCGCTGACAGAACTCCTCTCCACCCGCGACTGGCTGATGGCCGATGGCGCGACGGGGACGAACCTGTTCAACATGGGGCTTTCCTCCGGCGAACCGCCGGAACTGTGGAACGTGGATCAGCCGGACAACATCCGCACCCTCTACCGCAGCGCGGTAGAGGCCGGGTCGGACATCTTTCTGACCAACACCTTCGGCGGCAATGCCGCGCGCCTGAAGCTGCACAACGCGCAGGGGCGCGTGCGGGAACTCAACCGCGTGGGCGTCGAGTTGGGGCGCGAGATCGCCGACAAGGCGGGGCGTAAGGTCGTGGTCGCGGGATCGGTCGGGCCGACGGGCGAGATCTTCGAGCCGATGGGAACCCTGACCCACAAGGACGCGGTGGAAATCTTCCATGAGCAGATGGAAGGGATGAAGGAAGGCGGCGTCGACGTGCTGTGGATCGAGACCATCTCGGCGCCCGAGGAATACCGCGCCGCCGCCGAGGCCGCGAAACTGGCGGGCCTGCCGTGGTGCGGGACGATGAGCTTCGACACGGCGGGGCGGACGATGATGGGCGTCACCTCCGCCGCGCTGGCGGAACTGGTGGAAAAGCTGCCGAACCCGCCCGTGGCCTTCGGTGCCAATTGCGGCGTGGGCGCGTCGGACCTGATGCGGACGGTGCTGGGCTTTGCCTCCACCGGGACAGAGCGGCCGATCATCGCCAAGGGCAATGCGGGGATCCCCAAATATCACGACGGCCACATCCACTATGACGGCACGCCGGAACTGATGGCGGAATATGCCGTGCTGGCGCGGGATGCGGGGGTGCGGATCATCGGCGGCTGCTGCGGGACGATGCCGGAACACCTGCGCGCCATGCGCGAGGCGCTGGAGACGCGGCCCAAGGGTCCGCGCCCGACGCTGGAGGACATCTCGGCCCATCTGGGCGGCTTCTCCTCGGCCTCGGACGGAACGGGCGACGATGCGGGCGGCCCCAAGCGTGAACGGCGTGGACGACGCGGCTGATCCGCAGCCGCACGGGGGGGGCCACCGCCCCCCTGCCACCGCTTGACAGGCCTTGCACCCTGCCCCGCCCTGCCCTAAGACGCGCCCGGAAATCAGGGCCTTGCGGGGGGGATGCATGCCGCTTCTCGTGATGAAATTCGGGGGCACCTCGGTGGCCGACCTCGCGCGCATCGAGAATGCCGCGAAGAAGGTCCAGAAGGAGGTCGAGCGCGGCTATGACGTCATCGTCATCGTCAGCGCCATGTCGGGCGAGACGAACAAGCTCGTGGGCTATGTCGAGGGGACGTCGAAGCTTTATGACGCCCGCGAATACGATGCCGTCGTGGCCTCGGGCGAGAATGTGACCGCTGGCCTGATGGCCCTGCGCCTGCAGGAAATGGGCATTCCCGCGCGGTCGTGGCAGGGCTGGCAGGTGCCGATCCAGACCACGGCGCAGCACGGCTCCGCCCGCTTCGTGGATATCCCGCGCGCCAATATCGACGCGAAATTCGCCGAGGGCTTCAAGGTCGCCGTCGTCGCGGGCTTTCAGGGCATCTCGCCCGAAGGCCGCATCACCACGCTGGGCCGGGGCGGCAGCGACACCACCGCGGTGGCCTTCGCCGCAGCCTTCGGCGCGGAACGCTGCGACATCTATACCGATGTGGACGGCGTCTACACCACCGACCCGCGCGTGAGCAGCAAGGCCCGCAAGCTGGACAAGATCGCCTTCGAGGAGATGCTGGAACTCGCCTCCCTCGGGGCCAAGGTCCTGCAGACCCGCTCGGTCGAACTCGCCATGCGCTACAAGGTGCGCCTGCGCGTCCTCTCATCCTTCGAAGACACCGACGAAACGTCCGGCACCCTTGTGTGCGACGAGGAGGAAATCATGGAATCGAAAGTCGTCTCTGGCGTGGCCTTCAGCCGCGAGGAAGCCAAGATCACCCTCTTCACCATCGAGGACCGCCCCGGCGTCGCCTCGGCCATCTTCGGCCCCTTGGCCGATGCGGGCGTGAACGTCGACATGATCGTCCAGAACATTTCCGAGAAAGACTATGACGACGCCCATCCGGGGGCCGTCACCGACATGACCTTCTCCTGCCCGATCAATCAGGTGGAACGCGCCAAGAAGGCGATGGAGGATGCCAAGGCCACGGGCCTGATCGGCTATGATGAGCTGATCGTGGATACCGACGTGGCGAAGGTCTCGGTCGTGGGCATCGGCATGCGGTCCCATGCGGGCGTCGCGGCCAAGATGTTCAACGCGCTGGCGGCGGAGGGGATCAACATCAAGGTGATCTCCACCTCCGAGATCAAGATTTCCGTCCTGATCGACCGGAAATACATGGAACTGGCCGTGCAGGCCCTGCACGACGCGTTCGAGCTGGAAAAGGCCTGAGGGGCAGCCGCCCCCAGGCCCCTCCGCATCAGCCCGGAAGCAACCCCGCAAGGTCCATGTCGCAGCCCAGGCCCGCCGTGGCCCCGGCGGCGGCGGCAAAGATCGCGGCGGGGGTCGGGCTGGCCAGATCGCCCGCCGCAAAGACCCCCGGCACCGACGTCCGCTGCCACCTGTCCGTCTCCACATGCCTGCCCGCGGGGCCCGCGACAAAGGCGCAGCCCAGCGCCTCTGCCAGTGGCGCGGCAGGCTCGGTGGTGCTGGCCAGATAGACCGCCTCCACCGGCACCGGGGCCGCGCCCGCAACATGCAGGGCGCGCACCCGCCCCGCTTCCTGCGCGACCGTCTCGATCCGGCCCGAGACCAGCGCAAGACCAAGCTCCGCCACCACCGCCAGCGTTTCGGGCGCGAGCGTCGCGCCATTGTCGAACACCGTCAGCCGCCCTGCCCAGCGCCGGATCTGCCGCAGGTAATGGCCTGCATGTGGATGGTCGCCAAGGATGATCGCGGTCGGCAGGTCCGCCAGTTCATAGCCATGGCAATAGGGGCATTGATTGGCCGTGATCCCCCAGCACGCCGCCAATCCCGGCACCTCCGGCAGGATATCCCGCTGCCCAGTCGCCAGAATCACCCGCCGCGCCGCAGCCGCGCCGCCCTCCCACTCCAGCCGGAACCCTTCCCCCGGCGTGATCGCCGTCACCCGCGCGGGCACGAAGCTGAACCCCGGATAGGCCCGCAACTGCGCCATCGCGCCCTGCCGGATCGCCTCGGGCGGCTGGCCGTCCTGCCCCAGAAAGCCATGCGAATGGCGGGCAAAGCGGTTGCGGTTCAACCCGTCATCGAACAGCACCACCCGCCGCCGCCCCCGCAACAGATAGAGCGCCGCCTGCAACCCCGCGAAATTCCCCCCCACGACCGCCGCATCGAACGGCTGGTCAGCCCCGGAAATCATTGTCATCCTTGAACACCTCTCTGGAAAACCCGATTCTCGCAACTATCATAGTTACATGAAACGCGACAGCAAGCTTTCCCTCGCCCTCCACATCCTCGGCCATATGGGCCTTGATCCCGCGCGCGTCTCCCGGTCCGAGGATCTGGCGCGCCACCATGCCACCCATGCCGTCGTCGTGCGCCGGGTGCTGGGCAGCCTGCGCGACGCCGGGATCGTCACCTCGGCCAAGGGCCATGCCGGCGGCTGGTCGCTGGCCCGGCCCGCCGCCGCGATCACCATCGCCGATGTCTGGCGCGCCCTTGGCGAAAGGCTGGATCCTGCCCCCGGCCTTGGCCCCGACAACCCCGCCACCTGCGCCATCGAACGCGCCCTGCATGGCACCTGGGACAGCGCCATCACCGATGCCGAAACCGCGCTTCTCGCCCGCCTTGAAAAGGTCAGCATCGCTGATCTTTCGGGCAGCATCACGACAGATGCCGCCCTTCCCTGCCTTGCCGTGCAAGAGCCCGGTTCCGTTGCGCGCGATCCTGTGGTCTAAAGACCCCGACAGGGACAAGAACAACCATGCCGGAACGGACCGAAAGCGAAAGCCGCAAACTGCTGCGCCGGTTGCGCGACACGCTTGCCACCACGGGCGGCGGGCAGGACAGGCTTGACCGCATCACCCATCTCATCGCGGATTCGATGGGGACCGAGGTCTGCTCCATCTACCTCTTCCGCGACGCCGAAACGCTGGAACTCTGCGCGACCGAGGGGTTGAAGGCCGAAGCCGTCCACAAGACCCGGATGAAGCTGGGCGAGGGCCTCGTCGGCCGCGTGGCGCGGACGGGCCTGCCGGTAAACACGGCCAATGCCCCCCAGGAAAAGGGCTTCCGCTACATGCCCGAAACGGGCGAGGAACTCTATTCCTCGTTCCTTGGCGTGCCGATCCAGCGGGTGGGTGAAAAGCTGGGCGTCCTTGTGGTGCAATCGAAGACCGCGCGCGAATTCTCGGAAGACGAGATTTATGCGCTGGAAGTCGTGGCCATGGTTCTGGCCGAGATGACGGAACTGGGCGTCTTTGCCGGGGACGGCGATGGCATGCGCCTGCTGCACAAGCAATCGGTGATGATCCGGGGGGGCACGGGGCAGGAAGGCGCGGCCGAAGGGCGCGTCTGGCTGCATGAACCGCGCGTGGTGGTGACGAACCCGGTGGCCGACGATCCGCTGACCGAGATTGACCGCATCCGCGAGGCGGTGGGCAAGCTGCGCGTGTCGGTGGATGACCTGCTCTCGGCGGAAAGCCTCGACAAGGACCAGAAGGCGGTTCTGGAAGCCTACCGGATGTTCGCCAATTCGCGCGGCTGGCTGCGCCGGATGGAAGAGGACATCCAGCGCGGCCTTTCGGCGGAAGCGGCGGTGGAGAAGGAACAGTCGGCCGCCCGGGCCCGTCTGGAACAGGTCCCCGACGCCTACCTGCGCGAGCGTCTGCATGACCTCGACGACCTGTCGAACCGCCTGCTGCGCATCCTGACGGGACAGGGGACCGACACGGGCGCGACCATGCCCGAAAACCCGATCCTCGTCGCGCGCCACATCGGGCCTGCCGAACTACTGGATTACGGGCGCAAGCTGAAGGGCGTGGTGCTGGAGGAAGGCTCCGTCGGGTCGCACGCCGCCATCGTGGCGCGCGCGCTGGCCATCCCCTTGGTGATCCATGCCGACCGCATCACGACCGAGGCGCTGAACGGCGACCAGATCCTCGTCGACGGCGATCAGGGGATCGTCCACCTGCGCCCCGAGGAAACCGTCGCCCGCGCCTTCCGCGACAAGATCGCGATGCAGGCCGCGGCCCAGCAGCGCTACGCATCCTTGCGCGGCCTGCCCGCCCAGTCGAAATGCGGCACCGTCACGACGCTGATGATGAATGCGGGGCTGATGGCCGACCTGCCCAGCCTCGAAGGATCGGGCGCCGAAGGGGTGGGCCTCTTCCGCACGGAACTGCAATTCCTCGTCCGCAACAAGATGCCCCAGCGGGCGGAGCTTGCCGCGCTCTATGCCCGCGTCATGGATGCGGCCCACGGCAAGCGCGTGGCCTTCCGCACGCTCGACATCGGGTCGGACAAAGTGCTGCCCTACATGAAGCCGCAGGACGAGCCCAACCCCGCGATGGGCTGGCGCGCGATCCGCGTGGGGCTGGACAAGCCGGGCGTGCTGCGCATGCAGTTGCAGGCGCTGATCCGGGCGTCGAAGGGGCGGCCGCTGACGGTGATGTTCCCCTTCATCACCGAACTGTCGGAATTCCAGACCGCCCGCGCGCAGGTCCTGCACGAGTTGCACCGCGAGAAGTCGCTGGGCCATCCCATCCCCGCGCGCGTGGAGATCGGCGCGATGCTGGAGACGCCGTCGCTCGCCTATGCGCCGCGGGCCTTCTTCGAACTGACGGATTTCGTGTCCATCGGCGGGAACGACCTGAAGCAATTCTTCTTCGCCGCCGACCGCGAGAACGAGCGGGTGCGGCGGCGGTACGACACGCTGAACGTGTCCTTCCTGACCTTCCTGTCGCAGATCATCGCCCGTTGCGACGAGACGGGCACGCCGCTTTCCTTCTGCGGCGAGGATGCGGGGCGGCCCATCGAGGCGCTGGCCTTCGCCGCACTGGGGCTGCGCGCGCTGTCGATGCGGCCCGCCTCCATCGGGCCGGTCAAGGCGCTGTTGCGACGGGTGGACCTGACCGAGGCGCGGGCGGTGATCGACCGCGCCATGCGGGACGGGGTGGAAAGCGTGCGTCCCGCGCTGGTCGAGTGGCTGTCGAACCAGCCGGAGTGATACCTGCCAAGCGTGGAAGAAAATTCTTCTTACGAAGAATTTTCGCAGGGGCGCCTTGCGCCCCTGATCCCATGGCGGCCAGCGCCCCCTGCAAGGGGGCGGAAAATTCTTCGCAGGAAGAATTTTCGCCCCGGAGCGGCCAGAGGCGCGGTCAGGCGCGGGTCACCTTCGGCGGTGTCGTCGCCTCGGCGAAGGCTGCAAGCACCGCCTCCACCCCGTGCTGTTCCGAAAGCCGCAGCAGGGCAAAACGGATTTCCGCCATCTCGCGGTAATAGCGCAGGAAGGCCGCGTTCAGCGCCGCCCCGGCCACCGCGCCCAGCACCGGCACTGCCTGCGTGGCAAGCTTCTGCCCCATCGCCGTGGCAAGCCGGGGCGCGACCGTGCGGATCAACTGCCCCAGCGCCGGCCCCGTCACCGTCAGACGGGCCGACAGGAAGGAGGTGTTCACCCCGTCATCCGTGGCCAGCGGACTGCCCGCCGCAAAGACCCGCAGGCATTCCGCCCGGATCGCCGGATCGTCAGGATCATATCCCGCCTCGCGCGCCGCGCGGCGGATCGCATGCAGGATCACCGTGATCGTCACCGGCAGTTCCGCGACAGAGGTCGCGATGCCCCCCGCCCCGCCGATGGCCCCGCTCACCATCGCCGCCGCCAGCGGCCCCTGCCGCCCCAGATCGGGCGCGCGGTCGCCCTGTGCGGCCAGCCCATGCGCCGCCAGCAGCGCGCGTTCCACCACCGCGTTGACCTGCGCCTTCACCCCGTCGGGCAGTCCGTCCAGCCGATCCTCCAGCCGCCCGCCGACGCGGTTGACCAGCGCCATGACCGGCCCGTTCGCACGGCGATAGCGCCGCGCCAGCGCCTTGATCTCGGCACGGCGGTCGGGGGCGGCGATGGCGGGCAAGGTTTCCATGGCGCAGAATGTGGGGCCGATCCCGCCCCGGCGCAAGACATGCCCGCAGGCTGGGGCGCTCAGGTCGCCTTGGTCACCGCGCCCCGCACCCCGTCCCATGCGCCCGCCTTCAGCGCAAGGCCCAGCACCCGGTCGGGGTTCGTCGGGGGCGGCATCTCCACCCCCTCCAGCTTGGTGAAGCCGAAGCGGGAATAATAGGGCGCATCCCCCACCAGCATCACCCGCTCCCATCCCAGACGCCGCGCCTCGGCAAGGCTCTCGTTGATCAGAAGGCCCCCCAGCCCCTCGCCCTGCCGCGTCGGATGCACCGCCACGGGGCCAAGCAGCAAGGCGTCCTGCCCGCCCACCTCGACCGGCCAATAGCGGATCGCGGCGGCCAGCGTCCCGTCGCCATCCCGCAGGATCAGGCAGAGCGCGGCCACCGTGGGCACCCCGTCGCGCAGCCGATAGGAGGAAAGCGCCGTGCGACCCGGCGCGAAGCAGAGGTCATAGAGCGCCTCCACCTCCCACCAGTCCTCCTCGGTTTCCTCGTCCAGACGGTACAAGCGGGCGGCCTCCGAATCCTCTGGAAACGCCCGTAACATGGCCCTACGACAGGATCAAACCGCCATGACCGGGACCGCGCCCTGATGTTCTACCGCCCCAGCGAAGGCCACGGCCTGCCGCATAACCCCTTCAATGCCATCGTGACGCCCCGCCCCATCGGCTGGATCTCCACCCGCGGGCCGCAGGGCGACAACCTTGCCCCCTATTCCTTCTTCAACGCCGCCGCCTATGCGCCGCCACAGGTCACCTTCGCCTCCACCGGCCTGAAGGACAGCGTGACCAACATCCGCGCCAGCGGCGTCTTCGCCGTGAACATCGTCGCCGCGGCCATGCTGCATCCGATGTCCGAAACCTCTGCGGCCCTGCCGCCCGGCATGGATGAATTCGCCCATGCGGGCGTCGCCAAGGCCGAGTGCACCACCATCCCCTGCCCCCGCGTGGATGGTGCGCCCGCCACGCTGGAATGCGAGGTGGTGGATATCCTCACCCTGCGCGGCGCCGACAATTTCCTTGTGATAGGCGAGGTGGTGGGCATCCACCTGCGCGACGATTGCCTGCGCGACGGGCGCTTCGACGTCACGGCCTACCAGCCGCTCGCCCGCATGGGCTATCGCGATTACGCGGTGGTGCGCGAGGTCTTC
This sequence comes from Tabrizicola sp. M-4, assembly GCF_051132405.1. GTDB lineage: Bacteria > Pseudomonadota > Alphaproteobacteria > Rhodobacterales > Rhodobacteraceae > Paragemmobacter. The sequence goes on from NZ_CP128606.1 coordinate 2,622,282, forward strand.
GAACTGAAACGCCCGAACGAAGCCTGACCCCTTTCCGCGCCCGGAAACCCTGCTTAAGCTCTGCCGCGGCAAAGGGCGGGGTGCGGGCGATGAAGACGATGATCGGGGTGATCGGCGGGTCCGGGGTCTATCAGATCGACGGGCTGGAAGGAGCAAGCTGGGTGAAGGTGAAGACGCCTTGGGGCAAGCCTTCCGACGAGGTGCTGCTGGGGCGGCTGGATGGCGTGCCCATGGCCTTCCTGCCCCGGCACGGGCGCGGCCATGTCCATGCCCCCTCCGACATCCCCTTCCGCGCCAATATCGACGCGCTGAAACGGCTTGGCTGCACCGATGTGGTCGCCGTCTCGGCCGTGGGGTCCCTGCGCGAGGATTTCCGACCCGGCGATTTCGTCATCGTGGATCAGTATATCGACCGCACCTTCGCGCGGGCGAAATCCTTCTTCGGCGCGGGCTGCGTGGCCCATGTGGGCTTTGCCCATCCCACCTGCCCCCGCCTTTCCGCCGCCTGTGCGCAGGCCGCCCGCGCGGCGGGCGTCACCGTGCATGAGGGCGCGACCTATGTGGCGATGGAGGGGCCGCAATTCTCCACCCTCGCCGAATCGCGCCTCTACCGCTCATGGGGCGCCGATGTGATCGGCATGACCGGAATGCCCGAGGCGAAACTCGCCCGCGAGGCCGAGCTTTGCTATGCCTCCGTCGCCATGGTCACCGATTACGACTGCTGGCATCCCGGCCATGACGCGGTGGATGTGGCCGCCGTGATCCGCACGCTCACCGCCAATGCGGGCAATGCGCGGGCGCTGGTGGCGGGGCTGCCCGCCCTGCTGGGCGCGGAGCGCGCGCCCTGCCCGCATGGCTGCGACCGCGCGCTGGACATGGCCCTGATGACCGCGCCGGATCGGCGCGACCCGGACCTTCTGGCAAGGCTCGACGCCGTGGCGGGCCGGGTGCTGGGGGGCTGAGCGCGCAGGCTTAAGCCCCCGCTAACCCGGCGGGCAGCGAATGGCGGCCTTCCCCGAACGGAAAGGTCATCCGCCATGCTCGCCTCCCATATCCGCTTCCTGCAACGCAGGCTTGCCACGCTCGGCCACGACCCCGGCCCCGCCGACGGGCTGCGCGGCCCGCGTTCCGATGCCGCCATCCGCACGGCCCTCGCGACGCTGCCCCCCCTGCCCAAGGGCTGGCAGGTCTGGCCTGCCCGCCGCCGCGCCGTGGCTTGCCTGCAGGCGCTGGCCCGTGCCGAGGGCATCGATCCCGGCCCGATCGACGGCTTCTGGGGTCCGCAGACCGATTACGCGGTCACCGCCCTCATCACCCTTGCCGCGACCGGGCGCCGCCCCGATTGGCGCGACATCGAACCCGCCCGCGCCACGCCGCACCGTTGGCCGACCGAGGCCGGGGTGCCCGCCCTCTTCGGCCCGCACGGGGTGGAGGGCGGCCATCGCCCGCCGCTTGTGGAGGTCCCCTCGCCCTGGCCCTTCCGCATCGCTTGGAACCTTGCCCAGACGCGCAGCTTCCTTTGGGCGCATGAACGCACCGCCCCCTCCGTCGCCCGCATCCTGCAGCGCATCCACCTGCACTATGGCGAGGCGCGGCTGCGCGACCTCCGGCTCGACATCTTCTCGGGCGACTATGCCCCGCGCCTGATGCGTGGCAGCCAGCGCCGCTGGTCCATGCATGCCTGGGGCATCGCCTATGATTTCGACGACAGCCAGAACCGCCTGCACTGGGGGGCCGACCGCGCCCGCCTTGCCCGGCCCGAATACCTGCCCTTCTGGGAAATCTGGGAATCCGAAGGCTGGGTCTCGCTTGGCCGCAGCCGCAACCGCGACTGGATGCATGTGCAGGCCGCGCGGCTGGACTGACCTATGTTTCGACCCGGAGAGAAATACCTTCGGGGGAAGGCGCGGCACGCGCCGGGGGGGGCGGACAGCCCCCCTGTTCCTGCGCGCAACGCCAACCCCGCCACGCCACCCCCGCCACGCCCCCCTCGACGCTCCCCGTCCCGCCCGCTACACCAAGGGCGAACAACCGTCAGGACGCGCCATGGCCAAGACCGTCAAGGACTACATCCGCACCATCGTCGACTTCCCGCATGAAGGCATCCTCTTCCGCGACGTGACCACGCTCTTCGCCGATCCGCGCGGCTTCCGCATGTGCGTGGACCAGCTTCTCGCCCCCTATGCGGGCCTGCGCATCGACAAGGTCGCCGGGCTCGAGGCGCGGGGTTTCATCCTTGGCGGGGCGGTGGCGCACCAGCTTTCGACCGGCTTCATCCCGATCCGCAAGAAGGGCAAACTGCCCGGCGCGGTGATCAGCGAAAGCTACAAGCTGGAATATGGCGAGGCGACCGTCGAGGTGCATGACGACGCCATCCAGCCCGGCGAAAAGGTGCTGCTGGTGGATGACCTCCTCGCCACGGGCGGCACGGCCGAGGCCGGGATCAAGCTGATCGAACGGCTGGGCGCGCAGGTCGTGGCCTGCGCCTTCGTGGTGGACCTGCCCGATCTGGGCGGGCGGAAGAAACTGGAAGGCATGGGGATGGATGTCCATGCGCTCTGCGCCTTCGAGGGGCTTTGAAAAAAGCGCGTCCCGGCCATCGACGGCCATGGACGCTAACCCTTCCTTAACGTTCCGCCCCTAAAGCTGAGTCTCGTCGGGGACACCCACCCCGGCGCTGCTTGCAGGGACCACACCCCCAAGGCCCCGCCGGTTCACCCCGGCGGGGTTTCTTCATGCCTCCCTCCCCCGCCATCGGCCCCATCGTCATTGCCCTGTCACAGGGCACGGTCTAAGTCCGCCGCATGACACCGCTCCGCGACCTCATCCACACCTTCGGCCAGATCGGCCTTCTGTCCTTCGGCGGCCCCGCCGCGCAGATCGCGCTGATGCATCGCGTTCTGGTCGAGGAACGGAAATGGCTGACCGAGAAGGAATACCTCTCGGCCCTCTCCTTCTGCATGCTCCTGCCGGGGCCAGAGGCGATGCAGCTTGCCACTTGGTCGGGCTGGCGGCTGCGCGGCACGTTGGGTGGGCTGATCGCCGGGGGGCTCTTCGTGCTGCCCGGCGCGCTGGTCGTGCTGGCGCTGGCCATGGTCTATGCAGAATTCGGCGATGTCCCGCTGGTGCAGGCGGTCTTTGCAGGCGTGCAGGCCGCCGTCGCCATCATCGTGATTGAGGCGCTCCTGCGCGTCGGGAAACGCGCGCTCAAGGGGCGCGCGGCGCTGGTCATCGCGTCACTGGGCTTCCTCGCGCTCTTCGCCTTCAACGCGCCCTTCCCTCTGGTGATCCTGGCGGCGGGCCTATGGGGTTTTGCCACCGCGACCCGAGGCGCGGAGGGCCGCGCCACTGAGGCCCCGCCACCTGCACGGGCGATGGGGGCGCAGACCCTGCGCACCATCCTCCTCTGGACGCTGATCTGGCTCTTGCCCCTTGGCGCGCTTTGGTTGGCCGAGGGCGGCATCCTTGCCGAAATCGGCGCCTTCTTCGCGAAACTGGCGATCCTCACCTTCGGCGGGGCCTATGCGGTGCTGGCATGGATGGCGCAGGCCGTGGTGGAGGAGAAGGGCTGGCTCACCCTGCCGCAGATGATGGACGGGCTCGGTCTGGCCGAAACCACGCCGGGGCCGTTGATCCTCGTCACCGAATTCGTGGGCTACATGGCCGCGCATCAGGCGGGGGGCTGGGCCTTGGGTCTGGCGGGGGCGGCGGTGACGCTCTGGGTCACCTTCGTGCCCTCCTTCCTGATGATCTTCGCGGGCGCGCCATGGATCGCCCGCATCACCGCCGAGCCGCGCCTTGCCGGGGCATTGTCGGCCATCATGGCCGCCGTGGTGGGCGTCATCGCCAATCTGGCGCTGTGGTTCGCGGCGCATGTCTTCTTCGCCGATCTGTCGAGGGCAAGCTTCGGACCGGTCAGCCTGCTCGTCCCCGACCTGACCAGCTTCGCCCCCGGCCTTGCCGGGATCGCGCTGATCTGCGGCTGGCTCCTCCTGCGCCGCCATGTCGCGCTGCCGCTGGTGCTGCTGGTCGCGGCCCTGCTTGGGCTGGGGCTGGAGGGGCTGGCCCCGTCCATCGGATAGCGGGAGGTGGGCATCGCGGGACGGATCGGGGAAAGCGCCCCTTTCCTTCCGCCCCGAATCCCCCATAAATGGGCGCAAAGCGGAAAGGACAGCGCATGGCCCGTTCCATCGACTACGGCAACCTGATGCATCGCGCGATGCGGGGTCTGATCCAGACCGTGCTGCGCGATGTCGCCAAGGACGGCCTGCCCGGCGCGCATCATTTCTTCATCACCTTCGACACGACCCATCCGGGCGTCGCCATCGCCGATTGGCTGAAGGCGCGCTATCCGGAAGAGATGACCGTGGTCATCCAGCACTGGTTCGAGAACCTCGAAGTCACCGATGACCAGTTCTCGGTCACGCTGAATTTCGGCAACCAGCCGGAACCTCTGGTCATTCCCTTCGATGCCGTGCGCACCTTCGTCGATCCCTCCGTCGAATTCGGCCTGCGCTTCGAGACGCATGAGGATGACGACGAGGAGGACGAGGACAGCGCCGAGGATGACGGCGACGATGACGACGACCCGCCGCCCCAGCGCGACGCCGAGATCGTCAGCCTCGACAAGTTCCGCAAGCACTGAGCGGCACCGCCGCCGAAAAATCTTCGTCCGAAGATTTTTCCCAGACGAAGAATTTTCGTACGAAAATTCTTCGTCCCCTTGGTATGCGACGGTATGCCAATTGATTTTGCGGCCCCTGCCCGCTAAGGCGGGCGAAAGCGACATCAGGAGGCTTGCCCATGACCGCGACCCGCACCGAGACCGACAGCTTTGGCCCGCTGGAGGTTCCTGCCGACAAGTATTGGGGGGCGCAGACGCAGCGTTCCATCATCAACTTCCCCATCGGCTGGGAACGCCAGCCCGTCGCGATCATCCGCGCGCTGGGGGTGATCAAGAAGGCCTGCGCTCTGGTCAACATCGATCAGGGCGACATTTCTCCGGAACTGGGCAACGCCATCGCGGCGGCGGCGCAGGAGGTGATCGACGGCAAGTTCGACGACAACTTCCCCCTCGTCGTCTGGCAGACGGGGTCGGGCACGCAGTCCAACATGAACGCGAACGAGGTCATCTCCAACCGTGCGATCGAGATGCTGGGCGGCGTGATGGGATCGAAGAAACCCGTCCACCCGAACGACCATGTGAACATGGGGCAGTCCTCCAACGACACCTTCCCCACCGCCATGCATGTGGCCATCGGCATGATGGCCCGCGACGTGCTGCTGCCGGGGCTGGAAAAGCTGTCGCGCGCGCTCTGGGCGAAGTCGGAAGAGTTCAAGGACATCATCAAGATCGGCCGCACCCATACGCAGGACGCGACGCCCCTGACGCTTGGTCAGGAATTCTCGGGTTACGCCACGCAGGTGGACAAGGGCATCGCGCGGGTGAAGGCCTGCCTGCCCGACATCTATGAACTGGCCCAAGGCGGCACCGCCGTGGGCACGGGGCTCAACACCCGCGTCGGCTGGGACAGCCGCGTCGCCGCGCGCATCGCCGAGATCACGGGCCTGCCCTTCGTCACCGCCCCGAACAAGTTCGAGGCGCTGGCGGCGCATGACGCGATGGTCATGTTCTCGGGCGCGCTGAAGACGGTTGCGGCGGCGCTCTTCAAGATCGCCAACGACCTGCGGCTTCTGGGCTCCGGCCCCCGCTCGGGCCTGGGCGAGTTGATCCTGCCGGAGAACGAGCCGGGATCGTCCATCATGCCGGGCAAGGTCAACCCGACGCAGGCCGAGGCGCTGACCATGGTCTGCGCCCATGTCATGGGCAATGATGCTGCGGTGGGCTTTGCCGGAAGCCAAGGGCATTTCGAGTTGAACGTCTACAACCCGATGATGTCCTACAACGTGCTGCAGAGCATGCAGCTTCTGGGCGACGCGGCGGGGTCCTTCACCGACAACATGGTGGTCGGCACCCAGGCAAACACGGCGCGGATCGACAAGCTGATGAAGGAATCGCTGATGCTGGTGACGGCGCTCGCGCCCACCATCGGCTATGACAATGCGACCAAGGTGGCGAAGACCGCGCACAAGAACGGCACGACGCTGAAGGAAGAGGCCATCGCATTGGGCTTCGTCGACGCCGAAACCTTCGACCGCGTGGTGCGGCCGGAGGACATGATCGGTCCGAAAGGCTGAGGCATGGCCGAGATCGTCAACCTGCGCGCGAAACGGAAAGAGGCGGCCCGCAAGGCCGCCCGCGCCAAGGGCGACGAGAACGCGGCGAAGTTCGGCCGGACCAAGGCCGAGCGGGAACTGGAACAGGCGCGGGCGGAGAAGGCCGCCCGCGACCTCGACGCGCACCGGCGCGACGAATGACCGCGCGGCCCGTCAAGCACTCCCTGACCCTGCGCGGGCACCGCACCAGCGTCAGTCTGGAAGAGGAGTTCTGGCAGGCCTTCCGCGCCATCGCGGCAGAGCGCGGCCTGACGCTGAACCAGCTTGCGGTGGAAGTGGACGAGGCGCGGGCGGGCGACATAGGCCTCGCCTCCGCGATCCGGGTCTTCGTGCTGCGAAGGTATCGCGGTTAACCCGGCCTTTACCCCGTTGCGTCAGGCTGCGGGCATGAGCCGCAACCTTCTTCCCTATACGACCGAGGGATGGATTTCCCATCTCTTCAACTCGCAGGCCGCGCGGGATGGCGGGGTCATCCGGCGTCAGGTCCGCGATGTCGAACGCTATGTGGGTCGCGACCTGTTCCTTGCCGAAATGCGCAGGCGCGGTTTCCCGGTGCTGGAAAATGCCGGCCAGTTCATCATCATCTGCAATCAGGAACCCATCCGCCGCGTCGTGTAGCGATTTCTGACGCAGAAATCGCGGCGGAATTTGACGCAAATTCCGCCAACAGGCGCCGCGCCCGGAACCCGATTTCTGTGTGCAGAAATCGTCGCGAAATCTGCGTCAGATTTCGCCTCCCCGCCGCGTCACCCGCAGCCACACCCCATCCCGCGCACGCACCGTCAGATGCGCCACCGGCACCGGCACCCGCCCCTCCACCACCTCGAACCGGAACGACCGGCACAGCATCGCCAGCAAAAGCACTCCTTCCGCCATGGCAAACCCAGCCCCCGTGCAGACCCGCGGCCCGCTGGAAAACGGCAACCACCCGTCCCGCGCCTCTGCCTTCGTCTCCTCCCGCGCCCAGCGGTCGGGGTCGAAATCATCCGGCGCGGTCCAGATCCGCTCATGTCGCCCCAGATGCCACGACGACAGCACCACCTGCGCCCCCGGCTTCACCGCCCTGCCCCGGAACTCCTCGGGGCAGGTCGTCTCGCGCACCATCATCGGCACCGGCGGAAACAGGCGCAGCGCCTCGCGGAACACATCCCGCGTCAGCCGCAGCCGCGACAGCGCCGAAAACTCCGCCGCCATCCCCACCGCCTCCGCCGCCACCCGCTCCTGCACCTCCGGATGCGCCGCGAGAAGCCACAGCGCCCAGCCCAGCGCGCTGGCGCTCGTCTCATGCCCCGCAAGGAAGAAGATGGCGACCTGATCCACCATCTCCTCGGTCCCGAAGCGTTCCCCCGTCACCGGATCCGCCGTCACCATGATCTTCGTCGCCAGATCGTCCGGCGCCACCCCCGCCGCGATCTCCTTCGCCCGCCGCGCCGTCATCGCCGTGATCAGTCGCCGGATCTCCGCCGCCGCCGCCCGCGTCCCCCGCCGGAACCCGCGCGGCATCCAGCGCGGCAGCGGCAGGAAGGCCGCAAGGTTCAGGATCGGCTGCGTCCGCTGATAGGCGCGGAAGGCATGGAACACCGCCGTCGCGTCCCGATCCTCGATCGGCACCGAAAACAGCGTGCGGAAGATCACATCCGCCGCCGCATGCGAACAGACCTCCTCCACCTCCACCACACCCACCGGCATCCGCGCCACCGCCGCCTCCCCTGCCGCCCACATGGCCGGAAAGGTATCCCTGAGCCGCCCCCCCTCGAAGGCCGGGTCGATGATCCGCCGCTGCCGCTTCCACTGCGTGCCATTCGTCACGAATACCGACTGCCCCAGCAAAGGCGCCAGCCCCTCGCGCACCCTGTCGGATTTCGGGAAATCATCCGGCCTCTCCTGCAGCACAAGCCGCACCAGCGCCGGATCGTTGCACATGTAACTGCGGAAGAAGGGCGTCCGGTACTCCGCCATCCAGGCCCGATACAGACGCGCGGGCTGGGCGGAAAGGATGTCGCGCCGGAACAGCCGCAGATACTGCCACAGCGACACGCGATCCGGCCGCGGCGCGGGCTTGGGCACCCTCATGCCACGCTCCTGTAACCCGACAGCGCCCGCTCGATCCGGCTTCTGGACGGCGCGCGCCCCGCAAACCGCGCCCGCAGGGTCAAGGGTCCGGCGGTGATGCGGAAATAGTCGTAATCCCCCGGCCTGTCGAAGGCGCACATGTACTGGAAATGCAGCCGGAACCAGCGAAACCGCATCTTGCGCCACCGCTCCGGGGAAAAGGTCTGCGTGAAGGCGCAAGACATCACCAGCGGCCAGCGCTTCCCCTCCCCCGCCACGCCCGACACCGCGACCGGATCACACAGCGCAAAGGCACAGCCATCCCCCGGCGCCGTCACATCGACCCAGGCCAACTCGTCCCGCGCCGAAAGATAGGCCAGATCACCCCGCAACTTTCGTGCCTCTGGCAGGAAGGACACCATGGGCACCACCTGCCCAAGGCTGAGAAAGGACAGCGCCGCCCCCCGGCCCGGCAGCCCCGCCCGAATCAGATCGGCAAGGATCGACACGCCCAGTATCGCCCCCGAGGAATGCCCCACCACCAGCACCTCATCCCAATCCTCCTCCAGCGCCGCGCGGATGCGCGCGCCAAAGGCCGCCATCCGCGCCTCCAGCACCGCAGGATAGGCGCCCCAGAGCCCCGCGGAAAAGGCGTAATCATGCATCAGGTAATAGGCCAGAAAGCGGCGATCCAACCGCTGGAAGGCCCGCAGCACCGCCCAGACCATCGCCAGCCCCAGCCCCGCGCCCAGCGCGATCCCCGCCCAACCCGGCAGCACCCATGCCACCGCCCGGCCCGTCCCCCATCCGGCCAGCGCCGCGAAAACCGCCTGCAGAGACAGCATCACCACCGGGTAAAGCGCGGCCAGCGTCGGCCCCTTGCGCAACCGCCCCAGCCGGAACAGCGCGCCCGAGGCGACATAGATCCACGCCGTCCGCAGCATCTGCCCATAGGTCGCAGCAACCGTCCGCCGCATCGACCCGCCGATGATATCGGCCCAGGCCAGCACCTCCACCTCGCTGCGCACCTCCTCGCCGTCGACTTGCGCCGTCACGGTCCAGCCATGCGCCATTCCGGCAGGCTTGGCCCCCACCTCCAGCGCATAGCCGGAAATCGCGGCCTGACGCGGCCCTTCCACGCGATAGAACTGGCGATAGCGCCGGGTCTGCAGGGGATCGAAGCCCGGAATGTAGAAGACCCGCCGCCGCCTGACCTGCCCCGTCTCGCGTGGCCCCAATCCCGTCATCCGCACATCTCCGCACCTGCACCGCCCGCAGTATGGCGCGCCCCGTGCCTCAGCCCAAGAGGGGAATGCCGAACCGATCGAAGGTTTCCAGAAGCCACCAGCTGAAATCCGTGAAGGCCCCGGTCAAAAGCGCCAGCCCCACCGCCACCAGCAATGCGCCCATGGCCCGCTCGATCCATTTCATGTGCCGCTTCAGCCGCTGCATGATGCCCATGGCCCGCTCGATGAACATCGCCGCCAGCAGGAAGGGTATGCCCAGTCCCGCCGCATAGACGCCAAGGAGCAGCGTCCCCCGCTCCACCGATCCCTCCTGCGCCGCCAGCGACAGGATGGCCCCCAGTTGCGGCCCGATGCAGGGCGTCCAGCCGAAGGCGAAGGCAAGGCCAAGCACATAGGCCCCCAGCGCCGACCCGCCCCTGTCCCCCGCATCCAGCCGCGCCTCGCGGTCAAGGATGCCGATGCGGAACACCCCAAGGAAATGCAGCCCGAAGATCAGGACCACCGCCCCCGCCACCTGCGAGAAGATCACCTGATTCTGCAGGAAGAACGCGCCAAAGGCGCTGGCCGTGAAGCCCAGCAGCAGGAAGACCGTCGAAAGACCCAGCACGAAGAACAGCGCAGGCAGCATCACCCGCCGCCGCGCCGAGGCCCCGCCCGCCGTCATCTCGCCCATGGAAATCCCGCCCATATAGGCCAGATAGGGCGGCACGATGGGCAGGACGCAGGGGCTCAGGAAGGACAGGACGCCGCCCAGCAATGCCACCAGCATCGCAGGCCCCAGCCCCGCATCCATGATCTCGAACCCGAACATGCAGACCTGTTACCCGCTTCCACCGCCGCCGTCACCACGTTCCTTCGTCACATTGCCGTGGCCCTGCCCCGCCCCTTCCGCTATCACCCGCCCATGACCGACGACCATGACATCGCGCTGGATTGCGAGGGGCTCCTCTGCCCCCTGCCCGTGCTGCGCGCGCGCAAGCGCCTCGCCGCCATGCGCCCCGGCCAGATCCTCCGCCTCACCGCGACCGACCGCATGGCCGCGATCGACCTGCCGCATTTCTGTGCCGAGGCCGGCCACACCTTCCTCGACGCCACCGAAACCGGCCCCGTCACCACCTACCGCATCCGCCGCGGCCCCTGACCCCGCGGCCCTGACACCTCCCCCTGCCCCTTCGACCCGGAGAAAAATACCCCGGGGGTCCGGGGGTGGCACCCCCGGGGAGACAAGCGGCGCATGCCGCGCAGGCGACCCAAAAGGACTGCGCCGCAGGCGCTCAATTTCCTTCCCCGCGCAGCCAAAAGCGGAAAGGCCGGAGGTTTCCCCCCGGCCCTTCGCCATTCCATCCCGAAAGGTCAGCGGCCCAGCGACCACCAGCCCTTCTTGCGCGGCTTGGGCGGGCCCTCCTCGGCGGCGGGCTCCGGCGCGGGGGCCAGCGCGGCCACCTCCGCCTCGCGCGGATCGGCCTGCAAGGCCGCCTCCGGGGCGGGGGCAAGGCCGGGATCGGCCGGGAAGGCCTGGGCTTCGACAGCCACGGTCGCCTCGGTAACCGCTTCCGCCACAGGCTCCGCAACCGCCTCGGCCTTCTTCTTCGCGCTGCTGCGCGATCGGCTGGCAGGCTTCTTCGCGGGCACGGCCTCGGCCACCGCTTCGGCAACGGCTTCCACAGCCGGTTCCGCCGGGGCTTCGGCCACGGGTGCCGCCTCTGCCGCCTTTTTCGACCGCGACGCCCCGCCGCGCGACCGCGTCACCCTCTTCTTCGGGGCCTCCTCGGGCGCGGCCTCAGCGACCTCAGCAACGGTTGCCGCCTCCGGGGCGGCCTCAGGCGCGGCGGGTGCCTCGGCGGCCTCCTCCTCGCCCTCGTCATCGCCTTCGGCGCCGTCCTCGCCATCGGCCTGTGCCGCATCCGCGCCAGTCATGCCGGTGCCCGCGCCACCCTTCTTCTTCCGCCGACGGCGGCGCTTCTTCTTGCCATTGCCCGAAGCCCCCTCGCCCTGACCGGCGGCCGGACGTGCCTCGCCCCGGCCCTCGGTCGCTCTCTCGTCCCCGGCCTCGGCCTCTTCGACCTCGTCCAGATCCTCGTCGAAAGGCAGATCCTCGTCCTCGTCCTCATCCACCGGCGCGCCCATCAGGCCCGCATGGCCGGAAATCACCGAAGACGGCTCCGGCACCACCCGCGTGGCGGTCTTGAACTTCTCGATCACGTAATCCGGGCTCACCAGCGCCGGATCGCCCTCGATCCGCACGCTCATGCCATAGCGCGCCTCGATCAGCGCCACATGCTCGCGCTTCTGGTTGATCAGGAAGTTGACGATCCCGACAGGTGCCTTCAGCAGCACCTCCTTCGACCGTTTCCGCGTCCCTTCCTCTTCCAGCGCCCGCAGGATCTGCAGGCCAAGACTGTCATCCGACCGGATCAGACCCGTGCCATGGCAATGCGCGCAGGGCTGCGTGGTGCTCTCCAGCATCCCCGGACGCAGCCGCTGACGGCTCATCTCCATCAGGCCGAAGCCGGAAATCCGCCCGACCTGGATCCGCGCGCGGTCGGTCTTCAGCTTCTCCTTCAGCCGCTTCTCGACGGCGGCGTTGTTGCGCCGCTCTTCCATGTCGATGAAGTCGATGACGATCAGGCCCGCAAGGTCACGCAGTCGCAACTGCCGTGCGATCTCTTCCGCCGCCTCGATATTCGTCTTCAGCGCGGTTTCCTCGATCGACCCTTCCTTCGTGGCCCGGCCCGAGTTCACGTCGATGGCCACCAGCGCCTCGGTCACCCCGATGACGATGTACCCCCCGGATTTCAGCTGCACGACCGGGTTGAACATGCCGCCCAGATAGCTTTCCACCTGATAGCGGGCGAAAAGCGGCATCTGCTCGTCATAGCGCTTCACCACCTTGGCGTGGCTCGGCATGATCATCCGCATGAAGTCCTTGGCGGTGCGATAGCCCGCCTCGCCCTCGACCAGAACCTCGTCGATCTCGCGCGAATACAGGTCGCGGATCGACCGCTTGATCAGGTTACCTTCCTCATAGATCGCCGCCGGTGCGATGGATTTCAGCGTGAGTTCGCGGATCTGTTCCCACAGCCGCATCAGATATTCGTAATCGCGCCGGATCTCGGCCTTGGTCCGCTTGGCCCCTGCCGTGCGGATGATCAGGCCCGCGCCTTCCGGCACCTCGATCTCGCCCGCGATCTCCTTCAGCTTCTTCCTATCGGCGGCCTGCGTGATCTTGCGGGAAATCCCGCCGCCCCGCGCCGTGTTGGGCATCAGCACGCAATAGCGGCCCGCCAGCGAGAGGTAAGTGGTCAGCGCCGCGCCCTTGTTGCCGCGCTCTTCCTTGACGACCTGAACCAGCATGATCTGCCGGACCTTGATCACTTCCTGAATCTTGTATTTGCGCGGACGCGGCTTGCGGGACTGGCTGATTTCCTCGGCCACATCCTCCTCGGCGACCGATTCGATCTCGTCATCCGTCTCGCTGGCATGGTCCATCGCACGATAGGGACGCTCGCCATTCTCGGAACCGGCATCGCCGCCCTGCCCGTGGTCATGGTCGTGGTCGTGGCTGTGGTCATGACCGTGGTCGTGATCATGCCCCTGCGCCTCAACGGGCGCGGCCTCTGCCACCGGCGCGGCATCGGTGACCAGAGCCTCGGCGCCTTCGGCCTCGTCCTCGCCCAGATCGACGACATCCATGCCGCCGATCTCCACCGTCTTCACCGCATCCTTGCGCGCGGCCTCGGGCCGCGGGCGCGAACGGCTGCGTGAACGGCGGTTCTCTTCCTCTTCCTGCGCACGGTTGTAGGCGCGCTCTTCTTCCAAGAGCGCCTTCCGGTCGGCAACCGGGATCTGGTAGTAATCCGGGTGGATTTCCGCAAAGGCAAGGAAACCGTGCCGGTTCCCGCCGCAATCCACAAAGGCCGCCTGCAGCGAAGGTTCGACCCGCGTCACCTTGGCAAGGTAGATGTTCCCCGCCAGTTGCCGCTTGTTTACCGTCTCAAAGTCGAATTCCTCGACCTTGTTTCCATCCACCACCACAACGCGGGTCTCTTCCGCATGGGTGGCGTCGATCAGCATTTTCTTTGCCATGATATCCTGTCGCGCCCCGGCACGGCCTATCCGCACCGGAGCGAACTCCGGGATCGGGATCTGACGGGCATGGGCGGCTTGTCTGGGCAAGACGGCGCGGGACGAAAATCAGGGCCATGCCCGGTGGGCATCCCTCTGCTTTCGTCATCAAAATAGCGCGCGTCATCGCGGTTCTCTTCCGGGCACCTTGCGGCACCCACCTGCTAAAGCCCGCTGCGTCCAATGACCTGACGGGCAAACTGACGACCTTGCGGCCGATCCGACTGCCCCCCTCGCGGTCCTTTTCAATGGTCCGGCTGAGACGGGCAGAGAATTCCACGGCGGGACCAAAGTCCCGCGTTCTGTGACCCTAGCGGCAAAGCCGCGCGGAACACAATGGGAGAAATTCGCCAAGCCGCGCGATCGCTCACCTTGGGCTGTGCGATGCGCCGCAAGAACAATTTCAGGTTATAGTTAACAAAAGCCCCAGCGTGCGCTGCGTATGTACAGATTGCGGCACAGAATACGGCACGGGTTACGGTACGGGGTTTTCCCGTGAAATCCGTGGGTTAACCCCGTTTCACGTATATTCCGCCCGGCTCAGCCCATACTTCGCCATCTTCTCGTTCAGCGTCCGCCGCGGCAGGCAAAGCTCGTCCATCACCGCGACGATGCTGCCCTTGTGCCGCCGCATCGTATTGTCGATCAGCATCCGTTCGAACGCCTCGACATATTCCTTCAGCGGCTTGCCCTCGGTCGTCATCGCAGGCTCCGTCGCCTCGTTATCGGCCATCAAAAGCGACGCGATGGACCCAGATCCCCGGCGGTTCTGCAGAACCGCCCGCTCCGCGATATTGACCAACTGCCGCACATTCCCGGGCCATGGCGCCTGCAACAGTTGCGCCGCCTCCTGCGCCGTCACCTGCGGCGCCTCGCAGCCGTATTCTTCCGAGAACTGCTCCGACATCCGGGTGAAGAGCGTCAGGATATCCTCGCCCCGCACCCTAAGGGGTGGGCACAGGATCGTCATCGCCCCCAACCTGTAGTAGAGGTCGGACCGCAGCACATCCTCCAGCGTCTTGTCCGGCGCATGCGCGTTGCAGATCGCGATGATCCGCGTCTCGGGCGGCGTGCCCTGATCGTTGATCAGGGTCAGCAGCCGCGCCTGCAGCGGCTGGCTCAGCGCCTCCACATCCTCAAGGCAGAGCGTGCCCCCCCGCGCCTCCTCGACCAGCGGGATCTGCCCATCCTCGGAGGGGCCGAAGAGCTTGGCCGACAACTGATCCTCGGTCCAAGCCGCGCAGGAGATGGTGACGAATTTCTTCGATGCCCGCGGCCCCACGGCATGCAGCGCATGCGCGACCAGCGTCTTGCCCGTGCCCGTCTCGCCATCGATCAGGACATGGCTATCCGCTTGACCCAGATCGAGAATATCCTCGCGCAGCCGTTCCATCACGGGGCTCGACCCGATCAGTTTCTTCATCAGGATCGACCCGTCGGACAGTTCCTTGCGCAGCGCGCGGTTGTCCAGCGTCAGGCGGCGGGCCTGCGTCGCGCGCTTGGCCAGTTCCGTCATCCGGTCCGGGTTGAAGGGCTTTTCAAGAAAGTCATAGGCCCCCACCCGCATCGCCTCTACCGCCATCGGCACATCGCCATGGCCGGTGATCATGATGACGGGCAACCCGCTATCCATCCCCATCAACCGCTTCAGGAAGGCCATCCCGTCCATCCCCGGCATCTTGATGTCGGACACGACGACCCCCGGAAATTCCGGCCCGATGCCCTTCAGCGCCTCTTCGGCGCTGGCGTAAGTCTCTGTATCGAAACCGGAAAGCGCCAGCCACTGGCTGATCGACTGCCGCATGTCCGCCTCGTCATCGACGATCGCCACCTTCATCGCACGCGCCATATCAACCTCATTCCGCTGCTTCGACTTCCTTGCCCAGAAGGGGCAGTTGCATCTCGAAGACCGCGCCGCCGCTTTCGGAGTTGCGCGCCGTCAGGCGGCCCCCCAGATCGGTCACGATCCCCGAGGAGATGGCAAGGCCAAGCCCCACCCCCTCTCCGGGCTTCTTCGTCGTGTAGAAGGGCTCGAAGAGGTTATCCAAATCCTTGATCCCGGTGCCATTGTCGCGCACCGCCAGCATCGCCACATCGCCCGAGGACAGGATCAGGTCGATCTGCGGATCGGCCCTGTCCCGCGTCGCATCCAGCGCGTTGCGCAGAAGGTTGATGATCACCTGCTCCAGCCGGATGCGGTCGGCCATGACCATCACCGGCGTGCGCGGCAGGGTGCGGGTGATCTTGACCACCCGCTGCTTCAGTTGCGGCTCCATCATCGACAGCGCGCCGGAAAGCGCCGACCGCAGGTCGACCGGCTCGAAGGCCTCGCCGCCCTTGCGGGCATAGGATTTCAACTGCCGCGTGATCGCCCCCATGCGCTCGATCAGGTCATCGATCCGCTGGAAGGACGACAGCGCCTCGTCGGGCCGCTTGCGCTGCAACAGCAGACGCGCCCCGGCAAGATAGGTCTTCATCGCCGCAAGCGGTTGATTCAATTCATGGCTGACCGCAGCCGACATCTCACCAAGCGCTGCCAGCTTGGACGATTGCGCCAGCGTCAACTCGGCCACCGCCAGATCCTTCTGCACCTTCTCGCGTTCCGCGATCTCGCGCTGCAGGCGGGCGTTCAGCATGCGCAGTTCCGCCGATTCACGCTGGAAGGTCACGCTTTGCGACCATGCCTTGCGCGACAGGAAATAGAAGGTCAGCGCCATGAGGATGGCGAACCCCATGATCTCCAGCGCGAGGATGCCGTTGACCCTTTCGCGCACCGAGTCATAGGCGGTGAAGGTCACCATCCGCCAACCGCGGAAGGGCACCCGCGCCTCGGTCTTCATCACCGCCTCGCCGCGCACATAGGCATCGGGCGGGGCCTGCGCCCAATCGGCGGTGGCCTGCAGGGCGCGGGACAGGGCCGAGGGCGCGTCGCGCACCGCCAGCGCCTCGTCCATCGAAAGGCCACGCCAGCGCGGTTCGGTCGCAAGGATGACGGTGCCCTCGCTATCGGTCACCATCACTGCATCCTGCAGGCCCGCCCAGGCGCGTTCGTATTTCATCAGATCGACCGCGACGACGATCACGCCGCCCGCCCTGCCATCCACCAGAACCGCCCGTGAATAGGTAAAGTCGAACCCGCCCCCCTCGCGCGCCTGCGCGGTAAAGACCGTGTCCTTGTTCCGCACGGCCTCGACGAAATATGCCCCCGTCCGATGGTTCGTGCCCAACTGGTTGCGGTTGGTCGCCCCCACCGTGCGCCCATCCGCATCGATCAGCAGGATCGACGCCACACCGATCTCGGACTGCACGCGGATCAGTTTCTGCGATGTCCCCGAGAAGTCCCGCGACCGCAGCGCCTCGACCAGCGCCGGGTCACCCGCCAGCAGCAAGGGGACGACCGAGGTGCGCTGCAACTCGGACACCATGTTCCCGGAGTAAAGCGCAAGCCGCAGTTCCGCCCGGTTGCGGGTGGTTTCGGTGAACCGCTCCGACAGCCAGCGGTTCGTCACCAGCACCACGCCTATGGCCAGAATCACCATGAGCCCAATCGCCAGCTTCACCCGCCAGGAGATGCCCGGCGGCTCGTCTGCGTCATCGGAAAGGATGCGGGTATCGCTCATGGCGGCAATCTAGGCCCGCCCGGCCCCCCGCTTCAAGCGCAGCCCCCGGAAAGGGCGATCAAGCAAGCGTCAACCCGCCCAAGAGCGCCGTGAACAAGGCCGCGCCATCGGTTCCGCCCTGCACCGGGTCCACCACCCGCTCGGGATGGGGCATCATTCCAAGAACGCGGCGATTCTCGGACAGGACGCCCGCGATATCGGCCATCGACCCGTTGGGATTGCCGTCATAGGTGAAGGCCACGCGATCCTCGCCCTGCAGGCGGGCAAGGCCTTCGGCATCGATGGTGTAATTGCCGTCGTGATGCGCAATCGGCACGGTGATGGCCTGCCCCTTGGCATAGCCTGCCGTAAAGGCGCTGTCGGCGGTGGCAACCCGCAAGCCCTGCATCCGGCAGACGAATTTCAGCCTCGCATTCCGCATCAGCGCCCCGGGCAGAAGCTGCATCTCGGTCAGGACCTGAAAGCCGTTGCAGACCCCCAGCACATAGCCGCCCCTCGCGGCATGGGCCTTGACCGCCGCGCCGATGGGCGATTGCGCGGCAATCGCCCCGCAGCGCAGGTAATCACCGAAGGAGAAGCCGCCGGGAATGCCCACGACATCAACGCCCTCGGGCAGGGTGCTGTCCTTGTGCCAGACGCGCGTGACGTCCCATCCCGCCTTCTCGAAAGCCACCGCAAGGTCGCGGTCGCAGTTGGAACCGGGGAAGGTGACGACGGCGGCCTTCATCTGGGCATCCTTTCAGCGCAAAGCGGGATGGCCGCGCATTACCGCAAACCGCCCCGCCCCGCCACCCGGAATCACGACTGCGGGCGCGTCTTCTTGGGATCGTAATGCGAGAGCGGCACGATCACCGCCGGAAGCCGCTTCTGGTGACCGTCCAGCTTGCCGACCTCGACCTGCGTCCCGACCTCGGCATGGGCCACATCCACCCGCGCCAGAGCGATGTTCTTGCCCAAAAGGGGCGAGCGCATGGAGGACGTCACCTCCCCCACCTGCGCGCGGCCCACATGGATGCAATCGCCGTGGCCCACATCGACATTGCTGTCGATATCCAGCCCCACGAACTTCCAGCGCGGGTTTTCCTTGCGCCGGATCAGCGCGTCGCGGCCGATGAAATCGTCCGTCTTCGACTTCAGCGGCACGGTGAAGCCGATCCCGGCCTCGAACGGGTCGGTCTGGTCGCTGAAATCATAGCCCGCGAAGATCAGACCCGCCTCGATCCGCACCATGTCCAGCGCGGCAAGGCCCATCGGTTTCAGCCCCAGATCGCTGCCATGCTCCCAGACGGCGTCGTAGACGGTGCTGCCGTCCTTCGGATGGCAGAACACCTCGAACCCCAACTCGCCCGTATAGCCCGTGCGCGACACCACGACCGGCGCGCCTTCGGGTCCGCCCACGCGGCCCACGGTGAAGCGGAACCATCCCAACTCTTCCACCGTCGGCTGGTGCGGCGCGGTCCAGATCATGCGCTTCATGATCTCGCGGCTGTTCGGCCCCTGCACCGCCAGATTGTGCAACTGGTCCGTCGACGACCGCACCATCACCTTCAGCCCCAGTTTCTCGGCCTGCTCGCGCAGCCAGATGCCGCCGTAATCATCCCCGCCGATCCAGCGGAAATTGTCGCGACCCAGACGGAACAGCGTGCCGTCGTCGATCATGCCGCCATGTTCATAGCACATGGCCGAATAGACCACCTGCCCCACGCTCAGCTTCTTGACGTCGCGCGTCAGCGTCCATTGCATCAACGCCTCGGCATCCGGCCCCGTCACCTCGAACTTCCGCAGCGGCGAGAGGTCCAGCACCACCGCCTTCTCGCGGCAGGCCCAATACTCCTCTATCGCGCCGTTCGACGAATAGACGTTGGGCAGCCAATACCCTTTGTACTCCACCACATTGCGCGTCAGCGCCCCCGTCCGTTCACTGAACGCGGTGTCCTTGGTCATCTTCGGCTCCGAATCTGGGGTGGCGCGCCATGCGATGGCACGGCTGAACTTCTCCGCCCCCGAATAGGTGCGGACATGGATGTCGCTGAGATACCAGCCATTCGCGGGCGTCGTGTCATCCGGGCAGGCCGAGGAGACGCAGACAAGGTCCGTCAGCGCGCGGAAGAGCACATAATCGCCGGGACGCGACCACGGCTCATCCGAGTAAAGGACACCATGCGCGTCGATGCCCGTATTGAAGAAGAGGTTGACCGCCATCCAACCGGGGCGGCCCGAAACGTTGAATTCCGCCAGCGCGCCATTGAAGTTGTCGGAGCAGTTGGCATGGCCCGGATAGCCGATATCGTCGTAATACTTGGCCGCACAGGCCATGGCAAAGGCGTCATGCCGGCCGACCGTGTCCTGCACCACTTCCAGCAGGGGCAGCATGTCCTGATCGTAGTATTTGGAATGCAGCCCTGGCATGGAATAGGCATGCCCCATCAGCGTGCGCGAGGTCGTCACGTCCAGCGCGTGTTCGATCCCCTTGTCCAGCTTGCGCGCGGCAAAGGCCTGGAAATCGGTGCATTGGCGGCCATCGACATCGATGATCTGGATGTAATCGCCCGCCTTGACGAAATAGGCCCGCGCGGTGGCCGATTTCACCCGCAGGTCCAGCACCGGATCGGCCAAGGGGTCGGGCATGTCGAACTGCTTCACCGTCATCAGAGAGGACCGCTGGACCTGCACACCGATAGGCGTCGCCGTCTCCTGCCCGTCGGGCGCCATGTCGCCGCCCGGTGCCGCGATGACCAGCACGCCATCGCGCGTGGCGGTGAACGTCTCTTCCGCCCCCGCCGGGGTTTCGGCCGAGAACAGCGCCACCGCCCCCGCCTTGGCCAGATCGATCCCGCGCCGTTCCAGACCGAGCCGCAGACCACCCATGCCGGAGCCCAACCTTGGCCCCGCCTGCAGCAACGCCTTAAGCCCCCCCGCATCGGAATTTGCCGCCACGCCAAGGATGCCGGCGTCGATCCGCCCCCCCTCGCCCGCCGCGACCAGTTCCACACGCTGCCCGCCCTCGGTGTTGACCACCGTCACCCGATCCCCTGCGGCCAGCCGGATCAGGATCGCCCCATTTCCAGCCACCTCATAACGTTCCCGCCCCGTTGCAGGCAGAGCCGTGGAAGCGGTCAGGATCCGGCTTGGGCGCGGCGGGCCGGGGTTCACCTTGGGATAGAGATCAAGCATGGCCCGCCCTCCGAGAGAGTTGCATCAGTGTAAAAACTGTTTCACAAAAAGAATATGCGGCCACTGCCTGCGGGGCAAGCGCCATGATGATGAAAACGGGGCAAAGCGGTGATTGCACTTTCCTTGGGTCTTGTTGCCGCGCTGTTCTGGGGCCTGCATGATTTCACCATCCGCCGCGTGGGGGGCCGGGCCGATGTGGCGGCGATCTTCGCGCTGGTCACTGTCTTCGGCCTGATCCCGCTGGTCCCGATTGCTCTCTTCATCGGGGGCTGGGATGCCATCGGGCCGCAGCAGGCCATGCTGGCCGTGGCGGCAGGCTTTGGCGCGGTTTGCGCCAATATCGCGCTCTATCGTGCCTTCACCATCGGGCCCGTCTCTCTCGTGGCGCCGATCTGCGGGTCCTATCCCGTGCTCTCTGTCCTATTCGCCGTCGCACGGGGGCAAGAGGCTGGGATGCAGGAATGGCTGGCGGTGCTGGCCGTGGTGGCGGGCGTGGCCATCGTGGCGCGTGGCGAAGGCGGGGCATCCTCTGGCAGCCGCACGGCGGCGGCGGGATGGGCGGCGCTGGCCTCCCTCTCCTTCGCGGTCACCTTCGGGCTGGCGCAGTGGTCGGCGGAAACGGGGGCGCATATGCCGGTGGCGGCCATCACCCGGAGCACGGCGCTGTTCATCGCGGCCCTCTGGCTGCTGCAGCGCCGCCCCGGCTTGGGTGGTCTTCCCGCGATCTGGCCCGCGCTCTTCTTGATGGGGATGCTGGATGTGGGCGCGGTCAGCGCCGTCACTCTGGCGGGCGGGATGGAGAATGCGGAATACGCCTCGGTCGCCTCGTCCGTCTTCGGGATCGTGACCATTCTTCTGGCCTGGCGTTTCCTGCGCGAACCGATGCGGGCCTCGCAATGGGGCGGGGTGGCGTTGGTCTTTGCCGGGATCGCAGCGCTGGGCCTTGCCTGATCACTCCGACGGCGGCAGCGCCCCGGCCAGCCCCCGCAGCCCCACCAGCCGCCGCCGCTCATCCGCCGGGTTCACCCCGAAGGCTTCGGCATAGTGCCGCGTCATGGGTGTAGAACTGGCATAGCCCACCGAAATCGCGATCTCGGTGATCGACTGGGTGGAATAGAGCACCTTCTGCCGCGCCTTCTTGAGCCGCATCAGGCGGTAGTATTTCAGCGGGCTCTGCCCCGTCGCCTGTTTGAAGCTGCGCTCCAGATGCCGCTCGGAAATTCCCAGCGCCTCCGCCACGTCCGAAATCTGCACAGGGTCCTCGATATGGTCGGAGAAGACCTGAATCGCATGGCGGATCGTGTCGGGCAGCATGTCGTCCGTGCCGCCACGTTTCTGCACCGGCACCTTCTGGGATGCGTCATCGGTGCGCACGAAGGGATGCTGAAACCAGCAGGCGACCTCGGTCATCGTGTCGCGGCCCAGCTTCTCTTCGATCAACCGCAGCATCAGGTCGAACACGGCCCCCGCCCCGCTGGCCGTCTGCCGCCGCCTGTCGCGGATGATCACCGATTGGCTTGCCGCGATATCGGGGAATTCGCCCTTGAAGGCCGCGTCATAGCACCAATGGACCGAACAGACATGCCCGCCCATCACGCCCGATCGGACCAAGGGGAAGATCCCGCCCGAGAACCCGCCCAGCACCACGCCCGACCTGTCCATCCAGCGTATCTGCGCGTTGGACCGCTTGGGATGGACGAAATTCGATTGCGGCATCGACAGGAAGAACAGGTAATCCAGTTCCTCTGCCTCCGTCAGGGTGGCATCCGGGTCGAACTTCACCTCGGCCGAAGACCGCACCGGCCCCGTTTCCTCGGCCAGAAGTTTCCACGCGAATTCCCGCCGCCCCACGATCTCGTTCGCGGCACGCAGGGGTTCGATGGCCGATGTCAGGCAGGCCATCGGAAAGCCGGGAAACAGCAGGAAACCCAGCTTGGTCGGATTGCCCGTCTCGGTCATGTCGCGGCGGCCCTCCCTTACCCCGGTTGCGATCAATCCTCGGGCCACCAGCCCGGCGAGGTCGGCTTGCCGTCGTCATATTGCGACAGCCACTGCACCAGCAGGTCGCGGTTGCGCAGGAAACCCTTGTAGCCCGCCAGATCGGGATGCAGGTCGCGTACCACGCGGTGCAGGCGCCGCGCCCATTTGGGCTGGGTGACCAATTCCTCGAACTTGATCAGATAGCAGCGGATCGGGAAGGCGATGGCGTTCGACCGCGGCAGCCGCCACAGCGTCTGCAATTCCACCCGCAGATGCTGGCGGTGGCCTACCGTGTCCATCGTCAGCGTCGTCTTGTTCGGCCCCCATTTCGGGTAATTCTCTGGGCTGGTGTCCAGCAGGGGGTCCACCGTCATCGTCCAGTTGAACCGCCGCACGGGCGCGCCGTGCTGCAGCTTCAGCAGGAATTTCAGCGCGCGGTCGAAGACGCCCTTCTCATGCGCCAGCGGAACGGGCGCGTGCCATTCGTGAAAACTCATGCCGATGTCGAAATCCAGCGACCAGTCGGCCTGCGTCGTCACCATCCCAGCCTCGATCCACAGGTTCTCATCCCGCTGATCCTGAAGCGTGAAATCCCCCTGCGTCTGGCGTGTGATATATTCCATCGGCCCATAGGGCAGCGTCGAGGGGTCGAGGAAGGTGAACTTCTGCTCGATCTGCATCGGACGGTTGATCCAATGCCACTTGTTCCCGTTCTTGTGCAGTTCGAACCAGTGCGGATAGTCCCGCGCCTTGCTCTCCATGATCAGTTCCAGCAGGTCCCAGCCCGCAAGTTCCATATGCGGCAGCGACTGGCAGCGCAGCGGGTCCTCCTTCAGAACAAGGTCGCGATCGCGCATCTCGGCCAAATAATGTTCGTCCACGTCGAAGGCATGTTCAAAGACCGACCCCGGTCGCCCCGGCACATGCGGCTCCATGTTGACGGAATACATGTAGTCGTCGCGGTCGAAGGGGAACGGGAAGCGCTTTATCGCGCGTTCCGAGTTCCGGAAGGTGAAGTCGTTGCGGAACGTCTCGTTGTTGAACTCGAAGCCCATCGCTTCCCCCCTTATCGGTCAAGGACGAGGGTCTTGCCCTCGAACCGCGACACGCATGGCATGATCTTGGTGTTGGCGGCCTTCTCGTCATCGGAAAGCCAGTGGTCGTGATGGTGGATATGCCCATCGCAGCGCAGCACATTCGTCTCGCATTGCCCGCAGGCCCCGCCGCGGCAAAGATAAGGGGCCTCCACACCCGCCGCCTCCATCGCCTCCAGAATCGACTGGGCCGCGCCGACGGTGACGGTCTTGCCAGAGGCCGCCAGTTCCACCTCGAAGGGCTGGCCCACGGGCGGGGCGAGGAATTCCTCGGAATGGACGGTATTGGCAGGCCAGCCCATGCCCGTGGCCGTGGACTTCACCCAGTCGATCATCCCCTTCGGTCCGCAAACATAAAGATGCGTGCCAAGCGGCTGGGTCGAGAGCAACGTCTTCAGGTTGATCGCCTCTCCGCGCTCATCCACATAGATGTGGACACGTTCGGCATATGCACCTTTCAGACGTTCCACATAGGCACCCAGCGCCTCGGACCGCACGGAATAGTGCAATTCGAACCTTTGCCCCATCGGCGCAAGCTGGGCCATCATTGACATGAAGGGCGTGATCCCGATACCGCCGGCGAGGAAGAGATGCTTCTTCGCCCGCGAATCCGGCGGGAAAAGATTGACCGGATGCCCGATCTGCATCCGCATCCCCGGGACGACATGGCGGTGCATGAAAAGCGACCCGCCCCGCCCCGTATCGTCACGCCGGACCGAGATTTCATATCCCTTGGTGTCCTGCGGATCGGACATCAGCGAATAGGGGTTCATCCGCCGCGTGCCGTGATCGTCCATCTCGATCACCACATGCGACCCGCCGGAAAAATGGGGCATCTCGCCGCCATCCGCGCGCTCGAACCTGAACCGTTTGATGAGAGGGTTGACCTCCACCACCTCGGTCACGACGACATCCAGTCTGGGGGCTCCGACGCTCATTTGAAACGCTCCACCGCCGGCGGCACCTGGCCCGGATCCTCGGCGTCGATATTCACCCCCTGAAAGGCCGCGAGGCGGCGGGAGTAGTGGTCGCGGACGAAGAGGTTCAGCCCGCAATGCGAACAGACGAAAGGATCGGTGGTCACGTTTTCCGTGACCCCCTTGCAATGAACGCATTGCACCCGGCGCGCCAGTGATCCGCGATGTTCGGTCTGCACCGCTTCATGGGGAAGGCCTGCCTCCATCACGTCGCGCTGGGCAAGCCCGATAAGCGTCTCGGTCCCCGCCAGATAGACCTGCAGTCCCATATGGGCATCGGCCAGCACCTTCTTCAGCCGCGGTTCCGCTGCCCAGAAGGTGGGAGAGCGGTGGCACTGCGCCGCACCAAGACGCTCCAGCATATCGAAACGGTCGGTGCCATTCGCGGCGCTGGGCACATAGATGATATGGGTGCGCGCAAGCATCGCCGGCGCCTCGGCCCCTGCCTTGGCGAAGAGGTCACGGATGGCATCCGCCCCTTCCCCATCGGCCACGCAAAGATGCGCGGTCCCGGCACGCGGTTGCAGCACGCCATAGACGGGTCGGCTGCGGATCGTCTTTTCGAAAACGGTCTGGCTCATGGTTCTGTCTGTTCCGGCTGACCCCGGTTGCGAAAGGGGCGCGCCGTGACCCCACGGCGCGCCCCTTCTTTTCTTGCGTCAATCCTTGGCTGTGCGCCGCTTCTTTTCGGGGTCGTAGAAGGGCATGGAATGCGTGACCGCCGGGATCTCCCCATGCGTCGCGCAGTTCACCACCAGCTTCGTGCCGTTGTTGGCGCAATCCACGGGGATGCGGGCGATGGCGATGTTGTGCTTGTTCAGCGGCGAATACATCGCCTGTGTCACAAGCCCCACCTTCTTGCCGTCGCGGAACACCGGCGCGCCGTTGCCGGGCACATTCGTTCCTTCCATCTTCAGGCCCCAGATCTTGAACCGTTCCTTGCCCTTCAGCCGGTAATGCTCTTCCGCGCCGCGGAAGCCCACCTTGCCGGGGGACACGGTGAAATCGAGGCCCAGTTCCCAAAGCGTATCGCCGGGGCCTTCGTTCTCGAACGGGTACATCTCGGAATTGTCATAGGGGAAGAACAGCAGATAGCTTTCCGTCCGCAACAGGTCGAGCGTGGTGAACCGGCAGGGAATGATCCCCATCGACTTCCCCTCTTCCAGAATGCGGTCCCAGATCATCGGCGCGTCCTGCCCGCGCACGAAGAGCTCGTACCCCCGCTCGCCCGTGTATCCCGTGCGCGAGATCATGGCGGGCTTGCCGAAGAGGCTGGTCTGCATATGGGCGAAATAGGGAAGCTGGCGGATGCCCGGAACATGCTTTTCCAGATAATCCACCGCCAACGGCCCCTGCAGCGACAGGTCATGCAGGTTGTCGTCGAAGCGGATGGACACATCGCGTCCCGTGGCGGCCATGGTCAGCTGCTCATGCGCCTGACCGGAACCATGCACCACCATGAAGGCATTCGGCCCCATCCGGTAGATCACGCAATCGTCGATGAACTTGCCCTGATCGTTCAGCATGGTCGCATAGACCGACCGCCCCGGCATCAGCTTCTCCATGTTCCGGGTCGTCGCCCGTTCGATCACATGGCTGGCTGCAGGCCCGGTGATATGGACCTTCTTCAGGCCCGACACATCCATCAGCCCCGCCTTGGTGCGGATGGCCATGTATTCCGCGTTCGGATCACCGTCATAGGACCACGCGGTCCCCATCCCGCTCCAATCCTCGAGGTTCGACCCCAGCGCGCGGTGGCGGTCGCCGAGCGTGGAGAAGCGCCAAGAATTCGTCATTTCCGTCCCTCCCGATGGACTTGTTCATTGCGATTACTCTCCAACCATCAATCTGCG
The DNA here is from genome assembly GCF_051132405.1 of Tabrizicola sp. M-4. Taxonomy (GTDB): domain Bacteria; phylum Pseudomonadota; class Alphaproteobacteria; order Rhodobacterales; family Rhodobacteraceae; genus Paragemmobacter. The sequence continues at coordinate 2,648,641 of NZ_CP128606.1, forward strand.
AAATCAACCTTCTTGTGCAAAAAGTTTTCCTCTCAGGGAAAGTTTTCGCCTTGAAACCGCCCCGGCCCGCCCGGAACCGCCGCGCGTCGCCCGCAGAACGGGCAGGTCTCGTATCCCCAGCCCCACCCCGATTCTCGGCAATGAAAAGGGCGGCCTGCGGGCCGCCCTTTCCTTGGAACTTGGTCGTGGCAATCAGCCAGGCAGAACGAAGAACCAGTTCGCCCAAAGCACCACCGCCGCCCCGGCGATCAGCGCGAGATAGGGCAGGAATCCTGCCTTCCGTTCCCCCAGATCGCCATAGGGCAGCCCCAGATCGTCATAGGCTTCCTTCGGGAACTTGCCGCCATCCACGACGTAATGGCGATACCAAAACACCGGGAAGATGAACGAAGCAAAGATCAGGCCCGACCACAGCGCGTTCTCATAGCCCCAGACCTTCGCTCCCGCACCAAGGAACAGCGCGTTGACGAAGGCCAGCATCGTGTTCAGCCCGATAAGCCATGTCGGCGCGGTCCAGGGCCGATCCATATGCGCGCTGTCGATCCGATGGATCCAGCCCGCGTTCAGGTTCAGGAAGTTGAACAGGATGTAACCCACGTTCGAGATGGCAAGCACGTAGAAATAGCCCGTCGCATCCGATGCCAGTGCAAGCAAGAAGACGTTGAAAGCCACATCCGTCCACATCGCCCGGCGCGGCGCGCCATGTTCGTTGACAGTGCCAAGGAACTTGGGCAGCCAACCGTCCCGCGAACCCTGATAGAGCGTGCGCGACGATCCCGCCATGGCCGTCATGATGGCAAGGAACAGCGCGATGATCATCAGGACGACGAAGATCTGCGTCACCACCGGTCCACCGCCCATCATGTTGCCCATGGCCTCACCCACGCCCGTCCCTTCGACGATGCCCGGCGCGGTCATGCCGTCCAGACCGAGATAGCCTTGGAACGAGAACGGGATCAGGAAGAAGAACACCATGCACAGCAGGCCCGAGTAGAAGATCGCGCGGAAGGTATCGCGCTTGGGGTCCTTCAACTCGCGCGTATAGCAGACCGCAGTCTCGAACCCGTAGGTGGACCATGCCGCGATATACATCCCGCCTAGAAACAGGGTCCAGCCACCGATGTTCCAAGACCCATCATCGCCCGCATTCGGCGGCATCAGGTTGGTGACATTCATCCAGTCGATGGAGCCGGTGAGCATCGGAACGAAACCAACCAGCAGAAGCGGGATCAGAACAATGATCGCAAGCCACTTTTGCGCGGATGCGGTCGAAGCGATACCACGCTCCTGGATCGCAAGGATGATCAGCATCAGCGCCACGCCGATGATGAAGGTCGAATTGAAATGCAGCGTCCCCAACCCCGGAACGGTCAGTTGGAAAGCCTCATAGACCCGGAACCACGGCGTCAGCGCCTCGACCCCGGCATTCGCGGCAACGGCTTGGATGGCCTGCTCTGCCGTCACGCCGGCATTTTCGGCCATATAGGCAACTACAGCCTCCGAATCAGCGGTGAAACTACCGATATTCGCCGCGACCCAATCCAGCACGGGCTGGCTGTCGGCAAGCGGGATCGGGAAAAGGGCATTCAGAATGTAACCCGCCGCGATCGCACAGCCCAGCGACAGGACCGGTGACCAGGCGAACCAGTTGCACCACACCGACAAGGGCGCAATCAGCTTGCCATAACGCAGCCATGCCGTGGCACCATAGACGCTGGTTCCTCCGGATTTATTGCCGAACATCCCCGCCATCTCGGCATAGGTGAAGCTTTGCGAGAAGCCCATCAGCATCGAAAGCATCCAGACCACAAAGGCATATTGCCCAACTGTGCCCGAGATCCCCCCGATGGAGAAAAGCACAAGCGGCGGAACACCCGCCGCGACCCAGAAGGCGCCCTTCCAATCCAGCGCGCGTTGAAGCTCGCCGGTGCTTGCGGTTGAAGACATTTAGAACTCCCTTGTTCCCTGTTGCCCCCGGTTCCTGCGGCCTATCCCCGCGCGCAGTCCGGGTTCGTGTTGTCTGGTCCTCACGGCCATGCCGGGGTTCAGCCCGGTCAGGAAAGCACGGCACAACCAGCAAGGCGAGAAAATTTTCATTCCCGCGAAACTTTTTTTCCTAGTTTTTCTGCGCATGCATAAATCTGTGCATGTGTTATGCCAGAATGGCGAAGGCCCGGGGCAAGATCGCCCCGGGCCCTTGAAAAGCCTGAAGAAAAACGGATCTGGCCTTTGCCTACTTCACCCTTTTGTAGGCCCCTTTCTCATGCCGCGCCCCAAGGACAAGCGCCGCAACGCAGAGGATCATCGACAGGAAAAGCCAGATCGCCTCGGTCCCGGCGCCCGCATAATAGGCACCGTCCACGGCCGCCCAGTCTGTGATGTTCGTTCCGACCAACATGATGATGCGTCCTTTCCTGTGATGTCACTCTGCCGGGGTCTTCGTCGCCAAGCCGCCGCCGAAGAATTCGGGATAGGCCTCGATCGGGACCTTCACCTTGTCCAGACCGATGACCTCGGCCTCCTTCGGCACGCGCAACAGGTTCAGCTTCTTCAGGACAAGCGAGGTCACATAGCCCGGCACAAAGCCCAGCACCGCCATGACCAGCGCGCCAAGGACCTGACCGTAAAGCGTGATCGTCGGCGCCCCTTCGGCGGGCAGTGCAGGATAACCGGCGGCGAAGATGCCCACCGCCACCACGCCCCAGACCCCCACCACGCCATGGAGCGCCACCGCGCCCACGGCATCGTCGATCCTCAGCTTCTCCACCCGTGCCGCGACCAACGGCATGATCACCCCGCCGATCGCCCCGATGACGAAGGCCATGGGCGGCCAGTACAGGTCAAGCCCGCCCGCGACCGAGATGATCCCGCCCAGCGCACCCGACATCATCCAGAACGGATCATGCGTCATCACCCATGCGGCGATTGCCCCTCCGGCGAAACCCATCAGGATGTTGAAGGTCATCGCCGAAAGGGTGACCGGCGTGCCGTAGATGTTGTGGAAGATGCCGGAACCCCAGCTCCAAGCCTCACCCGGGAAGATCACGCATCCCATGAGGAACCCCCAAAAGCCCGCGATGATCAGCATCAGCCCGACCAGCGCCGCAGGCATGGAATGGCCCGCAATCGCATTGGCCGTGCCATCCGCGTTGAATTTGCCCACCCGCGCGCCAAGGTTGATCAGCACCCCCAGCGTGAAGAAGCCCGCGATGGCATGCACCACGCCCGACGCGCCGAAATCGTGATAGCCCAGCGCGGTCACCAGCCAGCCATCCGCATGCCAGCCCCATGCCGCGCCAAGGATCCAGACGAAACTGCCCAGCACGATGGCAAGGATGGTGAAACCCACGATCTGCACCCGCTCGATCAGAGCACCCGACATGATCGAAGCCGTGGTCGCCGCGAACATCGCGAAGGCCCCGAAGAAGACGCCTGTCGCGCTGTCAGCCACGTTCGGCCCCATGGCGGTTCCCACGGGACTTGCCGCCGCAAGGGCATATTCCAGCCCCGAGGTGCCGATGGGCCCCGGTGCCATGCTGAACCCGGTGGGGAAGGCCCAATAGATGAACCAGCCCGCATAGTAGAAGGTCGGGATGATGAAGGCGAAGGCGAGGATGTTCTTGATCCCCGAGGCCAGCGCGTTCTTTGCCCGTGATGCCCCCATCTCATAGGACAGGAACCCCGCATGGATCAGAACCATGAGGGGGATGGTCAGCCAGTAGAAGGTCTCGGCGGTGGTTTTGTTCATCCCCGCCGTGGTTTCCTTCAGGGCGGCAAGTTCGGCCGCCAAAGCCGCGATTTGCTCTTCCATGATATTTTCCCCGTTGCTCCTGCCGCCAGATGCGTGCCGGGCGGCTAGGCGAAGAAGTGAAGCACAGCTTGGGAAATGCGCTTATCGCGGTTCAACTTTGTTTCCGGGCAATGCAGCGTCTGCACAGATATCGGGCAAACATCGGCGCATCCGCCAAGCTTTGCCCAGAATCACGCAGCCTTGAATCGCAAACCCCACCAGCGAAAAGGCCCCGGCGCATTGCCAGGGCCTTCCATGGCTCTGCCGCCCTGCGCTCAGTTGCGCAGATAGCTTTCCATGCTGTCCTCCAACGCATCCTTCCATGGCGTGTGGTGGATGGGGGCCATCGTGCCGGTGATCACCGATTTGTAGGCATTATTGCGGAAACCCATGATGTCCTTCTTCTTGTGCTCTTTCCACTCGAAGAAAGCCTCGCAGGCTCCGTCCACGTCGAAGGACGGATAGTCCGTCTCGGCGATCAGCTCCTTCACGTAATCGCCCTGATAGTGGATGGCGTCATGCGCGTCCTTGCCCGCATCCTCGCCCGCCACGCGGTCCGCGACATCCTTCAGCAGCACCGCCTTGTCCGCCGGAATGGCGATCCGCCCCATGATGGCGTCGCGCACCCACCATGCCTGCGCGTCGAACATGTTGAAGGTGAACCACTGGTCCTGCATGCCCACATAGAACAGCTTCGGGTTATGCACCCAGGCCACACCCTTGTAGAGGTCCGCAGTCGCCAGCCGGTTCGCCGTCTTCAGCCGCAGGTCGTCGGGCAGGAAGGGGAAATGGTGCTTGTATCCGGTGCAGAGGATGATGGCGTCGATCTTCTTGGACGTGCCATCCGCAAAATAGGCGGTGGTTTCATCCACCCGCTCCAGCTTGGGCACTTCCTTCCAGTTGTCGGGCCAGTTGAAGCCCATCGGCGCGTTGCGATAGGCGACCGTGATCGACTTCGCCCCGTATTTCCAGCACTGCGATCCGATATCCTCGGCCGAATAGGACGACCCGAGCAAAAGCAGGTCCTTGCCCGAGAATTCCCGCGCGTCGCGGAAGTCATGGGCATGCAGCACCCGCCCGTTGAACTTGTCGAAACCCGGATATTCCGGAACGTTCGGCACCGAGAAATGGCCCGAGGCGACGACGACATTGTCGAATTCCTCGTCATACATCCGGTCATTCTTCAGATCATGCGCCGTGACGGTGAAGTTGCCCTTCTCCGCGTTGTAACGCACCATACGGATGGTCGTGGAAAAACGGATCCAGTCGCGCACCCCGGCCTTCTGCACCCGCCCCTGGATATAGTCGAACAGCACCGCGCGCGGCGGATAGGATGCGATCTGTTTGCCGAAATGTTCCTCGAAGGAATAGTCGGCGAATTCCAACCCCTCCTTCGGCCCGTTCGACCAAAGATAGCGATACATAGAGCAATGCACCGGCTCGCCATTCTCATCCAGACCGGTGCGCCAAGTGTAATTCCAAAGCCCGCCCCAGTTGGACTGTTTCTCGAAACAGACGACTTCGGGGATGTCGGCACCCTTCTGCTTGGCCGACTGGAACGCCCGCAACTGGGCAAGACCGGATGGCCCGGCGCCGATGACGGCAACACGCTTCTTCAAGGTAACCTCCATGTGCATTCTTATGTGTCGTCTTTTGCCGAAGGCTAAACGCGGCGCGCATTGCACGTCAAATTATTTTCCCTGCATGAAATTATTTGTCGCAACCTCAGCTTTCCGCCTGTCTCCCATGCCCGCCCCTGCCCCCGCTCGCAGCAGCGGCCAACCCTGTTGGCACGAGGCAGCCGAAAGGGAAACAAACCTCCGAAAAGATGCGGATTTTCGTGCCAAAGGTCCAAAAGGCCGGATTTATGCCCCGCTGTGGCCATCATTTGCCCGGAACAGGACGTCTAGGTTGTTTGCAAGGTGGGTAACTGCGCACGGAAGTCCGACCGTGTGCCCGTGTTCTGTACCAGTGGTTCCCTGGACGTCCTTAGGCAGCTGGTTCCAGCATGAAGATTCTTGCCGTCGACGACGACGACACCATCCTTGACCTGCTTTCCGAAGCGCTGGCCCTTTCGGGACATGAACGCATGTCGCGCGCCCGCTCCGCGCATGAGGCGCTGGGCGTCATCGCGGCCACGACGACCCCGTTCGACTGCCTTCTCCTCGACATCCAGATGCCCGGCATGGACGGCATCGCCCTCTGCCGCGAGATCCGCGGTCTGCCCGCCTATGGGCAGGCACCCATCCTCATGCTGACCGCCATGTCGCAGCGCGACTATATCGAACGCGCCTTCATGGCCGGGGCGACGGATTACATCACCAAACCCTTCGACATGGTCGAACTCAATGCCCGCATCGGCATGGCCCATCGCCTGATCGAGGAACGCCGCCGCGTGAACGATGGCCTCGTGGCCATCGAACAGCTCAAGCGCGAATTGCGCACCCTGCCCGCGCTGTCCCTGAACGATCCGCTGGACCTTGGTCAGGTGCCGCGCACCATCACCTATCTGGCCTTCGAGAATTACATCACCTCGCTCACCCGCGCGAAGCTCTTCACCTCGAACGTCATCGCGGTGAAGATCGTCGATATCGAACGCATCCACTCGGAAAACCGTCCGGCCGAATTCCTCTCGCACCTGCGCCTTGTCGCGCAGGCATTGGCAGAGGCGACCGAGGGCGAAAGCAGCGTCCTGTCCTATCGCGGTCAGGGCGTCTTCCTCTGCGTCAGCCACAACCGCAGCCGCCTGACCCCGGCCGACATCGAAACCCACATGAACGACGCCATCCTCGTGGGTCAGGGAATCACCGTCGCAGTGGGCGACCGCACCTCGCTGGGCGCCTTCACCCGCTTCGGCTCGCTCCAATGCGTGTCGAAGGCGGTGGCCTCGGTCGAACGTCGGCTCGACATCATGGGGGCCACGCCCCGGATCGTCCGCAGCGTACAGCAAAGGTCGCTGGCCCGCTATCGCGGGGAACAGGAGCGCTCCGCCTATGAGGGGCTGCTGCGTCAGGTCCTGAACGAGGATCTTGCCCGGCTGCGCGGCGATCTCAATGCAGGCGCGGGTCGAGATCCATCACCGCCACCTGCACCCTCACGCCGTCAAGCTCCATGACAGGACCCGCCGGCGTGGCCTTCAGGCCAAGCCGGCCGATCCAGCGCGGCCAAACCGCCGGACCGAAGGCGATGATCTTCTGCGCGCCAAGCGAGCGCGCCGTACGGATCATCTCGTACATCAGGTCGCCCTGAACCTTCTTGCGCAGCTTCGCAGGCACGTTGTTCGACACGAAGATGCGCGAGGCCTCCCAGATCTTGGGATCGACAGGTGCCTCGAAATTCATCAGATCCGACGGGATCGATTCAAGCATCCCTCGCTGGGCGTCCCGAATCATATAGGTGTACATCCCCACCCGCGCCGTCGTGGGCGTGAGTCGCACTCCGGCCAGCACCTCGCCATTCTCATGCACGGCGATCCAGCGGCTGGCGGGCGTGTCGTACTGGTCGAACTCCATGCCCTCGGCCTCGGGCAAGCGCCAGTTGTTGCGCACGATGAAAGACTTGCGCCGCGCACGCAGGAGATTCACGAACAGATCGCCGTGCTGATGCATGTTCTGGAAGGAAAGTGTCGTCGTCAGCATCAAACGTCCTGCTACAAGTGCCTCTTCACCATCGGTCACGCGGGGCGCTCCTCCCTCTTGCGCCCCTTCAGTCCCGGACAGTTCGGCGAACCGAGCATTTCGTCTGTGCGGAGGAAGGCTGACCATGGCGTTCTCAAGTATCAACAATGATTAACAAATCTTCTGCCGGGGGCGACGGAAAAAACCAGCCGATTTTAGTCGAAATCCGGGAATCCGGCAAAACTGTGGCAAATAGGCAAAGTCGGAAAACTATTGTCTTACAATATATTGTGGTCAGTTCCTCAGAAACGCGCGAGTCCGGTAGTTTACGTTTTCGGACTCCCCGCAACGCACCGGGGAAACAAGCACTGTTCATGCGTGACAAACAATCGCCCTATGGGTGAAATTTCAAGCGGAACCACCCGCCTCAGGCGATTCTCCGCGGATCACAGGGCCTTGGCCGGCAGATTCGCGCCAGGGCTCGCCTCGTGACACAGGATGCAAGGACGGACAGGATAACCCGATGCAGGACAGCCCCGCGCAACAAAACACCGCAAGGCCACCACAAAATGGCCCAACTGCAAGGGCAGTAACCATGGTGAACAAGCGAGGCGCGCATCCGCCCTGCCCGGCCGGCATCCCTGATGCCGCAGGGATGCGCGGGCCTCGTGCCAGATCGGGGGTCGCCATGCCGCGTTACTTTCAGTCCTTCAAGGTGTTCGGCGAGGTCGCCGACCTCATGCTTCTCGAACGGCCCGAAAGGCGGCTTCTCATCGACATCTCGCTGGAACCTGCAATGAACGAACCCGGCCGCAACCCCTATCCGCGCCGCACCACCTTCTGCCTCGCCGATCCCGATCTGATGGAACGCTTCCTTTCGGAAATCTCCATCGGCGATGCCATCGACGCCGAGGGGACTTTCGCCCAATCGGACTATATCCCCCATCGGACCACCTGCATCGACACGACCTTCCTGCTACTTGACTATCGACGCCTTGCCGATCCGGAACAATTGATCCCCGCACCCGCCGAATTCGCACGGGATGCCCTGCGCCGCATGCGGCTCCATTGAACGAAAGGCTCGACCCGAGCATGACGTCCGCCCCCTACAGCGCGGCCCCGGCCAAGGCGCCCGCGACGGATGTGCCGCCCGTGACGGCGCGTCCGGTTCGCAGGATGTCCACGGCCATGCGCCTGCGCCGCCGCGTGCGGACGCTGCTCCGGTTCGAGACCAGCGCGGCACGGCTGGAAAAGCAGGTGCGCGACTATGTCATGGGCAGCCTCGAGCTGTTCTGGAAGCGCCAGACGATCTATGCCGCCGCCGCCCTCCTCTGCGGGTTCTACTACGACCTGCAGGTCGCGGTGATGTGTTACCTCTTCATCCAGTTCACCGAATTCTGCGACACATGGCTGTCGCTGCAGATCGTGCGCTGGAAGGGTGGCAGCCTGCGCGAGGCGCGGCGCTATCGGAACCTCCTGTTCCTCTCCGCCGTCCAGAGTACCGCCGCCATCGCCCTCTGGGCCGCCATCGTGGCCGAGATGGAGGGCATCTCCTCGCATTTCATGCCGCTCTTCTTCCTTTTCGCGGCTGGCCTCTTCGCGGCCGTGAACAACCACCAGATCCCGCAGATCCTTGCCCTGCGGCTGCTGATGTACACGGTCGTCTTCCTTTACATCCCGATCGACGACCTCCTGCAGGTGCGCCCCCCGATCCAGAGCTTCCTCTGGCTGCAACTCTTCACCGTGGTCTTCGTCCTGTTCTTCGTGATCGAATGTTCCACCATCTTCCTAAGACTCTACCGCCGCGGTCTGGATCAGCTTGACGAAATCCGCCACGAACGCGACCGCGTGCAGGCCGCCTATGAGGTGAAGTCGCAATTCGTCTCGGTCGTCAGCCACGAACTGCGCACGCCCCTGACCTCGATCAACGGCGCGCTAGGCCTGTTGCGGACCGGCGCATATGAGAACGATCCCGCCAAGGCCCGTAACATCCTTGAGATCGCGCACAAAAACAGCGTGCGCCTGTCGGCCCTGATCAACGATCTGCTCGACCTGCAAAAGCTGGAATCGGGCCAGATGACCTATAATTTCGACGAGCTCGATCTTGCCGCCATGGTCGAGGAATGCATGGGCGCTATGGAAACTTTCGCCCAGACCTACGGCATCCAGTTCGATTTCACCCCGCCCGACGACATGGTCGTCGTCCATGCCGACCGCGACCGCCTGCATCAGGTGCTGGACAACATCCTGTCCAATGCCGTGAAATTCTCGCGCCGCGGCGAAAAGGTCGAGGTGCGAATCCACACCACCGCCGACCGTATCCTCGTCGAGGTGCAGGATCACGGCATCGGCATCCCACCCAATTCCCGCGACAAGGTCTTCGGCAAGTTCACACAGGTGGACAGCTCCGATCGCCGCGCCCATGGCGGCACCGGCCTTGGCCTGTGCATCGCGCAGGAAATCATGGCCGCGCATGGCGGCTCCGTCGATTACACCAGCACGCTTGGCGAAGGCTCCACCTTCGTCATCGATTTTCCGATCAAGGACGAAGAAGAATGACCTTTCAAACCGATGTTCCCCAGCACGCCGATCTGGCCGCCCGTCTTGCCCCGATCCGTGCCCATTTCATCGGGACTTTGCAGCCGCGCCTTGCCCGGCTGGAGGAGTTCTTCACTTCCTATGCCACGGCACATCCTGCCCCGGCGGTCATGCGTCAGTTGCAGGAGGACGCCCACAAGATGCGCGGCGTCGCCCCAACCCTCGGGTTCGAGGCGCTGGGTCGCGCGGCAGGGATCGTGGACGAATTGCTGGAACCTTGGCATGCCTCGGATGAAGGCGGCCCGGTAACCGATGCACTCCGCAAGGGTCTTTCCGCTCTTCACGTTGAAATCAAGGCCGCGATGGCCGCCGTCTAGACCTAGCGGGCGACAGCGTCGCGCTGCGCCCAATAACGGCGGATCTCTCCGGGCAGGGACACGGGATCGAAGGGCTTGCTGATCCGTCCCAGCACGCCCAATCCCTCCAACTCGGCATCCACCAATTCCATCGCCTTCGCGGTCATAAAGATGGCCGGGATGTCCGTCAGGCTGGGCAGCGCACGCAGCGCCTGCAAGGTCTGCACACCGTTCATCTCGGGCATCATGAAATCCAGAAGCAGAAGGTCGGGCGCAAAGCGTTCCGCCTCGCGCAGCGCTTCCGGCCCCGAGGCGCATTGCATCACCTCGAACCCACCAAGATCGGCCAAGGCAAGCTTGGCGATCATAAGGATATCCTCGTCATCCTCGACATGAAGGATACGGTTCAGACCAGTCATAGGCACCCCCGAAGCGCCATGCCGATGGTATTCCCCGACCACCGACCGCACCACAGCCTGACGACGGACTGACCCTGCGTCAATCGTCCTGTTCGGAAATGTTAAACGAAACCGGGAACGGATTGTTTCCCAATGGCATGCAATCGCAGAACCATGGCGAAACCAGACCACCGGCACACTCAACCGCAGATATGTCAGCCGTCCGCCCGACTCACAACATCTTCCGTTGCGTCACGCCAGCTTCACCCAGACCGTCTTCAGCGCGGTATATTTGTCGAAACTGTGGATCGAAAGGTCGCGGCCAAATCCAGACTGCTTCATCCCGCCGAAGGGTGTCATCGCCGACAGGGCATCCACCGTGTTCACACTGACCGTCCCCACCCGCAACGCGGCGGACATGCGGAAGGCCCGGTCGATGTCCCGCGTCCAGACCGAGGCCGCCAGCCCATAGGCGCTGTCATTGGCAAGCCGCAGCGCCTCCGCCTCATCGGCAAAGGGGATCACCGCCAGCACTGGGCCAAAGACCTCGTCCCGCGCCAACTCGCTGCCCGGGTCCACCTGATCAAAGATCGTGGGCGTAATCCATGCGTCCGATCCGCCCCGCGTCAAACGCTCGCCGCCGCAGACCAGCCGCGCCCCGCCGCGCGCCCGTTCGATGAACCCCGCCACGCGGCCCGCATGATGGCTGTCCACCATGGGCCCCATCGTCGTGGCCGGATCCAGCGGGTCGCCCTGCACCACCGCACCCGCCCGCGCCGCCAGCCGTTCCACCATCGCGTCATGCACGTCGCGATGCACCAGAAGGCGCGAATTGGCCGAACAGACCTCGCCCGCGTTGAAGAAGATGCCAAAGGCCGCCATGTCCGCCGCCCGGTCCAGATCGGCATCGGGGAAGATGATGTTGGGCGACTTGCCCCCCGTCTCCAGCCAGACCTGCTTCATGTTCGACCGCCCTGCATAGGTCTGGAACAGCTTGCCCACCTCTGTCGATCCGGTGAAGGCAAGGCAATCGACATCCCCATGCAGGCCCAGCGCCTGCCCAGCCTCATGCCCATATCCCGGCACCACGTTCAGCACGCCATCCGGCAGCCCCGCTTCTGCCGCCAGTTCCGCCAGCCGCAGCGCCGAAAGCGGCGATTGTTCCGCAGGCTTCAGCACCACCGAATTCCCCGCCGCCAGCGCCGGGGCCAGCTTCCATGTGGCCATGTCCAAAGGAAAATTCCACGGCACCACCGCCCCCACCACGCCCAGCGCCTCGCGCCGGATCATGGCGATATCGCCGGGGCCTGTCGGCGCGATCTCGTCATAAAGCTTGTCTATGGCCTCGGCGTGCCACTGGAAGAAATGTGCCGATCCCGGCGCGTCGATGGTGGAGGATTCGGCAATCGGTTTGCCCATGTCCAGCGTGTCCAGCAGCGCCAGTTCCGGCACATGCGCCCGGATCAGCGCGGCAAGGCGCAACAGCACCTCCTTCCGCTCTGCCGGCGACTTGCGCGACCACCGGCCATCCTCGAAGGCCGCGCGAGCCGCCTGTACCGCGCGATCCACATCCGCTGCATCGCCCCGCGCCACCTCGGCCAGCACCGCGCCCGTCGCCGGGTTCACCGTGGCAAAGCGCGCGCCCGATGCCGCCTCCTCCCACCGCCCGCCGATCCAAAGCCCCGTGCGCGGCCGGATGCCCGCCGCCAAGTCCTGCCATTCCGAATGGGTCGCCATCGCCAGTCCTCCTGTTCGCGGTGCCAAACTGCCAGCCCCGGCACGCGCGATGGACAATAGATTTCCGCCCCGCTGCTTCGGAAAAACCTAAGCCCCCGACAGAAGCGGCAGCATCAGCGCAAAAAGCTCCGCCTGCGAAGTGATCCCGCAGCGCGCGTAAAGCTGTTTGCGGAACACCTTCACCGTCTGCGCACTGACCCCCAGCCGCAGCCCGATGGACACCGTCGAATGTCCCCGCAGGATCAACAATGCAACCTCGGCCTGCCTTGGCGAAAGGCGGATGCCCCGCTCGCCTTCCAGCGCCCGCACCAACTGCCCCGTCACATCCTCTGCCGCCACCCGCTCTGCCCGCAGGCCCTGCCAATGTGCCTCGCCCAAGGCCGTCACGATCGGGGCCAGACGTTGGCAGGTTTCCACCTCACGGGCGGAAAAGGGCAGCCCGGACGCCGCATCCCGCCCCAGACAGATGTTCAGCGACAGGTCCGGCACCGGGTACAGGACAAAGGTGATCTCATCCACCAGCGTCGTCTGCTGATAGTATTCCCGGAAATAGCGGCTGCGGTGAAAGGCATCGGGTGCCACGTCCCGCAACCGATAGGCCCCGGCCGGAACCCGGCTCATGTGCAGGTCGTGATAGGGATCCAGAAGATAGGCCCCGGCAAGATAGGTCGTATCCAGTTGCGAAAAGACCTGCGGCTGGTCGGCCTGCCGGAACAGAACCTGCGGCGGCCCCGCGTCACGATAGGCAAGGATGATCAGGTTGTCGGGCGCCACGCAGCGGCGGAACCAGTCCAGCAAGGCCCCTTCGAACCCTGCCCCGCCCAAGCGGCGGATGACCTGCGCCAATTGCCCCTCGGCGGTGTTCGGCAGCGGCTGCATCATACCTCTCTGGGGGTATATACCCCCCGGCTTCACGAAACCTAACCTTTCCTGACACACCAAGGGGTATGGGGCCGCATGTCAACCGCCATCGACATTCGTTCCGTGGTCAAGCGCTATGGCACCGCCACCGCGCTGCACGGGGTTTCGCTCTCCATCTCCGACAACGAGTTCTTCACCCTGCTCGGCCCCTCGGGCTGCGGCAAGACCACGCTCTTGCGCTGCATCGCCGGATTCGAGGACGTGACCGAAGGCGAAATCCGCCTCTTCGGGCAGGACATCGCGCAGCTCGAACCCAACCACCGCCCCGTCAACACCGTCTTCCAGCAATACGCCCTCTTCCCGCACATGACCGTGCTGGAAAACGTGGCCTTCGGGCTGAAGATGAAGGGCGTCCCGCTGCCCGACCGCACCGCCCGCGCGGGGAAGATGCTGGAAATGGTCCACCTCTCCGCCTTCGCCGACCGCATGCCCGCGCAACTCTCCGGCGGGCAGCAACAGCGCGTGGCCCTCGCCCGCGCCCTCGCCCCGGAACCGAAGGTCCTGCTCCTCGACGAACCCCTCTCCGCGCTCGACCTCAAACTCCGTCAGGCGATGCGTGTCGAACTCAAGACCCTGCAAGAGGAAACGGGCATCACCTTCATCTTCGTGACCCACGATCAGGAAGAAGCCCTCACCATGTCCGACCGCATCGCGGTCATGTCCCAAGGCCGCGTGCAGCAGGTCGGCACGGCGCGGGACATCTATGAATCCCCCCTCAACCGCTTCGTCGCCGACTTCATCGGCGAAACCAACCTCCTCGAAGTCACCGTCGACCGCGTCGAAGGCGATACCGCCCGCGTCACCCTGCCCGGCGGCCACGCCATCACCGTCCCCGCCGCAGGCACCACACCCGGCAAGCACCACCTCTCCATTCGCCCCGAACGCCTGTCCCTCACGACCCAAGGCGACCTCACCGCCACCGTCGAACGCGTCGTCTACCTCGGCACCGACCTGCAACTCCTCACCCGCCTGCCAACGGGCGAGGAATTCCATATCCGTCTGCAAAACTCCGCCCGCACCGAAATCCCCGCCGCAGGCAGCACCGTCTCCCTGCATCTGGAGGAAGGCGCCGCCCGCCTTCTCGCCGACTGATGGCAGGCATGACCCCCAATCCGAACGGGAACAACGGAACGGGCTACCGCAGCATCGTCGGCCCGCTCCTGATCCCGACTTGGGCCGTCATCGGCATCTTCCTCGTCCTGCCCGTCCTCCTGATGGCGGTCTATTCCTTCCTGACCAAGGAATTCCGGGGCGGCGTCGTCTGGGATTTCACCCTCGCCGCCTATGACCAGTTCTTCCTGAACCGTGGCCTCTTTGGCGACGAACCGCCCACCATTGAATGGACCTATATCACGATCTTCTGGCGCTCCATCTGGCAGGCCGCCGTGGCGACGCTCATCTGCCTGATCGTGGGCTTCCCTACCGCATGGTTCATCGCCACGAGGCCCCCCAAGGCCCGCGCGATCTGGCTCTTCCTCGTGACGATCCCCTACTGGGTGAACCTGCTGATCCGCACCGTCAGCCTGAAATTCCTGATCCGCGACAACGGCCCGCTGAATGAATCGCTGATGTCCATCGGCCTCATCACCGACCCGCTGCCCTTGGTGAACACCAACCTCGCCGTGCAACTGGGTCTCTTCTACAGCTACCTCCCCTTCATGGTGCTGCCCATCTACGCCGCCGTCGAACGCTACAACTTCGCCCTGTCCGAAGCCGCCGCCGACCTCTACGCCTCGCGCTGGACCACCCTCCGCGAAATCGTCCTCCCCGTCGTCAAACCGGGCATCGTCGCGGGCTGCATCCTCGTCTTCGTCCCCTCACTCGGCGCCTTCCTCGCCCCCGACCTGCTGGGCGGGGCCAAGACCTTCATGATCGGCTCCCTCATCGACGAACAGTTCCGCGGGTCCCAAGGCAACTGGCCCTTCGGCGCGGCGGCTGCGATGATCCTGATGACCCTCGTCCTCATCGTCCTGATGATCTACGCCCGCGCGCAGACCAAGGGAGAGGCGAGATGAAGGGCGTCCGCCACTACCCCGGCTTCCTAGGCATGGCAGTCGCCTGCCTGATCATCCTCTACGCGCCCCTGATCGTCGTCACGATCTACAGCTTCAACGACTCGACCTCCATCACCACATGGGGCGGCTTCTCCTGGCGCTGGTATGCGGATGTCTTCACCGGCCCCGAAGCCCCGCGCTTCAAGGCTGCCGCGTGGAACTCCCTTACAATCGCGCTGATCGCCGCCACCACGGCCACCGCCATCGCCGTGGCCGCCAGCCTCGCCATGATCCGGGGCGGCAGGTTCAAGGGCAAATCCGCCACCTTCACCCTGATCAACCTGCCCCTCATGGTGCCGGAAATCGTCATCGCCGTCGCCGCGCTGATCTTCTTCTCGGCCATCGGCCTGACTACGGGCTACCTGACCATCCTCATCGCCCACATCACCTTCTGCATCCCCTTCGCCTACCTGCCCATCGCCGCGCGGCTGCAGGGGATCGAGGACAGCTACGAACAGGCCGCCCGCGACCTCTACGCCACGCGCTGGCAGGCATTCCGCCTGATCCTCTGGCCTCTGATGATGCCCGGCATCATCTCCGGCTACCTCCTCGCCTTCATTATCTCGCTCGACGATTTCATCATCACGAATTTCGTCAAGGGCGCGGGGATGGAAACCCTGCCCACGGCCATCTTCGGCTCGGTCAAGCAGGGCATCAAACCCAACATCATGGCCATCTCGACCATGATGCTCGCCGTGTCGGTGCTCTTCGTCACCCTGTCCTACTACGTCAACCGCATCGGGCAGAGAACCCGGTCCTGAACCCCAAAGGGAGTCCCATGAACAAGCTCATGACCACCGCCACAGCCTTCGCGCTCCTCGCGACCGCCGCCCATGCCGAAGGCAAACTCTCCGTCTACCACTGGTTCGAATACATCCCGCATGAACTGGTGGACAAATTCACCGCCGAGACGGGGATCGAAGTCACCATCGACACCTACGACTCCAACGAATCCATGCTCGCATCGCTCAAGGCCGGCAAACTGGGCCAATACGACGTCGCCGTCCCTGCCGACTTCATGGTCAAGATCATGGGCGACGAAGGCATGCTGGACACCTTCACGCCCGAGGAAATGCCCAACCACGGCAACATCGCGCCGCAGTGGATGGATGTCTATTTCGACCCCGGCCGCAAGTCGTCGATCCCCTATCAGTGGGGCGGCACCTCCTTCTCGGTGAACCGCGACGTCTATCAGGGCGACATCTCCTCGCTCTCGATCATCTTCGACCCGCCCGCCGAACTCCAAGGCAAGATCAACGTGCTGGACAGCCAGAACGAGGTCCTCATCCTCGGCTCCCTCTACCTCGGCATCCCGCAATGCACGACGGACCGCGAACAGCTCAAGGCGCTGAACGACATGCTCCTGAACGCGAAACAGCACTGGGCCTCCTTCGGCTCCGACACGTCGAAGGACGTGCTGGTGTCGGGCGACGCGGCGGCGGGGATGATCTACAACGGCTTCTCGGCCAAGGCCCGCGCCGAAGGGGCGAATGTGGAATATTCCTACCCCAAGGAAGGCCACGTCCTGTGGATGGATAACATGGTTCTCCTGAAGGACGCGCCCAACCGCGACAACGCGATCAAGTTCATGAACTTCCTGCTGGAACCCGAAAACGCCGCCGCCGTCACCAATTACGCAGCCTACACCTCCGGCGTGACGGGCGTCGAACCCTTCCTCGACGACGCGATCAAGAACAGCCCGGAAAACAACCCGCCCGCCGACGCGACGCCGGGCGTCTTCGCGCAGGCCTGCGATGCCGAGACGCAGAAGATGTATGACGCGATCTGGACCAACCTGAAGAAGTGACGCCGCAAGGGGGGCCACCCCGGCCCCCCTCACCCCCCCACACCACCACGACCCCCGACCGGGGGAACGGAGCCCCCATGTCCTTTCCCATCGCCCTCTGGCAGACCACCTCGCCCGAAGGATCGGACGACACCGCCTTCGCCGCGCTGGACCGCGCGCTGAAAGCCGCCGCCGCGCAGGGCGCCGTCACCCTAATCGCGCCGGAAATCTACCTCCCCGGCTACAACCAGCCCGACATCCCCGCCCGCGCCCAGCCACGCGGCGGCCCGTGGCACCAGCGCCTCTCCGCCCTCGCCCGCCAGCACAACTGCGGCATCGTCATCGGCTACGCCGAACGCGACGGCGAGACCGTCTACAACGCCTCCGTCGCCTTCGACGCGCAGGGCCGCGAAATCGGCCACTACCGCAAGATCCAACTCTTCGGCCCGCGCGAGAAATCCCTCTACGCCCCCGGCTCTTCCGTCAGCACCTTCGACCTCAACGGCACCCCCGCCGCCATGCTCATCTGCTACGACGTCGAATTCGCCCACCTGAACCGCGCGCTGGCGGAAAAGGGCACCCAACTCCTCCTCGTCCCCACCGCGAATCCCGAACCCAACACCCACGTCTCCCGCCTCGTCGTGCCCGCCCACGCGATCAACCACGCCATGACCATCGCCTACGCCAACTACTGCGGGACCGAAGGCGACATCACCTATTGCGGCACCTCCGTCATCGCCGCCCCCGACGCCACGATCCTTGCCATGGCGGGCCCCTCCGAAACCCTCCTCATCACCGACATTTCCCGCCAGCCCGACCCCGCCCTCCTGCAAACCCAGCTTTCCGATTACCGCCCGGTGTGACCATGCCCAAAGACACGCGCGACAGCCGCTATGACATCCTCTTCGAACCCTTCCGCATCGGGCCGAAGATCGCCAAGAACCGCTTCTACCAAGTCCCGCACTGCAACGGCGGCGGCTATCGCGACCCCTCCGCCGTCGTCGAAATGCGCCGGACCAAGGCCGAAGGCGGCTGGGGCGTCATCTTCACCGAACAGACCGAAATCCACCCCACCTCGGAAATCACCCCCTTCATCGAACAGCACCTCTGGGACGACCGCGACATCCCCGCGCTGTCCCGCATGGCAGACGCCATGAAATCCCACGGCGCCCTCGCCGGCATCCAGCTCGCCTATTCCGGCATCAACGGCCCGAACCTCTATTCCCGCGAAGTCCCCCTCGCCGTCACGGGCGGCCCCATCCTCACCTTCACCTCCGACCCCGTGCAGGCCCGCACCATGGACCGCGAGGATATCCGCGACCTACGCCGCTGGTTCCGCAATGCCTTCCGCCGCAGCCAGACCGCAGGCTTCGACCTCATCTGCCTCTACGGCGCCCACGGCTTCGGCATCCTGCAACACTTCCTGTCCCGCAACACCAACCACCGCACCGACGAATACGGCGGCTCCCTCGAAAACCGCGCCCGCTTCCTGCGCGAGATCGTGGAGGAAGCGCGCGAAGAAACGCGCGGAGAACTCGCCATCTCCCTCCGCCTCTCGCTCCACGAGGCAGGCGAAATGGGCTTCTCCAACGCCGAACTCCGCGACTTCATCGAAATGCACGGGGACCTGCCCGATATCTGGGACCTCGCCCAAGGCACGTGGGAGGCCTGCTCCGGCACCTCCCGTTTCAAACCCGAAGGCGCGCAGGAAGACCTCGTCCGCGGCATCAAGCAACTCACCTCCAAACCCGTCGTGGGGGTGGGCCGCTTCACCTCTGCCGATGCGATGGTGCGCCAGATCAAGGCGGGCATCCTCGACTTCATCGGCGCCGCCCGCCCCTCCATCGCCGACCCCTTCCTGCCCAAAAAGATCGAGGAAGGCCGCTTCGACGACATCCGCGAATGCATCGGCTGCAACATCTGCGTCTCCGGCGACATGACCCAAGGCATCTCGCGCTGCACCCAGAACACCGCGTTCATGGAGGAATGGCGCAAAGGCTGGCACCCCGAACGCATGCACCCCAAGGGCAAATCCGAAAGCGTCCTCATCGTCGGCGCAGGCCCCGCAGGGCTGGAGGCCGCCCACATCCTCGGCAAACGCGGCTACCAGGTCACCCTGGCTGAGGCCACCACCACCCTAGGCGGCCGCGTCGCCCGCGAACGCCTCCTCCCCGGCCTCTCCGCATGGGGCCGCGTCGCCGACTACCGCGCGGGCCAGATCGCCCCCATGCCCAACGTCCAGACCTATCTCGACAGCCCCCTCACCCCTGACGACATCCTCTCCTTCGGGATCGAACACGTCGCCATCGCCACCGGCTGCACATGGAGGCGCGACGCCGTCGCCCGCCTCCACCTCCACCCCATCCCCACCGACCCCGCCATGCCGATCTTCACCCCCGACGACCTCATGTCAGGGGCAGGACCCACGGGCGGAACCGTCCTCCTCTACGACGACGACCATTTCTACATGGGCTCCGTCATGGCCGAACTCCTCGTCCAGCGCGGCTGCACCGTCCACTTCGTCACCCCGGCGGTCAAAGTCGCCGAATGGACCGACAACACGCTGGAACAATCCACCATCCAACGCCGCCTCTCCGACCTCGGCGTGACCATCCACCTCTCCCACGCCCCCGACACCATCCACGCGGGCGCAGCCGACCTCACCTGCACATGGAGCGGTCGGACCACCACCGTCGCCTGCGACGCCGTCCTCATGGTCACGTCCCGCACCCCCAACGACAGCCTCTACCACGCCCTCAAGACCCACGACTGGCAATCCGGAGGCATCACCAGCCTGAACCTCATCGGCGACGCAGCCGCCCCCGGCCCCATCGCATGGGCCACCTATGCAGGCCGCCGCTATGCCGAGGAACTGGACGCGCCCGATCGCGGCGACGCCCTCTCCTTCCGGCGCGAAATCGCCGGACTCATGGACGCGCCAAGACTTACGCCATGATCGAAAAATGAATTTCTGGCGGCCGTTCCGTCCAAAACCAGCCGCCAGAATGTTCGAAACTGAAATCCGTCTTCAGCCGCCCCACCCCGCCAGCCCTCTGGCAGGCATGGCCTGCAAGGCAGGGGCCACCCCTGCATGGTGCCCCGCCAGCGCCCTATAACTCGGGTTGCAGCACCGCCCTGCGCTACCCCGGTTCAGTGGCCCGCGCAAGGCACAGGGAATAACACCCCGTCCAAAGACCGGCGCCCCGGTCCAGCGACAGGATATCCCCCTTGCACCCTTCCCTCCCCGCCACGGCCAGCACGGCCAAGCCCGCCATGACCCGTTTCCGTCCCACCCGACCGGAAGTCCCGGCCCTCGCCTACGCCCTCGGCGTCACGGCCTTCATCATGGCCTTCGATAACACCACCTTCTGGCAGCGCGGCTGGGCGATCTTCGACGGCAACCTCCGCCAGCTCGCGGGCTGGGGGCTCGCCGTCTCCATGCTCACGATGCTCACGCTCGTCCTTTTCGGCTTTCGCTGGCTGCTCCGGCCCATGGCGGCCTTCCTCCTGATCCTCGCCGCCGTCTCCTCCTACTACATGGACAGCCTCGGCATCGTGATCGACCGCGAGATGATCCAGAACGCCATGCTGACGACGGTGACGGAATCGAAACACCTCATCACCCCGTCCTTCCTGCTGCATGTCGCCATCTGGGGCCTCCTGCCCGCTGCAGCCGCCTTCTGGGTCAAGATCCGGCCCACACCCTTCCTCGGCAACCTCTGGCGCTGGGCACTGACCGTCATCCTCACGCTCGCCGTCTTCACGGGTGCCCTGTTCAGCGACTTCAAGGCCTATTCAGCCGTCGCCCGCGAACGCAAGGACCTTCTGGCCAGCTACCAGCCCGGTGCCGCCATCGGCGGGGCCGCGCGCTATACCAAGATGATGCTCAAGGCAAAGGACGTGACCGTTGCCCCCCTTGGTCGCGACGCGAAGAAGGGCCCGCTCATCACCGCCGCCACCAAGCCCGTCCTGACCGTCGTCTTCGTGGGCGAAACCGCCCGCGCGCAGAATTTCGGCCTGAACGGCTACGGGCGCGACACCACCCCCGAACTCGCCCGCCGCGACGTGCTCAACTTCACCGACGTCACCTCCTGCGGCACTTCCACCGCCGTCTCCGTGCCCTGCATGATGTCGAACCTCACCCGCGACGGCTATTCCTACGATGCCTCCATCCGGCAGGAAAACCTGATCGACGTGCTGCACCATGCCGATGTCGACGTCCTCTGGTGGGACAACAACACCGGCGACCAAGGCACCGCCCAGCGCATCACCGAGACCCGCCGCATGACCGCAGCAGACGATCCCGCCGCCTGCGCCGAGGGCGAATGCACCGATGCCGTCTTCCTTGAAACCCTTCAGGCGGCCCTGCCCACAATCACCCGCGACACGGTCCTCTTCATCCACATGATCGGCAGCCACGGACCCAGCTACTATCTCCGCTACCCCAAGGCCGAAGAGGCCTTCACCCCCGCCTGCCGCACCGCCGAATTCGCCGATTGCACGCAGCAGGAAATCGTCAACGCCTATGACAATTCCATCCGCTTCACCGATCAGGTCATCGCCCGCACGATCGACATGCTCGCCGCGCAATCCGGCGTGATCCCCGCCGTCCTCTTCCTGTCGGACCATGGCGAAAGCCTTGGCGAGGACGGCCTCTATCTGCATGCCGCGCCCTATTTCATGGCCCCCGCGACCCAGACCACGGTGCCCATGCTGATGTGGATGCCGGACAGCTATCAGCAGGCCTTCAAGGTGAACCGCCCCTGCCTTGCCGCCAAGACCACGCAGCCGCAAAGCCAGGACAGCCTTTTCCACACTGTGCTGGGCCTGATGGACATCACGACCGAGGTCCGCAACCCCGCCCTCGACCTCATGTCCTGCCCCTAGACCGCCCCTAGACGGCAACCCCCGCCTTCAGCCCCTCGAACACCGCCTCCTCGGCGGTCCGGGGGGCAAGGCAATCGCCTGCCATGTGCAACTCGATCCCCAGCCGCTCCACCACCTCCGCCAGATCGTCCACGGGCCGGTGGCCAAGGCAAAGAACGACCGTATCAACCCGCTCCACCTCCACCGCCTCGCCGCTGGGTGTGTGCTGCAGAAAGACCGTATCCCCCGCCGTGCCGTAAAGCCGCGCATAGGGCCGCACCTCCACCCGCAGCCGATGCAGTTCCGCCGCGATGTTGTCGCGCACATAAAGCGGCAGCACCTCCCCCGCATGCAGCCCGTTCACCGCCAACACGACCGACGATCCCGCCTTCGCCAAAGCCTCCGCCACCCCCGGCCCGATCCAGTCGCAGCGCCAATCCGCCACCACCACCCGCGCCCCCGGCCTGACCTCGCCGCGCAGCACCTGCCATGCCGTCACCACCTGCACCGCGCCATCCGTGGGCAGGTCCGGCACATGGGGCCGCGCGCCCGTGGCAAGGATCACCGCATCCGGCGCCTCGTCCCGCAGCACCTCTTCCGTCACCCGTGCGCCCCGACGCAGCCGCACCTGCGCCCGCTCCACCTCGCGCATCAGGTTGGTGACGATGCCGCCGAACTCCGCCCGCCGGGGCAGCAGTTGCGCCAGCAAGGCCTGCCCCCCCGGCTGCGCCTCCGCCTCCCATAGGGTCACGTCATGCCCCCGCCGCGCCGCCGTCACGGCAGCCTTCATCCCGGCAGGCCCCGCCCCCACCACCATCACCCGCTTGCGCCGAACCGCGGGCGGCAGGGTGCCATAGGCCAGTTCCCGCCCCGTTTCCGGATGCTGGATGCAGGACACGGGCATCCCCTTGTGGAAATGCCCGATGCAGGCCTGATTGCAGCCGATGCAGGCGCGGATATCGTCCACCGCGCCCCGCGCCGCCTTCCCCGGCATCTCGGGATCGGCGATCATCGCCCGCGTCATCCCGCACATGTCGGCCTGTCCCGCGGCCAATATCGCCTCGGCCTCCTGCGGCTGGTTGATCCGCCCCGCCACGAAGACCGGCACCCGCAGCGCCCGCTTGAAGGCCGCCGCGTCCGGGGCGACATAGCCGGGGGCAAAGGCCATGGGCGGCGCGATATGCATCGCGCCGCCCAGCGTGGCCGACGTCCCCGTGGTGACATTGACGTAATCCAGATCCGCCTCCAGCGCGACGCAGGCCTCCAACGCCTCCGCCGCCGTCAGGCCGTCCTCCTCGCGCTCGCCCGCGCTTATCCGCAGGCCGATGACGAACCCCTCATCCGTCGCCGCCCGGATCGCCCGCAGCACCTCGCGCAGGAACCGCTGCCGCCCCGCCGCATCGCCGCCCCAGACATCGCCCCGCAGGTTCACCCGCGGGTTCAGGAATTGCGCGGGCAGATAGCCGTGGCTTGCCACCACCTCCACCCCGTCCAGCCCCGCCGTCCGCATCCGCCGCGCCGCCGCTGCATAGCCCGCCACGATCTCGTCGATCATCCGGGGCGTCAGGGCGCGCGGCATCACATGGAACCGCTCGTTCGGCACGCTCGACGGCGCATAGGCCACCGCCAGCAGCCCATCCGCGCTTTCCATGATCTCGCGCCCCGGATGGAAAAGCTGCGCAAAGACCGCCGCGCCATGGCGATGCACCGCCTCGGCCAGCGCGCGATAGCCGGGGATGCAGCCATCATCCGTCGCCATCAGAAGATGCGCGGTATAGCGCGCCGTCTCATGCACCCCCGCCACTTGCGTGACGATCAGGCCCACCCCGCCGCGCGCCCGCGCCGCGTGATAGGCGATCAGCGCCGCATTCACCGTGCCATCCTCAGGCAGCACCGTGTCGTGACCGGTGGAAAGGATGCGGTTGCGCAGCGTCACGCCCCGGATCGTCAGCGGCGCGAACAGATGCGGAAACATTGCTCCCTCATCCGCCCCCGCCCCAGCCTGCCCTGCCTTTTCCACCATCCCGCGCCCTCCTGTCCGCCTGCCGACAAGACTGCCCGTCCCGGCCTTTCCCCGTCTGGCCCAACTGCGACATTGCGCAGCCGCCCCACCCCCCTTTTCTTCCACGGCGCGCACGCTAACCTCGCGCAATGCCTTACGAATGGTTGCCCACAGACCCCGCTCCCCCTGCCGCCACGGCAGAACCCGGAACGCCCGCGCCACTGGCCCGGTTGCACCTCTGGCCTTACCGCTCCCTCCCCCGCAAGGGCTTCGTCACCTTCATCGGGGCCACCTGCGCGCTCATCCTCGTGCCCATGCTCGCCGTCCTCGGCTCTCCCGTCCTCTGGGGCATCCTGCCCTTCTTCGCTCTGGCCGTCGCGGGCATGTGGGCCGCCCTCTCCCGCTCCTACCGCGACGGCGAGATCGTCGAGGACCTCACCCTCACACGTGACAGCCTGACCCTCACCCGCCACGGCCCGCGCGGCCAGCGCAAGGATTGGCAGGCCAATCCCTATTGGGTGACCGTGCATCTTCACGGCACCGGAGGGCCGGTTCCCAACTACCTGACGCTCAAGGGAAACGGGCGCGAGGTGGAACTCGGCGCCTTCCTCTCCGAAGAGGAGCGCGTGGCCTTGCGCGACGAACTCCAGACCCGCCTCGCCCACCTCCGCTGACCGGGGATCAGGCCCGTTTTCGATTCCACTCGAAAAATTATGGGTTCTGTGGTCAACTGCCCAAAGGGAAAACGAGCAAAGGATCGCGCCATGCGCCGCCTTGCCCTGTACCTGTCCGCCGTCGTGCTCCTGGTTCTGACCGTCCTCGTCGCGCTGGCAAAGGTTTCTCCCCTGCCCGGCGTCTATGCCTTGCGCTTCCTCTTCGACCGGGGGGCCGCACAGGCCAATGCGGGGCTTGCCCCCGTCCTGCCGCCTGACCGGATCGAATTCCTCGACCTCGCCTATGGCCCCGATCCGCGCGAAAGGCTCGACCTCTTCCTTCCCCCCGGCCCGCCCCCGCCCGAGGGCTGGCCCGTCCTGCTCTGGGTCCATGGCGGGGCATTCGTCGCGGGGCAGAAAGAGGATGTCGGCAACTACCTCCGCCTCATCGCGCCCGCGGGCTTCGCCACCGTCGCGCCGAACTACACCCGCGCCCCCGGCGCCCGCCATCCCGGCCCAACGGCGCAGATGCTGGAAGCGCTGCTCTGGATCAAGGCCGCCGCCCGCGACCGCCCCCTCGATGCCAGCCGGATCGTCCTTGCGGGCGACAGCGCGGGCAGCCACATCGCCCTGCAAACCGCAATCGCCCTGCACGATCCCGCTTATGCAAGGGATCTCGGCCTCCGCCCCCTGACCGAGGCCGGGGCAATCCGCGGCCTCGCCCTCTTCTGCGGCATATACGACCTGCCCAAAGCCCCCGGCACCGGCCCCGTGGGCTTCCTGCTCGACACGGCCGCCTGGGCCTATCTGGGCGCGCGCGACCCGACCGAGGCCCCCGCCGCCTCAGGCTTCGCCCTGCTCTCCCGGCTTCCCGCCACCTTGCCGCCGCTCTTCATCACCGCGGGCAATGCCGACCCGCTCCTCGACCAGTCACAGGCGCTCGCAGATGCAGCCTTGGGCCTCGGCCTCACGATCGAAACGCTCTTCTTCCCGCCCGACCACCAGCCGCCGCTGGGCCATGAATATCAGTTCACCCTCGATGCAGCAGGAGAGGAAGCCCGCGCCCGCCTGCTGACCTTCCTCGCGACAGTCGCAGCGCAGGCCGATTAGGCCAACAGGTCCTTCACCTTTGGCCCCACCGCGCCGAAATCCATCTGCCCGGTATATTTGCCCTTCAGGACGGCCATCACCCGCCCCATGTCGCGGATGCTGCTTGCCCCCGCCTCGGCGATGGCGGCCTTCACAGCCGCCTCAACCTCATCGGCGCTCAACTGCCGGGGCAGGAATTCCTCGATCACGCGGATCTCGTTCAATTCCTTCTCTGCCAGTTCCAACCGCCCGCCCTCCTCATAGGCGCGCGCGCTCTCCTGCCGTTGCTTGACCATCTTGCCCATGATGGCAAGGATCTCCGGATCTCCCACCTCGCCCTCGCCGCCTTCGCCCCGGCTCGCGATCTCGCGATCCTTGATGGCGGCATTGATCAGGCGCAGCGTCGACAGGCGTTCCGCCTCTTTCGCCCGCATCGCATCCTTCAGCGCGGCTTGCAGCCTTTCCCGCAACGACATCTGTCACCTTTCCCCAAAGGTTGGCACAAGGCGTCACCATAGCCTGTCCCGCGCTGCGCCACAACAGCCCCCTTCGCAACCAACCCATTGAAATACATGAATATTCCTTTTCCCTCAAAGCCTTGACCCCGCCCCCCATCACCACTAGTGTCCGCGCAATTTGCCGATAGGAGAGTCGCACCATGCCCGCTTCCGCGAAACCGACCGCATGCCTTGCCCTCTCCGATGGCACCGTCTTCTACGGCAAGGGCTTCGGCGCCACGGGCGAGACGGTCGCCGAACTCGTCTTCAACACCGCCATGACGGGCTATCAGGAGATCATGACCGACCCCTCCTATGCCGGGCAGGTCGTGACCTTCACTTTCCCCCATGTCGGCAACGTGGGCGTCACGCCGGAAGATGACGAAACCGGCACCCCCGTCGCCGCCGGCATGGTGGTGAAATGGGACCCGACCGAACCCTCCAACTGGCGCGCCACGGGCGAACTCACCCAATGGCTCACGGCCAAGGGCCGCATCGGCATCGGCGGCATCGACACCCGCCGCCTCACCCGCGCCATCCGCCAGCAGGGCGCGCCCCATGTCGCGCTCGCCCATGATCCGGCAGGCAATTTCGACATCGCCGCCCTCGTCGCCAAGGCCCGCGCCTGGAAGGGCCTCGTCGGGCTCGACCTCGCCAAGGATGTCTCCTGCACCCAATCCTACCGCTGGGACGAAAAGCGCTGGGCCTGGCCCGAAGGCTATACCAAGCGCACGGGTGACGGCCTCCGCGTCGTCGCCATCGACTACGGCGCGAAACGCAATATCCTGCGCTGCCTCGCCTCGGCAGGCTGCGACGTCACCGTCCTCCCTGCCACCGCCACTGCGGAAGACGTTCTCGCCCTGAACCCCGAAGGCGTCTTCCTCTCCAACGGCCCCGGCGACCCGGCGGCGACCGGCACCTATGCCGTCCCGATGATCCAGGGTGTTCTGGCGAAGGACCTGCCGCTTTTCGGCATCTGCCTTGGCCATCAGATGCTGGCCCTCGCCCTTGGTGCCAAGACCGTCAAGATGAACCACGGTCACCACGGCGCGAACCATCCGGTGAAAGACCTGACCACCGGGAAGGTGGAGATCACCTCGATGAACCACGGCTTCACCGTGGACAGCCAGACCCTGCCCCAAGGCGTCAGCGAAACCCACGTTTCGCTCTTCGACGGGTCGAACTGCGGCATCGCGGTGGACGGGAAACCGATCTTCTCGGTGCAATACCACCCCGAGGCCTCGCCGGGTCCGCAGGACAGCTACTACCTCTTCGACCGCTTCGCCGAGGCGATGCGCGCCCGCCGCGCCGCCTGACACCGCAGAACCGCCCCCACACCTTGCCAGACCGGAAAACTCCGGTAACTTGGGGCGCACGCACGACAACCGGAGGTTTAATCGCCTTTCCGGCGTGAATGTTAACCCACCCTTAACCCTTCGCAATGCAGCCTGCCGGTCCAGACCACCGGCAAGGCATACCATGGCAATCCGATCTCCCGACGCGGCCCAACCCTCCCCCCTGCCGGAATCGGGCCTTCCCTTCCCCGATCAGGCCCCCGCGCCGCCACCGGGCCTTGCCGAGGCCCCCCTTCCCTTCCGCCTTCCCCTCGCCTTGCCCGCCTTCCGCGCGGCGCAACGCCCCCTTCCCGCTCCGGCCGCCGAGGCCGCCCCGCCCCGGCAACTCGACCTGCCGCTTCCCGCCGATCCCCTGACGGACCCTCCCGATCCCGATCTCCTCCGCCGTTTCGGTGCCGCGCGAGCCTTGCGGGAAAATCTCCTGCCATGGCGGCGCCGGAACGGCGCAGTCCTCGTCCTGACGGCCAGCCCGCAGGATTTCGACCGCCGGGCCGACTTCCTCGCCTCGCTTTTCGGCCCGGATGTCCGTCCCCTGCCCTGCCCGCGCCCGCTGCTTCAGGCCACGCTCCTCGCCCATGCCGGCGAAGACCTCGCCGCCGCCGCCGCGCGGCGCGTGCCCGCCATCGCCTCCTGCCGCAGTTTCGACCGCGCCACCCTCACCCTCCTCTGCGGCATCCCCGCCCTCGGGCTCCTGTCGCTCGCGATCCTGTCGCCCCGCATGATGGCACTGTCGCTCATCGCGCTCTCCATCTTCACGCTCATCGCCCAGACCCTCCTGAAATCCGCCACCGCCCTCGCCGCCCTGCGCGCCCCGCCACCCGCCCCCCCCGAACTGGACGACACCGACCTCCCCGTGATCTCCCTCCTCATCGCCCTCTATAGCGAAGAGGATATCGCCCCCCGCCTGATCCGCCGCCTCTCCGCGCTGGACTATCCGCTCGACCGTCTGGAAACCCTGATCCTCGTCGAAGAGGACGACGCCCCCACCCGCGCGGCCCTCGCCGCCTCCGCCCTGCCGCCATGGATGCGCGTCCTCGCCGTGCCCGCCGGAAAGATCCGCACCAAACCGCGCGCACTGAACTTCGGGCTGGATTTCACGCGCGGTAGCATCATCGGCATCTACGACGCCGAAGATGCCCCCGCCCCCGATCAACTGCGCAAGGTCGCCGCGACCTTTGCCGCCGCCCCACCACAGGTCGCCTGCCTGCAAGGCGTGCTCGATTTCTACAACCCCCGCACCAACTGGATCGCCCGCTGCTTCACGATGGAATATGCCGTCTGGTTCCGCCTGATCCTGCCGGGGCTGGATCGTCTGGGCCTGCCCATCCCGCTTGGCGGAACGACCGTCTTCCTGCGCCGCCATGCGCTCTGCGCGGTCGGGGCATGGGACGCCCATAACGTGACCGAGGATGCCGATCTGGGCTTTCGCCTCGCGCGGCAAGGCTGGGAAACCCGCATCCTGCGCTCCACCACGCTGGAAGAGGCGAATTGCCGCCCCATCGCATGGATCAAGCAGAGGTCACGCTGGACAAAGGGCTATCTGATGACATGGCTCGTCCACATGCGCGCGCCGCGGGCGCTGTGGCGCGATCTCGGGGCGCGCCGCTTCATCGCGATGCAGACCCTTGTTCTGGGGGCCTTGCTGCAGGCCCTTCTGGCCCCGCTCTACCTTTCCTTCCTCGTCTTCCCGCCGCTGGCCGGGCATCCGTTGGCCGATGCCCTGCCCGCCGGGGCATCGCTCGCGGTGATCGCCTTCTTCTTCTGCGCGCAGGCTTTCAACTTCGCGCTCAGCGCCCTCGCCCTGCGCCTTGCGGGGCATCCGCCGCAATGGCCATGGCTCTTGGCAACGCCCGTCTATTTCTGCCTCGCCACCCTCGCGGGGCTCAAGGCACTGGCCGAGGCCATCCTTCGCCCCTTCCACTGGGACAAGACGCGCCACGGCCGCCACGACGGTGACAGCGGCAGCTAGGCGATGTCACCGGGTGCGGATTTCACCGGCATCCACCCGCAGCCGCGTCTCGAAGGCCTTGCTGATATGCTGACGCAGCGCCTGATAGGCCGCCTCCCCGTCCCGCGCCTCGATCGCGCGCACGATCTGGTCATGCTCTGCCAGCGCCACCTCGTCCCGCCCCTCGGCCGCGAAAGAGGTATTCGCCATCAGCGCCATCGACCGATGCACAAGATCAAGCTGCTGCACCAGAAAGCGGTTGTGACTGGCCAGATGGATCTGCTTATGGAACCGCTTGTTGGCACGCGACAACAGCTTCGGATCCCCTCCCAGAAGCCCCCGGTCATCCTCCACCATCCCGCGCAGCACCCGGATCTCCTCATCCGTCGCATGCCGCGCCGCCAGACGCGCCGCCAAACCTTCAAGCTCGGTCCGCACCGCGTAAAGCTCGGCCAACTGGTTATGGTCCAGCGAGGCGACGATCAGGCTGCGCCCGTCCCGCGTCAGCATCGCCTGCGTCTCCAGCCGCTGCAACGCCTCCCGCACCGGGGTGCGCGACACGCCCAGCCGCTCGGCCAGTTCCGATTCCACCAGCCGGTCGCCGGGCTTGTACAGCCCCGCATCGATCGCCTCCAGAATCAGCGTATAGGCATCCTTCTGCACGAGCCCTCTCCTCCAGCCCACCGAATACGATTGTATACCGTGGCCGACACTACGCCCCGTCCCGGCACCTTTCAACCGCCCCATTGCCGCGCCCTGCCGGGCGGGCTAGCTATGCGCCATGGCAGCCGAACACTTCTCCCACGTCCGCACCTGGGTCTTCGACCTCGACAACACGCTCTACCCGCCGCACATGCGCCTCTTCGACCAGATCGAGCTGCGGATGACCAACTGGGTCATGCAGGCTCTGGACGTGGACCGCGCCCATGCCGATCACCTGCGCGCCACCTATTGGAAACTCTACGGCACGACGCTGGCGGGCCTCATGGCCGAACACCGCATCGACCCCGAGGCCTATCTGGCCGATGTCCATGACATCGATTTCTCGGTCCTGTCGCCCGATCCCGTGCTGGCCGACCGCATCAGCGCCCTGCCGGGCCGCCGCATCGTCTATACCAATGCCGACGCCCCCTATGCCCGGCGGGTGCTGCAGGCCCGCGGTCTGACCGGCCTCTTCGACGCGGTCTATGGCGTGGAACATGCCAACTACCGCCCAAAGCCCGAACGCGACGCCTTCGAAACCGTCTTCACCCTCGACCGGCTCGATCCAACCACCGCCGCGATGTTCGAGGATGACGCCCGCAACCTCGCCGCCCCCCACGCCATGGGCATGCGCACCGTCCACATCGCGCCCGATCCGGAACCGGCCCCGCATATCCACCATCACGCGACGGATCTTTCGGCCTTCCTCGGCACCCTGACCGGTCGCTGACCTGCGACGCCGCACCGCAGCGAAAACCCCTTGGACTTCCGTCCGAACTACCCCAGATACCTGCAAAGGTAATCCGGAGTCCCAGATGTCTGTTACCACCACCGCCGTCGCCGCCCCGCCCAGCCTCGCCAGCCGCATCCTTCACGCCACCCCAGTGATCGGCCACATCGCCCGCGACATCTCGCGCGACATCAGCACGATCTACTACGTGCTGATGATCCTGCTGACGCTCCTCGTCCTCGCGATCCAGACCTGGGGCTTCGCCGCGCTCGTCCTCTCGGCGGTGGCTTTCGTCCCGGTCATGTTCTGCATGCTGATCTGGATCACGCTGCCCTGATCCCGGCAGGGGCACTTTGTCGCTTCGCCTTCCCGCGCCACGGGCGTATCTCTGTGGCGAAAGACGGAGGCAGCCATGCGTGAAACCACCGATATCCTGATTTCCGGCGGCGGCGTCGCGGGCCTTACTGCCGCGGCCGCCTTCGGTTCCGCCGGGTTTCGCGTGATCTGCGTCGACCCCGAACCGCCCGTCACCCGGATGGAGGACGCCGGCGCCGACCTGCGGACCACGGCCTTCCTGCAACCCTCGGTCCCGGTGCTCGAGGCGGCAGGGCTCTGGGACAAGCTCACCCCCCACGCCGCCCCCCTGCAGATCATGCGCATCATCGATGCGGGCGGCGAACATCCCGACCCCCGCATCGTCAAGGATTTCGACGCCGCCGACATCTCCGACCAACCCTTCGGCTGGAACCTCCCCAACTGGCTCCTCCGGCGCGAGATGGTGGCCCGCCTCGCAGACCTCCCGAACGTCTCCTTCCGCCCCGGCCTCGCCACCACGGCGCTGCTCACACGCGAATCCGAAGCCATCGCCACCCTCTCCGACGGCACCCGCATCGCGGCCCGCATGGTCATCGCCGCCGACGGCCGCAATTCGGCGGTGCGCGAGGCGCTCGGCATCCCCGTCAAGACCACCCGCTACGGGCAGAAGGCGCTGGCCTTCGCCGTCACCCACCCCATCCCGCACCGCAACATCTCGACCGAGATCCACCGCTCCGGCGGCCCCTTCACCCTCGTCCCCCTGCCCGACCGCGACGGCCAGCCCTGCTCCGCCATCGTCTGGATGGAAACCGGCCCCAATGCCGAACGACTGGCAACCCTCCCGGTCGAGCAATTCGAGGCCGAGATGAACACCCGCTCCTGCCACATCCTCGGCCCCCTGACATTGATCAGCCGCCGCTCCGTCTGGCCCATCATCAGCCAATTGGCAGAGCGCATGTCGGGCGAGCGCACCGCGCTCATGGCCGAGGCTGCCCATGTCGTGCCGCCCATCGGGGCGCAGGGTCTGAACATGTCGCTGGCCGACCTGCGGGTCCTCCTGGACCTCGCGCAAGCAGACCGTGCGGGGCTCGGCGGCGCGAAGATGCTCGATGCCTATCACCGCGCCCGCCACTGGGAGGTGCAGGCCCGCGTCACCGGAATCGACGTCCTCAATCGCGCCTCGATGATGGGGGCGCAGGGCCTGCGCGATCTGCGGGCAACCGCACTTAACGCGCTCTACTCCGTGGCCCCCGTCCGCAAGACGCTCATGCGTGCAGGCCTCGGCGTCCGCTGAGACGAAGAATTTTCATCCGAAAATTCTTCATCCCTGAAAAATCTTCGTCCGAAGATTTTTCGCCGCGCGCCCCGGCGCGCGGCTGCCCGCGTCACAGCACCGTTTCCACGGCCTTTTCCAGCCGCGCCACGGTTCCGGGAACATCCTTCAACTTATCCAATCCGAAGAGCCCCAGACGGAAGGTCTTGAACTCTGCCCCCTCGCCCACCTGCAGGGGCACCCCGGCGGCAATCTGCAAACCCTCCGCCCGGAACTTCGCCCCGTTCTGCACATCCGGCTGGTCGGTATAGCTCACCACGACACCCGGAGCCTGATATCCCTCCGCCGCGACCGAAGGCACACCCTTCCGGGCCAGAAGCGCCCGCACCGCGCGCCCCAACTCCCATTGCGCCGCCTTCGCCTCGGCAAAGCCCAAGGCCTTGGTCTCCAGCATGGCGTCGCGGAAGCCAAGGATTGCATCCGTCGGCATGGTGGCATGATAGGCATGCCCGCCATTCTCATAGGCCGCCATGATCGCCCGCCACTTCTTCACGTCCAGCGCAAAGGAATTGCTTTCCGTCGCCGCCAACCGCTCCTCACCGCGCGGCGACAGCACAACCACCCCCGCCGAGGGCGAAGCCGACCACCCCTTCTGCGGGGCAGAAATCAGCACATCCACCCCGGTCGCCGCCATATCCACCCAGATGCAGCCCGACGCGATGCAGTCCAGCACCATCACCGCCCCCACCTCATGCGCGGCGGCAGCCACCTTGGCGATATAGTCATCCGGCAGGATGATCCCCGCGCTCGTCTCCACATGCGGCGCGAAGACGGCCTCCGGCTTCACCTCCCGGATCTTCGCCACCACCTCCTCCACCGGAGGCGGCGCATAGGGCGCGCGCGGGTCGTTCCCCGTCTGCCGCGCCATCACCACCGTGGTCGCCGAAGCGAACCCGCCCGCCTCGAAGATCTGCGTCCAGCGGAAGGAAAACCACCCGTTCCGCACCACCAGCACCGACCCCTTGCCGAACTGCCGCGCGACCGCCTCCATGGCATAGGTCCCGCCCCCCGGCACCAAAGCCACCGCAGAGCCGTTGTAGACCTCCTTCAACAGCCCCGACACATCCCGCATAACGCCTTGAAACCGCGCCGACATGTGGTTCAGCGACCGGTCGGTGAAGACGACCGAAAACTCCTGCAATCCATCCGGGTCGACATGCGCATGCGGCAAGCTGGTCATGAGGCTCTCTCCCTATCCTTTCCCCGAATATGGCGCAGCCCGGCGCCAAAGCCACCCCATTTCCGACATGCCCCGCCCCTTCATCCGTTCCCAAATATCCCGGGGGTGAATGGCCGCGCGCGGCCAGAGGGGGCTGGCCCCCTTGCCGGAGGCGAAGCGCGCAGGCGCGCAGCCGACAGGAAAGACCCGCGGCGGCACGCCGCTCCGCTTCGCAAGCCTAGCCCAAAGGCCCCGGCCGCCGCTCCTCCGTCAGCAACACATTCGCCTCCACATTCCCCACCCCCGGCAGCGTCATGATCCGCCGCCGCAAGACACGCTCGAAATCCACAATATCCCGCGCCACCACCCGCAGGCGATAATCGAACAGCCCCAGCACATGCTGCACCACCTGCACCTCCGGGATCGCCACCACGGCCCGCTCGAAATCCTCCAGACTGACCCGCCCCCGCGCCGCCAGCTTCACCCCCAGAAACACCGTCACCCCGAACCCCAGCGCCGCGC
The DNA here is from genome assembly GCF_051132405.1 of Tabrizicola sp. M-4. GTDB lineage: Bacteria > Pseudomonadota > Alphaproteobacteria > Rhodobacterales > Rhodobacteraceae > Paragemmobacter. The sequence goes on from NZ_CP128606.1 coordinate 2,683,009, forward strand.
GGTCCACCTCCACCCGCCGCCCCGCGATGACGCCTGCCTCCTCCAGCCGCTTCACCCGCCGCCATGCCGCAGGCTGGCTCAACCCGAAGCGCCGCCCCAACTCCCCCGCCGACACCCCCGCATCCGCAGCCAAGGCCCGACAGATCGCCCGATCCACGTCATCCAGATCGATCACAGCGGCAAGGCCTCCTGCTCCTTGATCGTCGAGATCAGCATCAGCGCCTCCAGCTCCGCGATATGCGGCAGCGTCAAAATCCGGCTCCGATAAACCTCCTGATAATGCGCCATGTCCCGCGCGATCACGTTCAACCGCACATCCACCCGCCCCAGAAAGGTCTCGATCGCCAGCACCTCGGGCACCTCCCGCGCCGCCGCGATGAAATCGTCAAAGGCCCGCGGGTCCGTCTTGTCCAAGGTGAACCGCAAACTCACCTCCACCCCATACCCCAGCGCCCGCCAGTCGATCACCGCCCCCTCCGACCGGATCACCCCCGCCGCCCCCATCCGCTCCAGCCGCCGCCACAGCGTCGCCACCGTCACGCCCGCCCGCGCCGCCAGCTCCGCCCGCGCCAGCCCCGGCTCTGCCAGATGATGCCGCAATATCCGCCGATCCGTCTCGTCCAGCATGATCCATCCACCAAACCGCCACTTCACGCATGATCCTTCGCACATCCCTGCGAAAACATCAAACAATGGACGCCCAACACGCCCGAAATCCCTATGCTCCCCCCATCAACCACACAAGAAGGAGCGCCACCAATGCGCGTCTACTACGACCGTGACTGCGACGTGAACCTGATCAAGGACAAGAAAGTCGCCATCCTCGGCTACGGCTCGCAAGGCCACGCCCACGCCCTCAACCTCCGCGACTCCGGCGCCAAGAACCTCGTCGTCGCCCTCCGCGAAGGCTCCCCCTCCGCCAAGAAAGCCGAAGCCGAAGGCCTCAAGGTCATGGGCATCTCTGAGGCCGCCGCATGGTGCGACCTCATCATGTTCACCATGCCCGACGAGCTGCAGGCCGCCACCTACAAGCAATACGTCCACGACAACCTCCGCGAAGGCGCCGCCATCGCCTTCGCCCACGGCCTCAACGTCCACTTCGGCCTGATCGAGCCCAAGAAAGGCGTCGACGTCATCATGATGGCCCCCAAGGGCCCCGGCCACACCGTCCGCGGCGAATACACCAAGGGCGGCGGCGTCCCCTGCCTCGTCGCCGTCCATCAGGACGCGACCGGCAAGGCCATGGAAATCGGCCTCTCCTACTGCTCCGCCATCGGCGGCGGCCGCTCCGGCATCATCGAGACGAACTTCCGCCAGGAATGCGAGACCGACCTCTTCGGCGAACAGGCGGTCCTCTGCGGCGGTCTGGTCGAGCTGATCCGCATGGGCTTCGAAACCCTCGTCGAAGCGGGCTATGAGCCGGAAATGGCCTATTTCGAATGCCTGCACGAGGTGAAGCTGATCGTGGACCTGATCTACGAAGGCGGCATCGCGAACATGAACTACTCGATCTCGAACACCGCCGAATACGGCGAATACGTCTCGGGCCCGCGCATCCTGCCCTATGATGAGACGAAGGCCCGCATGAAGGCCGTGCTGACCGACATCCAGACCGGCAAGTTCGTCCGCGACTTCATGCAGGAGAACGCCGTCGGCCAGCCCTTCTTCAAGGCCACCCGCCGCATCAACGACGAGCACCAGATCGAAAAGGTCGGCGAAAAGCTCCGCGCGATGATGCCGTGGATCGCCAAGGGCAAGATGGTCGACCGCGCGCGGAACTGATCTGCGCGAGAGGGTTGAAAAATGGGGGGGCCGGTCCGGGAGGGCCGGCCTTTTCTTCATCAAATTTGGAGATCAGATCAAATAGAACTCAGAGGCGGCGTAGATTTCAACCCCGGAAACCGCACATTTCTTCAATATTGATTTGTAGTCCGCAATTTGCTTTTTACCAGTAACAACCGCAGCTCCTTCAGACTGCGCAATTGCCACAACTTCAAAGTGCTCAGACGGCGGTATGCCTCCATACCAACTTGAACCGTGTTTCTCCATCAAGGCCTGCTGCACTGCATAATGCGCCGCACGGGTCTCAATATAGACTCGACCCGATTTTATGTGCTGAAGCTTTTTATATAAGGCCTCATCAACATCCTTCAGCTCTCTACTCACGCTCGAGAGTATCTTGATTGAGCCATCTGCCAATCCATCCGAGAAACTGGACAGTGCGAAATTGCTTCCTGTCGCTAGTATCTCTCGAATGCCATGCAGATCAAAGACATACTCGACCTTCACCGCACCTTTTGCCACGATTTATCTGGCCTCAAACAAGGCACTTTGATACTTTGGCTTGATGCCTGACAGCCGATATATGCCTATATCATCAAGTATTCCTTCATTATAGGCATAAGCAAGTTTATTGATGAAGGACCTACCAAATTGGGTTCGCTTAGCCTGTATGGGGTCGACCCCGCCACCGCCTCCACCATCGGACAAGTCGCCATCTGGCGCTTTACCAGAAAACTGAGACATCCAGCGCCTGTATGAACTGGCCTCGACTAAGCCCAGTTCACTAAGGCGCAGAACACACGCTTGTTGACTAATCCCAACATTGCGAGCGAGTAACCGAATCAAATCATCGGAAAGTGACGGCTCGTATCCGTATCGTTTCAACGCACGCAGCATCAAAGATGCCGGAGCAAGCAACGCAGCCGCAAACTTATTGCAGAATGCTTCAGTCTTGTTTTTGGCAGACGCCGAATTTGAAACGCCGTCAGCCCCTAGGATGACATGACAAAACTCGTGGGCCAAAGTAAACAGCTTACGCGCTTTGCTAGAAGCGAAAGTATTAATCAGTATCGTATGAGGACCGCGATCCACTTTCGCATAAAGTCCAGACACCGTATCCGTGCCGAACTTAAAATGGATCACGAAAATACCAAGTCCCTCAACGAACTCACGAAGGCTGCCGTAAACTTTGTTTGCGTCACGCCATTCCAGTTGCTGCTCTTCTGTTATTCCCCACCTGCGCCGCCATTTGTACGCCAAATCCTCTGCCGCTGCACGAGTCAGCGGCCCAGAATGCTTGTGCAGGCTGTTACTCGAAGAAAAGTCGATTCCCAGCGCCGACAGTGTTAACGAAATACGTTCAACGAAGGCGATCGCCTTTATTGCCTCGGGTTCCAGCAGACTGCGGCTTGGCACTCTACGCCGGAAATCGGGGATACTGGACAGATGCTGTGCTGAAGTCGCAAACAGAGCACGTGTAGGCACACCAAGGGCATCAGCGACGTTTGCCGCCAACTCGTCGGTCACTTCTTCCTTTCCATCCAAGACAGCTTTAAGCTTACTCTCGTCAAAGCCTGATCGGTCCGCAAGAACGGACAGTGGCATTTGTCGCTTGTCGAGGATTTCGGTGAACGCGCTTCCAAACTGCATGCAAACTCAACCGCACATCATTCTTTGCCCAGATAGAGGCATGGAAATTGGGGATTTGTCCAGCATTTCAAGTGCTGGCGTAGGCCTTTTCGTATCTCTGGCGCTCATTCAGGTTGTGGGCGCGGGAGGCTTAGGCCGTCTTCGTAGGAAGCTCACTTCGCTGCAGGACGTTGTGCGGACCAATCGGTTGGCATCTGAGAGAGCCGAGGTGAACCGCCTCAATGGCGATTTGCTGCGCCTTGAACTTCAACTCGAAGGGCTAAGCGGCGCATTCTTGAAGGTTTCCGTAATGCTGCTCGTTGTTGCTGTACTGGGTTTTGGGCTCAGTGAGGCGCGCCCTCAACTTGAGATCGGCTGCTTCGGTGTTGTGAGCTACTACGTATTCTGCTTGTGCGTGCCTATCTTATTGTTTCTGTTAGCGTCTTACGTCATCAAGAAGAAATGTGAAGGAGTCCAAAAAGATATCGCTCAGGTTGAAGGTCTGGTCTTGATGGCCCTCCGCTCGAAGCGAACCTGATCGCCTCCCTCTATCTTTCCCCCCACAAAAGGCGCATACCCTCCCCACGCCGCACTCCGGCGCAACCCCGCACAGCGGTGGCCGGCCTCGCCTTGGCCCCCCGTCGTCGTCCGGCAGCATCCCGAAAGGACGACCCATGGGCATGTCGACCCCCAAACCCCCCTTCAACCTCGCCGCCTTCCTTAATGAAAAGGCCACCCCCGGCGCGCGGCGCAAGCCCGCGTGGAACCGCCCCCGCAGCGCCGCCCCGGCCGAGGTGGATACCGTCGAGGACACGACCGAAGACCCCCGCAAGGACGTCTAGGGCGGCCCGCGATCCGGCCCCGCGCGCACCCCGCAGCCGCCCGAGTGGCGGCTAACGGGGTGCTAACGCGGCGTCCGCTACGTGCTGACGGTTTGCGGTACAGTTTCCGGCACAGGTTCCGGTACGCCGAAAACCGCTATCCGGCGGCCTTTTCCACCGCCGCGACGATGGTCTCCACCACCTCCGACAGCAGCGCGGAATCCTCGCATTCCGCCATCACCCGCACCAGCGGCTCCGTCCCCGATTTGCGGATCAGGATGCGCCCCTGCCCCGCGATCCGCCCCTCCATCCCGGCGATCACGGCCTGCACCGCAGGGTCGCCAAGCGGTTGTTTTCCTTGGGCATAACGGACATTCTTCAACATCTGCGGCACCGTCTCGAACTGCCGCGTCAACTCCGCCGCAGGCCGCCCCGTCCGCGCCATCTCCACTAGGAATTGCAGCCCCGCCACCAGCCCGTCGCCCGTGGTGGCATAGTCGGTCATCACGATATGCCCCGACTGCTCCCCGCCCAGATTGAACCCTTTTTCCCGCATCCTTTCAACGACATAGCGGTCCCCGACAGCCGTCCGCTCCAGCCGCAGCCCCGCCTTCTCCAACCGCCGCTCCAGCCCCAGATTCGACATCACGGTCGCGACCAAGGCCCCCCCGCGCAGCCGCCCCTCCTCGGCCCAGCGCAGCGCCATCAGCGCCATGATCTGATCGCCATCCGCGACTTTTCCCTGCGAATCCAGGATCATGACGCGGTCCGCATCGCCATCCAGACAGATGCCCACATCCGCCCCATGCGCCACCACGGCCTCTGCCGCCGTCTCCACATGGGTCGATCCGCAGCGGTCGTTGATATTGGTCCCGTTGGGCGTGACCCCCACCGGAATGACCTCCGCCCCCAATTCCCACAGCACCTCCGGCGCCGCCCGATAGGCCGCCCCGTTCGCGCAATCGATCACCACCTTCAACCCGTCCAGCCGCACTCCCGAAGGCACCGTCGTCTTGACGAATTCCTGATAGCGCCCCTTGGCATCCTCGATCCGCTTCGCCCGCCCGATCCGATCCGGCCGCGCGGGCGTGATCTCGCCCTCCAGAATGGCCTCGATCTCCGCCTCCGCCTCGTCGGAAAGCTTGAACCCGTCGGGACCGAAGAACTTGATTCCATTGTCATGATGCGGATTGTGGCTGGCCGAGATCATCACCCCCAGATCCGCCCGCATCGACCGCGTCAGGAACCCCACCGCAGGTGTCGGCACCGGGCCCAGCAGCAGGACATTCATCCCCGTCGAGGTCAGCCCCGCCGTCAGCGCATTCTCCAGCATATAGCCCGAAAGCCGCGTATCCTTGCCGATCACCACCCGGTGCGCGGCGCTGTCATCGCGCCGGAAATAGCGCCCCGCCGCCGCGCCAAGGCGCAGTGCCATTTCGGCGGTCATGGGAAAGCTGTTCGCCGTCCCCCGCACCCCGTCCGTCCCGAAGAGCTTGCGTGTCATCCCGTCACCCCATGCACCGCCTGCCACAGGCGCAAGGCCTGCCGCGTCTCGTCCACATCATGCACGCGCAGCACCTGCGCGCCCTGCGCCACCCCGGCCAAAGCCACGGCAATCGATCCGGGCACCCGCCGCGCCGCGTCCGGTTCCTGCCCGATCGTCCCGATGAACCGCTTGCGCGACGCGCCCAGCAGCACCGGCACGCCCAGCCCGTGAAACAGCGAAAACCGCTGGATCAGCTGCAGGTTATGCTCCGCCGTCTTGCCGAAACCGATGCCGGGATCGACCATGATCTTGTCGCGCGAAATCCCCGCCGCCTCGGCGGCAGCGATCCGTGCCTTCAGGAAATCGTAAACATCCAGAAGCACATCCTCATAGCGCGGATCGTCCTGCATCGTCGCGGGCGTCTTTATCGAATGCATCAGGATCACGGGCGCCCCCGCCTCTGCCACAACCGACGCCATCGCAGGATCGAACCCCATGGCCGCCACGTCGTTCACGATCCCAGCCCCCGCCGCCAGCGCCGCTTGCGCCACCGCCGCTTTGCGCGTGTCGATGGAGATGGGCACGGAAAGCCCGCCCTCCCGCAGCGCCGCAATCACCGGGGCCGTGCGCTCCACCTCTTCCGCCACGGCGACCTCTGCCGCGCCGGGGCGCGTGCTTTCCCCGCCGATATCCAGCACATCCGCCCCCGCCGCCATCGCCCGCGCCTGCGCCAGCGCGGCCTCGGGCGCAAGGAAACGCCCCCCGTCAGAGAAACTGTCGGGCGTCACGTTCAGGATACCCATGATCTGCGGCTGGTCCATCGGCAGGGCACCAAAGGCCGGGCGCGGGGCGCTCAGCCGGTCGCGCACCTCGCCCGGAACCTGCGCCACTGGCACGATCCGGGGCGTCGCATCCCGCCGCAGCACCTCGACCTCGGCAAACCAGCACCAGCCCCCGGCCAAAGGCAGGGCACCCTCAGGGCGCGCGGGGTCGACAGATGCTATCGGACGGTAATATTCCATGCGCCCTGCCTAGGCGCAGCGCCGCCCCCGTGCAAGGGGGCCGCGGCTCAGCCGCGCTCTACCGGCACGCGGCTTCCTGCCGGAACTGCAACATCCCCGTGAACGACGATGCCCTGCGCCGCCATCACCTCGGCCAGCCACAGCGCAAGCGCCACGGGCTCGCGGCTCTGCGGCCCGTCCACGGCATCCAGAACCAGCTTGGACGGCGCCCAGACGATCATCTGCCCGCGCTTCACCGCCCAGTCGATTTCGGTCCGCGTGGCAACGACCACGCAACGGTCATCCTTTGCCGCCAGCGTCCATGCGTTCTGCTCGATCGCCAGCAGGTCGATCCGCCGCTGCGTCGGCTTGTGCCCGGTCTGCGGGCGCGGCAGATCGGGCAGACCCACGGTCAGGATCACGGGCACGCCCCGCGCCTGCAAGGCATCCAGCCGCGCGCCCAGATCGCCTGCATGGATCGCCGCATTGTCCAGAAAGACGACCAGCGGATGCACCGCCGCCTCGACCCCATCCGTTCCCACCGCACGCAAGGGTGCCTCGGCGCGGCTGCGGACGATCTCCACGCCCAGTTTCCCCGGCCCCCGGTCCAGCTTCTCCACCCGGACGAAGGCGCGCATCGCCTGCGGCTCGGCCAGAATGCGCTCTGCCACCCGCTCGGCCAGCGTCTCCAAAAGGTTCAACCGCTCCGCCGCCAACTCCGCCGCAATCGCCTCGGTGATCCGGTCATAGCTCAGGATCTTGTCCACATCGTCGTCCAAGGGCTGCGGCTGCGGCCGCACCTCAACCACCACATTGAACTGGATGCGCTGACGCGTCCCGCGCTCCTGCTGGAAGGCGCCGATCTCCACCTCCACAACGTGATCACGCAAGGAAATGCGGTCGCGCGGGTCGGCGCTGGCGGATGCGACCGCGCGCTCCTCGGGATGGGCGAAGGCAAGCCGGATGTCGCTGGTCATGGTCTCGCCTCCTCCGGCGCCAAAAGGATCAGGGGCAGGTTATCCCCTGCCCCCGCCGCTTCCATGTCCGATCCCGGCAGAATCCGCAACCAAGGCGACTCATGCCACCGCGATTCAGGGCTGCTTGTAGAACAGATGCGCCCCGATGGCCGCCGTCTGCGGGAAACGCCGCGCCCAATCGGGCCGGACCCAGCGGGTATGGAAATGCGTGGCCCCCATCGTCAGGGTGCGGGGCGCGCCATCCATCATCACCCGCGCGATCCGCTCGGCGATCCACATCGCCTCAGGGTCGCGCATCCGGTCGGCCCGCCCGTCGCAGACATAGCTGAACTGGCAGCCGCCTCCGCCGCGCTGCTCCACCACCCCGCAGATCGTGCGCGGGTAATCGGGGCTGTCCACGCGGTTCAGGATGACCTCAGCGACAGCGAACTGCCCGCGCAATGTCTCGCCGCGCGATTCGAAGTAGATGGCCTTGCTCAGGCATTCCCACTGCGCATCGCCCACAGGCTCCGGCTGCGCGGCAAGCCACGCCATGTCATAGCGGATCAGGGCCGGCACAGCCGCCGCCTTGCCCGGCGTCGTCCGCGTTTCAACTTTCGGCCCGACCGCAAGCTCCGTCAGCCGCCCCTCGGGCAGCGCGTTCAGCGCCTGACGCTCGGCCCCCAGAAGGCCGCCCAGCGTGCCGCCGATGGCGGCGGTCGGATCGTTCGATTGGCTCACCGTCACGTCGGCGAAGGCCGCTCCATTCAGGATGACGGCGGCAATCGCCCCCGTGATCCAGCCTGTGTGCAAGCGCATGGTCTCGTGTGTCCCGGTCTGTTTCAGCCCCGTCAAGGCCGCGGGAACAGGCCCCCGGCGATGACGACGCGGGGGGTTAGACCGTCTTCGGGGTCCGAGTCCACCAATGTGGCAAAATTACAACCGGTTTCCGGCCTGCTTCGGCGGATATCCGCCCACCAAAATTAACGCGCAGTATAAACATTGCGCGCCAACCACATGATCTTGTGTCACTTTCCCGATTCGTCCTCACGCTCCTTCAGGGCCAGATGCGCCGCCGCAAGCCGCGCGAGCGGGACCCGATAGGGCGAACAGGAGACGTAATCGAATCCCGCCTTGCGGCAGAAGGCGATGGATTCCGGGTTGCCGCCATGCTCACCGCAGATCGACAGGACAAGGTCGCCGCGCGTCCGCCGCCCCCGCTCCGCCCCGATATGCAAAAGCTCTCCGACACCGTCCACGTCAAGGATATGGAAGGGGTCCTCCGGGAAAACCCCCTGCTGCACATAGGTGTTCATGAACCGCCCCGCATCGTCGCGCGACAGGCCATAGGTCATCTGAGTCAGGTCATTCGTGCCAAAGGAGAGAAAGGCCGCATGTTGCGCGATCTCCCCCGCACGCAGCGCCGCGCGCGGCGTCTCCACCATCACGCCCAACTTGTAGGCGAACTCCGCCCCCGCCTTGGTCCGCACCTTGGCCGCCACCGCGTCGATGCGCGTCTTGACCAGTTCCACCTCGCGCCGCGCGCTGACCAGCGGGATCATGATCTCCGGCACCACCGCCGCGCCACGCCGCCCCACCTCCACCGTCGCCTCGAAGATGGCCTGCGCCTGCATGTCATAGATTTCCGGCAGCACCACCCCCAGCCGCACCCCGCGCATCCCCAGCATAGGGTTGAATTCCGCCATCGCCTCGGCCCGCCGCGTCACCTCCGACAGGGGCCGATCCAGCGCCTCGGCCAGTTCCCGCAACCCCTCGCGCGACTGCGGCAGGAACTCGTGCAGGGGCGGGTCGAACAGGCGGATGCAGACGGGCAGCCCCTGCATGATGTCGAAAAGCTGCACGAAATCATCGCGCTGCATCGGCAAAAGCCGCGCCAGCGCCGCCGCGCGATCCTTGGCCGTATCGGCAAAGATCATCTCGCGCATCACGATCAGGCGGTCTTCCTCGAAGAACATATGCTCCGTCCGGCACAGACCGATCCCCTGCGCCTCGAACTGCCGGGCGGTCGCCGCATCCTGTGGTGTATCCGCATTGGCCCGGATGCCGATGTCGCGATACTGGTCCGCCCAGCCCAAGAGCTTGCGGAAACTGTCATCCAGCGCCGGGGCCAGCATCTCCGCCGCCCCCGCAAGCGCCTCCCCCGTCGTGCCGTCCACCGTGATGATGTCCCCTTCCCCGAACACCCGCCCATCCGGCGCGACAAGCTTCTTCTCCTTGGAATCCAGCTTCAGGTCCGACGCCCCCACGATGCAGGGCAAGCCCAGCCCCCGCCCGATCACGGCGGCATGGGATGTCATCCCCCCCCGCTCGGTCAGCACGCCCACCGCCGAATGCATCCCCCGGATATCCTCCGGCGCCGTTTCCCGCCGGACGAGGATGCAGGGCTCCCCCCGCGCCGCACTGGCCTGCGCGGCCTGCGACGAGAACACGATCCGCCCCGTCGCCGCACCCGGAGAGGCGGCAATCCCCTTCACGAACACATCCCGCGCCCCCCGCGGGTCCACCTGCGGGTGCAAAAGCTCCGACAGCGCCCGCGGCTCCACCCGCAGCACGGCATCGGCTTCCGAAATCACCCCGTCCTCGGCCAAGGCGACCGCCACCTTCAACCCCGCCCGCGCCGAACGCGGAACCTTCACCGCATCCAGCACCGACAGATGCCCGTCCTCGATGGTGAATTCGATCTGCATCTCCTCGCGCAGTTTCACCCGGCAGGCCGCGCCGAACCGCACCAGATCGGCAAACAGCCCCGGCGCCAATTCCTCCAGCGACGGCCCGCGCGGATCGCGCGTCAGATAGATCGCCTCGGTCCGCTTCAGCGCGTCCCGCCCCTGCGATTGGCCCAGATAACGCCCCGTCACCTGCGGCAGCCCCGTCACCGGATCGACGAACTGGATCACGCCGGACCCGGACACGCCCTTGCCGATCCCCTGCGCCATCTCCTGCACGACCAGCCCCAGCCCCGCATCCTCCGGCGCGCCCTTAGCCTGCCGCAACAGCCGCGCCGTCGTCCCCTCCCATGCCCGCGCCATGGACCGCAGCACCTCGGCCAATTGGCGTGCCGGTTCCTGCGGGAATTCCTCGTCCATCTCCATCTCATAGACCCGCAGCGCATCGCGCAGCGCCTCGGCTGTCGCCGCGCGGTTCTCGAACATGTCGGGGTCCAGCCGCGCCACATGGGTCGCATAGGCCTGCACGAAGCGCAGGTACAGCGCATCCGCCGCCGCCTGCCCATGCCGTTCCGCCAGCATCGCATGGCGCGCGGCATTCATCCCCACATTCAGGATGGTGGCCGGCCCGCCCCAATCGGGGTTCACCGGGCTGGGCCGGACCGAGATCAGCGTATCGGGGCCGAAATGCGCAAGGATCGCCTCCACATCCACCGGATGCCCCGCCGCGATGGCGCGGATCGTGGCGGCAGGCAGGGCCACCGTCTCTGGCACCGGCAGGTCAAGCCGGACAAGGCGTTGCAGGCACTTCGCCCGCCAGCCATGGGCCGTGGTCTGGATGCGCGCCGAAGGGGTCACCTCGGCGAAATCGGGAAGCACGTCCATCTTCTGCACTGCGGCGACCTTTCCTTTGCAGATGCAGGATACGCCCTTCGGCCTGTCAATCAAGCCTGACATTGCCTGATTTTCGGGCGCCGCGCCTTGGGCTGCCCCCGGGGGTTTCACACCCCCGGACCCCCGTGGGATATTTGAGAACGGATGAAGGGGAAGGTCAGCCTTCCACCTTCGTCAGGTCCGCCACGCCCGCACAGATGGCGCGGATGCGGTGCAAGAGGTTCAGGCGGTTCCGCCGCACCACCTGATTGTCGGTGTTGATCTGCACCGCAGTAAAGAAGGCATCGATGGGCGCGCGCAGTTGCGCCATCGCCCCCATTGCGGCGGCGAAATCCTCGGCCTTCATCGCGGGACCGATGGCCTGTTCCGCCACGTCCAGCGCGTTGAAGAGCGCGCGTTCCTCGTCGCTTTCGGCAAACTTCGGGTCCGCGCCGAAGGAATACGCCACCCCATCCTTCGCCTCGGCCTGCGTCAGGATGTTGTTGGCGCGCTTGAAGCCTTGCAGGAGGTTCGTGCCGTCGTCGGAGGACAGGAAGGATTGCAGCGCCTGCGCCCGCTTCACGAGCAGCGTCAGGTCGTCATTGCCGGGCATGGCGAGGCAGGCGTCGATGACGTCATGCCGGATGCCTTGGTCGCGGAGGAAGACCTTCAGGCGGTCGTGGAAGAAGGCGAGGAGGTCTGGGGCGACGGAATGTGGATCTCGGAAGCCCATTCGGATTTTTTCAAAAAACTGAACACCTTCCTCGCCATCCAGACCTTTCAGGTCAAAATCGGCGAACCCAAACTCAACTTCACCTTCGTCGAGACGCACTTCATAGAATTCTTGCGGACTACGAATGTGGCGGTAACGACGCACCTTGTAGATCGCTTGATCCTCATCGGCGATACCAACCTCCGGTCCGATCGCCAAAATGGAACCGTAGCTATTATCTAGTGCGGACAATATCTGCCAAAGGAAAGTGTTTAGCAAAGCTACCAGTTCAACCCGAATGCTGGAAGTTAGAAGCAGACGTATAGTTCCTAATGCAGCGCGTCGAAGCGCATAAGGATCTTTCGATCCGGTTGGCAGCTCGCCAATCCACCAGAAGTGCAGAAGCGTATCGATCTTGTCCGCCAGCGCCACGGCCACCGAAACCGGCTCCACCGGCACCGCGTCCGAAGGCCCCAGCGGCGAGTAATGATCCCGGCACGCATCCGCCACCGCCGCAGGCATCCCCGCCGCCAGCGCGTAATAGCGACCCATCACGCCCTGCAACTCGGCGAATTCGCCCACCATCCCGGACCGCAGGTCGAGCTTCGCCACCCGCGCGGCGTCAGCCGCCAACTCGGCATCCGCACCCACCAAAGGCGCAATCTCGCGCGCCAGGGCCGCGATCCGGTCGATCCGCTCCGCCTGCGAGCCAAGCTTGTTGTGGAACGTCACCGCGCGCAGACCCTCGGCCCACTCGCCCATCCCGCCCTTCGCCACGCGCAGGTCATTCTCCCAGAAGAAGCGCGCGTCCGACAGGCGCGCCGCCAGCACCTTCTGGTTGCCCTTCAGGATCGCCGCCCCGCCATCCGCCGCTTCGATATTGGCGACCGTGATGAACCGCTCGATACGCCCCGTCTTGGGGTTCCGCACCGAGAAGAACTTCTGATGCTCCTTCATCGAGGTCTGCAGAACCTCCGGCGGCAGCCCCAAGAACTCCTCGCCAATCGTCCCCATCAGGACCGAAGGCCATTCCACCAGCCCCGCCACCTCGGTCAGCAGCCCGCGATCCTCGACCACTTCGAGGCCAGCGGCGAAGGCCATGTTCGTCGCCTCCTGCCAGATCTGCGCCTCGCGCTCAGCGGCATCCAGCATCACCTTGGCCCGCGCCAGCTTCACCCGGTAATCCTCGAAGGACGAGACGGCAAACCGCCCCGGCCCCATGAAACGATGCCCCTCGGTCGTGCTGCCCGCCACGATCCCGTCGATGGCGAAAGGCACGACCCGCGCCCCCGCCTCATCCACCATCAGGCACAGCACCGATTGCAGCGGCCGCACCCAGCGCAGCGACCCGGACCCCCAGCGCATCGACTTCGGCCAAGGGAAATTGCGGATCACGCCTTCCAGCACCTCCGCAACGATCTCCTCGGCCTTCCGCCCCGGCTTTTCCACCACGGCGAAATAGACCTGCGCCTTCTTGTCGTCGCGGACCTCCAGCTGCTCCTTGGTCAGCCCCGTCGACCGCAGGAACCCCTCCAGCGCCGCCGCCGGCGCATCCACCCGCGGCCCCTTGCGCTCCTCCCGCACCGCCCGACTCTCCGCCGTCAACTCCTCCACCGACAGCACCAGACGGCGCGGCGTCGAAAACGCCCCGGCCGAGGCATAGGTCAGCCCCGCCTCCACCAGCCCGTCCGTCACCAGCTTCTTCAGGTCGGCCGCCGCCTTCCCCTGCATCCGCGCGGGGATTTCTTCCGAGAAGAGTTCGATCAGCAGGTCAGGCATGTGTTCACTCGCTCGCCGCAGCGTTCAACTGGTGCCAGGCGAAGGCCCGGCCATCGGGAAAGACCGCGACGACGCGGTCCACACCGGGGTGGATATTGGCTTCCGAAAGGAAGGCGATGGCCTCGCCCCGCTCCAGCGCCGCGCCGATGGCCTGCGCGTCAAAGCAGTCGAACCAGCCGGGCGCCACATTGGGCACCGCGCCTGTATAGATCTGGTAGGTCTCGGTCAGCATCGCCTGCGTCATCGGCGTGCGGAAACAGGCGCGGAACCGGATGGGCGAGCTTTCGCTGTCGATCCCCGTCACCTCTTCCGCGATGATGGGTTCGGCCTGCCCGCCCTCGATCAGCGTCAGCTTGATCTCCTCGCCCGGAACGAAGGCCGCCTCCTCGTAGAAGGCATAGACCTGCAGCCAATACATGGCCACGCCCGCAATCGCCCCGATCACCACGATGGCCCCCGCCGCAATCTTTCCATTCACGCGTCAGCCCCCGCCTCGGTCATCCGGAAGGCATCGGCGCATTTCTTGGCCAGCGCCCGCACCCGCCCGATATAGGCCTGCCGTTCGGTCACGGAAATGACCCCGCGCGCATCCAGAAGGTTGAACAGGTGCGAAGCCTTGATGCACTGGTCATAGGCCGGATGCGCCATGACGATCCGCTTGCCGGATTTCGGGTCCTCAGGCTCGAACCCAAGCAGCTTCTCGCACTCCGCCTCCGCGTCCTTGAAATGCTGGAACAACATGTCGGTCGTCGCGCCGTCGAAATTGTGGCGGCTGTATTCCTCCTCCGTCTGGCGGAAGATGTCGCCATAGGTCAGCGGGATGGGCGCGTCCGGGTCGTTGAAGGGCATCGTCATCACGTGATCGATCCCCAGCACATACATCGCCAACCGCTCCAGCCCATAGGTCAACTCGCCGGAAACGGGGCGGCAGTCATGCCCGCCGACCTGCTGGAAATAGGTGAACTGGCTCACCTCCATCCCGTCGCACCAGACCTCCCAGCCAAGGCCCCAAGCGCCCAGCGTCGGGCTTTCCCAGTCATCCTCGACGAAACGGATGTCATGCACCATCGGGTCCAGCCCGATCGCCCGCAGCGACCCGAGGTACAGCTCCTGCAGATCCGGCGGCGACGGTTTGATGATCACCTGATATTGATAGTAATGCTGCAGGCGGTTCGGGTTCTCGCCATAGCGCCCGTCGGTCGGACGGCGCGACGGCTGCACATAGGCGGCAGCCCATGGCTTCGTGCCCAGCGACCGCAGGGTCGTCGCGGGGTGGAAGGTGCCTGCGCCCACCTCCATGTCATAGGGCTGCAGCACCGCGCAGCCCTTCGAGGCCCAGTATCCCTGCAATCGCAGGATGATCTCCTGAAAGCTGCGGGGAAGCGTCGCGCCGTCGGCCATGTCCGGACCCTCTTGAAAACCGCCCCCTCCATAGGCAAGAGGCATCCGGGGGTCAATCCTCGCAGGCGGGCACCGGGGACTGACGGGTCACCGGCAACAGCTTGCGGGCAAAGATCGTGCAGGTCCGGAAAGGGCGTGCATCACCGGCCCGCTCTGATAGGCTCCGCGCCGAAAACTGAATGGATTGCCGCGAATGTTCCGACTGGTTCTTGCCTGCCTTTTCCTCGCCCTTGCCGCCCCCCTCACGCGGCCCGCGCTCGCGCAGGACACCGAACCGCAGGTCTGGATCCAGATCGAAGCCAAGCCCCGCCTGTCCGAGGCCGAGGATCGCGCGAAGGCATGGCAGGCCATGTTCGACGACGTGCAGGGCTTCGTGGTCACCTCCGGCTGGCATGTCATCGCACTCGGCCCCTTCTCGCGCGCCGATGCCGCCACGCGCCTCGCTGATCTGAAGCGCGAGAACCTCATCCCCGCTGACAGCTTCATCAGCGATGGCCGCAGCTTCCGCGATCCCTTCTGGCCGGCGGTCGCAGGCACCGAAGAGGCCGCCGCCCCCGCACCCGAAGCCGTGGCCGAACCGGAAGCGGCTGCCGAACCCGCGACAGTCTCGGAACCCCTGCCCGTCCTGCCCGACGAAACCCCCGAAGAGGCCCGCGCCTCCGAGGCACTTCTCTCGCAGCAGGATCGCGAACTCCTCCAGACCGCGCTGAAATGGTATGGCTTCTACACCAGCACCATCGACGGGGCCTTCGGACGCGGCACCCGCGCCTCCATGACCGCATGGCAAGAGGCGAACGGCTTCGACCCGACAGGCGTCCTCACCACCTTCCAGCGCGACACCCTTATCGCCAACTACCAGACCGAAAAGGCCGCCCTCGGCCTTGAAACCATCACCGAACCCGAAGCCGGGATCGAGGTGACGCTGCCCACCGCCCTCGTCGCCTTCGACCATTACGAACCGCCCTTCGTGCATTACCTGCCCAAGGATGGCTCCGACGCCCTGCGCATCATCCTGATCAGCCAACCGGGCGACCAATCCGCGCTCTACGCGCTCTATGACACGCTCCAGACCCTGCAGATCATGCCGCCCACCGGGGCGCGCGAAAGGGGCGAACGCAGCTTCACCCTCCGCGGCGAAAGCGCCTCAGTCACCTCGCAGGCCTATGCCGAACTCTCGCGCGGGCTGATCAAGGGCTGGATCGTCACCTGGAACCCGGCGGCCGATCTGCCCATCGACCGTATCCTTCCCGCCATCGAGGCCAGCTTCCGCCCCGTGGGCGACCGCGCGCTCGACCCCGGCATCGTGCCCATGGACGGGGCCACGAAACAGGGCCTCCTCTCCGGGCTCGAGGTGCGCAAACCCCGCCTCACGCGCTCTGGCTTCTTCATCGACCCGCAGGGCAGCGTCCTGACCTCCGCCGATGCCGTGGACCAATGCGCCCGCATCACGCTGGACGGCGTGACCGAGGCGACGGTCACCCTTGCCGATCCGGCGGCGGGCATCGCCCTCCTCGCCCCCGCCACCGCCATAAGCCCTCCGGCCACTGCCGAATTCCAGCTTGGCCCCGACCGCATCGGGGCCGAGGTCGCGGTCGCCGGCTACAGCTTCGGCGACGCCCTGCCGGCCCCGGTGCTGACCTTCGGCACCCTTGCCGCGGCCGAAGGGCTGGCGGGCGAAGCCGGGCTGAAACGCCTCGCCCTCACGGCCCTGCCGGGCGATGTGGGCGGTCCCATCGTCGACAATACGGGTGCTGTCCTTGGCATGCTGCTGCCCCCCTCCGACGATCCCGCGCGGGTCCTGCCCGAAGGCGTGGCCTTCGCCGCCACGGGCGCCAGCATCGCCGCGGCCCTTCAGGCCAAGGGGGTCACCCTCGCGCAGGCAGCCCGGCAAGGCGCCCTGCCACCCGAAGACCTCGCCCGCGCCGCCGGAAGGATGACCGTCCTCGTCTCCTGCTGGGACTGATCAGCCGCGCCAGAAACGCGGCATCAGGATCACGAAGACGGCCATCAGTTCCAGCCGCCCCAGCAGCATGCCGACGATCATGATCCACTTGGCCGCATCGGGAAAGGCAACCAGCGCCCCGGTCGGATGCACCTCCGGCCCGAAGGCGGGACCCACATTGGCAATCGCGGTCCATGCCGCCGTCACCGCCGTCTTCACCTCCAACCCCGCAAGGCTCAGCGCCACGGCCAGCACGCCAAAGCTCAGGATGAACAGCGTGAAGAAAGAGATCACGGCGTTCAGCACGTCATCCGTGACGACCCGCCCCTCATAGCGCAGCGGCGTCACCGCCGCAGGCTGGTAAAGCCGCTTGAGCTGCACCTTCACCGCCTCCAGCAGGATCAGATAGCGGAAGACCTTCACCGAACAGCCCGTGCTGGAGGTGCAGCCCCCGATCAGCCCGGTGATGAACAAGATGGCAAAGGGAAACGCCCCCCATGCCGCCAGATCGGCGCTGGTGAACCCCGTCCCGGAAAACACCGACACCACATTGAACGTCGTCTCGCGCAGCACCGTGGTGAAAGCCATGTCATGCGTCAGCACCTCGTAAAGGACAATCGCCCCGATGGCATAGGCGTTCCAGCGCAGATAGGCCCGCACCTGCCGGTCGCGCCACAGCGGCACCCATTCCCCCTGCCACAACTGGATGAACCGGATGAAGGGCAGGCTTCCCGCCAGCATGAAGACGACCGCCGCATATTCGAGCGGCCCCGCAAATTTCGCGAAGGACTGGTCCGACGTGGAAAATCCCCCCGTCGACACGGTCGACATGGCATGAACCACCGCGTCGAACCCCGTCATCCCCAGCGCCGCATAGGTCAGCGCGCAGGTCACCGTCAGCACCACGTAGATCTGCACCAGCGCGCTGGAGATATCCAGCGCACGCGGCAGCACCTTGCCCAGCGTGTCGAACCCCTCCGACCGGAAGAACTGCATCCCCCCCACCTTCATCACCGGTAGGAACAGCATCGCCACGATGACGATCCCCAACCCGCCCAGCCAATGCAGCATCCCCCGCCACAGGTTCGCCCCCAGCGGCAGGTCGTCCAGCCCGACGATCATCGTCGCCCCCGTCGTGCTCAGCCCCGAGGTCGCCTCGAAGATCGCATCCGTCCAGCGCAGCCCCGGCGCCCCAAGGATCAGGGGCAAGGCCCCGAAGAAACAGGCCGCAACCCATGTCAGCACCGTCAGAAGGAAGATCTGCTGCAACGACAGCCCCCCCGACAGCGCATTCGCCGTGGCAACCGCCACGCCCCCGCCCGCCACAAGGCAGATCAGCGCCGATTTCAGGAAGGCCGCCCAATTCCCGTCCCCCGCCGAAAGATCCAGCAGCATGGGAAAGACCATGGCCCCCCCAAGCGCGACGATCACAAGGCCGATGACATGGGCTACAGGACGGAAGTCGATCATGGGCCGGGACCTTGGGGCGCAGTCCTGCCCCTGTCAACCGCCCTCCCCCCTTCGACCGCCCCGCCTCAGCGCCGCCAGAACCGGGGCAGTACAAGCACGAAGATCGCAAGCAACCCCAACCGGCCCAGAATCATCGCCAAGGTCATGATCCACTTCGCCGCATCAGGAAAATCGACAAAGGTCCCCGTCCGCTCCACCAGCGGCCCGAAGCCGTAGCCGATGTTGCCAAGGCTGGTCCACACCGCAAAAAGCGCGCTCATGGCATCCACGCCCGTCAGCGTCATCGCAACCGTCAGAACGCCCAGCGTCAGAATGAACCCGCAAACATACAGGATCAGCGCATCCAGAACGTCCGGCTCCACCGTCCGCCCATCGTATTTCACGGGCGCCACCCGCCCCGGCGAGATGATCTGCCGCACCTGCTGCACCAGCGCGGCCCAGACGATCTGCACACGGAACACCGAAAGCCCCGCCGCACTAGATCCAGAGCAGGCCCCCATCATCCCGATGAGGAAGGCCACGGGCAGAATGTAGCCGCCCCAGAACGGAAAGCTCCCCGAAAAGAACCCGGTCGAGGAGATGATGGATGTCAGGTTGAACAGCGCCTCCCGGAACACATCCTCGAACTCCATCTCCGATGTCCACCACCGCCACAGCGTCACGCTTCCCACCGAAAGGCACAGGATCTTCAGATAGCCGCGCACCTGCACATCCTGCCACAGCGGCCGCGCCGATCCGTTCACCAGTTGCACATAGCGGATATAGGGCAGGCTCCCCAGCAGCATGAACAGCGCGCCCAGATACTCCCCCGCCCCGGCATAGGCGTTGAACGACACGTCGCGCGGCGAAAATCCCCCCGTCGCAATGGCCGCGATGGCATGAACCGTCGCATCCAGCGGTGTCATCCCGATCACCGCAAAGCTCAGCCCGGCCAGCAGGATCAGACCGACATAGACCCCCACCAGTTGCTTGGCGATATCCGTCGCCCGCGGCAGCGCCTTGCCGAAGGTGTCGAACCCCTCCGTCCGGAAGAACTGCATCCCCCCGACCCGCATCACCGGCAGAAAGATCATCGCGACGAAGGCGATGCCCAATCCCCCCGCCCCGTTCAGCAGGCCGCGCCACAGGTTCATCCCCGCTGGCATCGTGTCCAGCCCGTAGATCACCGTGGCCCCGGTCGTCGTGATGCCCGACACGGCCTCGAAATAGGCCTCGGTGAAATGCAGATGCGGTACCCCGATCATCAGCGGCATTGCGGCAAAGGCGGGCAACCCGAACCAAATCGCCGCCGTCAGAAGATAGGCCTCACGAACGTCGAAGGCCTTCCGCGTGCCGTTCGACGAGGCGATGGCGACCATCGCGCCCAGACTCCCCGTGACCAGCGCCGAGGCGAAGAAGGCCCGCGCGTTGCGGTCACCCACGCTCCAATCCACGATGCCCGGCGCAAGCATCAAGATCGCCATAACGATCAGGATGCGCCCGAACACATAGGCGATGGGCCGCACATCAAGCATGGTCAGCGATAGCTACTCCTGCCGCGGCGTTCCGGTCAACGCCGCAATCAGGCCCCCATGCAACCCTGCGGTGGCATCAGCCGACGTGATAGAGCGTCTGGAACAGCCGCGGATCAAGGCTGTCCTGCGCGAAGGTCGGGCCCTCAGTCAACACGCTCACCGCGTCATGGCTGTGCAGGCTTTCCTGATGGCTCGCCACGATGCGGAAATCGCCGATCCGCCCGTCGCCCTTCAGCGCCTGACAGAAGGACCGCGCCGCATCTTCCACGAAGATCGGGTTGGCCGCGTTCAACTCGGCGAAGGCCTGCTCATCCTCGCGCTTCACCATCACCTGCGTCTCGGTCGGCACCGCCTCGCGGGCAAGGTCGATCAGGTCCTCGAACCACAGCCGCGTGCCGGGCTTCACCTCGACCGAAATACGCGCCACCGACCGCTGCGAATGCGGCGTAGCCAGTTGCCCCCGCGTGCGGCGGGCATGTTCCGACAGTTCCAGCGAACATGGGCAGGTGCTGGAATAGACGAAATCAAGGTGCATGATCTTCTTGCGCACCCCGGCCACATCCACCAGTTCCAGCGCAATGTCGTAATACTGCCACCCGGAAAGGCCCGACCGAAGCGACCCCACCTTCACCGGGAAGGAAAACCGCATCTGGATGCGCGCATCGAAGCTTTCGAGGTCGCGTTTGTAATCCTCCAGCGCGTGCTCGATCACAGCAAAGCTGAAATCCCGCTCCGCATGGGCATAGAAAGACCGCATGATGCGGCTCATGTTGATGCCCTTCTTCTCCGCTTCAAGGCTGACGGTGCCGGTCACGCTGGTCTCCAGCGTGATCTCGCCATTGTCGCGCGTCCGATAGCGGATCGGCAGGCGGAAATTGGAAATCCCCACATGCTGGATCAGCGCCTTCTCGCCACGGATCAGGCTGGCCGGCCCGTTCTGCAGGTCGGGCAGACTGTCCTTGTAGGCTTCATCCACCACGAAATCCGCTGGATAGGCGCGCGACAGCGCCGGATAGCCCTCGCCCGGAATCAGATAGGCAACGGAAGAATCCAGCCCCGCAATCTCGGCATCTGACGCCTTGCCCGCCCAGCGCCGCAGCACGGCCAGCGCCGCCTCCGCCTCTTCGCGGGAAGGCTGGCGGTCAAGTTCGGGGGTATGGATATTCATGGTCTTGCCTTTCGGTTCGGGCGGGCTTTCGCCGGCCGTCAATGTCAACAGGTATACGCAGCCAATGGCCCTTCGGATCACCCCGCCCGGGGTCATGCCCCCCGGACGAAGGTCGAATATAGGCGCTCGCCCATCACAATGAAATGACGTCGGACGCACAGATGGCACCCGAATCCGACATTGACCCCGCCCTTTCGGGCGCTAGCCCGCTCAGGCCGTCGCCAAGGCCTGCCGAAGGTCCGCGATCAGGTCATCGGCATCCTCCAGCCCCACCGACAGGCGGATCAGGCCGGGCGTGATGCCCAGCTTGTCCTTCTGCTCCTGCGGCAGGCGCTGATGGGTGGTGGTCGCGGGATGCGTGGCAATCGTCTTGGCATCGCCCAGATTGTTGGAAATCTTGGCAATCTCCAGCGCGTTCATGAAGCGGAACGCCGTATCCTTCCCGCCTGCCACCTCGAAGGTCACCAGCGTCCCGCCCGTCCCCATCTGCGCCATCGCCAGATCATGCTGCGGATGCGACGCCAGCCCCGGATAGATCACCTTGGAAACCCGCGCGTCCCCTTCCAGCGCCCCCGCCACCTTCAGCGCGCTATCCGCCATCGCCCGGCAGCGCAGATCCAGCGTCGCCATCCCGTTCAGATGCATCCAGGCCGTGAACGGGCTCATCGACCCGCCGGTATGCTTCATGTAAGGCTCAAGAACCTTCCTGATCCACTCCTTCGTCCCGCAGACAACGCCGCCCAGCGCGCGCCCCTGCCCGTCGATATGCTTGGTCGTGGAATAGACGACGACATCCGCCCCCTGCTCCACCGCGCGCGAAAAGATCGGCGTGGCAAAGACGTTGTCCACGATCACCACCGCACCGACGGCATGGGCAATCTCGGAAACCGACCGGATATCCACCAATTCCAGCGTCGGGTTCGACATGGATTCAAAGAACACCGCCTTCGTCCCCGGCACCACGGCCGCGCGCCACTGGTCCAGATCGGCCCCGTCGACAAAGGTCACCTTCACGCCATAGCGCGTCAGCACCTCTTCCAGAATGTAAAGGCACGACCCGAACAGCGCGCGGGAACTCACCACATGATCCCCCGCCCGCAGCATCGAAGTCAGCGCCCCATTCACCGCCGCCATGCCCGACGCCGTGGCGAAGGCATCTTCCGTCCCCTCCAGAGCCGCGATCCGCTCCTCGAACATCCGCGTCGTGGGGTTGCCATAACGGGCATATATGAACTCATCCTCGCCCGCCTTGATGAACCGCGCCTCGGCACTCTCCGCGCTCTCATAGGCGAAGCCCTGCGTCAGGAAGATCGCCTCCGCCATCTCGCCATACTGGCTGCGGCGGGTTCCCTCATGCACCAGTTTCGTGCGCGTCTTCCAGTCGGTCATCTGCGGCCTCCGGCCAAGAAAAAGCCCCGGCAAACCCAGAGGTGCCGGGGCGAAATCCCCTCACCTCTTTAGCGGCTTGTTTAACGTGGCCCGCAATCCGGTAACAAAGCGCCACGCTCGCCCGATACGCCCGCAACGGGCAAAGGTCAACGCCCGCCCCGCATCCACGCACAGACCAGTGGCGCATTTTGCGCCCCGATTACACCTTGCCCCGGCCTGCCCCTGCGGCATGATCACCCCCATCAGGAACAGGAGCACCCATGACAGCCCCCATCCAACTCCACTACTGGGCCACGCCCAACGGCAAGAAAATCACCATCGCACTCGAAGAAATGGGCCTCCCCTACGACGTCCACTTCGTCAACATCGGCGCGGGCGACCAGTTCAAACCCGAATTCCTCGCCATCGCGCCCAACAACCGCATGCCCGCCATCACCGATCCCGCAGGCCCCGACGGCCAGCCCATCTCGATCTTCGAATCCGGCGCGATCCTGCAATACCTCGTCCGCAAGACGGGCAAGTTCGGCGGCGCCAACGCCCGCGAACAGGCCTCCGTCGAACAATGGCTGATGTGGCAGATGGGCGGCGTCGGCCCCATGGCGGGGCAAGCGCACCACTTCCTGAAATACGCCCCCTCCATGGACCCGCCCCACGACCTGCCCTATGCGAAAGACCGCTACCGCCGCGAGGTGGGCCGCCTCTATGGCGTCCTCGACAAGCAGCTTGCGAAAACCCGCTACGCCGCGGGCGATTTCCTCTCCATCGCCGATTTCGCCATCTGGCCTTGGGCCATGGGCTGGGAAGGGCAGGAACAGACGCTGGACGACAAGCCGAACTTCAAGCGCTGGCTCGACGAACTCGCCGCCCGCCCGGCCTTCATCAAGGGCGCAGCGGTCGGCATGGACCGCCGCAGCGACGCCGCAACCGACAAGAAGGCGCAGGAAATCCTCTTCAAGCGCTGAGGGCCATGTTTCCACGGTCAAACCAGAAGGGCGGCGCGCGTGATGCCGCCCTTTTTTCACGCGCAGGGCGAATTGCCTTGCTATTGTCCGGCAAAGGGCGCATGGCTTCTGGGCTTATTCGATCTTTCGACCTTCTGTCTTCCCTCGGGCTGTCAGACGCGACCTTGACACGACCCTGAGCCAGGCCACCGCACCTTCGCGGGTGGCACATTTGACAGGAGATCTCACGATGGCCAACGGCACCGTGAAATGGTTCAACGCCACCAAAGGCTTCGGCTTCATCGCCCCGGAAGGCGGCAAGAAGGACGTGTTCGTCCACATCACCGCGCTGGAGCGCGCCGGCCTGCGCGGCCTGAATGACGGCCAGGCCGTCACCTTCGATCTGGAAACCGATCGTCAGGGCCGCGAATCCGCGACCAACCTCGCTCTGGCCTGATCGCCAGCGCACCGAATGCGGAAAGGGCGGCCCTCGGGCCGCCCTTTTTCATGCCCCAACCGCTCCCCAGCGCAGCTCCATCGCCACGGCGTCCAGCCCCGGCCCGAACCCGCCCGCCCGCACCGCCGTCACCCGAAAGCCGAAACGTTCATAGAACCCGCAGGTCTTCTGGCTCGTCTCCAGCCGCAGCCCCCGGCTGCCAGCCATCGACCGCGCCAGGGCCAGCCGCGCGGTGAACAGCCGCCGCCCCAGCCCCCCGCGCTGCAACGGTCGCGCGACCATCCCCCAATCCAGCGTCACCCAGCCCGCCGCGTCGACACTCACCCCGCCCGCGGCAACCACCGAACCGGCCTGCTCCAACACCAGATAGGGCGTCGCAGGCCCGGCCTTCAGAAATTCCTCGAACTCCGCCCGCTCTCCGGCGGCAAAGAACTCCGGCACATTTCCGTCGAAAAGGCACAGCACCGCCGCCAGATCGCCCGGCTCATAGGCCCGCAGCCCGACGGCCGCGCCCTCACTCGCCATCCCGGTCCTTCTCGATCCCGTAGCGGCTCAGCACGCCCCCCTGCGTCATGAAGAACAGGAACAGGGCCGCCGTCAGCCCGAAGGTCTTGAAATTCACCCAGGCCTCGGTCGACATCGTCCGCCAGATCGCCTCGTTCAGCACCGCCAGCCCAAAGAAAAACGCGCACAGCCGCCGCGTCAGGATCATCCACCCCTCGTCCTGCATCGGCAGCGCCTCTTCCATCACCACCCGCAGATAGCTCTGCCCCCGAAGCAGCCCGAACCCGAGGATCCCCCCGAACAGCAGATAGATCATCGTGGGCTTCATCTTGAAGAACCGCTCGTCGTTCAGCCAGACCGACAGCCCCCCGAACAGCACCACCAGCACCACGGTGGCGATCTGCATCTTCGACAGCTTCCCCGTCAGTCCCCACAGGATCCCCGTCGTCAGCACCATCAGCGGGATGAACAGCGCGGTCACCACGATGAACCCGTCATACTCCGTGCCGCCAATCGAAAAGACCCGGTCCTTCAGATAGACATATCCGGCAAAGAACAGGGCAATCGGCCCCAGTTCCAGCCCCAGCTTCACCCCCGGATGCAGCTTCTTCGGTTCAGACATCCTCACCCCGCCCATTCCATCACCACGGCACCCGCCGCGATCAATCCCATCAACCCGGCGCGCACCGCGCCCACCTTCTCGCCCAGAACCCACCAGCCGATCAAGGCGGCAAAGACGGTGGAGGTCTCGCGCAGCACCGCCGCCTCCCCCACCTTGTCCAGCCGCGTCGCCAGCATGATCGACCCGAAGGAGGCATAGGCCACAAAGGCCCCCATCACCCCCCGCCGGACCAGAGGCACCGCCTCCCGCGCGGTCAACCGTACCAACCGCCGCGCCATCAGCACGGGAAACAACACCCCGTCGATCATGAAGAACCAGGCCAGAAAGGTGAACGGATCCGCCGTCGCCCGGATGCCATAGGCGTCATAGGTGGTATAAAGCGCAACGAACGATCCCGTGACCACCGCCAGCCCCAGCGCAGGCACCAGCGTCTCGCGATCCACCTGCACATGGCGCAGGTTGTAGGCGGCAAGCCCGAAGATGCCCGCCATCAGCACCCCGACCCCCGCCCATTGCCCGGCCCCATAGCTCTCGCCAAAGACGATCCCCGCCCCGATCACGGCAAAGAACGGCCCCGTCCCCCGCACCACGGGGTAAACCACCGTATAGGCCCCCCGGTCATAGGCCATCGCCTGCAACAGCTTGTATCCCGAATGGATCAGGAAAGCGCCCGCGAAGATCACCCACATATGCGGCTCGGGCCAGGGCACCACGAACAGCGCAAAAGGAACGGCGATCACCCCGTAACAAAGGTCGATCACCGCCCGCGACATCCACGGATCATGCCGCCCCTTCTGCAACGCCCCGAACAGCGCATGCAGCACCGCCGCCATCAGGGCCAACGCCAAGGCCAGATCCCGCCCTGCCTCGGTCCCTTCCAGCGAGATCAGCCAGCCGCTCACTCCTGCCCGACCAGCGCCTTCGCGAAATCCTCCGGATCGAAGGGCGCCAGATCGTCGATCTGCTCCCCCACCCCGATCGCATGTATGGGCAACCCGAACCGATCCGCCAAAGCCACCAGCACGCCCCCCTTGGCCGTGCCATCGAGCTTCGTCATCACCAGCCCCGTCACGTCCGCGATCTTGCGGAAGATCTCCACCTGAGACAGCGCATTCTGCCCCGTCGTCGCATCCAGCACGAGCAGGGTGTTATGCGGCGCCGTCGCATCCACCTTGCGGATCACCCGCACGATCTTCGCCAATTCCTCCATCAGGTCGGCACGGTTCTGCAACCTCCCCGCCGTGTCGATCAGCAACAGATCCGCCCCCTGCGCCTGCGCCTGCGTCAGCGCATCGAAGGCCAGCGAGGCCGGGTCGCTCCCCTCCGCCGCCGTCAGCACCGGCACCCCCGCCCGCTGCCCCCAGACCTGCAACTGCTCCACCGCCGCCGCGCGGAACGTGTCCCCGGCGGCGATCACCACCGACTTCCCCGCCGCCTTGAACTGAGAGGCCAGCTTCCCGATGGTCGTGGTCTTGCCAGACCCGTTCACACCCACGACCAGCACGACCTGTGGCCGCTTGGGATAGATCGGCAAAGGCCGCGCCACGGGCTCCATGATCCGCGCCACCTCACCCGCCAGCGCCGCCTTCAGCTCCCGCGTCGTGATCTTCTTCCCGAAGCGCCCCTCGGCAATGTTCGCCGTCACGCGCACCGCCGTCTCCACGCCCATGTCGGCCTGGATCAACACCTCCTCGAGGCTCTCGAGCATCGCATCATCGACCAGCCGCCGCGGCTCCTCCACCGCAGCCCCGCCCCCGAACAGCCGCCCCAGCAACCCCGGCTTCGCCACCTCCGGCTCCGCCTTCCGCTCCGGCGCGGATGCCGGCGCAGGCGTCTCGACGACCGTGGCAGCCGCCGCAGGCGCGGTGCCCTCCGCCTCCGGGACCGCATCCTCGGCCACCAGCGCCTCCAGCCCCTCGCCGATCTTGTCCGAAGAGCGGAACATCCGTTCCCGCAGTTTCTTGAAGAAGGACATGCCGCCCCTTTCCGCCAATCGCCCTTCCGTCACCTAATCCCTTCCGCCCTTGAACGGAAGGCCCGTCATCATCCCGCACCCTCCGCCGCCCCTTCGTTTCGGCCCAAATACCCTGCGGGGGTCCGGGGGTGCAAAACCCCCGGTCCGACGCTGCCCCCGGAAACCACGCCTGCCATCCGCGCCGATTTTTCGCAGAAAAATCGTGGCCCCACCCCATGACGCCCGCGCCCCCCGATGCTAGCTTCCAACGCGTGATGAGTGTCCGCGCCCCGATCCCCCCTGCCGCCTTCGCCGCGGCAACCCTCGCCCCCCTCGCCCTCCTCGCCGTCGGGGCGGCTGCAGGAGGACTCTGGCTCTGGCTCGCCCTCGCATATCTCTGGCTGCTCTCCCTCACCCTCGACCAGATCCTCCCCCTCGTCGAAAGCGACGCACCCGAAGACGCAGAATTCCCCGCCGCCGACGCTCTCCTCGTGGCCCTCGGCCTCGCCACCCTCGCCCTGCCGCCTCTCGCCATCGCCGCCGCCACGGGCAGCGGCCTGTCACTGCCCGAGAAGGCCGCCCTGCTCTTCTCCACCGGCCTCTGGCTGGGCCAGATCACCCATCCCGCCGCGCATGAACTCATCCATCGCGGCGACCGCCACCTCGTCAGGCTGGGCATCGCCTGCTATGCTTGGCTCCTGATCGGCCACCACGCCTCCAGCCACCGCCTCGTGCATCACCCGCATGTCGCAACCTCGCGCGACCCGGCCTCGGCACCGCGTGGGCGGGGCTTCTGGCGCTATCTCCCCCGTGCCTCACTCGGTGGCTTCATCGAAGGCCTGCGGGCCGAGAACGCCCTGCGGCAACGCAGCGCACGGGGCCTGCACCCATACGCACGATACGCCCTCATCTCCGCCGCGGCCCTCGCCACCGCAGCGCTGATCGGCGGACTTCCGGGCCTTGGCCTCTGGCTCCTCCTCGCCGCCCATGCCCAGATCCAGATCCATCTGTCAGACTATGTGCAGCATTACGGCCTGACCCGCGCCACCGGCCCCGATGGCAAACCCGAACCCGTCTCCGGCCGCCATTCGTGGAACACCGCGCATTGGTTCACCTCCGCCCTGCTGCTGAACGCGCCACGCCATTCCGACCACCACAGCCACCCCTCGCGCCCCTATCCCGCGCTGCGCCTGCCCGACGGTGCCCCCCTCCTGCCTTGGCCCCTGCCCCTCGCCGCCACCATCGCCCTCGTCCCGCCGCTCTGGCGCAGGCTGATGAAACCGCATCTCGCGCGCCTCTCCGCCACCGACACGCAAGGTTGACTGGCCAAATCCGCCGCCATCTGGCATGGTCGCGCGCAATGACAGGTAAGATCATGCAGCGCGCAGCCCTCACCCTCCTCTTCGCCCTTGCCACGCCCGCCCTCGCGGAAACGCCCGTCGCCGTGGCCGATGCCCCCCTCACCGCCCAGCAGTTCGAGGATTATGCCACCGGCAAGACCCTCTCCTACGCGCAGGACGGCATCGTCTGGGGATCCGAACAATACCTCCCAGGGCGCAAGGTGATCTGGGCCTTCACCGAAGACGAATGCCAATACGGCCACTGGTTCGAGGATCAGGGCAACATCTGCTTCGTCTACGACAAGGACCCGACGCCGCAATGCTGGCGCTTCTACCGCGAAAGGGATGGGCTGCACGCCATCTTCATGGGCGCAGACGGCGGCACCCAGCTTTCCGAGGTCGGGCAAAGCACCACACCCCTCTCCTGCCCCGGCCCCGAAGTCGGGGTCTGACCCGCCCAGCCCGCAACGCGGCCAAGGCAAGGCAGGACCGGAAAATCAGAACAGCGACCCCTGCTCCGGCCCCTCGCCGGCCTTTCGGGCCCTCCCTCGCCCGCCGACCGCCACCCGCCCATCCGCGAATTCGATCTCCAGCGCCGCCGCCCGCTCCGCCGAGGCCTTCGTTGTGACCACCGCCCCGTCGCCCCGCACCACCGCGAAACCGCGCTTCAAGGTCTCGGCATAGCCCAGCGTCATCCGCGTCCGGTCCAGCGCCTCCAGCCGCTGCCGCACCTGCGCGAACCGCGCCGCAGGGGCCGTCTCCAGACGCTCCGCCAGAACGCCCAGGCGCTCTCGCCCCTTGCGCACATCCCGCTCCGCATCGCCCAGAACCCGTGCCAGCGACGGCGCAAGCCGCCCCCCCAAGGCCTCCAGCCGCGCGCCCTTCCGTTCGACAAGGCGCTCGGCCAGCATCTCCACCCGCGCCGCCCGCTCGCCCAGATCGCGCCGCCGATGCGCCACCAGACCCAGCAGCAATTCCGGCCGCACCAGCCCCGCCTTCGTGCCGAAGACCTGCCGCTTCCGTGCCGCCGCCATCCCCAGCGCCGCCCCCAGCCGCCCACACCAAAGGTCCAGCCGCTGCGCAGGCCCCTGCACCAGCGCCTCCGGGCGCGGCAGCGCCCGCCCCAGATCGCGCAGCCGCTGCCCGCGCAGCCCCACACCCGCGACCACCGCCCGCACCGCCCGCGCGCCGAACCCGTCGACCGCCGCCAGAAGCTCCATCCGCACGGGAACCGCCATCTCCGCCGCCGCCGTGGGCGTCGGCGCGCGGCGGTCCGAGGCGAAGTCGATCAACGTCGTATCCGTCTCATGCCCAACGGCGGAGATCAGCGGAATCCGCGACGCCGCCGCCGCCCGCACCACGATCTCCTCGTTGAACCCCCACAGATCCTCCAGCGACCCGCCGCCCCGCGCCACGATGATCAGATCCGGGCGCGGCACGGGTCCCCCCGGCTCGATCGCGTTGAACCCCCGGATCGCCGCCGCCACCTCCGGCGCGCAGGCCTGCCCCTGCACGGCGACGGGCCAGATCAGCACGTGCCGGGGAAACCTGTCCCGCAGCCGATGCAGGATATCCCGGATCACCGCCCCGCTGGGCGAAGTGACGACCCCGATCACCCCCGGCAGGAACGGGATCGGCTTCTTCCGCGCCGCATCGAACAACCCCTCCGCCGCCAGCGCAGCCTTGCGCTTTTCCAGCATCGCCATCAACGCGCCCGCCCCGGCAGGTGCCACATCCTCGACGATCAGTTGATATTTGGACTGCCCCGGAAAGGTGGTCATCCGCCCCGTGGCGACAACCTCCATCCCCTCCTCGGGCCGGACCTGCATCCGCGCCACCTGCCCCTTCCAGCTTATGGCGGCAATGACGCTGCGGTCATCCTTCAGGTCAAAGTAAAGATGCCCCGAGGCAGGCCGCGACACCCGCCCCACCTCGCCCCTAACGCGGACAAGGCCGAATTCCCCCTCGATCACCCGCTTCACCGCGCCGGACAATTCCGACACGGTGTATTCCGGCTGGTTGCCCTGCGGTGTTGTCGTTTCTTCGAAAAGGTCCATGCGCGCCTCCGGCTCGGCCGAAGATTAGGCCCTGCGCGCCGGAAGGAAAAGCCGTGATGCCGCCTCCGGCCATCACGTCACGGGGGCGGGCGGGAAACCCCGCCCGCCCCCGCGCGAAACATCCGCTCAGTAATCCGCCTCGGCACCCTCGCCATACAGCCACGCCGCCAACTCGCCCGAGGCAAGCCTGCGCAGATAGCTCTCCGCCGCGACCGTCGTGGTCACATCCGGCGTCTCGCGCCCGCCCGAATTCTCGGCGATGAAGGCCGCCGCCTCCACCAAAGCCGCGCGCGTCCCCGGCCCGAAGCGCGCATCCACCGCCCCGCCATAGAACCCGCCGGTCAGCAATTCCTGCTGCACCGCGGCCTTCTCCGCCTCCGACAGAACGGCAAAGGCTTCGGCCAGCGGGTCGCCCTGCGCCAAGGCCGTGCCCGACGCCATCGCCGCAAAGGGCAGGGCAACAAGGCCACGCAGGATCGAACGTCTGTCCATGATGAAACTCCTTCCTTGGAAAATGCCTCCCCCTCCTCCCCGGCCCGCTTGGCAACAGATGGGCCAGATCGCGTCATTTCTGCGATCCGCGCCTTGCCGCAGCCCCGACCAGCCGCTAATCCCCCCGCAGCGACGGGCGACCTAGGGGGCATCGGCCATGAACATCCTCATCCTCGGCAGCGGTGGGCGCGAACATGCCCTTGCATGGGCCGTCAAGCAGAACCCCAAGACCGACCGCCTGATCGTCGCCCCCGGCAATGCGGGCATCGCGCTCCTCGCAGAATGCGCCGATATCGACATCCTCTCGGGCAGCACGGTCGTCACCTTCTGCGAGGAAAACGCCATCGACTTCGTCATCGTCGGCCCCGAAGCGCCCCTTGCCGCAGGCGTGGCCGATGCCACTCGCGCCGCTGGCATCCTGACCTTCGGCCCCTCGGCGGCGGCGGCAAAACTCGAAGCCTCCAAGTCCTTCACCAAGGAAATCTGCGACGCTTGCGCCGCCCCCACCGCCGCCTATGCCCGCTTCACCGAAGCGGCCCCCGCCCGTGCCTATGTCACGGCCCAAGGCGCCCCCATCGTGGTCAAGGCCGACGGCCTCGCCGCCGGAAAAGGCGTCATCGTCGCCATGACCACCGACGAGGCGCTCGCCGCCATCGACGACATGTTCGGCGGCGAATTCGGCGCGGCAGGCGCGGAAGTGGTGATCGAGGAATTCATGACGGGTGAAGAGGCCTCCTTCTTCATCCTCACCGACGGTGAGAACGCCCTGCCCATCGGCACCGCGCAGGACCACAAGCGCGTGGGCGATGGCGACACCGGCCCCAATACCGGCGGCATGGGCGCCTATTCTCCTGCCCCCGTTCTGACCGACGCCATCGCCCATCAGGCGATGGAGGACATCGTCCTCCCCACCATCCGCGAAATGGCCCGCCGCGGCACGCCCTACCAAGGCGTCCTATACGCAGGCCTGATGATCGAAAACGGCCGCGCCCGTCTGGTGGAATACAACGCCCGCTTCGGCGACCCCGAATGTCAGGTCCTGATGATGCGCCTCGGCGCACAGGCGCTAGACCTCCTCCTCGCCTGCGCCGAGGGGCGGCTTGGCGACGCGAAACTCCACTGGGCCCACGACCACGCCCTGACCGTCGTCATGGCCTCGCAGGGCTATCCCGGCAGCTACACCAAGGGCAGCGTGATCAGGGGCCTCGACGCCCTCCCCGAAACCTCCTCGCAGATGGTCTTCCACGCCGGAACCACCACCCGCGACGGCCAGATCACCGCCACCGGAGGCCGCGTCCTCAACGTCACCGCCCGCGGCGCGACACTGGCCGAGGCGCAGGCCAAGGCCTATGCGATGGTGGATGCCATCGACTGGCCCGAAGGCTTCTGCCGCCGCGACATCGGCTGGCGCGCCCTCTAGAACAGGCTCAACTGGTCCCCCGCCCGCGCGGGGGGCCGGAACAGATCGCAGCGCAAGGCAGGCAAGGCCTCCGCCAGCCCTAGCCGCGCCACGGCCTTCGCAAAGCGGGTTGCAATCAACTCGGCAAACAGCCCCTCCCCCCGCATCCGTTTCCCCCATTCCGCATCGTAATCCTTCCCGCCCCGCGCCTCCCTCACCCGGGCCATCACCTTCGCCGCCCGCCCCGGCTCCGCCTGCTCCAGCCATTCCCGCCACAAACCCGCCACCTCCAAGGGCAGGCGCAGCATGATCCACGACGCCCCCACCGCCCCCGCCCCACGCGCGGCCTCCAGAATTCCCTCCAACTCATGATCCGTCAGCCCCGGCACCACCGGGGCCACCATCACCCGCACCGGCACCCCCGCCGCCGACAGCCGCCGGATCACCTCCAGCCGCCGCGCGGGCAAGGCGGCCCGCGGCTCCATCCGCCGCGACAGCCCCGCATCCAGCGTCGTCACCGACACCCCCACCCGCAGCAGCCCCCGCTCCGCCATTGGCGCTAGCAGGTCAAAATCCCGCTCGATCAACGTCCCCTTCGTGGTAATCGCCAGCGGATGCCCGCAGCCCGCCAGCACCTCCACCACCTCGCGCATCACGCGCCACTCCGCCTCGCAGGGCTGATAGGGGTCGGTGTTCGTCCCAATTGCGATCGGTGCCACCCGATATCCCTTCGCCCGCAACTCCCGCGCCAGCACCGCCCCGATCCCCGGCCGCGCCACCAGCCGCGTCTCGAAATCAAGGCCCGGCGACAGGTTCAGATAGGCATGCGTCGGCCGCGCGAAACAATAGGTGCAGCCATGCTCACACCCCCGATAGGGGTTCACCGACCGGTCAAAGGGCAGATCCGGCGACCGGTTATAGCTGATCGCCGACCGCGCCCGCTCCGCCCGGACCTCCGTCCGCACCAGCCGCGCCTCCTCGGCCATTTCCCAGCCATCGGCAAAGGGCACCAGCCCCCGCCCCTCGAAACGCCCCGGTGCATTGCTCAGCGCTCCCCGCGCCCGCACCCTTTTTCCCGGCAGAATCCCGTCCCGTCCATGCTCCATGGCCGCAAACTAGAACATAACAGGAACAAACGCCACCCGGATATCAGCCGCGACCCCTTGCTGTCGGCTTTCATCCGGGGCATGTCGTAATCCGAAAAGTCCACATGCCGCTTTCAGCCCATGCAGGCTGGGAACGCATACCCCAAAGGGAACGCCACCATGGCCGACGACGACGAGATCATCCTTTCCGAACTCTCCGACGACGAACTCGTCCTCCAGATGCATGACGACCTCTATGACGGTCTCAAGGAAGAGATCGAAGAGGGCGTCAACATCCTCATCGAACGCGGCTGGGCCCCCTATGACGTCCTGACCAAGGCGCTCGTCGCCGGGATGACGATCGTCGGCGCCGACTTCCGCGACGGCATCCTCTTCGTGCCCGAAGTGCTGCTCGCCGCCAATGCGATGAAGGCCGGCATGGCCATCCTCAAGCCGCTGCTGGCCGAAACCGGCGCACCGCGCATGGGCAAGATGGTCATCGGCACCGTCAAGGGCGACATCCACGACATCGGCAAGAACCTCGTCGCCATGATGATGGAAGGCGCGGGCTTCGAAGTCGTCGACCTCGGCATCAACAACGCGGTCGAGAAATACCTCGAAGCGCTGGAAACCGAAAAGCCCGACATCCTCGGCATGTCCGCGCTGCTGACCACGACCATGCCCTACATGAAGGTCGTGATCGACACGATGAAGGAAAAGGGCCTGCGCGAAGACTACATCGTCCTCGTCGGCGGCGCCCCCCTGAACGAGGAATTCGGCAAGGCCATCGGCGCCGACGCCTATTGCCGCGACGCCGCCGTGGCGGTCGAAACCGCCAAGCAATTCGTGGCGCGCAAGCACAACCAACTCGGCGCCTGACGCGCCTTCCCCCTCCCCTGCCCGGCGGGGGAGGGTCGGGGAGGGGGTCACCCACCGCAGGGCGCCCCGTTCACCCTTCCGCGACTCCCCCTTGGCTTTCCCGCGCCGGGACGCCATCTTTGCGGGGAAAGGACGGTGCCTGACATGCCCCTTACCCATTTCCTCCTCCTGATCGCCTTCGTGATCTTCGCCGCGGGCACGACCATCGGCCTTGCCGTCTGGGCCGACCTGCCGCTCGTGGCCCTTGGCTTCGCCGCGCTGGCAGGCAGCCTGCTCCTCGGCGCGCGCCAATTGCGCTGATGGGCACCCTGCCACCCCTAGACGACGACACCCTTACCGAACAGGGCCTTCCCCCCGCAGCGCAAGGCCGGATCCTGCTGATCGCCTGCGGGGCGCTGGCGCATGAAATCCTCGCCCTGAAACGTGCCAATGGCTGGGACCACCTCGATCTGCAATGCCTGCCCGCCAATCTCCACCTCTGGCCCGACCGCATTCCCGCGGCGGTGGAACAGGCCGTCACCGCGCACAGCGCCGCATACGACCGCCTCTTCATCGTCTATGCCGATTGCGGCACGGGCGGCCTCTTGCAGGAAAAGTGCAAGGAACTGGGCGTCGACATGGTCGAAGGCCCGCATTGCTATTCGTTCTTTGAAGGCAACGCCGCCTTCGCGGCCAAGGCGGAAGAGGAATTCACCGCCTTCTACCTGACCGATTTCCTCGTCCGGCAATTCGATGCCTTCGTCTGGAAACCCATGGGCCTGGACCGCCACCCCGAACTGCGCGACATGTATTTCGGGAATTACACGAAACTCGTCTATCAGGCCCAGACCGACGACCCGGCGCTGGACGCCAAGGCCCGCGACTGCGCCACCCGCCTCGGCCTCGCCTATGAACGCCGCTTCACCGGCTATGGCGACCTGACCACCGCCCTCGCCGCCCTCGCCCCCTGAAATGACGAAAGCCGCCCCGAACCGAGGCGGCCACCCATCATTCGCTCCAATCCGGCCTTACCAGGCCTGGCGGCGGAACATGCCCCGGTCCACCTGCCGCTGACGGAACTCAAGATCCACGCGGTTCGCGGCACCGTTCAGGTATTCCCGCTCCAGCTCTTCCGCGCTGGGGATATGGAAGGCGCGGACGAATTTCTTCACTTGCTCGAACATCTTACTGTCTCCTTCTTCCGATGGTCGAAAGATAGGATGCCGCAGCGCAGCACAGTAGATGCCGCAACGCAAAAGCCGCCATGCATCAGGCGCAAAGCTCATCGCTAAAATGCATAGGAAACGGGCCGTGGGCCGGAATGCCCGCTCAGGCCGTCAGCAGCGCCCGCGCCGCCTCGCGTGCCGCATCGGTGACCGTATCCCCGGCCAGCATCCGCGCCACCTCCTCCACACGCTCCACGGGACCCAGCGCGGTGACCGTGGACAGAGTCACATCCCCCGCCACCCGCTTCTCCACCCGCCAATGCGAAGCCCCCAGCGCCGCCACCTGCGGCGAATGCGTCACCACCAGCACCTGGCACCCCTCGGCCAGCGCCTTCAACCGCCGCCCCACGGCATCCGCCGTGGCCCCGCCCACGCCCCGGTCGATCTCGTCGAAGATCATCGTCAACCCCGGCGCATCCCCGGTAAGGCAGACCTTCAGCGCCAGCAGAAACCGGCTCAACTCCCCGCCCGACGCGATCCGGTTCAGCGGCCCCGAGGGCGCCCCCGGATTGGTCGCCACGGTGAAGGTGACCGCATCCACGCCCTCCGGCCCCGGCTCTCCCGCCGCGACCTCCGTCGCGAACACCGCCCGCTCCATCTTCAACGGCGCCAGTTCCGCCGCCATCGCGGCATCCAGCCGCGCCGCCGCCGCCCGCCGCGCCGCCGTCAGCCCTGCCGCCTCCGCCGCATAGGCCGCCTCCGCCTGCACCACCGCCTTGGCCTTGGCGGCAATCCCCGCCTCGCCACTGTCCAGCGCCGCCAGACGCCCCCGCAACTCCCCCGCCAGCACGCCCAACTCATCCGCCAGCACGCCATGCTTGCGCGCCAGCGCCCTTATCGCGAACAGCCGTTCTTCTAGCGCCTCCAACTCCGCCGGATTGAAATCCAGCGCCGCAAGGCACTCCTCCACCCCCTGCTGCGCTTCTCCCAATTCGATCAGCGCCCGGTCCAGCGCCGCCAGCGCCCCCTCCAGCCGCCCCTCGGCCCGGTCCGCCGCCCCTTCCAGCCAGCGCACGGCATCGCGCATCATCCCCTCGGCCCCCTGATCGGACACCGCCTGATGCGCCCGCGCGATGTCGGCCCGGATCTTCTCCGCCGCCTGCATCATGCGCCGCCGCGCATCCAGCGCCGCCTCCTCACCCGGTTCGGGGTTCAGCTTGTCCAACTCCGCCACGGCATGGCGCAGGAAATCCTCTTCCTTCCGCGCCGCCGCCAAAGCCGCCTCCGCCTCGGCCAGAGCGTTGCGCGCCACCGCCTGCGCCCGCCACGCCGCCCGCACCGCCCCAAGGTCCAGCTCGGCAAAGGCATCCAGCAAGGCCCGATGCCCGCGCGGGTTCAAAAGCCCCCGGTCATCATGCTGCCCATGCAGTTCCACCAGCGTTTCCGACAGGTCGCGCAGCACCTCGCCCGACACGCGGCGGTCATTGACCCATGCGGTCTTGCGCCCGTCCACCGTATTGACCCGCCGCAGGATCAATTCGCCATCTTCGGCCTCGATCCCCGCCGCCTCCAGCACCACATGCGCGGCATGGCCCGCAGGCAGGTCGAATACCGCCGTCACGCTGCCCTGTTCAGCCCCCTGCCGCACCAGTTCCGCCCGTCCGCGCCAACCCAGCACGAATCCCAGCGCATCCAGAAGGATCGACTTCCCCGCCCCCGTCTCGCCGGTCAGCACGTTCAGGCCCGGCCGGAACTCAAGGTCCAGCCGGTCGATGATCAGCACATCCCGGATTTCAAGCGTCCGCAGCACGGCCAAGCCCTCCGCAGGCTTACAACCACTCGCCCTTGATCATCTGGCGATAGACCTGCCGCAGCCAGCTGTCGCCCACCGCCTCGGGGTTCAGACCGCGCCCCTTCAGCAGGCGGAAGCTGTCATCATAGAAGGGCGACGACTGGTAGTTATAGCCAAGGATCGCCGCCGCCGTCTGCGCCTCTTCGGTAAAGCCCAACGCCAGATAGCTTTCCACCAGACGATGCAGCGCCTCTGCAGTATGCGTCGTGGTCTGGAAATCCTGCACCACGGTGCGGAACCGGTTGATCGCAGCGGTATAGTTCTTCCGCTTCAGGTAGAACCGCCCGATCTCCATTTCCTTCCCGGCCAGATGGTCGAAGGCCAATTCGAACTTCAGCATGGCCGACCGCGAATAGTCGCTGTCCGGATAGGTCTCGATCACGTCCCGCATCCCGGTCAGCGCCTGGAAGGTCACGCCCTGATCGCGGCCCACATCATCGATCTGGTCATAATAGCTCAGCGCCATCAGATAGAGCGCATAGGGCGCATCCTCGTCCCCCGGATAGAAATCAAGGTAACGCTGCGCCGCCGCCCGCGCCTCTTCGTATTTCTTTGCCTTGTGCAGGCTATAGGCCTGCATGATCAGCGCGCGCTTGGCGAATTCCGAATAGGGATACAGCCGTTCCACTTCCTGGAAATAGCGGATCGCCTCATCCGGCCGCCGCTCATTGGCCAGCCGCAACTCGCCCTGCTTGTAGATTTCCTCGGCCGTAAAGCTCTCCAGAGGCCGTTCCTGTTCCCCGGCACATGCCACGAGAACCGAGGCAAGCATCGCCATGCCCAGGAATCGCGCGCCTGACTTCACGACTGCCATCTTCCGCCTACCCCACGTCATTCCTTCCGGGCGCACGGCAAGACCGCGCCGCCCGTGTTCTTGCAGTCGTCCTAGCACAGAAAAATCCGGGGCGCAAAACGGCTTTCGCGTCCTGCGGCGGCTTCAGGCACGGCTCGGCAAATCGGCCTCATGCACGCCCACACCCGGCAGCTTGCACCCGGTCTGTTCGCCCACTTCCACCATGGTCCATGCATCCGGCGCATCGAACAGCGCCCGCAGCAGACGGTTGGTCAAGGCATGGCCCGCCCGGATGCCGGTGTAACGGCCCAGAATCGGCGCCCCCGCAAGGAACAGGTCGCCCATCGCATCCAGCATCTTGTGGCGCACCGGCTCATCCCGATGCCGCAGCCCGCCGGGGCTCAGCACGCGGTCGCCGTCGAACACCACCGCATTCTCCAGCGTCCCGCCAAGCGCAAGCCCGTTCGCGCGCATTGCATCCACATCCGCCTGACGGCAGAAGGTCCGGCTGTCCGACAGCTCGCGCACGAAGGCGCCATTGGCAAGGCTCATCACCTTTTCCTGCCGCCCGATCGCCGCTTCGGCGAATTCGATCCGGAAATCGATCTCAAGGTTCTCGGCAGGTTCCAGCCGCGCCACGGCATCGCCGTCGCGCACCTCCACCGCCCGCAGCACGCGGATCGCCCGCACCGCGGCATCCTGCCCGGTAATCCCGGCGTCAAGGAACCCTTCCACGAAAGGCATCGCCGACCCGTCAAGGATCGGCACTTCCGGCCCGTCGATCTCGATCAGCGCGTTATGCACCGCACAGCCCGACAGCGCGGCCATCACATGTTCGATGGTGGAAACCGAAATCCCGTCCGCATTCGCCACGAGCGTGCACAGCTTCGACGGAACCACCTGATCCCAGCGCGCAGGCACCCGCGCCGAGGCCGCGGCCACATCCGTCCGAAGGAACACAATCCCGTGCCCGACAGGCGCAGGATGAACGGTCATCCGAACCGGCTGGCCGCCATGAAGGCCCAGCCCGGTGAAGGTGACGGCGGTTTTCAGCGTGCGTTGCAAGGTCTGCCTGTCTGCTTTCTTATCGCCCAAGGTAGCGCCGTGAGGCTGTCCCCGGACCGGAGCCCCCCCACGAGGTTCCGCGCAGTCTTAGCTAATTTGCTGCAATTGCAAACTCAACTCACTCTTTATGACGGAGTGTGACAGGCGCGATCTTCCGCCAAGTCTCTGTTTACAAAGGAAAAACCCGGCCATTTCGGGCCGGGTCTCGCCAAATGTTACAGGCTTTGTCGCAATCCGTCAGTTGGCCTGACGACGCAGGAAGGCCGGAATTTCGATCCGCTCCTGATCCGCGCTCATTTCCGGCTCGTCATCATAGCCCTGAACCTGCGGCTGTTGGCGCACGGCGGCCGACTGCGGCTCGCCATGGCCGCCCCCCGCCATGCGGTTGATCAGCGACCCGATCCCGAACCGCGGGCGCTGCGCCTCGGCGGGCTTCGGCGCGGCGGCCTGCATGCGGGGCTGCGCCGCCATCGCGGGGCGCTGCTGACCTGCGGGCGGGGCCGGGGCCTTGCTGACAGCGGCCTGCAGACGGGCCAGCGCCTCGGGCGTCGGGGTTCCCGGCGCACGCGGGCGCGGGGCGACGAAGGCCGCGGCATCCTGATCCATCGGCGCGGTGGCGCGGGCCTGCGGGGCAGGCTGCTGCGCCGGCTGCGGGCGATAGGCCGGGGGCGGCAACTCATCCGCCATGTCCATATCGGCATCCTGCCCGAAGGCGGGGGCCGGATCGAACAGCGAAGGCTCCGGCGCGGCGGGGGCCTGCTGCTGCATCACCGGCTCCGGCGCGGGGGCCGGGGCGGGCATCGGCGCAGGGGCCGGGGCCGGGGCCACTTGCTGCACCGTCACCGGCACTTCGCGGCGCGTCTCATGCGCGGGCGGCAACGGGGCCGCCATGCTGCGGCGCGTGACCGCAGGCTCGGCCCGCGTGGCCTTGCTCACGTCGATGCCGGTCGCCACGACCGACACGCGCAGCGCCCCTTCCATCGACTCGTCCAGCGTGGACCCCACGATGATGTTCGCCTCCGGGTCCACCTTCTCGCGGATGATGTTCGCCGCCTCGTCCAACTCGAACAGCGTCAGGTCATAGCCGCCCGTGATGTTGATCAGCACGCCCTTGGCCCCGTTCAGGCTGATCTCGTCCAGCAGCGGGTTGGCAATCGCCTTCTCGGCGGCCTGCACCGCGCGATCCTCGCCCGAGGCCTCGCCCGTGCCCATCATGGCCTTGCCCATCTCGTCCATCACCGCGCGCACGTCGGCGAAGTCGAGGTTGATCAGACCCGGACGCACCATCAGGTCGGTCACGCCCTTCACGCCCTGATACAGCACGTCATCGGCCATCGCGAAGGCTTCGGTGAAGGTGGTCCGCTCATTCGCCAGACGGAACAGGTTCTGGTTCGGAATGATGATCAGCGTATCGACGACCTTCTGCAGCGCCTCGATGCCCTCTTCGGCCTGACGCATCCGCTTCGCGCCCTCGAACTGGAAGGGCTTGGTCACCACGCCCACCGTCAGCACGCCCAATTCCCGCGCCGCCTGCGCGATGATCGGCGCAGCACCGGTGCCGGTGCCGCCGCCCATCCCGGCGGTGATGAAGCACATATGCGCCCCCGCCAGATGGTCCACGATCTCCTCGATCGTCTCTTCCGCCGCCGCCGCGCCCACTGTCGGACGGGCCCCTGCGCCCAGCCCTTCCGTGACCTTCAGACCCATCTGGATGCGCGCATGCGCCCGGCTGTGCTTCAAGGCCTGCGCATCGGTGTTCGCCACGACGAACTCGACACCCTCAAGCTGCTTGTCGATCATGTTGTTGACGGCGTTGCCACCCGCCCCACCCACACCGAACACGGTGATCCGCGGCTTCAGCTCATCCTGCTGAGAGGTCATCATGAGATTCAGGGTCATTGCCACTCCGCCTGCTGTTCGTTGAGCCGCCGATTTTTGCCGTCCGGCCGTCAGTCGCGCCTGTCCCGGGCGCAGGAATCCGAATTTATCCACGATTCTATCCACAAGGTGCCCCAAGGTCACGCGAAAAACGCAAAACTGCCACAAAATATAGGGAAACGCCCGCCCCCTTAGGCGGGATTTCGCCACAGCCACAGCATATGGACGTTACCAGTTGTCCTTGAACCATTTGAAGGCCCGTCGCAGCGACCGGGCGGGATACCGCTCGGTCGGAATCTCGAAATCCCACCACTCGTCCTGCGGATGCGCGGCAAAGAGGCACAGCCCCACCGCGCTGGCAAAGGCCGCCCCCGTCGCCGCCTGCGGCAATCCCTGCACGCGCAGCGGACGGCCCAGTCGCACCTGCTGGCCAAGGATGCGCGCCGCCAAACCGTCCAGCCCCGGAATCTGGCTCGCCCCGCCCGTCAGCACGATCTGCTGGCTCGGCAGATAGTCGAACCCCGCCGCATCCAGCCGCGACCGCGCCTCCTCCAGAATCTCCTCCACCCGCGGCCGCATGATCCCGATCAGTTCCGTGCGGCTGATCTGACGACGGTCCTTCTCCCAATCGCCGCTCTCGCCGCCGATCTCGATCATCTCGCGGTCATCCATGCTGGTGGCGTGGATGCCGCCATGCTTGGTCTTGATCTTCTCCGCCACCGCGAAAGGTATCTGCAACCCCTTGGAGATGTCCGAGGTCACATGATCCCCGCCCATCCGCACCGAGTCGGCATAGATCATGTGCTTCTTCATGAAGATCGAAATGCCGGTCGACCCGCCACCCATGTCGATGCAGGCCGCGCCCAGTTCCTGTTCGTCCTCCACCAGCGAGGAAATCCCCGACACATAGGCCGAAGACGCGATCCCCGCGAGTTCCAGATCACAGCGCTTGATGCAATACAGCAGGTTCTGCACCACCGACCCGTCGATGGACAGAAGATGCATGTCGCAGGCCAGACGGTTGCCGATCTGCCCGCGCGGATCACCCAGCCCCGTCCGGTGATCCAGCGCGAAATTCACCGGCTGCGCATGCAGCACCTCGCGCCCCGGCCCAAGGTCCGGCACATCGCAGGATGCCAGAACCTGCGCCACGTCCTGCTCCGTCACCACCGAATCCTGCAGGTCCCATTCCCCCGCCAGCCCATAGCTGCGCGGCTCGGCCCCGCTGAAACAGGCGATCACATGGTCAACCCGCACATTGGCCATCTTCTGCGCCGCCTGAACGGCGGTGCGGATGGCCCGCTCCGTCTCGTTCATCACCGCGATCTCGCCGAACTTCACGCCCCGCGACCGCGTCGTCGCCGCCCCGATCACCCGGAACGAGGACTGCCCCGCCATCGGCCCCACGCCTTCCACCTCGCGCAGCCGCTCGGGTCCGTCGAAGCGCAGGATCAGACAGGCGATCTTCGATGTCCCCACATCCAGCACCGCCACCACGCCGCGCTGCATCGCCGCCCGCCGCATATGCCGCATCGCCCGTTGGGATTCGTAAAGGCCCGTCATAATTCGCTCCCGCTCACATCAATGCCCTGTGCCTTGCGATGCTCGTTCAGCGCATATGGCGCCAGCCGCAGCACGGGTCTTTGTTCATTCCGCAAATCCACACTCAACACGTCACGCGCCAAAAGATCCTCGGCCTTGTCCAGCGTCATCAGACGCTCCAAGGCCGCCACCGCATCCACTTCCGGCAGAAGGATGCGCTGGTTGCGGTCAAGGATCAGGTCCCAGCGCCGCTCGCCCACCCGCACCAGCCCGCGCAGCCGCGGCGCGATGCCCTGCGCGGCGGCCAGAATCTCCAGCGCTTCCTCCGTCGCCTTGTCCGCCCCCTCGCCCGCGATCAGCGGCAGGTCCGGCCGGTCGGTCCGCGCCGCAAGCCCCGCCACGCGATGCCCGGTCCCGTCCAGCATTTCCAGCCGGTCCCCGATCCGCCAGACCAGAACCGGCATCCGCTCCGTCACCAGAACCTGCAACACCCCGCCCGACCGCACGCGCAATTCGGCCCCGGCCACCGCGTCCAACTCCTCCACCCGCGCCCTGACCGCATCCAGATCGATGTCGAAGGACGACATGGGCAGCTTCAGCCCCAGCCTTGCCCGGATGGCCTCCGCCAGTTCCGGCGACGCCCCCTCGACCGAGGCCAGCGTCACCATGAATTCCGGCCGGTTCTGGAACGAGGTCTTGAGGTCCGTGAACACCCCCACCACCGCCGCCCGCCGATCCGCATC
Source organism: Tabrizicola sp. M-4 (assembly GCF_051132405.1). Taxonomy (GTDB): domain Bacteria; phylum Pseudomonadota; class Alphaproteobacteria; order Rhodobacterales; family Rhodobacteraceae; genus Paragemmobacter. The sequence goes on from NZ_CP128606.1 coordinate 2,726,367, forward strand.
CCCGGCATAGATGCCAACCGCCGCCGACAGCAGAAACACCGGCAGCCCCACCCGCGCCAGCACGCGGAAATAGGGCGTCAGCCACAGCCGCTGCATCCGGTACTGCCATTTCGTCGGCGCCGGATCGCGCCGGGGCTGGCGCACATAAACGCGCGGCTCGGGCCTCAGCGATTGCATGACGCATCCTCCACGATCCAGCGGCACAACTCAGGGAAGGAAATCCCCACATGCCCCGCCTGCTCAGGGCTCAGCGACGTCGGCGTCATCCCCGGCTGGGTATTCGTCTCCAGCAGGATCAGCCCTTCCAGACCCCGCGCCTCGTCCCAACGGAAATCCGTCCGGCTCAGCCCACGGCAGCCCAGAGCCCGGTGCGCGCGCAGCGCGTAATCCAGACAGGCCGCCTCGATCTCCGCCGGAATGCGCGCGGGCAGTTCATGCCTGCTTCCGCCCGGTTTGTATTTCGCGTCGTAATCATACCAGCCATCGGTGATGATGTCGGTCACGCAGAGCGCCCGATCCCCCAGCACGCTCACCGTCATCTCCCGCCCCGGAGCGTAAGTCTCCACCATCACCTGCGCCGGCATCTCCGCCGACAGGCGCGGCGCGTTCGACCCCTCGCGGACGATATAGACCCCGACCGAGGATCCCTCGTTCACCGGCTTCACGACGTAAGGCGCAGGCAACACATGCCCCGCCTCCACCGCCTCGCGCGGCACCACGACGCTTTCCACGCAAGGCAATCCCGCCGCGCGATAGACGTTCTTCGTCCGCTGCTTGTCCATCGCAAGGCTCGATGCCAGCACGCCGGAATGCGTATAGGGAATGCGCAGCCATTCCAGCATCCCCTGCACGCAGCCATCCTCGCCCCAGCGGCCATGCAGGGCGTTGAAACACACGTCAGGAGAGATTTCGACAAGCCGCGCGCACAGGTCGAGGCCGCAATCGACCTCCACCACGTCATACCCCGCCTCGCGCAGTGCCTTGGCGCATTCACGCCCAGTAGAAAGGGAAACCTCCCGCTCCGCGGAAAGCCCACCCTTCAAAACCGCCACAAGGGGGACGCTTCTGCCCGAACCGCCCGCCATTTTCGCCTCGTCCCCGGGTCTTGCGCCCGGATTTTATTGTTTTTCAGCCGCCGCTTCGCCGACGCGCATGATTTCCCATTCTAACGTGATCCCGCTGTGTTGGAAAACCCTTTTTCGCACGTCCTCGCCCAATCCTTCCAGATCGGCAGCCGTCGCTCCGCCTGCATTGATCAGGAAATTGGAATGCATCTCGCTCATCTGCGCGCCACCCCGCCGCGCGCCCCGCATCCCGGCATCGTCGATGACCTTCCACGCCTTCAATTCATGCGTGTCATCGGCCTTGCCCGTCGAAGACCGCCCCAACGGATTGCGGAAGGTTGACCCAGCAGACCGCTCCTTCGTCGGCTGGGACGCATCGCGTTTGGCGATCTGCTCGGCCATCTTCGCCTCCAGCGTGGCAGGCTCCCCCCGTCCCGCCCGGAACGTCGCCTCCACGATGACCCACCCCTCCGGCAGGGTGGACTGCCGATAGCGCAGCTCCAACTGCTCCGCCGGGATCGTCACCACATCCCCCGCCCGTGTCACCGCCCGCACGGATATCAAGTGATCCGCCACATAGGACCCGTAACACCCGGCATTCATCCGCACCGCGCCACCGATGCTGCCCGGAATGGTGCGCAGGAAGGTCAGGTCCAACCCCGCCTCCGCCGCCCGCCGCGCCACATGCGCATCCAGCGCGGCCGCCCCCGCCGTGACAAGGTCCCCCTCGACCGAAATGCCGTTGAACCCCCGCCCCAGCCGGATCACCACCGCCCGCAGCCCGCCATCGCGCACGATCAGGTTCGACCCCACGCCCATCGGAAACACCGTCACATCCGGCGCAAGATCCCGCAGGAACCCCGCAAGGTCCGCCTCATCCGCAGGCTGGAACAGCGCATCCGCAGGCCCGCCCACGCGCAGCCATGTCAGATCGGCCAACGGGCGATGCTCGGTCAGGGTGCCACGGGGAACGGGGTATCTTTGTGCCATGTGGGTTCCTATCCGCGCCCTGCCCCCGAATGCAAGCCGCGCCACGCCGGAACCAATGCGCAGGGGGGCGGGAGGGGGCCGTTGCCCCCCCCGCACCCCTATTCCGCAGGCTCCGCGCCCTTCCGCCGCAACCAGCGGAACAGATAGATCACCGGCCAGCGCAGCACGCTCGCCCCCGCCGCCAGCAGAACCATCCCCCAGACCGGCCCGCTTTCCCACGTCACCCAGCCAAGGATCGGTATCCCCACGATGATCAGCGCGAAGGCCCGCCGCCAATGGTGATCCCGGCTCGGCAGCATCGCCGCGACATTCGCCACGATCAGCCAGAGGAAGGCCGTGATCAGCGCCCAGCTCATGCAGCCGCCCCCATCAGACGCGCGGGCAGGCCGTTCGCCCATGCCGAGATCGTCCCCGCGCCAAGGCAGACGACCATATCCCCCGGCCGCGCCTGCTCCTTCACCAGACGCGCCAGATCGGCCTCGTCCGTGATCCCCCGCGCATGCCGGTGCCCATGCGCGATCAGGCCCGAAATCAGGTCATCGCGCGACGCCCCCGGAATGGGCTCCTCGCCCGCCGCATAGACATCGGCAATCGCCACCACATCCGCCTCGTTGAAGCAGGTGCAGAACTCCTCGAAGAGGCTACTCAGCCGCGTATAGCGATGCGGCTGATGCACCGCGATGATCCGCGCGCCGGGATTGCCCGCCACAGCCTGCCGCGCCGCCTTCAGAACGGCGGCAATCTCCACCGGGTGATGGCCGTAATCGTCGATGATGGTGACGCCCCCCACCTCGCCCACGCGGGTGAACCGCCGGTTCACCCCGCCAAAACCGGCCAAAGCCTCGCGGATCTCGTCCTTCTTCATCCCCAGATGCCGCGCCACGGCAATCGCCGACAGCGCGTTGGACACATTGTGATCCCCCGGCATCGGCAAGGTGCAACCCTCGATCATCGCGCCCTCCCCTTCGTTCTGAAGGAGAACGTCGAACATGGCCTTTCCATTCCGATAGGACAGGTTGACCGCCCGCACATCGGCCTGCGCGTTGAAACCGAAGGTCACGATACGCCGATCCGTGACCTTCCCCACCAACGCCTGCACCTCCGGATGATCCGTGCAGCAGACCGCCAGCCCGTAGAAGGGAATGTTGGAAACGAAATCGAGGAAACCCTTCCGCAACGCGTCGAAGGACCCCCAATGCTCCATATGCTCGGGGTCGATATTCGTCACGATGGCGATCGTCGCGGGCAGCTTGTTGAACGACCCGTCGCTCTCATCCGCCTCCACCACCATCCACTCGCCGGCCCCGGCCCGCGCATTCGATCCATAGGCATGGATCACCCCGCCATTGATCACCGTGGGGTCGAACCCGCCCTTGTCCAGCAGCGTCGCCACCATCGTCGTGGTGGTCGTCTTCCCATGCGTCCCGGCAATCGCGATGTTGGACCGCAGGCGCATCAGTTCGGCCAGCATCTCCGCCCGCCGCACCACGGGCAGCTTCCGCCGCCGCGCCTCTTCCAGTTCCGGGTTGCCCTTCTTGATGGCAGACGAGATCACGACCACCGCCGCATCCCCGATATTCTCTGCCTTCTGCCCCTCGAAGAACCGCGCCCCCAGCGACACCAGCCGATCCGTGATCTTGCTGGCCTTGCTGTCCGATCCCTGCACCGGATAACCCAGCGTCATCAGAACCTCGGCGATCCCCGACATCCCGATGCCGCCGATCCCCACGAAATGGATCGGCCCCAACTCCATGGGAAGCTTCGTCGCCGCGTTCATGTCGAAATTCCCTTCGCCAAATCCTCGACCAGCGCCACCAGCCGCTCGGTCGCATCGGGGCGTCCCTGCCCCAGCGCATGCTGCGCCATGGCCACCGCCGCATCGGGCGAGGCCAGAATGGCCCCCATCTGCGCGGAGAGGCTTTCAGCGTCAAGCAGCTTTTCCGGAATCAACACCGCTGCCCCCACGTCAACCAGCCCACGCGCATTGGCCGTCTGATGGTCCCCCGTCGCCGCCGCGAAGGGGATCAGCACCGCAGGCCGCCCGATCACCGATATATCCGCCACCGACGAGGCCCCGGACCGGCTCACCACCAATTGGCACTCCGAAAGCCTGCGCGGGATGTCGCGGAAGAACGGCTCCACCTCCGCCACGATCCCGGCATCCGCATAGGCCGCGACCACACGCGGCAGGTCCTCCTCCCGCGCCTGATGCGCCACACGCAGATGCCGCCTTATGCCCTCGGGCAGCATAGCAACCGCCGCAGGCACCACGTCCGACAGCACCCGCGCGCCCTGCGACCCGCCGATCACCAAAAGGCTCATCGGATAATCGCCGGGCGGGATATACCCCGCCGCCGCCCGTTCCAGCACCGCCGCCCGCACCGGGTTCCCGGTATGGATACCCTCCACGCCAGCAGGCAAGGCGGTCGGCCACGTGCCGCAGGCCACCCGATCCACCCGACGCGCGAAAACCTGATTGACCCGCCCCAGAACCCCGTTCTGCTCATGGATCATCCTTGGCCGCCGCAGCACCCAAGCCGCCGCCAGCGCCGGGATCGTCGGATAACCGCCGAACCCCACCACCACCGCAGGCCGGTCGCGCAGCATGCCCAGAACCGCCGACAGCACCCCGCCCGCAATCCGGAACGGCACCGCCAGCTTCGCCGCAGCCCCCCCACGCGAGAAAGTGGCCGAAGCCACCTGCTCCACCTGCACCACATGGGGAAACCCGCCCGCATAGCGCGCGCCGCGCGCATCGGTGGACAGCTTCACCCGCCACCCCTTGCGCACCATCGCCTCGGCCAGCGCCTGCGCGGGGAACATGTGCCCCCCCGTCCCCCCCGCCGCGATCAACAGCAAGGGCCCCGCCATCAGCGCCCGCTCCGCCCGAAGATGTCGCCCATCTTCCCCTGCGGCCTATGCCGCGTCATCGCCAGCAACGCCCCGACCGTGATCCCTGCCGCAATCACCGAAGACCCCCCGTAACTCACAAAAGGCAAAGTCATCCCCTTGGCCGGCAGCAGCCGCACCGCCACCCCCATGTTGATCATCGCCTGCACCCCGAAGATGCAGGCAAGCCCCGTCCCCGCCAGACGGATGAACGGATCGCGCTCCTTCGTCAGCCGCATCAGCGACCGCACCACCACCGTCGTGTAAAGCGCGATGATCACGAGGACGAGGATCAGCCCGTATTCCTCCGCCGCCACCGCGATGATGAAATCCGTATGCGCATCCGGCAGCGACCATTTCACCTGCCCCGCACCCACGCCCACCCCGAAGAACCCACCTTCCTGAATGGCGTTCGTCGCATAGCCAAGCTGCGTGCGCGGGTCCACGTCCGGCGTCAGGAACCCGTCGATCCGGCGCGCGAAATGCTCGCTGCTCTCATAGGCGGCAAAGCCCCCCACGATCACCATCCCCACCACCGAAGCGATCAGGGTCATCGGCGCGCCCGCCACGAAATAGATCACGCCCCAACCGAACAGAACCAGCGCCGCCTGTCCGAAATCCGGCTGCATCGCCAACAGCCCCACAACGACCAACGCGATGACGAAACTGACCGTCTTCCCCGGCGGCCCGTTCAAATCGAAACTCGCCGCCATCATCCATGCGACGACGATGACGAAGGCAGGCTTCAGGAATTCCGACGGCTGCACCGAGGCAAAGCCGAAGGAGAACCACCGCACCGCGCCCTTGCCGAAATCCGTGCCAAGGAAGGGCAGCAGGCACAGCGCAAGGAAGGCCAGCGCAAAGCCAAGCATCCCCACCCGCCGCACCATCACCGGCGACATCATCGACACGGCGATCATCGCGACGATGGCCACCCCGCCGAAAAAGGCCTGCCGCTGCACATAGTAGAAGGGCTCAAGCCCGTTCCGGCTGGCCAGAGGCACGCTCGCCGCAAGGCCCAGCAGCAACCCGATGCCGAACAGCATCAGGATGCAGGTCATCGACCATTTGTCGATCGTCCTCCACCAACGCGGAAGCACCGGCTCCGTCACCCGTGAGGGCATGGAGCCATAGACCATCTCAGTCATGGGTTATCGCCTGTCGCCTGCACTGCTCGATGCCCGTTTTTCCGGGCTTGCCCAAGACTCTAGCCGATCTTGCCCCGCCATGCCAGCGCAAAGGCGGCCCTGATTCGCCCCAGATTCGCGAATCTGCCCGCAGGACCGCGCCTTTCCGCCCATCCCCCCCTCGCCCCCGCAAAAGGCAAAGCCGCCGCCCCTCGGGCGACGGCTTCCCCCTCTCTCCGAACGGCCTCAGCGCGCGACCATCACCGAACAATGCGCCCGACCGGACACATCCGCCGCGACCGACCCAAGCACAAGCCGCGACAGGCCCCGCTTGTCGCCCGTGCCCATGACGATGCAGTCATAGCCTTCCGTCTCGGCATATTGGACGATGGCCGGCGCCACCTCGCGCGCCACAAGCTGCACGCTGCCCGCACCCGCATGACCCGCGGCCTTCGCCGCCGCCTCCGCCTGCCCAAGGATCGCCGCCACCTGATCATCCGTCCAATGGTTGATCCGCGGGCTGCGCCCCGTGCCATGGGCCACGTTGACGACGCAGATCGTCAACCCCGCCCCGTATTTCCCCGCCATCTCCACCGCCCGCTCCAGCGCAAGCGCGGCATGTTCTGTCCCGTCCACGGGACACAAAATCTTCTGGAACATGTCTCAATCCTCCGATTGTCCATGCTGCCAGATTGCCCCGAAATCCCGCACGCCGCCTTGATGCAGGTCAGACGGTTCCGCCGGAACCGACACGCGCCGTCCACCAACGGTGACACGCCCCTCCAAGGCCCCGGCGGCCCGCCACGAACCTCCCGGCAAAGCCCGAAACCACGCCGACCGGACCGCAACGCCCATCGGGCCCACAAGGCAGCCAAGACCCTGCGGCCCCATCCCTGAAGATCGGCGCGCCAAGCCAAGGGACCTTTCCCAGTCCGCAAGACCCGCCCAGCCGAAGCACGCGCCCCCTACGGAAAAGCTCGCACCAAGCCGGGAGACCCCGCCCCGCACCGAAAGACCCAGCCCCAGCCGCAGGACACGCCTCCAGCCGCAAGGACACACCCCCGGCCGAAACACCTGACCCGAACCGCAAACCCAGACGCAGACCCAGACGATAGGCCCCGCCTCCGACGACTCACCACATCTCCGTTAACCTTAACGCCCCGTGTAGACAGCGCGCGTACGTACAGTTTGCCGCACAGTTTGCGGCACGGCGCGCGGCACGGCCAAAAGCCGCGAAACGGCGGAATTCATCCAGCGTCCGCAGCAACTTGCCCCAGCACCGCCGCGACCCGCGCCATGAAATCCTCCCCCCGTTTCTCGAAGTTCGGATACTGGTCGAAACTCGCCGCCGCGGGCGCCAGCAGCACCACCTCCCCCGCCTGCGCCTCCTCGGCGGCGCGGGCGACGGCGCGCTCCATCGTCTCGCAGATCTCATGCGGCAAGTCCCCGATCTGCAAGGCGAAATCCCGTGCCGAGTGCCCGATCAGATAGGCTTTCACCACTGATCCCAGCAGCGGCTGCAAGGCGACGATCCCGCCCTCCTTGCCCATCCCCCCGGCAATCCAGCGTATCTTCTCAAAGGCTTGCAGGGCCTTGGCCGCCGAATCCACATTCGTGGCCTTGCTGTCATTGACAAAGCGCACGCCGCCCCGCTCTCCCACCAACTGGCTGCGATGCGGCAACCCCGCAAAAGACCGCAGCGCCGCCTCGATCTCCTTCGGCCCAAGGCCCAGCGTCCGGCAGGCCGCATAGGCCGCGCAGGCGTTCTGATGGTTGTGTGCGCCGGGCAAGCCCTTGATTTCTCGCAGGTCTATCGCCGCCACCTGCCGCCCCTTGCGCCACTCCGCCAGAAACCCCTTCCGCGCGAAGACCGCCCAGCCGAACCCTTCCAGCTTGGTTCCCGAAGACACCCGGATCACCCTGTCATCCGCCGCCCCCGCCGCCAACTGGTCCGCCAGAAACCGCCCCTCCACCTCGTCCACCCCGATCACGGCGCGATCCGGCCCGCCTTCCGCAAACAGCCGCCGCTTGGCTGCGAAATAGCCCCCCATCCCGCCATGCCGGTCCAGATGATCGGGCGAAAGGTTCGTGAAAACAGCCACATCCGGGGTCAAGGCACGCGCCAGCTCCGTCTGGTAAGACGACAGTTCCAGCACCACCACCTCGCCATCCCGCGCGGGGTCAAGGTCCAGCACCCCCCGCCCGATGTTGCCCGCCATCTGCACCGGCCGCCCCGCCTCGTCCAGAATGTGCCGGATCAGAGCGGTCGTCGTGGATTTCCCGTTCGACCCCGTCACAGCCACCACGCGCGGCACCTGATCGAACCCGTCCCACTCCTTCGTCGCAAAACTCCGGAAGAACAGCCCGATGTCATTATCCACCGGCACCCCCGCCTCCATCGCCCGCGCGATCACCTTATGCGGTGCCGGGTAAAGGTGCGGAATCCCGGGCGAAACCACCAGAACCGCCACCCCCTCAAAGGCCCCCTGCCGCGTCAGGTCGACGGTGGCGAACCCTTCCGCCTCGGCCTTGCCCCGCGCCTCCGGGCTGTCATCCCACAGCAGCGCCTCCGCCCCCCCGGCCCGCAAGGCCCGCGCCGTGGCAAGGCCCGACCGCCCCAGCCCCAGCACCGCCACCTTCCGCCCCTGCACGCCCTGAACCGGGATCATCGCACCACCTCCGCCAAATCCTCCCCCATGGGATAGGAGAATCCGGCCCGAAGGAAAACCCCACCGCCTCCCTTCGTCTCGGCCCAAATACCCCCTTCTGCCGCGCGTCGTCTAAGCCCCGCCTCAGACACCCGCCGTCAGGGGTGAAACCCCGGCGGAGCCAAGCGGCGCAGGCCGCGCAGGCGACCTGAAAAACCCGCGCGCGCAGGCGCGCTCCGCTTCGCGACAGGCCCCGCTTGCGCGCCGCCCCGTTAAGGTATCTCCTGCCCCCATGCCGAACACCCTTTCCCCCTTCGCCCAACGGATGGAACAGGTCCGCCCCTCCGCCATCCGCGACCTCCTCGCGCTCGGCGCAGATCCCTCCATCCTCTCCTTCGGCGGCGGCTATCCCGATGCCACGCTCTTCCCGCGCGACCTCCTTCAGGGCGTCTTCCGCGACGTCCTCGCCGATCCCTCCGGCGATCCGCTGCAATACGCCCCCTCAGACGGCCTGCCCAAACTCCGCGCCCAGATCGCCGCGCTGATGACGCAGGACGGCACCCCCACCGCGCCCGAAGATGTCCTCATCCTGCAAGGCTCCCAGCAGGGCCTTGATTTCGCGGCCAAGATGCTGGTGAACCCCGGCGACATGATCTTGGTGGAGGACCCCACCTTCCTCGGCGCGCTCATCGCCTTCGCCCCGGCCCAGCCCCGCTATGCCGCCATCCCGATGGATGCCGATGGCATGGACATGGACGCGCTGGAGGCCACGCTGCGCGCCACCCCCTCCGCCCGCCTCCTCTACACCGTCCCCGATTTCCAGAACCCGACCGGCGCCACGCTCTCCCTGCCCCGCCGCCAGCGCCTGATCGACCTTGCCAACCAGCATGACATCATCGTGCTGGAAGACACCCCCTATCGCCACATCCGCTTTGCAGGCGACCCGCTGCCCACCCTGAAATCGCTCGATACCCAAGGCCGCGTCATCCATCTGGGCAGTTTCTCCAAGATCCTCGTCCCCGCCCTCCGCCTCGGCTGAGCCATCGCCGCGCCACCGCTCCTTGAAAAACTGTCCCTCCTCAAGGTCGCGGCCGATACGCAAACCTCCACCCTCAACATGGCCGCGACCTCCCTCTTCCTCGAACGGCACGATATCTGGTCCCATGTCGCCACCCTCCGCACCGCCTATGCCCGCAAGAAAGCGGTGATGCTCGACGCGATCCGCCAGCACTTCCCGCAAGATGTGACCGTGACCGATCCGCAAGGCGGCCTCTTCACATGGGCGCGCTTCCCGCAAGGCTTCGACGCCGCCGCCTTCCTGCGCGACCACGCCCTTCCCAAGGCGCGGGTGGCCTATGTCCCCGGTGGCACGTTCTTTGCCACCGCCCAGCAACCGAACCACGCCCGCATCAACTTCTCCGCCCAATCCGAAGACCGCATCCGCGCCGGGATCGCCGCCCTCGGCCACTGCCTGAAGGACCACCTCGCATGCCCGTGACCCTGCACAGCGCGACCCTCCCTCCCGCACCTGACCTGTCCGACTGGGCCACAATCCCCACGGCCATCGCCATCGACACCGTCCCCGGCGCACGCCAGATCGACCCGGACATCCGCCCCCTGCGCCCGGCAGGGCAGCAACCCCGCCTCATGGGCCGCGCCGTCACGGTGGAGTGCCTCGCCCCCGATTTCGGCGCCGTCCTCCACGCGCTCGACCTCACGGGTCCCGGCCATGTCCTCGTCATCGCCGCGCGCGGCCACCGCGACCACGCGATGATCGGCGACATCCTCTCGAGCCATCTGCGCGCCAAGGGCGCATCGGGCGTCATCGTCGACGGCGCGATCCGCGACACGGGCACGATCGGCCAATGGGACGATTTCGCCGCCTTCGCCCGCCACATCACCCCACGCGGCCCCACCGGCGCCACCGAAGGCGGCGTCAACGGCCCCGTCACCTTCGCAGGCACCCTCATCCATCCCGGCGACCTGATCCTCGGCGATGATGACGGCCTCGTCTGCCTCCCGCCCGAAACATGGGTCGCAGGCCTCGCCCCCGCCCGCGCCAAACTCGCGCTGGAGGATACCTGGACCCGCGCCCTGCGCGACGGCACCGCAGCGCAGGCCTTCGGCCTTCCCGCCCCCTTCCGCCGCTGACACCGTCAGCCCGATTTTTCGCAGAAATATCGCCCCTACCGCTCCAACAGCAGCGCCGTCCCGATCCCCCCGGCGGCGGCAATCGCACAGAGCCCCGATCCCGCCTCCAGATCATGGAAGGCCCGAACCGCCAGCACCGCGCCCGAGGCCCCGATGGGATGCCCCCGCGCCAGCGCCCCCCCCTTCCGGTTCACCCGCAAAGGGTCCAACCCCGCCCCTTCCACACAGGCGATGGCCTGCACCGCATAGGCCTCCATCACCTCCGCCAGCGCCAGGTCCCCCGGCCCGATCCCCGCCCGCCCCATCACCTCCCGCATCGCGACCAGCGGCGCTAACCCCGGCTCCCAAGGCACCGATCCCCGCGTCGCCCCGCCCGCCAGACGGCAGGCCCGCCCGGCCCCCGCCGCCACCCGCTCCGACACCACAAGGACAAAGGCCGCCGCATCCGCCGCCACCGCCGCCGTGGCCGCCGTCACATCGCCCGCCACCACCTTCGCCCGCGCCGCCAGCGCAGGGGTCAGGTTGCGCGCAAAGGCATCCCGCCCCACGCCCGCCACCGGCACGACCTCGCCGCCCATATCCGCCGCCCGCGCCTTGCGATGGCTCGCCACCGCCCAATCCTCCGCCCGCGCCCGCGATATCCCCAGCCGCCGCCCCAGCGCATCCGCCGCCGCCGCCATGTCCGGGTCGCGCTCCGGCCACGGGGTGAAGGGTGCGGCGTCATAGGGGGCCGCTGCCCCCGGCATCCGCCGCTCGGGCCTTTGCGAATGGCTCTCCACCCCGCCCGCGACCACCACCTCCGCCATCCCCGCGCCGATCAGCGCCGCCGCCAGCAGCACCGCATCCAGCCCCCCCGCGCATTGCCGATCCACCGAAAGTCCCGCCACCCGCTCCGGCAGCCCCGCCGCCAGCGCCACCCGCCGCGCCGGGTTCCCGCCCGGCCCGATGGCATTGGCCAGCACGACCTCATCCACCTGCCCCGGCGCGATCCCCGCCGCCTCCAGCAGGGCCACCACGACCGGCGCGCCCAATGCCTCCAGCGACAGGTCCCGAAAGCCCCCCCCGCGCGGCACCACCGCCGTCCGCTTCCCCCCGATCAGATAGACGCCCATCCCGCCCCCCGGTTCTTGGGCGGAACACATGCCCCTTCGTCTCGGCCCAAATACCCAAAAGACGCCGCCACGCGCGCGCGCCCCCGGCCTTCCATAACACAGCCCCTCACAACCCCGCCTCCGCCGCGATCCGCGTCAGATCCGTCTTGCCGCTGGCCAGTTCCGGCCAATCCGCCCGCCAGATCACCGCCTTCGGCGCCTTCAACGGCCCCAGCTGCTGCCGCGCCGCGCGCAGGATCTCCGCCTCGCGCCCCGCATCGCCCAGCATCACCGCCACCAGCACATGTCCGCGCATCAGGTCCGCCTTGGGCAGCACCGCCACCCGCCGCACCCCCGGCAACCCCGCCAGAAAAGCCTCGATCTCCTCAGGAAAGACGTTCTGGTCGGCCACCGTCACCATCCGCCCCACCCGCCCCGCCAGATACAGCTCCCCCCGCTCCATCCAGCCCATCTCGCCCACCGACAACCACCCCCCCTGCCGCAGCGCGGGCATCCCCCGCCTCCCGGCATAGCGGTCGCACAGGTATGGCGACTTCACCCAGATCTCGCCCACGCCACCCTGCCCCAGCACCACGCCGCCCGGCGACCGGATCTCCAGCCTGACGCCGGGATAGGGCCGCCCCACGCTCCCCTCGGCACAGGTCGCATCGGTCAGCGTCACGAAAGAGGCCTCCGCCGCGCCATAGAATTCCCGCACCTCCGCCCCCGGCGCGATGGCCCCCAAGGCCGCGCGCAGCACCGCATCCAGCTTCGATCCCCCCACGATCACCCGCCGCAGCGCCGGAAGCGACGCAGCCCCCGCCTCCACCATCAGCCGCAATTGCGCAGGCGTCGCATAGAGAACCGCCACCTCCCGCGCCCGCAAGGCCGCCACCTGCGCATCCGGGCGCAGCCCCGCCAGAAGATGCACCTCCGCCCCCAGACAGGCCCCTTCCAAAGCCCCGTAAAGCGACAGCGAATGCACCATGCGCCCCGGCACAGCGACGCGTACCCCCGGCCCGATCCCGAACAGCCCCGCATTCACCGCGAAACTCGCGCACCAACTGCGCTGGCTGCGCCGGATGCGGCGCGGCGCCCCCGTCGATCCCGATGTCAACGTCTCGAAGACAGGCCGCCGCCCCGCTTCGGGCGCAGGCATATCCTCGCCTCCCACCCGAAAGGGCAGCCCCGCCGCCCCCCGCGCCAGCGCCGCCGCAACCGCCACCCCGCAGGGCGCAGACGGGATCACCGCGCCCGGCACCTCGGCAACAGGCCGCACCTCCGCCCCATCCGGCCCGACGATCCGCGCCTCGGGATGCCAGCGGAACCTGTCCGGTATCGCCACCCGCCGCGCCGCGCCCTGCACCATGGGCCGCTACTCCGGCCGGAACCGCGCCGAAAGGCCCCGCGCCGCCTGCGCCAGCAAGGAAATGTCCATCCCCACCGCCGTGAAGGTCGTCCCCCATTCCATGCAGCGCCGCGCGAAATCCGGGTCCGGGGTCAGGATGCCCGCAGGCTTGCCCGCCGCCACGATGGCCCGGATGGCACCTTCGATGGCCGCCGCCACATCGGGATGGCCGCTATTGCCCGGATGGCCCATGCTGGCGGCAAGGTCGGCCGGCCCGATGAACAGCCCATCCACCCCGTCCACCGCCGCGATCTCGGGGATTCGCGTCAGGGCCTCGGCGGTTTCCACCTGCACCAGCAGGCACAATTCCTCTTCCGCCCGCAGGTGATACCCCGCCACCTGCCCAAAGACCGAGGCCCGCGTCATCCCGGCCACGCCCCTGATGCCGCGCGGCGCATAGCGCATCGCGGCCACCGCCGCCCGCGCCTCCTCCGCCGATTGCACATAGGGGATCAGCAGAGTCTGCGCGCCAAGGTCCAGAAGCCGCTTGATCAGCACCACGTCATTCGACGCAGGCCGCACCACCGCCTGCGTCCGATAGGGCGCCATCGCCTGCATCATCGGCAGCGTGTCGGGCACATCGGTCACCGCATGTTCGGTGTCGATCACCACCCAGTCATAGCCGCAGGTCGCCAGCAATTCCGTCACCAGCGAACCGGGAATGGAATTCCACAGCCCGATCTGTTGCCGCCCATCCTTCAGCGCGCGCTTGAACCTGTTCTGCGGCAGCATCATTTCGTCACCAGCGTCTTCATCCGCCGCAGCGCCAGCAGATAGCCTTCCGTCCCGAACCCCGCGATCACCCCTTCCGCCCGCAGGCTCACATAGGAATGGTGCCGGAAGGCCTCGCGCTTGTGGACGTTGGAGATATGCACCTCCAGCACCGGCCCGTCGAAGGCGTTCAACGCATCGAGGATGGCCACCGACGTATGAGTGAAGGCGCCGGGATTGATCACGATCCCCGCCCCCTCGCCCCGCGCGGCATGGATCCAATCGATGATCTGCCCCTCATGGTTCGACTGGTGGAAGCGGATCGAAAGACCCAGATCCTCGGCCAGCGCAGCGCAGGCATCGGCCACGTCCTCCAGCGTCTCGCGCCCGTAGATCTCGGGCTGCCGCATCCCCAGAAGGTTCAGATTGGGGCCGTTCAGGATGAAGATGGGCTTTGCCACGATGCGCTGTCCTTGCGAAGGCTGTCGCGCGCGACGTTAATCGCGCCCCCGCCCCGCCGCAACCATGGCCGTCCGCGCTCAGGGCCCGAAAATCCTTCTCCGAAGGATTTCCCCCCCGCCCCGGCCATTTCCCGCCGAACGCGCCCCCGCATCGCGACCGGGCGCGCGCCGCGCGCCCCAAAATTCTTCGCATGAAGAATTTTCCCCCGCCCGCCACCAAGCAGCCAAAAACGGGCGTCCGCTCCAAAAGGCGACCCGCCCCACCACCCCACGGGAGCCGTGCGGGATGGCAGGCCGGATCAGGAACGGACGCCCAGTCAGCCACTCCTCTGGGGACAGAGAAGTTCCGTCAAACCCTTACGCCACCTTCTCCAGCGCCACTTCCGGCGTGATGCCCAGCGCGCGCACCACCGCCTGCGTCAGATGCGGCCGGTTCAGCGTATAGAAATGCAGGTCCTCCACGCCCCCCTCGATCAACCGCGCGCAGAGGGTGGAGCAATGCGTCAGCGCCAGCAGATCCTCCCGCCCGTCCCGCGCCGCCACCCGGAAGGCCTCGTCCAGCGCGGCAGGCACATGCGCCCCACAGCGGGCGGCGAATTTCTTCGCCCCCTCCCACGAAATGATCGGCAGGATGCCCGGAATGATCGGCACGTTCACCCCCGCCTTCACGCAGGCATCGCGGAACCGGAAATACGTATCCGCATTGAAGAAGAACTGCGTGATCGCGCTCGACGCCCCGGCATCCACCTTGCGCTTCAGATGCTCCACATCTGCCCCCGCAAACCCGGCATCCGGATGCGGCTCCGGATAGGCGCCAACGCGGATCTTGAACTTCCCCGTCTTCGCCAGCGCCTCCACCAGCTCGACGCTGGACGCAAACCCTTCCGGATGCGCCGTGAACCGCTCCACGCCCTTCGGCGCATCGCCGCGCAGCGCCACGATCTCCGTCACACCCGCCGCCGCATAGGCCTCCGCGATCTCCAAAGTCTCGGCCTTCGTCGCATCGACGCAGGTCAGATGCGCCGCCACGTTCAGCCCGTAATTCCGCCCGATCGCCCCGACCGCCTCATGCGTCAGCTTCCGCGTGGTGCCGCCCGCGCCATAGGTCACCGACACGAAGGACGGCTTCAGCGGCGCCAGCATCTGCACCGTCTCCCACAGCCGGAAGGACGCATCCAGCGTCTGCGGCGGGAAGAATTCGAAGCTGATGCGCGGGGTCGACATGGAAACACCTCATCCTTTGATGCCCCCTTGTCCCATATCGGCTCATGTGAGACAAATTCATAATACTCATCATCAACATGAATCTGCCGCATAACCATGCATCTCGAATTCCGCCACCTCCGCACCATCCGCGCGATCCATCAGGCGGGCGGCCTCGCCCGCGCCGCCGAAATCCTGAACATGACGCAATCCGCCCTCTCCCATCAGGTGAAGGGGCTGGAGGATCAGGCGGGCATCGAACTCTTCGTCCGCCGCTCCAAACCCATGCGCCTTTCGGCGGCGGGCCTGCGCATGCTGAAACTGGCGGAAAGAATCCTCCCCGAAATCGACGCGCTGGAAGAGGAATTCCGCGCCCTCAAATCCGGCAAGACGGGCCGCCTGCACATCGCCATCGAATGCCACGCCTGCTTCGACTGGCTCTTCCCCGTCCTCGAACAATTCCGCCACGCCTGGCCCGAGGTGGACGTCGACATCCGCGCAGGGCTGGCCTTCGACGCCATCCCGGCCCTCCTGCGCGAGGAAGTGGACCTCGTGATCTCCTCCGACCCGCTCCGCCTCGACGGGGTCGTCTACAACCCGCTCTTCGATTACCACCCCACCTTCGTAGCCTCCAAGGACCACCCGCTGGCCTCGAAAGACTGGATCGGGGCCGAGGATTTCCGCGACGAAATCCTCATCACCTACCCCGTCTCCCGCGACAAGCTGGACGTCTTCACCGAACTCCTGACCCCCGCCAAGATCGAACCCCGCGGCCAGCGCCCCGTCGAACTGACCGCCGTCATCCTGATGCTGGTCGGATCGAACCGCGGCGTCTCCGTCCTGCCCGACTGGGTCCTGCGCGACATCCGCAGCAATGCCGATTACGTCACGCGGCCCTTGGGCCCTAAGACCATCACCCGCCGCCTCTACGCCGCCACGCGGCAAGAGGATGCCGCCAAACCCTTCATGGCGCATTTCCTCCGTCTCGGCCGCACCGAGCCGGTCAAACTCCAACGCGGCTGAAGCGGTTTTTGACGCAAAAACCGCGCCGGAATTTGACCCAAATTCCGGCCCCATGCGTCGGCTAGACCCCGATTTCTGCGTGCAGAAATCGTCGCGAAATCTGCGTCAGATTTCGCCTCCCCGCCCCCGCTCCCGCGCAAGCGTCGCCGCCTCCACCTCTGCCAGCCGCCGCAGGGCCCCCTCCACCCCCGACCGCCGCACCTCCCGCTCCCAGACCCGCCGCGCGCTCACCGCCGACCACGGCAGCGCCGCCTCCTTCAGCCACAGCCGCAGCGGCGCAGGCAGCGCGTCATGCGCCGCCATTGGGCACCCCGCCCGCCACCGCGCCATCGGGGACCGCAGGTTCCTCATGCCGCCCTCCACAGCGGGAAGGGATCCGCCATCCCCTCCCAATCCCAAGGCGCGAACTCCTCCGCCTTGACCAAGGCCCCCTCCAGCGCCGCCTCGATTGCCCTCCGATCCATCCCATGCCCGATGAACACGATCTCCTGCCGCCGGTCCCCCCACGGCTCCGACCAGACCGCCTGCACCGATGCCAAACCCTCGCCCCCCTTGGGCCAGCGCGCCTGCGGCACCGCCGCCCACCAACGCCCCAGCGGCGCGACCGAACTCACCGCCCCGGCCAGCGAAAACTCCGCCGCCCAATCCGGCCGCGTCGCCAGCCAGAAATGCCCCTTCGCCCGGATCACCCCCGGAAGGTCGCCATTCAGCACCTCATGCACCCGCGCCGGATCGAACGGCCGACGCGCGCGAAAAACGAAACTCTCGATCCCGTATTCCTCGCTCTCCGGCACATGCGAGGCGAACCCGTACAACTCCTTTGCCCAAAGCGGATGCTCCGCCGCGCGGTCGAAATCGAACAGCCCCGTCCCCATCACCGCGCCCAATTCCACTGCGCCCCGATCCACCTCGATCACCCGCGCATCCGGGTTCAGCGCCGCGATGATCTTGCGCGCCGCATCCACCCTCTCCGCCCCCGCATCACTCACCTTGTTCAGCACGACCACATTCGAAAACTCGATCTGCTCCACCAGCAGGTTGACCAGCGTCCGCCCGTCCCCCTCCGGCACCTCCACCCGCACTGCCAGGAAATCGTGGCTGGAAAAGTCACGCAGCAGGTTCACCGCATCGACCACCGTCACCATCGTATCCAGCCGCGCCACATCCGACAGGCTCACCCCTTCCGCATCGCGGAAGTCGAAGGTCGCGGCGACGGGGAGGGGTTCGGAAATCCCGCTCGATTCGATCAGCAGATGGTCGAAGCGACCTGCCTCGGCCAGTTTCCGCACCTCCGACAACAGGTCATCGCGCAGGGTGCAGCAAATGCAGCCATTGGTCATCTCGACCAGTTTCTCCTCCGCCTGATGCAACTCCGCCCCCGCGCGGATCAGGTCGGCGTCGATATTCACCTCCGCCATGTCATTGACGATCACCGCGACCCGCAGCCCCTGCCGGTTGTTCAGGACATGCGACAGAAGCGTGGTCTTCCCGGCCCCGAGGAAGCCGGACAGCACGGTGACGGGCAGGCGGGGATCGGCGGCGGGCATGGGCAACTCCGTAATGTTATAATATAACTTATTTCGCGCAAATCCGTCCGGAAGTCCAGCCCCCCGGAGCAGGCCCTGCGGCCAAGGTACCTTGGCCGAGGGGCCTGACGACTCACCCGGTCGGACGAATGGTTAACCCTCTGGGACGACACCGCGCGTATGCACAGTTTGCGGCACAGTTTCCGGCACGGCCCCCTGCCCCCCCGAAAGCGCCGGGCTTCGGAAATTTACGCAGTGCCCGCAGACACTTGCGCCCCTGACCCGCCATCGGCCAAACACGCGCCCCCGGCCCCGCCTTCACGCAAGCACCGCAGCTCCGCAGGATGCAGGAAGGGATGGCACAGGGCCCTTCCCTCCCTCTCTCCACGGCTGTCGTTCAGTTCAGATCGAAGTCCGACGCCGCCAGCGACGTCACCCCGGTCAGGGTCGCCACGACGATGGCCGCCGCCCCTCCCTGCCCGTCGGCGTCCCAATACAGCCGCCGATCCGCGCTGTTGAAATAGAACCAAGACTCGCCCGCAGTCCCTGCCGAATTTCCGTTCCGGAACCGAAGGTTGGCATCCATGCCCGCGAAATCCGCCGTATCGAACATCAACCGGTCCGTCCCGCTGACGAAATCGGTGATCGTGTCACCCCATGGCGCGTCGTCCGAAAAGCGGTTGGAAAAGCGGAAACTGTCCGCCCCCAGACCACCGGTCAACCGGTCGAACCCAGCGCCGCCTTCCAGCGTGTCATTGCCGGCCCCTCCCACGAGCGTGTCATTGCCCGCATCTCCGAACAGGAAGTTGTCCACGCCGTTCCCGGTGAAGGCGTCACCGAACCGCGTCCCCCAAAGATCCTCGATGCTGACAAGCGTCTCGATATTTCCATGCCCGTCATTACGCACCTGCCCGGAGACGCGCGCCATGTTCACCACCGCCCCCATGCTCTGGAAATCCATGTAGAAATCAACCGCATCACGGCCCTCGCCACCGCGGAACACATCCACCCCCTGCGCCCCGGCGAAGTAGTTGTCGAACGCATCCCCGATGAAGGTGTCGTTTCCCGCAGTGCCGATGGCACCCTCGATCCCCGACAGCCGGTCGGTATTCCCCCAGCCATCTGTCGCCCGGCCTAGCGCAAGGTTCACCACGACGGCCAATTGGCCGCCGAACTCCAGGTCGCGGTCATGGCGGACGATGTCGAACCCGCCGCCGCCACCGGCGATCGTGTCATTGCCCCGCAACCCGCTGAACCATTCGTCATTTCCCGATCCGGTAAAGCGATCCGCCATGCGCGACCCGAGCACCTCTTCGATCGACTGCAGGCTGTCCGTCCCGCCCCAACTGTCGATCGCAACGCCTGTCGCCAGATTGACATTGGCCCCCCGAAAGGCCGTTCCATCGAAGAACGTCTCCGCCAGCGAATAGGTATCCTGATCCGCCCCGCCGAAGATCGTGTCATTCCCTGCATCCGCCTTGATGAAGTCGGACCCTGCCCCGGCATGGATGACGTCATTGCCGGTGTTGCGTCCGCCGATGATGTCATCCCCATTGTCCGATCCATAGATCGTGTCATTCCCGGCCAGCATCAGGGAAAAGACGTCAAAGCCGTTCCCCGGCCGATACTGGCCGAACCGGAACCAGCCGAAGACGAAGTGATCGAGATCCGTCAGTTCCAGCGAAAGCCCCGTCACCGTCATCCATGTCACGCCCTCCACCGCAAGCATGATGGACTGCACGTTGCCTGAAAGGGGCCATGCCGGCTCGTCGCTGCCATCGTCGAAATAGGTGAACCCCGTGCCCGTCACCGTGATCAGCACCGGCCCCGCATAGGTCTGGGTGGCCAATGTCACCGATGTCGGCGAGGCCGTGCCCTGAATAGACACGTTCGGATCCTCGATATCGTACTGGAAAAGATCCGGCAGCCAGACGGATTGCGTATCGGCTGCATTGGTAAGCGTCAGAATCGCCATGACTAAGAACCCCTGTCACTCGAAAAACACGTGAAACAAGCTATCGTCCCAGCGCGCTTTCCCCAAGCCCTTTTCCGCACCCCCTTTCCTTCCGGACCTCCCCCGTGTAATGCCCCCGTCTTGATCCCAAAACCCGGAGCCCGCCCATGCAAGGCAGCGCGAACCTCAACCTGATGATCAAGGCCGCACGCAAGGCAGGCCGCGCGCTCGTCAAGGACTTCCGCGAGGTCGAGAACCTTCAGGTCTCCTCCAAGGGGCCCGGCGACTTCGTGTCTAAGGCCGACCGCGAGGCCGAGCGTCTGATCAAGGAAGAACTCATGGGCGCCCGGCCCACCTATGGCTGGCTGGGCGAGGAGACGGGAGAAGAGGACGGACAGGACCCGACACGCCGCTGGATCGTCGATCCGCTGGACGGGACCACCAACTTCCTGCACGGCATGCCGCATTGGGCGGTATCCATCGCGCTGGAACACAAGGGCGAAATCGTCTCGGCCGTGGTCTATGACGCGGCGAAGGACGAGCTTTTCTGGGCCGAAAAGGGCGCCGGCGCCTGGATGAACGACCGCCGCATGCGCGTGTCGGGCCGACGCGAGATGCACGAAGCAGTGTTTGCCACCGGCGTGCCCTTCGGCGCGAAATCCACCCTCCCCGCCACCCTGCAGGACCTTGCCCGCCTGATGCCAGCCTGCGCCGGTGTCCGCCGCTGGGGCGCGGCCTCGCTCGACCTCGCCTATGTGGCGGCGGGCCGCTATGACGGCTATTGGGAACGCGAACTTAAGGCTTGGGACATCGCGGCGGGCATCCTTCTGGTGAAGGAAGCGGGCGGTTTCGTATCGGCCATCCGCGATGGCGACGAACCGCTTGTGAAGGGCGCAGTCATCTGCGGCAACGAACCGCTCTTCGAACCCTTCCGCAAGATCATCCGCGGCGAGTGACGGGCCCGCATGGCCCCGTCACTATCTGGGCTATGGACCCTTAAAGAAGCACATCCCCCTGCGCCAGCGCGGCGACACCGGCCAGTTCGATAACCAGATCGGCCGCGCTGTCGCCATTGACATCCATCTGCACGAAGACGCTCCCGCGCCCCGCGTCGCGATACCAAGTGACCGAATGCGCCACCGCATCCGTGCTTTCACCGGCCCAGAGAAAGGCCGCGTTGCCCGCCGTGCCGACGTTGGCATCGATGGCACGCAGCCCGATGCGATCGACGCCCGTCTCGAAATCGGTTACCAGATCGGTCGCACCACTGCCATCCGTCCGCACGTCCACGGGACGGAAGACAAAGACATCCGCCCCGCAGCCACCCGTAAGCGTGTCCTGTCCGCGCAGCCCGACGAGGCGGTCATCCCCGGCCCCGCCCCGCAGCCAGGAATTCCCAGCGTTACCACCAAGGACAAGCCCGTCGGGACCCGTATAGCCCGAGGCATCTACATGCTCGAACTGCCGCAGCAGCAGCATGCCCTTCCCGATCCGTCCGCCCAAAAGCTGCACCCCGTTCAGAGAGAGCAGCCCGTCGCCTTCGATGACCAGCGTGTCCTGCCCCGCGCCCCCGCGAATGCTGTCCACAAGAGAAAGCGTCGCTGCATCGCCCCGCACCACATTTGTTCCAGCATCCGCAAAGGAAACGATGTCCCGCCACTCGGTCAGGGTCACGACGCTGGCATCCGACACCAGCCCCAGATCGCGGCGCAGCAGATGATCACCGAATTCATCTGCATATATCACACGCACATCCACATCGAAGTCATGCATGTCGAAACCGGGGGTAAAGCTCCCATCCACCGAATTGCGAACCACCACCTGCCCGCCCCGCCCCGTCAGGATGAACTGATAGGACACCGCGGTCGGCGCATCCGGATCGACCAACGCGGCCGTCACCGTCTGCCCCTCCACCAGACGGCCCTGCCCGTCCAGCCCGGATAGCTGGATCTGCCCCGCCGTATTCGTGGCAAAGCCCAAGGTCAGCGTGAACTGGTCCTCCGCGCTGGCCCCAGCCCCATCCTCCGCCGTCACGATGATGTCGAACACACCCTGATCGCCCGCCACAGGCCGCCCCGTCAGTCGCCCCGTCACCGGATCGATCTGCATCCAGTCGGGCAGCGCCGAGCCATCCGCCAGGCGCGCCGAAAAGGTCAGGCTGTCATCCGGATCCGCCGCATCGGAAAACCCCGATCCCAGATCCAGCGAGATGCCAGCCGCAATCTCGCGCGGAAGCAGCGACCGGGTCACATCCGGCAGGGCGTCCACCACCTCGGGCACATCGTTCACCGCCTGCACACGCACGGTCCCCGTCACCACCCGTTCCGCCGTCAACCCGGTTTCCACATCGGTCACGATCCCCCGCGCCGTCAGCGTGAAGGTCCCGTTCCAATTCTCGGGCGGCGTCATCGTCAGCCCGGCAAGGTCCATCCCCTCGACCGAGGACAAAAGCCATGTGCCATCGGCCTGCGCGACCCCCATGCTGAAGGTCGCCCCGGCAGGATGGCCCGAAAGGACGATATCCAGCCGGTTGCCCGCCTCCACCGATCCGGTCTCCACAAGCAGGACATTCCCGATCGCGCTGTCATCCTCCGCCCCGATCACCTCCAGCCGCAGCAGCAGAAGCGATCCGATATCGCCAGATGTCGGCGCAGCGCCGCCCAGAACGATTGTGCCATCCGTCAGCACCGCGATGGGCGATTGCGGCACCATGTCGGGTATGCTGAGGTTGCCCGCAAGTTGGAACACGCCTCCCACAAAGTCGCCATCCGCCTCGAAACGCTGTCCCCGGACTGTGTTTCCTTGCGACCAGACGACCAGATAACCACCATCCGGCAGCGCCACCACCTCGGGGTTCAGTTGATCCGCAGCCGATCCTGTATCCAGCCGGACAGATTGACCCACCGCCTCGCCCGCGGCATCGAAGTGCTGGATGACGATGTCCCGCCCTGTCGCCGGATAACTCGCGACCCATGCGATGACAAATCCGCCGTCGTCACGGGGCAAAACCGATGCATTCCACATGTCGTCCGGCTCTGGAACCACGCCCGGCACGCCGACCGTGAAGGCAGACCCATCCGGTTGCCCGTCAGCGCCGAATATCTGCGCCACCGGAGTAAAGCCCGACCCGCCCGCCACAAGCCAGACGGCAATCACCCGCCCATCCGCCAAGACCTCGACAACCGGCGCGACGCGCAAGTCAGGACTGCCCACCAAGGCCGCCTCGCCCAAGGGGGCACCCTGCGCATCGAAACGCTGGATGACGACATCGAAATCCCGCTGCGGGTCCACCCGGTTCCAGACCACAACAAAGCCACCATCCGGCGTGGCGCGGATATGCGGCTCAATCTCGTCGTCCGTGGTCGATGTGCCAAGGGCGATCCGGCCTCCGACAGGCGTGCCGTTGGCGTCGATGATTTGAACATAGCTGTCCCGGTGGTATCCAGCGACGCTTCTCTCCGGTGTCAGGATAGCTTCCACCATCTCATAGGCGATCGCGATGCGACCATCGCTCAGCTCGGTCAGTGTCGCGTTGGCGTTCGAGCCGATGAACAGGCCATCAGCAAGATCGACAACATTCTCCGGCACCACGCCACGCCAATTGAAAACTGGCTCGCCGTTACTGTTGAAGCGCTGAAAGAGCACATTTCCAAAGACGGAAACCACCGCAAAGCCGCCGTCTGACAGCGCCTGAATAGAGAAATCCGGCAAAGCAAGAAGACCGGCATCCGCCCGCGCCAGAACCGCAGGTTGGGGGGCGATCGACAGGACAGGTGCGGCGGGGGGAAGGGCAGTCGGCATCACGAAACCTCACTCTTTAAATCCACAAGGCGCAGCAACCCGATCACTGCTGATCCATCACATGGCCCGCCGTCTAGTCAGAGACGTGGGGATCATCGGCCTGACGCGCCGTTTACCATGTCACGATAACGCAGCCCCGCCCCTGCGGCAAGAAAACCACCGCGACCTAGCCCCAGGGCCCCCTGCCAGCATCGCGCCCCGGCCGCGGGTCACCCCGCTTCACCTTCGGAATACGGGACCGCACCGCCGCGTAATCCGCCACCGGATGCGGCGGCACCCCGTGGGTGCGGCTCCAGAACTCCGCCCCGCCCCGGCGCAGCCACAGGGGCAGGCTCATCGCCAAACCGGCGATAAATCCGCCCGCATGGGCCCAGTAAGCCACGCCGCCCTGATCGGCCGGCGTTGCCCAGCCGCTGCCCAGCTGGATGGCGAACCAGACGCCCAGCACGATGAAGGCCGGGATCGGGATCACCCGGAAGAAAACCACGAAAAAGAAGAACACATCCACCCGCGCCCGCGGGAACATCATAAGATATCCCCCCATCACCCCCGCAATCGCGCCCGAGGCCCCGACCATCGGGATCATGGACCCCGGCTCGGCCAGATATTGCGCCAATGCCGCCGCCACGCCGGAAGCAAGGTAGAACATCAGGAAGCCGAGATGTCCCATCTCCTCTTCCATGTTGTCCCCGAAGATCCACAGGAACAGCATGTTGCCCAGCAGATGCATCCAGCCCCCATGCAGGAACATGGAGGTCAGGAAGGTGCCATAGCCCTCGCCATAGGAAATCCGCGCAGGCACAAGGCCGAATTCCATGAAGAACCGTCCCAGCGCCGTCTCTGACGGCAACGCCAGCCAATAAAGCACAAAGACAAGGACATTCGCCGCGATCAAGGCGAATGTCACGAAGGGCGTCCGCCCCGACGGGTTGTGGTCGCGTATCGGGATCATGCCGCCACCGTCCCGCAGCCGCCCGCAGCCGTCAAGCGGGGAAGCGCTCCGCGATTGCGGTCAATTCGCCTCCACCAGCAACTGTGCGTTCCCGCCCGACGCCGTCGTATCGATGCAGACATGCCGCTCCAGCCGCGCATGGCCCCGGTCCGGCATCCCCCCTATCAGCGGCAGAATCGGCCCGGGCCGCCCCGCCAGCGCCGCCGCATAGGCCCGGCCCTGTCCGGCATCGCCCCACCACACCGCCCCGGCAAAGCCGCCCAGCCGCCCCAGCGCCGCAGGTTCCAGCGACGGCGCCTCCACCGCGACCCCGCCCAGCGCACGCACCGCCGCCGCCTGCTCCGCCGCCGCCTTCGCGGTCGGCCCCAGACACAGCACCGGCTCCCGCGCCACGGTGGTCAGACGGTTCGACTCCCCCGTCGGCCCCGGCAGATCATGGCTCTCACCAGCAGGCACCGGCCTTGCCATACGCAGCGCGGCGGCCACCTCCGCCTCCGCCGCCACACGGTCGGCCCCCGCAACCTCCGCCACCTCGTCCCGCGTAAAGCGCGTCAGGTAATCCGGCCCGCCCGCCTTCGGCCCCGTCCCGGAAAGCCCCTCGCCGCCAAAGGGCTGGCTCCCCACCACCGCGCCGATCTGGTTGCGGTTGACATAGACATTGCCGACCCGCACCCGCTCCACGATCCGCTGCACGCGGTCGTCGATCCGCGTATGCAGGCCAAAGGTCAGCCCGTAGCCCGTCGCATTCACCGCCTCCACCACGCGGTCGATCTCCTCCGCGCGGAAGGTCGCCACGTGCAAGACAGGCCCGAAGATCTCGCGCCCCATCGCCACGATCCCGTCCACCCGGATCACCGCAGGCGCCACGAAAGTCCCCGAAGACGGGGCAACCATCTCCTTCACCAACCGCCCCTGCGCCCGCGCGGCCTCCACATGATCCCGGATCACCCCCGCCGCTTCCGCATCGATCACCGGCCCCACATCGGTCGCCAGATCCCACGGATCGCCCAGCCGCAACTCCTCCATCGCGCCCGACAGCATCTCCATCACCGCCTCGGCCACGTCCTCCTGCAGATACAGGCACCGCAAGGCCGAACAGCGCTGCCCCGCCGACTGGAAGGACGACGCCAGCACATCCCGCACCGCCTGCTCGGGTAGCGCTGTCGAATCCACGACCATCGCATTCAACCCGCCCGTCTCTGCGATGAGCGGAGCCGTAGGGTCCATATGCTCCGCCATCGCCCGCCGGATCATCAGCGCCGTCTCGGTGGACCCCGTGAAGCACACGCCCCCTACCCGCGCGTCAGACGTCAACATCCGCCCCACCACCGGCCCATCCCCCGGCAGCAGTTGCAGCGCCGTGACCGGAACCCCCGCCCGATGCATCAACCCGACCGCGAAAGCCGCAATCAATGGCGTCTGCTCCGCAGGCTTCGCCAGCACCGCATTCCCCGCCGCCAGCGCCACCGCAATCTGCCCCGTGAAAATCGCCAAGGGGAAGTTCCACGGCGAGATACAGGTGAACACCCCCCGCGCCGGAGCCTTCAACCCGGCAGCCCCATCCGCATAATAGCGCAGGAAATCCACAGCCTCCCGCAACTCCGCCACCGCATCTGCCAGCGTCTTCCCCGCCTCCCGCGCCAGCAGCGCGAAGATCGGCCCGAACTCGGCTTCATAAAGGTCCGCCACCCGCCGCAGCACCGCCGCCCGCTCACCAGCCGCCGCAGCCCAAGGCTCCGCCAGACGCAGCGCCGTATCCACATCCGGCGCCGCCGCCTGCACCACATGCCCGACCAGCTCACCCGTCGCCGGATTGCGCACCTCAACCCGCAACCCGCCCACGGGCCGCCCCGCCAGCATCGGCCCCGCCTCGAACCGATGCGTGGCATAAGGCGCCCGCGCCGCCTCGATCGCCGCCAGATGCCCCGCATCCGTCAGGTCGAACCCCTTGGAATTCACCCGCACCCCGAACAAAGCAGGCCCCGCCTTCAACGCCGGATTGGCCGCAGCCACCCCCTCCATCGCCGTCAAGGGACAGGCCGCCACCACCTCGGGTGCCACCTCGTCATTCACGATCTGGTTCACGAAGGACGAATTCGCCCCGTTCTCCAACAGCCGCCGCACCAGATAGGCCAGCAGGTCCCGATGCGCCCCGACCGGAGCGTAAATCCTGCACCGCGTCCCCTCATCCGTCAGTACCAGATCATGCAGCCGCTCGCCCATCCCGTGCAGCCGCTGGAACTCGAACGCCCGCTTGTCCCGCGCCATCTCCAGAATCGCCGCCACCGTATGCGCGTTGTGCGTGGCGAATTGCGGGTATATCCGATCCGTCATCCCCAACAGCTTCCGCGCGTTGGAGATATAGGACACATCCGTCGCCTGCTTGCGGGTAAAGACCGGGAAGGATTCAAGCCCCAGCACCTGCGCCCGCTTCACTTCCGCGTCCCAATAGGCCCCCTTGACCAGCCGCACCATGATCTTGCGATCCAGCCGCTCGGCCAAAGCATAAAGCCAGTCGATCACCGCCCCCGCACGCCGCCCGTAAGCCTGCACGACCACGCCAAACCCGTCCCACCCGGCAAGCGAGGCATCCGACAGAACCGCCTCGATCACCTCAAGCGAAAGCGCCAGACGATCCGCCTCCTCCGCGTCGATGTTGAACCCCAGCCCCGCCGCCTTCGCCAGACCTGCCAAGGCCCGGACGCGCGGCACCAGCTCCTCCATCACCCGCGCGCGCTTCGCCACCTCGTAGCGCGGATGCAGCGCGGAAAGTTTCACCGAAATCCCCGGATTGGCGCGGATGTCAGACCCCTTCGCCGCCGCCGCAATGGCCGTGATCGCCTTGGAATAGGCCAGATGATACCGCCGCGCGTCGCCTTCCGTCCGCGCCGCCTCCCCCAGCATGTCATAGCTGTAGGTGTAGCCCTTCGCCTCCAGCTCGCTCGCCCGCTTCATCGCGGCCTCGATCGTCTCGCCAAGGACGAACTGCCGACCCATCTCCTTCATCGCCTGCGCCACCGCGCGCCGGATCACAGGCTCCCCCAGCCGCTTCACCGCCGCCCGCAGATGGCCCACCACGCCCGGCTCCCGATCCTCCAGCACCTTCCCCGTCAGCATCAGCGCCCAGGTCGAGGCATTCACCAGCGACGAGGCCGACTTCCCCAGATGCCGCCCCCAATCGCTCGGCGCGATCTTGTCCTCGATCAGCGCATCCATCGTCTCGGCATCCGGCACCCGCAGCAGCGCCTCGGCCAGACACATGAGCGCGATGCCTTCCTCGGTCGACAGCCCGTATTCGGCGAGGAAAACCTCCATCAGCCCCGGCTTCACGCTTTCACGGATGCGCCGCACCAGCCCCGCCCCCGCCGCCGTCACCCGCGCCCGCGCCGCCGCATCCAGCCCCGCCTCGGTGATCAGCGCGCGCACCAGCGCCGCCTCATCCCGCAGGCTTTCGCGCTCGATGATGGCCCAAGGATCGACGGCATGGTCACGCGGCATGGCTTTATCTCCTGTTTGGCCCATGATACGCCTTTCTTGGCGGTCTTTTCTCCTGAAAATGGCCGAAATACTTTTCGTTCCGCCCGCAAATCCGGGGTTTCCCATGCCGATTGAACGCGTCCCCCTCGACCGCTTCGACGAAGCAATCCTGCGCATCCTCGCCACAGATGGCCGGATCAGCGCGACCGAACTCGCCCGCCGCATCGGCCTGTCGAAATCCCCGACCCAAGCCCGCCTCAAGCGGCTGGAGGAGACGGGCGTCATCACCGGCTATCGCGCCCTTCTGGACCCGATCCGCATGGGTCAGGCCCATGTCGCCTTCGTCGAGGTACGCCTGTCCGATACCCGCGAAGCCGCGCTTCAGGCCTTCAACAAGGCCGTGTTGGCGGTGCCAGAGGTGGAACAATGCCACATGATCGCCTCGCGCTTCGATTATCTCTTGAAGGTGCGGACCGCCGACATCCTCGACTATCGCCGCGTGCTGGCCGAACGCATCAGCGCACTGCCCCATGTCGCCTCCACCTCGACCTATGTGGCGATGGAGGCCGTGAAGGAAAGCTTCTGAACCTTGGCGGGGCGGCAAGGCCGCCCCACCGCAGGGCATCACAGCCCGTATTGTTCCCGCGCGTAATCGCCCAGGCCCACGGCATCCAGTCTTGCCAGCGGCGCAAGGAAGGTCACCTGAATCACCCCCGGCGCGCGTCCGATCTCGATGGCGCCGTTGATCGTGGCGCGGTTTCTTACCTCGGCCAACGTCATGCCAAGCAGCTTCGCCGCACGCTCCAGCCCGTTTTCGATGGCCGCGTTCAGGTTCGCCGCCGTCCCGATCACCGATACCGGAGCCAGCGCCTCCAACTCCTTCACGCCCCAACGAGCCGCCAACCGTTGGCCCTTTGCTTTCTCGGCGGCGGTGAACGGCCGCGCCATCGGCGGCAGATCCTCTTCCAACGGAAAAAGCACCGGCCCGTCGATGGGGTAGTTCTTCACCACCTCCACCTGCAAGGTCACGCTCCCCGCCACATCCATCGTATGGCCCGCGATCTCGCCATCGCCCTGCCCAGCATGCATGTCGCCGAGATAGACCCCAGCCCCCCGCACCTTGACGGGGGCGACGACAATAGCCCCCGCCCGGACGGCATCGATATCCATGTGCCCATCCGTCTTGTGCTTGGCCAACTGTTCCGGCGTGATCCCGTATTGATGCGGCGCGCCTACGAGGAACGATCCGAAATCCCCCGCATTATGACTGTCCGGCATGGCCATCGACGGACAGGTCCCCAACTGCCCCATGAAGGGCCGCATGCGGACCAAGGTCCCCGGCATGTCCGAAGGCGCAAAGGTCAGGATGGAATGCTGGCGGCTCTGATCCGGCAGCGCCGCGTAATGGTTGGCATCCTGCGCGATCTCCTCCGCCGCCACCTTCGGCAGCGTCACGCCCACCGCCCGCGTCTCGTCGAAGGTCACCGTATAGCCATGCACGATCTCGAAGGGCTTCACCGCATTCCCGCAGGTGTCGCACTTGACCGCGTCCTGCCCGATCCCATCCACATGCGTCTCCGGCCAGACCGTGTCACAGACCGGGCAGCGCGCCGCCACATAGGGATCGCCCAGACAGAACCCTTCCGGCGACGAGTCATGTCCCGACGCCGTCGCAATCGACGTCACCGTGATATCCCGGATGCGGATCGCCACCGCATCCCCCACTTCCGCCCCTTCGACGAAAACCGGCTTGGTCACCTCATGCCCGCCCCGCAGGCGCGGCGTGATCATCGGGCCCCAGCAGCCCGGAGCCGTATTGGCGATAATCGTCCCGCCATTCTCCACCGGGCCCAGCATGGGCGCATCGGGATCAAGGACACTGTTCGTGAACTCGGAAACGACCACGCTGCGGCGTGACGGCGTGTTGCTGCCATCGGGCATGTCTGCCTCCCCTGTTATCAAAGCGACAAAGGCAAGCTAGGCCCGCCCGCGCTCCGAACAAGTCCGACCATGGCATGATCCCGCCCGTGGTACCCGCGGCCGGACTCGAACCGGCACGGCCTCTCGGCCTAGGGATTTTAAGTCCCCTGTGTCTACCATTCCACCACGCGGGCAGGGCGGGCGACCGCCTTGCTACCAATCCCGCGCGGGAAGGGAAAGCCCGCCCCGCCGCGGGCTAGGCGAAACCGAAGGATGCGCCTATGCTCGGCACAACCTGACGGAGATTTTAAGATGCACCGCAGCCTGCCACGCGCCAGCGCCCTGCTTTCCGCCCTGCTCGCCGCGGCCCCGGCCTTCGCGCAGGACATCACCCTTCCACTGACGGCACGCGGCAACGAACCCTTCTGGACGGTCGAAGCCGCAGCGGAAGGGCTGCGCCTCTCCGAACCCGAAGGCAAGGGCACGGTGCAGACCCTCCCCTTCACCCAATCGACCGAGGGTGGAAGCCTGATCCTGACCACGACCGATTTCACCCTGCGCATCGACCCGACCCTTTGCCGGGACAACATGTCGGGCATGCCCTTCCCCTTCACCGCCACACTCACCCGCGCCGGAACCGACCAAAGCGGCTGCGCGGGCAACAGCGCCGGGCTGCTTGCCGGCGACTGGACCGTGACCGACCTGAACGGCACCGCCCTGCCCGAGGGGCTCGACATCACTCTTTCCTTCGCCGATGGCCGAATCTCCGGCTCCTCTGGCTGCAACCGCTTCACAGGCGGTTATGAGCTTACTGGCGAAGGGCTCACCCTTGGCCAGATCGCCGCAACGCGCATGGCCTGCCCCCCTCCGGCGATGGAAACGGAACAGGCCGTCCTCGCCGCGCTCTCCGCCATCACCCGCTTCGACATCGGCAGGGAAGGCACGCTCCTGCTGCAATCGGACGAGGCGACGACCGTCCTCTCCGCCCGCCGCTGAGGCCCTCGCCGCGGCGCGGCAATTGACAACGCCGCGCGCCCCGGTTCCTTATACGGCCCGAGAGTTTGCGGATGAGGCACTACATGAAAAAGGTCTATCCCAGCGCCGAGGCAGCGCTGGACGGCGTGCTGTTCGACGGCATGACCATCGCTTCCGGGGGCTTTGGCCTCTGCGGCATCCCGGAACTGCTGATCGCGGCGATCCGCAAGGCGGGGACCAAGGACCTGACCGTCGCCTCGAACAACGCGGGCGTCGACGGCTTCGGCCTCGGCGTCCTGCTGGAGAGCCGTCAGGTCAAGAAGATGATCTCCTCCTACGTGGGCGAGAACGCCGAATTCATGCGCCAATACCTCTCCGGCGAACTCGAACTCGAATTCAACCCGCAGGGCACGCTGGCCGAGCGCATGCGCGCGGGCGGCGCGGGCATCCCCGGCTTCTACACCCGCACCGGCGTCGGCACGGTCATCGCCGAAGGCAAGGAGCACAAGGACTTCGACGGCAAGACCTACATCCTCGAACGCTCCATCGTCGCGGACCTCTCCATCGTCAAGGCATGGAAGGCCGACCCCTCGGGCAACCTCGTCTTCCGCAAGACCGCCCGCAACTTCAACCCGCCCGCCGCCACCTGCGGCAAGCTCTGCGTTGCCGAAGTCGAAGAGATCGTGCCGCTGGGGTCGCTGGACCCCGACGCGATCCACCTGCCCGGCATCTATGTCCACCGCATCGTGCAGGGCGAACACGAAAAGCGCATCGAACAGCGCACCACCCGCAAGAAGGAGTCCGTCTGATGCCGTGGGATCGTAACCAAATGGCCGCCCGCGCCGCGCAGGAACTGCAGGACGGCTGGTATGTGAACCTCGGCATCGGCATCCCGACCTTGGTGGCGAACTACATCCCCGAAGGCGTCAGCGTCACCCTGCAATCCGAGAACGGCATGCTCGGCATGGGCCCCTTCCCCTACGAGGGTGAGGAAGACCCCGACCTGATCAACGCAGGCAAGCAGACCATCACCGAACTGCCCCAGACCGCCTTCTTCGACAGCGCCACCTCCTTCGCGATGATCCGGGGCGGCAAGATCGCCATGGCCATCCTCGGCGCGATGGAAGTGGCCGAGAATGGCGACCTCGCGAACTGGATGATCCCCGGCAAGCTGGTCAAGGGCATGGGCGGCGCGATGGACCTCGTCGCGGGCGTGGGCCGCGTGGTCGTGGTCATGGACCACACCTCAAAGCACGGTGAATCGAAGGTGCTGAAGGCTTGCACCCTGCCCCTCACCGGTCAGGGCGTCGTCAACCGCATCATCACCAATCTCGGCGTCCTCGACGTCGTCCCCGGCGGGCTGAAGATCGTCGAACTCGCCGATGGTGTGTCTGACGCCGAACTCCGCGCCGCGACCGAGGCGACGCTGGTCGACTGACCGCGCAGGCTCCTCCGGCAAGCCGGAGGAGCCGGAAAAATCTTCGTCCGAAGATTTTTCGCACCGCAAAATTTTCGTCCGAAAATTTTGCCCCCGCCCGGAAGGACCCGCCCATGGCGCATGAAATCCAGCGCGAGCACGGCCAGACCAAGGGCCGCTACGTCATTCGCCTGAATGGCGAAGAGGCGGAACTTACCTATTCCATCACCTCGCCCACCCTGATCATCGCAGATCACACAGGCGTGCCCGACAGCTTCCGCGGGACGGGCGCGGGCCTCGCCCTCGTCACGCGTATGGTAGAGGACGCCCGCAAGGAGGGCTTCCGCATCATGCCGCTCTGCCCCTTTGTAAACGCGCAGCGGAAGAAGCACCCCGAATGGGCCGATGCCTTCGCAGTCTGATCCCACCGCAGGCTGAGCGGGGGTCAACCAGCCACAGGCTCAATTCCCCACAGCGATGATCCGGAAGACGCAAGGGTCGCTCACCACTTCGGGCGGCGTCATGCACAGGCCCTGCGCCACGGTCCATGCCGCCAGCACCTTCGGCACGTAATCCCGCGTCTCGGCATAGGGCGGGACGCCGGCATTGGCCTTCACCGCCCCCTCGCCTGCATTATAGGCCGCGATCACCATGATCGGGTCACGGTCGAAATGGCGCATCAGCCAGTCCAGATAGGCCACGCCGCCCCTGATGTTCTGTACCGGATCCATGGCGTCGGTCACACCGAAACGTTCGGCCGTATCGGGGATCAGTTGCATAAGGCCCTGCGCCCCGGCATGGCTCACCGCCTCGGTCTGCCCCGCGCTTTCCGCCGCCATCACCGCCAGCGCGAGCGCGGGCGAAACCTCCGTCCCCACCGTCGCCTTCAGAAGCTCCGTCCCCCACGCATCCGCCAGTTCCTGCATGTGCTGCATCCGGGGCGTCGGCACCACCGCACCGTCCGGCCCCTGCGATAACGTGGCCAGCGCCAGCGGAAAGCGCCCGGCCACATCCCCGATCCCCGGCGGCACCGCCTCCCAGAACCAGCCAAAGCGCGCCGCAGGCTGCGGCGCCGGGCCAAGCTGCGGCGGAGGCACCGACGCACCGCCCAGCGTCACGGGCGGCAGCACCGGCTCCTGATGCGGGGCCGAGGTTCGCGGCAGCGCGGCAAGGATGCGCGCCTGTTCCTCCGGATCGATCTGCACCAGACCCTTCCGCCCCGGCAGACCCTCGCCCACCTTGATCCGCTTGAAGGTGAAATCCCGCGCGGCAGGCACACCTTCCCCGGTCGCCCCAAGGGGCAACGCCACCGCGACCAGCGCGATCAAAAATCCTGACCGGAATCGCATCTCTGCCGGATGCCTTTCCTGTATCTGCCTCTTGCGGGGAATCATGCACCAAATCGCCCCGTCTGGCCACTCCCTGCGTCGGATGATGGCAAAACCGCCAAGCTGTCGCCTAAAGAGTTAATTTTTCACGATTTTTCTGAAAATTTTCGGCACCTTTTCAATGGCTTGAAGGAAAGACGAAAAAAATGCGCCACGAAAGCAAAAGCCCAAACTCACACAAACTCCCGCCACCGTTGGGGGGCCATATAGGGTCATACCGAACGGCAAACGGTTGGTTCGAAAGATCGACACGGGCCGAAGCGGTTGGAACCAAGACCTGTACATGTAACCAGTAACGAGGAACGACCATGAAACTCCTGAACCTCTTCAAATCCTTCAAGAACAACGAATCCGGCGCCGTGACCGTGGACTGGGTCGTTCTGACCGGCGCCGTCGTGGCTCTGGGCGTGACCGTGGCCGGCACGATCGGCGGTTCGATCGAAACCGCCACCACCGCCATCACCGAAGACATCGCCGGCGAGTGATCTTCGCCTGACGCAGGTCCGCGCGATTGGCCCCTCCGGCCAACCGTGCGACGCGGGCGGAGGGCCACTACCCCCCACCTCCGCCCGCGCCCTGCCTGCCGATGTCTTCCACAGGCTGCTGCGATCCGGCCATGGCGTCGCCAGACTCCCCCAGGAAACATGGCAAAACCGCCAAATTTGCCATCCGAAGGCATTCCGGGCCAACCGAAAGTATGTAGCTTGAAAAATAGTTGTTAACGTTTTCAGGTGCTTAGCCGTGTTAAACGCAAAAGTTAACATGTGCTGAAAATGCCCTATCGCAACCCAACTGCCGCCACGATTCAGGGGCCATATGCCCTCATACCGAACGGCAGACGGACCGGATGAACGGACCGAAAAACCGGGGCGGTTGTGAGCAAGACCTGAAACTGAAACACCTATCAAGGAAGACCACCATGAAATTCCTGAACATCTTCAAGCGCTTCAAAAACGACGAATCCGGCGCCGTGACCGTTGACTGGGTCGTTCTGACCGGCGCGATCGTTGGCCTCGGCATCATCATCGCCCAGACCATGACCCCGGCGATCACCGAAGCTGCCGGCAACGTCGCCACGGACGTGATCGACAACTCCGACAACCCGTAATCTTCGGGCGAAGCCTGAAAAGTCAGGACGGCCAGGCCAAAAGCCTGGCCGTTTCCATAAGGTTAGGTGGCTGTCGACTGCAGATTTGCGTTATTCTGGCGCACTGCCGAATGACCCGGACCGGAGTGAAGAAATGAAAGTGTGCGAAGCGAAGACTGTTCGGATCAAGGCTTTCCTGAAAGGGGAAGATGGCGCCGTAACGGTCGATTGGGTGGTTCTGGCGGCTGCCGTCGTCCTCCTTTCGGTCCCCATGATGGTCATGATGACGGAATCCACCGAAACGGCCGCAAGCGGCGTCGCCGCAGACACGGTCGCCGCAGTGGAAGAAGCGCTCCAAGATTGAGGGTGATGCGCCCTGAGCGGGCTAATCACAATGGTCTGGGCCGCCTTATCGGCCCGCCGCAACCAAGGCCCGCCAAACGCAGAGCGGATGAAGCACGAGGCACGAGACGATGCGCATGATGTTCGGATTGGTTCTGCTCGTCGGCATGGCGCTGGCGGGCTTTGCCGTTTACATGGCCCAAGGTTACATCAACAAGACGGAAAGCGCCCTTGTTCAGGAACGCGCCTTCCGCGCCAAGGTTGGTGACCTGGTCGAGGTCTATGTTGCGGCGGAACAGCTCAAATACGGCGACACTCTGGAACCCGACGCGGTGAAAAAGATCTTCTGGCAGAAAAGCGCCCTGCCCGAAGGCATCTTCACCGAGGAAACCGCTCTCTTCCCCGCCGATGAGGACCGCCCGCGCTATGTCCTGCGCCCGATGGAAGTGAACGAACCCATCCTCGCGCTGAAGGTCACTCAACCGGGGCAGCCCGCGGGCCTGACCGGCGCGCTCGATCCCGGCATGCG